>JBAZVL010000001.1:0-849179 GCA_041660905.1 Gallionella sp.
CCGAAAGCAGGCTGGCAACCGGCGCTGCCGCTGGCGCTGCAACAACCAGCCCCGCTACCGCCGAGAGGCTCTCTCCCTTGGCGCCGACCGCTGCCACGCGGTAAAAATACGGCGTACCGGCGACCGCCGTCGTATCCAGATAGCGCGTCGCATTCGCCAGCGCGGTAAAGACCGGCGCAAACACGCCCGGCACACCCGAACCCGGGGCCGATTCCGGCGCCCGTTCTATCCTGAACTGAAACTCGGAATACGAACTATCCGTCCAGCGCACCTGAACTCCCGTCGGAACGATCGTGGCGGTCACATTCGCCGGTGCAACAGGCACCGCCAGAATATTGGTGCCGGGGATCACCCACTGACCGAACGTCGGGCTACCCGCAATCCAGTCCAGGTCGAACGGGTGATACACCAGCGGACGCATAAAGTCGAACTCTTCATGACCCAGAATATGGCAGTGCCATGTGTATTCGTTGTCGAAATTCTCGTAGGCGTTTACCACCGGAACCGCAGTCGGCCGGCCGAAATTAGGATTAAACGGCACATAAGTCGGACTGCCCGGTATCCCGTCGCCCTGCGGCATGGGAGAACCGCTCAGGTCGAACTGACTGAAGTTCAGCGCAGATCCTTCGGGTTGCGAAGGATCCATCAGATGCACGCTCTCGGGCAGACCAAAGCCCGGCAGCACTTCGCGCTTGGGGCGCACCGCCAGATAGATATCTTCCAGCGGATTCATCTGCACCGTTTCACGCCAGCCCAATTCATTGGCTGCCGGCGGCTTCATCATCCCGTCCCAACCCACGCGGTTGATGATCTGCACATTGATCATATGCAGATGCACCGGATGGGTATCCACGCCGTTGTGGGTGATCTTCCAGATCTGCGTCTCGTTGTCCTTGATGAACTCGGTGGTCGGATCGATATACGCCACCGGCACGGTGGTCGCGGTCAGCGCGGTGGTGAGCGGCAATTCCACGCTGTAGGTTGCGGTCATCCGCCCGTAGATCGGATCGAACAACTCCTGAATCCCCTTGTTGCGCACCGGCAACACCGTGGTCAAATTGGTGGTGACATTGGCCGCCGCCCCGTTGCCGCGACTGCCGGTAAAGGTGACGAAGGGCGTAGCGGTATAACCGGTACCCGGATTGGTCAGCGTGATGCTCACCAGCTTGCCGGATGACTTGGCCGTGGCCGTCCCCTGACGGGTCGCTCCGCCGCCGGCAAACGTGACCGTCGGCATGGTTTTAAAGTTATTGGTCGAAACCAGTCCGGTCTGAGGATCCCGTACCGGTGCTGCAACCGCAACGCTCTTGATGCCGCCGGTCAGCGGATTCAACACCGCCGTCGCCGTGGCGTAGTTAGGCGTCAGCGCCCAGTCCACCGCCGTGCCGTCAGGCTTGGTACCGCCGCTGAACACCACCGTCGGCGGTGTCACATAGCCAGCACCCGGATCACCGACGATGATCCCGCCGATACTGGTGCCCACCACGGCCGAGGCGCCCGAACCGGTCGAGCCAGGCGGTGGAGTGAACACCACCGTCGGCATGGTGGTATAGCCGCTGCCGCCGTCCGCCATGGTCACGCCGGTGATGGTCTGCGCGCCGGTAGGCGCGAAGAAGATGGTGTTTTGCAAGGCAGAACCGGCGTTGATCTTGATGTAGTTATTGGTATTGGTGGTGCCGAAGGCCGAGTTATAAGCCGCCTGAGGCACGAACGGCGCCTCCTGACCCGAGGCCGCGTACGCCGCCGGCAACGCCGAGATCAGACTGGCCAATCCGCGCCAGTTGGACGGAGGGCCCGCCAGTGCAGGCAGCACTTCGATACGCATCAGCGTGCGCGTGTTGGGACCGTAGCCAGGACGGGTCGGCTCGGAGCCGCCCGCACCGCTATAGTCAGGATTCCCGGTGTAGTAATCGATGCGCGGATCGAAGGCGGGAGCCGGCGCCGGTGCATCGTTATACAGAATCAACACCTTGCCGGCGAAGTTGGTAAAGTCCACCACCGTATCGGCGCGCATCGCGCCACCCAGCAGCAAGCCCTGCTCCTTCATGCTCAACACGGTCGCACTGCGCCGATTGTACTCGTAATTCATCGGCGTGGAAGGAATCACCACCACCTCGGGCAAGAAGCCGCCTTCGGTGCCGAACTGTATGATATCAGGCCCGATAGAGGCAGGATCAGGCACGCCGGCCGGATGATCCGCACCTGAAGGCACGCCCCAGCCTGTGCCCATAATCCCCCCCGTCATCGGGAAGGTGGTGGCGGTCGGCAAGCCGCCCGCCCCCTGTTCAAACGGCACCATAGGCACTTCGGTGCCCAGCACGCCGGTATCGGCCTGCACCGCCAGCGCCTGAGGCGAGGTGGTATCCGCCACATAAAAGCCAAGATTGAAGAAGCGGTCGTTACTGCCGTTCAACCACATCACCCGATAAGGCTTGGGCTCGACCGTCACGGTCGGATAAACCGTGCCGTTGACCATCGCGGTATCCAGAAAAGATTCCGGGGTCTGGGTCACATCGCCATACACGCCGGAAGGAATCGAGTACTGCGCAGGGAACACCGGCCAGAACCAGGGGCCCCAGTCCCAGCGTCCGACCGGATTGGTCGCATCGACCGAGTTAGGGTCCTGATTGGTTTCATACACGTGCGCAAACCACAGGTCTCCGTAAGAACCCCAGTGCGTCTCGTCCCAGCGCGAGTCCTGCTGCGCAATATCCTTGGGCACAAAGCCTTTTTCCTGAATGATCAAGGGGATCGTATCCCCCAGCGCAGGCAGGGTATTGAGCAGCGGCCCCGGCGTCGGTATCATCCCCATCATATTCAGTTCGATGCCGTCAACCAGCAGATATCCCGCCGCCTGTCCCGCATAGGCGTTGAGCTTGGTGATGCCCGAGGCGTGATCGTGATACCACATCAGACGCGCGCTCATGGCGTTCGGGTAATAAATGTTATAAGCACCTGGACCCGGATCCGGCATATCAGGCACATTCACACAGGTCGCGCCCTTGCCCATCCCGGCCGCATAAGCTGCGGTCTCTCCGGCCGGCACAAACCACTGGTGCGCATTGCCATCCGCCATCCACGGCGCATCGCCGCCGTGCAGGTGAATCGCCACGCGGTTGTCGGTATACGGCGTGATGCCGTCAGGGCCTACGCCGGCCTGCTGCTGGGTGTGGTCAACCGGAAGAAAGTACTCCCCCCCCACCCTGAGCGTACCAGCCTCAGTCATATTGCCATAGGGCAGATAATTCTGGAATTTGAAGCGCACCGGCGCATCTTTTAACGCCAGAATAATCGGCCCCAGATAGTGCGGCTTGTCCACGCCGTACACCTGCACCCCGTTGACATCGAGGATGGGCGTACCGTTAGGATAGGTCAGCGGAATATGTTTGCTGATCTCAGGGCGGGTAGTCAGACGCAGGTTGTTGATGTATGGGGTTTCGATCTGCACGTAGCCGCGCAGACGCGTGGCCTTGGGCAAATCGCTGTGCATCTTCTGGAAGTGTTCGACCACCGCGATTTCATAGAAGTAATCACCGGTCTTGACGCCCTCAGGCGTAACCCACATTTCCGAGTCGGGATCAAGGACATTACCGAACGCCAAAGGAATGTACTCGCCCAGCGTGTTTGCAGCACCGGTCGGCGTAACACCCGGAATTCCCGCCAGGGTATCGACGAATTTACGCAACGCCTTGCCGGAGTCACACAAGCCGCCTAACACCGGCGTCGCCGGGTTGCCGTTTAAATCGAAACAAGAGGCCGCATCACGCAATCCACTCGGGCTATTGGCATAATAGGTTTTAACCTTATCGATGCCGTTAGCGTTAAATCCCCAACCCGCGCCCGCATGCGCCTGATTGAAAGCCAGCGGTGCGCTCAGCGCCAGCGCCACCGCGACGGCAACCGGATTGCGTTTGAAATTACGTGACTGCGATTTATTCATTACTTACCTCTGCTTTAAACGTAAAAAGACAAAGCGCCTGCCGCGCTTTGCTCTACCTGCGACATTTTGTCGCACTCATTATTATTGCGGGCGATACTACCTCAAACCCTGAATATTTTCTAGTTGCACCAATCAGACAAAGGAGCGCACACTATTCGATACTAAAACGCACCGGCGATGCATCGTCCGTGCTGCGACCCGTTTTTTTAAACTTAGTTCACAAAAAATCGTCACAACATGAATTTTTATTGTTAGCGGTGCAGGATTGCTTGCATAAGTCGCCATGATAACCTGCCAACCTTACACCAAGATTACAAACGGTAACAAACCCGGCAACCCTAAGCAATCAGACCTTATTAAATGGTCTATTCGACCAAAAACCAGAGCTTGACGGCTTCCGCCAGGGTACGGACATTGAGCTTTTTCATAATACTGGCGCGCTGCACATCGACCGTTTTCGGGCTATTCCCCAGCTTGAGCGCAATTTCCTTGCTCGAATCTCCCTCTACCATCAATCTAAACACCTCCATTTCACGCCCGGTCAAGGTAGAGACGCCCGAGCGCTTCTCTTCAAAGAGACGACGCTGCCGCTGCTCTTCCCTGTTCAAGGCCAGCGCTGCATGAACACGTTCGAGCAAATCACGGGCGTTAAACGGTTTAGGCAGAAAATCAAAGGCGCCCAGTTTAATCGCACGGACAGCCATCGCCACGTCACCGTGCCCCGTGATCATAATAACGGGCAGAAAAATCTCCGTTTCACGCAGCCCAGCTAAGAGTTCCATGCCGTTCATTCCCGGCATGCGAATATCGAGCAGCAAACAGCCGTCCTGTTTATTCTCGCTACAGGCCAAAAATTCCGCCACGCGAGAGAACATCCGGGCCTCCAAGTTATCCGACTCCAACAACCAGCCGATCGAATCGCGCAACGCGTCATCATCGTCCACAACGAAGACCACTTGTTGCGCCGCACTCATTGAGCACTCCGGCCATGCACGGCCAGCGTAAAACAAAATTTTGCACCGGACTGGCCTGCGGATTCCACCCAAATACGACCGCCATGATGATCCACAAAGTTGCGGCAAATTGCCAGACCCAAGCCCAAACCCTCTGCTTTTGAAGTCTGGAAGGGATTAAACACCCGCTCACTCTGTTCCGGCAGCACGCCGCCACCGGTATCAGCCACAGCCACCATCACTTCGTCCGCCCCGGTGATACTTGTCGTGACCGTCAGGACACGCTGCGTACTTGCGTCCATCGCCTCAATGGCATTCTTGTATAAATTCAGCAGCACTTGAACAATTTCCACCTGACAGGCCATGATCTCGGGCAGCGGTTGCAAATCCATCTTCACCGTAATACCGCATCGCGCCACCTCATCTTCCAGAAACACCAGGCTACTCTCGGCGAGCAAATTCACATTGAGCCAGGCGTGTTCATAACCCTGCTTTTTAACCAGTCCCTTTATATGCCCGATGATACTTGCTGCACGCTCTGACTGACCTAGCGCCAGACGCACTGCCGCACGGAGTTTTTCCTTATCCCAATCACCGTCAACCTCCATCCGGCGCTGGCAGGCAACCAGATAATTACTGACGGCAGCCAGCGGTTGACTCAATTCATGAGCTAAGCCGGAGGCCATTTCCTTAGCCAGATTAAGCCGCCCGTCCCGCTCAATCTCTGCGCGTATCTCCTCATATTTTTTCTGCTCTGAGATATCTGTCAACACACCCAGCACACCCAACACCCGCCCCTGATTATCCTTAAAGATGGCTTTGGCCGCATGCACGACGATCTCGCGTCCATGCAATATTCGCCGTTCCTCAAAACTGTCCAATCCCCCTTCGGTCAAAATTTTCCTGTCGTACTCACGGTATTTACTGGCCTGCGCTTGAGGAAAAAAATCGTAATCTGTTTTTCCAATCAATTCAGCAGGCGCAACCCCCAGGCTTTCGGCATAGGGAACATTACAGGCAATATATACGGAGTTCACATCTTTAACGAAAATCATCTGAGGCAGGTTATCCACCAGCGTTCTGAACTTCCCTTCACTCTCTTCCAGTTTTTTTTCCACCTGGCCGCGACGTTCCTTGCGGGCAAAGATATTCAACGCCAGCGATATGTCGGTGGAAAAATCAGACAAAAGATTCGTCATGGCCTGATCAAAATAATCTTTATCTTCTGCATACAGCGTCAGCGCACCCACCACGCCCCCCTCCATCTCCAGAGGGCACGATGCGGCCGCCCTTAAACCGAACCTGTCAGCCGATTCCCGCCAAGGTCGGGTTTGCGGATCATTGAGAAAATCGTTGCAAATGTATTCCCGATTGTCGCGCATCACTCGATCTATCAGACCGCCCCCCTGTTCCACATCGAGGTGTATGCCTTCAAGGTAAGCATGGGCAGAACCGCTAAAGGCAATGACCTCTATTTCACCACTGACTTCATTGAGCAAACCCACCCAGGCCAGCTTGAACTGTCCGTACTCGACGGCAATGTGACAGATTTCATTGAGCAGGGTCTCGCGGTCACCGATACGCATAATCGCCCCGTTGACACGACTCAAGGCGGCATAAAGATTATTTAGACGTTTGATGTTTTGCGCTGCTTTTTGATGGGATGCGTGCAACTGCTGCGTGACGCGACGGCCATTTAGCCAGACATACAAGAACCCACCCGCAAAAAGGGTGAGCGTGACAAGATTAACGATCTCAAGCGACACGAGCGCGCAGTTAAATGCTCACCCGATGCGCCGCTTACAAAAAAACATCTTATTGAATATATTCATTTTTTATCCTCCCCCGAACACCAAGATAAGCAGAAAAAACTTCAGACTCGATTTGTTTTAGTTTTAAGCTGTTTGAACCTGCCCGTAATTTACCACGAACAAAAAAAATCCCGGCAAAATGCCGGGATTTTTTTTAATAACGCGCTGGATTTACGCGTAGTTTTTCGCGACGAAATCCCAGTCCACCAGATTATTCAGGAATACCTCTACGAACTTGGCACGCAGATTGCGATAGTCGACGTAGTAAGCGTGCTCCCACACATCCACACAGAGCAGTGCCTGATCGCCGGTGGTCAGCGGAGTACCGGCCGCGCCCATGTTGACTATCTCCACCGAACCATCTGCCTTCTTCACCAGCCAGGTCCAGCCGGAACCGAAATTACCCACTGCGGACGCCTGAAAAGCTTTCTTGAATTCATCCAGATTACCCCATTTTGCATTGATGGCATCCGCCAGCGCACCGCTTGGCGCACCGCCGCCGGCAGGCTTCATGCAAGTCCAGAAGAAGCTGTGATTCCACACTTGAGCCGCATTGTTATAGATACCGCCGGCAGGCGCCTTCTTCACGATCGCTTCCAGATCCAGCGCCTCGTACTCGGTACCCTTGATCAGATTGTTCAGATTAGTCACATAGGCCTGGTGGTGCTTGGCGTAGTGGTATTCAAAAGTCTCAGCAGACATATGGGGTTGCAATGCATCCATCGCATAAGGCAGAGCGGGCAAAGTGTGTTCCATAATATTTTCCTTTATATAAATTTAAACAATGGTGAAATAATACCACAGCTTTTTAGTCAGTCATAAGTGATTTTACTGCAAGCCCGGCTCAACCGCCTTAGCGCTCCAAAAGATGCAACTTATCCTGTACGCCCTGCCATTCTTCGGCATCAGCAGGAGGATCCTTTTTTTCGACGATCGCCGGCCACAGTTTCGACAATTCCGCATTCAGCGCGGTAAAATGCAGCTGATTTTCGGGCAAATCATCCTCCGCAAAAATCGCTTCGGCAGGGCATTCCGCCACACACAGTGTGCAATCTATGCACTCATCAGGATCGATCACCAAAAAATTCGGGCCTTCACGAAAACAATCCACTGGACAGACATCCACACAATCGGTGAATTTGCATTTAATACAGTTTTCCGAAACTACATAGGTCATGGCGACGCTCCAAATTGGCAAAGGTTGACCATTTTAGCAGAGGCTCATCGATTCGGGCATGTTCACGCCGGGCGGTGATGCACATCAGATGACGCCGCAATGCAGTTCGCACTTGCGGATGACGCGCAAAACACCCGATTACTTACACGAAACTTACAAATATCCAGTGCAACTTACCCGCTATCAAAACCGCTTGCCAGCGGGCATAAATAAACTAAGAATCAGGTAAAGATTTATCACTGCCGTTGTGTAACCATGCACCTTCAATATTTAAGCGCAATATACAACATATTGATTATTATGAATTTATTTATATCAACACCAACGATTTTGCGCTTGCTGCAATATTAGCCGACAACACAAATTCAAAATTGCGCAACGAATCGAACAGAAAATAATTTCACGACAAAAAATGAAACGAAAATTTCAGGCCAGCTTTAATGGATTTCACGTCGACAGTCATTCCGGTGTGAGGCACGATTACGCCGGAGAGTTGAAACTTCAAGCCAAAGAACTGGCCGTGCTGGTTGAATTGATCGTCAATGCAGGAAAACTTGTCACCAAGGAAGACTTGATTAAATCCGTATGGGGCGGCTATTCAGTTTCGGATTCAAGCATTGCGCGGAGTATTTCCGCCATCAAATCGCAACTGAAACATATTGAACCCGGCTCGGACGCGCTGATAAAAATGGTCTACGGGCAAGGCTATAAGTTTGTCGGCGAAGTTACCTCCAGCGCCTGCTTCTTGTGCGAAGAGAGTTTCTCCGTGCTGATCAACACCTCGCCTGACTTTATCGTCTTCAAAGATGGCGATGGACGCTGGCTGGAAGCCAACAATATCGCGTTAACCACCTTTGATTTAAAAGACAAAACCTGGCGAGGCAAAACAGATATAGAGTTATCCTGCCTGCTTCCGGGGAATTTTCTTCCCGCCTTTGAGGCTTGTGTGCGCTCTGATGCTGCCGCCTGGAACAACAAGACACCCAGCAGAATACTGGAAATGATCGTCGTGGCGGACGGCAGTAAACGTTACTTCGACATAGTCAAATCCCCTCTGTACAACAAGGATGGCACGCGCAACTTTATGATTGTATTCGGCCATGACGTGACCGACCTGTCCCGACTGATGGAGCGACAAAAACTATCCGAGCAAGTGCTGGAAAACAGTCGAGAAGCGGTGATGATCACCGACACCGAAAACAACATCATCTCCGTCAATCGCGCCTTTACCAATGTCACCGAATACACCGAAGCGGAAGTAGTCGGGAAAAATCCCAGCATGCTGGCATCGGGCCGACAGAACAAGGATTTTTATCGTGCCATGTGGCATCAAATCAACGTAGAAGGCGTATGGCGCGGCGAAATATGGGACAAGAAAAAAAGCGGCCAGATCTATCCGAAATGGCTGGACATCAGCTCGGTGCATGATCAAAAAGGCGAGTTAAGCAACTACATCGCCATCTTCTCCGACCTGTCCGAGCGTCGCGCCATCGACGAAAGAATTGAATTTTTAGCCTATCACGACCCCCTGACCGGACTACCCAATCGCTTACTGTTGCATGACAGATACAAACAGGCTGTCGCCTCGGCTATGCGCGAGAACACCCTGATCGCTGTGCTGTTTCTGGATCTTGATAAATTCAAACAAGTCAATGACCAGCTGGGGCACGCGACCGGCGACGAGCTGCTGCAAACAGTCGCAAAACGCATCGAGCTCTCCATGCGTGAAGTCGACACCGTCAGCCGCATAGGCGGAGATGAATTCGCCGTGCTGCTGACCGACCTCAAAGATGTCTCGACGGCAGCGCATATCGCCGAAAAAATCATCAACACCATGACGCCCTCTTTCACCATACACAACATTGAAATCGAGTCATCGTTAAGCATAGGAATTGCTATCTATCCCAATGACGGACTAGAACTGGACACCCTGCTACGCATGGCCGACGCATCGATGTACCACGCAAAAAATCGCGGTCGCAACAATTTCCGCTTCTTTTCAGAGCAATCCTCCAGTCAGGAATGGCTCGAACCACAGCCGCTGCCTGATGCTAAAAAGTAAACGGTGCACATTCCTCACTTCACAACAGGCATTTTTTTAGATAGGATGTGAGTCTGAGTGAAAAATCGACACGCAAGCTCACCGCGTTACATTTTTATCCACCCCTAATTCCAAAGCGAGATTCAATTATGAGCGAACATATTCATTACGTTACCGATGCAACCTTCGAGGCAGAAGTAACCCAATCAGCCTTGCCCGTGCTGCTGGATTACTGGGCTGAATGGTGCGGCCCATGCCGTATGATTGCCCCTATCCTGGACGAAATTGCCAAAGAATATGCCGGACGTCTGGTCGTTGCAAAACTGAATGTCGATGAAAACCAGCAAACCCCGCAAAAGTTCGGCGTGCGCGGCATCCCGACACTGATGCTTTTCAAAAACGGCAACATCGAAGCGACCAAGGTAGGCGCACTATCCAAGTCGCAATTGACGGCTTTTATTGACAGCCACATCTAAAGCGTTTATTGTCACACCCGCACAACCTTCCTGAGCCCTCCAAAACGCTAATCAATAAGCGATAAGCTCACGTTGTGCGGGAATTATCAACCTCCCCCACCTTCACGTATATCTCAATCATCCTTCGCGCGTCGCCATGCATCTATCTGAAATCAAATTAAAACACATCACCGAACTCGTTGAGATGGCTGCGGCCAGTCAAATCGAGAACGCAAATCGTATGCGCAAGCAGGACCTGATGTTCGCACTGCTGAAAAGCCACGCGAAAAAGGGCGAGAGCATTTACGGAGATGGCACTTTAGAAATTTTGCCGGATGGCTTCGGCTTTTTGCGTTCACCGGACACCTCCTATCTGGCAGGCCCCGACGATATTTACGTCAGCCCCAGCCAGATACGTCGCTTCAATCTGCATACCGGTGACTCGATCGAAGGCGAGATACGCACGCCTAAGGATGGCGAGCGTTACGTGGCGCTGGTTAAAGTTGACAAGGTCAACGACGAACCGCCAGAAAATGCCAAGAACAAGATTCTGTTTGAGAATCTCACCCCCCTATTTCCGACCCGACCGCTAATCTTAGAGCGCGACATTCGCGCAGAAGAAAACATCACCGGTCGCATCATCGATATCGTAGCGCCTATCGGCAAAGGACAGCGCGGCCTGCTGGTCGCCTCGCCCAAGTCCGGCAAGACGGTCATGCTGCAGCACATCGCGCATTCCATCTCCGCCAACAACCCCGATGCGACACTGATCGTGCTGCTGATCGACGAACGCCCAGAGGAAGTGACCGAAATGACGCGCACCGTGCGCGGCGAAGTGGTTGCCTCGACCTTCGATGAGCCGGCCAGTCGCCACGTGCAAGTCGCTGAAATGGTGCTGGAAAAGGCTAAGCGTCTGGTCGAACACAAAAAGGATGTCATCATCCTGCTCGATTCGATCACCCGTCTGGCACGCGCCTACAACACCGTCATCCCGTCTTCCGGCAAGGTATTGACCGGCGGTGTGGATGCCAACGCGCTGCATCGCCCGAAACGCTTCTTTGGTGCGGCTCGCAACATCGAAGAAGGCGGCTCTTTGACCATCATCGCCACTGCGCTGGTCGATACCGGCTCGCGCATGGACGATGTGATCTATGAAGAGTTCAAGGGCACCGGCAATATGGAAATCCATCTGGATCGCCGTATGGCCGAAAAGCGCATCTACCCTGCGATCAACATCAATCGCTCCGGCACCCGCAAGGAAGAACTCTTGCTCAAGCCGGACGTGCTGCAAAGAATCTGGCTGCTGCGTAAATTGCTCTACCCGATGGACGAGCTCGAATCCATGGAATTTTTGCTCGGCAAGATCAAGGCAACCAAGAACAATGCCGAATTCTTCGACTCCATGCGTCGCTAGAACCACAGTTAATCTATTTTTATAACAAAAGGCTTTTGACGGGACGGGATTTTTCTGTATAATCCTCGCTTTCGCAAAACCGCAATCAAACGAGGTTGTTATGTACGCAGTCATTAAAACCGGTGGTAAGCAGTATCGCGTAGTTACCGGTGAAACTTTAAAAGTTGAAATTCTTGCCGGCGATATCGGTTCAGCAATTGTGCTGGACAAGGTATTGATGGTCTCCAACGGAGAAACGCTGTCAGTTGGCAAGCCTTTGTTGTTGGGCGCCACTGTTGCAGCAACGATCATTTCTCATGGTCGTGGCGACAAGGTTCGCATCTTCAAGATGCGCCGTCGTAAGCATTACCAGAAGAATCAAGGTCATCGTCAAAACTACACAGAAATCCGCATCGACGGCATCTCTGCGTAATATTCAGTTAAGGAGCAGATAACATGGCATCAAAAAAAGGCGGCGGCAGTACCAGTAACGGACGCGACTCGCACTCGAAGCGACTTGGCGTTAAGCGTTACGGCGGTGAGTTGATCTCAGCCGGCAGCATCATCATTCGTCAACGTGGTACCGAATTCCATCGCGGCGAAAACGTCGGCATGGGCAAGGATCACACCCTGTTTGCCAAGATCACCGGCAAAGTTGTGTTCGCTATCAAGGGCGCGCAACGTCGCAGAACAGTTTCCATCGTTGCAGCGTAAGCTGTTTCGTAAGGAGCAGATCAGCCCTATCGCAAGGTAGGGCTTTTTTCATTTAGCGGTACAAAAACATGAAGTTTATAGACGAATCCAAAATCGAAGTCTTCGCCGGCAATGGCGGCAATGGTATTGCCAGCTTCCGCCGTGAGAAATATATCGACAAAGGCGGCCCCGACGGCGGCGATGGCGGACGAGGCGGCAGCGTGTTGGTCGTAGCTGACCGCAACATCAATACGCTGGTGGATTTTCGCTTTGCCCGCACCCATAAGGCGCGCAACGGCGAATCCGGACGCGGTTCGGATTGCTACGGCAAAGGCGCGGACGATGTGATATTGCACATGCCGGTTGGCACCGTGATCACCGACATCAACAGCGGTGAAGTGATCGCCGACCTGACCCACGACGGTGAGCGCGTCATGCTGGCCGAAGGCGGCAAAGGCGGACTTGGCAATATCCATTTTAAATCAAGCACCAACCGCGCACCTCGGCAATGCACGCCAGGCACGGAAGGTCAGACCCGCGAACTGCAACTCGAGCTCAAAGTGCTGGCCGATGTAGGTTTGCTGGGCATGCCCAACGCAGGCAAGTCGACCTTCATCCGCTCGGTATCAGCCGCACGCCCCAAGGTCGCGGATTATCCATTTACCACACTGCACCCAAATTTGGGCGTAGTGCGCGTCTCGCATGAGAAAAGCTTCGTCATCGCCGACATTCCGGGGCTGATCGAAGGCGCGGCTGAGGGCGCAGGTCTCGGTCATCAGTTCCTGCGTCATCTGGCACGCACCAGCCTGTTGCTGCATCTGGTCGATGTCGCACCGGCTTATGAGGGCACCAGCCCGGTAGGTGAAGCGGTCGCTATTCTTAACGAATTGAAGAAATACGATCAGGCTCTGTACGAGAAGCCGCGCTGGTTGCTGCTGAACAAGGTGGATCTGCTGGAAAATCGCGACACCACCGTTGCCGATTTCCTCAAGGAATTCTCAGACTATGACCGATGCTTTGTCATTTCCGCGATCAGCGGCGAAGGTTGTAAGGAGCTGACTTACGCGATCATGGAGCACTTGCTGGAAGTCAAAGCAAAAGATCAGGAACAGGCGGCACAAAGCGCTCAGGAAACGGACGCCAGTACGCTGTAATTGCAGGATGCGGGATGCAGGATATAGGATACAGTAATGATTGAATCAACAACTAAAACCGTATTGACTACCTGCCGTCGCATCGTCGTCAAAGTAGGCAGCTCTCTGGTGACCAATCAGGGAGCCGGACTGGATTTAAATGCGCTGGGCAACTGGGCCAGGCAGATTTCCACGCTCAGCAAAACCGGCTACGAAGTGGTGCTGGTCTCCTCAGGCGCAATTGCCGAAGGGATGCAGCGCTTAGGCTGGACTACACGTCCGAGTTCCATCCACGAATTGCAGGCAGCCGCAGCAGTTGGTCAAATGGGCTTGGTTCAAGCCTATGAGACCTGCTTCCGCAAACACGATCTGCACGCCGCTCAGGTATTGCTTACCCACGCCGATCTGGCTGACCGGGAACGCTACCTGAATGCCCGCGCCACGCTGACCACCCTGCTGTCACTCGGCGTCATCCCCATCATCAATGAAAACGACACCGTCGTCACCGATGAAATTAAATTCGGCGACAACGACACACTAGGCGCGCTGGTCACCAATCTGATCGACGCCGATGCACTGGTAATTCTCACCGATCAGGACGGTTTATTCACCGCCGACCCGCGCAAAGATCCGAATGCCACTTTAGTCAGGGAAGGTCAGGCCGGGGATGCAACGCTGGAAGCCATGGCAGGTGGAGCCGGCAGCAGCATCGGTCGCGGGGGCATGCTCACCAAAATACTGGCAGCCCGCCGTGCAGCTCACAGCGGCGCACATACCGTCATCGCTTCAGGACATGAGCCCGATGTGCTGCTGAGCCTGTTTCAAGGCATCTCCATCGGCACCTTGCTGATCGCGCCGGCGCTCAGCCTGGCCGCGCGCAAACAATGGCTGGCCGGTCATCTGCAAGTTGCAGGCAAAATCGTACTGGATGAAGGTGCTCTACGTGCATTGCGTTCAGAGGGCAAGAGTTTACTGCCTATCGGCGTAAAACAGGTATTCGGTGAATTCCAGCGTGGCTCAGTGGTCGCCTGCATCAACGATCAAGGTCAGGATATCGCACGAGGTCTGATCAACTATAACTCCGACGAGGCGCGCACCATCGCAGGGCATGCCAGTCAGGACATCACCGGTTTGTTGGGCTATGGCGGCGATACAGAAATGATCCATAGGGATAATCTTGTTCTGTTATAACAGAATAAGATTACGACGAACCCACCAACATTCAATAGACTGAGTCACAACCTTGTCCTGTTATAAACAGGGCAAGATTACGACGAGACATCCAAGCTTCAATTAGCCTTTAGATTTGTCCGTAATTCAGATAGGTAACGGTATTTCTGCCCTGATTTTTGGACAAAAACAAGGCGTTATCGGCAGATTTGACCAGTGCTTCGAGCAAGAGCTCGTTGCTCGGTATCACGCTGGAGACACCGCAACTGACCGTCACATGACCAAAAGCGGAATCCTTATGCGGCAGCATCAATTCGTCCACGTGCTGGCGAATGCGATTAGCCACCCAAAGCGCGCCATCCTCTTCGGTATCGCCTAAGATCATGACAAACTCTTCACCGCCATAACGCGCCACCAGATCGCTGGGGCGAGGCGCTGCACGCGCCAGTTCACCGGCAACGGCTCTCAGGCACTCGTCGCCGTCCTGATGCCCGTAACGGTCGTTGTATTTCTTAAACCAGTCGACATCCAGCATCACGATGGACATCGGCTTTTTATGCCGTAAACAACGTCGCCATTCGCGCACCAGCGATTCATCGAACATCCGGCGATTGGCGATCCCGGTCAAACCGTCTGTCATCGACAAACGCTGCAATTCCTGATTCGCGTCATTCAATTGCCCTGCAATTTTCACCAGCGCGCGCTGCATCTGCACCAGACGGTACATCGCGCGAACCTTGGCCTGCACCACCACTGAACCGACAGGCTTCATGATGTAATCGTCACCGCCCACCTCGATGCCGCGCGCCAGATCTTCATCCTTGGACATGACGGAGAGGAAAATGATAGCAGTCCACTCGTCCTTACCTTGCAAGCGGCGAATCTCTTTGGCGACTTCGTACCCATTGGTATCGGGCAAAATAATATCAAGCAGTACAATGTCAGGACGTTCGCGAGTGTAAATTTCAAGCGCATCTTTACCGTTTTCTGCTTTCAGCGGACGAACGCCCATGTCTTCGATGTAACCGCAAATCGCCTTAAGCGCCACTTTGCTGTCCTCAACGACCAGAACCTTCAATTTCGCCAATCTTTTCGCCATAACACCCGTTCCGGTTATTTCACAATGCGCATCGCGCAGTCATCGAGCTCATACAGTTTCAAACAGACTATGTTAAGACGCACGGCCACCGCTTCAACGCCCTGAGCCAGCACAGTCCCGAACACACCCGGGCATCGCACCGGATGATGAATCAGCACCTGATCCGCATACTCACGCAACACGCGATAATTGGCCTCGCGCACAGATGCGGGGCTGATCACCTGAAAATACAACACACCCGCCCGCAAACTTACTGCCAGCAAATAATGCAACTGTGCATCCCTCACCTCATAGCACAGGGTATCGCTATCACCCGCCGAATAATCTGTGACAGCCAGCTGAGCCACAATTTGTTCAATAAAACCATGCGACTGCGCCAGATGCGGTGCGATCGTCGCATGATATACGTTATCCACTTGATTAATAACAGGATTATCAAAAATAGCCGGCTTGGTACGCAACGACCACAGCACCAGCACCAGCAATACCAGCAATATCCACAGCTCGTACATTTTGCCTCAACGAGCTAAGCCCGCAATTAGGTGTTAACCCCGGCGTATGTTGGACACCTGAACATTGGAGCTCTCTATCCACTTCTTGATGCGATTCGCATCGCCAATACGGGTATTCTTACCTGCCGAATCCAGCAATACGATAATCACAGGACGATTGCGGATTTGCGCCTGCATCACCAGACAGCGCCCCGCCTCGTTGATATAGCCGGTCTTGCTGACACCGATTTCCCAGGAAGCATTTTTGACCAGCGGATTGGTATTGTTATACTGCAACTCACGACCGCGCAGCCCTTCGACCGAATGGCTCGCCGTAGTAGTGTACTGATGGATCAATTGATAATTGCGTGCCGCTGCGACCATCTTGACCAGATCACGAGCGGTTGAAACATTATTGCTGTTCAGGCCGGTTCCATCATAAAAAACCGTATTGACCATACCCAGCTTACGCGCCTTGGCATTCATCGCGGCGACGGCTGCAACAGTACCGCCGGGGTAGCTGCGAGCCAGCGCGGCGGCCGCGCGATTCTCCGATGACATCAGCGCCAGCTTGAGCATTTCGCTGCGCGAAAAGGTCGTTCCCACACTTAAACGCGAGTGCGTACCCTTGAGGCTATCCTGATCGGCCACATCGACACTGATAGCTTCATTTAAATCAGGCGATGCATCCAACACGACCATCGCCGTCATCAGCTTGGTGATCGAAGCGATAGGTGCGACCGCATCCGGATTCTTGGTGTACAACGGCGTCTGCGATTGCTCATCATAGATCAGCGCAATGGATGAAAACAATTTTGGACTGGAAGATCGATGGAAGGTCGCATCAGAGATATCGGCATCCGGCTTATCCAGCGCACGCTCATGCTTGAAGCTCTGCAATTCACGAGCAGGATGCTTTCCATCCGCAGCATTCAGCGCGCTGTAGCGCTTGGCATGCGCTTTTACAACATGTCTGGCATGATGCTTTGCAATGTGCTGTTTCGCCGCATGTTTAGCCGGGCGTTTCGCCACATGCTTAACAGCGTGTTTCGACACCTGTTTGGCGTGACGTCCATCTACGCGCTTCTGATGAGGCTCACCCGCCTGAACAGTTAACGCATATCCCAACAACACACATAACAACAATCGTTTTTTCATTTTTTACCCCCCCGACACACACAGACGTAAAAGGATACCCCAAAATTAATTTAAATCAATATAAATCAACATGCAGGCGTCTGCTGCTCGACTCGTTTCTGAAGATTCCACATCTGCGCATATAGGCCATTACGCTGCAACAGCGCATCATGCGCGCCACGCTCGACAATTTCCCCCTTATCCATCACCAGAATTTGATCGGCATCCACCACGGTGGACAAGCGGTGAGCAATGATCAGCGTAGTGCGATTCTGCGCAATACTGCGCAATTCCGCCTGTATCGCCTTCTCGGACTTGGAATCCAGCGCCGAGGTTGCTTCATCGAAAATCAGTATCGACGGATCCTTCAGTATCGCCCGCGCGATCGCTACGCGCTGCTTCTCCCCGCCCGACAATTTCAAACCGCGCTCGCCCACTCTGGTGTCATAACCTTGTGGCAGCGATTGAATAAATTCGTGTATATGCGCAGCCTGTGCCGCCGCGATCACCGCATCGTGAGTCGCATCCGGTCTACCGTAAGCGATATTGTAATAGATGGTATCGTTAAACAACACGGTATCCTGCGGCACGATCCCGATAGCGGATCGCAAACTTGCCTGTGTCACACCGCGTATATCCTGCCCGTTGATGCGCAAACAACCGCCCTGCACATCGTAAAAACGAAACAACAGACGCGACAGCGTGGATTTACCGGCACCACTGGAACCCACCACAGCCACGGTATGTCCTGCCGGAATCGTAAAGCTCACATCATGCAGGATTTGCCTGTCCGGATTATACGCAAAACTCACCCGCTCAAAACTCACCTCTGCCTGCCCCGCCAACAAGGCTCGCGCGCCGGGCATATCGGCCACCTCCCGATCTTCCTGCAACAGACTGAACATCTTTTCCATGTCTGCCAGCGCATGACGGATTTCGCGATAGACAAAACCCAGAAAATGCAGCGGCATATACAGTTGCAACATGAACACATTGACTAGCACCAGATCGCCCAGCGTCATCGTACCCTTAGCCACCTCATCAGCCGCCATCCACATCAGCGCGGTGATGCCTATCGCGATAATCACGCTCTGCCCTGCATTGAGCAGCGCCAGCGAAGTTTGATTCTTCACCGCCGCCGTTTCCCAGTGCTGCATATTCTGGTCATAGCGCGCGGCTTCATACTGCTCGTTACCAAAATATTTGACGGTTTCATAATTGAGCAGACTGTCGATAGCGCGACTGTTGGCCTTGGAGTCCAGCTCATTCATGGTGCGCCGCATCACCATACGCCACTCGGTGACAAACAGGGTAAAGCCGATATAAAAAATCAATGTCACGAATGTCACACCGGCAAACCACGGATTATATTTGTGCAACAGAATAGCAGCCACAAGTCCGATTTCCAGCAGGGTGGGCAAAATATTGAACAGCATGAAATTGAGCAAAAAACCGATACCGCGCGTGCCACGATCTATATCACGCGACACCCCGCCGGTTTGCCTGTCCAGATGAAAGCGCAACGAGAGGCTGTGCAAATGTTCGAACACTTGCAAGGCCACGCGCCGTATGGCACGTTGTGTCACCTTGGCAAACACCGCGTCACGCAATTCTCCGAACAAGGTACTCATCAGGCGTAGTGCGCCGTAACCTAAAATCAATGCCACCGGCACCATCAGCACGGCATGAGATTTATCCAGTGCGTCGATCACTTGCTTAAACACCAGCGGCACAGTGACATTGGCAAGTTTAGCCAGAATCAGCAGGCTCATCGCCAACACTACCCGCCCTTTGAATTCGCTCAGATAGGGCCGCAGTGAACGCAGCGTATTCCAACCGCCGCGCGTGTCGTGTTCAGGTGAGTTCGATGAGTGGCGCATGATCGTTAAACAAAAATATGAGCGTCGATTATATCCTCTGACTGACTGCCGGCGTTATTTTGCACGGTGGCGTGTCAGAACGAAAATCCTAACTGACCACCGGCAACTCATCCCAGTCCGTTGTATAGCCCGGAGATTTACTGTCCCGGCGCATCGCCCAGCGCGGTTTAGTGCCGGAAGCAGCGATCGTCATACTCCCACGACCCATACGTCGATTGACCGCATCCATGACAGTCATCAGTTTTGCCGACTTTTCCTGCGCCGCCGCATTATCGAATAACGTGGCCTGCACGGCATGTTTAGCTTGCAATCCCATCAACAACACGCCACTTTTCTTGTATTTAAAACCGGAACGGTAGATAGCTTTCACGCCCTGCAGGGCAGCGTTTACCAGTCTTGTGCTGTCGTCTGTCGGCTCACCCAGCGGCACAACGCGCGAGGGCGTATATTGAGGATCGTTTTTCTTAAACGGATTCGTCTGGATAAATACGCACAAGTTAGCCGCGACAGATCCATCCTTCCTTAACTTCTCCGCCGCCGTTGTCGCGAAGTAAGCCACAGACTCCGCCAGATCGTCGTAATTGGACACCTCCTGACCGAAAGACCGAGACACCATGATCTGCTGTCGGGGTGTATTGACCGCATCCAGTTCGATACATGAAATGCCGTTTAACTCTTGGACGGTGCGCTCTACCACGATTGAAAACTGCTGACGCATTTCGCCCTGATCCGCCATGCGTAAATCTTCAACGGTTTCGATTTTCATGGCGATCAGCTTCTCAGCGATCTTGCGACCTATTCCCCAAATATCCCCGACAGGGAGGGTTGCGAATAGCTTACTGACTTGAGTCGGCGTGTAGCGCCCGAAATCGCAGACACCGTCCTTGCCGGCGTAGCGCTTTTTTGCACAATGATTGGCCAGTTTGGCGAGTGTCTTGGTATCGGCAATGCCTACACACACCGGTATGCCAACCTGCTGCTTAATGGTTTTACGGATAGTCTGTCCGTAGGCCATCAACATCGTCGGTTCGAACCCCGCCAAATCCAGAAAGCATTCGTCGATCGAGTAGACTTCCTGCCTAGGCGAGAAAGTGGACAAAATAGACATCACCCGCGCCGACAAATCACCATACAAGGCGTAGTTGCTGGACAGCGCAATGATGCCGTGCTGTTTCGCGAGCTTCTCCATCTTGAACCACGGCTCAGCCATTTTGACACCCAACGCCTTCACTTCGTTGGAACGCGCCACCGCACAGCCGTCATTGTTGGACAGAACGACAACCGGCTTACCCTCCAGCTTCGGATTGAAAGCACGCTCACACGAAACGTAGAAATTATTGCAATCGACCAGGGCGATGGGCATAGGCTATACAAATTTTTTAGTCGTTGAGGTGACCACGCCCCAGACTTGCAAGTCCTGACCGTCCTTGAGCACGATTTCCTTGAAGTCGGGATTTTCCGGTTTGAGTATGACCAGGCCGTCACGCTGAATCAGGCGCTTTACCGTCAACTCGGCATTGAGCACGGCAATCACGATATCGCCAGACGAAGGATGCAACGACCTGTCCACCACCAGCAGATCGCCATCGAATATGCCCGCGCCGGTCATACTGTTACCCTGGGCTCGAACGAAGAACGTGGCATCTCTGTGCTGAATCAGGTACTGATCGAGGCTCAGTCTGCCTTCGATATAATCATCGGCAGGCGATGGAAAACCGGCAGGGACTTTGTGACCGTACAGGGGAACAAGGACAGGCCGCGAACAGATCAAGGGGGCCATAACGGCCTGATGCAACGATAAGGGCATGATTTTCAACTGACAGAATAAGCCCGGCATCGTAGAGAACGATCGTTCTATTGTCAATCATCCTGAAAACGGCTACTCATGCGCTTCACACGCAGCAACGTTTGCGGCTTCACCGCCATACTCCAACAGACAGGATGCCATAACGCCTTTCAATCTCGCCCTTGAGTGTATCAAGAGCCTGCAACGGTCATTCCTTCGACGAGGATTGAGCCGCACTGACGAGAGCCTTGCACCAGCACATCGCTGCCCACTGCCACGATATTGCGATAGATGTCTTTGAGATTGCCCGCGATGGTGATCTCATGCACCGGATATTGAATCTGACCACCTTCCACCCAGAAACCTGCCGCCCCGCGCGAATAATCGCCAGTGATGCCGTTCACCCCTTGCCCCAGCAATTCAGTCACCAGCAAACCGCGCCCCATGGTCTTCAGCAAACCGGCCTGAGTCAGTTGCTCCGCCGATCCACCCGAAGGTTGCAGGATCAGATTGTGGTTGCCGCCGGAATTGCCGGTAGAGCGCAATCCCAACTTGCGCGCCGAGTAACTGCCCAGAAAGTAGCCGCGCAGCACGCCGTTTTCAACGATGTTGCGGCGACGCGTTTTCACGCCTTCGTCATCAAAAGGACTGGAAGCCAAGCCTTTGGCGATGTCGGGAATATCGGCAAGATTGATGTGCGAGGCGAAGACCGGCTGATCGAGCTGATCGAGCAAAAATGACGCCTTGCGATACAGACTGCCGCCGCTCACAGCTCCAACGAAGTGTCCGAGCAAGCTGGCCGCCACCGAAGCATCGAACAGCACCGGAGTCTGCATGGTGGCGATCTGACGCGCGCCTAAACGACGCACGGTGCGCTCCGCCGCGATAAGTCCTACTTGCTGCGCACTCAACAGATCTCTCGAATTACGCGCCACGCTATACCAGTAGTCGCGCTCCATCGCGTCTTCCTGCTCGGCGATCACCGAACAACTCAGGCTGTGACGGGACGTCGGATAACCGCCGATAAAACCCAGACTATTGGCCAGCACAAACTGCGCCTCGTGCACATTGACGGTCGCGCCTTCCGAATTTTGTATGCGTTCATCGGCCGACAGGGCGAACTGTTCGCACTCGGTTGCCATCGCGATCGCATCCTCCACAGACAATTCCCAGGGATGATACAAATCCAGATCGGCGTATTCACCAGCCAGCATCTCGGCTTCCGGCAAACCGGAACAATCGTCGATAGCGGTATAACGCGCGATCGACAAGGCAGCATCCACCGTATCGCGCACGGCTTGGGCAGAGAAATCCGAGGTGCTGGCGTTACCGCGCTTCTGCCCCAGATAGATCGTGATACCTAAACCCTTATCGCGGTTGTACTCTATCGTCTCAACCTCACCCTGACGCACCGTAACCGCCTGCCCGAAACCTTCTGACACCTCAGCGGACGCCGCCGTCGCACCCTGCCGCTTAGCGTAATCCAACATATCCTTGGCTATCGTGCGCAGATGGTCAGCCGAATTGGCAAATCTGTCCTGTGCGGGATGCTTCATATCAGGATTAGATTGGGCAGATATCACATGTTTTTTCATAACGGGAGCGCGAAAATGACGAAAGGCGGTATCATAGCAGCATCTCACTAGCTACATAGCACACCATGACCACGCACAAGCCGCACGATATAAAAGATATGGACGATCAAGAACCTCTGCAAATTATCCTCAGCGATGACGATGAAGACGAGGAGTACTACGAGGATGAAAACTTCGAGCAGGATGAAGAATACGAGGAAGACGGCGACGACGAAAGTGACGAAGAAGGCGATGATGATAACGAGTCGCCCGCAAAAGCCCCTGCACCTGCTGCTCGCCCTCAGGGACGCGGCCTGCGCAGCCTGCCTGTTGTAGAGGAAGAGGAAGAACTCCCTCCTAGCAAGACCAAGATCAAGAAGCAGATGCACGAATTGCGTGATCTGGGCGAAGAACTGACCGAGTTGAGTCGTGACCAATTGGCCAAACTGGACATTCCGGACAGTCTGCGCGATGCAGTACGCGAAATGTCCCGCATGAAAAGTTTTGGTGCGAAACGCCGCCAGTTGCAGTACATCGGCAAACTGATGCGCGACGTCGATCCGGCACCGATTATCGCCAAGCTGGACACCTGGAAAGGCGTATCACAACAGCATATCGGCTATATGCATCAGATCGAACGCTGGCGCGAACGGCTGATGGAGGGCGACAAGGCGCTGACCGAACTTTTGGCGGCTTACCCGGAAACCGATGTACAACGCCTGCGCACGCTGATCCGCAACGCCATCAAGGAACGCGACACCGGCAAACCGGCGAAGAACTACAAGGAAATCTTTCAGGTACTGCGCGAAACCATCCCGCAACCGATCTAGGCGCCGGCCAGCTCCGGGTGTTTTTCTACCACAACCCGGTTAAGCAGTTGCATCACCTCGTTGCTGCTGGCTTCCGCCTCATGCATTGCGTCGATAATTTGAGTCTGCAACTGGTCGTCGCGCTCCCAACCCTGATGCAATAGCGAGACGGCCTTATGCACACTCAAATGCACCCGACTGTGCGGATCCAGCAGGCTGCGATAGGAGGGCAAATCGCCAAACATGGCTCTGCCCCCACCTTCATACCATTTGCCCATGCGACAATTGTGATGATCGACCCCGACCGCCTTGAGTAATTCCGGATCCTCGTGACTATTGATCAAGGCGTAGGCGCGCTGTTTGTAGATCACATGATCGACCTTGACCAGCGATGCAAAACTCAAATCCTGCGCATACTGCGCGCTGGCCAGCGTTGTTTTGGCCGACTCATGGAAACGACCAAATTTTTGTTCCAGACGAACGATCACATTATGTGAAGTACTGGCGATTTCCTGCATCTCCTCTGAATCACTCAGCATCTTGGCCGCCTCGCCCTGCAACATCTGCATCACCCGTCCAATCGACTCAGAGGCATTCTTGGTATTTTCCGCCAGCTTACGCACCTCGTCGGCCACCACCGCAAAACCGCGCCCCGCCTCGCCCGCCCGCGCCGCTTCAATCGCTGCATTGAGCGCCAGCAAATTAGTTTGATCGGCAATCGAAGTGATCAGGCCTACCGCCTTATTGATTTCTGCACTGCGCGCATTCAATTGAGTGATCGCCGCATTCGCGTTTGCCACCCGCGCGGCGATACCGGATAGCCGCTCGACCACATCACGGACCGAATCCTGACTGGCCTCGGCATCCTCGCTGGTTTGCTGCGCCAGGCTCGCCAAATCCGCCATATTATCGGTAATGGTCTTCAGATCAAGCTGATTCGAGGCCAGATTGCCCAACAAATTATGCGTATTGAGCTGATGTGCCTTTGACAAAAGATTATTGCGCATCGAGCCTTTTTTCTGCTCAGACATCCCGTGCAGCAACACATTCTGATTGACCAGTCCTGTTTTAAAACCGCCGCGCATCCCTCCATTCATCGCCTGACGAGCATAATTTCCAGCCAGATTGGCACGAAAACTGGTTTCCTGCTCGCGAAAAAAAGCCCCCAACTGATCCAGCATATCGTTCATGGACCAGCACAGCATACCTATTTCATCCTTATCAGAAACCCCGGAAATCCGATGATTAAAACGACCCTGCGCCACATCGTTTACCACCGAACCGAGTTCTGCCAGCGGCGCCAGCCAGCGCTTGACCAGCCACTGCCCGACCACCGACAGCGCAATGCTGGCCAGCAGAAACAACAGCATCAGGCTGTCCATACCGTGACGTACAAAACCAGTCAGCAGGATCAGCACGATTCCTGCCGAAAAAGACCACAACAATACCGACAGCCTAGATTGCAAGGATAAGTTCATCATAGCTGAGCCCCTTTTCATTCAACACATCGACCAGAATTTTGGTGGAAGCGGCAATCGCATTAGCCGCACCGGCTTTTTGTTCGGCCTCCAACATCGCGGCATAAAGCCCCGTCATCAATTGCACCCCGCCAATTTTAGGTTTACGGCGTACCGACAGATAACCGGTCATTCTGCCCTCTGCGTCAAATGTCGGTGTCACGTTGGCAAAAACCCAATAAAACCCGCCATCTTTGGACATGTTCTTAACATAAGCAAAGCACTCATTGCCGGACTGTATCTTGTCCCAAAGCAATTGAAATACGGCGCGCGGCATATCCGGATGACGAATGATATTGTGCTGAGTACCGATCAGCTCGCTTGAACTGTAACCCGAAAACTCAATAAATATCCTGTTGCCGTAGGTGATCCGCCCTTTGAGATCCGTCATGGAAACGATAAAATCGTCCTCCCTCATCACTCTTTCAACCGTAGTTGGTGTAATTGATTGTTTCATCCCTACCCCTGATTACCCTTAAAAACTGTTGTCCGCAAATTATATGAATTTACGCCGATTAACAATACATATCCAAATTAACTCATCGTTTGGGTGACGAGTGGTTATTTGCTCACTGTGCGAATCTGCATAGTCTGCGGATTAAACTGCTGACTTTAGGATGATGTACTCCACGCGCCTGAACAGCGCAGCTAACCTACGCAATCTTAGTGGCTGGCACGTCCAGTCAATTCAATGAACAGGAGCAATACATGACCGCAATTCTCTCTCACATCACACAGGATACCGGTACAAATCCGGAATACAGCATCATCTGGCTGCATGGTTTAGGAGCCGATGGTCAGGATTTTGTGCCTATCGTCGAAGAAATTCACTTACCCGTCGCCATGCGTTATATTTTCCCACACGCGCCGCATCGCCCGGTGACCATCAACGGCGGCTATGTGATGCGTGCCTGGTACGATATTATTAGCGAGGATATCGGCGCCCGACAGGATGCGATCGGCGTACGCGTATCGCAGACACAGATAGAAGCGCTGATTGCGCAAGAAGTCGCACGCGGGATTAAACCAGCAAATATCTTTTTGGCCGGATTTTCTCAAGGTGGCGCAGTTGCACTGCACACCGTCATACGTCAAAACGTTAAACTGGCCGGGGTATTGGTGCTCTCCGCCTATCTACCGCTGGCCGACAAGCTTGCCAGCGAAGCTGCGCCAATTTCACAGCAAACGCCGATCTTTATGGCGCACGGCCGCAATGACCCGATTGTTCCCTGCACACTGGGCATCGCCTCCCGCGCTGCGCTGCAAGCCTCAGGCTACCAGGTAGACTGGCACGACTATCCCATGGAGCACACCGTCAGCGCACAGGAACTGCGTGACATCCAGTCCTGGCTGAAGGCGCGGCTCGTCGATATGACGAAAGGCTGATTACCCCGCATTTTTGCTAGGCAAAATAAATAACTGCGCGAAGCTATCTGCATCCACCGGTTTGCCGAGCAGATAACCCTGTCCGCTCTGACAACCCATCTCGCGCAGCATCACCAGCTGCGCATCGGTTTCTATACCTTCGGCGATGGTTTGTAATTTAAGCGCGGCACTCACCCCGTGGATCGCCGTGGCGATGCCTTTATCGCTCTCATCTAGGGTGATCCCGTCGATAAACTGATTCGGGATCTTAAGGTAAGCGATCGGAAAGGATTTCAGATAGGAGAGCGAGGAATATCCCGTACCGAAATCATCGATGGCGATGGGGATTTCTTCCAACTCTATCTTGTGCAACTTACGGGCAATTTCCTCGCTGCCGTTCATCAAGGTGCGTTCGGTAATTTCTATCCCTATGGATCTCGGCGGCAAATGGTATTTTTGCAACTGCCGGGTGATGATGGCCAGCAGCGGCTGCCGCATCAACTGCCTGGAAGCCACATTGACAAACAGGGTGCCGGGCAACGGATTGCCATCCTTCATCCATAGCGCGAGTTGCGCGGCGGCATGCTCGATCACCCATTCGCCGATCTCCAGAATGATGTCCGATTCCTCCGCGATCGGAATGAATTCGTCAGGACCTACCACACCAAACAAACGACTGTTCCAGCGCAACAAGGCTTCCGCACCGATCAGGCGGCCTGTTTGCAAATCGAACTCAGGCTGGTAGACCAGCTTCAGTTCTTTGGCCTCGATAGCCTTGTGCAAGGCGTTGCCCAACTCGATACGGTGATTGATTTTTTCTTTTAAATCAGAGGTAAAGAATTGGTAACTGTCTTTACCCTTATCTTTGGCCTGATACATCGCAGAGTCCGCATTCTTGGTCAGCGTTTCCAGATCGTCGGCATCCTTAGGGTAGACCGCGATACCGATACTGGCCGAGACAAAAATCTGCTGATCCTTGATCAGATAAGGTTTGGATACATGATCCAGAATCCGCTGTGCAGTATTGGCGATTTGTGTTTCGGTCACATCATCGAGCAATACATTGAACTCATCGCCGCCGATACGCGCCACGGTGTCCTCTACACGAACACACAGGCTCAGACGTTCAGCCACCTGTTGCAGTAACAGATCGCCGCAATCGTGCCCTAAGTTATCGTTCACATTTTTGAAGTTATCCAGATCGATGAACATCAGGGCAAATGTGCCGCCGTGACGCTGCGCCCTTGCATAACACTGCGCCATCCGCCCCTTGAGTTCATTGCGATTGGGCAGCGCGGTCAGTTCATCGTGCGCGACCATATATTCCAGGCGCTGCTGAGCCGCCTTGATCAGGGTGATATCGGAGAAGATAGCGATGTAGTTGCTCACATTGCCGCGCTCATCGCGCAACGTGTGTATCGTCAGCCATTCCAGATAATGGCTGCCATCCTTGCGCCGGTTCCACAACTCACCCTGCCAGCTGCCATGCGCGTTAATTTCGCTCCACATACTGGTGAAAAACTCAGCGTCATGCTTGCCCGAACTCAATAAATTCGGATTTTTACCTACGACTTCCTCAGCGTCATAGCCGGTCACTTTGGTAAAGGCATGATTAACTTTAACAATTTTTCGCGCGGTATCGGTAATCAGCAGGCCTTCGTTAGCTGACTCAAAGAACTTAGTGGTGAGTTTTTTCTGTTCATCAAGCTCCTTGCGTTCGGTGACGATGATCACCTGGCTGCATACGGCGCGAATCGCGCCCTGCTCATCGTTGATCGGATAACAAATGAACGACAGCCAGTGCAACTGATCGCCGATATGCACGCGCTCTTCCGCTTCGACCCGCGATTTTTTATGCAGCACATCGAAATGCAGCTTCTCGAATAGCGCAGCGATTTTTTCAGGGAAAAGTTGCGTATCGGTTTTACCGATAACCGTCTTTCCCTCCAAATCGTACATATTCTCGAAGGCTTTATTGACGAACTGATAATGACCTGCCGGATCCTTGATACTGATCAGCATGGGTGAATTTTGCATCACGCCGATCAGGCGTTCCTGACTGGAGAGAATTTCCCTTTGCGCGTCGATCAGCTCGGTCTGGTCGATAAAGGTAATGATCACGCCGCCCAAGGTCTGATCCTGAGAGGTATATGGAAAACACAGCACGTTGTAATGCTTACCGCCAAAACTGGCCTGCTGTTGCCGCTTGATGCCATCCGACATCGCCAGCTTAGCCGTCTCCAGCGCATCGGAAATCAACAGCGCCAGCCCCGACACCGGCTTACCCAGCGTATGCACGCTAAAGCCGAATAGCGTTGCCGCCTCCTTGTTGTAACGCTGCAAACGCAATTCCTGATCCAGCAACACCAGGGAGAATCCGGTGCTGTTTTGCAAATTCTCCAGCTCCGTATTGACCAGACTCAGTTCACCGCCTTTAACGATCAACTCCTGATTCACCGTGGTCAGTTCTTCATTGGTCGATTGCAGCTCTTCATTGGACGCTTCCAACTCCTCATTGGAGGATTGCAGCTCCTCGTTGGCCGCCTGCATTTCCTCGTTCAGCGCCTGCAACTCCTCGTTCGAAGTTTCCAGCTCTTCGATAACGGTCTGCAAATGCTCGCGGGTTGCAATCAGCTCGTCTTCGAGCTCACTGCTATTGGCCGGCAGCAAGCGGTGCTCGGCCTCATGCTGTTCTTCCGCCTGCTTGGTCAATGAAATAAAACTGATCAGAAACAGCTTCTGATCATCGCGCGACGCCACCGGATGCACTTCTATCTGTACGCTGTGTCCCGAACTGTGTTTAATCGGCCGGATTCTACCTATCGAACTTGTACGTTTGAGCTCGGCGTGATGAACCAGGGTTTGCACTTCGGTGCGCCATTCGCGGCGCAATAACTGCGCCAGATTCAACTCCAGCTTACCGGCAGGAAAATGCAGATAGCTCTGCATCTCACCATGCACTTCGACGATGTCCATATCCTTGTTGATCAGCACGCTGGGCGGCGCATAAATTTCCGACAGCGCCTTCTGCAACTTGCTTTCCTGTTTGCGCTGGGTGCGTTCGGCGATGGTGATCGGCTGTTTAACCCCCGCCTCCTGACTGCTATACAGCGGAATGGGGATGATCTGATCGCGAGAAGCTACCCGGATAAAGATGCGCGCCTCCTTGCTGACCGGAGAAAACAAATTATCCTGATGCACGATGCTCTCGGACTTGCCCAAAAACAAATAGGCCGCCGGACGCAACGCAAAGTGAAAAATAGACAACACGCGCGTTTGCAGCAAAGGCTGGAAGTAGATCAACAGGTTGCGGCAACTGACCAGATCAAGGCGCAAAAAGGGCGGGTCGAGCACCAGATCCTGCCGGGCAAATACCACCATGTCGCGGATAGGCCGGGCGATTTCATAGTGATCGGCGCGCTTGCTAAAGTAACGGGTGATGGTATCGGCGCTGACTTCCGCCAGTGAACTTTCGGTATAGATTCCCTTGCGTGCCACGGCCATCGCATCCATATCGATATCGGTGGCAAAAATCTGGATGCGGTAATCGCTCATGCGGCTACCCAGTAAATCCGAGATCAGGATACCGATCGAATAGGCTTCTTCACCGGTCGCACAGGCGGGCACCCAGATGCGAATTTCGTCGCCCGGCTGCTTCTCCGAGATAATGCCAGCCAGCGTCTTGCGCAAGCCCTCAAAGCTATTGCGGTCGCGGAAGAAGGCGGTGACCGAAATCAGAATATCTTTGCTGAGTTTATTGAGCTCTTCTGGATTTTTACTGCAAAAATCGAAATAGGCCGCCAGATTATTCAACCGGTTGGCCGCCATACGCCGCTCGACCCGACGCGATAAAGTCGCCTCTTTATAGCCGGAAAAATCGATCTTTGACTGTTTATAGACCATGCGCAACAAACCCTTCATGGTCGCCGGCACGTTTTCCTGTTTGGTCGCACGATTGATCAAGCCATGCGCCCTGGCAATCGCGGTGATTTCTTCCGCGATTCCCTTGCAACTTAACACCCACTCCACGCAACCGGTACTGATCGCAGCCTGCGGCATGCCGCTGTACTTGGCCGCCTCCGGATCCTGAGCGAAGGTAAAGCCGCCCGCCGCCTTGATCGCGGCTATCCCCGCTGCGCCATCCGACCCCGTTCCGGACAGAATCACACCGATCGCGTTTTCACCCTTTTCTTCGGCCAGCGAATTAAACAGCGCGGTCGCAGAAGGTTTGGGCATCACCGTTTTTCCCGGAACCAACAGGCGCATCACGCCGTCTTTGAGGATAATATTCCAGTTAGCCGGAGTGACATAGATCACATTGCCTAAAGGGATTTCGCCGTCTTCGGCATCCTTGACTAGCATCGAGGTTTCGCGCGCCAAGAGCGGCACCATCATGCTGCGATGCGTAGGAGATAAATGCTGAACAACGATATAGGGCACACCCAAATCATCGGGCAGGGCGCCGATCAGATCCGACAAAGCCTCCAAGCCGCCCGCCGACGCGCCGATGCCAACGATAAAATTGCGCTCCTCGGTTGCCGGCAGATTCACCACACCCGCCTCTTTAACCGCCACTTTGCGCGGCTTTCTGGGCTTCTTGATGACTTTTTCCGCGATGAAATTGCGCTCTTCGGCCGATGAATTGATCACCGGCTCAGGGAGCTTTTTTGTCTTGCGGACAACCGCTTTAACAGCCTTGGGTGGAACGGGTGTGACCATGATGATGGACTGAGACAGAATAGTGAGTAATCACATGCTAACCTGACTCACCCTAGACGGGGTATTGGAGAAACCCTTGTTTTACCCTAAGGGTTTCCCTTAGACGATTTTTTCGCTGCTAAAAACACCAATTAATGCTCAGCGGTTATCCAGTGCGTGGCGTAACGGATCAAATCCGCACCGTCTTTCAAGGTTAATTTCGCGCGTATATTGGCGCGATGCGTTTCTATGGTTTTTATGCTGCGACTGAGCAATCTGGCGATTTCCTGACTGCTGTGACCGGAACCGATCAGGTGCAACACCTCAAACTCACTGGGCGTCAGGGTATTGATCAGCAGCTCGGATTCCGCGTTTCCTGTGACAAAGCGATTCATCAACTTGGTATACATGGCCTCGCTCAGGTAAAAATTACCCTTTAACACCTCGCGGATAGCGGCGATCAGCACCTCACCCGGTTCCTGTTTCATCACATAGCCGCGCGCACCGGAACGCAAGGCGCGCTCCGCATAGACCGTTTCGTCGTGCATAGAAACCACCAGCACAGGCAAGGCGGGAATCAGAATGTGCATACTCTTGATCAACTCAAAACCGGACAGCGTCTTGAGCGACAGATCGACCAGCACGATATCGGGCTGCTGCTCAGCCTCCAGACGAGCGACAGCCTCTCCACCATCCTCCGCTTCGGCAATCACCTCCATGTCTGACTCGGCATTGATCAGCATCGCCATGCCGTGCCTGAGCATCGCGTGATCATCTACCAGCATGACTTGAGTTTTGAGGAGTGACATCTTAACGCCCTGCCATCCTCAAGCGAGTGAACATCGTAATCATTTGATTAAAAACAATATTTTATTTTATCGCGAACGGATTCATTATAGAACGAATCCGTTGGATCAGCTACATCAATCTCAGCACTAAGCGCACCTCAGTACCGCCTCCGGTGCGCGACAAGAATTGCACTGTTGCACCGAATTGCATGGCACGATATTGCATGATTTTGAGCCCCATTCCGGCAGACACTCCCTCTCTGAGCGTAAAACCACAGCCATCATCGCAGATAGCAAGCGTCAAGCTACCCTCTTCCTGCACCAAGCTGACACGCAAATGTCGCGCACCGCTGTGCCGAACCGCATTGTTCACCGCCTCTTGCGCGATGCGATACAAGTTCAGTGCAAGATGCGGATCACCGACATTCATTTCATCGCTGCATTCGAGCGCGCAATCGATGCCATAGTTTTGCTTAATGCCCGAAACAAAGGCCTGCAACGCACCATACAGACCGTGAGCCTCCAACTCGAAGGGCAATAAACCTTGAGCCAGCTGCTTACACTGCATCACAGCGCTATGCGCCTGAGCAGCGATGGCAGCGGCCAACTTTGTCGCCTCCGGATTTTCAGCAGTCAATTTTTCCAGCGCACGAGCCTGATAGCCTATCGCGGCGATTCGCTGGCCGAGATTATCATGCAACTCCTGCCCCAGCGTGCGCTGACGCGCTTCAGCCACCTCGACCAACTCCTGCTCCAGGCGTTTGCGTTCAGAAATATCGCTCAGTGCCAGACGCAACACCAGTTCCCCGTTAATTTCACGCGCACTCGTTGCTTCCAATTGCACCCACAACAGCGTATCGTCGCTTTTCCTCATGCGAATTTCGCACACACTACGACCGACCGTCTGCACCACCTGCTTGCACAACAAATAAAAGCTATCCATATCTGACTGCGCCACGAAGCGACTCAGCGACTGGCGCAACAACACGCTACGCTCCATGTTCAGCAGGGCTGCGAAAATTAAATTCGCTTCGATAATCACCCCCGACTCACTCAACGCGCAATAGCCGATAGATAACAAATCGTAAAGTTCCAAATAATGCGCGCTTGAGGCCGCCAACTCCGCCTGCACATGTCGCAATTTCTCATTTTGCGACTCCTGCTCTATTTGATACATGCGCAACTCATCCAGTAACGACTGCATTGCCAGATTACCATTCTTTAATTTCACTTCGGTGCGATGCCTGTTTGCTCAACCACTTCACTCACCACAGGCTCTTTCGTGACAGGCACATCAACGGGACCATCGGCTGACGCTTTTGGTTCGAGTAAAACATCGGCCGGCTCCTGACTATCTTCCGGCTCATAGGCTTGCACCAGTGCGGATGACGAAGGGACAAGCGGTGCCGTTCGCGGCAATTTTGCTGGCACAGCAGCAGATGGCACCAAAACAACGGGGGCTACCGGCACAACATTTGCACTATCCGACTCAACCGGCAGAGCATCGACCGGCTTAACCGGCAAAGCATCGGCCAGCTTTACTGTCTCCGTGCGTTCCGGCTTGCCGACTTGAGACTGAGCTTGCGAGGGTGATTTGAGCGATGTTGCCTCAGGGGAGACACGCTGAGGTACAACCCTGCGAGCTGCCACATTTTCATCACGCCGCGCCTTGATCCTGGCCGCACGAGCTTCCAGCGCAACAGCCTTGGCGGCCAGTTCAGCCTGTTTTTTGGCCTGAGCCAGCACCTCACGCACCTCCCTCGCCTCCGCTTCCTGTCTAACCTGCTCTGCGGCCTTAATTTGTTCAACTCTCTCCGCTTCAAGACGCTCCGCCTCGGCACGCACAGCCGCCTCGCGTTGCAACGCCTCAGCGCGCTCCTCCGCCTCAAGCCGCTCACGCTCAGCCTGAGCTAGCGCCTCCTGCTTTTCTTTGGCCTCTTTACGACTCTCCTGAGCCTTGCGTATCTCATCGCGGCGCGCCAGATAACGGCTGCGACTCGCCGCATCGGTTGCATTAGCTGCGGCAACAGTTAACCACTGACCGGCTTCCACACTATCCTGAATGACCCCCTGTCCGCGTTCATAACACTCGCCCAATTTTGACTGCGCCATCGCGTCGCCTTGCGCGGCTGCCTGACGGTACCACCCAATCGCCTCCCCCTGATCCTGCAGCACCCCGAAACCATCGGCATACAGTTCGCCAATATGCAACTGTGCGGCCGCATTACCCTGTTTGGCAGACGCTGCAAACCACTTCATTGCTTTCTTATAATCTTGCGGCACCCCCTTACCACTGACGTACAACACCCCAAGATTAGCCTGCGCTTGCGCATGCCCCTGCTCGGCAGCTGCCAGATACCACTGCATGGCGGCACGATAGTCTTTCTGTATCACCTGCCCCTGCGCGTATAAAACACCTAGGTTGTATTGAGCTACCGCATCGCCCTTGCCGGCCAGCGGCAGATAAAGGCTGGCAGCCTTCGCGTAATCTCCCGCCTCCTGAGCGCGCAGCGCTTCATCGAGCTCCGCACCGGCAAAACAGACTTGCGCCGACAGCCATAGCAAAATCAACACCTGTGTTAATAATTTATTCATTGGATAAGCTAGCCTATGTAATCAGTCGCCGCATTTTTAAACTATCTCTCAAGGTATCGGCAAAGAGAAGAAAAACTTAAACGGCTTCAATTCGGCAGATTATCAGAATTCGTATTCCAATTGCGCCCTGAAAGTGTGAGCCGGTGCCGCAGGTGTCATCCCCACCAGCCAGGCCGCATTGTATTTAAATGCTTGCCCGCTAGACAACTTCCCGAAGATCGCCGGCCCCATGCGATGGTTTTGCACCAACTGACTGGACCAGTTATCCCAGGTTCCCAATTCCCCCATACCCTGCAAACCGAATTCAAATTTACGTTGCCCGCGATATTTTACCTGCCATTGGTAACCCAGATTGGTCGTATAGGGAACACCGCTTTCGTCCGGATAACCAAAAGCACGCTCAAAAAGCAGATTTCCATTTAGCTGAAATTTTCCAAGCGACTTCTGCACCAACGCACCCACTCTCACCTCCCAGGGCGCACTACCACCCAACGGGGCTTCCATCTCGGTGACAAGCCCTAAATCAACCCAATTTTTCCCCGTTTCGGTGAGCTGAAATTTATTTTCCCACTCGAAGAAACTTACAGCTTGTCCGGCATTGTTTTCGCGTTTCAAATAGACTTCAGTAAACCAGTTTTCCGTTGCACCATATCCGATTCCCACGCTGCTCGCACTGCTATTGCCCGCCGGCGCGGAAGCCGCACCGTATTGAACATCCAATTCCCGTTCACCGTATTCAACGGTCGGTGTATATACATAATCGGCCGGATTAGCCCATACAGGCAAAACAACCACACTCCAAAAAACCAAGGTTTTAAGCAACACTTCCAGCAATTTTTTCATCATTATTCCTTAAACAAATTTATAAATGCGCTGATTGGGCGCTATTTGGCAATCATGACAACTTACGCCATCGCCTCACACAATTCACCGGCATAAACGTAACGACCCGTTGCTAAATCTGCGGCGATAGCACACAGCAACATGGTTTTCATGGCAGCCCCTGACAGATATCGAATGCAAATGATAATCATTCTCATTTGCGATTGCAAGCACTTTCGGGCATGATGCGAATAATTCATATGCGGGGTGACGATATGCATAAAGCAGATCATTTAAAAAGCGCAGGACTAAAATCCACATTGCCGAGAATCAAGGTGTTGAGCCTGTTCGAGTCGTCCGCGCAACGCCACATGAGCGCAGAAGACATCTACAAGCTACTGCTTTCAACGGGTGACGATGTGGGACTGGCGACGGTATATCGAATCCTGACCCAGTTTGAACAGGCAGGTTTACTGGTGCGCCATTTCTTTGAAGGCGGGAAATCGGTATTTGAACTCAATCAAGGCAAGCATCACGACCACATCGTTTGCCTGCAATGCGGTCACGTAGAGGAATTTTACGATGCCCAGATTGAAGAACGTCAGGAAAAAGCCGCGACAGAGCGCGGCTTTAGCATACGTGATCACTCGCTTTATATTTATGCGGATTGCAACAAGGAGAGCTGCCCGCACCGGTAAGTTTGAACCGTTTACTCCTGAGCCTCTTCCTGTTCAATGAAACGAAAACAGGCCAGATCATAATCCGCACCGCTCTCTTGCAACGCAACGGGAATCAACAAATATCTTTTACCCTCCAGCGCCGTTTTTAAGCTGCGCTGCAGCGAAAAAGTATCGACCGGCATCAGCAACCTGACCTCGCCATTCGGGTCAGATGCTTTGTTGTGCAACCACAATGCCTGCTGTTCGCCCGTACCCGCACCGCGCAAAGTCACCTGTGAGACCTGAGTCGCAAGCATTTCCGCACCCAAATGCAGGCCGCCTTGCGCATCGCGCAACAAACGCCGGGCAATCGACACTCCTAAACGCGCAAGACTGTCGGTTTGTATACCCAACAGATGACCGACTCGCGCATCACTCCCCGCTTGAGCAGGCAATACAGCCAAAAAACCGCCCGAACTGGCATTTTCAAGACTCAATGGCATGCCGGCACCGCCTGCGCTCTGGCAACACATCGACACATTATCATATCCGGTCACCGCTTTAACCGAACCATTAAATGGGCGCCTTGGGCTCTTGCGTATAGGTTTTGCAAACAATTGTTTCAGCGTGTGCAGGGCCGCAGCGCTCACCCTCTCCAGCTGAAAAGCCCCGCCCAAATTCAGTTCTTGAGGCATGATGTTTTTATCGAGCGTTTTAATCAGCGCTTCTAATTTAGCCTGCATCTCAGGCAGATAAAGATAACGCATGCCGTGACGGTGGTTCGCAGCCAAATCCTGCCGCACGATGGACAGCGCATTCACCGGATCGAAGCCGAGCTGCGCCTGACCATTCAATTCAGCGCCCATTTCAACGACATTTGCGTATTGGGTAACGAGACGTTCAGTCAGATGGATGGCTTGCAGTGTCAATGAATCGAGCGCGCAGGACGACCAGATCATCAATTGCCCCAACTCACTCTTAACCGATGCCGTCACTGAGGGATACAGCAGAACGGGCGTGTCCAGATACTGCTGTTGCTCTGCATGCTGATAGAACACGGCCAGACGAAGCCAGACGGAATCGTCGCGGGCCGCATAATGCACGGCGGCGTATTTCAACTGTTCCCGGCTTGCATGGATCGCGCGAGCAACCAACAGGGGCAATTGCGCCTTGATCGCGCCTTTACCGGTCTGACAATAACGCATGAACACCCGGTGATATGCATTTGCCGTCTGTCGCGCCAGCGCTTCCAATATCATATGCAGACGATTGCCGTGAAAGACACTCATCTCGTGCGAGCTAAAATACTCATACGTCAGTTTTCTCGCATACACTTGCGCCGTTTCATCGAGCAGACTCAACACCGCATACTGGTCGGCGAGTTTAAATTCCTCATGGGCTGAGACTGACTCCAGCCATTCGGTCAACTCGGTTACCGATTTGATCGCATCGTGTTTGGGCAACTCATCCAGAAGTGGCTGCGCGGATTTCACATCTGCCATGGGATGGTCACACTGCTTACCAAAAAATCCTGCTAACATACGATCGCCTTGTTAAGTGGTACAGCGTGTTTGAATCTTCAACGAATGCTAATCTAACCATGAAACAACCACTTTGCCTATAGCATCGAGATGATTCCTTTCTTAACCGACGACACACCGTTCCCTCCCCTCGCGCAAGCGTTGCATAATCCCGATGGATTACTGGCCGCGGGCGGTGGATTGGCGCCGGAACGCTTGCTGGCCGCCTACCGCAGGGGGATATTTCCCTGGTTCAGCCCCGGAGAGCCGGTATTGTGGTGGAGTCCGAATTCGCGCATGGTTCTCATCCCCGACGAATTTAAATTATCCGATTCACTGGCAAAGGTATTGCGCAACGGCCGTCACGAAGTGCGCACCGACACGGCATTTGAACAGGTCATGCGCGCCTGCGCCGCACCCAGAGATGGACAGCACGGCACCTGGATAGACGAACAAATGATCTTTGCCTATTGCGAGTTGCACCGCACAGGATTTGCTCACTCGATAGAGGTGTGGAAGGATGAAAAACTGGTCGGCGGCTTGTACGGCGTGTCCATCGGTCAAATGTTTTACGGTGAATCCATGTTCAGCCGGGTAAGCAACGGCTCTAAAATCGCGCTGGCTCACCTTTGCCAGCACGGCACAGCGGCGATGATAGACTGCCAGATGTACACGCCACATCTGGCATCTCTGGGCGCCCGACTCATGCCGCGCGATGAGTTCATCTTCAAGCTAACAGAGTTGGTAAACTCCAGCCCTGCAACAAACTGGCAACTTGACTCCGCTAGCCGCTGAATCCTGTATCCTTCATTTATGAGCTCTCTTAACGACATACCTATTTCAGCGCTGAGTTTTTACCTGACCGCCCCCTATCCTTGCAGCTATCTGCCGGAAATGCAGGCGCGCTCTCAGGTCGCCACGCCGGGCTTTCTGATCAACACCCACCTGTATAGCCAACTGATACAGCACAGTTTCCGGCGCAGCGGAACCTATGTCTACCGGCCTCGTTGCGATCTGTGCCGCGAGTGCTTGCAGTTGCGCGTTATCACGGCACGATTTACCGCCAATCGCACGCAGCGCCGCGCCTGGAAACAGCATCATCAATTAACCGCCTCGTTGCATCCGCTGCAAGACAGGGCTGAGTATTATGAACTGTATCTGCGCTATCAGCGCGCGCGCCACCCTGACGGCGGCATGGATAATGACGACCATGAAGCCTATCAAACCTTTCTTTTACAAAGCCAGGTTGATACGGTGCTGGTAGAATTCAGGGAGAACGGCATATTGCGCATGGTTAGCGTGATCGATCTGCTAGGAGATGGTTTATCTTCGGTTTATACCTTTTACGAACCTGACTTGCCGCAGGCGCGATTCGGCGTGTACAACGTGCTGTGGCAAATCGAACTGTGCCGAAAGCTGAATCTCAATTATGTGTATCTGGGGTACTGGATAAAGAATAGCCGAAAAATGTCCTACAAAACCCAATATCAACCTGCCGAAGTCCTGCAAAATGGCGTATGGACAGAGCAATCAATCCGTAATGTGCAACAAGAAACCGATTACTGACATTCAAAATTATGAAAACACGACTGGGAATTTTTATCCTTACGCTCTTGCTGCTTCCGCTATGCGGCCTGTGGCTCAGCGGCGCCGAATGGAACGAACTGATACTCAGCGAGCTATCCGAAGACGGTGCCATCCCGGCCACGTTGCGCACCAGCCTGATGCTGTTATTTTATGTCCTGCTCGTCAATCACACCATCAAACGTATGACCGGCAACAGCCCGCTCGACGATCAGCGCAGTTTCTTTATCGGCATGAGCATTGCCAGCGCATTGACCGGCTGGCTGCTCAGTTACCTGAATATCTTTGTCGCGAGCTGGACCGTACCACAAAATTATGGCTGGTTCGTGCAACTGCTGCTGTATACCCCGCTGTTTGCTCTGTTAGCACCCGCCGTGCTCATTACCCGCGCCCTCTTGGGCAGCTTTCCCGGCCTGCTCAAGGCGCTGACATGCAGATTCACCTTCAGCCCACCCAATGCCGAAACACTGGCGCGCGTGCTGCTGGCGATTGCCCTGCTGGGTTTGACTGCGGGCGCCGCCTGGCCTGCAACATTATTCTGGTTGCTGTGGACAGCCCCGCTGCTGCTGCTAGCCGGCATGCAATTGCTCTGGCATGAGAACACCATTTTCAACCGCATCAAGTCAGGCGACTGGGGACGCGTGGTGTGCACTTCTTTCTCAGGCATCCTGGTCGGCAATCTCTCCGTGATCAGCTATCAGTCGAACGCCAGCCTGTCCATCAATCTGCCCAATATGACCATGGCACAAGCGGGCTTTGTGTTGTTTGGCCTGCTCTGCCTGCAATTGAGCGATGTGCTGGCTGAAAACTGGCGCGGCAAAACGCGCAGCACGCTGTTCAAAGAAAAGAAAAAATTCCCTATCCCTGTCGTCGTCAAAAAATAACCATGTATTCTCTACTGCGCCCCGCCCTGTTCCATTTAAGTCCTGAAACAGCGCACAATCTTACCTTAACCGGCCTGCAAACCGCCTCCAAGCTGGGCTTGGGCGGCCTGTTAGCATCGTCCATCCCCGATGATCCACGCACCGTGATGGGATTAACTTTTCCTAATCCGGTGGGTCTGGCCGCAGGCCTGGACAAAAACGGCGACTGCATCGACGGTCTGGCAGCATTAGGCTTCGGTTTCATCGAAATCGGCACCATCACCCCGCTGCCGCAGCCTGGCAACCCGAAACCGCGATTGTTCCGCCTGCCCGAAGCAAACGCCGTCATCAATCGCATGGGATTTAACAACGAAGGTGTAGACGCACTGATACGCAACGTACAGTTATCTGATTTTAAAGGGATTTTAGGAATAAATATCGGCAAAAATGCCGTCACGCCGATCGAGAAAGCTGCCGATGACTATCTGATCTGTTTGCGCAAGGTGTATAACTACGCCAGCTATATCACCGTCAATATCTCTTCGCCCAACACCAAGAACCTGCGCCAATTGCAGGACGAGGCTGCACTGAACGACTTGCTGGGACTATTGAAAGCGGAACAAGGCAAGCTGGCCGACCACCATGGAAAATATGTGCCTATCGCCTTGAAAATCGCCCCCGACATGGAAGGCGAACAGATAGCGCAGATCGCCCGGTTGTTGATGCTCCATCAAATTGACGGGGTGATCGCCACCAACACCACGCTGTCGCGTGAGGGCGTGGAAAATCTGCCTCTGGGTAATGAGGCAGGCGGCTTGTCAGGCGCACCGGTACGCGACAAATCCACCCGCGTCATCCGCCAACTCGCGGCTCACTTACAAGGTGCGCTGCCCATCATCGGTGCAGGGGGCATTTTAAACGGGGCGGATGCACTAGAAAAAATCGCAGCCGGCGCATCGCTGGTACAGATATACAGCGGCTTGATCTATCGGGGTCCGGCGCTGATTGCAGAATGCGCTCGCGCGCTGAAAAATTCACACTAACTTTAAGGAATCGACATGACCAAAAAAACCAAAGGCTCGGACAGCGAACGTAAAATACTGGAACACGCTCACCGTGGACTGCAATTGATGGCCGAATATCGCCCCAAACTGATGGGCAAGGTGCAGGCGTTTATGGCTGAAGCCATGCAACCTGGCGTACTGGGCAAGAAGGAAAAGGAAATTATCGCCCTCGGCATGGCACTGACCCAGCAATGCCATTACTGCATCGCCCTGCATGTACGCGCCTGCAAACATGCCGGCGTAACAATAGAAGAAATCATGGAAGTGTGTTCCATCGGCATCATGATGGGTGGAGGACCTGTGCTCACCCACATGGCCGAAGTCGAACGCGCACTCAATGAATTTTATCTGGATGAAGAAGGTGAACCTGTATAAACACTGACTTTAATGTCGATCAGCTTATATGCATATAACCTGACTGCGGTTGAATCAGCGTATGAATTGGGGGATAATCCGCCCCTGATTTATAAGGCGCGATAATGATTGAATATCTGTTGATCTTGATGGGCGCGGTGTTTGTAAACAACATCGTGATGGTCAAGATTCTCGGGCTATGCCCGTTTATGGGGGTTTCCAAGAAACTGGAAGCCGCCGTTGGTATGGGTGCTGCAACGACCTTCGTACTGACACTGGCCTCCGGCTGCAGTTACCTGATCAATCAATATCTTCTGGGTCCTGAGCTTGCCTATCTGACCACGCTATCCTTCATCGTTGTGATCGCCGGCATCGTGCAGTTCACCGAGATGGTGATCAAAAAAACCAGTCCCGAGCTCTATCAGGTTCTGGGCATTTACCTGCCTCTGATTACCACCAATTGTGCCGTGCTGGGTATCCCGCTGCTCAACGTACAGGCCAAACACAATTTTATGGAGTCGCTCATTTTCGGTATGGGTGGCGCACTCGGTTTTACGCTGGTGATGGTGCTGTTTGCCGGCATGCGTGAACGCATGGAAGGCGCAGATGTGCCACCCCTGTTCAAAGGATCGGCGATCGCCATGATCACAGCCGGCCTGATGAGCCTGGCTTTCATGGGTTTTTCTGGGCTGATCAAATAATGTTGAGCGCACTGCTGGTAATGGCATTGCTCGCCGTGTCACTGGGTGCCGTATTGGGGTACGCGGCGATTAAATTCAGCGTACAAGGCAACCCGCTAGCCGAGAAAATCAATGCCGTTCTGCCGCAGACTCAGTGCGGCCAATGCGGCTTTCCCGGTTGCAAACCCTATGCCGCAGCGATAGCAGACGGAACCGCCGACATCAATTTATGCCCGCCCGGCGGCGAAGAAGGCATACATAAGCTGGCCGACCTGCTCGGCATGGAGTTCAAACCATTCGGCGGTGCAATCCTGCCCAAACCAAAATCGGTCGCGTTGATCGATGAATCCACCTGCATCGGTTGTACGCTGTGCATACAAGCGTGTCCTGTTGATGCAATCGTGGGCGCGGCCAAACAGTTACACACGGTGATCAGTTCTGAATGCACAGGCTGCGAATTGTGCCTGGCGCCCTGCCCGGTTGACTGCATCAGCATGGAGCCCATCTCAGAGAATATTAGCAACTGGAAATGGAAATATCCCGTGTACACCCTGAACCCGTCTCACACCGGCACCACTGCGCAATGAGAACACTGTACAAGTTCCACGGCGGCGTCCACCCGCCAACAAATAAAACACAATCAAATCAAAGGCCTATTGCAAGCGCCGCGCTCCCTTCCAAACTGATCATTCCCCTGCTTCAGCATGTAGGCAGCAGCGCACGTCCCATCGTCGAAGTCGGCGCGCACGTGCTCAAGGGAGAAATCATCGGCCGCCCGGAAGGTCATCTCTCCAGCGCGATACACGCCCCGACTTCCGGCACCATTGCCGCCATCGACATGCAAACGGTAGCTCACCCTTCCGGCATTCCCGATTTATGTATCACCCTGATTCCTGACGGACAGGACACCTGGACAGAACGCGAAACGCATGACTGGACAAAACTGTCCCACACCGAATTGCGCCACAAATTGCGCGAAGCTGGCGTGGTGGGCTTAGGAGGTGCCGTCTTCCCCAGCGACATGAAGCTGTATGCACACAAACACAAAATCAACACACTGGTACTGAACGGTGCAGAATGCGAACCCTACATCACCTGCGATGACCTGCTGATGCGTGAACGCGCAGCCGACATCTTGCAAGGGGCTGAAATGATGCGCGCCCTGTTATACGCGGACGAGGTACTGATCGGCATCGAGGATAACAAACCGGAAGCGATTGCGGCGATGCGCGCTGCGTTGACAACCGGCGAACACCAGCGCATGGAAGTCATCGCTGTGCCCACCGTATATCCCGGCGGCGGCGCGAAACAACTGATCCGCGTACTCACCGGCATCGAAGTGGCCGCCGGTGTCCGCTCAACCAATATGGGCGTGCAATGTTTCAATGTCGGCACGGCTTACAGCGCCTGGCGCGCCATTCGACACGGCGAACCGCTGATCTCGCGCATCGTCACTGTCACCGGCAACGTGGCAGAAGCGCAGAACTTTGAGGTACTGCTCGGCACGCCCGGCGACGAACTGGTCAGTCAGGCAAAAGAACTGCCCGGCACGACCGGCTATATCATGGGCGGTCCAATGATGGGCGTGCTGCTGCCCTCGAAACAGACAGGCGTGATCAAGGCGACCAATTGCCTGATTGCGGCCTCGGACAAACTTTTTCCGGCTCCCCCTGCCGCCCTGCCCTGTATCCGCTGCACGCGCTGCGCCGATGTCTGCCCGTCCGAATTACAGCCTCAGGAACTCTACTGGTTTGCCAAGGCGAAAAATCTGACCAAGGCCGAAGATTACAGCCTGTTCGACTGCATTGAATGCGGTGCATGCAGCTATGTTTGCCCGAGCAGCATTCCACTGGTTCAGTATTATCGTTTTGCAAAAAGCGAAATATGGGCGCAGGAAGCCGCGCAGAAATCTGCCGATGCGGCACGCGAACGACATGAATTCCGTGAACTGCGCATCGAGCGGGAAAAGCAGGAAAAGGCCGAGAAGCTGGCCGCAAAGGAAAAGGCCGCACAGGAAGCAAAAGCGCAACGCGCCGAACAAGTTACCGCAACCCCGGATGGGACGAACGTATCTCCCGCCCACGCTGATCCAGAAAACACGCTGCAATTGAAGATACAGTCGGCGATCGATCAGGCCAAATTACAGGCGGCAGCCAGCAAACCAAAAAATATCGAACAGCTGACGCCGGAACAACAAGCCGTAATCAGCGAGATTGAAGCGAGACGCGCACGCATCCGCGAACTGGCTCAAGCCTCCCCGATTGAGCACACCAAGGAATAATATGTCCGGATTTTTCTCCCCCTTCATCAGCCGACCGGTCAGCGTATCAAAGATCATGCGCACGGTGCTGTTCGCATTGATACCAGGCATCGCCGTGTATCTCTGGTATTACGGCCCGGCGATTCTGGTCTCGCTCACGCTGGCAAGCGCCACGGCTCTGGCCACCGAAGCGACCATGCTCAGTTTGCGCCGCCGCCCCGTTATGCCGTTCCTCAAGGACAATAGCGCACTGCTGACTGCCTGGCTGATCGCTCTGTCCATTCCGCCGCTCGCGCCCTGGTGGCTGGTGGTGATCGGCACCGCCTTCGCGATCAGTATCTCTAAACACCTCTATGGAGGACTGGGCAGCAACCCGTTTAATCCGGCGATGATCGCCTATGCCGTCCTGATCATCTCCTTTCCGTCACACATGACACACTGGCTCTCGCCGCATGGCCTAGGTTCAGTACAGCTTGATTTCGCCGAACAACTCAATTACATTTTTCAAGGTGTTTTACCCGAAGGCATCAAGCTCGATGGCGTGACCATGGCCACCCCGCTGGACACCCTCAAGACACAACTGCACGGCAGCGTAAATATCAATGAAATCATGCAGATGCCAATATTCGGCCAGTTAGCCGGTGAAGGCAGCGAGGCGGTGGCATGGGCCTTCCTGGCAGGCGGCTTGTATTTGCTCGCCTCCCGCGTCATCAGCTGGCACATTCCCGCTGCCTATCTGACGACACTGTTTGTCTTAGCCGGCCTGTTTCATCTGTACGACCCGGCGCATTATGTCACGCCGCTGTTCCACTGGTTTTCGGGTGCAGCCATGCTGGGCGCCTTCTTCATCCTGACGGATCCGGTGAGCAGTCCGACCACCGCAAAGGGAAAAATACTCTTCGCCGCAGGTGCCGCACTGCTTACCTATCTGATCCGTGTCTTTGGCGGCTTTCCCGACGGTCTGGCGTTTGCCACCCTGCTGATGAATATCTGCGTGCCGCTGATCGATGCTTACACACAACCTAACGTGTTCGGCAAAAAGGAGAAGCAGTCATGAGGCGTACCATGGCCAAAGCTTCTTTTCATACCGCCGTCAACCTGCTGGCGTTTGCCCTGCTGGGCACCGCCATCCTGGCTATTACCTACAACCAAACACGTGAGCGGATTGCACAAAGCGTCGAGGCCGAGAAACTGAAATTAATCTCGCAAATTGTCCCGCAATCGCTGTTCGACAACGACATCCTCAAAGACAGGCTGAACATCAAGCCGGACGCCTTGCTAGGCAACGAGACAACAACCATCGCCTACCGCGCACGCTTGCAAAACCAGCCCTCCGTCTTAGTCATGGAAGCTGTCGCACCGGATGGCTATAGCGGCAAGATCGTCCTGCTGGTCGCTGTGCGTGCTAACGGCGAGCTGGCCGGAGTGCGCGTGGTCGAACACAAGGAGACACCGGGATTGGGCGATTATATCGAAATCGGTCGCAGCAAATGGGTCACCGGCTTTAACGGCACATCGCTGGAGAAATATCAGGATCGTGACTGGAAAGTCAAAAAAGACGGCGGACAGTTCGACTACATGGCGGGAGCCACCATTACGCCGCGCGCGGTCGTCAAGGCTGTCCACAAATCGCTGCAATATTATGCCGCGCATCGTGCAGACTTGTTTGCAGAAAATCCAACGGCAGAGGGGAACAAGCCATGACCTACCATGAATTCCGCGACATTCTCTACAACGGCGTCTGGAAACAAAATACCGGCGTAGTGCAGCTGCTGGGGCTGTGTCCGATACTGGCGGTCAGTTCATCGGTCGTCAACGGCGTAAGCTTAGGCTTAGCCACCGCAATCGTGATGGCTCTATCTGGCGCGGCCATCTCCCCTATCCGCACCATCGTGCCCAACGAGGCGCGCATCCCGGTATTTATCCTGATCATCGCCGTGCTGGTCACCGTGACTCAGTACCTGATGAATGCCTATCTATACTCGCTGTATGTAGTGCTGGGCATCTTCATTCCGCTGATCGTCACCAACTGCATCGTGCTGGCGCGCATCGAAGCTTTTGCCGCCAAGAGTCCGCCGCTGCATTCCGCACTAGATGGTCTCGCTATGGGACTGGGACTGACCGCCGTACTGGCAGTGTTGGGCGCAATACGCGAAATCATCGGCCACGGCACCCTGCTGTCCGGCATCGACATGGCACTGGGCGAATCCGCCAAATCGCTGGTGATTACTGTTATCCCTGACTATCACGGGTTTTTACTGGCCATTTTGCCGCCCGGCGCCTTCATCACCTTAGGACTGCTGATCGCCGGAAAGAACTGGTTAAATCTGCGTGCCGAGCAGCAACTGAAAAACAAGACCACCACTACTCCGCTTGAAAGTGATTGCACGCCTGCCAGCCAAGCATAACCATACGCCTTGCCTAACCACAGTGTTCTGTCACACACACCGCCGTTGCAGATAACTATGGTGCAGGTGCAAACGTCTGGCTGTTCGGGTCTAGGGTCAAGGTGGAGATATTGATTTGCATATCGACGCTGTCACGAATAAGACGGATAAAATCATCGAGCCCACATTGTGTTTTTTAATCGCTTTGCACAAAAAGGTGTCAGGGGTCACAGCACAAAGGGGGGGCAAGCACAAAGGGGGGTCATCAAGCACAAAGGGGGGTCAGGTCTTGCATCAACGTATACACAAAATCATGTGTTAACTTATTGAAATTATGCGTTAATGTCTTTCATTAATGCATATACGTTAATGCAAGACCTGACCCCATGTTCTTTTTTTAGCCCATACTTTTTTTAATTCGGCTGGTAGACCATAATGAATTCCACTACACGCCGCGAGATATTTGAACGACTGCAAGCTGCGAACCCGCACCCAAAAACTGAGCTGGAATATACTTCGGCGTTCGAATTGTTGATTGCAGTAATGCTCTCGGCACAAGCCACCGATATCAGCGTCAATGCGGCGACAAGACACCTGTATCCGGTCGCGAACACGCCTGAGGCAATCTTAGATTTGGGCGAAGCCAAGCTGGCGGAATATATCCAGCGCATCGGCCTGTACAAGACCAAGGCGAAGCATGTCATACAGACCTGCCGGATTCTGTTCGAGCAGTATGGCAGCGTTGTTCCGCAAACTCGCGAGGCGCTGGAAGCTTTACCCGGTGTGGGACGCAAGACCGCCAATGTGATTCTCAATACCGCATTCGGCCAGCCGACCATGGCGGTAGATACGCATATTTTCCGCATCAGCAATCGCATCGGCTTAGCACCCGGCAAAAACGTGCTGGAAGTTGAACAAAAGCTGCTTAAGGTAATACCGAAAGAATTCATGCTCGATGCGCATCACTGGCTGATTTTGCATGGCCGCTACATCTGCCAGGCACGAAAACCAAAATGTGCCGAATGCCTGATTTACGATTTATGCGAATATAAACAAAAGGATATGTAAATGTTCTTCAACCCGAGCCGCGATGAAGCGCGCAACTTCCTGTTTGAGACCTGGCGCAAGCGCCGCGAGAAATCGCTGCTCACACCGCTGGAAGATTTAACCGCCCAGCTAATTGAAAAGCATCCGGAATATTTTGCGATATTCGAAGACCCGGCTCGTTATCTGGAGCGCGAATATTTGCCCGAACAGGGCGAAGCCAATCCGTTTTTGCACCTGATGATGCATCTGACTATCGAAGAACAGATTTCCATCGATCAACCGTCAGGGATACGCGCGCATTTCGTGCGGCTTACCCATCAGTTTGAGTCCGAACACGATGCGCAGCACCGCATGATGGAGTGTTTGAGCGAAATGATCTGGCAGGCACAGCGCAACCGCACACAACCGGATCCGGCCATCTACATGGATTGTTTGTCCGGACACTGATCCTGACGCTCGACCAGTACGGTGTAGAGACGCCTGCTGTCAGCTCGCAGCACGGTTAAACCGAGCGTACCCAGTTTCAGGCGATCGCCGCATTTAGGTAATCTTCCTGCCGCATGCAACACCAGTCCACCTACCGTGTCGTACTCTTCATCGCTGAAATCCGTGCCGAGTGCCTCATTGAAATCGGCAATCTCGGTATCCGCCTTGACGCGGTATTGCCCGGAGCCATTAGCGATGATGTTGTCCTCGTCCGTATCGAAGTCGTACTCATCCTCAATGTCGCCGACGATTTGCTCCAGCACATCTTCTATTGTCACCATACCCGATACGCCGCCGTATTCATCCACCACCAGTGCAATGTGGTTGCGATTACCGCGAAACTCGCGCAACAGCACGTTAAGCCGCTTCGCTTCCGGCACAAACACGACCGGGCGCAACATATCGCGCACGTCAAATTCTTCTCCGGCGTAGTAGCGCAGCAGATCTTTGGCCAGCAGAATTCCGATGATGTTGTCCTTGTCATCTTCAATGACGGGAAAACGCGAATGCGCAGTTTCAATCACAAAAGGGATAAATTCTTCCGGCGGCTGACTGATATCGATCACATCCATCTGCGCGCGCGGTATCATAATTTCGCGCACCTGACGCTCGGACACCTGCAACACGCCCTCCATCATCGACAAGGCATCCGCATCGAGCAAATTATTGTCATAAGCACCATGCAGCAATTTAACCAATTGCTCCCTGTCCTCAGGTTCGCGCAGCAACAGCGCGGATAAGCGTTCCAGCAAGGTGGGTTTGTTACTCTCAGGCACGTCCATTTGGCAGGTATTAAGTTTCTAAATAGGGATCAGGATAGCGCAATTTTAGCATTAACGCCGTTTCTAATGCTTCCATCTCTTCGGCCTCCTCATCGACTTCATGATCGTAGCCTTGTAGATGCAGGGCTGCATGGATCGCCAGATGCGCGTAATGAGCGAGCAAATCTTTGCCCTGTTCAACAGCTTCCCTCGCCACCACCGGCGCGCAGATCACCACATCTCCTGAGAGAGGATCGGTGTCGTCATAAACAAAGGTCAGCACGTTGGTCGCGTAATCCCGTCCGCGATACACCTTGTTCAACTCGCGCCCTTCTTCTTCATCCACGATGCGCAGCGTCATGATCACATCGCACTCGAAGGCCGCCTTAATCCAGCGCCGCCACTGCGCACGGGTCGGCAGCGAGTCGGCCTCACTCACATACTGAACCGCCAAAGAAATTTTATTATTCATATAGTTACCTAATTAATCCGCCACAATTGCCAGTTCGCCGCGCAGGGTATGGCGAACCACTTCCGTCACATTCACATCGACGAAGCGGCCTATCATGCCGGGAGAACCACGGAAATTCACCACACGATTATTGTCGGTGCGCCCGGCCAGTTCCAGCACATCTTTTTTCGAGACACCTTCCACCAGCACGCGCTGCACCGTGCCCAGCATGGCTGCGGCAACACCCGACTCCTGCTCGGAGATGCGATCCTGCAAGCGTTTAAGACGCGCCGCCTTGATCTCATGCGGCGTATCGTCACGCATTTCCGCCGCCGGCGTACCGGGGCGCGGGCTGAACAGATAACTGAAGCTGTTATCGAAACCGATGTCATCGATCAGCTTTAGGGTCGCCTCAAAATCCTGCTCGGTCTCTCCGGGGAAACCGACGATAAAATCCGAGGTGATACAGATATCGGGACGCACCGCACGCACGCGGCGTATCGCGGACTTGTATTCCAGCACGGTATGACCGCGCTTCATCGCAGCTAACACGCGATCCGAACCCGATTGCACCGGCAGATGCAAGTGACTCACCAGTTTCGGCGTGGTGGCATACACGTCGATCAGGCGCTGACTCATATCGCGCGGATGGGAGGTGGTAAAACGAATGCGAATGATCTCAGGCAGTTCGGCGATCGCCTGAATCAGATAAGCCAGATCGACCGTATCTTCATCGTCGGTCGCACCGACATAAGCGTTCACATTTTGGCCGATCAGCGTTATTTCCTTCACACCCTGACCGATTAACACGTCAATATCGTGCATCACGTCGCTAAAGGGGCGCGACACTTCTTCGCCGCGCGTATAAGGCACCACGCAGAATGTACAGTATTTGCTGCACCCTTCCATGATGGACACAAAGGCCGTGCCCGATGTGGTCTGCGGCACCGGCATATGATCGAATTTCTCGATCTCGGGAAAACTGATGTCCACCTGAGAACGACCTGTGTCCTGTCTTGCCTTGAGCAACTCGGGCAAACGGTGCAGCGTCTGCGGCCCGAACACCAGATCCACATAAGGCGCACGCTTGATGATCGCCTCGCCTTCCTGACTCGCCACACAACCGCCCACGCCGATAATCATATCGGGATTCGCCAGTTTCATGACGCGCGCACGCCCAAGATCCGAAAACACCTTATCCTCCGCCTTCTCGCGGATTGAACAGGTGTTGAAAAGCATCACATCCGCCTCTTCCGGCTTGTCGGTCAACGCCATCCCCTCACAGGCGCGCAACACGTCCGCCATCTTGTCCGAGTCGTATTCGTTCATCTGACAGCCGTAGGTTTTTATGTATAGTTTTTTAATCACGATGCGCAAGCTACCTTAATAAGCATTTGTTAATATTGAATAAATTAAAAAATAAAGTCGTTAACCACACAAAATTTGTGTGTATTCCTGATTATTTTACTCGTATAATGTGAAAAGTTTCACTCAACTATCAGTTGAATCATATAAACCGCTCAGGGATAAAAATAAAATGGCTATCATCGCTACCGTATCATCTCTCTTCACCGTTGTCCTCGCCACCGGCTTTGCTATCTGGATGGTAACCCAACTCTTCAAAAACGACTAAATCGATTTATCAGGGAAGCCGCACACGACTTCCCTGCCCTCTTATACCACCCCTGATTATCCCAGCCTGCCTGCGGCAAATACCGCCGGGCTTAAACTGCTATGGACAAAAAAACCTCACCCCCGAAAAAAGATTTGTGCTACGATTAGCGCCGTTGTTAGTGCGTTCAATTTAAATCTCTCGGGAGGAGTAAAAATGGCAATCATCGCTACCGTATCATCTATTGGCACCATGATCATGGCAACCGTCTTTTCGCTGTGGATGATCAAGCAACTGTTCAGCAAAGAATAGACTGCTACACAAGCAAATCAAAAACCAGCTTAGGCTGGTTTTTTTACGTCTGCTCAACCAGGCACGCCAACCATAAGGCATAATGGTTCCACCTCTCACTGCGTATTGCCATGAAACCTGTCGCAGCCATTTCGTACCATATCCGGCGCTGGAACAACACGTTATCAGCTCTGCTGGCACGCAAATGGAAAACAGGCTTCTACCTTTATCTGGCAGGACTGTTCACCGTACTGATCGCAGCCGACACCGCCTTCCTGCATCTGACCAGCAATATGAAGCAAAGCGCCTTCGACATGATGGTGAAATATCGCCTGTTCGTGCCCGAAGCGGATCCCGATATCGTCATCGTCGACATCGACGAGGCCAGCCTGGCCGCCATGGCAAAAGAATACGGGCGCTGGCCATGGCCGCGTCAGGTACTGGGTGAATTCATCGAGCAAATCGAGAAGCAGCACCCAAAGGCCGTGGTATTTGACATCCTGATGAGCGATGCAGATATTTACAATCCGGACAGCGATGCGTATTTCAATGCAGCGATCGCCGCCACGGACAACACCTACTTCCCCATGCTGCGACTGGACTCCACTGACGACGCCTTGAGCGAACTCAAACCCGGCATGATACCCGGACTGCCACCACCCGATGCAGATGCGCAGCCTGACGCCACGGTAGCGATGGTACTGCCCGTCTTCCAGTCCATACTGAACAGCGGTCGCATGGGCTTGCATAATATTTTCCCGGACGCAGACGGGGTCGTCAGACAGTACCCGGTCTACCGCAACGACTATGGCTGGCATATCCCCTCGTTGCCATTAACGCTCGCTAAACAACAAGGCTATCTCCTGCCTGATGCAGAACAGGTATTGCTCAACTGGCGAGGGCCGCCCTTTACGTATCGAACAGCCAGCTTCAGCGAGGTATACACCGACTTATCCAGACAGAAGAAACTTCGCCCCGCAAACGAATTTAGCGGAAAAATCGTCATCATCGGCTCGACCGCACCCAGCTTGTTCGACATCAAGCCGACGCCGCTCGCGCGCGCCCATCCGGGTGTGGAAATTCTGGCTACCGCCATCGACAACTTCAAGCACAACGACTTTCTGCGCTATCCAGACGCACGCTACCAGTATCTGCTGCTCACACTGCTGGTCATCTGGGCGAGCGCCTGGGGCTTCTATCGCCACACCGGACGAGACAAAATTGACGGCCTGTTCGGCGCATCGCAGTTCATTCTGCTGGGCATTTCCTACGCCAGCATCAACTTCACCAACACCTATATCAACCTGACCGGCCCCGTGACGCTGGGTCTGGCCTACTTCTCCATCGCCAGGCTGTACGACTTCGCCACCAGCCGCGCACTGCTGCAAAGCACCATACGCAGCGCTGAGGAAAAAAGCGGCGAACTGCATGGTGTGCTCATGCTGATACACTTGGACTCGGTCATGTTGAACGACAAGTTGCGTGAAAAAATTCGCGCACAGCTCGATAAATCAGGCAGTAAAAACAAAAGCATAGACATTATCAAAGGCGACCAGCAGGGACTGTGGGATTTATTTGAAAATACGCTGGCGATCTCCTGGCTGCGCGACACCGATGACCTGCCAGCTCAACTCGTCATAGAACGTGACATTCAGACCATTAAACAATCGATCGCCCCGCTATTGCAGCAATACTGCACGGCGACGATCGATGATGTATCCTGCTTTGTCCATCAAGGCTCAATCGACGGCGGCAGTGCCGCGCGCGCGAGCTGGCGTGTCTTATTTGGCGAAGCGCTGCAAAAATGGCATGAAGAAAAAAAAATTCAGCCCTAAGCGGAAAACCGGAGGAAAGATGAAACCACAAATAATCTTGATCATGCTGCTGACATCGGCCTTTGCACAAGCGGGTGAAAATGGCACGACGATCAAAGCCGACCGCCTGAGAGCGGCTCCATTTTCCGATGCAGCGACACTCGCCGCACTCCCGGCAGGGAGCCGTGTCGAAATTCTTAAAAAGGAGGGCGGCTGGTTTCAAGTCAAAACAATCAAAGGCAGCGGCTGGCTGCGCATGTTAAGCCTCCGCGTGACCAAAAAAACGGGCAGCGAACTATCCGGCCTGGCCAGTCTGGCTACGGGACGGGCAGGAACCGGTAAGATCGTCTCCACCACCGGCATACGCGGACTGAACGAGGAACAACTCAAAGCGGCGAAGTACGATGAACAGCAGGTTACCCTGGTTGAGTCTTACACCAGCTCGCGTGCCGAGGCGCAAAAATTTGCCAATCTGGCTAAACTCAAGTCGAAGCAGGTGGACTATTTACCCGCTCCGGCCAGCGGAGATTAGTGATGACTTTTAAAAACAGAGTTTTATATATAGCCATCAGCACACTCTCTCTGTCGTGTGCGCAGGCTTTCGATCTCGGACAGGAACTGAGAAATGCAGCCCAGGCCCTGCCGGGCAGCGGCTTATCAGGCTACTCTGCACAGGAAGAAGTCGCCATAGGCCGGCAGATTGCCGGAAATCTGCTGGGCGCAGCGCCGCTGGTCGCCGATAAAAAATTGCAGAAATACGTCAACAATGTCGGACGTCAGGTCGCGAGCATGAGCGAACGCCCCGATCTGGCCTGGCACTTTGGCGTGATCGAATCTGACGATATCAACGCCTTTGCCGCACCGGGCGGGTACATTTTTGTCACCCGAGGCTTGTACCTGCGCCTCAACAATGAAGCGGAACTGGCCGGGGTATTGGCGCATGAAATCGGTCACGTCATCAAGAAACACCATCTGAACATTTTGCAGCAAAGCAAGATGCTGGATCTAGGTAGCCAGCTGATCTCCCGCCAAATCGACGGCAATGAAAAAATAACCAAACTGATCGGCAGCGGTGCCGAGATCGTCTCCCGATCGCTGGATAAAAAGGCGGAATTCGAGGCTGACCGCATCGGCGTGGTGTTGACTGCACGCGCAGGTTACGACGCCTACGGACTACCCGCCGTCCTGCAGGAAATCGGCCACAACTCGCCTGACGATAACAGTGTCACCTTGCTGTTCAAGACGCACCCCCATCCCGACGCACGCTTAGCGCAACTTAGTCTGGCTATGGACGATCGATTCGACAAACTGCAAGGTCTGACGCTGGCAAAACGCTTCTACAGGATCAAATAACCCGGTCAGAGGCAAAGTTTGCCGCGCTAAGCCTGCCAGACACCGAAGCCTGCACTGCGCAGATCGATGCCGATTTCAATCTCGGTGTCGCACGCCTCGCCGTAGCCCATCGGATTAAATCCTTCATAAAGATCAGGCAGCAAACGCAGCCCGTATTGTTTTACATAGCGGTTCGACTGAATACCGGCCTTGTGTTTATCGAAACGCACATCGGGATCTAACCCCGTCATGCCGACATATACGCAAGGCTTACCCGTCACATAACCCGGATTACATTTGTTGAATTTTGCTTCGGACAACACGTCCTTGGAGAGCTCAATGACATAAACGTTGTGATGGTGCGCCATAATCAATAACCTACTATTAGATGCAAAGCCTCAGCCTATCAGCGCGAAGCGCGGCACCAGCCGTCCCTCATGCATGACTTCTTCGAAGAAGACTTGTTTGGGCCGTGTCCAGATCGTGCCATCAGACGACTTATAGACAACCATCATGACATTCGGCTCCGCTTCTAAATGCGCCTCGCAGACCATCTGATATATTCCACCTTTGTAGTGCTGAAATTTCATTCCATCCTCTGCTGCTGTGAAAAACGCCTTAAACCACACGTGCTCATCGGCTTCAACCCGTTGAATTCAATAGCGAGTTGAAGCATCCGCTGCCCGCATTAAAAATGAAGCCTAAAAACATTGACAATTTGAAATTACCCACAAAGCCAGCAGCCTTGCCACTTTGCGAGGCGAAACTGACAGCACAGCCTCAAGCAATTACATAACTTATTGTTTATTAACAATATTTAATAAAATCAAAAAACAGGCAGTGTAAGAAAACCCCTTATCTGTCACGATGTTAACCGTGCTATCCCCCACCTTATCCACAGAGTTATCCACAGATATTGTGGGTAAACAGAAATACTCTTTTAATAACGCGGGATTAGCGTCGAAATCATAGGAAAAATCTGAGCACAGGCTGGCAGAGCCCGTCCGATATCAATGCCGGTTGAGAAAGATAATCTCACGCGAGGCCAGCGAAATTTCACGCAGGAAGCACAACAGCCCGGCAATCAAAAAAAGCATGGCGGCGATAAAGGTGCCCGAAACAAAGTCCGGCGCATTCAAGCCCATTTTGACTTCGACGAACAAGGAGACGATCGACATGCAAACACACAAGGCGGCCAGCGTAATCAAACCGATTGAGCGCCTGATCCAGGCTGTACGTTGCACAATAATCTCGAACTCGCCGATCACCTTGGCGCGCTGCTCCTCGGCCATCGAGTTCACAATACGCGCACGATCGACGGCACGGCCTAAGCGGTTTACCAGAACGGACAGTATGGACCCCACCCCGGTCAGCAAAAACACGGGAGCGACCGCATCTCGAATCGCGACGGACACACTCTGAATTTCAGGCAAGGAATTTAACATGATCAATATCGTTCGACGCCTATTCTTCCAGCGCCATTTCCAGCTCCAGCCACACTTCTTCGAGTTCATCTACTTTGGCCTGCACAATTTCGCGCCTAGCATTTAAGCTGGCGATAAAGTCGTTGCTGCAGCTGCTATAGGTGGCCGGATCACCTAACTGACGGTTAATTTCTGCCAGTTCGGTTTGCGCCTTAGTCAATTCCACCTCAAGTTTATTACGCTTTGATTGCAAAGCTTTTTTATTGGGTTTAGGGGCCGCAGCCTGAACGGGTTTGGCAGGCTTGGCTTGCACCGTCTCACGCGGCCGTCTCTGCTCGATCCAAGTCTTGTAATCCTCCAGATCGCCGTCAAACAATGCCGCCTGACCATCCGCCACCAGCCACAGCTCATCCGCCACCGCGCGGATCAGACTGCGATCATGAGAGACGATCACCACGGCACCGGCGTACTCTTCCAGCGCGATGGTCAGCGCATCCCGCATATCCAGATCCAGATGGTTGGTCGGCTCATCGAGCAGCAGCAGATGCGGCTTTTGCCAGGCCAGCAGCGCTAATGCTAACCGGCTCTTTTCACCACCGGAAAAACTAGCGACCGGCCTGTCCTCGCTGTTTCCGGCCAGACCGAAACGCCCCAAAAAGGTGCGCAAGGCCAGCGTAGTTTCTTTCGGCGCAACCCGCTCCATGTGTTGCAAAGGAGTCGCATTACTGTCGAGATTTTCCAGTTGATGCTGCGCGAAATAGCCGACGCGTATCTCGGGGGTCACATCCAGACGTCCCGAAGTCGGCGTCAACTCGCCCACCAGCAATTTGATCAGGGTCGATTTCCCCGCCCCGTTAGGCCCCAGCAGCGCGATGCGCGCTCCGGCTCTGAGCACCATGTTCATATTTTTGAACAGCGTCTTCTCGCCATAGGAAAAACCCATGTTGTCCAGACGCATCAGCAGGTCAGGACTGCGCTCCGGCGCTTCGATCTCAAGTTCGAAGTGACCATCGGTGACATGCACCGCCGCGATGCGGGTGAGCCGATCCAACGCCTTGATGCGGCTTTGCGCCTGCTTGGCCTTAGTAGCTTGGGCGCGAAAACGTCGCACGAAGTCTTCCAGATGGGCAATTTTTAACTGCTGTGTCTCATAAGCTTGATTTTGTTGAGCTATTTTCTCGGCACGGGCGCGTTCAAAATCGTCGTAATCGCCGGCATAGCAATCGATCACACAGTCGTGCACGTGAGCGATGCGATTGACCGTGGCGTTAAGAAACTCCCTGTCGTGCGATACCAGCAGAATGCTACCGGGATAGCGCGCCAGATATTGTTCCAGCCAGAGTATCGCTTCCAGGTCCAGATGGTTGGTCGGTTCATCGAGCAGCAACAGATCGGCTCTGTGCATCAGCGCGCGCGCCAGATTCAGCCGCATGCGCCAACCGCCGGAAAAGCTGGCGACCTGACGTTCCAGACTGTCGGTATCGAAACCCAGTCCGCTCAACAGTTGCGCGGCACGGGCCGGCGCGCCATAACCGTCGATGGCTTCGAACTGCTGCTGCGCTTCAAACCAGGCGGCGTCATGCGAGGCCTGCACCAGAATTTTTTCCAGCTGGCGCAACTTCACGTCGCCGTCGAGCACAAATTCCATCGCACTCTGGTCTGAGTTTTCGATTTCCTGTTCGACGTAGGCGAGTGTCTTACCGCTTTGCAGCGACACTTCGCCCGCTTCCGGATGAATTTCGCCGCGTATCAGACGAAACAGAGTGGATTTACCGCAACCGTTTTTCCCGACCAGCCCGATGCGCTGATTGGCAAACGCCTGCAAATTTGCCCCGCTGAACAGCGGTTCGCCGCCCTGCAGGTAAGTCATGTTGAGTATATTGAGCATGGCGCAATGATAACGGATTCTGCCGTCCCGGCTGTAATTTCCTGTCGGAACTTAAGATAACTAGCCCTGATCGTAAAAAGTCCAGGCCACTATCCTGCTCTTCTTTTGTCCTTGCGCCACCTCTATGGTGCGACTGTCACGCACACCCGCCTTATTCAATGCCCGATAGATCCCGGGCAAGCTGGCAGATTTAGAAATCAACGAGGTAAACCACCGACTCTTCACCGCCACACTCTCGGCGATCATCTCACACACGAACGCCTCTTCTCCACCTTCACACCAGAGTTCCGCGCCCTGCCCGCCAAAATTCAAGACTTGGCTTGGTTTTTTGCCCAGATTCTTCCATTTGCGCCGCGTACCCGAGTTGGCCTCTGCCAGCGAAGAATGAAACGGCGGATTGCACATAACCAGATCGAATGACTCATCCGCTTGCACCACCCCGGAGAAAATTTTCTTGCGCGATGTTTGCAGGCGCAATTGAATCACCTCGTTCAGTCCCGGATTGGCATTCAGTATCCCCTGCGCGTTGGCCAGCGCGGCCGGATCGATATCGCTGCCGACAAACTGCCAGCCGTAAACACGCTGACCGATCAGAGGATAGATACAGTTGGCGCCCGTGCCGATATCGAGCACACGCACCTGATGCGCGTCCTTTTGGACGATACCTGGCAAATCGGCCAGATAATGCAGATAATCGGCCCGCCCTGGAATCGGCGGACACAAGTATTGCGGCGGAATATCCCAACCCTGTATACCGTAATGATGAAGCAACAAAGCGCGATTGAGCGCCCTGACCGCAGCCGGATTGGCAAAATCTACCGATTCGTCACCATAGGCATTGCGAAACACGACTGCAGCCAGCGAGGGACTTGCAGCGATCAACGGCTTAAAGTCATAACGATCCCGGTGTAGATTGCGCGGATGCAAACCGGTTTTAGGCGCGGCACGCTCAGTCGCGGCAAGTTTAGGTTTATTTTTCATGCGACATTATCCCATCATCAGTGCGAACTATGATTGCCACCTGCGTCAGCAAAATGCGAGAATCCCGGTAAATGACTATATATCTTAAATCAAGCAACGATCCCGTCACCTGCGCCACTTGCCGCGCCTGCTGCTGCCGCCTTGAAGTGATGCTGATGGGCGATGATGAACCACCCGCAGAACTGACTGAACAGGACGAATGGGGAGGCTGGGTGATGTCACGTTTAGACGATGGCTGGTGCGCCGCACTCAACAGAAGCAACATGCTGTGCACCATCTACGCTCAACGCCCGATGATCTGTCGTGACTATCAGGCGGGTGACGACGACTGCATGAATCAGCGAAAACTAATAAATAATCAATAAAAACATTTACTTAAAATAAAAACAAGGGTAAAAAGTCGCCAGTTTTCAAATAGGATTATTTTGATCGAAAAAGCGATGCACCAGTCCATGCTGTTCAGCCAGATGATTCCCCAGCGCCTGAATCCCTAAGCGTTCGGTTGCATGATGCCCCGCTGCGATGAAGGCCACGCCCGTTTCATTGGCCAGATGATAATTCTGCTCGGAGATCTCCCCGGTCACAAACACATCCACGCCTTGTGCAATAGCCGCCTCGAAATAGCCTTGCGCCCCGCCACTGCACCAGGCCACCTTGCGCACCCAACTATCCTCAATGCCGATCACTTGCGGGGTGCGCTGCAAGGAGGCGGCGACTCTTAGCGAAAATTGCGTCAGCGTCTCAGGCTGCGCCAACTCACCCAAACACGCGATATTTTGCTCGCCAAAGCGACACAGCTCAAGCAACCCCAGCGCCTTGCCCAGTTGCGCGTTATTGCCCAGCGTGGCGTGCGCATCGAGCGGCAAGTGATAAGCCAGCAAACTGACGTCGTGTTTTAGCAGTTGCGCGATGCGCCGTTTCTTGATCCCGACAATGCAGGCATCTTCATTTCGCCAGAAATAGCCGTGATGCACGATAATTGCATCCGCGCCCCAGCCAATCGCCTCATCCAGCACAAATTGTGACGCGGTCACCGCCGTAGCGATGCGTAACACCCGCTCACGCCCTTCAACCTGAACACCATTCGGGCAGTAATCCTTGTATTGCGTGGTTTGTAACAGGCTTGCGCTATAATCGCGCAGTTCTTGAAGCAACATGAAATTTTCCCTAATAGACAACGAGCAGGCTTATCTTAACATGCGTAAACACTGGCTGTTATTCACACAAACCGTAACCATTGCCCTGGCGCTGCTTTTCATCATCCACACGCTCAAACCTGAGCTGCTACCGACCGCTGCCCGCAACGGCGTAGTCACCCTGTATGAAAACAGTGCGCCCGCAGACTCATTGCCCGCCACAGGCCTCAGCATTTCGGCTAAGAAGGCGATGCCGTCAGTGGTTAACATTTTCACCAGCACCATCGTCAAAATGCCGGCAAATCCGTTTATGGACGATCCGCGCTTTCGCTTTTTCTTTGGCGACCAGAATGACGCCGAGACGCAAAACAGTTCCAGCCTGGGTTCCGGTGTCATCGTCAGCGCTGACGGCTTCATCCTGACCAACCACCATGTGGTCGAAGCCGCCGATCAAATCGAAGTCGCTCTGGCCGATGGCCGCAAGGCGCGCGCCCATGTAGTCGGTTCCGACCCGGAGACGGATCTGGCCGTGATTAAAATCGACCTGCCAGGCAAACTGCCCGCCATCACCTTCGGCCATCCTGAAACAGCTCATGTCGGCGACATGGTGCTGGCGATCGGCAATCCGTTTGGCGTTGGTCAGACCGTCACGATGGGGATCATCAGCGCCCTCAAACGCAACCATCTGGGGCTCAACACCTTCGAGAGCTTCATCCAGACCGATGCGGCTATCAACCCAGGCAATTCGGGCGGCGCACTGGTCGATGTCAACGGCAATTTGATCGGCATTAACAGCGCCATCTACTCACCGAACGGCGGCTCCCTGGGCATCGGTTTCGCCGTCCCCGCGTCCACCGCCAAGAAGACCATGGAGCAAATCATCCAGAACGGATCGGTGACACGCGGCTGGATAGGTGCAGCAATACAGGAACTCACTCCCGAACTGCTCGAGTCCTTCCATATGTCCGAGGCGCGCGGTGTATTGATCATCGAAGTCATACGCAATAGTCCGGCGGAACGGGCTGGCATCAAGACCGGCGACATTCTGCTATCCATAGACAACAATCCAATAAACGACTGGAATGCCATGCTGGAAACGGTAGCCAACCTGCCGCCTGGCAATGTAGTCGCCATCAAAGTGATGCGTCACGGCTCAGAAGTGGTATCTCAAGTAAAAATAGGTAAGCGCCCGAAACCCAAGACATAAGGCACAACGACTGAAGACAGCACGACTCTCCGGCACGCCTGACCTCAAAAAAGGGGCATGTGCAGCTCAATCCGCCTGTCACGCTATTCGATATAATTGAACAAAATATCCGAGGCCGTCAGTCAATCAGAGCTTCAATAAAACAAACCCTATTGCGTCCGGCCTCTTTTGCCAGGTACATCGCCTCGTCCGCTCTTTTAAAAATGGCCTCCTGACTGGGTTCTAGGCCATCGAATAAAACCACACCGATGCTCGATGTGCAGTTGTGCTCTACACAAATACCAGGGGATTCCCCTTGAGCGGATTTCAGAAAGTAGGTCTCAGCCAGGCAGGCACGAATTTTTTCGGCCACGCTGATCGCCTCACGGCTTGCCAAGACCTCTTCCGCATTCAACTCACTGAGCATCACCACAAACTCATCGCCACCGAATCTGGCCACCGTGTCCATTTCCCGAACACAACGACTGATACGCCGCCCGACTTCAACCAGCAATAAATCACCGGCAACATGTCCATGCAGGTCATTGAGCGGCTTGAATTTATCCAGATCCATAAACATGATCGCGCCATAAACACCATGACGATTATTGGCAGCCATTGCCTGACCCAGACGATCGGTTAGCATGCGGCGGTTGGGCAGTTGGGTTAACGGATCGTAATACGCCATCTTATTGATCAGTTCTTCATTCTTCTTGCGCTCCGTGATATCGCTAAATATCCCCACAAACTGACTGATTTTCTGTTCGGCATCCCTGACCGCGGTGATGGTCATCCAGCGGGGATAAATTTCACCGTCTTTCCTTTTATCCCAAATTTCACCCACCCATGCTCCGTCATGCAGCACCTTATCAAACAGCGCTTCGAAGAAAGCCTTATCGTGTCTACCTGAGCTCATGATGCGCGGATTTTCCCCCAGCACCTCCTCAGGCTGATAGCCGCTGATGGTGGTGAAGGCTTTGTTGACTTTGATAATATTGGCATTCGCATCCGTGATCACGATGGCGTCGTGCGTCTCAAAAGTAGCCGCCGCGATTCTCAGATTCTCCTCGATCAATTTACGCGCGGTGATGTCAGCACGAATCGCGCAATACTGGACAGGTTTGCCACGCTCATCCAGAAACGGCACGATGGTGGTCGATACCCAATACAGACTGCCGTCTTTGGCACGATTACAAATATCGCCCCGCCACACGCTGCCGTGCGCGATGGTGCGGTACAGTGTTTTGAAAAATTCCTTCGGGTGAGTACCTGAATTGATTATTCGGTGATTTTTCCCGACAAGCTCCTCGCGGGAATATTGGCTGATCGAGCAAAATAGATCATTCACATAGGTAATCGTGCCGCGTACATCGGTAAATGCAACGATCGCCGACTGATCCAGGGCAAATTTTTGCTGCGCCAACTCGGTTTCGGAGCGCAGGCTGTATTCAAGGGATGTTTTGAGTTCGCCGGCTAACTTAACATAGCCCGCATAGTAGCGATGCATCCCGCCGATTGAAATGCAAACAACTGCCCCGTCCGCACAAAACAGCAGTGCAGCCATCATTTCCTGAGGATCAAAATTAAATGGGAAACTTTGATATGGGAGAAAGAAGAAATATAGCGCCAAAATCGCACATACGATGGTCACAAACAGCCCTGTGCCAACACCAAAAAACAGTGCAGACAAGGCGACTGCGGGGAAAAATGTGATGAATTGCAAGCCGGCTTCGGCCGGGGCAATCAAAAGACGCAAGAATAAGGCGGCCATTGCCATGCCAAATCCCAGCAGATAATTTCTTATCCCGGTGTGTTTTGATTGCACAATCACGGCGAACAATTGATTCAGCAAGCTCATCTCCCAACCATTTTGGCAAAGGTAATTGGCTATTTCGGTTTATTGCTGATACAGATAGCCATGACCATGACGCGATTATACCTATGTATCAAAATTCGTTCAGGGCTCCATCAATCCATTCTGGATCACATACAAACTAAGCTCTGCATTATTTCTCAAGTTCATCTTGTCCAGTATATGCGAACGATAGGTGCTCACCGTCTTGACGCTCAAGGACAGCCACTTGGCGACCTCCGACACCGTCTTTCCCGAACCGATTAGGCGCAAGACCTGATATTCCCTGTCGCTCAACATTTCATGCGGCAATTTTTCAGAGTCAATCCCGCATTCGAACAGCAGCAACTCGGAAAGGGTGGCGCTGATGTATTTTTTCCCCGCAACCACCAGTCGTATCGCCTCGACCAACTGTTCAGGCGCCGTTTCTTTCGTCAGATATCCAGCGGCTCCTGCCTTCATCAGGCGCACCGCATGCTGATCCTCAGGATACATGCTCAGAATCAACACTTTCACCGTCTTATTCTCACACATGATTTGCTTTAGTGTGTCTATCCCGTTTTTTTCAGGCATGGAAATATCGAGCAGCACGATATCCCATTTTTCCGCACGTATCATTTTCAGCGCCTGCAGGCCGTTCTCCGCCTCACCGCCCACCTCCATCCCCGGCGTCTCTTCCAGTATTCTTCTAAGTCCTTGACGCACGATGGCATGGTCATCTACGATCAGTGCTCGTATCATAAAACGCCCCAAAAATATCCGTCAAAAACGGAATCGTTAAATTGAATCATTCCCCGCATAAGGAATGCTTACAGACACACCAGTTCCTTTGCCCGGCACACTGCGTATTCTGGCCCTGCCGCCTACCATCAACGCACGCTCCCGAATACCCAGCAAACCAAAGGATCCACCTTTTTGTACAAACGGATCAAAACCGATGCCGTCATCGCTGATCACAATCAAAAGTGATTTTCGACGTGGCGAGATATGCACAGTGACTATACTGGCTTTCGCATGTTTGGCGACATTATTCAACGCCTCCTGAACGATATGAAAAATGGTCAACGATTGTTTCTCATCCAGACATAACACGCTATCTGGCAAACTCAGCTCACACTCGAGATTCATGTGCTGACGAAATTTTTTGACAAAATCCTTAATCGCCGCCAAAACCCCCACATCGGCCAGCAGGTTAGGCCTTAACTCGGTGACAACCTGACGCATGACATCCATACCATCTACCGACAACGCAATCAGACGAGCGGCCTCAACCGACAGTTGCGGCGCATCGGCGGGCAGTTTCGAAGCCATCCAGACGAGCCCCATTTTAATGGCCACTAAGGTGGCTCCCATCTCATCATGAAGATTAAGCGCAATTTTTGCTCTCTCGTCGGCACGGACATTTTCCAAATGCAGCGAAAGCTGTTGCAATTCCCGGTACGATTCGGCGAGTTTAATTTCAGAGCGTTTCTGTTGCGTAATATCCATCGCGATACACAGTACGCTCGCTTCCCCGTCCGGCATGGTCAGCGGCTTTTTGAGCGTGAGCTGCCAGCGCTGCTCGCCATCCGGCAGCAGGTAAGACTCAATCTGACTGATCTCGCGTCCCCGCACAATCACTTCGTCGTCCTTGCCGGAAAAAACTGTCTGATCTTGCGAGTCACCCCAAATTTCCACCAGCGTCCTGCCTATCATCTCATTAGGCCTCACGCCTAACACATCAGCCGCACTCCGGTTGGCGAGCAGAAATTTTCCAGCGGCATCTCTGACAACGATCCTGTTCGGATCGGTGTCGATCACCCGCCACATAAAGTTTTTCTGTCTGCGCATCTCCCTTTCAGCTTCCAATCGTTCGGAAATATCCCGCACCACAGCCACAAACACACGCTCGCCGCCCAACTCTTGCACAACTTGCAACTGCACCTCCACCGGAAATTCAACGCCATTTTTATGACGATGCAAGGTCTCAAAACGCAACATCAGCTTTTCCCCGGTGATCAGTGGCAAGATCAGTTTTCGGAACGCCGGCTCGGACATCTGCGGTTTGATGTCCACTGGCGTCATGCTACGCAACTCTGCATTACCGTAACCTACGCTATTGATGGCCTCCTTATTGGCATAAACAAAATTCAAGGTATCGAGCTGAAAGATAAATATCATATCCAGCGTGCTGTCCAGAATGTGACGCAGCCGGCTTTCCCTGTTCTCAGCTTGTTTTCGCTCGGTAATATCACGAGCGATCCCCAGCACACCGACCAATTCACCTCGTTCATCCCGCAGCGTCGTCTTGATCGTTTCCTGCAACACACATTCATCCGCACCTGCGAAAAGCACCCACTCTTCGTTGATCACAGGCTTATCGGACGCCATCGCCTCCTTATCCTTCTGGCGAAAATGCCCGGCTAAATCTGCATCGACAAAATCGTAATCTGTCTTGCCGACGATGTCCGCCTCCTTGGCACCGAAGAGGCGCTCGAATTGCGCATTGCAGTGAAGAAATACGCCCTCCCGGTCCTTCAGCCAGACCATGTCGGGTATGGTCTTCAACAAAGTCTGCAAACGAATCCGCTCATCATTGAGCTGTTCCTGCACACGATTTCGCAACACCTCGCCTCTTAACACTCCGATGCCATAGGCCAGATTGACAGCCAGATCCTCCAGCAGCGAGACTTCACTGACATTAAAGGCATAAGGCTCTGACGAATAGAGTGCTAGCACCCCCATCACACAACCATTCGCCTTGAGCGGCAAGGCGATACTCGAATGAAAACCGCGTGCAAGCGCCGCCTCCCGCCAGGGCGCTAACGCCGCAGTCATCTGAAAGTCCTGATTGACCTGTGTCACCCCATTCCGGATAGCCAGCCCGGCAGGCCCCCTGCCCCATTCCGTATCCGCCCAGCTTATCTGGCTCTGATCCAAATAGCCCGCGTCATTTCCATAACGCGCGGCCAAGCTTACGCGTTTATTCTCATCCTGCTCGGCGTAGCCTATCCAGGCCAGAAGATAATCGCCCACATCGACGACCAGCCGGCAGATTTCGTTCAACAAACCGGTTTCATCCTTACTGTGCAGCATCGCCCGGTTGCATTCACCTAACAATCTAAGCGCACGATTGAGACTATTTTGCTGCACTTCGGCCTTTTTAAGCTCAGTGATATCCATCGCGATAGCCAACATATGAACAGAACCGTCCGGCTGTTTCAACGGCTTTCTGCAAGTCTGGAACCAGTGAACCTGATGATCCTTAAACACATGGCGTTCGATTGCCACCCACTCCCGGTCATTTTCGATAACCTCACGATGCGCTTCGGCGATTTCAGCGAGTTCCTGTAAATCACCGGTCAAGTCGGCACTGCATTTACCGATGATGCTGTCTGTTGTGTGTCCATAGCTTGTCGCCATCGCCTCGTTGGCGAGCAGAAAGCGCCCCTCTGCGTCCTTAACAAAAATCAGATTGGGGTTGCCATCCATCACCTGGCGGATAAATTCCTTTTGCCGGATAAGTTCGCCCTGCGCCCGATGACGCTCTGTCATATCGCGAACGATGGCTTGATGAAAATATTTTCCGTCGATATTCACCGCCCGCACACTGGTCTCTACCGGGAAGACTTCACCGTTCTTGCGCACATGCACGGAGTCGAAACGCATCGCCCCGGCCAGCTGAACTTTTCGCAATTCCTCAGCGACTGTCGATGCCCACTGACGCTCCCTCAAGTCAAAGATATTCAACCTCGAAAACGCTTCTGCGGTATATCCGTATGCATCAATCGCACGGTCGTTGAAATCGACGATCCCCCCCTTTTCATCCACCAGCAAAATGATATCGTTAGCGTATTTGCTCAGATAGTGCAGGCGCTTCATCGCAATTTGATATTCAAAATCTCGCGAGGATTGCTTCTTTTCCTTGATCCAACCGTAGGCGACGACGCCACCGCCGGACACGACAAGGAGGGACATCAGCAACAACATCCAGTATTCCAGACGATGGATAGGCGCGTAGATCTCCGACTTATCCACCTTTGATACCATATACCAGGAGGTTCCGTCCAAGCGCCCCACCACGCTGACCACCGGCACGCCGCGATAATCCACGCCTTCGGCCACGCCCTCACGTCCCAGCACGGCCATCGACGCGGGCAATGCCGGACTCAACGGCAATCGAAATTTACCCGGCACATTCTTGCGATGACGCAATTCGTTCAGAAAAACCACCTGATCGCCGTCGCGGCGAACCAGTAAATTCTCCGCCGTCGTGCTGGAAGTGGGCCAGTCCTGGATGAGCGGAAACAGGAAGCGCTTAGGATCAATGCGAAACACGATAGCACCCAGCGTGCGCAGCTGACCATTCCTGCTCTGCCGCAAAGGGACGAGCAGTTCAATATCAATGCCTGCGCTCGACTTTGACGCTGCCACCTTCAAGTCCAAAAATTCAACGCGCCCGTTCTGCATACTCTCGAGCAAACGTTCTCTTTGAGATTCCTCCAGCGGCAATTCCTCATCGTTGGAAGAAAGAAGCAAACGCGCCTTGTCATCAAACAGAGAAACAGCGTCACAACCGTATACCGCACAACGTTGCCACTGCCTATTCAGTCGCTTCTGCAAGAGTCCTTCGCTCTTCTCATCGGAGTGTTCGAGCCAGTTATCGAAGGTATCCGCGAACGCGACATCACGTTGCAGATCATACGCGCCCTCTCTACGCTCGCCCATCCAGTTAACCAGCTGGCGGGTCTTCAATCGGGCAATGCCGCTCAACACACCCAACTGCTGTTGTTTAATGTCCTCCTTGTGGCTTTGAAAAACCAGATAGACGCCAAGCAAGACAGCAACCGCAAAGCCAGCCAGCAAAATCAGTGTATTGCGAAGTCTATTCGCGGTTTTCCTCGCCCCTCCTGTCTCGACGCCATCAATCGCGCGGCTGTCACCCCCCTGTGCGATCCCCATAAGCCCTCATCATGAAATATTCATCAGCAGTGTGCGGCAAAAGTTCGTAAACATAATTCGCGTAAGCATTTATTTACTCTCAAAAATTGTGTAGCCCGCAATGATAAGCGGGGGATTTTTTCATCCGAATGATGAATGAACACCCGTTATACAGTCCACTTCCTATCCAAGTTAGCTTACCGTTTTGGTGACCGGTCTCAATTTGGTAACTTGTTGTTAATCTGTAATAATTTTCTTGAACTGCCTGCCCGTCGGCAGACAGGCGGATTGAACAATCCTAACAATCGGGCTCATACCCCCATAGTCTACAGAGTTTGCGCAGAGGGCAACATAGGACAAACACCGGTACGACGTTACCAAACTCACTGAGCGGATATTGAGCAAAGCGCCGATATTCATTACCCTGACTCAGGGACAGAATGGCATCCACCCACAAAACGATTTCAGCGAGAAAATGCCATGAACATGCTCTATGATTCGAATGCACTGCGATTTGCCCCTGATGCGGCGCATTACGTGGCTGATTCAGCAAAACATTTCATGCGACACGCTTTTCATCCACTCGCTGAAACCGAACACACGGCAGAAGTCGATTTTATCCTAAGCCTGAACCAGCAACGCACACTCAATCACCTCGTGCAAACCGGTGAATTCGGGGCGAGGCAAATATTTATCATCGAGCAGCTTGCCAAATGCTTTGCCCAACGAGGCGTCTCGCTGCTCGACTTAATCCGGTCTATCGACCAAGGTCTCAAAGAGGCTCTGGATACATTCGACGCGGTCGGCAGCTACTGCTTCTCTTCCTCTCTCTTGCACTGCATCTACCATTACCTTGAGCGAATGCTTCTGAGCAGAAACACAATTAGCGGATCGTTTCAGGCAAGAAGAGCGCCCTCGCTTTCCTTTGACAACCCCGCCCATCAACGCAGGAGGATATGATGCTGCCTAATTATTACAGACTAAATTCAGAATTAACTGAGCTTGCCAGTGAAGGCGCCACCTACCGGGGGGCCAACTCCTTACTCAAAGAAACCGCCGTGAGCCGCCAATCACATGCAATGGATGCCGCACTCAACACTAAACAGCCCGCGTCGAATGCCACTTCTTACCCTGCCATGCACACAACCTTGTCGGCTACGGTAGATTCCCCGACTGAGCGTGCAAAACTGCTGGTGGCGACCCGTGCATTGCTCGCCACCCTGTCACAATCCTTACCGCATAACGACATGCTACAAAGCGGTCTAGAGGCCCTGATGGAATTAATACAAGTGAAAAATGGCGCAATCGGCGTATTGAATGAGCAAGGAACCCTCACTCAGCTTGTATGCGCCGGAATGAGCATCGAAGACTCGAAAAACATACTCACATTTTCCGATGAAGAGTGCCCATCATCGGGTGGAAATACCAGTAAAATCTGCGGGCACACCGTTAAAATCTGTGCTGAAGAATTGCAAAACACCCGGCCACTCGTATTCCCGCGCAGTTTAATATTGATACCGATATCGATATCCGATCAAGATTTTGGCTGGATCTGCCTGTGCGAAAAATACGACCAGAGTGCATTCAACGAAGAGGATAAAGAACTGACGCTGAGCCTGGCTAACGCCATTGCGTTAGTCATGGAGAACGCGCGAAAAATGGCGGCATTTGAACGAACGCATCAACATCTGACTCACACAGCACTCCATGACCCGCTCACCAAACTACCTAACCGCACCCTGCTCTACGATCGATTGATACAGGCGATTAACCATGCGAATCGTCATCATACCCGGCTTACCCTGATGTTTTGTGATCTCGACGATTTTAAGACGATCAACGATACACTGGGACACCACGCTGGCGACCAGGTACTCAGAACAATTGCAGAACGTATGGCAAGTTGCATACGCGTAAACGACACGCTAGCTCGAATCGGCGGCGATGAATTCATATTTGTGCTTTCAGATCTCGAATCGGATGAACAAGTTGAAACCGTAGCTCAAAAAATACTCGACACTATTTCTCAACCCATTTCGTTTGCCGAAAACGATATCGTCATGTTTGGCTGCATTGGTATTGCAACTTATCCGTTCGACGGCAAAGATACAGAATCGCTTATGAAGAACGCCGACAGCGCCATGTACACATCCAAAAAAAACGGCAAGAACAATTATTTCTTTGCCCGAGAAATATCGGCCTAAAAACAGTGCGTAATCACCTTATCCAGAAACATGTAACAAGTCGAAATCATATTGAATAAATAAAGTGTCGATCAAACTCGATACCTTGAGCACCAAATTACCCGACTTTGCAGACTATCGGTGGACACAGGACGATACTTACCTTTTTCTATAATTTGATAAGGAGTAGCAATCATGATTCGAGCATCAGCAGACTCAACTAAGAGCATGAGCAAACACAAATCCAAAAACCACCCGCCACTTAACCTGGAAGATCAGCAAAACGAGGAAAACAGATTTCGTTATATCTCGGATGCAGCCTATTTTATTGCACTTGAGCGCGGATTTATCGATGGAGATCCGGTTAATGACTGGCTGGCTGCTGAAAAGAATCTAAATAGCATGTAAAAAATCGGCGACCGGGCTATCACACGCCGGTCGCCGCTATCGCTAAAAAACAATATGTTAATGAACTACCAGCCGGATTCACGCTCCGGTGAAGCACTAATCTTATGAATACTTAAGTCAGCGCCAATAAATTCTTCCTCAGGATCAAGTCGGATGCCGACCAGCTTCTTGAGCATCCCGTAAACGATATACCCGCCAGTGAACGCAATACCAACTCCCAGCAAGGTGCCGAGGAGCTGAGACATGAAGCTCACGCCGCCTATCCCGCCGAAAGCCTGAAGACCGAAGATACCTGCCGCAATGCCACCCCAGGCACCACACAGTCCGTGCAGTGGCCAAACACCCAGCACATCATCGATCTTCCAGCGGTTTTGCGTTAACGTAAACATCGCTACAAACATCGCCCCGGCGACCAGCCCGACCACCAGCGCACCAATTGGGTGCATCAGATCAGAACCGGCGCACACGGCAACCAATCCTGCCAGCGGGCCGTTGTGAACGAAGCCCGGGTCATTCTTACCAACCCACAGTGCCGCCAGTGTCCCTCCCACCATCGCCATCAGGGAATTGACCGCAACCAACCCGCTGATATTGCTGATGGTTTGTGCTGACATCACATTGAAACCGAACCAGCCCACCGTCAGTATCCAGGCACCCAATGCGAGAAACGGGATACTGGATGGCGGATGCGCTGAGATCCGCCCTTCCTTGTTGTAACGACCGCGGCGCGCTCCCAACAGCAGAACTGCAGCCAGTCCTATCCAGCCCCCGACCGCATGCACTACAACCGAGCCGGCGAAATCGTGAAACTCAGCACCGAAGGCCGCATGCAACCACTCCTGAATACCGAAGCGGTGATTCCAGGCGATTCCTTCAAAGAACGGATAAATAAAGCCAACCAGCATAAAGGTCGCCGCCATCTGAGGATTAAATCTGGCGCGCTCGGCTATACCGCCGGAGACGATGGCCGGAATAGCTGCCGCAAATGTCAACAAAAAGAAGAACTTAACTAATTCATAACCGCTTTTTTGCGCCAGTTCAGCGGCACCGCTAAAGAAATTCACGCCGTATGCGATCACATAACCGATGAAAAAATAGGCCAGTGTAGAGACGGCAAAATCCGTCAATATCTTGACCAGCGCATTAACCTGATTTTTCTTACGGACCGTGCCCAGTTCAAGAAAAGCAAAACCGGCGTGCATCGCCAGCACCATGATCGCGCCCAGCAATATAAATAAAGCATCATTATTAATTTTTAGATTTTCCATACCACTCCCCCTGATGTCACTTAGCCGACAAACTAATGTCATTTATCTTACAAATAAATCTTACAAGCAAAAATCAAGCCAAAATTTCAACACTATGATTAATAGACGTTTTTTACATACAATAAAATTGCAATCAGAAACACTCACCCACTTGGTGCACAAAATCACAAAAAGCGAACTTATTTGCACCATGACAGTGCATCAATCTATACCGTGAGCAATCATCCCTGATAGTGAAGTGGCTCTCAGAGCGGTCTCGCACTCGGGCATAGATTCGCAATATCGCCATGCCAGCGCATCCTCACCTCACACTAAAAACTGCGAGGGAAAGAGCCAATGAATCCGCGCTTAAGTGTCGCTAACCCTGCCAATCCTTGAGGTATTTTTCCAGCCAAAACAACCCGACTATCGTCTTGCTATCGTTGATCTTACCCTGTCGCACCCAATCGATAGCATCCGTCAGGGACAACTCAAATACCTCTAGAAATTCTCCTTCGTCCAGATTGCGTTGCTGCCGTGTTAGACCGCGCGCCAGAAAGTACTCGATCCGCTCATCGGCATAACCTATACAAGGCCAGGTGGTCGTTAAATGCAGCCACTCACTGGCCGTATAACCAGTTTCTTCCAGCAATTCGCGCTGCCCCGTCTTTAGGATAGCTTCGCCATCATCTATTTTTCCGGCCGGCAGTTCAATAAACTCCTGCCGTGCAGGATAGCGAAATTGCCGTTCCATAATCAGATTACCGTTATCCTGCAAGGCCAGCACAGCAACAGCACCCGGATGGGTAATGTACTCGCGTGTGCTGAGCTTACCATCAGGCATCCGCACGCTATCGCGTCGCACATGCAACAAGCAGCCGTCATAGACAGCCTCAGAACTCACACAAGTTTCCAACAAATCCATTTCGACCTCCTGAATGAAAAACTCCCGCGCGCGGCGGGAGTTTAACGTGAATTAAATGACTACTAATGCAGTAACAACGACTGCTGAATAGAAACAGCGCAAACCGACATCAGCGCGCCAGGCATCAACCCCAAAAACAGCACGCCCAGCCCGTTGATAGAAATCAGCAGTCCGGTATCAGAACTGACCGAGATAGGCGCATGACTTTCCGGCGCATCGAAATACATCAGCTTGATGATGCGCAAATAGTAGAACGCGCCGATCAGGGAGAATAGCACTGCAACTATAGCTAGCCAGGTGTGGCCTGTTTGAATGATGGAATTGAGCACCGTAAATTTAGCATAAAAACCGACTGTAGGCGGAATCCCGGCCATAGAGAGCATCAGCAACATCATCATAAAGGCCAGCCAGGGACTGCGGTGGTTTAAGCCCTTGAAGTCATTGAGCGTGTCAGCCTCGAAGCCAGCACGCGAGAGCAGCATGATCATACCGAACGCCCCGAGCGACATCAGCATATACACCACGGCATAAAACATCGACGCACCATATCCCTCAATCCCGCCACTGATCAGTCCGAGCAGCAGAAAACCCATATGGGTGATCGTCGAATAGGCGAACATGCGCTTTAAATTAGTTTGTGCGATAGCAGAAAGATTACCCAGCGCCATCGAGGCGATCGCCAGAACAATCAACATTCCCGACCAGTCTTGCACCAGCGGTTGCAAACCTTCGACCAGTATGCGCATCACGAAGGCAAAAGCCGCCAGCTTGGGAACAGAACCGATCAGCATGGTGACCGCAGTCGGTGCGCCGTGATAAACGTCAGGCACCCACATATGGAATGGTACAACGCCCAGTTTGAAAGACAAGCCGGAGACGATGAACACCAGACCAAAAGCCAGCAACGATTTATTTTGTACACCATTGCTGATGGCATCGGACATGGCAGCCAACTCGAGCGTACCGGTCGCGCCATACAGCATAGACATGCCGTATAACAGCAGACCGGAAGCCAACGCACCCAGCACGAAATACTTCATCGCAGCTTCGGTCGCGATCGCCGAGTCGCGCTGAAGAGCGACCATGGCATACATGCTCAGAGACAACAATTCCAGCCCCATGTATAGCGTCAGGAAGTGATTGGCCGAGATCATCACATTCATACCCAGCAGCGCGAACAGCGCCAACACCATAAACTCACCGGTAAACAAACCGCGAACCATCAGGTACTGGCGCGAGTAAACCAGCACCATAGACATACCCAGATAGCTCAACATCTTCAACACATCTGACATCAAGTCATCGACATACATGTTGTGGAAGGCATAAAAAACGCCATTTTGATGCGTACCGACCGTAATCAGCGAACAACCCAGCAGCGTGAGCTGAACCAGCATATAAGTGACGATTTTGCCACTTTTGCTCAGCATCAAGTCGGCGATCAGAATAATACATACCATCACCAGCAGGAAGATTTCCGCAGCAGCAGGGATCAAGTTGGCCATTAAATTCATAGTAACCTCAAAAAACAGTTTTTAGACGTAAGTCACGAGTTGCTTGTAGCGAGAGCTGGCAGCAAGCTGCCCGCTACAAGCTAGCCGCTGGTTTAAATCGGCAGCTTGGAATGAGCCACATGAACCAGCAGATCATTCACCGAGGCGTGCAAGATATCCGAGAAAGGCAACGGATATACCCCCATACCCAACACGCAGATTGCAAGTATCGACATGATCAATACTTCGCGCGCATTCAGATCGGTCAATTCGGCAACGTGATGATTGGTCACCGCACCGAAGATTACGCGCTTATACATCCACAAGGTGTAAGCCGCGCCGAAGATCAGCGTAGTACTCGCAGCAAAGGCGTACCAGAAATTCACCTTAATCGCACCCATAATAACCATGAACTCGCCAACAAAGGCACTGGTGCCGGGCAAACCGCTGTTCGCCATCGCAAACAGCATGAAGAAGGCGGCGAACACCGGCATCTTGTTGACCACACCACCGTAATCGGCGATTTGCCGTGAGTGCATGCGGTCATACAACACACCGATACAGAGGAACAGTGCGCCTGCCACAAAACCATGTGACAACATCTGCAACAGTGCGCCTTCCATACCATAGGCATTGAAGATAAACAGGCCGAGTGTGACAAAACCCATGTGCGAAATAGACGAATAAGCGACCAGTTTTTTCATGTCCGATTGCATCAGCGCAACCAGACCGATATAGACGATGGCGATCAGCGACAAAGCAATCATCACGCCGGCTAACTTATGGCTGGCGTCTGGTGTAATCGGCATAGAGAAGCGCAAAAATCCATAAGCGCCCACCTTCAGCATCAGAGCCGCCAGCACCACAGAACCGCCTGTTGGCGCTTCAACGTGCGCATCAGGCAGCCAGGTGTGGACCGGGAACATCGGCACTTTTACCGCAAAAGCGAAGAAGAACGCGATGAAGATCAAAATCTGAGCGGACATCGGAATGGCTACTTGATGGAACACAAGGATATCAAAGCTACCGCCGGACAGGTTGTACAGATAAATCAGCGCAACAAGCATCAGGAGCGACCCCAACAAGGTATACAGAAAAAACTTCATGGTCGCATAGATACGATTCGGTCCACCCCAGACACCGATAATGATGAACATCGGGATTAGCATCGCTTCCCAGAACACGTAAAACAGAATCGCGTCCAGCGCGGCGAACACGCCGTTGACTATACCTGACATGACCAGGAAGGCTGCCATGTATTGAGCAACGCGTTTTTCAATCACCTTCCATCCGGCCAGCACCACGATCACCGTGAAGAAACTGTTGAGCATGATGAACAGCATTGAGATGCCATCAACACCCAGGTTGTAGTGAATATTGAAGCGCGTAATCCAGTCGTGATTCTCGACAAACTGCATACTGCTAGTCGTGATATCAAAACCACTGTACAGCGGCAAAGTAACCAGAAAACCCAGCACACTACCGACCAGGGCCAGCATGCGAGCCAGTGGCGCATTCTTATCATCGCCAGTTGCCAGAACCAGAATACCGAAAAGAATCGGTAGCCAGATCGTAACGCTAATAACAGGTAGTCCAAAAATCATGCTGTATATCCTTTATTGTAGGTCGGGCTTCAGCCCGACATTGACTCGCCATGTCGGGTTAAAACCCGACCCACATTTATCTTGGGTTATGCAAACCAGTTTCGTATCGTTAACAGGATGAATACACCTACGATCATGGTAAATGCGTAATGGTATATGTATCCGGATTGGAACTTGCGCACCACCATGGACATTTTACCCACCAGACCGGCTGTTCCATTCACCATCAAACCGTCGATCAGGAAGCGATCGCCAAACTTACCCAGGAATGTACTCAGACCGCGCGCACCACCAGCATAAAACCAGTCATTGAAACGATCGAAGTAGTACTTGTTATCAAGCAGGGTATAAATCCCGCTAAAGCGCCTCTGTATAGCAGCCGGAATATCCGGACGCTTCAGATAGAAGTAGGCAGAACTCACCACACCGGCAATCGCCAGCCAAAGCGGCAGACTAGTCAACGAATGCAGCGCCATGGCAAAAGCGCCGTGGAATTCTTCGTGCAATTCATTCATCACCTCGTGGTGCTCGGAAATATAGATCGCATCCTTAAAATAAGCACCAAATAGCATAGGTTCGATGGCGATGTAACCGATCAACACGGAAGGGACCGCCAGCAACACCAGTGGCAACCATACCACCCAGGGTGTTTCATGCGGCTTCTGCCCCGGTGCCAGACCGTGATGATGATCGGCGGAAACTTCCTCGTCGTCATGATCACCGATATGCGCTTCGTGAGCTTCATGTTCATCGTGTGCTACAGCATGCTTCTTATCGTGCGCATGGTGATCATCGTGTACCTGACCGAAACGCTCCTTCCCGTGGAACACCAGGAAGTACATACGGAAGGAATAGAACGCCGTCACAAACACGCCCGCTACGACAGCGAAGTAAGCAAAACCTGAACCTGCCAGATGCGACATTTTAACCGCCTCTATGATGCTGTCCTTGGAGTAGAAGCCCGAGAAGAACGGTGTGCCGATCAAGGCCAGCGAACCGATCAGAGACGTGATCCAGGTGATAGGCATATATTTACGCAGACCACCCATGTTGCGGATATCCTGATCGTGGTGCATACCGATAATCACACTACCTGCACCTAAGAACAGCAGCGCCTTGAAGAACGCGTGTGTCATCAAATGGAAGATGGCGACAGGGTATGCAGAAGCACCCAATGCGACCGTCATATAACCTAGTTGCGACAAGGTCGAATAAGCGATCACACGCTTGATGTCGTTCTGAATGATACCGAGGAAACCCATGAACAACGCGGTGATGGCACCGATGATCATCACGAAAGACAAGGCGGTGTCGGAGAGTTCAAACATCGGTGACATACGCGCCACCATGAAGATACCGGCGGTCACCATGGTCGCCGCGTGGATCAGCGCGGAAATCGGAGTCGGTCCTTCCATCGAGTCAGGCAACCAGACATGCAGAGGGAACTGAGCCGACTTACCCATAGCGCCGACGAACAACAGAATACAGATCGCCGTCAACAGATTAACTGACATACCTGCGATAGGCGCCATATCATCGGCATGCGCTGCAACATTTGCAAATACAGCGGCGTAATCCAACGTACCGAATACCATCAAGACCAGACCGATACCGAGCAGGAAGCCGAAGTCACCCACGCGATTGACCAGGAACGCTTTCAGGTTGGCGTAGATTGCCGTCGGTCTGGTGTACCAGAAACCGATCAGCAGATAAGACACCAAACCTACCGCTTCCCAACCGAAAAACAGTTGCATAAAGTTATTTGCCATCACCAGCATCAGCATGGAGAAGGTAAACAGCGAGATGTAGCTGAAGAAACGCTGATAGCCTGGATCCTCAGACATATAGCCTATGGTGTAAATATGCACCATCAGTGATACGGAAGTGACCACCAGCATCATAGTGACGGTCAGGCGGTCGATCAAAAACCCGATGTGAAAACTGGTATCACCTGAGGTCAGCCAGGTGTAGACAGGACCGTTGAAGGTGTGCCCCGCCATAACATCCTGAAAGATTTGGATCGCAGAGAACAACGAAACACCCACCATCGCGATGGTGATACGGTGAGACCAGGTGCGTCCCAGCCACTTGCCAAACAGACCGGCAGCGATTGCACCAAACAGGGGCGCTAGCGGCACCAACAGATAATAGCTTTGAATATCCATTACATCAGCCTTTCAAACTGCCAAGATCATCAACGTTAATCGTGCGCAAATTACGGAACAGCACAACCAGAATCGCCAGACCGATCGCCGCTTCCGCAGCCGCTACGGTTAAGATAAAGAATACAAACACCTGACCGGCCGTATCGTTCAGATAGTGCGAAAAGGCAACGAAATTGGTATTGACGGCCAGCAGCATCAGTTCGATGGACATCAATAATACGATGACATTCTTTCTATTGAGAAAGATGCCCACCACGCTGATGGCGAATAACACCGCACTAAACACCAGATAATGTGAGAGGGTTACCATGTTTTAATTTTCGCTCCCTTGATTTAATTGGTAGGTCGGGCTTCAGCCCGACATCCCGTTTGATTCATTGTCGGATTGAAATCCGACCTACGCCTTAGGTTCCGACTTCATCTTCACGATGCGCAGACGATCCGCCTTCTTAGCCTTGACCTGTTCCGAGATATTCTGAGTTTTAACTCCCGGACGACGACGCAAGGTCAGCGCGATCGCGGCAACCATCGCCACCAGCAAAATCACTGCGGCGATTTCAAACGGATACACATACTGGGTATAGAGCAGACGACCCAGTTCTTTGGTATTGCTGTAGTCCGCCGCATGCACCACGGCGGTCGTGACATCGGCGGTCTGACGGGAACCCAACACCCACACCATCTCGAACACCATCAGACCGGCGATCAGTGCACCGAACGGGAACCAGCGCCAGAAACCTTCACGCAGTTTAACCAGGTTGATATCCAGCATCATCACGACGAACAGGAACAACACCATGACCGCGCCCACGTAAACCAGCACAAGGGCAATCGCGAGAAACTCGGCTTCCAGCAGCATCCAGATACCGGCCGAACTACAAAATGCCAGCACCAGAAACAGTGCAGCGTGTACCGGATTGCGCGCTAACACCACGCCCATGCCGGCCATGACGGTGATCGCTGCAAACAGATAAAAAACCACATCAAAAAAACTCATGAATTCACTCCTTAAAAGCTGCAAGTTGTAAGTGGAAAGTGGGAAGTTGCAAAACCGTCTCACCACTCACCCCTATCCACTCCCTACTATCTGTATTTACTGTCAGCCGCACGGTCACGGGCAATTTGCGCTTCATGTTTGTCGCCTACCGCCAGCAGCATCGGCTTGGTGTAATACAAATCGCCGCGATTCTCGCCGTGGTATTCAAACACACGTGTCTCAACGATCGCATCAACCGGGCAGGACTCTTCGCAGAAACCGCAGAAGATGCACTTGGTCAGGTCGATGTCGTATTGCGTAGTGCGGCGCGTACCGTCTTCACGCTCAGCCACGGCAATTTTGATCGCCAGCGCCGGACATACCGCTTCACACAATTTGCAACCGATACAGCGTTCTTCGCCGCTTTCATAGCGACGTTGCGCATGTAAGCCACGGAAACGGAAACTTTGCGGTGTCTTTTCTTCAGGGAATTGCACGGTGATCTTGCGAGCGAACATATAACGTCCGGTCAGCGCCATCCCCTTGAGCAACTCAAACAAGAGAAACGTCTTAAAGAAATCTTTGATTGTATTCATTTTATATCCTCGTGCGAGCGCGTATCACGCACCTACCACAGCCAATAGGAGGTTTGCATCCAGGCACCCACCACCACGACCCAGATCAGCGAGATAGGAATAAATATCTTCCAACCCAAGCGCATTAACTGGTCATAACGGTAACGAGGGAAGGTTGCACGGAACCAGAGGAACAGGAACAGTACAAACGCCACCTTGCCCAGCAACCAGACGATACTGTCCGGCAGGAACGGCACGGGTGACAACCAACCTCCCAGGAACATGATGGAAGTCAAAAATCCGACCAGAATCATGTTTGCATATTCCCCGAGGAAGAACAGCGCGAATGCCATACCGGAATATTCAACGTGGAATCCGGCAACAATTTCCGACTCCCCTTCGGCCACATCAAATGGCGCGCGGTTGGTTTCAGCCACACCTGAAATCAGATAGACCAGAAACACCGGGAACAGCGGGATGATGTACCAGTTTAACATGCCGTAATTGCCGTGCTGACCGCGCACAATATCGCCTAAGTTAAGACTCTGAGCGGCCATCAGCACGCACACCAGCGCAAAACCCATCGCGATTTCGTAGGAGACGATCTGAGCGGCAGAACGCAGGCAACCCAAGAAGGCGTATTTCGAATTGGATGCCCAACCGGCGATAATCACACCGTACACACCCAAGGATGTCATCGCCAGTATGTACAGCAGTCCCGCGTTGACATCAGACAGTACCAGTTCCGCATTGAAGGGAATCACGGCCCATGCAGCTAACGCAGGCATCAGCGTCATGATAGGCGCTAAGATAAACAAGAACTTGTTTGCACCACTCGGAACGATAATTTCCTTCATGAACAACTTCAAACCATCCGCCAGCGGTTGAAGCAATCCAAAGTAACCAACCCGGTTAGGGCCGATACGAATCTGCATCCACCCGATGACTTTACGTTCCGCCAGCGTCAGATAAGCGACAGCCCCCATCAATGGCGCGATGATCAGAACGATCTTAAGCGTAGTCCAGACAGGCAACCAGGCAGGTCCTAGCAAGGTTTGTAGCCATTCCATCATGCACGCTCCACATTAATCGTTCCAAACATTGCACCCAGCGCAGCTGTTGCAGGATGTCCGGCAGCAACCCGCACAGCGCCGGGTGGCACTCGGTCATTCGTGACTGCGATTAACTGAGCGCTACCTGCCCCCTGAGTCACTTTAACCCGGTCACCCGTATTCAAACCCAACTTTTGCATCTCGCAACCGGCCATCATCGCAACAGGTATCGCTGCATCCTGAGTCTGCTGCAGTGAAGTTGCACGGCGCACCACGGCATCAGCGGCATAGATAGGGACATCCGCCACGCGCTGAAATTCTCCCGGCTTCGCCTCCCCCATTTGTAAAAGGGGGGCAAGGGGGATTTCTGCAATCATTTGATTATTAAGCTTATCTGCGATCGATTCGTTCGACAGCGCTTCATCGCGCACCGCCTCTGAAGTCTCGAAATCAAATCCCGAGATATCCAGCAGATTACCCAGCACACGCAACACCTTCCACGCTGGACGCGCTTCGCCCAGCGGTTTAACCGCGCCCTTGAAGCTTTGCGCGCGACCTTCTGTGTTGATAAAAGTGCCGGATGTTTCCGTAAACGGTGCGATCGGCAACATCACGTCAGCATAATCCATGCCGTTATGCTTGTAAGCGGACAAACAAACCACCATGTCAGCTGCCTTCATCGCGCGCATCGCCGCCTGCGGATTTTGCATATCAAGCTCAGGTTCAACATTCAACAGCAGATATGCCTTGCGCCCAGATTCGATCATCCCGGCCGCATTCATGCCGTGCACACTCCCATTAAAGGGAACTGCACCGGCCACATAGCCACCGACACTGTTGGCCGCTTCGCCAAGATAACCAAATTTAGCCTCACACAATTGTGCGATTTGCTCTGCCAGCACGGCAATTTGTGCCGCCTGTGGATGTTGCTGTGCAAAGTTACCCAGCAATACCGCGCCCTGTTTACCGCTGAGCAGACTCTTGGCAATCGCAACGGACATTTCAGATGCGACCACTCCGGCAACCGCCTTTTGCAGTTCAGCGGACAATGTCGCGTCTTTTTCTGCTGCGACTGCCACGAGAATTTGCGCCAAGGTTGCGACAATTTCGCTTGGTGCTACGATGGCTTTATTGGCGACCGGCATCAGCAGATCATCATCCGCAGCATGCACCACACAGGCTATACCACCTTGCTTGACACCCTGACGGATACGCTGTGCCAGCAAGGGATGATCCTTGCGCAGAAAACTACCGACGATCAGATAGCGATCACGGTTAGAGAGTTCGGCGATCGGCATTCCCAACCAAGGCGCGCCGGCCTGTTTGCCGTCTGCACTAAAATCAGACTGACGTAGACGGAAATCTACGTTATTACTCCCTAAACCTCTCGCCAGTTTTTGCAACAAATACAGTTCTTCCAGCGTTGAATGGGGCGTTGCCAAGGCGGCAATATGCTGCGCACCGGCGCTGCTGGCAATCTGTTTCAAGCCGTTGGCCACATATTCGAGCGCAGCAGCCCACTCCACCTCAATCCACTGTCCGTTTTGCTTGATCATCGGGACCTTCAGACGCTCGGAGGAATTAAGTCCTTCGTAGCTGAACCTGTCCTTATCGGAGATCCAGCATTCATTGACGGCTTCATTTTCAACCGCAACAGCACGAACCACCTTGTTATCTTTGGTGTGTAACGCCAGATTTGCGCCCACGCTATCGTGAGGACTGACCGACTTGCGACGAGACAATTCCCACGCGCGCGCTGTGTAGCGGAATGGTTTACTGGTCAAGGCACCGACGGGGCACAGATCGATCATATTGCCGGACAATTCAGAATTGACCGTGCTGTTCACGAAACTGGTGATCTGCGCAAATTCAGAGCGGTTGATCATACCCAACTCCATCTGCCCTGCGATTTCCTGTCCGAAGCGCACGCAACGCGTACATTGGATACAGCGGCTCATTTCATTGGTCGAAATCAGCGCACCGACTTCTTTGGATACAACCGCGCGCTTTTCTTCTTCGTAGCGCGATTTTCCACCTCCATAACCCATCGCGATGTCCTGCAATTGACATTCACCGCCCTGGTCACAGATAGGGCAATCGAGGGGATGATTAATCAGCAGAAATTCCATCACGCCTTTTTGCGCCTTGACCGCCATTTCGGAATGCGTATGCACCTTCATGCCATCTGATGCAGGCGTCGCGCAGGCAGGAAGCGGCTTAGGCGCCTTCTCCACCTCAACCAGGCACATCCGGCAACTGGCTGCAATGGATAACTTTTTGTGGTAGCAAAAATGCGGAATATAGACACCGGCCTTGTGCGCCGCATCCATCACCGTCGAACCGCGTGCGGTTTCGACTAATTTACCGTCAATTTCAATATTGATCATTGCGCACCTAACCCGTCAGCTAAACCAAGCACCGCTTGTGTTCGATGTGATATTCAAATTCCGCTCTGAAATTCTTGAGCATACCCTGCACCGGCCATACTGCCGCTTCGCCGAGCGCGCAGATGGTACGACCGGCGATGTTATCCCCTATGCTCAACAGCAAATCCAGATCTTCGGGACGTCCCTGACCATGTTCGATTCGATGTACGATGCGGTACAACCAACCTGTGCCTTCGCGGCACGGGGTGCACTGTCCGCAGGACTCTTCGTGATAAAAGTATGACAGGCGTTCCAGCGTTTTCACCATGCAGACTGTCTCATCCATCACGATCACCGCCCCGCTGCCCAGACCTGAACCCGCCTTCTGAATGGAGTCGTAATCCATGGTCAGGTCCATCATGACATCGCCTGGTAAAACCGGCATAGAAGATCCGCCTGGTATCACGGCTTTGAGCTTATGTCCGTTGCGCACGCCACCGGCCATTTCCAGCAGCTTGGCAAAAGGCGTACCCATAGGCACTTCGAAATTGCCCGGATTATTTACGTGACCCGATACGGAGAACAGTTTGGTTCCACCGTTATTAGGCTTGCCGATTTCCAGGAACGCCTTGCCACCATTGTTGATGATGTAAGGAATGCTGGCAAAAGTTTCTGTATTGTTGATCGTGGTTGGTTTGCCATACAAGCCAAAGCTTGCAGGGAAAGGCGGCTTGAAGCGCGGCTGACCCTTTTTACCTTCGATCGATTCGAGCAGGGCAGTTTCTTCACCGCAGATATACGCCCCATATCCCAGATGGTTGTGCAGATCAAAGCTAAAATCTGAACCCAGAATATTATCGCCTAGAAACCCGGCGGCACGCGCCAGTTCGCAGGCTTCTTCCATGCGCTCGTACGCTTCAAAGATTTCACCGTGAATATAGTTGTAGCCGGTCCTGACGTTCATGGTGTAAGCCGCAATCGCCATCCCTTCAATCAGCAAATGCGGGTTATACAAAAGAATATCCCAGTCCTTGCATGTGCCAGGCTCGCCCTCATCCGAATTGCAGACGATATATTTATCACCCGCATAATTGCGCGGCATGAAACTCCACTTCAATCCGGTCGGAAAACCAGCACCGCCGCGTCCACGCAGGGCGGATAATTTTACTTCGGCAATGATGGAATCCGGTGACATTTTTTCTGTCAGCACTTTGCGCAATGCCTGATATCCGCCGACTTTAAGATAATTCTCCAGCGTCCAGGGCTGATCGAAATCCATCGTAGTTTGGGTGACCGGACCTCTCATGATTTATCCAATTCTGCCAAAATCATGTCTATCTTGGCCGGTGTTAATCGACCACAGAGCTTCTTGTTGTTAATCGCCATTATCGGTGCATCCTTGCATGTACCCATACATTCACCTTCGCGCATGCCATACTTGCCGTCCGCAGTCACTTCACCAAAACCGATACCTAGCTTGGAGGTCAGATAAGCGACAGTATCCTCCGCGCCGCACAGCGTGCAGGACAGATTAGTACAGACCGTCAGCGTAGTCTTACCCATCGGTTTCAAGTTATACATATGGTAGAAACTAGCAACCTCATATACTGCCATTTGCGGCATACCGAGGAAGCCAGCAATATCAGCCATGTCATCCGTTGCGATCCAGCCCTTTTCGTCTTGCACGAAGCGCAAAGCCGACATGACGGCGGACTGCCTCTGGTCAGCCGGATATTTTTTCAACTCGCGGTTGATTTGATCTTGTATATGTGCGGATAACATTATCGGTCTATCTCTCCAAAAACAATGTCCTGCGTACCAATGATGGTCACGACGTCAGCGATCATGTGTCCGCGCACCATTTCATCCAGTGCAGACAGATGTGCAAAACCCGGTGCACGAATCTTCAGTCGGTAAGGTTTATTTGCGCCATCCGATACCAGATAGATACCGAATTCACCCTTAGGATGCTCGACTGCCGCATAGGCCTCGCCAACCGGCACATGCATCCCTTCGGTAAACAGCTTGAAGTGATGGATCAGCTCTTCCATGTTCTGCTTCATCGACTCTCTGGCCGGTGGAGAATACTTATGGTTGGTCGCCATCACAGGGCCCGGATTGACGCGCAGCCAGTCGATACATTGTTTGATGATGCGATTGGACTGTCTCATCTCTTCGACACGAACCAGATAACGATCGTAAGAATCGCCGTTCACGCCGACCGGAATATCAAAATCGATCTTATCGTAGGCTGCATAAGGCTGTTTCTTGCGCAGATCCCACTCGATACCAGAGCCGCGCAACATTGGACCTGTCATACCGAGCGCAATCGCGCGTTCTGGCGTGACGATACCGATGCCGACCGTACGCTGTTTCCAGATACGGTTGTCAGTCAGCAACGTTTCGTATTCATCCACATAAGTGGGAAAACGGCGGGTAAAATCTTCCAGAAAATCGAGCAGAGAACCCTGACGATTTTCATTGAGCTTCTTCACCTCAGCCGCATTGTGGATCTTGGAAGCTTCGTACTGCGGCATGCTGTCCGGCAGATCTCGGTACACGCCACCCGGACGATAGTAGGCTGCATGCATACGCGCGCCTGATACCGCCTCATAAGCATCCATTAAATCTTCACGTTCGCGGAAGCAATACAGGAATACGGTCATCGCGCCGATATCCAGACCGTGCGCTCCCAACCACATCAGGTGATTCAAAATCCGGGTAATTTCGTCGAACATGACGCGGATGTACTGTGCGCGCAATGGCACTTCAATTCCGGTCAGCTTTTCGATCGCCTGCACATAAGCGTGCTCGTTGCACATCATGGACACATAGTCCAAACGGTCCATGTAAGGCACGGATTGCAAAAAGGTCTTATGTTCGGCCAGTTTTTCAGTGGCGCGGTGCAGCAGCCCGATGTGCGGGTCTGCACGTTGTATTACTTCACCATCTAACTCCAGCACCAGACGCAGCACACCGTGCGCTGCCGGATGCTGTGGTCCAAAATTCATCGTGTAATTCTTGATTTCTGGCATGATTACTTCACCCCCAACACACAATGAATTTCTGCGAAAGACTTCTTTCGCAAACAAACGCCCGCAGGGCGGCCGAAGCTAAATGTGTAATTTTTAATTTCTGGCATGAGCGTGTCCTTAATGGCAACCGAAGTTTTCTTCGCGCACTATGCGAGGCGTCACTTCTCTGGGTTCGACCGTGACCGGCTGATACACCACGCGCTGCTGCTCGGGGTCATAACGCATTTCCACGTGACCTGACAACGGGAAATCCTTGCGGAACGGATTACCGACAAAACCGTAGTCGGTCAGAATGCGGCGCAGATCCGGGTGACCGGTAAAAATAATTCCAAACAAATCAAAGGCTTCACGCTCAAACCAGTTCGCACCCGGCCAGATACCGACCACCGACGACAGCACCGGAAAATCATCCTCTTCAGCAAAAACACGCACGCGCAGGCGTCGGTTATGGACAATGGATAATAGATGATAAACAACGGCAAAACGCTTACCCGACCATCCCCCATCACCGTATTCGGAATAATCCATTCCGCATAGATCACTCATCTGCGCAAATTTCAGACCTTCCGCATCGCGCACCCGCACCAACACTTCCTGCATATCGGCTGCGCGAACCACGATGGTTACCTCACCCAGTCTCTCTTCCACGCTCACCAACTGTTCGCCTAACTGGCTTTCCAGTTCTTCACGCAATGTTTTCTTATCGCTCGTCATAACTCACCCTAGCGCGCTATCGTGTTGGTTCGTTTGATCTTGTTTTGCAACTGAATCAGACCGTACAACAAGGCTTCTGCCGTCGGCGGACAGCCCGGCACGTAGATATCTACAGGAACAATGCGATCGCAACCGCGAACCACCGAATAGGAATAATGATAATAACCTCCGCCATTCGCACAGGATCCCATGGAGATTACCCAGCGCGGTTCTGACATCTGGTCATAGACTTTGCGAAGCGCGGGCGCCATTTTGTTGCACAGCGTCCCGGCCACCACCATGACATCTGATTGCCTGGGACTGGGGCGAAACACGATACCGAAACGGTCCAGATCGTAACGCGACGCGCCCGCCTGCATCATTTCAACGGCACAACAAGCCAGACCGAATGTCATCGGCCAGAGTGAACCTGTCCGGGTGTAATTGATAATGGTGTCTAGCGTAGTCGTGACCACACCCTTTTCCAATATGCCTTCTATTCCCATTCCAAGGCTCCTTTCATCCATTCATAGACAAAACCGACCACAAGGATAGCCAAAAAGATCATCATGGACACGTAGCCGAACATGCCGATTTCCTTGAGCACAATCGCCCAGGGGAAAAGAAAGGCAATTTCAAGATCGAACAGGATAAACAGGATGGCAACCAGGTAATAACGAACGTCAAACTTCATGCGCGCATCCTCGAAGGCTTCGAAGCCGCACTCATAGGGAGACAGTTTTTTATTATCAGGACGGTGCGGTGCAGCCAAACGCCCTAGCAAAACAGGCGCAATTCCAAAGGCCAAACCAATACAGATGAACAACAGCACCGGAAAATAGTTTTCCAACATTGAGCTTCCCCCCTCTGCATGTGACCCGCATGCCAGCCCCTTGGGGATAGCGCGGTTATCACTGTATTTTCGATTTTTTTAGATTGTCAACACTCATGCATCGACTTGGATTTTTAGTATATTGTTTTTATTATAGATTTTACAGCTTGTTATATTTGACGCCATACTACTTATAAATCTGGTGCGGATGGGGAGACTCGAACTCCCACGCCCTTACGGGCACAAGCACCTCAAGCTTGCGTGTCTACCAATTCCACCACAACCGCATACTACTAATATATTATTTCGGAATCTCGCTAGATTTCGAAGTATCTACAGGAACAACAACGGGTGATTTTACTTCGCCCGCCTTAACCCTGTCCATCACACCCTGCTGCTGCGCGGGATGCGAGTACAGATAAGTCAGCGTCAGACTCGTGATAAAAAACACCGTTGCTGCCACCGCCGTACTGCGGCTTAAAAAATTGGCCGATCCGCTTGAACCAAACAGACTGCCCGCAGAACCGGAACCGAATGCAGCCCCCATGTCCGCGCCCTTACCATGCTGCACCAACACCAGACCGCACAATACAATTGCCGTCAACAAATGAACCACCCAAACTAATGTTTCCACACCGACTCCAAACTACTTAGATTATTATTGCGCTGCTTTACAAATCGCCACAAAATCATCTGCAACCAGTGAAGCACCACCGATCAGACCGCCATCAATATCCGGCATACCAAACAGTTCTGTTGCATTTGATGCTTTTACACTGCCGCCGTAAAGAATACACAAACCTTGTGCCACCTGCGCATCCTGAGCAGCTACACGCTGCCGAATAAACGCATGCACTGCCTGCGCCTGATCAGGACTGGCTGTTTTACCCGTACCGATGGCCCATACCGGCTCATAAGCGATAACCGCTTTAGCCAAGGCCTGTACACCATGACGAACCAGAATCGCATCCAACTGAGTTGCGACCACTTGCTCTGTAACCCCTGACTCACGTTCCGCCAGCGTCTCACCCACACAGAATATCGGTGTCAAACCAGCCTTTTGTGCCGCTTCAAATTTCGCTGCGGCAATTTCATTGCTCTCATGAAACAGACCGCGACGCTCGGAATGGCCTATGATCACATAACGGCAACCGAAGTCGACCAACATTCCAGGAGCGACAGCACCGGTAAAAGCACCCTCTTCCTGAGGACTTAAATTCTGCGCACCCCAAGCCACATTACTGCTGGCAAGCATAGACTGAGCCTGCGACAGGTAGGGATAAGGTACACAAACCGCATAGTCAGCATCGCGCAATTCGCGCACGCCATCCATTACGCCTTGCAGCAACGCCTGATTTTTAGCCAGACGACCATACATTTTCCAATTACCGACTACTAGTTTACGGCGCATCGTAATCAATCCATAGTGCTTTTAAAGTTCTGCAATCGTACCTGCGAATGAGCTTTCGGTCAATGCAACATTCCAACAAATTACAAGATTCACCCTGTTTTATCCCTAATCACGCCCAAGTATGCGGGCAGTTATGCTCCGCGGCAACCAGCTTCATCAGCGTTTACTTATTCACCTCGACTGCACAGGAATTTCATTGCGTCGATCTGCAATGCGATTTTCTTCATCCACATAAACTAATTGCGGGTGGAAATTTTTCAGCTCTGACTCATCGTAATTCGCGTAGGTGGCGATGATCAGAATATCGCCAGGACTCGCACGGCGCGCAGCCGCACCGTTCACCGAAATAATGCCGGAACCCCGTTGCGCACGAATCGCATAGGTGGTGAATCGCTCCCCATTGTTGACATTGTAGATATCGATTTGCTGATATTCATGAATATCAGCAGCTTCCAGCAGATCGTCGTCTATCGCGCAAGAACCCTCGTAATGCAACTCGGAGTGCGTCACGTGCACCCGGTGCAACTTGGCTTTAAGCATGATTCTTTGCATGGACTGACTACCTTTCGATTTGGGGGCGGGATTATATCTGAAGTTGGCGACACACATAAAGCCGGACAGCCATTTATTCTGCCGGTCGATTACTCATCACTTCCGCCTGCCTCACCGTATATCCAGTAGCGATCTTTTCCAGACTGCTTTGCTTTATACATCGCCTGATCCGCCCGACTCAACAAAGTATCCGGCGCTTCCTTATCACACACCAAAATACTCACACCAATACTCGCACTGACCCTGCAGATAAAACCATTGATCGAGATCGGCGTTGCGATCTCAGTGAGCAAGCGTTCCAAGGTAGGCACGCATTCATCGACATGACTCAAACCCGGCAGCAACACCACAAACTCATCGCCACCCAGCCTCGCGACCGTATCCCCGCCACGTATGGTATGACCGATGCGCGAGGCCGTATCAATCAGCACCTGGTCGCCTGCCTCGTGCCCCAGCGTGTCATTGATCGATTTAAATCCATCCAGATCGAGATAGCAGACCGCCAGCAAATTTTTCTCACGCAGCGTCTGTGCAATCGCCTGCCTCATCCGGTCAACCAGCAGCGCCCGGTTTGGAATGCCGGTGAGCGCATCATAGTGCGCAATTCGTCGCAATTCGGCTTCATGCGCCTTGAGATGCGTAATATCCGAGAACACCGCAACATAACGCAGCACCTTGCCCTCGTTATCCTGAACGACCGAGATGGAAAGCATTTCGGCGTAATGCTCCCCCGATTTACGTTTATTCCAAATCTCGCCACGCCAACTCTTCTGGCTCTTCAACGCACCCCACATGGCCGCATAAAACTCCTTGTTATGCCGGCCAGAACTCAACATCCTGGGGTTTTTGCCGATCGCCTCATCGCGCGCATAGCCGGTAATCATCGAAAAGGCCGGATTGACATCGATGATGGTCGCGTTGGCATCGGCAATCAACACCGCCTCCTGAATATTGGCAAAAACGCTGGCCGTAATCAGCAGCGCTTCTTCGGCACGTTTAAGTTCAGAAATATCGTAAAACCAAACCAGAACCGCCGCTGCATTCTGATAACTGAGCTGCTGGCAGGAAGCGAGCACCCATCTTTCACCCTCAGATGAACCGCGCACCCTTATTTGCACCAAAACATTGGTCACCGGCCTGCCGCTTGCCAATTCCGCCAGTACCGCCTCATAGTCCTGCGGCTTGGCATAGTATTGTTTTGGATCAGTCCCCGCTATCTTAGCCATATCAACGCCAGTCAACTCAGCAAAACGCTGATTGGCCAGCATCACACTTTGTGATGCGACATTGACCAGATGCACCGCGATCGGACTATTTTCAAAAAATGCCCGATATTGACTCACCTCACGCAGCGCTTCATCCGCACGCTTTTTTTCTGCCTGAGCCAGCTCCAACTGCGCTTTTTGCGCCAAGCCCTGCGTGAGTGCCAGCGCGATCGATTTTGCCGTCTCAACTTCAATGTGTGACCAGGGCGCACTGCGACCTCGCCAGATCTCCTGCCAGGCTTCAAATGACTTGCGCGGCGACAAACGCACACCAGCCGCATCCTCATGGAAGATTTTTTCCGGACGCCCCGCCCAGTGCACCGTGCGCAACTTCTCCTTGCGCAGCCAGATAATGCAGTTATTCATAGCCTCAGACAGCGGGGTCGCCAGCAAGCCGGACGCCACCTCGGCATAACGAGTAGCAGACGGGAATCGCTCGCCCAGATGATTACAACTCACTGTCTCCGCAGCCGATTGCGTACTCAACCACAAGATTAAATCTTCAGTATCAGCGTGAGATGGCAGATCACCATACACATAGCGCCGCCCCTCCACGACCATGATCACCCCGCTCGCATCCAGCAAATCGAGCAGATCAGGCAGCAAATGCCGGTAGATAGCTTCTTCTGTATCTATCGTAATATTTTTCAGCAGGGCACCGACAATGCGGCTCGCTTCCATCCCTATGTTGCGCCATTCATGCACTTCGAGCAGCGAGAGCTTGGACGAGACAATCTGACTCAAAAATGAGCCGGCTTCCTGTACCGCGTTGGATACCTGTTTCGGCTCTCTGTGATGACAGGCAATCAACCCCCACAAACGACCGTTTTGCAGCAAGGAAATGGACATGGAGGCACGCACACCCATGTTGCGCAGATATTCAATATGCACCGGCGAGAGACTGCGCAGCACCGAGAAAGTCATATCCAGCGGCGCCATGGTAAGCGGATTGAGCACCGGCACAATGGGCACAGACACGGCCTCGGTATCGGCAATCTGCCGCACCGGATTGCGCGTATAGAGTCTGCGCGCCTGAGGAGGAATATCGCTGGCCGGGAAACGCGATCCAAGATAGGAGTGCACCGATTCCTCCCGACTCTCGGCGATCACTTCACCGTCCCAGTTGCTGTCAAAACGGTAAACCATGACGCGATCAAAACTGGTCAACTCTCGAACCACGCAGGCAACTTGCTGAAAATAATGATAGCTATCGGTATCCTCACTCAGCGCCAGCAATGAACGCTGGACGGTCCGCAGCAGACCAGACAAGTGTTCGGTGGCATACTCTGCCGTGTTGTGCAGCAATTCCAGCACATACGCCGATGCCGACACGAACAGGCGCACCGTCAGATCGCTGCGCTTTTGCTGCCAGGTCACGCAGATCCTGCCGGACACCGAATGCTGTTCGCCGGCGGCTCGCATGAGTTGCATGAGTTGTTCGACGGCAGCGACATCCAGCAGATCCACCAGCGTTTTCCCCAACGCACCATTGACTGGCAAGTCGATGAAATCGGCCAGATTTTCGCTGCACTGCAAAACGAGATATGGATGTTCCAACCCCAGAACGAGCAGCGCTCCGTGTGGCTGAATTTTCCCCGCATGATGAATGGGCTCAGCTTCACATCGACGCAAAGCAAGCTCGAAATCATCCTGACTCAGATTTTTCATACGTTTACCTGCCTAGTCTCACATTCCCTTGAGGGCAAGTCACCTAGCACACGCTCAAATAATTCAAACACCTGAGACGCCGAACGCGCCGCTTCCCCGCAGTCATCAACCGGCAGAGATTCGGCAAAATCAAGAAACACCTGCCACATAGCCTGGGTACGTTCCCCGTAGCCATTAAAAAAGCATGCACCGCTATCCACGGTCAGTCCATGGGACTTAGCCAAGCAACGGGAAATATGCTGACCGCCTAGTGTTGAACCTTCGAGGGTATACAGTACCCCGATCAACTGAGCCATGTTCTCAATCACAGGAAAATCCCAGCTCAGCGCGTCAACAACGGGTAATTCTTCATGGAAAAATTCCAAATCCCTGATCAGCCACGGCAATTTATTCCGCTCTGCATAATGAAACGCACAAGATACCTTTTCCAGATAGTGATGAATTCGCGCTTCCAACAGCGAGTAGAGTTGAAGATATGCCCGCAGAAGTAGACGATACGCGCCCGGCGACAATTCGCCCTGCGTCAATTCATGCAGCAATGGGTGTTCATTTAGCCGCACATGGTGTGCGTGCGTTGCGTGACGCAAACGCGCTCTCACCACGGAATCTTTGTTTGAATTTCTCTGAGTCACGGCTGAAAGCATCCGTTTGAATGGGCGATATCGCGCAAGGAGTAATTCTATCCCTTGCCACTAGGCGATACTCAACTCTACATTATCCAGCAAGCGGGTTTTACCCAACCGTGCTGCGGCCAGAATAACCAATTCTGCCTGTGTATCATCTGCCGGGCTCAAGTCCGTCTGATTGCGTATCGACACATAATCCACCACCCAGCCGCGAGCCGTTAACGCAGCGCTGGCCTGTTGCTGCAATTGTTCGTAGTTACGCGCCCCTTGCAACACCGCCGTCCGCATCAATTGCAGGGTCTGACTCAAAAATACCGCCTCAGCCCTTTCAGTTTGAGTCATATACTGATTGCGCGAACTCAAGGCTAGTCCATCCGCCGCTCTCACCGTTGCACCGCCTACGATGCTAACCGGCAAATTCAGCTGAGAGGCGAACTGCCGAATGATGTGCAGCTGCTGATAATCCTTCTTGCCGAACAAGGCCACATCGGGTTGGACGATATTGAGCAATTTGAGCACCACCGTTGCCATGCCGCAAAAATGCCCTGGTCGCGCCGCGCCGCACAGTTCATTGGCAACGGGAGGTGGCTCGACGAATACCGTTTGTTGCACCGGATACATTTCATTGACGGCAGGTGCGAACACCACATCCACCAAGCCCTGCAATTTTTCACAATCCGCATCCAGCGTGCGCGGATACTGATCAAAATCTTCGTTCGGGCCAAATTGCAGCGGATTGACGAAGATGCTCGCCACCACACAACGGCCGTGCTCACGCCCCTGCCGCATCAAGTTAAGGTGACCTTCATGCAAATTACCCATGGTCGGGACAAAGGCGATGCTGCCCTCATCCTTCAGACGCGCGCGCAATGCCGCTATCGTAGAAATAACTTCCATCAAAATCCATGCTCCTGCAACGGGAAACTGCCGTCTTTGACTTCAGCCACATAACGAGAAACCGCATCAGCGATGGAGGTCGCGCCTTGCATGAAATTTTTCACGAAGCGCGCCTTCTTGCCAGGATATACATCCAGCATGTCGTGCAGCACCAGCACCTGCCCCGAACAGGACGCACCCGCACCGATACCGATCACCGGGATATTCAGCTGCGCGGTGACTTCTGCCGCCAGCAAGGCGGGCACGACTTCGAGCACAATCATTCCGGCACCTGCCGCCTCCAGCCCCGCCGCATCTTCAATCAGCTGCAGAGCCGCATCTTTTTCCCTGCCCTGTACGCGATAGCCGCCCAACTGATGTACCGACTGCGGCGTCAAACCCAGATGCGCGCAGACAGGAATGCCGCGTGCGGTCAAAAAGCGCACCGTCTCTATCATCGCAGCACCGCCTTCGATCTTGACCATGTGCGCACCGGCCGCCATGAGCTTCACCGCATGTTCAAAGGTTTTCTCCGGACTGACCTGAGAAGTGCCGAAGGGCATATCGCTGATGATAAAAGCTTGTGCCGCGCCGCGCGCGACACAAGTCGTGTGATAAACCATGTCGGACAAGCTGACCGGCAGCGTAGTCTCCTGACCTTGCACTACCATCCCCAGCGAGTCCCCCACCAGCAACACATCTACACCAGCCGCTTCGAGCAGCGCGGCAAAACTGGCATCATAGCAAGTCAACATGGCGATTTTTTCGCCACGGCCGTGCATGGATTTGAGTGCAGTTAATGTTGTTCTCATGACTTTACGCCCCTGATCCAGAGTTTATTATTAACAATCAATACACTACAATCTATTCAACACCTGATCCAGACACCCCTGCATGGCCTCACGCGCAGATCCCACAGCAGGAATCAAGCAATCCGGCTCAATATCCAGCAAAGGCAGCAAGACAAACGCGCGGCGGTGCATTTGCGGGTGAGGCACGGTCAAACCGTGCTCAGCTATCTGTCTGTCGTCATATAACAACACATCCAGATCCAGCGTGCGCGGCGCATTGGTAAAAGTCCGCTCACGACCGCATTCACGCTCGATCTGCAAAAGAGCGGCCAGCAAAGCCTGCGGCGCAAGGGTAGTGGCAATCTTCGCCACCGCATTGACGAAATCAGGCTGATCCAGATAACCGACCGGCGAGCTGCGATACAACGCGGATTGCGCCAGCAAACGCGTGCCCGGCAACTGCCCCAGCCTCTCAAAAGCCCGCGCTAGCTGATCGCCCGACTCCCCCAGATTGCTGCCTAAGCCGACAAAGCTGACATACTCAGTCACTCATCCACCCGTTCAACGGCGGGTTGAGCATCGGATTGAACAGCAGCACCCGGTTTTTTGCGCGGTTTACGGCGACGCTTCTTGGCAGCAGCCCCCACCCCTTCCGGCTGCAGCATCTCCTGACGGCGCGTCTCATTGGCATCCTGAAACTCGTCCCACCACAACCCCAATTCGTTATCCACCTCGTTGCTGGCACAGCGCAACAACAGAAAATCGAAACCGGCACGGAAACGCGGCTGTTCCAACAAACGGTATGGACGCTGGCCCGAGCGCTGATCGAAGCGCTGCTGCAACAACCAGATTTCCTTCATCACCGCATCGTGACGGTGCGGTATCGCCAGTTTTTTCTTCTGACGCGCCAGCACCGCATCCATTGCCGTGTGCATCGCGCCCACCGGACGTTCACCCTGCTTGACCAGACCATTCCAGGTCACCAGCACTTCATGCCACAACAGAGCGGCAAACAAAAAGGCGGGCGAAACGGGCTTGCCTTGCTCCAGTCGCTCGTCGGTATTTTTCAGCGCCAGCATGACAAATTTCTCGCCCATCGGTTGCTCAAAGATGACATCGAGCAGCGGCAACAAGCCGTGATGCAGTTCCATCTTATGCAACTGAGTGATGCATTCGACCGAATGTCCGGACAGCAACATCTTCAACACTTCATCGAGCATGCGCGCCTCAGGCACGTTGTCGAGCAGCGATTTCATCTGCGCGATCGGTGCTGCGGTGGCCGCATCCAGCTTAATGCCCAGCTTGGCGGACAGTCGCACGGCGCGCAACATCCGCACCGGATCTTCGCGATAGCGCACCAGCGGGTCACCGATAATCCGTAAAATTTGATCACGCGTATCTTTGTAACCGTTGTGATAGTCGAATATCTCCTGCGTGGTCGGATCGTAGAACAACGCATTGGCGGTAAAATCGCGCCGCGCGGCATCCTGTTCCTGATCGCCAAATTCATTATCGCGCAGCAAACGACCGTTTTCATCAGTCTGCGCGGTTTCGATCATGCAACGAAAAGTAGCGACCTCGACCAGTTCTTCACCGAACATCACGTGCACCAGACGAAAACGCCGGCCTATGATGCGGGAACGCCTGAAAACGCGCTTGACCTCTTCCGGCGTAGCATCGGTGGCCACATCGAAATCCTTGGGCTTTTTATTCAGCAGCAAATCGCGCACCGCGCCACCCACCACGTAAGCCTTAAACCCCGCCGCCTGCAAGCCGTCGGTGACGCGCTTCGCCCCGTAGCTGATCTGCTCGCGCGGCACGCCGTGCAATGCAAAAGGGATGATCTGCGCATTGCCGACTTTTTTAGCCTTGCCAGAGCGGCTGAATACGCGCTTGAGAAATTTTTTGATCATTGATTATTTTGAGAATTAAACGCGTCTTGCGCGCTGGAAAGCATTGATTATACACCCGACCTCAAATCAGGCAGCACTTCCACCCGCCCAAACTAAAAAGGCGCACATTGTGCGCCTTCTATAACCGACTAAAACCTTAACCTTTCAGACAACTCTTCATGAATGCCTTGCGTTCCTCGCCTTTGAGCGCCTTGCTGGCGGCATCTTCATTGCAGCTTTTCATCTTATCCTGTTGCTTAACGGGTGCCGCTTTCGCGGACTCTTCGACCGGTGCTGCATTCTTCAGCACGTAGTCCTTCTTCAGACATTTGCTCATGAAAGCCTTGCGTGCATCGCCCTTCAGATCATCCGCTTTTGCCTCCTGATTACAACCTTTCATTTTTTCCTGCTGCGCACCTGCGAACACAGGTGCAGCAAACCCCAAACAAGCCAATATGATCAATTTATTCATGACTATCTCCTTGATTAGTTGGTTATATCCCCCCGGATGGGACGTTTCAGCCTGAGACCGAAACGAAGCCATTATAACCATATCTACTAAGCAATTTGTCTGCAAATTCTCACAGTGCAGGCCGCGAAAACGCTGCGTTTTCCACCCGAGGGCTGAATGCGTCTTTGCCGCAGCTAAACGCACTTAAGGTAAATTGCTTTTTGCTTTCGACTTCTCCGCGCTCTTGGCTTTTGCCGCAACGACGCTGCCAGTACTCTCACCGGCGATCAGCCACCGATCGGACTGCTTCACCATGCGCAGTGTTTTTCCGACCTGATCGCGATAGTTATCCGAACGATAACTTTGTTCAAAAGTCACTGTTGCATGCTGCTCATCCTGTAGGGTGACATGAATATTTCGCAAGGTAATTTCAATAACCTTGGGCTTGCTGATGCGTTCTATACGCTGTTTTTTCCAGGCATCATGACTCATCCCATCCTGTTTATAGCCAGGCACATAACAATCAAGATATTCCTCAATATACTTTCCCGACCAGTCCAGCGCCCACTCCCTGACCGAACGCTCAATCAAGGCTTGATCGGAAGCTTTACCGGCCTGTTTTGGCAGACTGACTGCCGTCTGCCCGCTGCCAGCCGCCTTAGCCTGTCTGGCAGACTGTGCTTTGGCAGCATCTAGCAATTTGACTTGTTCATCGGCATGCGCTTTCTCGGCGGCCTTTATTTCAGCTATTCGCTTTGCCTCTTCCGCCCTTTTTGCCTGATCCTTTGCCAGCGCTTCTGCAGCCAGCTTCACCTGCTCTGCCTTTTTGGCTGCCTCATCCGCTTCCAGCTGTAGACGTCTGAGTTCAGCCTCCTTTTTCTCCTGCGCTACTGCTGCTTCTCTTGCACGCTTCCCAGCAAGTGCATCTGCTTCGGCCTTGGCCTTCAACTTAGCCTCATTTTCAGCCTTTACCCGTGCTTCCGCCTTCAAGCGAGCCTGCTCTTCGATTTTGAGCTTTTCCGCAGCACGCACCTCGGCCTCGTGCTTTACCATTTCCGCTTTAAGTTTATCTTCCGCAGCGACACGCTCTGCCTTTTTAGCCGCCGCTTCCTTGGCACGTTTTTCGGCGAGCGATGCTGCTTCAGCCTTGGCTAAGGCCGCCTCTTTCAATTTAGCTTCTTTTTCAGCCCTTACTTCCGCCTTGCGTTTTTCCGCAGCATGCTGCTTCTCCTTCTCAGCCTGAGCGGCCTCAGCGGCACGCTTTTCCTTCTCGGCCTGAGCTGCCTCAGCGGCGCGTTTTACCTTCTCAGCCTGAGCTGCCTCGGCGGCGCGTTTTACCTTCTCAGCCTGAGCTGCCTCGGCGGCGCGTTTTTCCTTCTCAGCCTGAGCTACCTCGGCGGCACGCTTTTCCTTCTCGGCCTGAGCTGCCTCAGCGGCGCGTTTTACCTTCTCAGCCTGAGCTGCCTCAGCGGCGCGTTTTACCTTCTCAGCCTGAGCTGCCTCGGCGGCGCGTTTTTCCTTCTCAGCCTGAACTGCCTCAGCGGCGCGTTTTTCCTTCTCAGCCTGAGCTACCTCGGAGGCACGTTTCTCTGCTTCCGCTTTTAACGCATCCGCTTTAACCTTAGCTTCGTTCGCAACACGCAGCTTTGCTTTAGCATCGGCTTCCGCACGAGCTTTTTCCTCTATATTTTTTTTCTCCTGCGCCAAACGTGCCTCCTCATCGGCACTCGACTGAACACGTGCGCTCTCTTTCGCACGCATCGCAGCCTGCTCTGTTTCCACAAGCAAAGCCGCCTCTTTCAAACGATTCGCCGCCAGCGCCTCTTCTTCAGCCTTAATTCTGGCCAGAGCGCCAGGAAAACCCTGCTCAGCTGATTTTGCATACCACATATCGGCTATTTTCTTATCCTGCGGAACACCCAACCCCAAGATATAGCAACTCGCCAGACGATACTGAGCCTCTGCATTACCCTGATCGGCAGCCTGTCGATACCGTTCTGCCGCCCGCTTATGATTCTGCGGTGTTCCCAGCCCCGCCTCATTCATCATGCCCAGAATCAACTGTGCTGTCGCCCCCCCCTTATTCGCCAGGGGCACGAGCATCTTTAACGCTACAGGATAATCGCCACGCTGATATGCTTCCATGCCGGTTTGCAAGTCAGACTTAATCTCTTCTTTTTTGGTTTGTCCCGAACTTTCAGCGTCGGCCTTCCACACCGTCCTCCCGGCAAACTGATCACGCTCCCCCAGACGCGCTTCTTCCGCAGCCTTTACTTTAACCTGCGCCCCCTCATGCCCCTGCACGGCAGATTTTACATACCATGCTGCTGCAATTTTGCTATTTTTGGCAACACCTAGCCCTTGTTCATATTTTTCTGCGAGTCTGAACTGCGCCTCCGCATTACCGGATTCGGCTGCCTGACGATAGCGCTCCAGCGCTCTTTTGTCATTCCTCGGCACCCCCTGCCCCATTTCATTCATTTCACCCAAACGAAACTGCGCCAGTGCATCGCCTTTATTCGCCAGTGGAACCCACTGTTTCAATGCTGCCGCATAATCGCCATTCCGGTAAGCATCGAGTCCGATTTGCATGGCACTCCGGTTTTCGGGCACCACCTTCTGTGCCGCTTTGCCGGGAACAGGATTGAGCAATTGATTAGCCTGAGCAACTTGCTCAACGGTCATCTGTTTTAGCAAATCAGCACTCAGGGATCGTGACATTTCGTGCCCTTGGTCTGCGGCGCGCTTTGCCCAACGATAAGCCTCAACCAGATCACGCTCACCGCCTTGCCCGTTTGCATACATCACACCGAGGTTAAACTGCGCTTGCACATCATTTTGATTGGCCGCCAGTAAAAACCACTTAACAGCGGCAAATTCGTCTTGAGTGACGCCTTGTCCCGTTGCATAGGCCACACCGAGATTGAGCTGTGCCAGATCCAAACCCTGCCGGGCGGACTGCTGATACCAGTACACCGCTTTTACCATATCTTGCGCCACACCACGCCCGGTGGCATACATCATTCCCATGTTGTACTGCGCCTGAACGTTACCCTTGCGCGCAGCCAGCAAAAACCACTTTGCCGCCTCAACGTAATCCTGCTCGACTTCACGACCGATAAAAAATAAGCCGCCAATATTTAACTGGGCAGCGACATCACCTGCCGCCGCCTTTGCACGCAAGTCTCGCAAAGCTTGCGGATTTATCTGCGCAGTCGTTGCCATCAGGTCATCTTCAAACGCCGCCTGAGCGACCGGAGCAGCCAACATGGCAATCAGAACGAGGATAAGCGTACTTGTGGTTTTCTTCATAAATCTGATCCATGCAAAAATTGGGGCCGCAGTTAAAGAAGAGCCTGAAACATAAGAATCAGGTTGCATTATTCGCGCTGCAACACAAGGTTAAATCGGGAAATGAATACGCAGAAGCACTGCGTGGCTGAAAATTCTACTCCAATTAGCCCATTTTTGTGTATTTGCGCCGGTCAAACACAAGGAAAAGCTAAAATCTCCCATTTAGTCTCGCAATAATGCATCCGCGAACCGACATCGCTCATAAAACGAAACGATACACCCGCCTGCTGAACAGATGCCGATAAAATGAAAAATACAATTAAAATCAATCAGTTAATAAAACAAAATTACCACCATTGCATAAAGCAGCAACTTTGCATAACTTTTCACGCCTGCGGACGGAATGCGCACAGGCAAAAAATCAAACAGCGAATCAAAACACTCACACGGCAAGATGACGATATGATTTTTCAAACTTATCGGCCAGAGACTCATCACTCAGATGACTGCAATGCACCATGGTTACTGTCCAGTTCCGTCGGTCATAGTCTATCAATTCGCTAAACAAAACCTGATCCGCCTGCCCGCTCTCCACACTCTCCCGTCTGATGCCCATACGATCAAGGATAATCGGGGTCTGCGCCAGGCGCAGATACAACTCAGGGTTAAGCAGCACCGCCTCAAAATCCGCTTGATAGTGATTCAAATCGGGCAACCCTGCTTCAGTCTGCATGTCGGCAATCATCCTGGCAAACTCAACTTCAAGCCCGGGGCGTGCGCTGGCATCTGCAGCACGCAGTCGCGCCACCAGCATATCTTTTTCCAGTAACTTCGATTGCTGCTCCTGCCGGCGCGCTTCGACCCTTTTTTTGACCTTGCCTACCAGACTGTCGAAAAAACTCAGCGTAACCTGCGATCTGGCCTCCAGTTCGCTGAACGCCGGATTTTCTATCGTATGACTGGTGAAATAAACCGCATTTTGCATCACATCGTGCTGAATAAAATCACCTGACAACTCAATGCCGAACTGCGTCTTTTCCACACGCCGCATCCCCATCAGTGCATAAAGTTCGTCGGCACCCGGATGTTGTTGATGATATTCATGTAAGGCGTGACTAGTACAGAACGCGTCCGCAACAAAATCAACGGATGGAAACAGCGCATGAACCAGCACATCGCGAGCATATGACTCCCGGCTAAGCTCCACCGGTCCGGGCACCCGTGAGGCAAGTTCGGCGGCGTAGGCCAGGGCATGCGCAACCGGCTTGCGATAGTACGCATGATAATCGCCGATCTGCAGCAGTCGCGGTTCAACCATATTCACGGCACGCTCGATGGCGCCGTTCAGAACCGATTCATTTTCCGGCTGATGGGCAAACAATTGCGTGATCCAACTCATTGCTATGCGCTCTCGTCATTAGGCAGCGGCGCCAGCAGGGCCGCAATATCCGCCTCGCCAAATTTAGTCAGCCCCGCACTGTCTTCCGACAGGATGCCGGCAGCCAACTCCGCCTTCTTCTCTTGCAGCGCCAAAATCTTCTCCTCGATACTGCCTGCCACCACCAGTTTGTAGACGAACACGTTCTTGGTCTGACCTAAGCGATGCGCGCGGTCGGTCGCCTGATTCTCCACAGCCGGATTCCACCAAGGGTCGTAATGGATCACCGTGTCCGCCGTGGTCAGATTCAGCCCCACCCCGCCCGCCTTCAAGCTGATCAGGAAGATCGGCACTTCGCCGTCCTGGAACTGGCGCACCACTTCTTCGCGATTTTGCGTATCTCCGGTCAGCTTCACATAGCTCAGTTTTTCTTTCGCCAGTTCTTCTTCGATCAGTTCCAGCATCGAGGTAAATTGCGAAAACACCAGTATGCGCCGACCTTCACTCACCAGTTCAGGCAACATTTCCATCAGCAAATCGAGCTTGGCGTGCTCCTTAACCTTTTTGGCGCTGGTCAACTTCAACAGGCGCGGATCGCAGCAGACCTGACGCAGTTTCAGCAACGCGTCCAAAATGATGATGTGGCTGCGCGCAAAGCCCTTCTCGGCGATTTCTTCGCGTACCCGCTGATCCATCGCGATACGCACTGTCTCATACAGGTCGCGCTGCGTGCCTTCCAACTCAACCGTGCGCACAATCAGGGTCTTGGGTGGCAATTCGGTGGCCACATCTTCCTTGCGTCTACGCATGATGAACGGTTTGACGCGCTGCGCCAGCAGGTCGCGGCGCAACTTATTGCCGTGCTTCTCAATCGGCGTGCGCCAGGTCTTGGTAAAGCCTTTCAAGTCGCCCAACAGCCCCGGCAACAGGAAGTCAAACTGCGCCCACAATTCGCCCAGATGATTCTCCAGCGGTGTACCGGTCAGGCACAGACGATGCCGCGCATTCAGACGGCGCACCACCTGGGCGGCCTGACTGGAGACATTCTTGACCGTTTGCGCCTCATCCAGAATCAGCAGATGGTAGTTGTGTTCCAGCAACGCCTCCTCATCCCGCCAAAGCAGGGGATAAGTGGTGAGCACGACATCGTGTTCGGCGATCAGCGGAAAATGCTCAGTGCGTTCCTTGCCGTGCAAGGACAACATCTTGAGTTGCGGCGCAAAGCGCTGAGCCTCACGTTTCCAGTTAAAAATCAATGAGGTAGGCAAGACAACCAGCGAGGGTCTATCCATGCGCCCCGCCTGTTTCTCCAGCAGCAGATGCGCGAGCGTCTGGGCGGTTTTACCCAAGCCCATGTCATCGGCCAGTATCCCGGCCAGCTCCTGCTGACGCAGAAACTGCAACCAGGCCAGCCCTTCCATCTGATAAGGGCGCAGTTGCAGCGCAAAACCTTCGGGCGGCTGCACCGGCTGTATACCGGAGGTGTCCTTGAGCTTTTTGGCCAGACTGGTCAGCGCATCCACGCCCTTGAACTGCCAGCGCGACAGATCGGACAGCGCATCGATACGCGCCACATCGTAACGAGACAGACGGATAGCCTCACCACCGCCCTTACCATCGAACAGTTCGATCAAGGTCCGTGCCAGCGGCTTGATGCGCTCTGCCGGCACCCTGACCACACCGCCGTCCGGCAAATGCAAGGCGATCGCCTCATTTTCCTTCATTCTCTCCAGCGAGATCGCATCCAGCCAGCGCGCATCGGTCTTGAACAGCTCGTGCAGCAAGGGAGCCAGCGCCAGACGCTGGCCATTGACCACGATGCCCATATTCAGACTGAACCAGCCGTCTTCCTGCTCATCGAATTCACCTACCCATTCTTCGACTTCCAGCACATGGTGACGAAATCCCTGAGGAATGACGATTTCCCAGCCCGCCGCCTTCATCTGCGGCACGGTGTTTTGCATAAATTGCGGCCAGACTTTTTCACTCTCCAGCCCGTATGCGGTCTGATCGGCCATAGAAATGCCGAAACTGGGAATCTCTTCCAGACCGAAGCTGCGCAACGTCTTGAGCAAGCGCTGTTCCGACTTGGTATCGCGTTTGACGCGCACGGTCTCACCGTTTTTCAATGAAACGAATTCACTGGCGTGATCGGGCTGCAAAACCGCATCGCCGTATTGAAACTGCACACAGGCATAGTCGCGCACCTGAGTGCCGAACGCATAACCGCGAAAGCGCCCCATATACACGGGCGCAGAGGTCTCCAGCAACAAGACGGGTTTTAACGGCTCATCCAGCGTGCGCAAGCGGGTGGTGCTGGGCGCGGGCAAATCCGGCACCATTTCGCGCAACACCTCGGACACCACGGCCACATCAACTTCCCTTAGCGGCGGCATACTCAACAATTGCGCGATTTGCAAAGGGGATTGCGCCAGTTTCAGCTGACCGATCTCACCGGCCTTCATATCCAGATACCAGGTCGCTTCCTGCAACGGCAACACATCGACCGGCGAACCACGGCGGATGATGCGGGGGATCATGCGGCCTGCCTCATCCGCCCCCCAGTCCAGCTTGGCTTCGCGCACGCCGCCCTGTTTTAAGCGTACCGGCGCAGACAACACATAGCGATTACCCGCCACTCTTTCCATACAATAGAATCGACCACAAGCCAGCAGACTGGTGAGAATCTCATGCCCCTGTTTGCCCATCACGATATTGCCATCGTACTTTTCGCGCTGCTTCCAGAGTAAGCGCAGGATGGGCAAATCCTCTTCACCGACAAACTGAGGCGGCTTGATCAGCGCGCGCTCCATATTGCTCCACTCTTCCATCTGCCCTTGCAACTGACCGTCAGCCGCCATCTTGGCCTTATATACGCCAATAATATAACTATCTGAATTAAAAGACTTCATCAGCGCATAACAGAGACGCTCGGGGCGAACGACCGGTTTTGCCTTTTTCTTGACCGGGACGGAGAGCGCCTTACGGAAAGAATCAACCCAATCGAGCAGGGCCGGATTCACCGTCGGCGCACGCGGCAGAGACAACGCCGTCAACAGCACCGCTGCGGTGTGCTTGCATTTAAACCCGACAGGACAACTGCATCCGGGACGTATGCCGGACACTCCCATATGATCAGCAGAGAAATGAATATCTACCGCATAAGGTAATTTTGCCGTCCCCCGCACCTGCGCCGTGATCCGGTTCGGTTGTACCGTTAACTGAGTGATCGAGTTCAGATAAGCCTTGGCCTTCTGCAATTCCTGCATGGTGTACCAGCGAACGACATCGGCAAGGGTATACGTATCGGCAATTGACATGAGTTTGGGCGGCTACACCGCGCGGATAAACGAAAGGGGAATTATAACGTGATGCATGCTAAGCCGTTCAACTAAGAAAAACGTAATACTCAAGCAAGGACGAAGAGGCTACCCGAAAAAATCGATTTCGCCTAAAAGCGCATTAAATCAACAAGTTTCCGCCCGCGATGACAAATGATCCAGCGACTCAGTTATCCGCCTAATCCGCCGTTATTGCTTGTTTGCTAAATTTATTTGCAAAATGCTGAATAAATCACTAGAATGCCTGCCTTTCGTTGTACCGAATTCTCAAGGAGTAGTCATGGCAAATACAGCACAAGCTCGCAAGCGTGCCCGTCAAGCAGTAAAACAAAATGCTCACAACAGCAGCTTGCGCTCTGAATTGCGCACTGCGATCAAGAAAGTTATCAAAGCAATCGAAGCGGGTGATAAGGCTGCAGCACAGTCTGTATATCAAACTTCAGTTAGCACGGTAGACAGCATCGCCGACAAGAAGATCATACACAAGAATAAGGCTTCTCGTCATAAGAGCCGTCTTTCTGCTGCTATCAAGGCTATGGCTTAATTGCTCTGACGTCTTGTTGCACACTGCGAGCCGACAGCGATGTCGGCTTGTTTGCTTTTTACCGCTGAAAATAATTGTTTCACTTGCCTGGACAGGGCTGTTTGGCTCAATATACGCCTCTTGTGGTTAGGAGAAATATTGTAAAACTCGCGACGCGACACCTCAGCCCTCTCCCCTTCGGGGGAGAGGTAGAAAAGAGGGAACAAGCATGGCGGGTTTTATCATCAGAGACTGGTCTTTGCCATGCTCGTTGGCTAAACGGCGGATTGCTCCGCCCATAAAAGGTACTGTATGTCACATGTAATGAACACGTATGCACGCCTGCCAGTCGCTTTTGTACGCGGCGAAGGCGCTTGGCTGTGGGATAACGCGGGTAAACGTTATCTGGACGGTCTGTCCGGCATTGCCGTCAACACACTGGGGCACGCTCATCCGCGTTTCACTGCAGCACTGACTGCACAAATCAACTCGCTGATCCACTGCTCCAATGTCTACCAGATCAATGGTCAGGAAACGCTCGCCGACAAACTGTGCGAACTCTCCGGCATGCAGGAAGTGTTTTTCAGCAATTCCGGCTGTGAAGCCAACGAAGCGGCGATCAAACTCGCCCGCCTGTACGGTCATAATCGCGGCATCGACAATCCCGCCATCATCGTGATGGAGAAGTCATTTCACGGCCGCACTCTGGCCACGCTCTCGGCTACCGGCAACCGCAAGGTGCAAGCTGGTTTCGAACCGCTGGTTACCGGCTTTGTGCGCGTGCCTTATGATGATGTCGATTCCATCCGTCAGGTGGCGCAACACAACCCCAATATCGTTGCGATACTGGTCGAGCCGATCCAGGGGGAAGGCGGCTTACGCACTCCCGATATCGGCTATCTGCAACAATTGCGCGCGATTTGCACCGAACATAACTGGCTGTTGATGCTCGATGAAGTTCAGACCGGCATCGGTCGCACCGGAAAATGGTTCGCGCACCAACACACTGGCATCTTGCCGGACGTGATGACACTGGCTAAGGGCTTGGGTTCAGGCGTGCCGATCGGCGCGTGTCTGACCGCAGGCGCGGCTGTCGGCACCTTCAAACCCGGCAATCACGGCTCGACCTTCGGCGGCAACCCGCTCGCCTGCGCGGCCGGAATCGCCACGCTTAGCATCGTCGAACAAGACCAATTGATGGTTCATGCCGAACAATTAGGCCAGTTCTTCCGTCGGGTTTTTGCCGATGCTTTAAAAGACGTGAGCGGTTTTGTCGCACTGCACGGTCAGGGACTGATGATAGGCGTTGAACTTAACAAGCCCTGCGGCGAACTGGTCAAACAGGCGCTGGATAAAGGCTTGCTGATCAACGTCACCGCAGACAGTGTCGTCCGCTTGTTGCCACCGCTAGTGATGACGCAGGATGAAGCTCAGCAATTACTGGACATTCTCTGCCCGCTCATCAAAGATTTTTTGCAATCCTGATTGGAAACAAACCATGTCAGAAAAACCGAGCGCCACAGTAAAACATTTCTTACAATTCAAAGACTTAAATAGAGAAGAGTTAGAATATCTGTTTGAACGCACTCGCATCATCAAACAGAAGTACAAGTCTTACCAGCAATACTGGCCACTCTCGGATCGCACCCTGGTGATGATCTTCGAAAAAGCCAGCACGCGCACCCGCTTATCATTTGAAGCTGGCATGCAGCAAATGGGCGGCTCTGCGATTTACCTGAACACGCGCGACTCACAACTGGGACGCGGCGAACCGGTGGAAGATGCAGGGCAAGTCATTTCACGCATGTCGGATCTGGTGATGATACGCACCTTCGAGCAGTCCATCATCGAACGCTTTGCCGCGAATTCGCGCGTACCTGTGATCAACGGACTGACCAACGAATATCACCCCTGCCAGATTCTGGCCGACATCTACACCTATATCGAACAGCGCGGCAGCATACAGGGCAAGACGGTCGCATGGATAGGCGATTCGAACAACATGTGCAACACCTGGCTGCAGGCGGCAGAGATCCTCGACTTCAACGTCCATGTGTCTACCCCGCCAGAATATGAAGTTGAACCGGAACGCGCGGGACTTTATGGCCATGAGCATTACGAAGAATTCACTGACCCGATGGAAGCCGCAAGAGATGCGGATCTGGTCACCACCGATGTGTGGACCAGCATGGGATTTGAAGCAGAAAACGAAGAGCGCATGAAGGACTTCGCCGACTGGCAAGTCGATGAAGACATGATGGCGATCGCGGCAAAAGACGCATTGTTCATGCACTGCCTGCCAGCACATCGCGGCGAAGAAGTCTCCGCCGGAGTCATGGATGGCCCGCAAAGCGTGGTGTGGGAAGAAGCGGAAAACAGGCTACATGTACAGAAAGCTTTGATGGAATACCTATTGTTAGGCAAGGTCGACTAAAATGGTTGCCAGTTGTAGCCTGTTTCGGCGGAGGCACAAAAACATCCGCGCAGCGGGGGCCGCAGCCAAAACAGGCTACATGTACAGAAAGCTTTGATGGAATATTTGCTATTGGGTAAGGTCGACTAAAAGGAACTTCGATATGCCAACAATCAGTATGTTTTACGGCATACTTGTTTTGATGTTTTATCGAGACAACCGTCGCCATCACCTGCCGCATATTCATGTGCGCTACCAAGGGGTGGAAGCGGCAATTGCGATTGATGATGGCCGTATCTTTGATGGTGAACTGCCACCAAAACAACTGAAGATGGTTCAAGCCTGGATTGAGATTCACAAGGAAGAATTAATGGTGGATTGGGAATTGGCGGTTAACGGTGAAGATCCATTCCGCATTGCGCCGCTCCAGTGAGGAATAAATGTTAATTGATGTTGTCAGTGTAAGAACCACGCCCGACTTTCAACTGGAACTCGCCTTTCAAAATGGCGAGCAACGGCGCTTTGATATGCGCCCCCTGCTGACTATGCGCCCGTGGAGTCGCATTTCTTCATCACAACTTTTTCATGGAGCTAAAATTGCTTATGGAACAGTCATTTGGCCCGGCGAAATTGATATTGCACCCGAAACACTTTATGACGACTCCACACCGTTATGAGCATATTGGCTAACATACAGAATAGGCTACAGTAGGATGAAAGATACGTTAATACCGGGCATCCGATACGAACACAAATATCTCTTGCCACCCAACAGAACCGTACCGGCGCTTTATCCGGAGTCCCCTGAATTTTTGGCGATGCCGGAAGTGTTCGCCACCGGCTACATGGTAGGTTTCCTGGAATGGGCTTGCATCATGTGCATCAAGCCGCATCTGGATTGGCCGACAGAGCAGTCTTTAGGAACGCACATCAACGTCAGCCATGAAGCCGCCACGCCGCCGGGGCTCACCGTGACCGCCAGCGTAGAATTGATCGCGGTCGAAGGCCGGAAATTGACTTTTGCCGTTTCCGCACATGACGGCGTGGATTTGATCGCACAAGGCACGCATGAACGCTTTGTCATCGACAAGGCCAGATTCGACAACAAAATCAGCAAGAAGCAAATTAATTCAAATTAATCAATAGGTTATATATGAGCGACATTAAAAAAGCAGTCCTCGCCTACTCCGGCGGCCTCGATACCTCAGTCATTCTGAAATGGCTGCAAGACACATACCAGTGCGAAGTGGTTACCTTCACCGCCGATGTCGGCCAGGGAGAAGAACTGGAGCCGGCACGCGCCAAGGCACTGAAGATGGGCATCACTCCTGAAAACATCTACATCGACGATCTGCGCGAAGAGTTCGTGCGCGACTTCGTCTTTCCGATGTTCCGCGCCAATACCGTGTATGAAGGCGAATACCTGCTCGGCACGTCGATCGCACGTCCGCTGATCGCCAAGCGTCTGATCGAAATCGCAACCATGACAGGCGCGCAAGCCATCTCGCACGGCGCGACCGGCAAGGGCAACGACCAGGTGCGTTTCGAGCTGGGCGCTTACGCATTGAATCCAAATATCAAAGTCATCGCACCATGGCGCGAGTGGGATCTGTTGTCGCGCGAAAAATTGATGGCCTATGCAGAGCAACATGGCATCCCGGTCGAAATGAAGCACAAGCAAGGCGGCTCACCATACTCGATGGACGCCAACCTGCTACACATCTCCTACGAAGGCCGTCATCTGGAAGATCCGGCTGCCGAAGCCGAAGACTCGATGTGGCGCTGGACCGTGTCTCCTGAGGCGGCACCGGATGCAGCCGAGTATCTGGATCTCGAATTCAAAAATGGCGACATCATCGCACTGAACGGCACCGCCATGTCACCTGCCACCATACTGACCAAACTGAACGAACTGGGTGGCCGTCACGGCATCGGACGTCTGGATCTGGTAGAAAATCGTTACGTCGGCATGAAGTCGCGCGGTTGCTACGAAACCCCCGGCGGCACCATCATGCTGAAGGCGCATCGCGCCATCGAATCCATCACACTGGATCGCGAAGTGGCTCACCTGAAAGATGATCTGATGCCGCGTTATGCATCGATGATCTACAACGGTTACTGGTGGGCTCCGGAACGTCTGGCGCTGCAAACCCTGATCGACGCGACGCAAAAGACCGTCAACGGCTGGGTACGCGTCAAGCTCTACAAGGGCAATGTGATCGTAGTCGGACGCGATTCGAAGACCGATTCGCTGTTTGACCCGAGCATCGCCACGTTTGAAGACGACAAGGGCGCGTACGATCAAAAGGATGCAGCCGGCTTCATCAAACTGAATGCGCTGCGTCTGCGTATCGCGGCGAAACTGCACCAGAAGTAAGCAACAACAGGCACGGTCATGATTTATGAGCTGAGCGGAGATATTCTTTTGAGCAGTGCGAAAGTCATCGTACAGGGTGTCGCGCCCAACGATGATTTTCAACACGGCCTCGCCCTGCAATTGCGTGAACGCATGCCGTTGTTTTATAAGGAATTTCGTCATCACTGCCAGACCAAGCATCCCAAACCTGGTGGATTGTGGAGCTGGACCAGCCCTGACGGACATCGCATCCTCAGCCTGTTTACCCGTGATGCGGCATACGACCCGGGCAGCAAACCGGGACCGGCCACATTGAGCCACATCAATCATGCCTTGCACGCACTGCGCGCTACGATAGAAAAGGACGGCATCACGCGCATCGCCCTGCCCCGTCTAGCCTGCGGTGTCACGGGGCTGGCCTGGTCTGATGTCAAACCGCTGATCGAACATCATCTGGCAGATCTTCATCTGTCTGTGTATTTGTATTCAACCTACCAAAAAGGCGTTAAAGCCTCTGAACCTAGCTAAAAGGAACTATATGTCTCAATTCGATAACGTCAGTGTAGTAAAAAAGGGCAACGTATTCTTCGACGGCAAATGCGTCTCACACTCGGTGCTGTTCGCCGATGGCACACGCAAGACCGTGGGTGTGATTTTACCCAGCACCCTCACCTTCAATGTAGGCGTTCCGGAAGTCATGGAAATCACTTCCGGCACTTGCCGCGTCAAACTGGGCGATGCTGCCGAATTTACCGTCTACGGTGAAGGCAGTCAGTTCTCGGTTCCGGCCAACGGCAGTTTCGTCATCGAAGCCGATGATGTGGTCAACTACGTTTGCAGCTTCGGCTAAGGAGCAGCCCATGCCAACTTTCGACATCGTTTCAGAAGTAGAAAAAACCGAAGTCAAAAATGCGGTTGAGCAGACCAACAAGGAAGTCTCCACCCGTTTCGACTTCAAGGGGTCGGATGCCAAGGTAGAACAGGCGGAACTCAAACTTACCGTCTGGGCCGACAACGAATTCCAGCTCGATCAGGTTCAGGATATTCTCAATGGCAAACTGACCAAACGCGGCGTAGATATCAAGTGTCTGGAGATCAGCGACAAGGTTGAAAAAGTCAGCGGCAACAAGGTCAAGCGCAGCTGCGAAGTGAAAGTTGGCGTCGAGATCGAGCTGGCGAAGAAGATCGTCAAGCACATCAAAGACAGCAAGATGAAAGTGCAAGCCAGCATCCAAGGCGACACCGTGCGCGTCACCGGCAAGAACCGCGATGATCTGCAAGATGCGATCGCCTTCATCAAGAAGACCATCACCGACTTTCCGTTGCAGTTCCAGAACTTCCGCGACTAACTGACATGCCAGCATGCCCGCTCCCTCACTCCTACCTCTCTCCCGCTCGCGGGCGAGAGTGATCTAGTCTTGCTTCGCGAGAATTTGATGACAAAAAACAGTATAGACGCTGCGGTCGATTTTTCCTTCAAGGGGGTGGATTACCATTACACCATCGGCCTTGATCTGGACCGGCTATTCCGCCAGCACGATGCGATGCCGTCCATCCACGTGATTCTGGCCAGAGCGCACAGCGTCGATACTTATTCCTATCTGTATGAGGTCATGCAGGAAGAGGAAATCGCTTACAGCAATCCGCAGGGGTTTGCACTCGACTATCTGGTCGATGGTGAATTTGATCAGGCTGCGTTAGCGGCCAACTGGCAAAACGCAAAAGCCGCTGCGCTGGTGCAACCGATCGCCGAGGCCGAATTAGGCATACCCAACCTCGATCTGCATCCTGAAATTAAACGCGCGCTGGTCGCTGCCTATAAACTGGGGAAAGCCGCATGAAAACCGCACTGGTCTTATTCGCAGCAGGCAGCGAAGAGCTCGAAACCGTCACGGTGGTCAACATCTTGCGCCGCGCAGGCGTGACCGTCACGCTGGCAGGTTTGAGCGATGGCGCACTCAAAGGCAGCCGTGGCATCACCCTGCAACCGGACACTACGCTGGACGCGGTGCTGAACGACGACTTCGATATGCTGGTGCTACCCGGCGGTATGCCCGGCACTCGCCACCTGCAAGCCGACACTCGCGTGTTGAAACTGGCGCAAGACATGGCCAAGCACGGAAAATATGTCACCGCGATTTGCGCAGCGCCCATGGTGCTGGCCACCGCCGGACTGCTAGCTGGCAAACGGGCGACCTGTTACCCGACCTGTCTGGATGAGTTTCCCGGGGTTCAATTGCAAACGACCGCTGTCGTCGAAGATGGCAAGCTGATCACCTCACGCGGCCCCGGCACTGCGATGGATTTTGCCCTGACGTTGGCAGAACGATTAGCAGGCAAAGTACGGCGCGATGAAGTCGAAGCAGGTCTGGTTCGCTAACCAGAAGGGCGTGATAAATCGCGCCCCTACAGTCCTTGAATAAATTCCCTCCCGCCGTCACCGCCCTGCTGTTGCAGATTGCAGCGCTGGGCGTCTCGCTGATCGCTATACGCCAAACAGGTGTAGAAGTGACTCCACTGACCTTTGCTCTGCTGGCGGGCTTGATCGCCATGGCTTTGAGTTACTTTGCCGGCTTGGCCAGCTGGTGGCTGATTATTCAACTCATCTTCGCTCCGGGCTTGATCCTGATGCTCACCCTCAGCATCCCACCGTGGCTCTACCTCACCGCGTTTCTAGTGATGCTGGCGGTGTACTGGAGCACCTACCAGACACAAGTCCCCCTCTATCTGTCCAGCAACAAGGTTTGGATCGCGCTGGAAAACTTACTCCCCTCACCCTCCGGGGGAGAGGTTCTCCGCTTCATCGATCTGGGTTCGGGTCTGGGTGGCGTATTGACGCATCTGGCATCCATACGCCCGGACGGAAATTACGCAGGGATAGAATCAGCCCCCCTACCCTGGCTGATGAGCTGGCTGCGCACCCGGCGCTTTAACAACTGCGCGGTATACTGGGGCAGCATCTGGGATGAGAGACTACCAGCATCTCACCTGGCGCAATACGACGTGGTGTTCGCCTATCTCTCTCCCGTTCCGATGGAACGGCTCTGGCACAAGGCTCGCGAAGAGATGCGCCCCGGGACAGTATTTATCAGCAGCACCTTTTCAGTCCCCGACCAAATACCCGATCAAACGCTGCAGATAGACGATCTGCACCAGTCCACTTTACTTGTCTGGCGCATGTAACCGTTCGCATATCACCAGCTTATCGAAGCTAAACGATTATTTAGACCGCCTCGACGGTGACGAACTCGATTTGCGCGCCGTCGTGTATCAACTGCTTGACCGCACAATGACTGATCATATCGAGGATTTTTAGACGCTGTTCGGCTGTAACACGCTCAGGAAAGGTGACTTCGGTGACGAAGCGTGCCGGAATCAACATATTGCCCTGACGCACAACAGGTTTACAGTGAATATCGATTCCCTCCGCGCTGATCCCCATCGCGCCGCACGCTTTGATCGTATAGACCCCCGCACAACCGGCCAGTGCAGCGTATGTCGCCTCCAGCGGATTGGGCAAACTGCCATCAATACCGTAGCTGACGACATGATTTTTGTAGTGAACGTGAAGCTGTTTAGCATCGGTAAGCGAAAGTTGATACATAGTAGACTCCACAACATATTAGATAACACTAATATATCATACCCGCAACGCGGCGGTGAAAAAAGCATGCCCGTGCGCGACCGACACCCCTAAGAACAGCAACTCAATCCACCCGTCGGCAGGTAGGCGGACAAGCGCTTTTTAATCAGTACAAAAAATCCATCACCGAAGCGGCATCGAAAGGCCAGCCCAATTCAGCCCCGGTGTCCATTCTGATCATAACGGGAATGCGCATTCCGTACCGCTCATACAACACATCATCATCGAGGATATCGACATCCTCCGCCGATGCGCCGGCAGTTTCAATTATTGCTTTTGCCTGCTCGCATAAATGACAGCCAGCCGAGCCGTAGAGGATGAGATTCATGTTAACGCAGACTGATGACAGGCCAGCCATGCTGCTCTGCATGCGCACGCAAGGTCGCGTCCGGATTCGCAGCAACCGGGTGCTTCACCTTGCACATCAATGGCAGATCGTTCATCGAATCGCTGTAAAAAACACTGTCCTCACAATCCTCCAACGTCCAGCCGCGCACAGCCAGCCAGTTATCCAGCCGGGTAATTTTCCCCTCGCGGAAACACGGCACATCGGCAACACGCCCGGTAAATTGACCATCGATATGCTCAGGCTCTGTGGCGATCAAGTGCTCAATGCCGAATACGCGGGCGATAGGTGCGGTGACGAAGCTATTGGTCGCGGTGATGATCACGCACACATCCCCTGCATCCAGATGCTGCTTAACCAGTGCACGTGACTGCGAGGTGACCATGGGCATCACGCTCTCCGCCATAAACTGCTCGTGCCAGTCATCCAGCACCTTACGGGAATGGCGAGACAAGGGTTTTAGCTGAAAATCCAGAAACTCGTGAATATCCAGCGTACCCGCTTTGTACTGATCGTAAAAAGTCTGGTTCTTAACCTCAAACAATTCACGGTCAAGAATGCCGATGCGAATCAAAAACTGCGACCATTCGAAATCGCTGTCGCCGTTGAGCAGAGTGTTATCTAAATCGAAAAGCGCTAATTTCATGCTGTTTCATTATCCCCGCCAAGACGGGTATCCGTTTGATTAATAAAAACTTCTTTAAGAAGAGGAACGGTAGGCGCGCGGTGCAGACGCAAGGAGTGGGCATCGAGCTCATCGAGGACAGCCAACAGGCTGGGCAGATCGCGACGCCCGTGGCGCAACAGATATTGAGTCACCTCATGAGTCAGGGTAAACCCTCTCTCCTGAGCGTGACGGGTCAGGGCATGCGCCTTTTCCTCATCGCTCAGGGCATGCACCTGATATACCAGCCCCCAACCCAGTCGCGTGCGCAGATCAGGCCGCACCGCCAGATGCAGAGGAGACTGCCTGCCGCTGACCAGCAGCATCCCCCCTGCATCACGTATCCTGTTGTATATATTGAACAACTCAACTTGAGCATCATCATCAAGGGCATTCACGTCATCCACCGCCACCATCTCGGCGGGCTCAGGAACGAAGCCTTGCGCATAGATCGCATTGTGATGTGCATTTTGCGCCGCGCTGACAGACGCTTGCAGCAGATGACTCTTGCCGCACCCCTCATTCCCCCAGATATAGATACAGCGCTCACGACTGTCACCGTGCAACGCCGATTGCAACACCGAGAGCAGTTCACGATTATCGCCGGTCACGAAGTTATCGAAGGTCGGCCACCAGTCTGGCGTAATGTCGAGCAGGAGCTGGGTCATGGCTTGGAATACATCTGACTGGATAAATACCATTTCAGCGCATGGCGCAAACCTACCAGCAAAATGGCGGACATCGGCAGTGCGAGCAGGATACCGAAAAAGCCGAACAACTGACCGAAGGCCAGCAGGGCGAAGATAACCGCCAGCGGATGCAGGCCTATGCGTTCACCAACCAGCCAGGGGGTCACCAGCGTGCCTTCGAGCAACTGTCCGACCCCGAACACCGCCCACACCCAAAGCACGCCGGAGATGTCACTGAACTGCATGACAGCCGCCAGGGTTGCGAGCAATAGACCGATGACCATGCCCAAATAAGGAATAAACACCAGCATCCCGGCAACGATACCGATGGGAAGTGCAAATTCCAGACCGACCAGCCATAACACCAGCGCGTAAAAACAGCTCATCAGCAGCATCACGGAGATTTGACCGCGCAAGAATTCCGCCAGCACGCTGTCAACCTCGCAACCGATTTCGTTTACTTTGCCGTACCAGTGACGCGGGATCATGCTGTTTAGCTTGGCAGCCATGACATCCCCGTCGCGCAGAAAATAGAACATCGCCACCGGGATCAGCAAAAGATTCATCAACACCCCCATGATCGCGCCGCTCCGGTTACCCAGCCAGGGCAGCACCTTTTCCGCCATCCCTCCCGCGCTTTGCCAGTGACTGAGCAACAAATTTTTCAGGGCCGAGCTATCCCATTGCAAATCGACACCAAACCACTGTTGCAACTTAGGCAACAAATTAATTCGCGCCATTTCTATCATGCCGGGCAATCTCGCCATAAAAAGACTGATTTCCTTTTCCAGCAAAGGCAGCATGATCAGCAGCAATCCTGCAAAGGTCAACAATAAGGCGCACATGACCAGCACGACCGCCAGCGCGCGCGGCAGATTCAGGTCGCACAGTCTTTTAACCAGCGGATTACAGATATAGCCTAGTATCGCCGCCGCCACAAAGGGCGTCAGAATGGGACTGAGCAGGTACAAAAGCAGTAAAGTTGGTGCAATAAATAGCAACCACTGCAAGGCAACAAAGCGGGATGAGGTCATTTAAGGTAAAATTTGCGGCAAATTGTGCAGTACTTTATCCTGAAGAAAGAGAGAACTCAACTTGAACACGCCAAATACGCCATCCGCCGCCATCGGCGCGGGACTTTCCTACCGTGATGCAGGTGTCGACATCGATGCCGGTGACCAGTTAGTCGAGAATATCAAACCCTATGCCAAACGCACCATGCGCCCCGAAGTGCTCTCCGGTATCGGCGGGTTTGGTGGTCTTGTGGAGATCTCCAAGAAATACAAGGAACCGGTACTCGTTTCCGGCACCGATGGCGTAGGCACCAAGCTGAAACTCGCCTTTGAACTGAACATCCACGACACTGTCGGCATCGATCTGGTCGGCATGAGCGTCAACGACATTCTGGTACAGGGCGCTGAGCCTTTGTTTTTCCTCGATTATTTCGCCTGCGGCAAATTGAACGTACCGGCAGCGACCGAAGTGATCAAGGGTATCGCGAACGGTTGCGAGCAGGCAGGTTGCGCATTGATCGGCGGAGAAACAGCTGAAATGCCCGGCATGTACCCGGTCGGCGAATACGATCTGGCTGGTTTCGCCGTGGGCGTAGTGGAAAAAGCCAACATCATTACCGGCGCGGATATCAAGCCCGGCGATGTGGTTCTGGGCATGGCGTCCAACGGCGCGCATTCCAACGGTTACTCGCTGGTGCGCAAGATCATCGAACGCAGCAATCCTGATATGTCTGCTCTGTTCGACGGCGAGCGCATCTTGCGTGACGTGATCATGGCACCGACCCGCATCTACGTGAAACCGCTGTTAGCGCTGATGCAAACGCTGACCATCAAGGGCATGGCGCACATCACCGGCGGCGGCATCACCGAAAACGTGCCGCGCGTGCTGCCCGAGAATGTAGTTGCCGACATCGATAGCAAGTCATGGGAATTACCTAAATTATTCAAATGGTTACAAGAGCAAGGCAATGTCGCCGAGCAGGAAATGTACCGCACCTTCAACTGCGGCATCGGCATGGTCGTGATCGTCGCAGCAAGCGATGCTGACCTTGCCATCAGCCAATTGCAGGAAGCCGGTGAAACGGTCACGAAGATCGGCGTCATCCGCGCAAGAAATGGTAACGAACATCAGACGCAGGTGAAATAAACAAGGTAAGTGGATAGTGGTAAGTAGATAGTGGGGTGTTCCCTAACTATCTACTGTTGCCATTCTACCCACCACTCCCTACTCACCACTTCCCCGAGTTCATCATGAAAAATATCGTCATTCTCATCTCCGGTCGCGGCAGCAATATGCAGACCCTGTTGACCGCCAGTCTGAACGGACGTATCGCGGCAGTCATCAGCAACAAAGCCGATGCAGCAGGTTTGGCTGTGGCACAAGCACACGGTATTCCGACAGCCGTGGTCTCGCATCGAGACCACCCCGATCGTGAAAGTTTCGATGCCGCACTAGCTCAGGTGATCGACGGCTTTCAACCTGACTTTGTCATTCTGGCTGGCTTCATGCGCATCCTCACCGCAGGCTTTGTGACACACTATCACGGTCGTTTAATCAACATTCACCCCTCGCTGCTGCCTTCTTATACCGGTTTACACACGCACGCACGCGCTCTGGCCGATGGCGTGAAGATACACGGCTGCACGGTGCATTTTGTAACACCCGATCTGGATCACGGCCCCATCATCATTCAGGCCGCCGTACCCGTCTTAGCGGATGACACGGAAGCGTCCCTGTCAGCGCGCGTCTTACACGAAGAGCATCGCATCTTCCCGCAAGCCATCCGCTGGCTGTGCGCGGGCCAGATCGAACTGAGCGATGAGGGACGAGTCCTCTCGCACCTGCCTCATCAACCTGATGGCGTCCTGATTTCACCTGCATTGGAAAATAAATGAAGCGGCTGTTGGTTTGTCTGGTCTGGTTAGCACTCAGCACCTCGGTTTACGCCACGCCGCCCGAGCGTGTGCTGGCCACCTATGAGATTTTCAGCAGCGGGATAAAGATCGGCCTGCTCGAAGAGAATTACACTCGAAACAAGGATCACTACACGCTAACCAGCACCACCACGCCGCTCGGCCTGCTGGCGGCCTTTAAACCGGAAAAAATTTTTCTGCGCAGCGAAGGTCTGATCGACAAGAACGGCCTGCGTCCTCTGCGCTTTGAGAACAGGCGCGAAGGCGGCAAGGAGAGTCGCGCCGAATTTGACTGGGCGAATCAGCAATTGACGCTGATACAACAGGAACAGCGCATCAAACTCGCACTGCCGGACGGCACCCAGGATCGGCTGAGCGCGATGTATCAGTTTATGTTTTTGCAACTGGAAAACGTGAGCACACTAAACTTTTCCATGACCAACGGCAGCAAACTGGACAACTATCACTACGCGATCGGCGCACAGGTAAAACTGAACACGCCGGCAGGACAATTCGATAGTCTGTATCTGGACAGCCAGGGGAAAACAGGTGAAACACGCACGGAAATCTGGTTATCCATTCAGCACAATTTACCGGGCAAGATGATCATCACCGATTCGGGCGGCGATCAATTCATACAAATATTGAGCGAACTTAAAATCACACCGTGAATGCCCTGCTGCAAAGATACCGGGAACAGCCCTCAACCGGCATCGTTGTCGCTATCGCCGTATCGCTGCTGATACACACATTCCTGTTGTTCGGCCCCAGACTAATCGAATTACCGGCAGTGGAAGTCACGCTGCCGCCGCTCACCGCGAAACTGGAGCCGCTGCCCGCCATCAAGCAAGCAGCAAAAGCGGCCCCCAAACCCGTGCGCAAGCCCAAGCCCGCGCCCAAGCCCAAGCCGAAACCCAAGCCGAAACCCCTGCCACTTCCCGAGCCTACGCCACCACCTGAAACCGACAATCAGGAGCCCCCGGAAGAACCGGCCGTTGTCGACACGCCGCCCGTTGTCGAAGCACCCGCCCCCGAGATTCCCGCAGCCAAACCAGCCCACCCGCTCCCCAAGCAGGCGCAGCTCACCTTCATCGCTTACAAGGGGACAAGCTTTCAGGTTGGCGAAGCGCGTCACCGCCTGGATATCAAAGACGATGGCAGTTATACCTTGCAGGTGGGCATGAACACCACCGGCATCGCCAGCCTGTTCAAGACTTTCGAATTAAATCAGCAAAGCAGTGGCACAGTCAGCGCACGCGGTCTGCATCCGGACAAATTCAGCGAGAATAAGCTCACCTCCGGCGGAAAACAAACCTTAACCGCCGAGTTCGACTGGCAAAATAAGCAACTGAGCTTTTCCAGCGGCAACACGGTTGCATTACCCGAACTGACTCAGGACATCCTAAGCTTCCTGTATCAACTCTCACAACTGCCGCTGGATGAAGCCGTCGTGACGATGCATATCAGCAACGGCAAAAAACTGGAGAATTACCAACTGACGGTAGGTGTAGAGGAAGAAATCCAGACCCGCCTCGGTAAGCTACACGTCTTGCCGCTGCGCAAGGTGCACGCGCCCGGTGAAGAGGGACTGGAAATCTGGCTCGGACTGGAATATCGATTACTGCCTGTGAAAATCCGTCAACTCGACAGGAGCGGCGAGATTGCCGGCGAAATGGTGATCTCCGACATCCGGGTATCGCAAGAATAAGAGACTCAACTTACTGGCAACTATTTTGTACTTGACGGTCAGCTATCGAGACACTGCGGCCCTTCAGGGTGAGCCAACTGAACGACTGCTGTGCTGCTGACAACAGACGCTCAAGCCAAGGGAAGTTTTCGAGATTGAACGCCAGTTGATAATTCAGCAGTCGCTTGTGTGGACTGCTGCACATAAGTTCGAACTACTATTACTGTACATTTTTATGGCGTATTCTCTTCAACTTCAATTTGGTCACAGCGATGAGAAGCAGTTATACCCAAAGTAGCTTTTGACGATTAGATATCGGTTCCTTTTGCCATAGAGACATAAGCAGTGTTTTGTCCCTTTTCGCTTCATAAAAGAAAGCGCAAAGAGGGATGATTACACCGAAAACTATTGCAAAAATTGCATAACAAGTGAATACCCAAAAACCTTGTATATTTAGAACTGAAAAAGCTATTCTACCAACTACAAAAAAACCAAATACTTGCAATATTGCAACAAAAGGTTGAAGGTGCATCATTACATTGATATGGGTTCCACTATTTGCGGGTGATATTTCTCCTCGAATACACGGTAAAAATGGATTTTTACCGTGTATATTACGTTCAAGATGAAAACAACAATCTTTGACACTTCCGAAGAATAAGTTAGCCTGTGAATTGGAGGTTCCAAACATCGTTCGCATCAGTTGAAATGCCCCAGGGCGTTTCCCGGTAACTGATTGGAGGCGATCCAAAACGACCTCTGGCGGAAGCAAAACATCAATTTTAAATCGATATATAGGCATGTACTCAATACATCCAATGAATCATTGATAATTGTATTACATATATGGGTGCGGCCATGTTCGTTCGACGCCTAACGTTTGAATTCACCAGCTTGCCGCGACGAGTCCGGTGGAATGATTGGTTGGGTCGCATCGCCTCGAAAGCACCGCATATACGACGGAATTTTTGACTCCGCACGTAAATAGGCTGGCTTACCCTCAAACTGCGCAGGCTCTGGGTTTACTTTCACCTCATATTCAAGCAACCGATCGAACGGACAATTCGTGCATTCTCTTGCTGCAAGAATTTGAAGTTTTGTACCTAGAGGAAGTACCACGACGAATGTTCTTTCTGGCCCCGAGAAGCCAGGATTCCAGATAGAGATGTAGTCAGTCTTCTTGTCGCGCTCAACGGTACGCGTGACACCATGGGCGCGTAGGTCTGCAACGACTTCACAAACCTGCCCAATGTAGGGCTTCTGCGATGGATCGGAAGAAATATCTCGGTGACGCGCGGTGCATGCACCGAGCAAGCCGATCGCAGTTACAACAATCGCAGTTAACAAGTGTTTGTTCATGCGGCCCAACGAATGAAGGGCTGGTGGTTTGCGATTTCAGTTGTGAGCAGGCTTCGCGCCATAAGTGTTCTCACGTTCAGCCTGAGGTGCTCCCTAGCGCCGTAGGCGACGGGAACCGAGAAGCGCGAGTTAGGCCTCATTTTACTGTGGGTTCCTTGAGAACAAATGGATTACCAAAAAACTGAGTTGAGAAGAGTCTATATTGGGCAGGCACTTGTTTCAAAAATGGAAATTTTTGTCTGAAACCGCCGATGTATTTTACAAAGCTTTCCTGGCCATCAATGTAAGACCTCCATAGGAAAGGTTCGGCTCCACAATCGAGCCCGAAGTGCCCCACATAAACAATTTCTCCCGGGTTCACTGTGAACGTACCACCAACCGGCTTACCATCTTTGATAAGGTTATCCTTCGAGCCCTTTATGTGTGCGACATCAGATGCTGAACGTGCAACCTTGACATCAAAGGCTGTTAAGACATATTCGCCTGGCTGGATAACAAACGCATAGGGCAAATATTTGTTATCCACAAACAGTTTGGAGGGTGTTTCAAGATCCAGAGTTATAAGCTCCGACGTTTCAATCGAAGACCTAGTGAATGAAAGTGCTTGAAGCTGTGCGTTCTCAAATTGGCCGCACTGCCAACTTCGCCCCCAATTCACTTGCATGATGAGAACGCCAAGGTCGGATTTATAGGTATCTTCACTAAGGTTTAGTGGCTCCGCAGCAATGGCGAGTGCTGGTAATGTAAAGATCGCAATAACGTATGCTAGAAACTTATGCATTGAGAGTGACTTAGAATATATGTACTTAACAAATTTCCAGCATTGTCGAGTGCTGCTTTTCAGCAGCGGCTGTACTACAGAAACGCTCAAGCTCCACCCCGTGACAGTCGGCAGATGGCACGCTCCAGCCAATGAGGTCGCATTATTGCACGGCGAATAGCGGGCATTGGCGATAATGCCAAAATAATTTTCAGACCGTCGGATCGCTGATCATCGTTTTTTGACAGTTGCCAAGACATACCAGACGGTGCTGCATACACAAAACTTCCTTCGCACTCAGGTAGTCATGAGCCGAACGTATTGGCAAGCAAGAATAGAAGAAGATAACCAAAGGCGGCACTCTCAATGAGAGCAATACCAATAGCCGTGAATAAATTAAGGCTGTCTCTCGGCCCTGGAAGAGATAAATAGGTAAGACAAGTCATTAGTACAAAGAACATTAATATCCCAAGAATTCCTGGGGTGTAACCAGCTGCATGGTGCTCAGTGTGAGCACGAGAGTACGCAAGAAACGTTACGACGAATATGCATACACTGCCAATACTGGAGATGGGGATAAGCCAGTGCAGAAATCTGCGTGTCTGCTTAATGCTCATGGCGGTAAACTTCCGAAATCTAGTGTGTAAAAAATTTTGTTTTTTTAAACCAAAATGAGCTTTTCATCGAACCACACATCCTCATAATTAGGAGCAAGGAGGACACGCCATCCAGAGCCCAAGGCAAGATAAGGAATAATCTCCGAGCAGTAATCAGCTAGATGTAAAACGTGAAGTGGTTTAAAAAAATCCGGAGCTTCTGAAAAATGTTCTCCACCCCATATGTACCATCCCGACGCACATTCGTTCGGTGGATGCCGAAGTGCGTTTAATGGCCTTAATGCCAAAGTGTGCAATGCCACACCGCATTTCTCATTCAATCCGACCGGCATAAATAATGCCCCGTAATCCTCAGCGATTTGCTTTGGTGTTTTCATCGACTCTGCTTAAATGGATCGGTAACGTCAAAACCTGCTTTTGTCCGACTGCGGCCTGAGTTGTTTTTTACTCGCCAATTGCCGCTGTGCTGCTGACACCAGACGTTCAAGTGCCGCACTTGTGACAGTCAGCAAATGGCACACTCCAGTCAATAGCGCCGTAATCCCACTCAGCTGACAGCATCGCCTATTGTCGCACTTCACTTCTAAAGTCCCGTCTGAACTCAAGAACCATTACCTCAGAACCATTTGTAACATCGAACAACTGAAAAATATATCTGCTGCTTGGTGATGTCCGTAGCCAATATTTAGTACCTGGCTTAATATCAAGTTCAATATCGGTGCTCCAATCGTATCCCTTTGTATATCCTATAACGCCAAGTTTGTGCTTTCCGGGCGTAACACAATAAATTGCCCCACCTGCAGTTGGGGCCTTATCTATTACGCCGATCATGACGTGAGGAGTATCTTCCTTTTCATAAAGGTATTGCAAAAATGATTGATGATCCGTTTTTATACAAGATATAGTTGGGTCAGAAAGATTGACACTTCGCTGCACTGTTCCGCAACCAGTTAGACTCGCCATAATTGCAAAAACAATTGATGCGACTACTTTGTTCATCATCCAGTACCTGTTGTGTAGTATGAGCTAATCCCAAGTCCTTGCTATCTCACGGGACTCCATGAAACGGTAATGCCTAGCGTCATGCGGGCGACTGTTAGGTTATGCCCTCAAAGTGCCTTAGCTTTTTCTGATAGTTGCGCGGCTTGGCTCTGGAGTCCTAGCTTTTCATACTCTCCTGCGTATTTCTCAAATAACGTCTTTACAACGATACGCTCCTGCCCCGTGTACTGATCGGATATGGCCAGTAAGCGCTCCAGGTATGGCCAGGCATCTTTAAAACGTCCCAAGTTGCCAAACACTATTGCGAGATTCGTAAGGCGGCGCCCGATTTTTGCCTGATTTTGCGGCGAGAGCTCTTCTTGAATCTTTAGCGATTCCTTAAGTAGCTCTTCTGCCTCAGCCTGTTTTCCAAGCTGTAGTTTGATTCGGGAGAAGTTGTACAGCTCTTCTGATTCCGCCTCAGAGCCGAGATGTCCAATGCGGACATTAATTAGCGCTCTCCGACATGCTTCCTCAGCAACATCGAGCCGCTCGGATGCCTCCGCTTCACGGCATGTTTGCCCGTATCGGTCAGCAGTGACGCGGTTCAGCGGGTTGTAACAACCGGCGACCAGCATGATGAACAATGAAAGAAGAACTGCGCGAATCATAATTACTTTCTGCAACCTAAATTAGAGGGTATACGAAATATTGTGTATGCATTTAATAACTTATCCTGACCGACTATTGCCTGACTGGCGCTATATTCACCTGCGTCTGCTGTCCTGCTGAGAGCAACCGCTCAAGCTCCACCCAGTGACAGACCGTTGATGGCACAAAACCGACCGAAACAAACAGCCGCTGCCGCGTCATCACACCTCATCGGCAATTTCGCCTATTATCTCACATTGATTACGCAGGCAGACAAGCCGCATTTGACTGTCCATGCATGCCATTTTTGAAGATTTGTATTGCATCAGCCATTGCATGTTCACGGCTGCGGTAGATCGGTTTCCCGGCAACCAAAGGCGTGCTTTCTTCACCGCAATAAACTTCTTTAAAATAGTAACCGGTAACGTTATCCAGTACCGTCTCCACTCTAAATTTAACCATTTTTGTACGCCTTCATGATGATGAAAAAGTATCGATGACACATCTACTAGCAGGAACATTCCGCCTTACCCGCATTAGCGCAAACTTGACCGAAGCTAACGGCACTTGCCTGACCACCTGAATCCTTGCCGCATATTACACAAGTCAACTTACACCACCCTTACAAAACCCGTAAAGTTACCCGGCTTTCATAAATATTTCACACAAGCTGCCTCTGCTCGACATAACCGGTGTCGCCAATATCGCTCCGGCATCTCGTCGCCCCTACGTCGCTCAAGAGAACAACACCTTCACCCGTCCCAGTTTTAACTGTTAAACTTCGCCCCTGAACCTTTAGATTAAAAATGCCATGCTGATTACCGAATACCGTTTAGACCTCGTCATCCTCGCGCTGCGCACCATTTTGCCGCTGGAACATCCCGCCGACACCACCCTGCGCTATTTCTTCAAGAACGAGCGCATCGGTTCGAACGAGCGCGCCATCGTCGCCGAAACCTCCTTTGGTGTGTTGCGCCACCGCCTGCTGCTGGAAGCCGCTTGTGACGGCAAAGCCACACCCCGCCGCATGGCCTTAGCCTATCTGGTGAAATTCGGCGGCTATAACCTGCGCGAAATTCAACCGGTGTTGAAACGCGATGAAGCGGAATGGCTGGCGACGGCAAAAGGCTTGCAATACGAAGGCCAGTCACTGTCTATCCAAGCCGAACTGCCTGAATGGCTGATCGAAAAAATGCGCACCTCCTATACGGACGAGGAAATCTTAACGTTGGGCCAGGCCATGCAACTGGGCGCGCCGCTGGATATCCGCGTCAACACCCTGCTGGCCAAACGCGAAGAAGTGCTGCTGCAACTCAAAGAACAGAATATTGACGCGACGCCGACACCCTATTCACCGATCGGCATCCGTCTCAAAGAAAAAATCCCGCTGAACAAAGATGCGCTGTTTACCGAAGGTAAAGTTGAAGTGCAGGACGAGGGCAGCCAGTTGCTGGGTTTCTTATTAGCACCGAAGCGCAACGACATGGTGGTGGATTTCTGCGCGGGCGCAGGCGGCAAGACGCTGATGCTCTCGGCACTGATGAATTCACAAGGCCGGTTGTACGCAATGGACGTGTCCGAGAAGCGACTGGCGAATCTCAAGCCGCGTCTGAAACGCTCGGGAGCTTCCAACATCCAGCCTATGCTGATCGCGCATGAGAACGATCTCAAGGTCAAACGTCTGTCGGGCAAGATCGACCGCGTGCTGGTCGATGCACCGTGCAGCGGACTGGGCACCTTGCGCCGCAATCCTGATCTGAAATTCCGCCAGTCACCGCAGAGCATCGCTGAACTCAATCAGAAACAAACCGCGATTCTGGCCTCCGCCAGTCGTCTGGTGAAAAAGGGCGGCCGTCTGGTCTATGCGACTTGCAGCATATTGCCGGAAGAAAACCAGCACATCGTGCAGGCTTTCCTGGCGAGCCATCCCGACTTTGTGCTGCTTCCTGCCGGTGAAGTATTGAAGCAACAGAAGATCGAAATGGAGATGGGCGACTATCTGGAACTTCGTCCTAACCTGCACGCCACCGACGGCTTCTTCGCCGCCGTGTTGGAACGCATTTAATTATAAATTAAATCAAATAGTTACCCAGACTCTTGGCAATTTCCGCAAACAAGGGTCTGGCAGCTACATCAGCTTGAGCGCAGCGGCGCTGCAAATCCCACAGAGCGGCTGTAGATTCTGAGCAGCGTTTCAGCAACTCCTCCAGTAAACAGGCAAAAGCGCGCACCTCGATGCGTTCGAGCGCAACGCCCTGAGCCGGTGGAACGAACGACGCCGCACCGAAGTCGCCCAGCAGGCAATCGCCCTGTTCATCCCACAGTATGTTGTGCGCATACAGATCGCCGTGCATGATGCCGCGAGCGTGCAACTGTTCCGCCGCCGACGCGATACCCTGTGCCATAGCTAAGACCATAGACAGAGAAAATGCCGTGCCGACAGGATAAATGTCGCGAGTACAGGATTCCAGACTGGGGGGACCGGCCAGATTGATGAAGCGCGCATCGATCAGTTCCATCACCAAACCTGCCACACCTTCGGGATGCCCGCTGATCTTGCCGGTGACGGGAATTAGATTGGGATGGATACCGGCTGCCAGACACGCAGCTTTTTCGCTTTTGGGCAGCCCGTCACTGGTGACGGCTCCTTTGAACAACTTGACCGCGACGGGCGTAGCACCTTCCGGCGTTTGCCAGTCGGCCTGATGGATGATGCCGGAGGCACCTTCACCTAATTTTTGTTGTAAATCAATACCATGCCAATGAATGTGCGCAATTTCCTGTTTCGCGACGGAAGCGGTTTCCAATACATCGACGAAGGGGTTTCCGGCGAAGGCCAACCACGCAAGGCGCGGCAAAGACATCAACCATTCCGGCAAAGACTCGAATCGATTGGCGGAAATCCTCAGCAACTCCAGATTGCGGCACGCCGCCATTTCCTCCGGCAGGTGCTGCAACTGATTTCCCGCCAGCATCAGTTTCTGCAAGCGGATGCATTGCCCGATCTCTGCAGGCACTTCGGTGAGTTGATTATCGGTCAGGATCAACCAGCGCAGCGCAGGCGGCAAAGCAGCGCCACTTAATCTATCGATTTTATTGGCTTTAAATCCGATCATCTCAAGCATCGGACAGCGCCCCAACACTTCAGGCACTTCGGTGAACTGATTGTCGGAACAAAAGATGACCCGCAGCTTATGCAGTCTGGGCAAATCATCCGGCAAGGTCGACAGCGCATTTCCGGAGAGATTGAGGATCTCCAACGTATCGGCCAGATCGTAGATTTCTGCGGGGAATTGGGTTAAGCCGCACGACAAGTCCAGCCGCTTAATCCCAGCCAGCGAGCCGCTGCGCAAATTAATGCAGAACTCGCGCAAGCGTTCGTTGGCCCTTTCCCCCGCTTGCGGGGGAAAGTTGAAAAGAGGGAAACGGGCATGGCGAGTTTCATCGTCAGGCGTGACATCATTACCATGCCTGTTCGCCAGCGTATCCACTATCTCGGCACACCGGCCAGCCAGCGCGTATATAAACGCGCTGCGACTTCGTGCAGGTGCGGGAGTTTTTGCGCCATTTGAAGTTGTATCAGTTGCGATGTCTGCACCGCAGGGCTGGCGGCACTAGCCGAGAGCTCTTCCTCCCCAGCAGCACACCAGTCGGCTATCATCGTCCCTGTCATCTCGATGTGGCATTGCAAGGCCAGATGCGGGCCGATGGCATAAGCCTGATTGGCGCAGTGCTCGCTGGATAACAGGTGAACAGCCACTTGCGGTAACGTAAACGTTTCACCGTGCCAGTGAAAGGCGTCGAAAGCGTCAATATCACCAAACCAAGTGCGTGCAACATCGTTGTCTGTCACCGTAACGCGCCCCCAGCCGATCTCCTTAACAGGATTTTTCTCGACGATCCCGCCCAGCGCCTTTGAAATCAGTTGTCCGCCCAGACAGTGGCCTAACACAGGAATATCGCGCGCGACCGCCTCCCGTATCAATGCCAGTTCCTGCGCAATCCACGGCAGATCGTCGTTCACACTCATCGGCCCGCCCATAAACACCAGAGCGGAAAAGTCTTGCGCAGATTCAGGCAAGACCGCGCCTTCATCGATAGCGATCAACTGCCAGGGAATGTTGCGCTCATCGAGAAACCCGGCCAGAAAACCCGGGCCTTCGATGGCCAGATGACGAAAGATAGCGATAGGATTCATAAAATCGGGGAAGGGGAAAGGGTAAAAGGGATAAGGGTAAAACGGTGTGCAGTGTATTTCCCTTGAGCACCGCAGGTGCGCCCCCTTCTCTCTTATGCCGTCACCGTTTTATCTCTTTCGATCAGCGCATAGGCCGAATGATTGTGGATGGATTCAAAATTTTCGGATTCGACGATATAGGCATCCACCCGCGTATCGGCATTGAGCACGGCCGCGACATCGCGCACCATGTCTTCGACAAACTTGGGATTGTCGTAGGCGCGCTCGGTGACATATTTTTCATCCGGGCGTTTGAGCAGACCGTACAACTCGCAGGACGCCTGTTTCTCGGCGATCGCGACCACATCTTCGATCCAGACGAAGCTGTTGGTGCGCAGCGTGATAGTGACATGAGAGCGCTGATTGTGCGCGCCGCGCTCTGAGATCTTCTTGGAACAGGGGCAAAGGCTGGTCACCGGCACCAGCACCTTCATGGTCACGCTGGCTTTGCCATCCTTCATTTCGCCGATCAGGGTCACATCGTAATCGAGCAGACTCTGCACACCAGAGATCGGCGCCGTCTTGTTGACGAAGTAAGGAAAGTTCATCTCGATATAGCCGGATTCCGCTTCCAGCAACTTCACCATCTCGCGCAGAATGCTTTCATACGACTCGACAGAAATCTCGCGCTCGTGGCGATTTAAGATTTCGACGAAGCGGGACATGTGCGTGCCCTTGAAGTTGTGCGGCAGATGCACATACATATTGAAGGTGGCGATGGTGTGCTGCACACCTACGCTTTTGTCCTGCACTTTGACGGGATGGCGTATACCTTTGATGCCGACACGGTTGATGGCGATCTGTCGTAAATCAGCCAGATTCTGCACATCAGCGATAGGAGCGTTCATAGTGAGCTTTCTAATAAATTTTGGATAGCGGGAATTATAACCAATCCCGACAAAGTTACTTGGTCAATTTGTTATTAATGGTACGAATCAAACCGGCAGCATCCAAACCGCAGTCCGCCAGCATTTGTGCGTGTTCGCCCTGCTCGATAAATCGATCCGGCAAGCCCAGATTCAGCATCGCGACGCCGGTGACACATTCGGCCACCGCACTGCCCGCCCCGCCCTGCACCGTATTTTCTTCCACCGTGACCAGCAATTCATACTCTGCGGCCAGGCGTTGCACCAGCTCGACATCCAGCGGTTTGACGAAACGCATGTTGACCACGGTCGCATCCAACTCCTCACCGGCAGCCATCGCGGGCGCCAGCATGGAACCAAATGCTAAGATCGCTACTCGTTTTCCTTCGCGGCGCACTTCGCCACGTCCCACCGGCAACGCCTGCATTTCATCCTGAACCGCCACGCCAGGCCCCATGCCGCGCGGATAACGCACCGCACTCGGGGTATCCAGCGTCATCGCGGTATACAGCATCTGACGGCATTCATTCTCATCGGACGGCGTCATCACCGTCATATTGGGGATGCAGCGCAAAAATGCAAGATCGAAACTGCCCGCATGGGTCGCGCCATCCGCGCCCACCAGTCCGCCACGGTCTATCGCCAAGACTACCGGCAATTTCTGTATCGCGATATCGTGGATCAGTTGATCGTAGGCGCGCTGCAGGAAAGTCGAATAGATCGCCACTACCGGTTTGTAACCGTCGCAAGCCAGTCCTGCGGCAAAAGTCAGCGCGTGCTGCTCGGCGATGCCCACATCGAAATAGCGAGTTGGGTATTGTTTTGCGAATTCCGGCATACCGGAGCCTTCGCACATCGCCGGTGTGATGCCGACTAAGCGTTCATCCTTGGCGGCCATATCGCACAACCAGCGGCCAAACACCTCGGTATAAGTGGGTTTGCCCGCCTGTTTTTGCACGATGCCATTGGTGCGGTCGAATTTACCCACGCCGTGATACAACAAGCAATCTTCTTCAGCCAGCGAGTAACCCTTACCCTTTTGCGTGACCACATGCAAAAACTGCGGGCCTTCGAGCTGACGGATGTTGCCCAGCGTGTCGAGCAAGGCGTTCAGATCGTGACCGTCGATAGGTCCGATGTAGTTAAAACCGAACTCTTCAAACAAGGTGCTGGGCGTAACCATGCCTTTGACATGCTCTTCGGCGCGTTTGGCGAACTCCAGCACCGGAGGCATGCCCTTCAGGACCTTTTCGCTGCCACGGCGCATCGCCGCGTAAAAGCGTCCAGACATCAGCCTAGCCAGATAGTTGTTCAGTGCACCGACCGGCCGCGAGATCGACATATCGTTGTCGTTGAGTATCACCAGCAAATTGGCGTTCATCGCACCGGCATTGTTGAGCGCCTCAAACGCCATCCCGCCCGTCATCGCCCCGTCGCCGATGATCGCCACCGCGCGACGATCGGAACCGGATAACTGCGCGGCCACCGCCATACCCAACGCGGCTGAAATCGACGTGCTGGAGTGTCCCGTGCCGAAGGTGTCGTAAGGGCTCTCTTCGCGTTTAGGGAAACCGGCAATACCGCCCGCCATGCGCAGCGTTTTCATCGCCTCGCGACGTCCGGTCAGAATTTTATGCACATAGGTCTGATGACCGACATCCCACACCAGGCGATCTTCCGGCGTGTTGTAGATGCTATGCAGGGCAATGGTCAGTTCGACCGTCCCGAGATTGGAGGAGAGATGACCGCCAGTCTTGCTGACCGACTCGACCAGAAACTCGCGCAATTCGCGCGCCAGTTGCGGCAACTGTTCACGCGACAAGGCGCGCAAATCCTCCGGGGAGTTAATGGTATTGAGCAATGAGTACATCAAAACTTTCTCAACACGATAAAATCAGCCAGTTCACGCAGACGCTGCCCGGCATCGCCGAAATCAGCCAGACTCTCCAGCGCTTCCCGGTGCAGGTTTTTAGCCATTTCCCGCGCGGCGGCCACACCCAGCAAACTGACATAAGTTGGCTTGTCGTTATCTTCGTCCTTACCGGCGGTCTTGCCCAGGGTCGCGGTATCCGCTTCCGAGTCGAGCACATCGTCCACCACCTGAAAGGCTAGCCCGACGCATTTGCCGTAATGATCAAGCTTAGCCAGTTGTTCAGCCGAGACATTGCCGCACTGCGCGCCCAGCAATACGGCGGCACGAATCAGTGCGCCGGTCTTGTGGATATGCATGAATTCGAGTTCCGGCAGCGTCAACGACTTGCCGACACTGTCCAAATCGATCGCCTGACCGCCCGCCATGCCGCGCGAACCGGAGGCCACCGCCAGCAACTTGATCATCGCCAACTGCTGCTGCGGGCCATCGCTAAGACGGTGCTCGACCAGCAACTGAAACGCCAGCGACTGCAGACTGTCGCCGACCAACAAGGCGGTCGCTTCGTCATACTGCACATGGCAAGTCGGCTTGCCACGGCGCAACACATCGTCATCCATACACGGCATGTCATCGTGCACCAGCGAATAAGCGTGGATCATCTCGACCGCTGCGGCGACGATATTGACGCGCGCTAAATCAGCACCGGCCACCTCACCCGCTGCGAAAGCCAGCAGAGGGCGCACCCGCTTACCACCATCCAACACGGCATAACGCATCGCCTGATGCAAACGCTGCGGCGCGATTTCCGGCTGCGGCAACAAAGTGCGCAGCACATCTTCAAAGCGACTCTGGTGGGCAAACGCCCAAGCGGAAAAATCAGTATTCATCAAATCACCTCGCCCAGCTCTTTCAAAACACCCTCTTCGAGCACGCGCACCTGTTGCTGCGCATCCTCAAGACGGCTGCGACAAAATGTCAGCAACTCCGCGCCCCGTTTATACGCCGCCAGCGAATCTTCCAGCGTCAATTTGCCCGCCTCCATGTCGGCGACAATTTGCTCTAACTCGACCATCGCCGCTTCGTAGCCCAACGGTTTTTGAGATTTTCCGGCCATTTCAGTCTTCTGCATAGGAAAGACGCCTATTTTACCCAACGCAACCTGTCTGAGCCAATTTTTGTTGCCCTCCCCCCCGATTTAAGGGAAAATCACGCAATTCTCAAGTTACAAACATATTCACAGTAAGGATGGTGTGGGTTTGTCCAATATCGTTAATCAACTCACTCCGGCTCAGGTGCAACCACCGTTAGCCTGGTATTTCGACCCCAAGGTTTTGGAGGCAGAGCAGCGCATGCTGTTTGATCAAGGCCCCAACTACGTCGGCCACGAACTGATGGTACCCAATCTGGGCGACTATCAGGTGTTGCGCGACGAGGCGCAAATGCTGGTACGCAACCCGAACGGCGTGGAACTGCTTTCCAATATCTGCCGACACCGTCAGGCCACCATGTTGCAGGGTCGCGGCAATGCGCAGCACATCGTTTGCCCTTTGCATCGCTGGACCTACAAGACCGATGGCGAATTGCTGGGCGCGCCGCATTTTCCGCAAAACCCCTGTTTACATCTGAACAAGTCACCGCTGCAAAACTGGAACGGCTTGCTGTTCTCCGGTGAGCGCGATATTGCAAAGGATTTGGCCCGCGTAGGTGTGATGCAAGACCTTGATTTTTCAGGATATATGCTTGATCGCGTACAGGTGGACGAATACGCGTTCAACTGGAAGACCTTTATCGAAGTGTATCTGGAAGATTATCACGTCGTCCCCTTCCACCCCGGCTTAGGCAATTTCGTCGATTGTGACGATCTGAAATGGGAGTTCGGCGAACAGTACAGCGTGCAGACCGTCGGCATCAAAAACGCCCTGCAAAAAGTCGGCAGCGCAGCCTATGGCGACTGGCAGGAACAGGTACTGCGCTACCACGGCGGAAAATTGCCCAAATACGGTGCGATCTGGCTGACCTACTACCCGAATATCATGGTCGAGTGGTATCCCGGCACACTGGTCATCAGCACATTAGTCCCTCGCGGGGCGGAAGCCTGCACCAACATCGTCGAATTCTATTATCTGGAAGACATCGTGCTGTTCGAGAGAGAGTACGTCGAAGCCGAACAGAAAGCCTATAACGAGACCGCCATCGAAGATGACGTGATCTGCATGCGCATGCATCAGGGACGAAAGTCGTTGTATCAGCGCGGCATCGAAGAGCACGGCCCTTACCAGTCCCCCACCGAAGATGGCATGCTGCATTTTCACGAGTATCTGCGCCGCAACCTTGCTCCTCATCTGTAACTTCTGTCATTCCAGCTCAGACCGGAACCATCCCTGATGGGAGCCTTGTGGATGCTGGTTGCGGGCTTTTTGTTTGCCTGCATGGGCGTGTTCGTTAAACTCGGCGCGCCCTATTTCTCCAATATTGAACTGGTGTTCTATCGCTCCTTCATCGGACTGTTGCTGGTTTTTTTCATCATGCGCGCACAGCGCATCCCGCTCGCCACACGGCACTTTCGCAACCACCTGTGGCGCGGATTGTCCGGCACCATCGCGCTCACCTTGTTTTTCTATTGCATAACCAGACTTCCTCTGGCGACCGCCATCACCCTCAACTACACCGCGCCGATGTTTTTAACCTTACTCACCATGTTGATTTATAAGGATAAATTTCATTTGCCATTATCCTTCGCCATCCTCACCGGTTTTTGCGGCGTGGTATTGCTGCTACACCCGACACTGGCGCGCGAGCAACTCTTAACCGGACTGGCAGGCTTAACGTCCGGCTTCCTCGCCGGCGTCGCCTACCTCAACGTCAAACAATTAGGCATATTGGGCGAACCCGACACGCGCACGGTGCTCTACTTCAGCCTGATCGCCTCGGTGTGCAGCGGCGTATGGCTATTGTTCGATCAGTTCCATGCCGTCACTTGGCAGAGTTCACTGTTACTGCTAGGACTCGCAGCCACCGCGACGCTGGCGCAAATCGCCATGACCCGCGCCTACCGGGTTGGCAGAACACAGGTCGTGAGCAGTTTAGCGTACAGCACCATCGTCTTCGCCAGCCTGTTTGGCATCGCGCTGTGGAAAGAAACCCTGCCGCCGTCAAGTTGGCTAGGGATGGCGTTCATTATCGCCAGCGGTGTGCTAAGCTTGAGCCTGTCACCGAAGCATCCATCACCCAAAGAGAGCTAAAAATGATTACCATCGAACAAACCGACAACCTCGTCAACATCGCAGTCCTGGGCGAATTTACCATCGCGGATTTCAAAGAGTTCGAGGAACAGTCTTTATACAAACTGAAATCTTCCGGGACACTCAACCTGCTGTTCGATTTGCGCGCCATGTTAGGTTACACGGTCGATGTTGCCTGGGAAGAGATTAAATTTTTCAGCCGCGAACACAACCACGACTTTTCTAAAATCGCTGTCGTCACAGACAATCAGTGGATCACCTGGCAAAGCCTGCTCTCGCGCCTGTTCGTCGATGCTGACATTCAGGTGTTCACCGATTACGACACCGCAAAGGCTTGGGCACAAGCATAAAGTCGGGGGTCAGGTCTTGCAATAACACATTTTTATTACAAAATGTGTTATTGCAAGACCTGACCCCCTCAAAAAGAAAAACCCGCCGAAGCGGGTTTTTCTTTATACATTGATGCCAGACTGAATTACTTCAGCTTGGTTTCTTTGTACATCACATGCTTGCGAACCACTGGATCGTATTTCTTCATCTCGATCTTGCCCGGTGTGGTACGTTTGTTCTTGTCTGTCGTGTAGAAATGGCCGGTGCCAGCACTAGACTCAAGTTTAATTTTTTCGCGCATTTTCTATACCCCTTAGATTTTTTCGCCGCGTGCGCGCATTTCAGTCAATACAGACTCGATACCATTCTTGTCGATGGTACGCAATCCTGCATTGGTCAAGCGCAAGCTGACCCAGCGATTTTCAGACTCGACCCAGAAGCGACGACGTTGCAGATTAGGCAAGAAGCGGCGCTTGGTTCTATTGTTAGCATGTGAAACATTGTTCCCACTCATCGGGCCTTTGCCCGTCACTTGACATACACGTGCCATGCTTCTACTCCAACCAATTTTCAAAGAAGGCGGATTCTACCGAATGAATCGGTTTTGTTCAACCTGAATTTTCGATATCTGACAAATTGGCACAACAAAAAGCGGACGAACCTTAACGAAACTGCAACATCGACTGATTATCCTGCCGCGCATATCCACACTTTGGTCATTTTACGATGAAAGCCCTGCAAGAAATTTTGAACCAGCGCAACTCGCCTACACCATTTCAACCGACTGCAAATCTCCCCGACGACGAGGCCACGTCCGAATCAAGAATACACCATAACGCCGAGCAAGCCGTACACGCGCGCAACACGACCGTTGAAACACTGTTGCGTCATGTCGAATCACTCCACCCCGACACCGGAATTGATGAAATCATTGCGCACTTTTGCAGCAATCCCTCTCTGCGCGCCGTCCCTATCGTCACCAAGGGTCGCCCGGTCGGACTCATCACACGCCAGCAGCTATTTACCCCTCTCGACCAGGTGATTTATCGTGAACACCCAAACATGGTTCGTGAAATCATGAACACAGCCCCGCTGCGGGTAGAAAAATCCACACCGATACACGAACTGACTGGATTTCTGAGCGAGTCCGATATCCAGCATTTTATCGACGGCTTCATTATCACCGAACAGGGCCGCTATATCGGCACAGGCTCAGGTCAGGATTTATTGCGTGAAATCAGCAAACTGCAAATAGAAACTGCTCGTTACGCCAACCCGCTGACCCGATTGCCCGGCAAAGTACCCGTTGACGAATACATCGAACGGTTGCGGCATACAGAAAAGCCTTACACCATCTGCCATGCAAACCTGGACAATTTCAGACCCTACAACCACGAATACGGTTATCACAAGGGCGATGAACTCATTCAGTTTACCGGCACATTACTCAGCAAGATTTGCCACCCCAAGCACGACTTTATCGGTCACCTCAACGGCGACAACTTTACCCTGATCATGCAAAGCCCGGACTGGGAACTGCGTTGTAACCGGACTCTTGCCACTTTTGCGCAAACATCGCCCGCCCTGTTTAACAAAGCGCATCGCAGCATGGGTGGTTACAAGTCTGAAGACAGACAAGGCCGCATCGTCCATCATCTGCTTCCCACCCTCTCTCTCGGGGCAATCCGGATCAACCCGAAAGTGTATTCTTCTTACCATGAAATTTTGGACGCAGCGAACGATGCCTTGATAATCGCCAAAATGAAGCCCGGCAACAGCCTATTCATCGAGCGGCGCGAACAACACAAATTTGCAGTCCCGGGCGCGATTTATGCTTAACACATCAATCTGTTCGACACCCCACATAACTCACCGGTAATTCACATCATGTCACTACAAACGCAGCTACGCCTGATTGCAGCCATTACCGCACTAAGCCTGCTCGGCGTCATTCTTTTTAGCGTAGTTCAGCTCAGCACGCTGCGCAACGAGTTCAATCAATATCAAATGCGGCAAATTTTTACAGGAAATCTGGCCAAAATTAAGAGCAGTGCACTTTTGATCTCCCGTTCTGATCCCGTTCTGCAAGAAACCGAAATGCAGTTATCCAACGCCGACAACGAGATTCAAGGTCTCTATCAAGAGGTATCCGGCATCCCTCTGGCAGAAATAGACAGCACACAACTAAAACAAGTTATCTCACTCTGGAATGAATATTCAAGCGAATTCGGAGGAGCAATTAAAATGGCCAGCACAAATCCCGCCGATGCATTACAAATTCCCGACTGGCTATATAAATCAAAACTCGAACCGATGATTACCCAAATCGACCAACAAATCACCCTTAACAATAAAGGTGAAGCACGAAGCAAGGAAAATATCAGCGGCGCCGTTAATCATATTTTGTGGATTATCGTCTTACCGCTCATCGCAGCCGCCTTAATCGTCATCACATTTCAAGCAGTTTTTAACAACCGCTTAAAAAATCGCATAGACGGCATCATTGAAGTCATTTCGCATTTAAGCGCAGGGGATCTAAGCCGCCGCTTGCCTGAAGGCCCCGCTGACGAAATCGGCATCATGGTTAACACCATTAACGAATTCCTCTCCCGAATAGAATCCATTCTGCACGACGTCAACACATCAGCCGATCAATCGAAAATCACCGCCAGCAAAATTAACGTCATGACGCAAAGCGTCAGCAGCAACTCGCAAGCTCAGTCGACGAAAATTTTCTCTGTCATGTCTGCAATTGAAAAAATGGGGCTAACCATCACCGAAATCGCCAACAATGCTAACTGTGCAGCTCGGACGGCCCAAGCTACCGGAATCAAAATTAGCGCCGTCAGTCAGGCTGGACAGGAATCAGCCTCAATACTCAAACGACTGGATCAAACAGTAGAGTCCTCATCTTCAACCATACAGCAATTTGAACAAACCCTTCAACAGATCGGCAACATCAGCAATGTCATCAAGGAGATTGCCGAACAAACCAACCTTCTTGCTCTAAATGCGGCCATTGAGGCAGCGCGAGCCGGAGAACATGGCAGAGGATTTGCGGTCGTCGCAGGAGAGGTAAGAATACTTTCAGAACGCACCACGGTATCGGCCCAAAACATTTCCGGCTTACTGGCTGCGATACAAACATCCTCTCGCGAAGCTGTCGTTTCGATGAATGCAACGCGAAATGGCGTCCGCACCAGCGTCATACACGGTGAAAAAATCGGCATAGTCTTAAGCGAAGCGGAAACATCCATGCAAACGGTTGCAAAAATGATGATGCAAATCGCTCAAGCAACCGAAATACAATCGCAGGAAGGCCGTCAAATTGCCACCCATATTGCCGATGTCACCCAAATCACCACCTCAAATACCAAGGAAATTGAAACCACACAGCGTGAAATGGCAGGACTAACAAAATCTTCCAACGTCTTGCAACTGATGGTTTCACAATTTCGCCTTTCAGCAGTTCGACCTGCAACTTGATGTTTGGCATACTGGCATTGACGGCAGAGCAGTTGATGCGACTACTCACGTAGTCGTACCAAGACCGACAGGTAATTGCAGCAAAAGGGACGTTGGCGAAAGTCGGCGCAGTTGCCTATGCGCACAAGGGTGCAGAATCGATGATTTCAGACGGATAAGGCGCGGAATTGCGCGTAAATCACGAAAAATCTCATTCACAGATGAGACGTTTCCGGCTGAAAGCATCGGGTTCAGCCATTTTGCAAGAAGCTCTTTAGAGCTAAGCCATGCAATCAAAATGAAATCATAATCGAACGATATTTTACCCGAATTTTTACATTAATACCCCGCTTGATAGGTTAAAATTGCGGAAATTTACGAACGGGTCGGATCATGCTGGAAAACAATAACAACGAAGACCAGACCGCCATACAAAAGAATCTGTGGCAGGTAAACCGACTGCTGCAGAAACACAAACTAATCGAAACGCTGGCACACAGGCAAAATCTGGTCGAATTACAAACCCGACTGGAACAGCATGACACCCAGGCCGTTGCGCAAATTCTCGAAGCCGTGTCGCACGATGATCGCGAGATCATCTGGCAACTCATCTCCGAAGAACGAAAAGAGGAGATTCTTTTGGTTATTTCGGACGACGTACGCTCAGAACTGGTCGCCGAAGCAAAACCTCAACCTCAGGATCGCAGCAAGACCATACGGGTTTTTGACCTCTACGAAGGTCGCTTGCGGCAGATCCCGATCTCGAGTCGCGAAGATCTGGCGAAAGCCACGCCGATCTGGATCGATCTGGTCGCCCCGGATGACGAGCAAATCGCCTGGGCGCGCGAGCTATTCGGCGTCGATTTACCCAACCCCAAGGCGCTGACCGACTTAGAAACCAGCGCGCGCTTCTATGTCGAAGAGGGCGATGAAGTCCACCTGCACTCTGATTTTCTGCTCGACCGCGAAGATGAATCGCGCAACGTGGCGGTCGCTTTCATTTTGCAACGGGGAACCTTATTCTCGGTGCGCAGTGAAGAGCTACCGGTATTTCGCTTGCAGCGTTTACGCGCCCGCGCACAATCAAATTATGTATCCGAAGCGAAAGATGTTCTGCTCGACCTGTATGCAGCCGATGTCGAGTACTCTGCGAATGCGCTGGAAGACGTGTACGCCGACTTAGGCATAGTAGGCAAGCAGGTATTAAGATCCCACATTACCGACGATGAGGCGGCTGTCATTCTCGCCTCTATCGCCGAAGAGGAAGATCTTAACGGGCGCATACGCCGAAATGTACTGGACACCCGACGCGCTCTGTCTTTTTTGATGCGCGCGAAATTTCTCTCCGAAGCGCAGCATGAAAACGTGCGTGAAATTTTGCGCGACATCGAGTCGCTGGACGGTCACACCGCCTTCCTCTTTAACAAGATCAACTTCTTGATGGATGCCACCGACAGCTCGATCAATATCAATCAGAACAAGGATATCAAACGTCTCACCGTCATCAGTGTCGTGTTTATGCCGCTCAATGTGCTGGCCGGCATAGGTGGCATGTCCGAATACTCGATGATGACCCAAGGAATCCCCTGGCCGGTCTCCTATGCCGTCTTTACCCTGAGCCTTTTCCTGGTCGGCTGGCTGACCTTTGTCGGATTGCGCTATGCGGAACGGCGCAAATCGAGAATCAGTTTAGCGTCCGGTCACAGACCTCAAAATGATGAACGAGCGTAATAAATTTGTCACATAAGCACACTATGATGCACTTCAACGCGCAATCATTTCATACGATGTGTGCGCCGCAACCGGAATAACCCGAACGATTATCAAGGAGAAAACATGAATCTCAAGCTGAAAAAAATCATTATCGCTGTCGCTGCCGCCTCTACCTTCGCCTACGCCTCTGTTGCCACAGCCACCGACATCACCGGTGCAGGCGCAACATTCCCGTACCCGGCTTATGCAAAGTGGGCTGAAGCCTACAAGGCGCAAAGCGGCACCAACATGAATTATCAGTCTATCGGTTCCGGTGGCGGCATCAAGCAGATCACGGCCAAGACGGTCGATTTCGGCGCCTCAGACAAGCCGCTGACACCTGAAGAATTGAACAAAGATGGCCTGATGCAATTTCCGACCATCATCGGCGGCGTAGTACCTGTCATCAACATCAACGGCATCGAACACGGCAAACTAAAATTGGACGGCACCACGCTGGCTAATATCTACCTGGGCAAAATCACTAAGTGGAATGACCCGGCTATCGTCGCGTTAAACAAAGACTTGAAGCTGCCTGACGACATCATCACGGTAGTACACCGCTCTGACGGCTCCGGCACCAGCTTTATTTTCACCAACTACTTAGCTAAAGTCAGCGCCGACTGGAAAGCAACCGTAGGCGAAGGCACTGCAGTTTCCTGGAAGGCCGGCACCGGCGGCAAGGGCAATGAGGGTGTCGCATCTTACGTACAGCGCATCAAGGGCTCTATCGGCTATGTCGAATACGCTTACGCACTGCAAAACAAGATGTCCTCGGTACAAATGAAGAATCGCGATGGCAACTATGTCATGGCCAATGAAAAGAGCTTCAAGGCGGCCGCAGCTGGTGCTGACTGGGCTAAGGCTCCCGGCTTCTACGAAATTTTGACTGAAGAAGCCGGCAAAGACACTTGGCCTATCAGCGGCGCGACCTTCATCCTGATGCACAAGAAGCAGGACAAGCCGGAATCCGCGATAGCCACATTGAAATTCTTTGACTGGGCTTTCACCAGCGGAGACAAGCTGGCCAGCGATCTGGACTATGTCACCCTGCCGGACGATGTAGTCAAACTGATCCGCGCTTCATGGAAAGCACAGATTAAAGATGCGACCGGCAAGGCGCTCTGGAAATAAGCAAAAGCGACGAGGCTGACAAAGCGCAGCCCTGAGCTATAATTACGGGGGGATTAGTCCTCCCGTTTTTCGCTTGAAGTTATTTGTTTATCCAATCAGAACACACACTATGCCGATGTTTTCACACGACGCACGCCTTAAACGGCAATCCATCTTCGATGCGCTGTTCCGCAACCTGACGCGCCTGGCTGCATTTGGCGTGCTCGCTTTGCTAGCCGCCATACTATTCTCGCTGGTCATGGGCAGTATGCCTGCGATTCGCGCTTTCGGTTTCGGCTTCCTGACCAGTCCGGACTGGGATCCGGTCAACGATAAATTCGGCGCACTGATCCCCATTGTCGGCACGCTCATCACCTCGGTGATTGCCCTGATCATCGCCATCCCGGTAAGTTTCGGGATTGCGCTGTTTCTGACCGAACTCTCACCGCGTGTTTTGCGCCGCCCTTTAGGTGTTGCAATCGAGCTGCTAGCCGGCATACCCAGCATCATCTACGGCATGTGGGGCTTGTTTGTCTTTGCACCACTGTTCGCCGATCACGTTGAACCGTGGCTAAATCAGCATGTCGGCACGCTGCCCTATATCGGCCCCTTTTTCTCCGGCCCGCCTATGGGTATCGGCATCCTGACCGCCAGCATCATTCTGGCCATCATGGTGATTCCGTTCATCGCTTCGGTGATGCGCGACGTGTTTGATGTTGTGCCCACCCTGCTCAAGGAATCAGCCTACGGTCTGGGCGCCACCACATGGGAAGTCATGCTCTCCATCGTGCTGCCTTACACCAAGGTCGGCGTGGCCGGCGGCATCATGCTGGGACTGGGACGCGCACTGGGTGAAACCATGGCGGTCACTTTCGTCATCGGTAACGCGCACGAGCTGACCAAATCGCTACTGAATCCGGGCAACAGTATTTCATCAGCCCTGGCCAACGAGTTCACCGAAGCCTTCGGCGAACTGTATACGTCAGCACTGATTGAACTGGGTCTGATTCTGTTCTTCATCACCTTCGTGGTGTTATCACTCGCGCGTTACATGCTCTACAAACTTGGACAACGCGAAGGAAAGGCAGCCTAATCATGCTAGATCTATACACCAGACGACGCATCGCCAACGCAACCGGCCTTACCATTGCAGTATTAGCCATGGCCTTCGGCTTATTCTGGCTGTGCTGGATCCTATGGACGCTGCTCGACCATGGCCTGCCGGCGCTCAACACACATGTATTCACGCAGATGACGCCGCCACCGGGTAGTTCAGGCGGACTGCTCAACGCCATTTTCGGCAGTCTGATGATGACCGTAATCGGCACGCTGATCGGCACACCGATCGGCATTCTGGCCGGCACCTATCTGGCAGAGTTCGGCCAGCGCGGCTGGTTAGCGCCGGTCACCCGCTTCATCAACGACATCCTGCTGTCCGCACCGTCTATCGTCATCGGCCTGTTTGTCTATGAAGTGTACGTCGTTCACGTCAGGCACTTCTCCGGTTGGGCTGGCACTATCGCGCTGGCCATCATCGTGATTCCTATCGTTATCCGCACCACGGAAAACATGCTCAGACTGGTACCTTCCACCTTGCGTGAAGCCGCCGCCGCCCTGGGTGCGCCGCAATGGAAAATCGTCAGCTTCGTGACGCTCAGAGCCGCACGTGCAGGCATCATCACCGGTGTCATGCTGGCGATTGCCCGCATCAGCGGAGAGACTGCCCCGCTGCTGTTCACCGCACTGAACAACCAGTTCTGGAGCAACAATATGGATCAGCCTATGGCCAATTTGCCTGTGGTGATTTTCCAGTTTGCCATGAGCCCCTACGAGGACTGGCAGAATCTGGCCTGGGCAGGTGCCCTGCTGATTACCTTTAGTGTACTGACGCTGAACATCCTGGCGCGTGTACTGTTCCGTCAAAGTGCTGCTGCACATTAATAAGGCCTAACAATGAACACTGTAACCCTCGCAAAACCTCGCGTCGTCGTCAAAGACCTGAACTTCTTTTACGGAAAATATCGCGCTCTGAAAGATATCAATCTGGATATCGCGGACAAAAAAGTGACTGCGTTTATCGGCCCGTCCGGCTGCGGTAAATCCACGCTGCTGCGCACTTTCAACCGCATGTATCAACTCTACCCGCAACAGACTGCAACAGGCTCCATCATCCTTGACGGAAACAACATTCTTGATAAAAAACAAGATCTTAATAAATTGCGCGCCAAGATAGGCATGGTATTCCAAAAACCAACGCCTTTTCCGATGTCGATTTACGACAACATCGCCTTTGGCGTCAAGCTCTACCAGAATCTGTCCAAAAATGACATGGATGAGCGCGTCGAGTGGGCACTGAAGAAGGCTGCGCTCTGGGTGGAAGTCAAAGACAAGCTCAAACAAAGCGGCATGGGTCTTTCAGGCGGTCAGCAACAACGTCTGTGTATCGCTCGCGCCATCGCTGTCAAACCGGAGGTTCTTCTGCTGGATGAACCAACTTCCGCGCTAGACCCGATTTCTACTGCTCACATCGAGAAATTGATCGACGAACTGAAGGAAGACTTCACCATCGTGATCGTGACGCACAACATGCAACAGGCTGCACGCGTCTCCGATTACACGGCGTATATGTATCTGGGCGATCTGATCGAGTTCGGCGATACCAGCACGGTATTCACCAATCCAAAACGCAAAGAAACTGAAGACTACATTACAGGTCGTTTCGGTTAAACGAACTGTAATGTAACAGCGAAACAAAAGAACAAATACAGTATGAGCTACTATATCACGGGCAGATTCGGTTAATCTGACCGCGATATAGCAGCGAAAAAGGGGCGCAACATGTTGCGCCCCTTTTTTCTTCTACCCCCCACTTCCCGACAAGCACACCGATAAAGTCTGAAGACTGCGCGTGCACGCAGGATTAATAAGCCGATGCCTGCAGACTCTTTACAGACCTAACGCAGCATCTATGCTCATGCCCAACAACAAGGCAAGGATCAACACAGTCAACAGTGTGTCCAATCTGGCATCCATCCCGTGGCGTAACAGCTTGCTTTGACTATTTTCTGACATTTGTTATACGGTTAAATTTTGTTAGAAAATACCTCATTCATATTACAAAATAATGACACCCGCGCGGCGCGTATAAATGTCCAAATTATATTTTTAATTCATTGAATTAAAACAATATTGTAACAATACCGAAACATGATCATGCGAAGCTCGGCGACATGATCAACATATTAAAAAACAGCATCTCCAATACGAGCACCGTTGGCACTCCGCCACGATCCTCGGACATGACGCAAGCAGTTCGTTCGATCTTCCTGTCCGACATCCATCTGGGCACCAAAGCCTGCCAGGCAGGGCAACTCCTGTTATTTCTCAAAGAGTACACTTCTGAACAGATATTTTTACTGGGTGATATCGTCGATCTGTGGGCGATGAGCCGTGGCAGCGTGCACTGGACACCAGAGCAGAACACCTTTGTGCAGAAGATGCTGCGGCGCGCGCGCCACGGTGAAAAAGTTTACTTCATCCCAGGCAATCACGATGAAGCGATGCGCGAATATGCAGGCAGCGTATTCGGTGACATCACCGTGGTATCCGATCACATCCACACCGCCGCCGATGGGCGTCGCTATCTGCTGATCCACGGCGACGAATTCGATCAGGTCACACGCCATCATCGTTGGGTCGCCATACTGGGCGACATGGCCTACAACCTGCTGGTGCGCTTAAATATCTATCTATCCTGGCTAAGACGCACACTCAGACGGCCCGGCTACTGGTCGCTCGCGGGTTACGCCAAACGAAAGATCAAGACAGCGCTCAACTTCATCTTTAACTTTGAAGACGCCGTCATCCGCCACGCCAAAGAGCGCGGCCTGGACGGGGCGATCTGCGGCCATATTCACTGGCCGATGATCAAAGAGATCGATGGACTGAGCTACATCAACTGCGGCGACTGGGTAGACAGCTGCACAGCCATCGTTGAACACCTGGATGGTCGCATGGAATTAATTCACTGGAATAAACCCGCTACCGCCCTGGCATTGCGACCATAAAACTACGGAGAACGCCATGAAAATCCTGTTTCTTTCTGATGTCTATTTCCCGCGCATCAACGGCGTTTCCACCTCGATGCAGACATTTCGCCACGAATTGCGCGCACAAGGACATACCGTTCATCTGATCGCGCCTGAATATCTGACCACCAGCGCGGATGAAACAGAGATATGGCGGATCCCGGCGCACAACATCCCCATGGATCCGGAAGATCGCTTGATGCGCTATGGTGTTGTGATGCAACAACTGGAGAGGTTGCGCCACGAGCGCTATGACCTGATCCACATACAAACGCCATTCGTGGCGCATTATCTGGGCGTGCGCTTAGCCCGCCTTCTGGGTATCCCCTGCGTGGAAACCTATCACACTTTTTTTGAAGAATATCTATACCACTACATTCCACTGGTTCCCAGAAAACTGATGCGGCTGGCAGCCCGTCGCTTCTCGCGTCATCAGGGCAACAATCTGGATGGCATGGTCGTACCTTCCCATCCCATGCACAAAATCCTAAAGGACTACGGCATCACTACGCCTACGGAAGTCATTCCAACTGGCATTGAAACCGCAAGGTTCGCATCCGGGAATCGTGCCGCATTTCGCGACAAACAGGGCATCGCTCAGGACAGGCCGGTACTGCTGTTTCTGGGGCGTGTTGCCCATGAAAAAAATATCGGCTTTCTGCTCAAAGCCGTCGCCTGCGTAAAAAAGGAAATCGCCGATGTGCTGTTTGTCATCGCAGGGGAGGGCCCGGCCCGCACCGCGCTGGAACAAGAAAGCAAATCGCTGGGGCTGAGCGACAATGTCCAGTTCATCGGCTATCTGGATCGAGATAGCGAACTCAACGACTGTTATCGTGCGGCAGATATCTTCATCTTTGCCTCCCGAACAGAAACGCAGGGCTTGGTGTTGCTGGAAGCCATGGCGCAAGGCACGCCGGTGGTATCGACCGCAGAACTGGGCACACTGGATGTTTTGAAAAACGGCGCTGGCGTCTGGATTGCCAAGGAAGAGCTGGTCGATTTCTCAGAAAAAATTATCAGGATGCTGACAGATAGCGAGGCGCGAAACTCTCTAGGCGCTGTGGGTCGGGAGTATGCACATGAATGGTCTGCCAGCCGTCAGGCTGAACGCATGACAGAATTTTACAGCACGGTTATCAGCTCATTACAATCCGCCGTAAATAATAAAAATACTCATAAAATCAAAATATTAAAAAAGCCATGCGATTTAACTGCGTAGCTTAAATTTGACTCTGCAATAATTTTTGTCGACTTAAAGCTTCCCGCACAGCAACCGCAATACAACTTATTAATAACTTTCGCTTTATACATCCACCCCACCTTATCGCGACAACGCCATGCATTTACCTGAACACTACATTAGCCACAACATGATCCCCCTGCTGAAACAGTTGCGTGCTGCGGCCGTCACGATGGAGCATGCTTATCACGCCCAACTGAACAGTGTGGCACCGCTGTTTCAAGATAGCGCCAGGAACTTGCTGCATTATCTTGCCCTTCGGCAAAGCGATATTGCTGATTTGCAAAAGGATTTAGCCCTGCTAGGCTTAAGTCGTCTCGGACGGGTTGAAGCGCACGCGCTGAGCAGTATGGATGCCGTACTGGATGCGCTGCACGCCTTGGTTGATCTGAAAAGGAGCGACCGTGTTCAGATACCCGCCATCGATATCAGGACGGGGTGCGTTCATCTGAACAAACATGCTGATGCGCTGCTGGGTGCAGCGTCTGAACGTCACCTCACCCGCATCATGGTCACCATGCCGTCTGAGGCTGCCACAGATGCAGGCATAATCCGTGAATTACTGGCTGCCGGCATGACGATCATGCGTATCAATTGCGCGCACGATGAGCCGGATGCCTGGCTGGCAATGATAGAACACCTCCGTGCAGCAGAACATGAACTGGGATTGACCTGCAAGATATACGCAGATTTGGCCGGACCCAAGCTGCGTACCGGTGAAATTCGCGCCATAGGCCGGCTGATCGAATTTAAAGTAAAGCGCGATGCCTGGGGACATATTACAAAACCAGCTAGCGCTTGGTTAACGCCCTCCGACCAACAGGAGATAGCCGTTGTCGAGGTAGATGGCGTGCTGCCCCTCGACCGCACATTTCTGGCATGCTTAAGGCTGGGCGATGTCGTCGAAGTAGATGACAGCCGTGGAAAGACCCGACAATTTATAGTTACGGCGTCCTTTGGCGCATCATGGCTGGCGCATTGTGATCACCATGCTTTTATTACCGAAGGTGCGGTTTGTCGCTTGAATCGCGACGATATTGAATGGGCTCAAGGCGTGGTAGGCCAACTCCCCGAGGTGTTTTTACCCATTGTTCTGAAGGCAGGAGACGTATTGACACTCACGCGTGGCAAACAACCCGGCGAGCCTGCCGCTTACGATGATCAGGGCAACTTATTGCGCACGGCGTTTATACCCTGCACCTTGGATGCCGTATTCGATGCAGTCGAAACCGGACACCCCATCTGGTTTGATGATGGAAAAATTGGCGGGCAGGTGCTATCCAACGACGGAAACAACATCGAAGTCACCATTACTCAAGCCGATCCGCAAGGCAGCAAGCTGCGCGCCGAAAAGGGCATTAATCTGCCGCACAGCGATTTAAACACGCCCGCGATGACCAAAATCGACACCTATCATCTGCGCGTACTGGCGCCGCATATCGACATAATCGGGCTATCATTTGTGCGCTCAGCAGACGATGTGCTGACGCTTCATCACCATTTGCGTGAGAACGGTGCAGCTCATCTGGGGACTGTGCTCAAAATTGAAACGCGTCAGGCTTTTGAAAATCTGCCGATGATATTACTCACCAGCCTCAACCGGCCTCCGGTGGGCGTGATGGTGGCGCGCGGGGACCTGGCGGTCGAGATTGGCTTTGAGCGCTTAGCCGAAGTCCAGGAAGAAATCCTCTGGCTGTGCGAGGCCGCGCATATTCCGGTAATTTGGGCGACACAGGTATTGGAGAGTATGGCTAAATCCGGCATGCCTTCGCGAGCGGAGGTGTCAGATGCGGCACTGTCCATCCGCGCGGAGTGTGTAATGCTAAACAAAGGACCGTACATGGTTGAAACAGTTCGCTTTCTGAGCGGCCTGCTTGCACGCATGAGTCGAAACCAGGTCAAGAGAAGGTCGGTTATGCGTCATCTTTCGGTGTCGCAATCGCTATCACACGGAGATTCAGCGCAGCAAATAGAAATTTAGCTCAGTCATGCTTCATCACACAAATCGGCGCGCTGTGATACGCAGCGGTTAAAACACCGGAAGCAATCGATGAACGCCACGCATCACAGCGCGGCGGTATTCGCCCGGGTTAATTGAATGACGCGCTGATCGCACCGTGCTAGTCGTTGCGTCAACACATGCATGATCGCCATTGCAAATCCGGGAGTTTCATCCAGCATGAAGTGAAAACGTTTACGATTCACTACCGCAAACCGGGATTGAACACAGGCCACAACGGTCGCTCGGCGAGGCTCATGGTCTATGATGGAAATTTCACCGACCACCGAACCCGGACCACATTTTTCAAACGATACCCCGTCTATGAATATTTCCGCCTCGCCTTCAACCAGGACGTACATCACGGCACCAGACTCACCTTGGCGAAACAAGGTTTCGCCGGCATTAATTTCTAAAAGGTCAGCATCGTGTTGAAACAGGTCAAAAAATGGCATGCAAACTTTCATAGTGATGTAGTAACTGGCAACTCAAGGGTCGCCCATTTATAATGCGCAACGGGCATTAAAACGGGACTCACGCCGACAACTCGCCATCCCGGTTTCGTTCAGCTCTACTTATCTTGATCAGACTTTACCTTGGCAGAGACTTTGGTCTTTGCTGACGCTTTATCGTTGGTTTCAAGTTTATTCTTAGCCGGCGAATGGCTTTTTAATGGCTTAGCTACCGACACGGCTTCGTCCTTTTCACTCGCTTTAACCTTAGTCTTGTTCTTGGCCGCTTCCTTATCTCTCATGGCTTGCATCTTTTCGCGCCATTCCTGGAGCTGCTCGTCTTCCAATTCCAGTTGTATCGCCAGCGCTTCTTCGCTGGTCAGCTTATTTTTTTCCAACCGCCGAGGCAATTTTCCCGACATTCTCGACAACAGTCGCTCGGTGTCTTCCTGGCTCAATTGCGCCACTTTCGCTAAATACTCAGGATTGCTTTCTTTGCTCATGACTTCGATCTCCAGCTTGTTTAGTGGCGGCGAGAGTAACGATACATCCACCCGACTGCAAGTGTAATATTTTAAACCTCAGACCGACCGGCTTATCATCCCCTCGCCACGACAAGCTAATACATTGATTTATTTTAATTAAACGCCAATACGAGCACGCAATCTCCCCAGCATTCCCATGAAATTTCCGGACTGTAACTTTTCCTTAGGATCGCTGATTTGAGCCACAGCCTGACGATTAGCCAGAACCGGCTGAGTGCGCAAGGCATGAAAGCGCGCCAGCATGGAATCCAGATTGCGCGCCAGCGAGTTCCTATTGAGCGGCTTGGGCAGATAGCGGGAAATTTGCGCCTGATTGATGAGATCGATCAGACGAGAGGTGTCATTGAACGAGGTGACGACGATACACTGCGTCTGCGGATTGAGCTGTTTGATAGTCTTGAGGATATAGCCCACATTGGTATCGCCCAGCATCAGATCGGATACCACCACAGAGATATCCTGACGCGCCAATTCTTCCATGGCATGTTGCGCCGTGTTCGCCCAAATAACTTCGCAACGATCACCCAGAATTTCACATACCGTTTTTGAGATGGCCTCATCGTCATCCATGATCAACACGCGCGGCTTTTTTTCCACTTTGTCTGCGTCAACCGGCGCGTGTGATTGAACAGCAAAACTGGCTTCTGCGATGGCGGTCGCTTCAGCCACCACTTGCCGTACTTCATCGGCGGCCCAGGGTTTCATCAGATAACGGAACACTTCGCCCTCATTCACGCTGGCGATGGAGGCCTCCAGATCGGAATAACCGGTGAGCAAAATCCTCATCGTGGCCGGTGATGTTTCCCGCGCAATAGCTAACAGCGCCGAGCCTTGCATGACCGGCATACGCTGATCACTGATGATGACATGCACCGTTTCTTCGCGCAGTATGCGTATCGCCTCATGCGGATCGGTGGTCATACGCACATTGTAGTTGGTCATAAACAACATGCGCAGCGAGCGCAGAATGCGCTCTTCATCATCGATTAACAACAGGGTGGGTTTACTCATAACAACTCCTTGATTCAAAATCAGTGTATCGATGGCTGTGAAATCTGCGCCGCGCTGCCGGCGGCAAAAGGCAAGCTGATATGGAAATCCGTTCCCACGCCGGGGCGGGAATCGACGTGGATTTCGCCACCATGCTGCTGAATGATTTGATGCGAGATAGCCAAGCCTAGCCCGGTGCCTTCACCGACCGGTTTAGTGGTGAAAAACGGATCGAATATGCGCGCCAGATTTTCCTGAGGGATTCCCTTGCCGTTATCGGACACGCTGACGTGTACAGCATGTTCGTCGTACCAGCTGCAAATATGCAAGCGCCCCATGCCTTCCATAGCCTGCGCCGCATTGGTGAACAGATTTAAAAACACCTGATTGAGTTGTGATGGCGTGCAGGTCAACTTGGGCAGATCAGCTAATTCCTTGATGATTTCAACTTTATTTCTAAGCACATTGCGACCTATATTGAGCGCGCTTTCGATGCAGTCGTTCAAATTGATTGCCTCGGTCGCCGCAGCATCCATGCGGGAGAAATTTTTCAGATTCATCACCAGTTCAGAGATTTGACCGATGCCATACAAAGAGTCGACCATCAATCCCTGCATATCGTTTAACATTTCCTCTGCATTCAAATCCTGACGCATTGCGGCGATCTGCGCCATTTGCGCCGAAATCTCCTCCTCATCCGCCTGTTCATCGAGCAAATTATCGACCAGAGACTCATAGCCTGCGATCATATTTTTGACATGGATAAAGAGTTCCTGACCGACCGCAACGTTGTTCTGCACATAACCCAGCGGCGTGTTGATCTCATGCGCGATGCCAGCCACCATTTGCCCGAGAGAGGCCATTTTTTCCGATTGCACCAGCGCCATCTGAGACGACTTCAGGCGCGAATAGGCCTGATTCAACTCATTGGTGTTGGCGCGCATCTGCGACTCCATCGCTTTGAGCAAATCCATCACATAGCCCAAGCCCAAGTATTTGCCGTGCCGCGTGATGATGAAATCTTCGGTTAACGGAAAACTCATGTGTTCTGCGATATGCAATGCCGCCTCGGTCAGCGGCTGATCCAGCTCAACCAGCAGAGGGCGATCATTGATGTAATGGCGTATCGGACGTTTACCATGCAACTCACGGGCATATTGCTTGAGATACAAATCCATAAAGCGGTAACGGCTGATGACACCGATGGGTCGACCATTCTCGACCACCGGCAGCGAAAGAACCTTGGCATAATCCGGACTTAAAAACAGTTCAGCCACCTCAGAAACAGGTTTCTCTGGAGCGATGGCAGCAATGGTATTAACCAGAGATTGAATATCTCTTGCGAAAATTTCGTTATCTGTAAAGCGCATATCCAGTCCAATGTCAGGTAATTTACTCTAGAATTATAGAAAAGCACTGTGACAGAAAAATGACAGCGGTATTTTTCAGTCGAAAAAAAGCGCACTGCGTGCGCCGAGGAAACGGAGACCGGCCAGGCAACCGGCTAACTGGCCTGACGTAAAAAGTGTTTAGCGAAACGCGCGCTCATGCGCGACACCGGCAACATGATGAACAGATCCGCCGTATTGAAATCCTCATCCCAGGCGGGCTCACCGCCAATATACGCGCCCAGTCGCATATAACCTTTAATCAAGGGCGGTAGGATCACCTCCAGATTCTGATTTAAAGATTCCAGCGGCAGGCGGCGGCGCGGGGTCACACGAAATTCATCGGGAGCAGCATGCAGCTTATAGATCTTGTTGAATACACTGGCCGCATAGTGCCCACCATCGCTCATACTGATGCTGGCACAACCGATCAGGTATTCATGACCGTGATGCATCACATAATCCGCCAAGCCGCCCCATAGCTGCGTGATGGTGCCGCCGTCGCGATAGTCGGCATGCACGCAGGAGCGTCCAACTTCCGCCATGTTGTCGCGCAAATGCGCAAGTCGAGACAAATCAAACTCGGTTTCAGAATAATATCCGCCCGCCATGCGCGCCTGTTCAGGCGGCAGGATGCGGTAAGTGCCGACCACCTTATCGTTGCTGTTATCGCGAACCAGCAGATGTTCACAGTGCATATCATAACGATCGATGTCCAGCCCCGTCGCCGCACTCGGCAGCCTCGCCCCCATCTCCTCGGCAAACACCTGATAACGTATGCGCTGAGCAGACTCCATCTCCGCATGAGTTCTTGCCAGCGAGCAAGATAAGCGATGCGTGGCGTTCGGTGCAGATGGGCGTATCAGATCGAGCATGTTGTTCTCTCCTGTCAGGTTGATAGACAGCAGAGTAACGAGCTGATATTGCAGGCCTGTTAAGAAAATATGAACAATCTGTGAAACAATTGGATGCTTATTTGTTCGATGATTTGGAGAGCAGAAGTAGCCCGTAGATGGATTGAAAATGCACGTCATCGTGATATTCGACGGGCAAGCGATCTGAAAATAGCGGCGTATTCATGGCTGCAACCGCCACGCTGATCTGCGCCTGCGCCGCTTCAGCCAGAGCGCGCCGGACAGCCCCTGCTGCATTGAGGGACGGCGTGGCAATCAGACAGACGTGCAGTTCATGCGTACACAACACACGCCACAATGAAGCCGCAAAACTAATCTCATCGATATAGGATGCCGCAGTGCTGTGCGCGCCACGGCTATCCTGATAGCTGAGCGCGACAGGGTGTACTTGCGCGCTGGCATCGATGGCCGATTGCAGCAGTGAGGCATGAAATCGACCTACTTGCGTGCCATCGGTCGATGTGCCTTCAGGAAAGATCGCCATACACTCATCCTCTTGCAACAATGCCACCAGTTGCCGGTTAATTCGTGCCGCATCGCGCGCCTTACCGCGCTCAATAAATATCGTTTGCACCCGTACCGACAGCCATCCGATCACGGGCCAGCGCCTCACCTCGGACTTAGCAACAAAACGCATCGGAATCACGCTATTTAGCACTATCACATCCAGCCATGAAATGTGATTTGACACGATCAGTCCGGGCGGCAATACACTAAAATCATCCTCCGCCGGCATTTTAAGCCCGACATTCAGAATATCGAGCAATCCGGCAGACCAACGCTGCAAGATACGCCGCCGCGCAGTTTTAGCGAGGCGCGGATAATACACAGCGAGCAGCAAGCCGTAGCAGATGTGGAGCATCACACGAATTCCGCGAAATACGGCGACAGAATATAAAGCAACCGGCATCACCAACACCACACAACCTATTGTTTATATTATTTATTTCTGCAATCTTCCAGCGGCGCACTGCGCTGTTCCACAAACAGGCAATTGCCCTGCGTTTTTTTCGCCATTTTTTTAGCCTCCGTCATTCGGGCTGATACTTCATGATGCGAAATAAACCGTCCAGGCAAGGCCTGAACCGCACCGATAGACAGACTGGTGAGCGGATGAAAGCAAATTTGGCCGTCGCGCGCCTCGCTGGTATAGCCGCCGTCCTTAAGATGTTGTTCTTTAAACATCAAGGAAGCGGCTTGCTCAAAAGATGCGAGCACTTGCTCACAACGCGTCTTCCAGTCGGCGCTTTGCAGCAAGAGGATGAAATCGTCACCGCCGATGTGACCGATGAAGTCCAGCTTGGGATCACACGCCCAGCCCAACAGTCGAGCGGTAAGTTGTATCATCTCATCGCCCTTGCGATAACTGTAGGTATCGTTGAATGGCTTGAAATGATCAAGATCGCAGTAACACGCCACAAAAGGCGATTTCGCCCGCAACAAGCGCTCAATGTGTTCATTGATCGGTACATTACCGGGCAACAGGGTAAGCGGATTAGCGTAGCGCGCGGCTTCGAGTTGCATCTGCGTCAGTTCCCGCAACAAGTCCTGCCCCGAGGCAACGCCGATATAGCGCCCTTGCTCGGTGATAATGAAACCATCCGCAAAATGACGGCTGTCCGCCTCGGCCATCAAATGACTCAGTTCCTCGATGGGCATGCTTTTCTCGACTAGCAACGGCTTGTTTTGTATCAGGTCGCTGCACGGTTTTCTGCCCAGCAACTCCCGCTGGAATGGCTTGGCAAACCTGTCGATAAACTGATAGCGATTGATCAGACCGAACGGTGTCGCATTTTTTACCACAGGGATGATGCGCAGCGCCGGGTCATCATAAAATCTTTGCAAAACCAGGTCATTAGGGGTGTCCGGCTGAACCGGCTCTATGTAACTGAGCAACTTCATCGCGGTGGTTTGCGTATAGCGGGTAAATTCAGCCTTAGGAAACAAGGCGATATTGGATGAATTGATGATGCGACTGGTTTCTCCCGAGGGCATCAAGGGCGGCGTGGGATTGGGACGTGCGATAAAATAACCCTGCCCCAGCGCGATGCCGATATCCCTGACCACCCGCAACTCCGCTTCGGTTTCCACACCTTCGGCGATGACTCTAGTGCCGCAACTCTCGGCAATACTCTGGATGGATTTCAAAAACTGCAGCTTGATGGGATCGCGATCGACCCCCTGCACAAAATGCATGTCGATCTTGATGTACTCAGGTTGCAATTCCGACCATAGACGCAAACTGGAAAATCCCTCGCCCAAATCGTCGATGGCGATCTTGAATCCCATATTGCGGTAATGCAGCAGCGCGCCGCGCATTCCATCGAAATCATAGGTGGGTTGGTTTTCGGTAATCTCAATCACGACACGAGCCGGATCGAGCTGAATCGACCGCATGAATGCCAGGGTCTGGCCATTTTTAAAACTCGGATGAGTCAAGGTTTCCGGACTGACGTTAAGGAATAACTGTCCGGGCAACTTCAGTTCTGCAAAGGCTTCGAGCACCGTTTGCCTGGCCAGCATTTCTACTTCCAGCGACAAACCTTGTTTATCCGCTGCGGCAAACAGGTTAAAAGGCGCGTGCAGCGTGCTGTCGGCCGGCCCCCGTATCAGCCCTTCAAATCCAAGGAACTGGCCGTTTTGCAGATCAAGTATAGGTTGAAACAGCGCGCTTAACTTGCGCCGACGGATTATTTCCTGCAGCAATGTGAATTGCGGCTCCTGGGACTGAACAAAAGCCGCCATCCATTGCGCATGGGGGGCGCAGCACCCGGAACGATAATGTTCCACTGGCAATTTCGCTAGCATGATACCTCCGGTCTTCTCTCATCAGAACCACAGCTTAGCGTGTAGTTGTGACAGGAAGATGACGGTTTATTGCGATATTGCCAGGAGGCTGCTAGTAACGCTCACCCTGCGGATAGCGATCCTGACGTCTAGGCGTGTTACGATCTTTATTGCGGTCCTGACGATAGGTACGCTCCGTCTGAGACGGCTCGTCGATCATACTGATCCCGACTTTAACGGTATCACCGGGCTGATAGGGCAGCGTGACATCTACATCCCTGCCGTTATAACGATAGGTCACGTTATAACCCTTGATGACTTCACGATAATTTTCTACTTCACGACAACGCTCTACCTGCTCGCTGCGCGGACGATCCGGATTAGCCACACGGTCGCCGATAATCACACCGGCCAACCCGCCTGCCGCCGTTGCGGCCTTATTACCTGAACCACCGCCTACCTGACTGCCAAGCAGGGCACCGGCAATACCGCCGACAATGCTGCCGGTGGCGGAACGATTGCTATCCGGATTGGCGACTCTGTCACCGGCCACTGCACCTACCACCGCACCGGCTCCGGTAGCCACGGTACTGCCGTGACCACCACCGACCTGACTGCCGAGCAATCCACCTGCAACTCCGCCCACCACGGCACCGCTCATCGAGCGTTCCTTAGGCGTGCTCTGCACCGTTTCCGTCCAGCATTCGCGGCGCGGTTCGTTCACGCGCTCATAGATAGGCGTACTGGAAATAACTCTTGCCGTATCGACAAAATCCGCAGCAAAAGCCGAGCTATATAGTGAAGCAATACTCAAAACCATCAGACTTTTTTTCATTTTCATCCACCTTATCGAAAAATTCACAACGGCATTATGACTAGGCCCGGACGGACACGTTCAACTTAAATTGTTGCAAATTGTTAAGCGCCTGGCAATCTGGCCAGACTATCCGTCAAAGCCACTTTAAACCGGGACATTTCAAGCTGCAATTTCCCGTATAAATCAGCCATACCCAAAACCCCATCCGACTCGGCCAGCTGTTCGATTTGTCCGGCCAGCTCTTCGATACGTTGTGCGTTAAAGTTACCCACCAGACCGCGCAAGGTATGCGCACTGCGTCTCAACACGACGTTATTCCCCTCGAGAATTGCCTTATCCATCTCGACCATGTACGGTTCTGCCTCATCCAGAAATGCCTGTCCTATGGTTTCTATCACCCATTCATCCACCCCGGCCAGCGCTGCGACATAGTCAAACTCTCCAGCTTCCATCATATCCTGTTTCAATTCCATGTCCTCTGTCCTTGTCAAACCCTGTAAGACTGCGCGTAATTTATCGGTATTGAGCGGTTTGGACAGGTAATCATCCATCCCGACATCGAGACAACGCTGACGGTCTTCTGCCATGGCGTTGGCCGTCATCGCGACTATCACGGTATGTTTACCGAGCAGCGCTTCGCGCGCCCTGATTAACTGCGTTGCTTCCAAACCACCCATCTCGGGCATCTGCATATCCATAAGAATCAAATCGAAATCCTGCAAATCGCACTGTTCCAGCGCTTCTCTACCGTTATTTGCCAGCACCACCGTATGCCCCCACTTCCCGAGCAGAGCAACCGCCAGTTTCTGATTGACCAGATTATCCTCGGCCAGCAGTATATTCATGCTCTGCTGAGTCTGATGCGCGGCTCGCCCGACGATAGCCGCGACGGCAGCTTGTGCACCCAGCGCCATTTTGATCGCATTCATCAGCTCTGCCGAATCAACCGGCTTGGTCAGGTATGACGATATGCCCAGCGATTTACAGCGCTGCGCGTCTCCTCTGTGCCCGGTGGAAGACAACATCATCACCGCACCGCGCGCAATTCCCGGGGTAAGCTGCAATTTTTTCGCCAGTTCAAATCCATCCACCTCAGGCATCATCGCATCGAGCAACAGCACATCAAAGGCCTGCCCCTTACCATGCGCCTCATTCGCCATCAACAACGCCTGCGCCGCATTCTCTGCAAGGTAAGGCTGCATCCCCCAACGCTTGAGTATCTGCATCAGCAAACGGCGATTGGTCGAATTATCATCCACGATCAACGCAGACAGCCCAGCCAGCTCCACCGGCAGACACACTTCCGCTTGCGTCTCTGCGACCGGAAGCGTGATTGTAAAACCGAACACACTCCCGCGCCCCAGTTCACTCTCGACCGTCAACTGCCCATCCATCGCCGCCACTAACTGACTGGAAATTGCCAACCCCAAGCCGGTACCGCCGTATTTACGCGTTGTCGAAGTATCCGCCTGCGTAAAGGCTTCGAAAATATAAGCTTGCTGCTCGGCAGAAATCCCGATTCCCTGATCCGCCACTTCGATACGCACCGTCACGACGCGCGCCGTCGACTTGAGCAATCTCATGCGCAGCGTCACCGCGCCCTGTTCACTGAACTTGATCGCATTACCCAGCAAATTAGTCAGCACCTGACGCAATCTGCCCGGATCGCCGATCAACATTGAGGGGATCTCGCCATCCACATCGTAGACCAGCTCCAACCCTTTCTGACCGGCACGCAAGGCCAGCGATTTCTCCACTGCCACAAACAGACTGCGCACATCGAAATCGACCGGCTCCAGTTCCATTTTTCCCGACTCAATCTTGGAGAAATCCAGGATATCATTGATGATGCACAGCAGGGCATCCGCCGAGGATTTCACCAGACGCAGGTATTCGCGCTGTTCATCGTTAAGTTCGGTATCCAGCGCCAGTTCAGTCATGCCGATAATGCCGTTCATCGGCGTGCGTATCTCGTGACTCATGGTGGCCAGAAAATCTCCCTTGGCACGGCTCGCCGCTTCGGCAGCATCCTTGGCGCTCAACAACTCACGTTCGGTGAACTTGCGCTCCGAGACATCCTGAAAGGCCGCCACCGAACCGATTATTTCATCCCCCTCCAGCATGGGTGAGGCCACTATGGCGATCGGGAAAATCGTGCCGTTTTTGTGCTGAAAATAATCCATTTCTGAACGGAATACCTTTTTGGCCAGCATGCTCTTGTGCACAGGGCAATCGTCTTCAGCCAGATAGCTGCCATCGGGCATTTGTGAGTGGATGACTTCGTGCAACTTCTTGCCGCGCAACTCCTCGCCCGTCCAGCCGATAATCGCTTCGGCCTCGCGGTTCAGATAGGTACAACGTCCGTCCACGTCAAGCATATATACGCCTTCACCCAGCGTATCCATGACGTTCTGCAGCAAACGGTGTTCCGCATCCACCTGAAGTTCCATCGACTTCTGTTCGGTGATATCGGTGCGCATCGACACATATTGATACGGTTTACCCGATGCATCCATAAACGGCACTACGGTCGCAGCAACCCAGTAGTAGCTGCCATCCTTGGCACGATTCTTCACCTGACCGTGCCATACCTTACCGTTCGCTATGGTGCTCCACATCTGACTGAAGAATTCCTGATCGTGTTCACCGGAGTTGATCATGCGGTGATTTTTCCCCATCAACTCTTCTGCCGAATAACCGCTTATATTGATGAATTTATCATTTGCATAGATGATGTTTCCACGCACGTCCGTCACACTGACGATGGCGTGCTCGTTGAGCGCGTGTTGCTGATTGTTGATTTCGGCCAGAGCCTGTTCCAGCTGCTGACGCTGCACCTTCAGGCGGAAATAGACATGCACGGAATACGCGAGTGTCAGCATCGCCGCCAACAACATAAATAATCGATAAATCCCTGCAGTGCGCTGCCGTTCCTGATAATACGCCTGATACAAACTATCCAGACCATTACCCAGATGAGACGCGCGATACGAACTCAATTCGACCAGCATGTCCGGCATGCTCTTCTCCACATCCAGCAAGGCCTGTGCATGACGGAGCAGATAGAGCGCCAGTGTTTGCGTTTTGGGTGGTAACACCGAAATAACGTGCTCTACCTTGACAATATCCGACTCCAATACGGCGATTGAATCGAAATCTCCCTTGACGCTCACCAGCAAGGCATCGCGCAGCAGAAATTCAAATTTCTCCAGTAGCCCCTCATCGTTTCTCGGCAGATCCGCCAGCACACTGCTAACCATGGCTGGCAGATAGATCAGGGAGTTTTTCATGACCGAATTATTCGACTTAAAGTCGTTCAGCATCTCTGATTTTTGTGCGATCTGCTTGCTGATGCGTGCCAATTCCTGGCGCATTTCCGGGGTATCCGGTAGCTGGCCGGCATTTTTATGATGCTCCAGACGTGCACCCAACGCTTCAATGCGCTGCATCAAACCGGTCACGACATCATAGTTATTGTTCAAGCGGTAATGCAGTTGCAGCACCGCCTCCCCCAGTTCCGTATCACGCCGCTGTAACTCGGCGATATCACTGACCACCCGGTTGTGCATGGCAGGGTCTACAGGTTGAGCCTTGAAAAATAGCCAGAACAGGCAGACTACCGCCAGGACGGCAACAGATACTTGCGCGCGGTTTTGCTTAAGAGTCAACGTCATTGAACGAGCGCTCCGGGTTGTTCACCGGTCAGTGTGTGGAGAAATTTAACAATTTTATCGATCTCCTCAGGCTGAAAATCCACCCCCAACTGATACGTGCCCATCGTAGCAACCGCTTCGGCCAATGTGCTGGCAGACGCATCGTGAAAATATGGCGCGGTCAACGCCACATTGCGCAGCGATGGAACACGGAATTCATAGCGATGCTCTTCCCGGCCCGTCAGATTGTATCGACCAAAATCAACTTTTTCGACCTTGCCACGCTGCTCGAAGTAATTCGCAACCAGTCCCAGCCTTTCATACATATTGCCACCGACATTCACCCCCTGATGACAACTGATACAGCCGGATTTTTTAAACAAGAGATAACCTGCAAACTCGTCTCCGCTCAACGCATCCTTATCGCCGCGCAAAAAACGATCAAATTTGGCATTGGGCGTAGTCAAGGCGCGCTCAAAGGTAGCAATCGCATCCTTTACAGTTTCCCGCCCAATCCCAGCAGGATAAAGTGCCGCAAAGTCACGACGATACGCCTCATCTGATTGAAGTTTGGCAATCACATCAGGCCAAGCTGCGCCCATTTCTTTGGGGTTCTGCACAGGGCCGTCAATCTGATCCTCCAAGGTAGCCGCACGGCCGTCCCAGAACTGACGGAAATTCAGCCCGCTGTTAAACACAGTCGGCGCATTGATGTCGCCGTTGGCTCCGCCTATCCCGATGGAATGCGGCAAACCATCTACCCCGCCGCGATTCAAATCGTGGCAGCTTGCACAGGAAATCTGGTTATCTGCAGACAATCTGGGATCGCTGAACAAACGTTTACCCAACGCCACCTTGCGGATATCCAAACCCAATTGCAACGGAATGGGCGTGATCGGCTCGTTACCGATTTTTTCGACAGGATAGTGCCAACTCTCCGGCAGTGTCTCCGGCTTGACCAGCATAAAAGCCCAATAGGCCAGGGCTGCGATACACCCTGTCAGCAAGACAAATAAGCGTACCGATTTACTCATCTAACCATTCCCAATAATCAATATCTCTTGAACTTAAAGCCATAGCTTGCGGAAAATGCGCAGTAAACTTATATAACATATTGATTCAAATAGATAATATTTTTAGCGGTCGCAAGCATAGCGCTGCATGGCGGGTAACACGTTAGCGTCATAACGAGCATCGTAGTGCTACGCAGTATTCTGACTAAAACTCACCAAATTTTGCACTCGCCTTTTCAACTTCATCATCTTTAAACTGGTTGCGTATTGCCATCACATTGTCCCAGTCAGACAAAAATGCCTCGACACAAGCCGGATCAAAATGACTGCCTGCACCTTCACGAAGCAGCGCAATCGCACGGTCATCTTCCCATGCTTTCTTATAAGGTCGCACCGAAGTCAGCGCATCAAACACATCGGCCACCGCGCAAATCCGGGCGAAGATGGGAATCGCCTCCCCCACCAAGCCGGTCGGGTAGCCGCTGCCGTCAAATTTTTCATGGTGGTACAAGGCAATTTGTGCGGCTACCTGCAACATCACCGAATGACTGCCGTTGAGTATTTCGTAGCCCAGAATGGAATGCCGCTTCATGATCTCGAATTCAGCAACATCCAGTCGCCCCTGCTTGAGCAGAATATTGTCCGGAATGCCTACTTTGCCTATATCATGCATAGGTGCAGCTTCGAGCAGCATATCCTGGTCTTCCTCGGACATACCCAGTCGTTTCGCGATGTGTTTTGAGAAATGAGCCATACGCAAAATATGCGCCCCGGTCTCAGGATCGCGCGAGTCAGCCGCCTTGGACAAGCGGATAATGGTGTCTCGTTCTCTGGCCAGAATTTCTGCGGTGGCCTTCTTAACCTCTTCCGCCAGCCAGGCAGCGTGATCTTCTAATTTGCGCTGACTGCGTCGCAACGACAGCATGTTGCGCGAGCGCGCCATAAATTCGGCTTTATCGATCGGCTTGGTGAGAAAATCATTCGCGCCCGCCTCCAGCGCCTGATGACGCACATCGATGTGGCTATTGGCCGTGACCATCAACACGGGGATATCCTCACGACCCGGCGTTGCACGAAAGCGTCGTACAAATTCGATACCATCCAGGTCAGGCATCATGTAATCGACGATCACCAGATCGGGAATATTTTGGGTACACCAATCCAAACCTTGCTGCGGAACGGTAAAACCCAGCGCCACACTGTCTTCGAGTTTACCTACCAAATGCGATAACAGCGTGATATTAATCGGCGTATCGTCAACCACAACCACATTCATTTTCATTTGTATCCCCTCTCCCGGGAATTATACGCAGCGAAAAAACAAAGCTTGGCGGTTATCGTCAGTTTAAGCGGAATCGTAAGAGCATTCGACGCTAAGAATAACCGACAACCGGATGATTCCGAAACAAACAAGCGTTTTATAGCAAAAAAATCATCCTGCCGGGTAAAAAAATATGCGTTTGAAAATATATTTTCCAAAAACAGCGGTCAGCATCTATTTTTTCGCTGTTCTGTGCCGGATAAATTCAATCATCGCAGGCAGGAAAGACAACAAAATTACACCGACAACGATCAGCGTAAGATTATTTTTGACCACTGGAATATTACCGAAGAAATATCCGGCCAGCGTCAGACTGCCTATCCAGACCAGACTGCCCAGGGCACTGAAAAAGACGAATAAACGATAACGCATCTGACCCAAGCCCGCAACAAAGGGAGCAAAAGTACGGATGATAGGCATAAAACGGGCAAACAAAATCGTTTTTCCGCCGTGCTTATCAAAGAATGCGTGCGTTTTATCGATGTGTTCACGCTTGAGCAGCCGTCCGTTCGAATATTCAATCAGACGCAAACCTACCAGTCTCCCTATCCAATAGTTGGTATTGTCCCCGCTGAACGCGGCCAGCATCAGCAAAGGCATCAACCAGGAAAGTTGCAGTGCGCCCAGGCCGCACAATGCGCCCGCCACAAACAGCAGAGAATCACCGGGCAGAAAAGGCGCGATCACCAGGCCTGTTTCGGCAAAGATAATCAGAAACAAAATACCGTACACCCACACACCATAGTCCTGCACCAGCGCCATCAGGTGAGTATCCAGGTGCAGAATCAAGTCTATAAAGGCAGTGATAAATTCCAAGGGTATTCCAGTTCTATGAGCTTGTAGCAGGTAGCCTGCAAAGTGTCGCTGTTAGCTACTCGCTAGCAGCGACAGACTGATTTATGGCAATTCGTCTTCGGCGACGATCACTTCTGTCTTGATAAAGTCTTCGCGCGACACACCCAGCCACATCAGAATCGGGCTGGCGACCAGCACGGAGGAATAGATGCTGAACAAAATGCCTATCGTCAGCGCCATCGCGAAGTAATGCAGCGTCTCGCCCCCCAGAAACAGCATCGCACCCACCATCATCTGGGTGGAACCATGCGTGATGATCGTGCGCGACATGGTACGGGTAATCGCGTTGTCGATGATTTCCGCGACTTCCGCCTTGCGCATCTTGCGGAAGTTCTCGCGGATACGGTCGAACACCACCACCGATTCATTCACCGAGTAACCCAATACCGCCAGCACCGCCGCCAGCACCGACAACGAAAACTCCCACTGGAAGAAGGCGAAAAATCCCAGGATGATCACCACATCGTGCAAATTGGCGATGATCGCGGACAGCCCGAACTTCCATTCGAAGCGCATCCACAAGTAACCGACGATACCCAAAGAAACCAGCAACAGAGCCATTGCGCCGTTTTCGATCAGATCTTTCCCGACCTGAGGACCGACGAACTCAACGCGGCGCATTTCCACGCCGGCATCCTGAGTGTGCAGCGTCGCCATCACCTGCTCACTCAACTTGGCACCGGCGAGATTCTGCTTTAACGGGATCTGGATCAGCACATCGTGGCTGGAACCGAAATTCTGCACCATCGCATCAGGCAAACTGGCTACCGCCAGTTGCTCACGCACTTTGACCAGATCGGCAGGTTGCGCGTAATGCACTTCCATCACCGTACCGCCAGTAAAATCCACACCGAAATTCAGGCCGCGAGTCGCAAGAAAGAATACCGCGAACAAAAAAGTTACCAGCGAGATCGCCGTGGTGTAACGCCCGTAACTCATGAACGGGATATCGTGCTTGATCTTGAAAAATTCCATTTTTACTTATCCTATCGACACGTTAGTCAGTCGGGCACGTCGTCCGTAAACCAGATTCACGATGGCACGTGACACCAGCACCGAACTGAACATCGAGGTCAGAATACCCAGACACAATACCACCGCAAAGCCCTTGATCGGACCGGAGCCGAACAGGAACAGGGCGATACCAGCGATCAGATTGGTGATATTCGAATCCACGATGGTCGCGAAGGCATTTTCATATCCTGCGTTGATTGCCGCCTGCGGGGAAATCCCGTTGCGCAATTCTTCACGAATACGCTCGTTGATCAACACGTTAGAATCGATCGCCATACCGAGGGTCAGCGCGATACCCGCCATCCCCGGCAACGTCAAAGTTGCTTGCAACATGGACAGCAAAGCGATCAACAGCAGCAAATTAGCCGCCAGCGCCAGCACAGAAATCGTGCCGAACATCAGGTAATAAGCCACCATAAACACCGAGATCAACATAAAGCCTATCTTGGTGGAGTTGAAACCGCGTGAAATATTGTCAGCACCCAGACTAGGTCCGACCGTGCGCTCCTCGACGATTTCCATCGGAGCAGCCAAGGCACCGGCACGCAACAGCAGCGCGGTGTCCTGCGCCTCTTCGGTGCTCATCTTGCCGCTGATCTGCACGCGTCCGCCGCCGATCTCCTCGCGGATCACCGGAGCCGTGACAATTTCACCCCTGCCCTTTTCGAACAGAATGATCGCCATGCGCTTATTGACGTTCTCGCGAGTGGCATCCTTGAATTTACGTGCGCCTATACCGTCCAGATTGATATGCACCGCCGCTTCGCTGGTGCGATTATCAAATCCGGGTTGCGCGTCGTTGATGCGTTCGCCAGTCAGGATCACCTGTTTTTTAACCAGCAGACTATTGCCTTCGCGATCCTTGAACATCTCGGTACCGAATGGCGCAACACCCCCTGCACTGACCTGATGTTCGTCATCGACCATACGCACTTCCAGCGTAGCGGTACGACCCAGAATATCCTTGGCGCGCGCGGTATCCTGCACACCCGGCAATTGCACCACCACGCGATCCGCGCCCTGCTGCTGGATCACCGGCTCCGCGACACCCAATTCGTTGACGCGGTTTCTCAACGTCAGCAAATTCTGCTGCACGGCGGATTCCATGATGCGATGTTCGGCCTGCGGCGTTAGCTGTGCCCGCAATATAAACTCGCCACCCTCGTCCTTGCTGTTGAGTGCATAGTCGGCAAAACGCTGTTTGAGTTGCTCTTCCCCCTTGATGCGGGAGGCCGCATCGCGGAACTTAACCTGCAATACATTGCCTTCACGGCTCACACCGGAATAGGCGATATTTTCTTCGCGCAGCGCACTGCGTATATCGCCGGTAGCCGCTTCCAGCGCCTTATCCAGCGCCGCTTTCATATCGACTTGCAGCAGAAAATGCACACCGCCGCGCAAATCCAGACCGAGGTACATCGGCAGTGCATGCAAACTGGTTAACCACTGTGGAGAGCGCGGCAGCAAATTCAGCGCCACCACATAATCTTCACCCAACTGATTTTTCAACACATCCTTGGCTTTCAGCTGCAAGTCCGTATCGGCAAAACGCGCCTTGATGCTGTTACCATCTAACGCGATGCGTTCCGCGTTGATGTTGGCAACCTTGAGTGCAGATTCGACCCGGGCCAGCAGTGCGGCATCCGTTTTGATACTGGCACGCAACGGTAAAATTTGCACGGCAGGCGATTCGCCAAAAAAGTTGGGCAAGGTATAAATCAGACCGACCAGCAAGACAGCCAGAATCAGCAGATATTTCCACAGTGGATAACGGTTCATAACGACCTCAAAAGTGATACGTGCAGCACGCGCAAAATTTGCGCGTAACTATTTGCTTACTTGATGGATTTGATAGTTCCCTTGGGCAATACTTTTTGAATCGCAACCTTTTCCAGCATCACTTCGACATTTTCTGTCAATTCAACGCCGACATAAGCTTCGTAAACTTTGCTCACGCGACCCAATTCACCACCAACCGTCACAACTTCATCACCGCGCTGCAGCGCGTCGACCATGATTTTGTGTTCTTTAACGCGCGTCTGTTGCGGACGCAATACCAGGAAATAAAACACCGCGACCAGTGCGACCAGCGGCAAGTACTCCATAAATCCACCAGGCGCTGCACCGGCTGCTGCTTCTGCATAAGCGTTACTAATAAACATTTTTCACTCCGAAAATCAATCAAAAGGGGCGCATTCTAGCACGAAGCATGTTACAGCTTCATGCTGGCGCGTTGTCGGTTGAATCGTTCGACAAACTCAGGGAAGGCATCCGCCTCGATAGCGGCGCGCATCCCGGCCATCAACTGCTGGTAATAATGCAAGTTGTGGATCGTGTTAAGCCTGGCGCTTAAGATTTCTTTCAGGCGGAACAGATGATGCAAATAGCCGCGACTGAAATTCTGACAGGTGTAACAAGTACACTCTTCATCGAGCGGCCGCGTGTCGAGCCGGTGCTGCGCATTTTTAATCTTGATATCGCCGTATTGCGTAAACAACATGCCATTGCGCGCATTGCGAGTCGGCATCACGCAGTCAAACATATCTATGCCTTGCGCGACCGATGCCACCAGATCTTCCGGCGTACCCACACCCATCAGGTAACGCGGCTTGTGCTCGGGCAGCTTAGGTGCAGTGTGCGCTAAAATACGGCGCATATCCTCTTTCGGCTCGCCCACCGACAAACCGCCGATCGCATAACCGTCAAAACCGATGTTCACCAGTTCGGCGAGCGACTCATCGCGCAAGTCTTCATACATCCCACCCTGCACGATGCCAAACAGCGCGTTCGGATTCCCCTCATGCGCCGATTTGGAACGCGCCGCCCAGCGCAAAGACAAGCGCATCGAATCCGCCGCTTCGCGGACGGTCGCCGGATATGGCGTGCACTCGTCGAAAATCATCACAATGTCGGAATTCAACACGCGCTGGATGCGCATCGACTCTTCAGGAGTTAAGAACAGCTTGTCGCCATTGACCGGCGACTGGAACTTCACGCCCTCCTCGGTGATCTTGCGCAATGCGCCCAGACTGAACACCTGAAAGCCGCCCGAATCGGTCAGGATAGGACCATCCCAACCCATGAAGCCGTGCAGGCCGCCGTGCGCCTCGATCACTTCCAAGCCCGGACGCAGCCACAGATGAAAGGTATTGCCCAACACGATGTTGGCGCCGATGTCGCGCAATTCGACCGGACTCATCGCCTTCACCGTGCCGTATGTGCCCACCGGCATGAAAGCCGGCGTCTGTACCGTGCCGTGCGCCAGCGTCAACTGACCTCGCCTAGCCTTACCCGATGTCTTGTATAAATCAAATTTCATTTGTAGCCTTAAAAATAATTAAATGCCTCGGGATAAATCCCGGCCTACGCACTAGTCGGGATAAATCCCGACCTACAGATTTTTCTTTCAATCAACATCGCGTCGCCATAGCTGAAGAAACGGTATTGCTGCTCCACTGCATGGCGATAAGCCGCCCTCATCTCATCCATACCGCCAAAAGCACTCACCAACATCAGCAACGTAGACTTGGGCAGATGAAAATTGGTCAACAACACATCCACCACGCGAAAACGATAACCCGGCGTAATGAAAATCTGCGTCTCCCCCGCCCCGGCACGCAATACACCATTAACCTGAAATTCGCGTAGCGATTCGTTTGCCTCCTCGCCCGCAAGCGGGAGAGGATTGAGGCGAGGTGATTGTGCTGCCGAACTCTCCAGCGCGCGCAAACTGGTCGTCCCCACGGCAAACACACGCGCACCTGCGGCATGCGCCGCCTCAATTGCGTCCACCGTTGCCTGAGGAATCTCATAACATTCGCTGTGCATCACATGTTCGCTGACCAACTCGGCGCGCACCGGCTGAAAAGTGCCTGCGCCGACATGCAAGGTCACATAAACGATCTTTACCCCCTTGTCGCGCAAGGCTTGCAGCATCGCGTCATCGAAATGTAAACCCGCAGTCGGCGCAGCAACCGCACCAGCCTCACGCGCAAACACCGTCTGGTAACGCGACTCATCTTCCTCTTCCGCCGCATGCGTAATATAAGGCGGCAGCGGCAGTCGACCGTAGCGCTCCAGCAATTCGAGCACAGGCTCATCAGCACAAAAGCGCAAATGGTAAAATTCTCCTGCGCGTCCCAACACCTCGACACTCAATTCCCCCGATAAAAGCAGATAACTGCCCTTCACCGGCGATTTGCTGGCTCGCACCTGAGCTAATACTTCATGCTCGTTCAGCACGCGTTCCACCATCACTTCAATCTTGCCGCCGCTGCGTTTGATACCGAATAAGCGTGCGCGGATTACGCGAGTGTCGTTCAACACCATCACATCGCCAGCATTAACACTTTGTATTAACTGGTTAAAATGACTATCTTCCAAAACACCGTCATGCACATGCAGCAGACGACTACCCCCCCGCTGTTCGGGCGGATGCTGCGCAATCAGCGCTTCGGGCAAAACAAAATCGAACTCATCGGTACGCATAAAAAACAGGGCTTTTGCAGAAAGGCGCGATTGTAGTTGATTCGGCCAACTGTTTCATGGATAATGCGCACCTCTCTTGCCGGGGTGATGGAACTGGTAGACGTGCCGGACTCAAAATCCGGTGCCTGAAAGGGCGTGGGGGTTCGATTCCCCCCCCCGGCACCAAGATTAAAACTAAAGCCACTTTAACTAGTGGCTTTTTGTTTTGCCCCCGTCGAAGTGATACCATACGCTGACCTGCACCGCCTCCCCCATAAAAATGATCTGGAAACCCAACGTCACCGTCGCCGCCATCATCGAACAGGATGGCAAATTTTTGCTGGTTGAAGAAGAGACCTCACAGGGCTTACGCTTTAATCAACCGGCAGGGCACTGGGAGCCGGGCGAGTCCTTAATTGCAGGCACCATACGCGAAGCGCTGGAAGAATCCGCCTACGACTTCGAGCCTGAATTTTTAACTGGCATCTACCGCTGGCGCGCGCCGGAATCCGATACGACCTATTTGCGCTTTGCCTTTTGCGGCAAATTGCTGGATCACCATCCGGGACGCCCGCTTGACGACGGCATCCTGCGCGCCGTCTGGCTAACCCCGGACGAAATCCGCGCCACTCAAGACAGACATCGCAGCCCGCTTATTTTGCGCTGCGTAGAAGATTATCTGGCCGGAAAACGCTACCCCCTCGATTTGCTGGTGCACTATGAATAAAAACAAACGCGTTGTCGTCGGCATGTCCGGCGGCGTGGACTCCTCCGTCACCGCCCTGCTGCTCAAGGAACAAGGCTATGACGTGATCGGCCTGTTTATGAAAAACTGGGAAGACGATGACAACAGCGAATATTGCTCGTCGCGCCAGGATCTGCTCGACGCCGTATCGGTGGCCGATACCATAGGCATTCCCATCGAAGCGGTCAATTTTGCCAAGGAATACAAGGATCGCGTCTTCAGTTCATTTCTGCGCGAATATCAGGCGGGTCGCACCCCCAATCCCGACATCCTGTGCAACGCGGAAATCAAATTCAAGGCATTTTTAGATCACGCTATCGAATTGGGTGCGGACACCATTGCCACCGGACACTACGCACAAGTTATTGAAAATAATGGATTATTTCAATTATTTAAAGCCACAGATCAAAGCAAAGATCAGAGCTATTTTTTACACCGTTTAAATCAGGCACAGCTCTCGCGCGCCATGTTCCCGTTAGGCAAGATACTCAAGTCCGACATACGCAAAATCGCCGAACAGCACGGCTTATGCAATCACGCCAAGAAGGACAGCACCGGCATCTGCTTTATCGGCGAACGCCCGTTCCGCGAATTCTTGAGCGGCTATCTGCCCACCACACCTGGGGAGATGCGCACTCCTGAAGGGAAACTAGTCGGAAAACACATGGGGCTATCATTCTACACGCTGGGACAACGCCAGGGCTTAGGCATAGGCGGCATCAAGGAACAAGGCGCCGGAAAACCGGACGCATCGGTACAGCACGAACCCTGGTTTGTCGCCGCCAAGGACATGGTGAACAATCGATTGATCGTGGTGCAGGGACACGACCACCCGGCACTGCTCTCGTCCTCCCTCACCGCGCTCGACGCCCACTGGATCAGCGGCAGCGCGCCCGAGGTGAATCACCCTTATGCGGCCAAGACGCGTTATCGTCAGGCGGACGCGCCATGCCAAATCACCGCTTTATCGGGCGATCAATGTTCGGTTTCCTTTGAGCAACCGCAATGGGCGGTGACCCCCGGACAATCAGTCGTCTTCTATGACGGCGAAGTGTGTTTAGGTGGCGCAATCATCGAGGCAGGGGGTTAAAGCTATTATTCTTTTGTTCGGCGAGACCTTTCAGGAAATCTGCAATATCCCATTCGCAGCCGCCACAACCGGAAAGCGCGCCCGTCCATCTGGAAATAGCATTGATATCAAGACCTTGCTCAAACAGACTTTGGATATTGCCTCGCCGGGTACCACTGCAATGGCACATAACCACATCGGACGGATCGGGATTTTTCGTGTGCATAACTCAGGTAAGGCAGACTTATTGACAGAGTGACATTGTAACACCGCACATTTTTCGGTTTTGTGCAGCACGACGAAGCACCGCAACCGACGAATTCACGCATCAATTTCACTGAAAAACCGTAAGAATAGTTCACTGCCCGTGTGCCTTTGATTTAAATGCTTGCCTTGTAAACACCAACGCCCGTGCTGATTCGCGTAAAATACGCGTTTTATGATGCCGGGCACTGCCATGACCACACTGACCAAACTCACCGCACTCTCCCCGCTGGACGGACGTTACCACGGAAAAGTTGACGCCTTGCGCGGCTATTTCAGCGAATTCGGCCTGATCCGCTTCCGCGTACTGATAGAAATCGAATGGCTCAAAGCCCTGGCGGCGCAAGCGGACATCCCGGAAGTCGGTCCGTTCTCGGCTGACACCATCGCCAAACTGGACGCGCTGAACGCCAATTTCTCCGAATCCGATGCTCAGGCAATCAAGAATATCGAAAAGACCACCAACCACGACGTCAAGGCGATCGAATACTGGTTGCGCGATCAGCTGTCAGGCAATCCTGAAACGGCCGGCGTGCTGGAATTCATCCACTTCGCCTGCACCTCGGAAGACATCAACAACCTGTCTCACGCGCTGATGCTGAAAAATGGTCGCGATGCGGCGATGCTGCCCGCACTGAAACTGATCGTGAACAGACTGACCGAGCTGGCACACCAACTGGCCGACCTGCCTATGCTGTGCCGCACTCATGGCCAAACTGCCACGCCGAGCACGCTAGGCAAGGAAATGGCCAACGTGGTGCATCGCTTGCAGCGCGCAACGCAACGGATAGCTTCTGTTGAAATTTTAGGAAAGATCAACGGCGCGGTCGGCAATTACAACGCGCATCTGTCCGCCTACCCCAATGTAGATTGGGAAACCTTCGCGCAAAATTTTGTCACCGCACGCGGCATTACCTTCAACCCGTACACCATCCAGATCGAACCCCATGATTACATGGCAGAACTGTTCGATGCCTTCGCTCGCGTCAACACCATCCTGATAGATTTGAACCGCGACATATGGGGTTACATCTCGATGGGCTATTTCAAACAAAAGGTTATCAAGGGCGAAGTCGGCTCTTCCACCATGCCGCACAAGGTCAACCCGATCGACTTTGAAAATTCTGAAGGCAATCTGGGCATGGCTAACGCGATGCTGCGCCACTTGTCCGAAAAGTTGCCAGTCTCACGCTGGCAGCGCGACCTGACCGACTCCACCGTATTGCGCAACATGGGCGTCGGCTTAGGTTATACCCTGCTGGCTTATGAATCCTGCTTGAAGGGTCTCAACAAACTGGAAGTAAATGCCGTGCGTGTCGCTGCGGATCTCGATGCGAGCTGGGAAGTGATGGCTGAACCTATCCAGACTGTGATGCGCCGCTACAACATCGAAAACGCCTATGACAAGCTGAAGGAATTGACACGCGGACAGAGCGGCATCAACCGTGTCTCGCTCGCGGCCTTTATCCAGACGCTGGCGATTCCTGAAGACGAGAAGCAACGCCTGCTGCAATTGTCGCCGGAAACCTACATCGGCAAAGCGGCTGAACTGGCAAAGCGCATTTAACGAGCATGGCTGCGTAGCCATGCTCGTTTCCCTCTCCACAATCCTCTCCCGCAAGCGGGCGAGGATGCAAACGAACTGCTACGCAACTTTTACATCACAGCAATCCTCGTTCCGCAAAGGACAGCGTCTGTCCGGCGGCAACGACAAAGTGATCCAGCACGGTGACATCTACCAGCGCCAGCGCCTGTTTCAAAGCGCTGGTTAACAATTGGTCGGCTTGACTTGGCTCGGTCACACCAGATGGATGGTTGTGCGCGAGGATTACCGCCGCCGCGTTATGCGCCAGAGCACGCTTGACCACTTCACGCGGATAGACGCTGGTCTGGCTTAACGTGCCGTGAAAAAGCTCTTCGAACGCAATCACGCGATGTTGCGTATCCAGAAACAGCACCAGAAACACTTCCTGTCCTCTTCCTGCCAGCAGTAACTTCAGATAGTCACGCACGGCGCGCGGCGAACTGAGCACATCTCCGCGTTGTATTTCCTCCTGCAAGGCGCGCCGCGACATCTCCAGCACGGCCTGTAATTGCGCGTACTTGGCGGCTCCCATCCCCTTGATTGCACAAAAACTTGCCTGATCTGCAGCAAACAACCCGGTCAAACTACCATATTTGACGAGCAACTTGCGCGCAAGATCCACCGCACTCATGCCCGCCACCCCGGTGCGCAGAAAAATTGCCAGTAATTCAGCGTCGGACAAAGCTGCAGCGCCACGTGCCAGCAACTTTTCGCGGGGACGCTCGCCTTCGGGCCAGTCGATGATACTCATGCGCCACCTCTCCATATAAAATCATATAATATTGATTATAAATAAAATATTATTATTCACGAAGTTGACCTTGCAGATTAATCACGGCTCACCTATGCTACTCCAAACCTCTTATTCGATTGCGACAACGTGCACAATTTTAACCGTCTCATTCTCTTCATTCTGATTACCCTGACCTCCGGCTGCGCGACTGCGCCCAAACAAGAGGAAGCGACACCCGTTGTTGAAGCGCCCGCCAAAACACTACCCGCACCGGGAAAATCTGCGCCTCATCCATCTCCCTCCAGCAAATCTTCCGGGATCTCGAGTCAAACAGTCACGCCACCAGCTCCCGTATTAAGCGAACAAAAAATTCACGCACTGCTTGTAAAACTGCTGCCCGTCTCGCTTCAAGACAAGGACGGCTGGGCGGATGATCTGCAGGAGGCTTACAAGGCGCTGCAAATCCAGCCCGATGCCGAGCATTTTTGCGCTGCTATTGCCATCATCGGCCAGGAGTCCTCCTTTCAGGCCGACCCTGTCGTACCCGGTCTGCCCGCCATCGTCAGACGAGAAATTGAACAGCGGCGCGACAAGTACTCCATTCCACAGAAGGTCGTCGACTGGATGCTGGATAGCAAATCGCGCGATGGCCGCAGTTTTAACCAGCGCATCACTGTATTGAAAACAGAGAAGGAGTTAAGCGATCTGATTGAAGAAATCATCGCCATGGTGCCAGCAGGAAAGGAATTGTTCCCGAATTACAATCCCGTGCACACCGGAGGGCCGATGCAGGTGAGCGTCGACTTTGCCGAGAGTCATGTACGGGCGCGACCTTATCCTTATCCCATCCACGGCAATCTGCGCAACGAGGTATTCAGTCGTCGCGGCGGGATATATTTCGGCAGCGCCATCCTGCTCGACTACCCTGCTCCCTACACCGACATGCTGTATCGCTTCGCCGACTTTAATGCGGGCCGCTACAGCAGTCGCAACGCCGCTTTCCAACTGGCCTTAGCTCGTATCAGCGGAAAACCGCTTGCTAGCGATGGCGATCTGTTGCGTTACAAAAATGGCGCGATTTCCCCTGAACCCAGCTCCACGCTAAACACCTTGCTGTCCATCGCACCTGCACTCAAATTAACCTCCGCCGACATTCAGCGCGACTTGCGTCTTGAGAAACTCTCCACCTTCGGCAGCACTCCCCTGTACACCCGCTTATTTGCGCTGGCCGATCAGACGGGCAAACAAGCCCGCGTGGCGCTACCTGAAATCAATCTGAAGAGCCCTAAGATTAAACGCAAACTGACTACACAATGGTTTGCCAATCGCGTCTACTCGCGCTACAAAAGCTGTTTGCAGCAAGGGGGAATCTCCTTACAGCAGGGCAAACAAAATAAGAGCAGGTAGTCGTTTCAATGTGTTTTCTTGTAAGATACGCGCATGAATAAACCACATCTCGTTTTAGGCCTCACCGGCGGCATCGCGGCTTATAAATCAGCCGAACTACTGCGCCTTTTAATGAAGCAGGGCTACGCCGTGCAGGTGGCGATGACGGAAGCGGCCTGTCACTTCATCACCCCCACCACCATGCAGGGACTTTCCGGTAAACCTGTGTTCATCGACCAATGGGATACGCGTGCGCCCAACAGCATGGCGCATATCAATCTGAGCCGAGAAGCCGCTGCGATCGTGATCGCACCCGCGAGCGCAGATTTCATCGCCAAACTGGCTCATGGTATGGCCGACGATTTGCTCTCCACCCTGTGTCTGGCGCGCAACTGTCCGTTGCTGATAGCACCAGCGATGAACCGTGAAATGTGGGAGAACAAGGCGACGCAACGCAATATCGCACAACTGATCGCTGATGGTGTGCAAGTCTTGGGCCCGGACAGCGGCATACAAGCATGCGGCGAAGAAGGTCTGGGACGCATGCTGGAACCGGAACAACTGGCGCAGCACATCACGGCCTCATTTCAGCCCAAACTGTTGGCAGGCCAAAAAGTGCTGATCACCGCAGGGCCCACCTATGAAGCAATCGACGCGGTGCGCGGCATCACCAATCAAAGTTCCGGCAAGATGGGTTATGCGATCGCACGCGCGGCAGCTGAAGCCGGCGCCGAAGTCACGCTGATATCCGGCCCGACCGCACTGGCCACACCATTCGCCGCACGGCGCATCGATGTGCAAAGTGCAGCACAAATGTACAGCGCTGTCATGCAATCAGTCTCGATTTGCGATATTTTTATCGGAGTCGCCGCCGTGGCGGACTATCGCATCGCAAAGCAAAGCGCGCAAAAAATCAAAAAGAGCAACGCGCCTCTCACGCTCGAGTTAATCGCCAATCCTGACATACTGGCTCAGGTTGCCAGTCTGCCTAACCCCCCGTATTGCGTGGGCTTTGCCGCCGAGAGTGAGAATCTGGCGGAATACGCCGAAAAAAAGCGCCGTGAGAAACGCCTGCCGCTGCTGGTCGGTAACATTGCACAGAACGCCATCGGCAGCGATGATAATGAATTGATTTTATTCGATAAAAATGGACAGCATCCGTTACCGCGCGCTGACAAGCTAACCTTAGCTCGTGAGCTCATAAAACAGATTTCCCAACGTTATGAAGGAACTATTTGATGCAGCATCCCACGGTAGACATTAAGATTCTCGATCACCGCATGCATGACAATATGCCAGCCTATGCAACCACGGGTTCCGCCGGCATAGATCTGCGTGCCTGCATTGATTACGCACTGGTAATCCAACCTAAACAGTGTGAACTCATCCCGGCCGGTATTGCCATTCATCTGGCTGACCCCGGCTTTGCAGCGATGATCTTGCCTCGCTCAGGTCTGGGACATAAACACGGTATCGTGCTGGGCAATCTGGTTGGCCTGATCGATTCTGACTACCAGGGACAGATTTTTGTCTCGCTGTGGAACCGCAGTCAGATGCCGTTTACCCTGATGCCGATGGAGCGCATGGCGCAACTGGTGATCGTGCCGGTGATGCAGGCCAAATTCAACATCATCGAAGAATTTCCGTTAAGCGAACGCGGCACCGGGGGATTCGGCAGCACCGGAAAACACTAGCAGGCTGCTGAAAAACAGTGGTTAGCCCGTAGCATGTAGCGAATACTAACAGCCAATAAAAAACCCGCCGAAGCGGGTTTTTTATTGCTAAAAGCTGCGGGCTAGCAGCCAGCATTAGTGTTCCAGATTCAATTCGATCTCGGTGTTATCACCACGGCGCACAGATACCTTCTCGGTGACCATGTTGTAACCGGCAAGCTTCACGCTGATCGCATGTATGCCGGGTTCCATTTCAAGGCGCAGCGGCGACATACCGTAATACACACCATCCAGATAAACCTTAGCGCGAGACGGATTGGTATTCACCAGCAGCAAACCATTCGCATCGCTGGCATGGGGGCGATAAGTCGAGGGAGCGACCTCACCCACCTGCGGAACGCTCTGTATCACCGGCGCTGCAGCTTTAGGCAGAGACGGCGCGACATACACGGTCACACCGGGAATCGGCTTGGTACCCGGCGTCAGATTGAATAAGTCTGGACGCGAGGCCATCAAAGAAGCGCTAATCGCTTCGACAGTTTTAGTGCTAGCTACGCGTAACTCCTTGTTAAGATAGGCTAAAACATCATCCTTGTTATTCCCGGACACGCCGGCAAAGCGATCGTTCTTCTCGGTGACCAGTCCGGACCAAACCACTTTACCGGTGCTGACCTCTTTGAGCGTCGTTTCAATCGAGATACGGATATCGTCGCGCTCCTTCACGTTCAGCGTCAATTCCTTCACGACACCGGATACTTCAAACAGAGCGCTATTGGCCGCTGTTCCCTCGGTGACCTGAAAACCCTCACTATCGAAGCGCCGTTTCATGGCCGTCGTGGCAATCACGGCCACATCCTGATCCATCAATATTTCATTGCCTGACATCCCGCTGACGCGCGCCTTTAACTCACCCAGATAACGCGGATTACTGACCTTGCGCTGATCCACATAGTTAACGACCCGTAACGTCGCCGCATACTTCAACAGCGATCCGGAATTAGTGCTTGCGACCTTTTTGTTCGTCTCCAGCGTATTGCTTCCGCCGCTTCCCATCCAGCCGCCCACTGTATCCTTGGCATCCTTGATGGTGGAACATCCTGCTACCGTTGCCAGCAATGCCAGCAACACAATACGTCGAGCCCATGAATTCATTAACATACCTCAGAATTTATCTTAATAATCAAGCGTGTGGAAGAATCGCTTCAATTTCTGCAAAAGTACTGGCCAATTCAAAACTCTGCACTTGAGCCCCCAACTGGCGGGCAATCTGCGTAACGGAGAATAAACCGCACAAACTTTGACGCCCGTCTGCCGCTTCCGTTACCACCAGCGCATGCTGTCTGTGCGCCTTTTTCAAACTCACCACAATATTTCCGACGGAGGCTTTCTGGACTTCTGCGCTTTTCAACACCTCCAGTTCACTCTGCGAACTCATGATGTCGCTGACCAGAATTTCAGCATGCGTGCCACCTACACTTTGCAGGAAACGCATCGGCTTTTCACCCAGAATATCGGTAGCTGTCAGCAAACCCACCACTTGTTCGTTATCGTCCAACACCAGCAGCATACGCACGCCGTAACGGATCATCTTGGCATTCGCCTTGTCCATCGTCGTCTTGGCGCGCACATTGACCACCGCAACCTTGGTCAAATCCGTCATGACACTGGTCGCCGGATCGCTTAACTTGACGCGCTCGGGTAGCATTTGAGCTGGACGAGCAAAAGTGGTGCCCGATTTTAACGGGATAGAATGCAGCTCGGAATATTCTTTAATCATCATTTCACTCCCTAAAAATTCTTCAATTATCTTGTTGGCTGCTGTATACCAGGGTGAATGTGAGACGATTTCCCCCTCAACTCAGGAAGATAACGCACCAATTCATTCAGCGCACGGGTATAAACTTCACGCTTAAACTCGATTACGGCATGGATATCCAACCAGTAATCGTTCCAGCGCCATGCATCAAACTCCGGATGCGCGCAAGCGCGCAAACTGACATCACAATCACGTCCCACTAAGCGTAACAAAAACCAAATCTGCTTCTGACCGCGATAACCGCCTCGCGATTCCCGCTTATTCCAACTGAGAGGCACTTCATAACGCATCCATTCACGGGTGCGCCCCAGTATCTGCACATGTTCAGGCATTAAACCGACTTCTTCATACAGCTCGCGATACATTGCCTGCTCCGGGTTTTCCCCGTGTTGTATGCCGCCTTGCGGAAACTGCCAGGCATGCTGCCGAATCCTCTTCCCCCAGAATACTTGATTTTTGTCATTCGTGATAATGATGCCGACATTCGGGCGGTAGCCGTCTCGGTCTATCATCGGTCACTCTATCAGGTTAATTTCAATTGTCCGATTCTTTCACATTTCACCTTTATTGAAAAGCGAATATGCAGCTTATCCATCTCAATATCACTATAAGGTTGCTTAATCGCAGTCCAAATTCCCTGAAATGATAGCTACCCCATGCGCTGAGCACGCTAACCCTGTAAAATCGCCCACTCAATTCAACTTTTATTTTTATATATCATGCGCGTTTCACAATTTTTCATCTCCACCCTCAAAGAAGCCCCCGCCGAAGCCGAGTTGCCCAGCCACATCCTGATGGTGCGCGCAGGCTACATCAAGAAGCTCGCCAGCGGTCTGTACACCTGGATGCCGCTGGGACTGCGCGCCTTGCGCCGCGTGGAAGCCATCGTGCGCGAAGAGATGAACAACAGCGGCGCACTCGAACTGCTGATGCCGGCCGTTCAACCGGCAGAACTATGGGATGAGACCGGCCGCTGGGAAGTGTTCGGCCCGCAGATGCTGAAAATAAAAGACCGGCACAACAATCAGTTCTGCTTTGGACCTACCCATGAGGAAGTGATCACCGACATCGCGCGCCGCGAAATCCGCAGCTATCGCCAGTTACCGGTCAACTTCTACCAGATTCAGACCAAATTCCGCGATGAAGTGCGCCCTCGTTTCGGCGTGATGCGCGCCCGCGAATTCCTGATGAAAGACTCGTATTCCTTCCACGCGGATTTCGCCAGTTTAGAGTCGACCTATGAAGTGATGTATCAGACCTACAGTCGCATCTTCACCCGTCTGGGACTCAAATTCCGCGCGGTCGCGGCGGATACCGGCGCGATCGGCGGCAGCGGCTCGCATGAATTCCACGTGCTGGCTGATTCTGGCGAAGACGCCTTGGCTTATTGCCCGACCTCCGACTACGCCGCCAACGTGGAATTGGCAGAGGCCATCACTACAGGCTCCGTACGTGCACAACCGCAAGAAGAAATCCGCAACGTAGACACCCCGAAACAGACCACCTGCGAGCAAGTATCTGAATTACTCGGGATTTCACTACAGCGCACCGTGAAACTGCTGGCTGTCGTGGCAGAAGACAAGCTGACTATACTGCTGCTGCGCGGCGATCATAGTCTCAACGAAATCAAAGCCGCCAAACTGCCAGGACTCGCCGACTTCCGCTTTGCTAGGGAAGACGAGATCCGCGCCTTCTTCAATTGCCCGCCAGGTTTCTTAGGCCCTGTCGGCATCGACCGTTCGACCGTGCGCGTCATTGCCGACAACACCGTGGCGCTGATGAGCGACTTCGTGGCGGGCGCCAATGTTGCCAAATTCCACACCGCCGGCATCAACTGGGGACGCGACTTGCCTGAACCCGATCTGGTCGCCGACATCCGCAATGTGGTCACCGGCGACATCTCGCCGGACGGCAACGGTACGCTTGAAATCTGTCGCGGCATCGAAGTCGGTCACATCTTCCAGTTGCGCACCAAATACGCCGAAAGCATGAAAGCCACTTTCCTCGACGCACAAGGCAAAGCGCAAACTCTGGAAATGGGCTGTTACGGTATCGGTGTCTCGCGCATCGTCGCCGCCGCCATCGAACAGAACTTCGACGAGCGCGGCATCGCCCTGCCCGCTGCGATGGCACCATTCCAGGTCGCCCTCGTACCGATCGGCATGAACAAGAGCCCGGCTGTCAAGAGCGCTATTGAACAACTCTACAGCGAACTCAAAGACGCCGGTATCGACGTGTTGCTCGATGATAGAGACGAGCGTCCGGGCGTGATGTTTGCCGACATGGAACTGATCGGCATCCCGCATCGCATCGTGGTCGGCGACCGTGGCTTAAAAGAAGGCGTGATCGAGTATCAAGGACGTCGCGATGCTGCGGCCACTTCCATCCCCTTGCAAAGCGCGCTGGAGTTCGTACAATCCAAACTATGATAAAACAGAATACAGGAAGCAGGAGGCAGGAGGCAGAACGAAGCTGCGGGTTTCACTCGCTACTCGCTGCTCGCTACTCGCTCCTATTTTCTGTGCTGCTGGCCTTTTGTGCATCAGACTCATGGGCCGGTGCGCAATCCAACGCGCCGCTCTCCGCCAGTGTACGTGCGGTGTTGCAGCGCAGCGTATCGGATCAGGCAGCACCTAAATTAGCCTTTGCCAACCAGTATGAGGCAGATAGCTGGCTGTCAGAAATGTCACCTCGTCTGGCAAAGCGCCTGCCTGACCAACGCTACCGTATGGATTTTCTGAGCACCGTGCATTACGAAGCCACCCGTGCAGGACTGGATCCGCAACTGGTATTGGGTCTGATTGAGGTGGAGAGCGGCTTTAAGAAATATGCGGTATCCTCTGCCGGTGCACGCGGCTATATGCAGGTGATGCCGTTCTGGCCTCGTGAAATTGGCACCTCAGAACACAACCTGTTTCACCTGCGCATCAACCTGCGCTATGGCTGCACCATCTTGCGGCACTATCTGGACATCGAGAAAGGCGACCTATACCGGGCGCTGGGGCGCTACAACGGCAGTCTGGGTCGTCCGGAATATCCCAACATGGTGCGCGCCGCGTGGCACAAACACTGGATCGTTAAGCGCAGCACCGTCAACAACGGCTACTCACCGGCCAGCTAAAAATATGAGGTTACCCGACAACGCGCGGGCAAGATGTCGAAAACAACAGTGACGACCAACCAGGGAGGAGATCATGGCGCAGAAGTTTGGACAATTTTTTGCATTGTTGTTCATCTCATTGAGCTTGCTGTATGCAGGGGCCGTCCATGCCGAAGGACGCCGGCTAGCCTATTTGGTTTCTGATTCGCGCATCCCTTACTGGGACATCATGAAGCGCGGCATCGAGTCACGAGCCGAGTCACTCGGTTATGAACTGACCGTCTACAGCGCGGAGAACAACGCGAAGCAAGAAGTCGCAAACGCCATCAACGCCATCAAAAATCGGGTAGATGGCATCATCCTCTCCCCCACCAACTCATCAACTGCAGTCACGCTGCTGAAGCTCGCCAAAGATGCGCATATTCCTGTCGTGATTGCCGACATAGGTGCAGACGGCGGCGACTATGTCAGTTATATCGCCTCAGACAATCACGAAGGCGCTTACCTGCTCGGCCGCCTGCTAACCGATGCGATGCATCAGAAAAAAATGGACAAGGGCAGTGTTGGCATCATCGCCATTCCGCAAAAACGTGCGAATGGCAAGGCGCGCACCGCAGGTTTCATGCAGGCGCTGAACGAGGCTGGCATCAAATCGGCCGGAATTCGCCAGCAGGTGGATTTTTCCTACAAGGAAACCTATGATTTCGCCAGAGAATTGATCCTGAACCACCCTGAACTGCGCGCACTTTGGCTGCAAGGTTCGGATCGCTATCAGGGGGCACTGGACGCCATTGCCGATACCGGAAAAACAGATCAGATGCTGCTGATTTGTTTTGACGCAGAGCCCGAGTTCGTCGGCATGATCGCGAAAGGGCTTCTGGCGGGCGCCGGGATGCAGCAACCTTTCATGATGGGCGAAGAGGCGGTTCGCGCTATGGATCGACACTTAAAAGCTCTGCCGGTACGACAATCCATGCTGCTGCCGGTACTCGCCGTCTCCATGGAAAACCTGAACAGTTTGCTACCGACAATACGGAGAAATGTACTGGGGGAGCAAGCCGGGAAATAACATGCTGGAATCGCTGAAAAAACCCCACTCTCTGCTCGTTCTTCTCGGGAGCATTATCATCGTCACGGTTATCACCGTGGAGAGCATAGGGGCTGTTTTCGAGTATTTTTCCGACCGGCAAAAAATAATTGTGACCATGCGTGAGAACTCGGCACAAAGTTTATCGAGGCTGGAAAAGAACATCGCACCGCACATCGAAGCCTATGCGCCCAACGAATACGGGCAACTGGTTGCCACCGAATTCGACCTTAACAAATATTCTGCTATCGTTGTGCGCGATTTCAACATGGGAAAAATCGAAGGGCGAGCCGAATATGTCAGCGGCAAGATACTCGATTCCAGTCATTCGGTTCAGGATTTTATTTCAAACAAACAACAACACCGCGATGTCATCCGGCATGCCTACTTCAGCGATGTAAGACAGATTCATTCTGCAAGCGGAGAATTACTCGGAGAGATCGCGATTTATGTCTCGGATGAGGCGTTAAATCAGGAGTTGTGGCGCATCATGGGCAACACGGCCGTGGCCTCGTTGACTAACAGCCTGCTGCTGATCGTGCTCCTGTTGATCTTTACACAACGGTTGTTGATTACTCCCCTCAGAAAAATCGAGCACAGCCTGGCTCAGCAGGATACCGATGGCATCCCGCTGCATGCGCCACCGGAAACGACGATTATTGAGGTCTTAAGACTGACAGCCACCATAGATACGATGCTCAATGTCATCCGCCGCTCTCGCGATGCCTTGCAGCTTGAGCGCACCCGATTAAAGAATGTCATCGATGGCGCTCAAGTTGGCACATGGGAGTGGAATGTTCAGACCGGTGAATTATTCATCAACGCAAGATGGGCAGGCATGCTAGGTTATACCGAGGAGGAGCTCGCCCCCATCACCTATCAGACTTGGCTCAACCATCTCCATCCGGACGACATTCCTCAAGCCATGACGCTCCTCGAGCAGCACTTTTCGGGAAAAAGCGCCGAATTTCGTATCGAAATGCGCATGCAGCATAAACGGGGCAATTGGGCCTGGATACTGGGCATGGGGCGTGTCGCTTCCTGGAGCCTGAGCGGCAAACCACTCCTAATGTCGGGCACGCACATCGATATCTCTGAAATCAAGCAACAAGAAGAGGAATTGCGCAACCAGCGTCTCCGTCTGAATCAAATCATTGCCGGCACCAATGTGGGCACATGGGAATGGAACGTGCAAACCGGCGCACTGGTACTCAACGAGCGTTGGGCAGAAATTCTCGGATACACACTGGCCGAACTGGAACCTGTATCCATCGAGAGCTGGATGCGGCTGGCTCACCCGGATGACCTGAAGCGATCCGAAGATTTATTGCAACAGCACTTCTCAGGCCAATTGCCCTTTTACGAGTTTGAAGCCCGTATGCGCCATAAGCTGGGGCACTGGATCTGGGTGCAGGATCGCGGCAAAGTATCCACTTGGACGGAAGACGGAAAACCACTCCTGATGTTCGGAACGCATCAGGATATCTCCGAACGCAAGGCGATGGAAGACCAGTTACACAAAGCCCTGCACTACAACCGAAGTCTGATCGAGGCAGGGCTGGATCCGATGGTGACGATCAGCAAGGACGGCAAGATCATGGATGTGAACCATGCTGCGGTGGAGATGACCGGTGTCACGAGAGAACATTTGATCGGCAGGGAGTTTAGCGATTTTTTCACCGACCCGGAAAGGGCGCGTGAGGGTTACCGGCAAGTCTTCCTAGCGGGACATATCAGCGATTACCCCCTGACTATTCGCCATATAAACGGACATACGACCGAAGTGCTTTATAGCGCAAGCACCTTCCCCGACGAACAGGGTGAGGTAGCCGGCGTGTTCGCAGCGGCAAGAGACATCACCAAGCTGAAGGAAACGGTCGCGCACATGGAGCACATGGCGCTTTTCGATGCGCTAACCGAATTACCGAACCGATCGATGCTCAATGACCGCTTGAATCTGGCGCTGGCAGTCGCCAAGCGCGACCAATCACTTCTTGCGCTGTTTTTCATCGACCTCGACAGATTCAAGCCGATCAACGACACCTATGGACACCATGCGGGAGATCTCTTATTGATACAGGTCGCACGGCGCATGCAATCCTGCGTTCGCGAATCAGACACCGTAGCAAGAATAGGGGGAGATGAATTCGTCGTATTACTACCGAATATTGTGACGGAAAGCGCGGCCCTAGGCGTTGCCGACAAGATTCGAAACGCATTACGGCTCCCCTTCCAGATTGAATCGCTCTCGCTGGAGATCTCTTCGAGCATAGGCGTAGCCTTGTATCCCGAACACGGGCAGGATTGGGAGTCACTGTCTAAAAATGCCGATGCGGCAATGTACCGCGCAAAAACCTCGGGGCGAGATGCGGTCGTACTGGCTGACACCTGAGCCCCGGCCAGGTGGTTGCGGCGGCTTGCCAAAAGGAGATCGCCGCAGCGAGCGACGCTAAGATTAATTAAGCTTCTTTCCCCTGATGTAACTCTCTATCATTTCCCGCGTGACTTCACCGGCCTGATAGCTGACCTTTTCGCCGGTCGGACTATACAGATAACTGGTCGGCAGCACCTCAATATCACCGATCTGCCTCTGGATTTTGCTGTTGCCCAGCACGATGGGATAACTCAAATTGTGCTTCTTGAGAAAGTTGCTCACCACCTTGGCCGAGGCATATTCCATCGCGATGCCGATGACAACTAGGTCCTTATCCTTATGCGCCTTGTGCAGCGCATCCAGTTCAGGCAGTTCGTTCAAACAAGGCGGACACCAGGTTGCCCAAAAATTGACCAGCACCCACTTGCCGCGATAATCGGACAGACGCTGCGTCTTACCCTGCATGTCCTGCAAGACAAAATCCTCTGCCAGAGCGGACAGCGGCAGGCACAACAGCAAACCGAGGCAGAATCGGCGCAACAAGGACTTAATGACCATGTTTTTCAGGCGCATCCGTTGCCACCTCTTGTGCCGCACCATGTTCAGCCGCATGGCTAAAATACAGCGCCAGCGCGATCAGCGTGATGCTCGCCCCCAGATAAACCAGATCCAGCGGCGTTTCCAGCTTCATGTGCAACGCTTCTTCGAACAGGGTGACGATCATGATCATCAGGATCACCTTGGCCAAGCGACTTTTCAGATCATCCAGATTGTTGATCACCAGTATCTTGCTGGACGCCTTGCTGCCGTGAGCCTGATCGATGTCGCTGATAAACAGCTCATACAAGCCCAGCGAGAAAATCAGCATCACGGTTGCCAACAGATAACCGTCCACCACTTCGACGATGTGGGACACCGTACTGTCGTGCAGGGCCTTGCGCGCCTCATCGGTCAAACTGGAGTCAGCATAGTGCAGCGCATGCTGGAACAAGTAATACACATCTACCGTCGCCATATAAAAAATCACGAAACCTGCGATCAAGCTGCCGATCACGGCAAACAGAATCACAAAACGGCTATTCCACAGCGAACCTTCGAAGAGACCTTCAAGAAATTTCATTTTTTAGTTTACATTCAGTTAAAAACGAGGCGTATTAGAGCGCAAATAGACGTCCACGGCAAGCTCCCCGGACGACACCGATCCGCCAGCAGCAAAGTTTGGTAAATCTTGACCTAGGCCTGTTTGGCTAGATATTTCGGCATATTGACCACAATTTCCAATACTGGAAGACTGCATACCGGCAAACTGATCGCCGGCGCCAGAGAGGAAAGTCACTATGCACCTCAGTCTATACCAATGCAGCATACTGTTCGCACTGTGCGTGCCGCTGATGGCGTGCAGCCACCTGCCCAAGTCGCTGCCTCCCTCAGATCAGCACCTTACACTGCCACCGGCACCCGCGCCCGGCATCATCCCGCCCTTGTCGGATACCGCACCACTACCGCCTCCGCCCAAAAAAGCAAAACCCGCAGAGCGTTACAGCGTCGTGGTCAATGGCGTGCTGGCACAGGAAATATTGTTTGCACTCGCCCGGGACGCCAAGCTCAATATCGAAATTCATCCCGGCATCACAGGCACGGTAACGATGAATCTCCTCGAGCGCACCCTGCCGGAAATCCTCGATGCCATCGCGCGGCAGGTGGACATGCGTTATGAACTCAAAGGCAGCAACCTGAGCATCATGCCAGACAGCCCATATCTTAAAAATTACCAGATCGAATATCCCAATGTCGCCCGCGATGCAAAAAACAGCATCAACATGTCGACCAGCATAGCCGTGATCGGCAAAGGTCAAAGCACAGGTGGCGGCAGCAACGGCTCCAGCTCCAACATCGACAATATCGCTAACAACCGCTTCTGGGAGACGCTCACCGAAAACATCAAAGATTTGCTGCGCGAAACCGACAAAAAGCTACCGGAAGGATCGAGCGAGACCGTCACAGAACAAAGCAACCAGCAGCAGATTACACCGCAGACCGGCACCACGGCGACCGATAGCGGCGGCAAAAAAAGCGCACTTGCCACCTTGCCGGCGCAAATCCAGAGCCAGAACACCAGCCGTGCGCGGCGGGTAACTTATCGCGAAGCGGCTTATGTGATCGCCAATCCGGAAACCGGTGTCATCGCCGTGCGCGCCACGCAGCGCCAGCACGCATCGGTGCGCGAATTCATCGACAAGGTGATGGGCAGCGCAAGGCGTCAGGTCTTGATCGAAGCCACCATCGTTGAGGTTTCCCTGTCGAACCAATACCAGCAGGGCATAGACTGGGCGTTGCTGCGCACGCTGGGTCTGAGTCTGCAACAAACCTCGCCCGCCACCGCGACAGCCGCGATGGGCACCATCAGCTACACCAACAACGGCGCAGCCCGGGGCATGTTCGATTTGAGCGGTTCGATCAGGCTGCTGGAAACCTTCGGCAAACTGCATGTGCTCTCGAGCCCTAAGCTGTCGGTGCTCAACAACCAGACCAGCCTGCTCAAGGTGGTCGATGAGTCCGTCTACTTCACCATCGAGGTTACCGCAGGCACCTATAACCAGACCACAGGCATGCTAATCACCGCACCGACTTACACCACCACCGTACACACGGTACCGGTCGGCTTCATGATGTATGTCACCCCGCAGATCGGCGCCGACAAGGAAGTCACCCTCAACCTCAGACCCACCATCACGCGCATCTTAAACTATGCCAACGACCCGAATCCCGCCCTGGCTCAATACAACATCGTCAACCGCATTCCGCAAATCCAGACCAGGGAAATGGAATCTATCCTGAGGGTGCGCAACGGCGACATCGCCGTATTAGGCGGTTTGATGCAGGACACGCGCAACGGCAACACCAGCCAGATACCGGGACTGGGCAGTGCGCCGGGTCTGGGTGAGTTGTTCAAGGCGCGCAATGACACCAACGGAAAATCGGAACTGGTGATTTTTATGCGCCCTGTCATTCTCAACCAGGAAAGCCAATACGACATCGTTCGCCAATTCAAAGATCCTGCTGCCACGCCGGAATGGCAAAAGACCATGACTCAAGCCGAGGTGCAACCATGAGCCTGCTGCTCGATGCATTAAAACACGCTCAAGACAGCCAACCCGGCACAGCGGCGCAGAACAGTCAGCCCGCCCAAAAAAAATCTCACCTGATGACTTATCTGACGGCGGGGCTGATACTGCTCAGCGCGGAAGCAATGTGGTATTACTATAAAAATAGTAAATCTAATCAAAATGTTATAAATTTTCAAGAAATCCCCGCCGCTTCATCTGTGTCGGCAGCGCCACCCTCCGCCGCATCAGAACCGGTCGCCTCGTCCTCGATTGCGGAAATGACGACAGCGCTGCCCGCGACGGCCAGCGGAACGGGCGCATCCGTCAAAAAAGCCTGGACCCGGCCACTCACCGCCAAAAAGCGTAAATCCGCAAAAAAATCATCCGGTGCGCCCCCAGCGATCGACGCGCTCAAAGAGGCTTATCTGGCGCTATCCGAAGGGCGGTTAGAACCAGCCGAACAGCACTATCTGGATATCCTGTCGCAACAGCCACGGGAAAAAAATGCGCTGCTGGGCATGGCGATCATCGCGCACCGTCAACAGCAAACAGAACGCGCCGCCGACTATTACCGCCAGGTATTGCGTGAGGACATGGGCAACGCCGCCGCTGCCGCCGGCCTGGTAAGTCTGTCCGCGCAGGCCGACCCGGTTGCAGCTGAAAGCCAGCTCAGGGAACTGATCGATCTCAAACCCGGCGCCGCAGAATTCCATTACGCGCTGGGCAATGTGCTGGCACGTCAGGAACGCATAGGTGAGGCGCAGCAGTCCTACTTTCGCGCCTACAGCCTGGCACCAGGCAATACGCTGTACACCTACAACCTCGCCGTCGCCCTTGATCGACTGCACCAGTCGGCCGCCGCCCGTCCCTACTACGAAAAAGCAGCCCGGCTCGCCAGTCCCGGTGATACGACGATCAATCGGGAGGCGGTTGAACGCCGGATAGAAGAACTGAAAAGCAGCCAGTAGCTAGTGGGAAGTGAGAAGTGAGAAGTGAGAAGTGAGAAGTGAGAAGTGAGAAGTGAGAAGTGAGAAGTGAGAAGTGAGAAGTGGGATTTTAATCATAATATATTGATTTTTTAAGATATTTTTAAAAGAAATGAATACGCCCAATTTACAGACAGTTCATCAGCGCATCGGCGAGGTGCTGATTTCGCGCGGGCAAATCAATGACGATCAGTTGCGCATCGCCTTGCAGCGGCAAAAAAGCGACCACAAACCGCTGGGCGAGGAATTGCTGGATTTACACTTTATCGGCGATCAGACGATGCGCGAGGCGATCTCGGAAGCGGCCGGCTACAAAGCCATAGACCTGAACGGTTTTGTAGCGAATGCGGCCACGCTGGCCGTTATCCCGAAAGGCATCGCCCTCAAATATATTCTGTTTCCGGTCAGTTTCGATCGGGGCACAGGTCATCTCGAAATCGCCGCTGCCAATCCTGACGACATTCTGGCGCGCGATGCCATCGCACCGCTGTTGCTCCAGGCAGGACAAGACAGGCGCATCATTCCCTGCTGGCGCATCGCACCCAGCACGGAAGTGCTCGCTGCCATCAATAAGTTTTATGACCACGAACTCTCCATCGAAGGGATACTGTTTGAACTGGATGGCGGAGAACTCGATCTCAATGCGCTGACTCAGGCTGGCGTCTCCTACAGCCACCCGATCGTCAGACTGACCGATGCGCTGATCGCGGACGCCGTCAGTCGCGGCGCTTCGGATATTCACTTTGAACCGGAAGAACAATTTCTGCGCATCCGCTACCGCATCGACGGCGTGTTGCGGCCGGTTCGTTCGCTGGCCAAATCCAACTGGATGGCGATTCTGGTTCGTCTGAAAGTCATGTCGGGGATGAACATCGCCGAAACCCGCGCCCCGCAAGACGGACGCATCTCACTCTCGCTGTTCGGCCGACAGATCGATTTTCGCGCCGCCTCCCACCCCACCATACACGGAGAGAATTTTGTGTTGCGCATCCTGGACCGCAAGTTGGGACTGGTCAGCCTGGACAAACTCGGCATGACGGACAACCAGCTGACACTGCTAAAACGCATGCTGGAACGGCCCGAAGGCATACTGCTGGCCACCGGACCGACCGGTTCGGGCAAGACCACCACGCTGTATTCCATCCTCAATCACCTCAATAACGATGGCGTCAACATCATGACCCTGGAAGATCCGGTGGAATACCCCTTGCCGCTGACCCGGCAAACCTCGATTTCGGAAACGGTCAAACTGGATTTTTCCAACGGGATACGTTCTTTGATGCGCCAGGACCCGGACATCATTCTGGTCGGCGAAATCCGCGATCACGATACCGCCGAGATGGCTTTGCGCGCCGCGATGACCGGACATCAGGTGTTCTCGACGCTGCACACCAATTCCGCCTTAGGCGCCATCTCACGTTTGCACGATCTGGGCATTGTCGATGACATTTTCGCGGCTAATCTGATCGGCATCATCGCCCAGCGGCTGGTGCGTAAACTTTGTCCGTTGTGCAAAGTCGCCTACACACCGGATGCGCTCGAGTGCCGGCTGATGGGCATGGCTCAATCTCCCGTCCTGTACCGGCCCGCAGGCTGCCCGGACTGTGAACAACAAGGTTATAAGGGACGACTGGCCATCATGGAAATTCTGCGTTTCGATCACGGCCTGATCGAACTGGTTTCGCGTCGCGCAGGAATCAAAGCCATCACCGACTATGTCATGGCACACCAGTTTATTCCCCTGATCGAAGACGGCATACGGCGCGTAAAAGAAGGCGTGACCTCGCTTGGCGAAGTTCGCCGCGTCGTCGACTTCAGTGAACGGATGGCCGAGTAATGGCGCTCTATCGTTACCGTGCCACCGACGCATCGGGCCGCATCACCCGGGGAGAGACGGATGCGCTGAACGATTTGGATGTGGAAGCGCAACTGAAGAAAAACGGTCTGGAACTGATCGAAGCCCGCCCTTTAAAAGACAAGAAACACGTGGTGCGCCACCTGTCCCGACGCGACCTGATCAATTTTTTATTTCAACTTGAAATGCTGTTTCGCGCCGGGGTGCCTATCCTGGCCATCCTGTCTGATCTGCGAGATACCGCTGACTCGGCGCAGATTAAAAATCTGTGCGCCAACCTGTATGAAAAAATCGACTGCGGCTCGACCATTTCAGAAGCCCTCGCCGCCAATCCCGGCATTTTTCCCGAACTGGTCATCAATCTGGTACGCGCAGGAGAAGCCACCGGTCAACTGCCTTATGTCTTACAAGAAATCGTCAACTCGCTGAAATGGCAGGACGAACTCGCCTCAAAAACTAAACAACTGCTGACATACCCGGCCTTCGTCACGCTGGTAGTCGGGTCGGTGGTGGTGTTTTTAATGACCTACCTCGTGCCGCAAATTGTCGGCTTTGTCGCCAATATGGGCGGGGTCTTGCCGTGGCACACCAAGCTGCTGATCTGGCTTTCAGCCGCGTTTGTCAAATACTGGTGGATTATCCTGCCCGCCCCGCCTGTTTTGATTGTACTTTTGATTTTATTATCAAAAACAAACTATCGCTTCAAACGCATGGTACATGCTGCACAACTGCGCATTCCCTACGTCGGCCCCATCATCAAGAAAATCATCCTAGCCCGTATCAGCGACACGCTGGGACTGACCTATAGAACCGGCATTCCGGTGCTGGACGGACTGCTGTATTGCCGCAACGTCACCGGCAACACCATGATCAAGGAAGCCGTCGAAAATGCCCGCACCGCCATCGCCAATGGCGCGGCGATCAGCCGTGGTTTCGCCGGCCAGCAACTGTTTCCTTCTCTGGTCATCCGCATGATCAAAGTAGGCGAGGATACCGGCGATCTGGCAGGTTCCTTGAAAAACATCTCCTACTTTTATAACCGCGACATCGACGATTCTATCAGCCGCGTACAGGCGCTGATAGAACCCACCCTGACCATCATACTCGGCGTGCTGTTAGGCTGGATCATGATGGCGGTGCTGGGCCCCATCTACGACACGGTTTCCAGGCTGAAATTGACATGAAGACCGTTCTGCTGATTCATGCTTCAGGCGCTCAATATTTCCGCAACATCCGGGGTGCGTGGCAGACTGCGACACAAACCGAACCTGGCGACAGGCTCTGGGTCATCGTCAATCTGCCCGAAGAAACACTCGAAGCCCTCAATGTGCCCTTGTTATTCGGTCGGGATCGCAACAGTTATCTGGCGCGCCGTCTGGCCGCGACGTTCCCTCACAGTCACTATCATGCGGCGGCCTTTCTCTCCGGCGGACTGATCAGTCCCGGCATCGCCGTACTGACCGGACTGAGCAGCGCGGATGCCGTCAGCAACCGTATCGAAAAGCAAAGCATTCCCGTCACAGGCGTCTGGGGCATGGCCATGCTGCTGACCCTGATGCTAAAAAAATTGCATCTGAACAACCTCCTCCTGGTTCTGCCCGATGCACATTTTGTACGCATTCTGGTCATTAAACAGGGCACTCCTGTACTCACGCGCTGCGTGCGCCACGACGAGGAGGAAGGCGACAACGATGCGGGGGAAATTCTGCGCACCCGCCAGCATCTGGAAAACCGCCACATCTTCGAACACGAGCAGATGCCAGCCGTGCTTTATCTTGGCGATGCCTCAAAAATATCCGCGCCACTTGCTGCGGCAGGACTCACCGTCATGCCCTTACCCGAGGCACTTTCACCCAGAGGGGAAGCGGCTTACCTGCATGCGTTGTTTGAGCATGTCACCACCTCGCCCGCCGGGCAGTTAGCCCCGCTGCAATTGCGCGTCAGCCACCTCGCGGAAAATGTCCGCCGCACCGCCTATACCGGCATCATGGCCTGCCTGCTGGCGGCAATCCTGTTTGGACAGGAGGATTTTCGCGCCCTGTTAACCCTGCACCGGCGAGGGCATACCTTGAACGGCGAATTGCAACAGGCGATGAGCGAACGCGCGCAACTGACCGCTCGCATCAGTTCATCCGGCCTCGATCCGGCGCTAGTGCGTCAGGCAACAACATTTGCCGCACTGGAAATCGACATCGCCCCCACACCCGAAGCCATCCTGCAACTGGCCGCTTCCGCGATTGCCGATTTACCTCAGGTGCGCATCAAGAATCTGACTTACCGATTCCCCAAACCAGGCGAACGCTACTGTCAGGGACACACCGTGATTGACGTCCCGCTGATCAACCAAAAAATTGAACTGCGCATACCGCCGGGCAGCAAGCCGCACGATGCTGGGAACAACGAGACAAGCACCATTCCGAACCGCTATGCCGAATTGCAATTTTCGATTCTGCTGACTGAAAACCCGGCATCGGAAGCCGAGATACGCAAACGAATTTCCACTGTGCTCAAGGCCACGGACGGCATCCAACTGATGGAAGATCCCGCCGCCTTCTCGTTGATCAACACGCTCAAGGGCGGATTTGGCATGGACACCACCCGCAGTGAAAACCTCTGGTGCATGAGCATCCTCTGGAAATCCCCCTCACTCAAGGATTTGCCATGAACGATTACCGTATCGTCCTGAAACCAGCCAAACTGTCGCTCATATTGCTGCTGTTAGCCGTGGCGCTGTCTTTAGCCGCCGTAACAGGTCTTGCCCGGTATCGCACGGCAAAAGAGCAGGCACTCATACAAACCGAACAGCAACTCTTAGCCACCCGCGACAGCATTAAGGCACTTACCTACGATCTGGAGACCATCAACAAGCTGGCGAAAAAATACCAGCAACTTGTTCAGCTGGGTTTCATCGGCGAACCGGATCGGGATGGCTGGGTACAGCGCCTGGAAAGCAACTACCGCGACATGCACCTGCCGCCCACCTTGCGCTATACCTTAGCCACCCCGCAACTGTTCAACCCGCAGCCGACTGACAGCGCATTTTCCTATCAAAACAATGTGCTACATCACGACTTAAACCTGGAGCTATCCGCCATCCACGAAGGCGAATTCCTTGATTTCATGGATAAACTCAACACGGATTGGCGAGCGCCCTATCGGTTTGAGACCTGCCAGATGGCACGCGAAGCGGCGGGAGAGCCGATCGGTGGATTGCAAATCAAATGCACCCTGCAAACTTATTCGCTGCCGGGCAAGTAGTGGGAAGTGGGAATTTTATGAAAAAACTATTATTAATCAATGTATTAATTATTATTAATACGGCGCATGCCAGCTCAATCGGCACGGTATTTTATTCACCGGCAGAACGGGCAGCACTGATCGCTGCACGCAGCGGGATTGCGCAAAGCGCCGTATATACCCTGTCTGGCATCACCGAGCGCGATGCGGGAAAAAGTGTGGCCTGGATCAACGGCCGTGCCGTCACCCAACGACCTCAGGATGCGGCCATCCCCACCCTGATTATCAAGCGTGACCATGTGCTGATCGAAGACCAAGCCATCAAAGTGGGGGAAACGCTAGACATCATCTCCGGTCAGCGCGTATTGCGTCTGCCTGAACAAGCCGTCCGGGTTAAACCATGAGGCTCAGCTCAAGACAAAAAGGCATCGCCCTGCTGGTATTCGTCTCCATCATGGCAACGGCCGCAGCCGCCGCAACGGTCAAGGCACTCAACCACAGCAGCCAAAATCACCAGATCGCCCGCGACAAAATCACAGCGTCAGCCCTGGCACAGGCAAAAGAAGCACTGATAGGATACGCGATGACTTATGGCGACAAACATCAAGGCGAAGTACATGGCTATTTGCCTTGTCCGGATGCATCCGGAACCGCTTTAGGGGGTGAAGGAGCTGCGGAAGGGATTTGCGGTGCCAAAGACATCAGCGCCATTGGCAGATTGCCTTGGAAAACCCTGGATCTTATGCCGCTGCGCGGCGGTGACAATGAATGCCTTTGGTATGCCGTTTCAGGAAGCTATAAATACAATCCCAAAACGGGCCTGATGAATTGGGATACCAACGGGCAACTACAGGTTTATGCCTCAGACGGAACGACATTGCTCACACCCGCTGATAACCAGGCGGTAGCCGTCATCTTCGCTCCGGGCACGATCGCCAGCGGTCAAGATCGTTCAGGAACAGCGGCTCCGCAATGCGGAGGAAATTACACCCCAAGCAACTATCTCGATGTCATCAGTACATTCAACAACGCTAATGTTTCAGACACTGCCGGCGCAAACAGTGCATTTCGAATCGGCGATGCGTCAATCAATAGCAGTGACCGGATCATTTTTATCACCAAACAAGATCTCTGGAACGCGATGAAAAGGCGTCAGGATTTGCTAGCCAAGCTTGACGACATGACGCTGAAAACCGCGAAATGCATCGCCAATTTCGGGAGATACAATCAGACAGGTAGTCCACCCACCCCGAATCTGGCGAATAAAAGCCTGCCATGGCCTGCCCAACTCCCCCTTTCCGACTATACCGACAACACCAGATATAACGATGCTGACGAGCAGCTGGTCGGACGCGTCCCTTACAGGGTCAATACTGCGCGAAACACGACCAGGAACACGTTATTTCCTGTTAGCGACACGGATTATTATCTGCTCAAATCCAGCGGCCAAAGTTGTTCGTCAGACGCTGACTGGGTCAACACCTATCCCTGGTGGGCTAACTGGAAGGATCATCTGTTCTATGCCGTCAGCGAAAGATACAAGCCCGACCACGATACCACGATGGCCTGCACCAGCGGGCATTGCGTCAGCGTAAACGGCACAGGTCTTTACGCTGCCGTGGTGATATTCGCAGGTGACAGACTGACCAGCCAGTTACGCAACGACAAAAGTGTCATCTCGGCTTATCTGGAAGGGCGCAATGCCTCCAATATTAGCGAATCCCATTCAGGTCACGGGAATTATCAGGCTGAAACCATCACACTACCCAGCACCACGTTCAACGACATCGTTTATTGCATTAAAGAAGATCTCTCTGTAGTCCGGGGAAATGCCGCGGGTTGCCCTTAGCCGACAATTTAAAAATGAAGATTCATACACAAAACGGTTTTACCCTCGTTGAAACGGCCATCGTGCTGGCTATCATCGCCTTGATACTCGGTACGGGACTAACGGTACTTGCCACCCAGCAGGATCAACGGCGTATAGAAGAAACTAAATCACGACTGGAAGAAGCTCGCGAGGCGCTAACCGGCTTCGCCATCGCGAATGGTCGCCTCCCCTGCCCGGCAGACCCGACAATCGCCAGCGGATCCGCCAACGCGGGTATAGCGCGGACTGCCATTGCGACGGGTTGCACCGCAGACACAGCGGGAACAACTCAGGGTGATTTTCCCTGGGCAACGCTTGGACTCCCGGAAACCGATGCATGGGGACATCGCTTCACTTACCGGGTCAGTGCCCTATTCGCGCGCAGCGCCCCGCTTTTTGTTTTATCTGATGACGGTGATATAGACATCGGCTCAACGGCCGGAGGCAGCGATCTGGCGAACAATATGCCTGCGGTGATTGTCTCGCATGGCGTCAACGGATTACGCGCTTATCTTCCTTCTGGGCAGCAGTCGCCTGCCAGTACTGATGCCGATGAAACTGAAAATGGGGATATTGATATTAACTTTGTCAGCAAACCTCTCACCCCCACCTTCGACGACCAGCTCATCTGGCTTTCGCAATACACACTATTCAACCGTCTGGTTCAAGCGGGGAAGCTGCCATGAACGGACAGCGAGCATCTCACTTTAACCGGATTCAGGAACAAATCTCGCTACTGATCGTAGAAGATGATGAATCGCTCTCCAGCTACCTTGCCGGCGTGATGAACGACGAGGGTTATCGCGTGCTTTGTGCGCGCACCCGTCAAGAGGCGCTGAAAATCCGCCCGCAACCTCTGCTTGCGCTAGTGGATTTAGGACTACCACCGGCGGAGAACCGCATCTCCGAGGGTCTTTTTTTGATCGATGCACTGTTAGCCTCGGAGCCGCACAGCAAGGTTATCGTCATCACAGGCCAGGATGAGGAATCCGCAGCCTTTGAAGCGGTACGAAGGGGCGCATTCGATTTCCTGAGCAAGCCTGCCAACATGGCCGACATCAAAGCCGCGATCAAACGCGCCTGTTTGTTTTTACACCACGAAGAACACTTATCAGAAGGGGGCGAAACCCGACTGCACATCACCGTCAGGTTCTCCGACGGCCCAAAGGAAACCGGCGATGCCGTAGAGGAACAAATGGTGCGCGGCGCACTGGCTGACGCCCGTGGCAATGTCACCGAAGCTGCAAAACGCCTTGGGATGATGCGCGAACACATGTATTACTACATGAAAAAATACGGCATTCAGCTTAAGCGTACATAATCGTGGCATCCGTTCTGGCGCTGATCTTCCTGGTCTCCGGCCTGGCTCTTCTGGCAGCCGTAGCCTATCTTACGTTCAGAGTGATAACCCACCGCGCGCTACTGGGCAGGCTGCTCAAGCTTGCCCAAGATAGCATCGACCCGCTGCAACTGCCTGCCGCAGCCTGGCCTATCCTCCGCGAAGGCGGCATCGTTCGACTCGATTATTCCGGCTGGTGGTTTGGTCAACCCGTACAGGAGCATTTTGGTTCAACCACCAGCACGGCACATCCTTTTGCTTTTAAAGTTATCGCCGATGGCGATATCAACCTTGATTTCCAGCTTCATACCGGGTCACACCACGGCGAGGCACGCCTGTTCACAGAAAACATGTCGGGGGTATTGCGCCTGCTGCTGGAAACGGCGGTACACCGCAAAATGGAAGCATTATCTGCGGCATTATCCGAACAAGCCCGGCTCACTCTCTACATGCAGCATGATTTGCGCAATCTTGCGCAATGGGTCACCTGGCTGGCGGCCGATCTGGGCACCGAGTCGAACGATGAGAGCCTGCTCGCCGTGGCAAGGCGCTTGCGCACCTGCGCGCCCCATGCTGCGGCACGCGCCAGGCGCATCATGGACGCCACCGGCAAATCAAATTTACCGAAAGTCATTGAAACTTTCCAATTGAGCGAAGTCATTCGCGAAGCCGCTGAACACGCCGGATTACCCGTCTCTATCGAGTTCGATGCGCAAGTTAAAATGCGCCGTGACCTGCTAGACCGCACACTGGACAATCTATTTAGCAATGTAAGCGTCCTGCTGCGCGAAAATCCGGAACTGATGATTGCTATTCACATTAGCCGGCGTACGGAAAAATTGATGATCACACTCAAGATCCCTTTTCTGCCGGATACGATAAAAACGGAAACACTGTTTGAGCCCTTCACCAGCGGACGCCCCGGCGGGTTAGGGCTAGGACTGTATCAAGCGCGCAAAAGCATGATCGAAGCAGGCGGCAATCTGGCGGCCATAGCCTGCGGCAGCAACATTTGTTTCAGTCTATCCCTGCCCGCAACAGCCGACTCCACGCCTTTGTAAAAATTCTTTACTTCTCTCCCCGGCCCGCGCCACGTAAATTCCAGCCCGTAAGACTTGCACTTCAAACCGCACTACTTTCTCAAGGAGAACATCATGTGGACATATAACAATCGCCGTCAAACCGGCTTCACCCTGGTTGAACTGGCGATCGTACTGGTGATTATCGGTCTGGTACTCGCCGCCGTGCTCAAAGGCCAGGAGATGATACAAAATGCCAAAGTCAAAAATATGGTCAACGACTTAAAAAGCGTCAGCGTCGCCTACTACGCTTATCAAGACCGCTTCAAGGCCGTACCCGGCGACGATGCCGCAGCTGCCAACCACTTCACTGGTGGCGTTAACGGTGGTGGCGATGGTGCCATTACCGGAGTTTACACTGCAGTTGCAGCACCGGCCGTTGCCGCCGAGAGCAACAATTTCTGGCAACACACTAGGCTCGCCGGATTCATGACAGGTACAGCAGCCAATCCCCCGACCAATTCAGTCGGCGGATTGCTGGGCATACAATCTCAGGTGAGTGCGACAGGTGGCTCTACCTATGGTCTTTCAGGCCCGGTGGCTTGCGCAGGAAGTGTGCCCTGGAAGATCGCTCAGGCTGTCGATGAACTGCTCGATGACGGCAACAGCAACACCGGAACGGTGCGCGCGGGTGCGGCAGGGGCTGCTAATCTGGCTACGGCAGCAGCAGTTTCCAGCGCCTACGGAACAGGGGCTGCTCCCGCCGATACAGAAACACTGCATACAGTTTGCATGAAAATCTAACTGAACACAGCCCGCTTCGGCGGGCTGCACTCACACGTCGATTCATCGCCTCTAGGAGAATATCATGTGGAAAGACAACAAAGGCTTTACGCTGGTTGAACTCGCCATCGTACTGGTCATCATCGGCCTGCTGTTGGGCGGCGTGCTAAAAGGCCAGGAGATGATAGAAAACGGCAAGATCAAGAACCTTAAAAACGATGTGCAAGGCGTTACCGCCGCTTATTATGCCTACCGTGATCGCTACAATGCACTACCCGGCGATGACAGCAATGCCGACAATCGATGGACCACAGCGGCAGCTCCCGCCGCTACGGGTGGCAATGCCAACGGCCTGGTAGGTGACAATACCTGGACACAATGCACCTCTGCACTGATCGAACCTGAAAGCTGCACTTTCATACATCATCTGCGTCTGGCCGGCCTAGTCACAGGGCAACCCAACACCTCAGATCCAGTCAATGCCTACGGGGGCGTCATTCGTGTTATCCAAAACATCAACACCACCCCGGCTAATACCGCTTATGTCGTCGGCTTAAACTTGTGTTTTGGCAACCTGCCGTCCAAGGCCGCTGAGGCACTGGATGCTGGATTTGACGATGGCAATCCTGTTACGGGCAATGTGCGTGCAGCACTTGGTGCCGGCAACACCACACCTATCGCGGCAGCGCCTGCAGCCTACCTTGATCCAAATACTTACACGGTCTGCAAACTGCTGTAATTGTTTCCTGTTTTGAGCATCAATAAGGCCCGCGTAAGAGGGCCCTATTAGAACAAATTAGGGTCAGACTCGAATTAACGCCAAAACCGTAAAAACACTTTAAGGGCAACCAGATGACTCGCCTTCCTCGCCTGTTTCTGCCAGATCAACCCCTGCATGTTATTCAGCGCGGTAATAACCGTGAGACGATCTTCATGACGAATGCTGATCATCGTTTTTACCTGCGCTGCCTGAAGGAGGCGAGCGATGAAGAGAGCATAGCTATTCACGCTTACGCGCTGATGCGCAATCATGTACATTTACTGGTGACACCTGAAACGGAATCAAGCCTGCCCAAGACGATGCAATCCATTGGTAGACGTTATGTGCAGTATTTCAATCATATTTACGGACGCACCGGCACACTATGGGAAGGCCGTTACAAAAGCACGCTGATTGACAGCGAGCGTTATCTGCTCACTTGCATGCGCTATATCGAACTCAATCCTGTTCGCGCAAAAATAGTCGAGCAGCTTGATGACTACCCATGGTCAAGCTACCGCGCCAATGCTCATGGTATGACGGATGAGTTGATCACGCCACACTCGTTATACATAAGCCTTGGAAGCACCGATAACGAACGACAGAAAGCATACCGCGAACTATTCAGTGCAGGAATATCCAGAGAAGATATGGATAATATCCGGGACGCAACGAATAAGGCTTGGGCTTTGGGAGGAAACAGCTTCTGCGCTAAAGTGGAAACGCTGACAGAAAGGCAGTCAATGCCGCATCCACGCGGCAGGAAAAAATCGAAAGCAATGAACTAAATCGAGTTTGACCCTAATTTTTTCTAATTTTTTTGCTTAAATCTTTAAGGTATACTGTGTTTATACCTCATCATACTTAGTAGGAATACCTACCATGACTACAGTCACGGCTCGCCCAATTGCGGTCAAGCTAGACCAGGACATTCGAGATCGCATCAAGAGACTTGCGGAAACACGCAACCGTACTACGCACTGGATGATGCGAGAAGCTATCCAGCAGTTCGTCGAGCGCGAAGAAAAGCGCGAGGCCTTCAGGCAAGAAGGTATTCGCGCATGGAACGACTATCAGGCTACAGGACTCCACGTTACGCAGAAGGAAGCTGACGCTTGGCTAGCCCGCCTGGAAGAGGGTGAACTCGTGGAGCCACCTGAATGCCACGTTTGATCTGGTCACCTCCTGCGCTACAGGATGTGCAGCGGCTCCATCAATTTCTGACAAACAAAAGCGTTGACGCAGCAAAACGCGCTGTGAAGGCTATACGCGCCGGAATCACTATCGTCGCTGAGCAACCCGAAATCGGCAGGCCCGCTGAGGATATGGAACCGGAATACCGTGAATGGCTAATCGACTTTGGCGATAGCGGTTACGTTGTGCTGTACCATTACGATGGAACGACCGCCGTCATCGTGGCCGTTCGGCACCAAAAAGAGGCCGCACTTCCACAGCAGAAGCGACGGTGAATTGACTCGCTGACCGCTACACCCGCCGCCAGTTAGTGCCGGCAGCACTGTCTTCCAGCACAATGCCATCGGCCAATAAAGCCTTGCGAATCCGGTCGGCCTCCGCGTAGTTCTTAGCAAGTTTAGCGGCGTTGCGCGCTGCGATTTGCTCGACAATCTGCGCATCGTCGGAACCCGCGCCTTGCAAGAATTCGGTCGGGTCACGCTCGAGCAGACCCAGCACCGCACCCAGCGCCTTGAGTTGCGCGGCAGACTCTTCCGACTGACTGCGGTTCACTTCATTAGCCAACTCAAACAGCACGGCAATCGCTTCCGCCGTATTGAAATCATCGTCCATCGCAGCCTTAAAGCGCACGGCATAGGCTTCAGTCCAATCCACTGCCCGCTCGCCACTCGCCACTCCCGACTTGAGCGCCGTGTACAATCGATCCAGCGCTTTTTTGGCGTCATCCAGATGCGCATCGGAGTAGTTGAGCGGACTGCGGTAATGCGCGCGCAGGATGAAGAAGCGCACCACTTCCGGATCGTATTGCTTCAACACATCGCGGATGGTGAAAAAATTGCCCAGCGACTTGGACATCTTCTCGTTGTCCACGCGCACGAAGCCGTTGTGCATCCAGTAATTGACATAGCTGCACTGGTGCGCGCCTTCGGACTGCGCAATTTCGTTTTCGTGATGCGGAAACTGCAAGTCCGCGCCGCCGCCGTGGATGTCGAAATGTTCACCCAGCAACTTGGAGCCCATCGCCGAACATTCGATATGCCAGCCCGGACGCCCGCGACCCCATTTGGAATCCCACTTGACCTCCTCGGCCTCATCGTCCCTTGCGTGCTTCCACAGCACGAAGTCGAGCGGATCATTCTTGGCATCGGTCACTTCGACACGCTCACCGGCGCGCAAGTCTTCCAGCGACTTACCGGACAGTTTTCCGTAGCCCTCGAACTTGCGCACCGCATAGTTCACATCGCCGTCGGCCGCCTGATAGGCTAGGCCATTAGCTTCCAGCTTGGCGATCATCTCCAGCATTTCGGGGACGTATTGCGTGGCGCGCGGCTCAAAATCGGGACGTGAAACGCCTAAGGCGTCGGCGTCCGTGTGCATCTCATCGATAAACCTCTGCGTCAGCTCATGAATAGATTCATTATTTTCAGAAGCGCGGCGGATGATCTTGTCATCGATATCGGTGATATTGCGCACATAAGTCACCTCATAACCGGACGCCTTGAACCAGCGATACACCATGTCGAACACCACCATCACGCGGGCGTGCCCCAGATGGCAATAGTCGTACACCGTCATGCCGCACACATACATGCGCACAACATTTGGTTCAATGGGGACAAATTCCTGCTTATCGCGGGCTAAGGTATTGTATATTTTTAACATATTCAAAAAGTCATCGGTTTGTTGTCATTGAGGTTGAGCCAGCCTTTGACGATACGGTAAATGATCCAGCAAAAATTGGCGAACAGAATGGCAAAACCCGCCATAATCACAATCGTTGCGGTGCCGATCACGGCCCACAGCAGACCGAACCAGAAAGTGCGCATCTGCCAGCGAAAATGGCTCTCCAGCCAGGTACCGGTAACATCCTCAATTTTCACGTAATTGATAATGATGCCGATAATGGCGGTGATGCCCGTGAAATACGACAGCGCATACAGTATGTACACCGCCTGAGTCAGGCTCTTCAGTGATTTCATCTGAAGTTCGCCCGGCACGATATCGCTCATGGTTTCGTCCAAGAATCTTTCAGCGTCACCGTGCGGTTGAACACCAGTTTTCCACCTGCCTGATGATCATATCGGTCGGTACAGAAATAACCTAAGCGCTCAAACTGATAATGCGTTTCAGGCGCGGCATCCTGAACAGCGGCTTCCACCCAGCCCTGCACCACAGTTAAGGATAGCGGATTGAGAAATTGGCAAAAATCGACCTCCTTATCCGCATCGGGCGCAGCAACCGTGAACAAACGGTCGTAGAGTCTGATCTCGGCGGGCAGCGCGTGTTGAACGGACAGGAAGTGAATCACTCCCTTGACCTTACGGCCTTCCGGATTTTTTCCCAAAGTTGCGTGATCGATGCTGCAACGCAGTTCGATGACATTGCCATCTGCGTCCTTGATCGCCTCATCGCAGCGCATCACATAGCTGTGGCGCAGACGAATTTCACCGCCCAGCGTCAGACGCTTCCAGCCGTCAGGCGGCACTTCGGCAAAATCGTCGGATTCGATGACCAGTTCAGGGCCGATCGCCACGAAGCGTTTGCCGAATTCAGGGTGATTGGGGTGGAAGTCGGCTTCACGCGTCAATGCGCCTTCGAAGTTGGTGATGGTCACTTTGAGCGGATTGATCACCGCGACCACGCGCGGCGCGCTCTCTTCCAGATTCTCGCGTATCGCGCCTTCCATGATCGCCATGTCCACGCTGTTGCTGCTCTTGGACACGCCGATGCGTTTGGCAAATTCACGGATACCCGCCGCCGTGTAACCGCGTCTGCGCATACCGCTGATGGTTGGCATACGCGGATCATCCCAGCCGCTGACGTGATTTTCATTCACCAGTTGCAGCAGTTTGCGCTTGCTGGTGATGGTGTAATGCAGCTCAAGTCTTGAAAACTCATACTGGCGAGGATGGCAAGGGATGGTGATATTGTCCAGCACCCAATCGTAGAGCGGACGATGATCTTCAAATTCCAGCGTGCAGATCGAATGCGTGATGCCTTCCAATGCGTCGGAAATGCAATGCGTGTAGTCATACATCGGATAGATGCACCACTGATCGCCGGTGCGGATGTGATGTGCGCGGCGAATGCGATAAATCGCAGGATCGCGCATATTCATATTGGGGGATGACATATCGATCTTCGCCCGCAACACCATCGCGCCGTCGGCAAATTCACCCGCCTTCATGCGCGCAAACAGGTCAAGATTATCAGCGGGAGATCGGTCGCGATTCGGACTATTGCGCCCAGGCTGCGTGAGCGTGCCGCGATATTCACGCATCTGCTCTGGCGTCAAATCATCCACATACGCCAAACCCTTATTGATCAGTTCGACGGCGAAGTTATACAGGTCATCGAAATAATCAGACGCCCAGCGCACCGCGCCGTTCCACTCAAACCCCAGCCAGCGCACATCCTCCTGTATCGACAGCGCATATTCTTCACTTTCTTTTTCGGGATTGGTATCGTCGAAGCGCAGATTGCACCTACCCTGATAGTCCTCCGCAAGACCGAAATTCAGGCAGATGGATTTAGCGTGACCGACATGCAGATAGCCATTGGGCTCGGGCGGAAAGCGCGTGACGATACTGCTGTGACGACCTGCAGCGAGGTCTCCGTCGATGATAGTACGGATGAAATTGGACACAGTTGCGGGAGAAACTTCGGGCAAACGAGGACTGCTCATACGTGAACTTCCTGTAACTTAGGTTGGGTAGACGAAACTATTTGTTGATTTTACCCGAAAATAGCGATGACATCCCCGCAAGACGATGGCAAATATCGCATTAAGCTTGTGAAAACACTTCGGTTATTTGGTAGAATTGGAAAAGAGTTATACAACCGCGAATCACAGCGCGTCCACAGGATATGAATTACCAATGAATATATTGAACCGAATAAGCGGAACATACCTCGCCCGTTTCCACCTTCCCTTGCTGCTGGGCGCCGTGCTGCTCGGCTCCGGCCTGACGGCGCGCGCCGATGAACTGCAAGATGCAACACAACTTTTCAAGCAGGGCCAGCAAAGTCAGGCCCTGACTAAACTGAATAACTACCTGGCCAACAAGCCCCGAGATGCGCAAGGTCGCTTCCTCAAGGGATTGATACTCACGCAACAAGGCAAAACTGCCGATGCGATTAAGATTTTCTCCGGCTTAACTGAAGACTATCCTGAGCTGCCTGAGCCGTACAACAATCTGGCCGTGCTGTATGCCAGCCAAAGTCAGTACGACAAGGCCAAGTCAGCCCTCGAAATGGCGATACGCACACACCCGAGTTATGCCACTGCGCATGAAAATCTGGGTGACATCTATGCCAAGATGGCCAGCCAGGCCTATGATCGCGCCTTGCAACTGGACAGCAGCAATACCACGACCCAGACCAAACTGGCGATGATTCAGGATCTGTTCACAGACAAGCCTCGCGGCAAACCAGGCGCAGCAATGTATGTCAACAAGGCGACGCCCCCGGTCGAGGCGGCAAAACCAGTTGCAACACCTGCCCCGCCGCCCGCAAAAGTAGTTGCACCGCCTGTCGTAGCAGCGCCTGGCAAAACCGCACCACCTGAAAAGACGGCAGCCGCCCCAACCGCTAAAGCACCTGTCGAAAAAGCAGTCACCCCGGCGGCTTCAGACAAGGCGCACGACGTGCTGGAAACCGTCAACAGCTGGGCTGCGGCCTGGTCTTCCAAGAACGTGAAGAAATATTTATCCTATTACTCTGCTGATTTCCGCACGCCGGATCATGAAAGCCGCGCAAACTGGGAAGCCACCCGTAAGGACAGAATTAGCAGACCAAAGTTTATTGAGGTCACAGTGAGTCACGGAACGGTTGATTTCACCGACGACACCCATGCCAGTGTAAAATTTCATCAGAATTACCGTTCCAGCAGCATCAAGGCAGCCGGTGGCAAGACATTGCTGATGGTTAAATCCGGCGGAAGCTGGTTTATTCAGGAAGAACGTACCCATTGATATGCGTATAACCACACTCGCCGCCTTATTTTGCAGCAGCCTGTTTAGCGGAACGGTGTTCTCCGCCGCTGATACGCACGCCCCTGAAACGAATCCGCCCAAAAAAGCCATACCGGATTTATTCTCAGACAAATCGCACAGCAAACCGGCTGTGCCGCAAAATAGCGAGAAGAGTGAGGGCAAGCCTTTCGTCAATGCGCCCGCAATCAAAGCCGCTTCAACCGTTAAAGCAGCGGCTGTCATCGCACCGCTCGCCATTTTTAATCCTGTGGTGATCACGAAAAAAGTCGCACCGCCAACTCAGAGTAGCGAGACGGTTGCCAAACAAGCACCTGACTTAGCGCCCGCGAAGGAAGCCGCAACCGTAAAAAATCCAACCTCTGTGTCCGATCAGGCTCATACCGTGGTGCAGACCGTTGAAGCGTGGACACAAGCGTGGTCAGCCAAAGACACCGATAAATACTTTACATTTTACGCCGCCGATTTTCATGCTCAGGATGGAAGCACCCGTGCCGCCTGGGAAAACTTACGCCGCGAACGCATCAGCAAACCGGCACAGATTCGTGTTCATGCCAGAAAAATCAAGGTCGATTTTTCGGATGAGTCTCACGCAACCGTTCAATTTCAACAGAGTTACCATGCCGGCAACATCCGGTCAGCCGATCGCAAAACACTGCTGATGGTTAAATCCGGGAATAACTGGCTTATCCAGGAAGAACGTACAAAATAAAATGAAGATACGCCTCTTTACCCTTACGCTATGCAGCTTGCTGATAGGTACAGCCAAGGCAGAAACCGATGCCCGCACCCCGGAGGTCAAGCTGGCCAAAAGCCTGATGGCCATCAAGAATAATCGTTTAGATATCGCCATGAATGAGGTGGACAGCCTGCTGCGCGTCAATCCGAACTACAAACTGGCACAACTGGTCAAAGGCGATTTGCTGATGGCTAAAGCCGGCGCAATCACCAGCTTCGGCAGCGCACCGCACGCCTCGGGCGACAAAATTCAGGACTTGCGCGACGAGGCTCGCGTTCGCATACAACGCACTCAGGCACTTCCCAAACCTGAGCAAGCGCCTCGCTACCTGTGGCAACTCAATGCACAACAAAAATATGCACTGGTGGTGGATACCAGCCGCTCCACTTTGTACGTTTACGAAAACATCAACGGTGAACCACGCTATGTCACTGATTTTTATGTAACGATAGGCAAGCTGGGCACTGAAAAAGTAGTCACAGGCGACCAGCGCACACCGATCGGCGTATATTTTATCCAGGCAAATCTACCGAAAAAACAACTGGCCGACATGTATGGCAGCGGCGCTTATCCGCTCAGCTACCCAAACGAGTGGGATAAGCGCAATGGCCGCACCGGCAGTGGTATCTGGCTGCACGGCACCTCCAGCGACACCTACAGCCGTCCGCCGCGCGCCAGCAACGGCTGCGTGGTATTAGGTAACGACGATTTGAACAAGCTGGCTCCATATTTGCAAGTAGGCGTAACACCGGTCATCATCACGAACAAGATGGCCTGGAGCAACAGCAACGATCAGGCTGAACGGGATGCCCTATTGCGTGAACTGGAACGCTGGCGCAAAGATTGGGCCAGTCTGGACACGAATGCCTATCTGAAGCATTACTCCCGAAATTTTTCCAGCGACAACACCAATTACGATGCCTGGGTACGTCAAAAACAAACCGTCAATGCAGGGAAATCCTGGATTAAGCTGACCCTGTCCGACATCAGCTTGCTCACCTACCCAGAACAACCGGACATGGTCGTGGTCAACTTTGAGCAAGACTACAGTAGCAGCAATCTGGCGAATCGCATGAAGAAGCGTCAATATTGGATCAAGAAAAACAATCGCTGGCAAATCGTCTATGAAGGTGCGGCATAATGAATATCAAATCCCTACTTACCGCGCTGCTCGCACTGCTGTTGTGCGCCGCTATGCAATCCTCTTATTCTTTAACTCAAGGCAAACAAAAAATGGTCAAACTGCACACTAACCACGGCGTCATCACATTACAACTCGATGCGGAAAAAGCGCCGGAAACCGTCAAGAATTTTCTTAGCTACGTCAACGCAGGGTTCTACGAGAACACCATTTTTCACCGCGTGATCGAAGGCTTTATGATACAAGGCGGTGGCTTTGAGCCTGGCATGAATCAGAAAAAGGTCAATGCACCGATCAAGAACGAAGCCGCTAACGGCCTGAAGAATGACAAGTACACGATCGCCATGGCTCGCACCGGCGACCCGCACTCTGCGACGGCGCAATTTTTTATCAATACCAGCGATGGTAACGGCTTTCTGAACTATCCGGGTCAGGACGGCTGGGGCTATTGCGTATTCGGCAAGGTTGTCGAAGGCATGGATGTTGTCGATGCGATCCGCAAGGTCAAGACCGGCAGCAAGGCAGGACACCAGGATGTGCCTCGCGAAGATGTCATCATCACCAAGGCGGAAGTCGTACAGTAAGCAAAACAACGGCGCTTCAGGCGCCGTTTTTTATGACCCATACCTTATTCATCTCGGATCTGCACCTAAGCGCAGATCATCCTCATGGCACCGCTGCGTTCGATAGATTCATCGCCACGGCAGCACGCCAAGCCGAAGCGCTCTACGTACTGGGCGATCTGTTTGAGTATTGGGCGGGCGACGATGATCTGCATGATCCGTATCACCAGCACGTAATCGACGCATTCCGCAGCCTTAAAGACACCCGCGTCTATCTGATGCACGGTAATCGCGACTTACTGATGGGTGAAGAGTTAGCGCAGGCATGCAACGCAACGCTGCTACCGGATCCGACCTTGATCGATTTATATGGAACACCGACACTGATTTCTCACGGCGATGCGCTGTGCACCGATGACCTCGAATATCAGAAATTCAGAACGCTAGTCCACTCTGTTGATTTTAAGACTAATTTTTTGGCAAAATCATTGAGCGAGCGCAAAGCCTATATCGAACAACTGCGCCGCCACAGCGAAACTGAGAAGATGACCAAGAATATGGCCATCATGGACGTTAACAGCGTGGCCGTTGCAGCACTGATGCGCGAATTCCACTACCCACGCCTGATCCACGGTCACACTCACCGCACGGCACACCATGAGCACCTGATAGACGGGCATCTGTGTGAACGCTGGGTGCTGAGCGACTGGGACAACCAAATCTCCGCGCTGCGCTGCGACACAAGCGGCATCCGCTTTCAAAGCATGAGTTAAATCGAATCTATCTGAAATCGGGTGAGCAATATTAATAATCAAAAACTACAGCACGATGGAAAATTGCACATTCAACGCCACCCTGAGCCCCTGCGCGCCGCCGAAGATAGCCAACAAATAGCGGTGCAGTTGGGCGAAAACGTGTTGCGATGCAGCGCATTGCAACAGTTTCGGCGAAACGATTAACACGAAAGTTGGCTGAGCCAACACTGTATTGAGCAGTCTTGAGCGAGTCGTGCGAGTTCCGCAGCCCCGCTATTTGTTGGCTAGCGAGGGTACGCCACCTGCAAGGTGGTGCGGCAAACCGGGGTCGCCTTTTCTTTGATTACTTTCTTTTGGCGACGCAAAAGAAAGTAATCAGCTGCCGGTCTGCCACCAGCGGTTGTCAATTCAGATTACAGCGAACACTCATAATCAAAATTAAATCTCTTTAATCGCCCGATTGCCGATGCGGTTTGAAAAACGGCTCAGACAGTTTTGCACTTCAATTTCGACTTTAGCGCTTCTGCCGCCATACACATGGCTCTTCAACCACGCCACCTCAGACTTGATCGCTTCATCCCCCGTGACGGTGTGGTGCCAGCACTTTTTCTCGCCATCCCAGCGGTAGCCGCGCGCTTTGAGCGCATCCTTAGTCTCAAAAGGAGAACCTAAGGCGAACACCTGATAACTCTTCTGCGCCAAGCCGTTCAGGATGGCTTTCATCACCAGATCACCGGATTTGGGCAAGCGCTGCTGCAGGATTTCCAGCAAGGCGTAACAATCTCCTTCCGCCCGGTGCGCCTCGTAAAAGAAGCCATACTGATAGGCGATGTAATCGAGCTTGGCTGAACCTAGACCTTCTTCTCGCCAATCCACCTGGGCAAATGAGCAACCCCAGGGCAGGGCTTCAAATACCGGCAGACGCTTTTCCAGAAAGACCCGGTCGAATTTTGAGTTGTGTGCGATTACCAGACTTACCCCGGCAAGAAACGCGGACACAGCCTCATCATCAATCCGGCGACCGGCTACCATCTCATCGGTGATGCCATGCACGGCGATGGATTCGGGCGGAATGGGAAAACCGGGAGCTTCGAGCTGATCGAAACTGCCCAGTACACGGTATGCGATACCGGTGTCAGGATCGTACTCGAACAAGACCATGCCCAGCTCGATGATCGCATCCTTATCGTGGCTGATGCCCGTCGTCTCAGTATCGACCACTACCCCCAGCGACAGGGCACGTCCATCTGAATCGCTAAACATCTCGCGAGGCTGTATCCGTCGTATCACCTTAAAATCCGGATGCGCGTCTAAACAGCGAATCGCGTCAGCAACAATATCATTATTAATCAAGATACTTCCCATATTCTATTTTTACAATGCAAGTCGGATTTAAATCCGACCTACGAAAAAACTCTGTCTTGCCGATAACTTGCTCAACAGAGGAGAAAATCATGAACCTCATCGGATGCATCAGATACATAGGCGACAGACTGACTCAGCAAAAACCCGAACGGGATAAACATCCCAAACGGAAAAAATCGCAAACCGAGACACCCAACAAATCCTCAACCGAACGCTTGGGTCAGCGGATCAACGTCAACGCATAGTTTACGAAACTCGCGTAGGCGTTCGTTTGCCTCCTCGTCCGCAAGCGGGAGAGGATTGAGGCGAGGGCGCAGCGTGCCATCCTTTTCACACCCTTACAGCAACACACTCTTGATGGCCGCCATGCAGAGCAGCGCATAACCGGCAGCCAACAGGTCGTCGAACATCACGCCCAATCCGCCGTGCCAGTTGCTGTCGAAATAGCGTATCGGTTGCGGCTTGAGAATATCGAAAAAGCGAAACAGGGCAAAGGCCAGCAGCGACCAGGCCCAACCCGGCGGCGTGAAAAACAGCACCAGCAGCATCGCGACGATTTCATCCCAGACGATGCCGCCGTAATCCGCTGCGCCCAGCGCACGACCCGTGATATCGCATACCCACACACCGATCGCAAACGCCCAGATCAGCACGAACAAAAACATCGCATCGGACAATCGTGGCGCGAGATACCAGTACATCGGGAATGCCATCATCGTGCCGAACGTGCCGGGCGCATTTTTAGCCAATCCACTGCCGAAACCAAACGACAGAAAATGCGCCGGATGGCTGAAAAGAAATTTCCAGCTAGGCGTAACTTTTAATTCATCGGAAGTGGTCATAGCTTGCGCCTTGTACATTGATGGAGTTTGATGCATTGAGCACCACAAGGCCTGAGCCCGCGACGATACGGCCTATACAGGCCAGCTCATCGCCTAAGTTCTGCACCGTATCGTGCAGCGCTGCGGGGGCGGTAAAACACAGCTCATAATCGTCGCCGCCCGACAGAGCACAAGAGTTGAGCAATTGAGGATGAGCAAGCAAGGTAGCGGAGACAGGGAGTCGCTCAAAATCGATTTCCGCGCCCACACCGGAGGCGGCCAGTATATGCCCCAAATCACCCAGCAAACCGTCGGACACATCGATCGCGCTGTTGGCTATACCGCGCAGTGAGCGCCCCAAATCTACTCGCGGTTGCGGCTGATGCAAGGCGGGAGCACAAAATTCGTATTCTGAATCGCTTAACGCCACTCGTCCTTGCAGATGAGCCAGCGCCAGCGCCGCATCACCCAAGCAGCCCGACACCCAAATTTCATCGCCCGCTTTTGCGCCGCTGCGCCGCAAGGCCTGATTCGCCTCGACTTCGCCGAATATGGTCACGCATAAATTGAGCGGCCCGCGCGTGGTGTCGCCGCCGACCAACTCCAAACCATGTTGATCGGCCAGCGCAAAGAATCCGGCAGAGAAACGTTCCAGCCAGTGGTCATCCGCTTGAGGCATTGAGATCGCCAGCGTTGCCCAGCGCGGGGTCGCGCCCATCGCCGCCAGATCGGACAGATTCACCGCCAGCGTTTTATGGCCCAACAGATAGGGATCGGCGTCGGCAAAGAAATGTGTGCCGGACACCAGCATGTCCGACGACACGGCCAGCACATAACCACCACGCACCTGCAGCAGTGCCGCGTCATCACCTACGCCCAGCAGGGCACCGGGCGTCGCGCGCGTGAAGTGACGGCGAATCAGATCGAATTCAGACATAAAGGCAGACGTAAGTTAATAGTCCAAAGTCGTAAGTTATAAAAACGCGAAGCGACAAAACCAACTAACAACTTACGTCTTACGACTTGCGTCTAGGGTTTGCGCGCTGCAAACTCGACGGCGCGAACCTTGGGTGCCAGCTTGTCCAGCACGCCGTTGACGTATTTATGTCCGTCTGTACCGCCGAAAGTTTTGGCCAGTTCAACCGCTTCGTTGATCACCACTTTGTACGGCACTTCCAGTTGCTGTGACAGCTCAAACGCCGCCAGTAGCAGTACCGAAAATTCCACCGTGCTCAATTCTTCCAGCGCGCGGTCAAGGTAGGGCGTCAATAAAGCCTCGATCTCCGCGTGTTGTGCTAGCACACCACGCAACAGTTTGGAATACATCGGCTTGTCATAGCGACCGAGATTTTTTTCGCCCTGCATATGTTTCTCGATGTCAGACGCATCCGTGCCAGACACACGCCACTGGTAAATCCCTTGCAGCGCCAGCTCCCGTGCACGATGGCGCGGACTCTTTTGCGGAGAATTTTTTAATGCAGTCGCATCGATCACAGCACTCATGCCAGATCACGCAGCAAATTAGCCATTTCAACGGCGGCATCTGCCGCTTCACTACCCTTGACGCTGATGCGTGCGAGCGCCTGATCGTCATCGTTGGTAGTCAGGATCGCATTGGCGATCGGCACACCACACGCCAGCTGCACATCGCCAACCCCGCGTGCGGATTCGTTCGACACAACCTCGAAATGATAGGTATCGCCACGAATCACCGCGCCCAGCGCGATCAGTGCATCGAACTTTTCGCTGTCCGCCATGTGCAACAGCACCAGAGGGATTTCCAGCGCGCCGGGTACGGTCGCCAGCGTGATGTCGTCTTCGGCAACGCCTAAATGCACCAGTTGCGCACGGCAGGAAGCTAACAGCCCTTCGCACACATCAGTGTTAAAACGGCTTTGCACGATGCCGATACGCAAGCCCTTGCCGTCCAGATTCTTTTCGATTTCTTTCATTGTCCTGCTCCTTTATTCGTGACTGGCGTAACCTACCACTTCCAAACCAAACCCTGCCATGCTTGGCATCTTGTGTGGCGTAGCCAGCAATCGCATTTTACCCACATTCAGGTCACGCAAGATTTGCGCGCCGATACCATAACTGCGCGGATCCCAGTGGCCGTGTCCGCCGGCATCACCACTCGCACGCGCCAGCAAATCAGCGGGCGTCTCAGCGCGATGCAAGAGCACCAGCACGCTGGCATCCGCACCGGCCATCTTTGTCATGGCCTGATGCACGCTGGTCGATGATCCTGCTGTCTTCTGTTCCATGAAATCCATCACAGACAAGGGCTCATGCACCCGAACCAAGGTTTCAACACCCTGATTAATATCGCCTTTCACCAAGGCCAGATGGGTCCGCTGAGTAGTCTTGTCGACATAAGTCGCCAGATCGAACTCGCCGTACGCCGTCTGTATCTTGCGACGGGACACACGCTCCACCAATTTTTCGTGCTGGCTGCGGTGCTCGATCAAATCCGCGATCGTGCCTATCTTCAAGCCGTGTAATTTCGCATATTCGATCAGATCGGGCAGACGCGCCATTTCGCCGTCGTCTTTGAGGATTTCGCAGATCACAGAAGCCGGCGTTAATCCGGCCAGTTGCGCCAGATCGCATCCGGCTTCAGTGTGTCCAGCGCGAACCAGCACGCCGCCGTTTTGCGCACGCAAAGGGAAGATGTGGCCCGGCTGCACAATATCGGCAGGTTTGGCATTCTTATCGGCAGCCACCAGCACGGTGCGTGCGCGGTCACCGGCCGAAATCCCGGTTGTCACGCCGGTCGCAGCCTCAATCGACATGGTGAAATTGGTCGCCAGTTGCAGACCATTTTCCTGCACCATCAGGGGCAGATTGATCTGGCGGCAATGCGCTTCAGTCAGCGTCAGGCAAATCAGCCCGCGACCGTGACGCGCCATAAAGTTAATCTTTTCAGCCGTGGCAAACTCAGCCGCGAACACCAGATCACCTTCATTTTCCCGGTCTTCTTCATCGACCAGAATAACCATATTGCCTTTGCGAATTTCCGCAACAATCTCTTCTACCGGTGAAATTCCTGTCATAGCACTTCTTTCTGCATCATACGTTCTACATAGCGAGCGATCAGGTCGATCTCCAGATTCACCCTCGCCCCCATTTTCAATTCATTGAGTGTCGTCACGTCCAGCGTGTGCGGGATCAGGTTCACTTCAAATTCCGAACCGGCAACATGATTCACCGTCAGACTCACGCCGTTGATGGTGATCGAGCCTTTCACCGCGATGAACTTGGCGAGCTGATGCGGCGCGCGCACCACCAGACGCCAGCTCTCGCCGATGTCGTTGAACGCGATCACTTCGCCCACGCCGTCCACATGGCCGCTGACCATATGCCCGCCCAATCGATCGGACAGGCGCAGCGCCTTTTCCAGATTGACATGCGCGCCTTGATGCTCAAGTCCCACCGTGCAGTTCAAAGTTTCGCGGGACACATCCACGGTAAAAGTGCGACCGTCGATCGCCACCGCAGTCAGGCAAACGCCGTTCACCGCGATGCTGTCGCCCAATTGCACATCGTCCATGCCCAGCACTTCGGTCGCCACCGACAAGCGCAGCCCGCCCTCTCTGTCGTCTGCTCTGGTGATAATGCCTACATCCGCTATGATTCCACTAAACATAAACTCCCTCCCTAGCCCTCCCCCTGTCAGGGGAGGAGATCACGTACTTATTTTGACAGTGATACGCATATCATCACCCACCCGCCGAACATCTTTCCATTCCAGATTGACTCGCTGACTAAGTTGCGTCAGCTCACCCAAATCCGCCATGCCGCGCGCCGCGCTGCCCAGCAGCTGCGGTGCAATATACAGCAACAGCTCGTCCACCAATCCAGCTTTGAGCAACGCGCCGTTCAGAACAGCACCAGCCTCGACCAATACCTCGTTGCAACCGCGTGCCGCCAGATCGTTCAACATCGCATGCAGATCAACCTGTCCATTGCCATCCGGCAACACCACCACCTCAGCGCCGATTTCTCGCAACATATTGATTTTTATCAAATTATTTTCTGATGCGTAAATCAGCGTCTTGCCGCCCTGCAAAATCTTAGCGTTGAGCGGCATACGCAGGCGACTGTCCAGCACCACACGCTGCGGCTGACGTTCAACTTCAAACTCGCGCACATTCAATTGTGCATCGTCGGCCAGCACGGTGTTGATGCCAGTTAGCACCGCACAGGAACGCGCCCGCCAGCGTTGCACATCCAGCCTGGCATCCGAACCGGTAATCCACTGACTCACACCGTTGGCCAGTGCCGTGCGACCATCCAGACTCATGCCGACTTTGCTGCGAACCAGCGGGTGACCCAACGACATGCGCGAGACAAATCCCGCATTCAACGCCAGAGCTGCCGCTTCCATCAAGCCGCACTCCACTTCAATCCCGGCGGCACGCAACTTTGCAATCCCGTTCCCCGCCACCTGCGGATTTGGATCCTGCATCGCTACCACTACCCGCGCCACACCCGATTCGATCAACGCATCGGCACAGGGTGGCGTTCTGCCGTAATGAGAGCAAGGCTCCAATGTCACATAAGCCATCGCACCTTTGGCCAGTTCGCCCGCCTCGCGCAGCGCATAAACTTCGGCATGCGGCTCGCCCGCTCTTATGTGCCAGCCGCTGCCTATCTGTTGCCCGTCCTTCACCAGCACGCAACCTACACGCGGATTGGGACTCGTACTATATAAACCCAGCGCGGCTAATCGCAGCGCACAAGCCATCCAGCGGCTATCGTCCGCATTCAACATCAATCGGCGCTGGCGCGGGAAGGTACACGCCGCACCGCCTTGACCGCATCGGCAAAGTCACCGACATCCTGAAAACTCTTGTAAACCGAGGCGAAACGGATATAAGCCACCTTGTCGAGTTTCAACAATTCCTGCATCACCATCTCACCCACATGGCGCGAGTCGACTTCCCGCTCGCCCAGCGCGTATAAGGCGTGAACTACACGGTCTATCGCCGCATCCACCAACTCGGTGGAAACCGGACGTTTATGCAAGGCGCGCTTGAAACTGGTGCGCAGTTTTTCCACATCGAATTCGCTTCGTATGCCGTTATTTTTGACGACCTGAGGCATGCGCAACTCCACCGTTTCAAAGGTGGTGAAACGCTTGTCGCATGAAACGCAGCGGCGACGGCGACGTATGCTGTCGCCTTCCTCGCTCTCGCGGGTATCCACGACCTGAGTTTCGTGACCTTTACAGAAGGGACATTTCATAGCTAAAAGCCGTCGCAAGTCGTAAGTTGCAAGTTGAAAAACCGCCGCAGCGACACAGACAACTTACAACTTACGTCTAATGACTCTCGACTAGGCTCCGTACACCGGGAATTTAGCAGTCAATTTCTTGACTTCTTCGATGACGCAGGCGGTGACCGCTTCGTCGTTCGGCGCATCCAACACATCTGCGATCAGGTTGGCCAGCAATTCGGCTTCCAGTTCCTTGAAGCCGCGCGTGGTCATTGCCGGGCTGCCGATACGGATACCGGAGGTGACGAATGGTTTTTGCGGGTCATTCGGAATCGCGTTCTTGTTGACGGTGATGTGAGCACGACCCAGCGCCGCTTCAGCGTCCTTGCCGGTCAGGTTTTTTGCTTGCAAATCAACGAGGAACACATGGCTGTCAGTGCGACCGGAGACGATGCGCAGACCACGCTCCTTCAGAACGCGCGTCATCACGCGGGCATTTTCCACTACCTGACGCTGATAAACCTTGAACTCAGGACTCGCCGCTTCCTTGAAAGCAACCGCCTTAGCTGCAATCACGTGCATCAGCGGGCCGCCTTGCAGGGCCGGGAAAATCGCCGAATTGAGTGCTTTTTCGTGTTCAGCCTTGGCCAGAATCAGGCCGCCGCGCGGACCGCGCAGGGTTTTGTGTGTGGTGGTGGTGACGAAATCCGCGATACCAACTGGGGAAGGGTAAACGCCCGCCGCAATTAAACCTGCGTAATGCGCCATATCGACAAAAAGATACGCGCCAACGCTGTCGGCGATTTCACGGAAACGCTTCCAGTCGATCACCAGCGCGTAGGCTGATGCGCCCGCAACGATCATCTTAGGCTTGTGTTCTGTCGCTAACGCCTGCACCTGGTCGTAGTCTATTTCTTCTTTGTCGTTCAGACCGTACTGAATCGCGTTGTACAACTTGCCGCTGATATTAACCGATGCGCCGTGAGTCAAATGACCGCCGTGTGCCAGCGACATACCCAAAATCGTATCGCCCGGCTTCAGCACGGAAACGTAAACCGCCTGATTAGCTTGCGAACCTGAATGAGGTTGCACGTTCGCGTATTCCGCGCCGAACAAAGCCTTCGCGCGATCGATCGCCAACTGCTCGGCCACATCGACATATTCACAACCGCCGTAGTAACGCTTGGCGGGATAACCTTCGGCGTACTTGTTGGTCAGCTTGGAACCCTGCGCTTCCATCACCGCGCAACTGGTGTAGTTTTCAGAAGCGATCAGCTCAATGTGATCTTCCTGACGCTGGTTTTCATTCTGAATCGCTGCCCACAATTCGGGGTCAGTGACGGCGATGGTGTTTTTGCTGGAGAACATAGCGGTTATTCCTAAAATAAAATAAAAAGCGGGATAGTCGCGGATTCTACCATGTACGATGAAAATATCGGTAATGCAGGTTTAACCGCGACGTCGGGCGGAACGGTAAGGTTCCGCCGATATATCAGTGAGTAACAGACTTAAAACTTGATCGCCGAGAAGATTTTCTTAGCCAGCGATCCGGCGGCCTGCATAGGGTTCGCGCGTATCGCCTGCTCTTGTTCTGCCATCATCAGGAACAATCCGTCCATCGCCTTGCGGGTAATGAAATCCTCCAGATTTGCATCCTTCTGATCGACCAAGCCCAGACTCACGCCTTTGCCGGCGAACTGGTCGTATTTCTCGGCCAGCTTTACCTTCTGCATCGACTTGCCAACAATCGGTCTGAATTTTCCGGTTAACGCAGCTTCGGTATTCTTACGGAAATACTGGGTCGCCGCATCGTTGCTCCCCATCAAAATGGCTTTGGCATCCGCGACCGTCATTTTTTTCACTGCCCCCACAAGCAACGCCTTCGCTTCCGACACAGCCGCTTCAGCAGCGCGGTTCATCGAAGTGTTCAACTCGTCCGCATACTTGCCCATGCCCACTTTACGCAGCATATTGTCGGCCTTTTGCAGGCTGGGTGGCAGCGGTATCCTCACCTTGTCGTTGCCCAGAAAGCCGTTCTCTTTGGCCAAACTGGCGACTGCAGTTTCAGCACCTTGAGTCAGCGCCTGCTTCAGACTCGCTATTTGATCGCCGTTGCTGAAACCTGACAACCCGGCTGCATTTCCTGACGATGCAGCGGGTGCGGCTGCAGGTGCCGGTTGCTGCTTGTTCTGCACGGCACTTTCCAGTTTGCCCAATTGCTCTTTGTTCACCAGCGAACCGAGATCGAAGGAGTGCGCAGAATTAACAAACAAAATCATAAACATAGAAGCAAACAAACGTGCTTTCATCACACCCCCTCATTTTAACCATTAAAGGGGTCAGGTCTTGCATTAACACATTTTGAAAAAATGTGTTAATGCAAGACCTGACCCCCAGCTTTGTGTAACCCCAGCTCATTAGCAACAGCGCTAAGCCGGTGAATTCAGACGGGAGTTTACCCCCCGTTAAACCGAGTCAGAATCAGGATCTTTTTCGTGGAGGCAAGAGATCCGTGATCGTGCCTTCAGCCATTTCGGCGGCAAAACACAGCGTTTCCGACAAGGTCGGATGAGGATGGATAGTCAAGCCGATGTCTTCCATATCCGCGCCCATCTCCAGCGCCAGCACGGCTTCGGCAATCAGCTCACCGGCGTTCACCCCGACGATGCCCGCACCCAAGATACGGCGGGTCACAGGATCGAGCAACACTTTGGTTGAGCCTTCTTCGCGACCGACCGACAAGGCGCGACCTGAAGCCGCCCAAGGGAATGAACCCTTCTCGTAAGCGATGCCCTGCGCCTTAGCCTGAGTTTCGGTCAACCCCATCCACGCGATTTCAGGGTCGGTGTAAGCGACCGAGGGAATCGTCAATGGATCGAAGAACGCCTTGTGTCCGGCGATATTTTCCGCCGCTACCTTAGCCTCGTGCACCGCCTTGTGCGCCAGCATAGGATCACCCACGATGTCGCCGATCGCATAAATATTCGGCACATTGGTGCGCTGCTGCTTATCAACCGTAATGAATCCGCGCTCATTGACCGCAATACCGGCTGCTTGAGCATTGATCTCGCGACCGTTAGGGCGACGACCAACCGCCATCAGCACGCGATCGTACAGTTGCGGCTCCGGCGCTTGCTCGCCTTCAAATGTTACACGCAACCCTTCAGGCAGCGAGTCGATCTTAGTGACTTTAGTCTTGAGATAAATCGCCTCGTAGCGTTTCGCGATGCGAGTGTGCAAAGGCTTGACCAGATCCTTGTCGGCACCGGGTATCAGTTGATCCATCAATTCGACCACCGAAATCTTGGAACCCAACGCGTCGTAAACCGTCGCCATTTCCAGACCGATGATGCCGCCGCCCAGAATCAGCAAACGTTTCGGTATATCTTGCAACGCCAGCGCACCGGTCGAATCGATGATGCGAGCATCTTCGTAAGGAAAGCCTGGGATACGCGCCACACTGGAACCCGCCGCGACGATCGCATTGTCAAAGCTGATGATTTTTTCGCCGTCTGCCGTTTGCACCGAGATGGAATTGGGCGATGTAAACTTCGCCAGACCGTGCACCACCTCGACCTTGCGCTGTTTAGCCAACTGCTTCAGTCCGCCGGTCAATTTATTGACAACGCTTTCCTTCCATCCGCGTATCTTATCGATATCCACAGCGGGTTTGGCAAATGTCACGCCGTGATGCGAGACTTCTTCCGCCTCGCTGATTACCTTGGCGACATGCAGCAAGGCCTTGGATGGAATGCAACCGACATTCAGACACACACCGCCCAGACTCGCGTGCTTCTCGACCAGCACGACCTTCTTGCCCAGATCGGCAGCACGGAATGCTGCGGTATATCCGCCGGGGCCAGCACCGAAAACCAGCACCTCGGCATGTAGGGAGGATTCAGGATTCAGGATTCGGGATTCAGGGGACGTTGAGGATTCCGGCTGAGATTGTGCGGGTGCTAGTTTTTCTGCATCCTGCATCCTGATTTCTGCATTCTGTGTTTCAAGCATCAAAATAGCGGAGCCTTCGGAAACTTTACCGCCGACCTTAATCATAATCTCTTTGACGACACCGGCGAACGGGCTAGGCACATCGATCGAAGCCTTGTCCGTTTCCAGCGAAATGATCGTCTGTTCTTTTTCGATTTGATCGCCGACTTTTACCGCAACGTCAATAATACCGATATCTTTGAAATTGCCCACATCGGGAACTTTGACTTCAACTGTTTGACTCATAATTATTTTCTCCGGTTGTCATTCCCGCGAAAGCGGAAATCCAGTGAAAAATGGGGTCTGACCCCATTTTTCCCCATTTTATGTTCTGATCTGCCCGCTGCCCAATACGATGTATTTCTGCGATGTCAGCCCTTCGAGACCGACAGGGCCGCGCGCGTGAATTTTGTCGGTGGAAATGCCGATCTCCGCGCCCAAGCCGTATTCAAATCCGTCGGCGAAACGCGTCGACGCATTGACCATCACCGAACTGGAATCGACTTCACGCAAAAAGCGCATCGCCTTTGTGTAATTTTCCGTCACGATGCTGTCGGTGTGCTGAGAGCCGAAGGTGTTGATGTGCGCAATCGCCTCGTCCATCCCGTCAACCACGCGGACGCTCAAAATAGGGGCAAGATACTCGGTGCTCCAGTCATCCAGCGTTGCGGGGTGCATTTGATCGATCAGCGCACAGGCGGTCGCATCGCCGCGCAGCTCCACGCCCTTATCCAGATAAATCTGACACAGCGGAGGCAACACTTGAGCGGCCACGCTGTGCGCCACCAGCAAGGTTTCCATCGCATTGCACACCCCGTAGCGGTGCGTCTTGGCATTGTCCGCGATGCGGATGGCTTTCTTCAGATCAGCCTCATCGTCGATATAGACGTGGCATATGCCATCCAGATGCTTGATGACAGGCACTTTTGCATCGCGTGAGATGCGCTCGATCAAGCTCTTCCCGCCGCGCGGAACAATCACGTCCACATAATCCTGCATGGTGATCAGTTCGCCGACCGCCGCTCTGTCCGTAGTGGCGACGACCTGCACCGCCGTTTCAGGCAAACCTGCCGCCCGCAAACCGGCATGGATGCAAGACGCAATCGCCTGATTGGAATGAATCGCTTCGGAGCCGCCGCGCAGTATCGCCGCGTTACCAGATTTCAGACACAAGCCCGCCGCATCCGCCGTCACATTGGGACGCGACTCGTAGATGATACCGATCACTCCCAACGGCACACGCATCTTGCCGACCTGTATTCCCGATGGGCGATAGTTGAGGTCAGTGATGCTACCGATCAGGTCAGGCAGTTGTGCAATCTGGCGCAAACCTTCCGCCATCCCGGCCACCGATTTTTCAGAAAGGCACAATCTATCCAGCGAGGCTTCATCGAGCCCTGCTTCCTTTGCCGCCTTCATGTCCTGTTGGTTAGCCAGACGCAATTGCTCGCTATGCTTTTCGATTTCATCTGCAATCGCCAGCAGCGCCTGATTCTTTGCTGCGGTATCGGCCTGCGCCATGATGCGCGATGCGCCGCGCGCCGACTGCCCGACTTCCTTCATATATTGTTTTACGTTTTCCATGCCCACCTCACAATTCGAACTGTCGCGCATTTTATCACCTCGATGGATGATAAAATGCACAGCAACACTCATTAATTCTGAAAATCGTCATGTCTGACATCTTAAATAAGATACTCGCCGTCAAGGCACAGGAAGTCGCTGCTGCACAGGCACAAAAATCATTGAGCACTATGCGCGCTGAGGCGGAACAAGCCGCCCCGGCTCGCGACTTCGTCGCCGCGATACGCGCAAAAATCGACTCAGGGTTACCCGCCGTGATTAGCGAGATCAAGAAAGCCAGTCCCAGCAAAGGAATTCTCCGCGCAGACTTCAATCCGGCACAAATCGCCGCCAGCTATCAACAACACGGCGCAGCCTGTCTGTCTGTATTGACCGACGAACAGTTCTTTCAGGGTTGCCCGGCCTATCTGCAAGAGGCACGCGCCGCCTGCGATTTACCGGTGTTGCGCAAGGATTTCATGATGGATGAGTATCAAATCTATCAGGCGCGCGCGATGGGCGCGGATGCCATTTTGCTGATCGCAGCAGCCCTTGACACAAAAATAATGCAAGCATTTGAATCTATTGCTTTTTCGTTAGGAATGGCTGTTCTAGTAGAAGTTCACAACGGCGAGGAACTCGATTCCGCTCTGCAATTATCCACCCCGTTGATCGGCGTGAACAACCGCAACCTGCGCACCTTTGACGTCAGCCTGCAAAACACGCTGGATTTACTGCCGCGCATCGTTTCTGCACCCTCCGGGCGGGATGGGCGTGATCGCATCGTCGTCACCGAAAGCGGCATCATGAACGCAGACGATGTGAAACTGATGCAGCGCCACGGGGTCAACAGCTTCCTGGTCGGCGAAGCCTTTATGCGCGCCGAAGATCCGGGCGCTGAACTCGCCCAAGTGTTTGGATAAACCGCATACAGAAGTCAAGATCAATGCATGATGCCAAATTAACCAACACCGATCTCAAACGCACATTGCAAGCTTTGAGCAAAGAGTTGCAACTTCTCAAATATATGCTCGGAATGGTCTTGAGTGGAATTGTCGCATTAATCATGAAAGCATTTTTGTAAGGTAAATAGTATGATGACGCACATGTGCCCGAGCAACTGTTAGGAATGGGGTTAGTAATGCGAACACAACAACAAAACGGTAGGTCTGCCTTTTGGACTGCATTCTGGGAGGGGGCATCCGCTCCGGCGATGCTATACACATCAGAACCGCCAAAGATCCGTAGAATCGAAATTCTGCACAGAACCGCTCATTCGGATCGGGATGCAATGCGCAGCGATTGGCAACGAATTGGTACGGATTTTAAACATGTCATCACCAGTAAAACGCTCGCAACCGCCATCAAAGCCTGACTTAACAGAGGTTCAAACAGCATGACAAGGACCGTTGCCGCCGCCTGAATCCGTAAAGAGATTTGATGAAATAGTCACCAACGGCGCTGAGCGCATATTTCGTATGGCGGAGATGGAGCAACAGCATCGAATCCACACCGAACAACTTGCAATCCAATCAAATGTTGCCGCCGCAAATGCAGAAATAAAAGCAGCAGGGCGCGGCACATGAATGGGATTTATTGTTTCGACATTAGCTATTGCAGGCGCAATCTTGACCTCATACACGGGCGGGCATTGGTCGGTATCGGTGGCGTTAGTCAGCATTCCTGTGATGGGCGTGGTTCGCACACTTGTGATCAGAAAATAGTCCTATCAACAACACACCGCTCAAGAAAGCAAACCATGACAATTGCGCGGATCACCCTGGATTCCAACAAGCGCGGCGGACGACCTTGTATTCGCAACCTGCGTATCAGCGTTTATGACATCCTAGACATGATGGCAGAAGGATCAAGCGAGTCAGAAATCATCGAGGACTTTCCCGAACTCGAAACCGCAGACATTCGGGCCTGCCTTGCTTTTGCCGCTAGTCGAGAGCACAACCTCTATACATTGGCCGTTTAACTCTTAGCCCGTTATTACAAAGCCTGCAGCTCGTGTCAACCCATCCGCCACGTCATCGCGAAGCCCGAAGGGCTGTGGCGATCCAGATTATTATCAACAGCCCAACTTTTCACCGATCCGGATTGCTTCACTTCGTTCGCAATGACACCCAATTCGTTCGCCATGAAGCGCTAACACAGCAAAAATTAAACCTCCGGCAAGAAGCTGTTGCGAAAATACAACACTTTATGAAGGTTTTGTTAAAAAGATCAAATTTCGGTTGCAGGGTTTTTTTCTACCTGCATAATCATTTCCTGAAGTTCCGGCATTTGAACTTTCATTCAGCTGACGACTGTCGGCCACAATCAACCTCTAAGGAGTTTTATATGCAAAAGAAAATCATCGCTCTGGCTATCGCCGCAGCATTCTCAGCACCAGCTTTCGCTGACACCAGCAATGTTACCGTTTACGGCGTAGCTAACGTTTCCTACGACATGACCAAGACTGGCACTGTAGCTGCTGCTAACAGTTTTTCCAGCAACAAGGTTTCCAGCAACACTTCACGCATCGGCCTGAAGGGCACTGAAGATCTGGGCGATGGTCTGTCAGCTATCTGGCAAATCGAGTCGTTGATCAACATCGACAACAACACCAACGGCGCGCCTGGCAACACAGCAGCTACCAACACGTTAGGTGGCCGCAACACTTTCGCTGGCCTGTCCAGCAAGACTGCCGGTACCGTATTGTTGGGTCGTCATGACACACCATACAACATCTCGACTCGCAAACTGGACATCTTCACTGATGGCATCGCCGATAACCGTTCCATCATGGGCGGTGGTCTTGCAGCTACTACAGTAGGCGCTTCATTCGACGGTCGTCAGCCTAACGTTGTTGCCTACATCTCACCAGCAATGAGCGGTCTGACTGCTGCAATCGCTTATGTAGCCGGCGCTGAAGGCCAGACTACAGCCGCACAAACCAAGGGTAGCGCATGGTCTATGGCTGGCTTGTACAGCCTGGATGCCTTATACGCTAGCTTAGCATATGAACAGCACAACATTGGCGATGCTCCTGGAACATTGGGCGTTGGCATTATTGCTAAAGAAACAGCCACCAAACTGGGCCTGGGTTACACCATTGATGCTTTCAGCGTAGGTTTTGCTTACGAGAAGACTTCCGACAATTTCGGCGGCACTGCATTGGCTGCCGGAGCTGCTGCTGGCTCTAACGTTCTCGGTCACAACGCTTACTACTTGGCTGGTAAGTACAACGTATCCGCTAACGATGCAATCAAAGTGGCTTACACCAAGGCTGGCGCAAACGCTACAGTTAACACTGGTGCCAAGCAGTTCTCACTGGGTTACGATCACAACCTGAGCAAGCGCACTACCGTGTACGCGATGTACACCAAACTGAGCAACGAAACAGGCGGTGTTTATGCATTGTCTGCTAACGGCACTGGCGCTCCAGCTGTTGCCGCAGCAGGTGCAGCTCCTTCTGCATTCTCGTTCGGTATGAAGCACACATTCTAATCACTCGCGTCCTTATGGACGTATAGCGATTTGAATCTAAACGGACACCTTCGGGTGTCCGTTTTTTTGCCCGTTGTCTTTGCGAGGAGGCAAAGCCGACGCGGCAACCCAGATCCTTTTTCGATAGGCTGAATTGCCACGCCACTGCGTGGCTCGCAAAGACCTCGATGCACAAAATACCTTTAGATTTGCTGGATCGCCACAGCCTACGGCTTCGCGATGACAGCACCTTCGGGTGTCCGTTTTTCATTGTCTTTACACTTTAATGGGTGGCGTAGTACTTTGCGATGATTTTTGCCCTTATTTGCTTGACATGCGTATCCGAATGAGTACACTTCGACCATGAATACCTTCCAAAAATCCGATGAGTTCAATGACTAGCTGGTCGACCTGAAAGATCATGTTGGTAAAGCTCAAATTGCTTTACGTCTTGATCGTGCAGCAAAGGGCAATTTCGGTGACTGCGAGGCGGTGGGAGGCGGCGTATCAGAACTGCGCATCCACTATGGCCCGGGCTATCGGGTGTATTTCACCCGGCGCGGTGCCGTGCTATATCTGCTGCTGTTGGGCGGTGATAAGTCAACCCAGAAACGTGACATCCAATGTGCCATAGACATGGCGGTTGCATTACCAAAGGACTAATACTATGACCAATTTCACTCCGTTTGACGTGGCTGATTACCTTGATAACGAGGAAACAATTACTGCTTATTTGACAGCCGCACTGGAAGACGCAGATCCTGACACCTTTCTTGCTGCCGTGAGAACAGTGGCTCGCGCACGTGGCATGACACAACTAGCAAAAGATGCCGGTTTGGGGCGCGAAAGTCTTTACAAAGCACTGTCCCCTGGCGCCAAACCGCGTTACGAGACGATAATGAAAGTGGTGCGGGCACTGGGCGTTAATTTACATGCCGAAATTCGCCATGTCTGACAACTGAAATCCGTGGTCAGAATACCCTCAACACATTGGCTTTTCCCTATTGATCCTCTCAAGTAAAGGCGTTGCAATGTTACTTGATGTTGTCAGCGTCGATACCTTCGGGTGTCCGTTTTTTTGCCTGCGGTCATTGCGAGCGGCCTTTAGCCGCGAACAGAGTGTGGCGGGCGGCAATCTAGATACACAAAATGCCTTTAGATTTGCTGGATCGCCACAGCCTACGGCTTCGCGATGACAACACCTTCTCATTGACGAATACAACTTATTTCCCTACATTGCGTCATGTTTGAACAATGCAGCATTACGAGGATTTGCCATGCTAACAATCAGCATGTTTTATGGGATTATCATTGCGATGTTTTTTGAAATCAAAGAAAAACATCATCTACCACACATTCACATCAGGTATCAAGGCGCTCAGGCATCGATTTCAATCGAAGATGGCGCGTTGCTGGCCGGCGATTTTCCTGCTCGTCAATTGCGCATGGTTCAGGTATGGGTAGATTTGCATCGTGAAGAGTTGATAGCAGATTGGGAGCTTGCCAAAGAAGGTATTGAGCCTTTCCGAATTGATCCTCTCAAGTAAAGATTTGCGATGTTACTTGATGTTGTCAGTGTCGTTGTACAACCCGACTTTGTCTTACTGGTCGAATTTGAAAATAATGAACGTCGATTTTTCGACATACCCACCTACATCGATCAAAAGCCCTGGAGCAGACTCAAAGCTGGAAATTCATTTGAAAACGCTTATATTGAGAATGGCACGGTAGCATGGCACGGTAATATTGATATAGACCCTGAAACACTTTATGAATACTCTACTCCGCACCAATAAAGCCAGCATTTCTAAGGAAGGCGTCCATCCCATCTCCCTAAATCTCAGCGCCAATTCAACGAAATCTCCCTGACAGAAATCTCCCTGAGCATTTGACAACGCCAGTCATTCTGGAAACACGGGGTCAGGTCTTGCATTAACACATTTTGTAAAAATGTGTTAATGCAAGACCTGACCCCAACATGACTGGACTCCCACCCGCCCCCGCTTTCGCGAGTGTGACAGGAAATGACGGCAAAAAAATCCTTCGGGCATCTGTTTTTCATTGACGACTGAATCTAAATTCTTTAGATTACACAACGTTTCCAAAACCTAGGTCATTCGACTATACCGGGAAAAGCAATGCCGACCATTCTTCGTTTGTTAAATTGGCGATTTCATTTTTATTCGGATGAGTGAACAGAGCCACCGCACATACACGTTGACACAGGTGACGGTGAATGCAAGTTTTGGCTTGAGCCAATTAGGCTTGCACGAACTCGCAACGTAAGTCCGATAGCGTTACGCAGTATTGAAAGTGTTATTTTTGAAAGACAGCAATTTTTCAAGGAGAGATGGCATGAGTTTTTCAACTGCTGAGATTGAAAGTTGCGCTGTCCGCGTTTGGACCGTTGGTAGATTTGTATTTATTGAACTCACTGACGGTCGGCAAATCGGATTTCCTTCTGCGCGTTTCAAACTATTGCAAAATGCTACAGATGAACAACTCCAGCACGCCGTGCTTCGTTTAAATGGCACTGCTTTGCGGTGGGAAGATTTGGACGAGGACATTTCTGTAGCAGGAATTGTAAAAGGACATTTTCAGTTGCCACTACCATTTGCAGCGTGAAGAGTTGATGGCAGATTGGGAGCTTGCCAAAGAAGGAATTGAGCCTTTCCGAATTAATCCTCCCAAGCAAGGAAGTTGCAACGAAAACACGGGGTCAGGTCTTGCATTAACACATTTTGTAAAAATGTGTTAATGCAAGACCTGACCCCCAAAAAACCGTTAGCAAGGTAAGACTCGTTCAGGCTTGGATTGAGATACATCGCGAATTTCTGTTGGCAGATTGGGAATTGGCGGTGAATGGTCAAGCGCCATTTGCCATCGATCCTTTACGGTAGGAATAATAATGGAATCCGTAATTCACGTCGTGCCTCATAATGATTTTTCTCTGGAACTGTGGTTTGATACCGGCGATCATCGCCTTTTCGATGCCCGGCCATATTTGGAGCGCGGAGTGTTTGTCAAACTGCAGGATATTTCCCTTTTTAAACAGGCTTTTGTCGCGCTAGATACCGTCTGTTGGCCTGGGAATTTAGATATTGCTCCTGAAACACTTTTTGATCTATCTACCATTATCAAAGCAGCTTAAGCAAATTTAACGAAATCCACACTAACTCGGGTTAGGTATACATCATGCTAAATTTAGATCGTTTTATCATTGAATTTGACAAGGGAATCCGCACGCTATTTAGCCAGGCGCATAGCATACGCCCCTACCCGGACGCCAATATTCCAGACGCAACAATGGATGATGCGGAAAAAAAGCATGCCGCCGCATTGATGCGCGTCAACCACAGCGGTGAGATCTGCGCACAAGCGCTGTATCAGGGACAGGCGCTGACCGCCCGCGACCCGCTTGTTCAGCAACGATTACAGCATGCCGCTCAGGAAGAAACCGAACATCTGGCCTGGACTTCGCACCGCGTACATGAATTGGGCGGGAACTTGAGCGTATTTAATCCCATCTGGTATACCGCCTCGTTGGGATTGGGCGCGTTAGCTGGCGTATTGGGCGACAAATGGAATCTCGGTTTTCTGGCCGAAACCGAACAACAGGTGGGCAGCCATTTACAGAGCCATCTGAGCAAACTACCCGCACAAGATGAAAAGAGCCGCGCCATCGTCGCGCAAATGTATACCGACGAAATAGGTCATGCCGATATGGCAGTTGAACTGGGCGGCGCGCCTTTGCCCAACCCCGTTCCCGCTGCGATGAAACTAAGCGGGAAGGTTATGACCGGACTTGTGTACCACATCTAACAACGTTAAAACCCACCCATAGCCTCAATAAGAACAAGGTTTTATGTTGTAAAAAAACAACAGTATTAAGATTAATTTTGACAGCGTTCCACCAGCTTCTATAAAGTACGTTCCCAGTGAAGGCAGGGAGGGCTTGCAGTCACTTCAATATATTCCTAAGGATAAATCATGAAGAAAATCGTTCTATCTATCGCAGCCGTGATGGCAGCTGCAGCTTTCGCACCAGAAGCGTCTGCTGTTCCAGTTTTTGCGCGTCAAACCGGCATGGCTTGCTCTGCATGTCACTTCCAACATTTCCCATTGCTGAATGGTTTTGGTCGCGCATTTAAGAGCGCTGGCTTCACCATGATGGGCGCTCAAGGCAAGATCGAAGGCGAACACCTGTCACTGCCAGACACATTGAACATGGGCATCTTGACTTCCGCTTACTACCAGAACGAAAAGAACACAGGCGGCGTTACCGCTCCTAAGTTTGGTGTTCCTGGTTCCGGCGGCGAACTGTCGATGTTCTACGGTGGTCGCATTTCTGAATTCGCTGGTTTCCTGTCCGAATTGGGTTTGGCTGGAGGCCCTGCTCAAACTGGCGCTGCTAAGATTGCATTCCTGTTCCCAGTTGGCGATGCTCGCGTAGGTTTCACAGCATACACCGGCGGTCAAGGTGCAGCATACGGTTACGAAGTACTGAACACCGGCGCAGCTGACACACACAAGCTGATGGGTAATGCAGGTCCTAACAAGCAACACGTTGCCGCTACTTATGCCGCTTCTTATATGGGCACACGCACTAATGCAACAGGTATCAACCTGGTTGCCAATGCAGATTTTGGCTTTATCACCCTCGGCAAGTATGCTGATGCCGCTGTTGGCGCTGGTGCAAATACACTGCCACTGACTTACGCTCGCGCAGCTTACATTTTTGATATGGCAGGCTGGGACAGTGCTGTAGGTATCCAGAACTTCAGCGGCAATATGGTTGCTCTGGGCGTAGCTAATAGCTACAAGGCTACAATTCTGGATGCACAGTTCCAGGGTGAAATTGGCGGCATGTCTACAGGTTTTTATGTTACTTACGCAACAGCACCTGCTGATGCAGTCAACCCTAACCTGATGAACGCAGGCTGGTCTCCAGTAACCAAGGCTGGCAACGCTCCTGTTGCAGCTGCAGCAGTAGGTTCGTCCACATCCTTTAACGTTGCTGGCTCTCTGGAACTGATCCCAGGCATCGCTACGATTCAGGGTGCTGTTCGTCGCGCAAAGAACGGTAATTTCGCTAATACTGGCGACAATGCAATCATGATCGGTGCGACTTACGAACTGGCTCAGAACATCGAAATCGGTTTGAACCACACGGTCAACTCTGGTTCAGCATGGAATGGCTTGGTTAATCCAGCTGGCAAGACATCAACAACACTGTTGTTGGAAACACTGTTCTAATCAAAAGCTGACCAAGTCGGGCTAGGTAACTTACCCGACTCAGCAATGAGTTAGAAATAAAAAGCAGGGGAGACTTCGGTCTCCCCTGTTTTTTGTGCTATAGAATAAATAGGGGTCAGGTCTTGCATTAACACATTTTTCTAAATGTGTTAATGCAAGACCTGACCCCGCAAGATACTGTCATTACGAGGAGCTATGTGACGAAGTAATCCAGGGTTTAACGTTCTGGATTTCCGCAACCCTTCGGGCTGTCACGCTTCGCTCGCAGCAGTGTTTTGTTGCAATGACGGCGCCCCCCCTGTTTTTTGCTTTTTAATCAGAAAGTTTGCTAAACTGCTCGCGTTGACTACATGAAGGAAAAATCATGAGCGTTGCAATTTTCGATACGCATGCCTATATCAAAAAATGAAGGCAGTCGGTTTTACTGAAGAACAAGCCGAAGTACCAGCTGAAACGGTTGCTGATTTAATCAATGAGCGTCTAGTAACTAAAGCCGATTTGGATTTACGTATTGCCGAATTAAAAACCGAACTGGTGAAGTGGATGCAGGGCATTGCTCTAGGCCAGGTTGCGCTACTGGTAACCGTACTAAAGGTGGGGCACTAGAATAAATAGGGGGTCAGGTCTTGCATTAACACAATGTGTTAATGCAAGACCTGACCCCCTAGTTTTTTGACCCTCAAGTTTTTGCCGCCAAGTTTGCGACCATTAATTCCCGCTTTTTTCGCAACCCTGCTTAGCCAGCAGACAACTCACCCGGTAGTCAACTAAGGCTTCGCGCCATTGATTATCCGCCTCGTATGCCGTCGCGCGTCCCAGATAATGCCTGAAATTGGGCTTAGCCTGCTGTTGTTGATCCAGCTCAATCGCGCGGCTGTACGCCTTAATCGCCAGCGGATTCTGTGCTGTTTTAACATAGACCGCACCGAGATTTCCAAAAGCTGCCGACCATGTCGGACTTAGCGCAGTGGCAATTTGCAAATCAGCCATCGCACTATCCAACTTGTCAATTTTCATCCACTCCGTTCCTCTGTTGTAATAGATGCGTCCAGCTCCCGGCAACGACAACCTGTCTTTTACCAGCTTCTCGGCATCATCCCAGAGCAGAATCGGGTGCGAGAACGTCGACAAGCGCTCCATGGAAATCATAAAAAAAGTTGCCGCCAACAAGGCAGAAATCAGCAGCGTCAGTCTGGCATTTAATTGCATCAACAGCAGCGGCAAGATAATCGCACCGCCCACCGCCCAAATATAGCTGCGATATAGCACAAAGATTTCCTGTATGCGCACCGTTGAGAACTCGGTTGCGAACATTAGCCAGGGTAACAATAGCGCGAAACCGATCAAGCCGGCCTGACCACGCCTGAGCAGCAATCGGACGGCCGCGACTCCGTACAGCAAATAGCCTAACAAAGACAAACCATACATTGACCATAATCCCTGCGCTAATGGCTCACGCATGTCGACCGACATCCATACCGGATTGGGCAGCAACCACAAAAGTCCGTACTTAAAAAATAACCAGGACTGAGTCAGCACGCTGTAGGCATAGGCGTTCTCGGGCAACACGCCATCTAGCATCTCTGCGGAATTGATCTCATAGGAATGACCTATCACGCCGCGTATCTGTGCCACCGTCAAAAGCCCAACCATGGCATAGCCAAGCAATACTGGCCAGTTTCGACGCAGTACAGCGCGCCAGTCCTGATGCAGCAATACCGTCATCGCTACCATCACCGCAGGCAGCATAATCACGTGCTCCTTGCTGTGCGTCGCCATGAAATACAGCGCGACGCTCCCCCACAACCAGTATTTTTTACCTCCGGTGTTGCCATGCAGATACGCCCACAGACTCAACAGGCTAAACAGTGTGGCCATCACGATGCTACGCTGCACCAGATAACCTACCGCATAGACAGCCAACGGGTGCAGCGCAAACAGACTGACCACGATCAGCACCGCCGTTAACATGCCAGTGCGCTCGCAACGCGTGCTGGCGGGCAACACCTGACGATACAAGCGCAACAGAAACAGCGCCAACACCCCCACTACCATCCAGTGCAGCAACAGGTTCTCAATTCTGAACGGAAGCAAATCGAAGCCGAATAATCGGGCATTCCAGGCCAGTGTGGCGTATGGCAAGGCGCGCAGATCAAGCGGCGAGAGCGATGCGAATTGCTCGACCGAAGAATGACCTTCGTTATCTAACAGAAAAAAATACAGGTCGTCAAAGACGATGGGGTTATGCAGAAACTGTCCGTACAAGGCGGCAATCAGAACACCGGCCAGCGCGAACCAGGATATCGCTTTTCGAGCATCGGACATAAAAAATTACCAATAAATAAGTTACGAATTCATCTGAGGAGGGAAAAGAACCGGGGGTCAGGTCTTGCAATAACACAATGTGTTATTGCAAGACCTGACCCCCGATATTTTCAAGTCCTGCTTTTTGTATTACTTACAGATTGCAGGTGTGTTCGTCAAGCAGGTACCACCGACTGTCCATGAAACACCCTTCACAGCGTCAAATGCACCGGTCAAGGTGTATGTTTCACCGCTTAAGCCAGAGCCGGTAATCGCTGTTGCAGTAATAACAGCCGCGGTTGCGGTATTGCCAGTAGTAGTCAAACTTGCCACTTTGCCATTGGTCGTGGTGATATCAGCCGGCACGCCATTGCTACCCGCCGTACAGTTTGTGAAACCACTTTGATCCGCCGCACAGACTTCCAACGCACTCTTGAGCGCGGCTGTGGATTGTGTGACTTCAATAAACTTAGCCTTCTTGGTGTAATTGCTGTAAGCCGGAATCGCAACAGCGGCCAGAATACCGATAATCGCCACGACGATCATCAACTCGATCAGGGTAAAACCTTTTTGTGAGTTAGCACGTGCACGTGTCATTCCGGCTTGAATCATTTGTACGTTTTTCATGTAAAGCTCCTATGGGTTAATTAATTTTTGACTACTGTCCGACCAAGTTAACCTGATCGCGGTTAACACACCGATCGTGTGTTGCAATCTATAAAGCAATAGCTATGCCACAAAAACAAGTTATTGATTAATATAGATAAATTAATATATCGGCAATTTATCGAGCGCAAGCAAAGACCAAAGCTGTCAGCCAGGTGACGAAAATCGTCAGTCACAGCTTAATTCATCCAGATTAACCCCGGGAATCTTGCTTAAATCAATTTCACCCATCTGCTCGGGCGAGAGAAATTGATTAACATAGTCGAGATAGACTTTTTCTCGTATGAACACATCGAACAAATCGGGGTCGATATGGCCGTTCAACTTGAATTTACCGAGAATAGTTAACGATTCCATCAGTGTCTTGCCTGATTTGTACGGTCTGTCTTTAGCGGTAAGCGCTTCAAAAATATCGGCAATCCCCAGTATCCGCGCCTGCAGCGGCATCTGCTCACGCGTCAAACCGCGAGGATAGCCGCGCCCATCCATCCGCTCGTGGTGACCACCCGCATAGGCTGGCACATTCTTAAAACATTTCGGCCAGGGAAGAGATTCGAGCATCTTGATCGTGACATCGATATGGCGATTGATAATTTCCCGCTCAGCACCGGTCAAAGTACCGGCGCGTATGGTCAGGTTCTCAACCTCGTTGTCACTCAAAAACCGGCTGAGTACACCGCTGCCATCCCGCCACTGATAATTGGCGATTTGCCGCACCCGCTGCTGTGCCGCTTCCGGCATGGATTCCGCACCGATATTGCACTCGCGCAAAAAGGCTTTATCCTCATCCAACTGCCTCACTCTCGCTTCATATTCAGCACAAATCTCCGCCCTCTCTGCCTCTCTGCATCCTGCCTCCTGCATCCTGCTTCCTGCCTCCCGCGCAAGGGCTTGTAGCATCTCGATCTGCGCATCGCGCTTGAGTATCTCGAAGCGTGTATCGAGCAATTCAATGCGGTCAAATAAGGTGTGCAGCTTGGTCGGTTTATCCACCACATGCACCGGCGTGGTAATTTTGCCGCAATCATGTAACAGGCCGGCTATTTTCAGCTCCTGCCTGTCGTTATCAGTCATGACAAAATCTTTGTAGGGACCGACACGGGTACGGGTGACGGCTTCGGCCAGCATCATGGTCAACGCCGGTACGCGCGCACAGTGACCGCCGGTATAGGGCGATTTATCATCGATGGCATCGTTGATCAACTGAATAAAGGATTCAAACAGCTCTTCCAGTTGCGTAATAAGACGCCGGTTGGTCAGCGCAATGGCCGCCTGCGAGGCCAGCGATTCAACCAGTTGCTGATCGTCCGGCGAGAAAGGCAAAATCTCACCGCTTAGCCAGTCCTGCGCATTGATCAGCTGCAAAACGCCGATCACCTCACCCTCGTGATTATTCATCGGCACGGTCAAAAAGGAGCGGGAACGATAGCCGGTATTTGCATCGAAGCGGCGCGTTCCTGAAAAATCGTAGCCATCCGCCTGATAGGCGTCGGGAATGTTGATCGTCTCGCCACTGATCGCGGCATGACTGACGACCATCGCATGATTAGGCGCTCCCGCCTCGTCGTATAGCGGAATAGGCTTAAAGGTAATCGGCACGCCGCTGCTGCCCCCCATCGCGATATTCAAACTACCGGTACGCACGATCTCAAAGCACAAGGATTTTTGAGCACCGTCGTACAGATACAGCGTACCCGCATCGGCACGGGTAATCCGTCTGGATGCCTCCAGAATGGTTTCCAGCAGACTCTTGATATCGCGCTGTTGCGAGAGCGCAACGCCGATCTCATTGAGCTCCTTTAAGCGAACGCGTAATTTCTGAGTGGCAGACATAAGGAGTAGGAAGTAGGAAGTAGGAAGTGGAGAGTGGGAAAACCTGCTGAGTTCGCCGCTGCTCCCCGCTCCCCTCCTCAGTTATTTAATACAAACCGCGCGTATCTGGTGCATATCGGTGATCCCCAGCAACACTTTCTCCATGCCGTCCTGTTTGAGCGTATGCATGCCTTCATCCAGAGCAATGGCCAGCAACTCGGCGACGCGCGCGTGTTCCTGAATAGCCTTTTTAATCGGATCACTGCCTAACATCAACTCATGCAAACCCACGCGCCCACGATAGCCGGTTCCTGAACACTTCTCGCAACCTACCGGCGTGTGGATCATGAACTGCTTTTTATCGTTAGCGAACAGCTTGACCCACTGCTCGTATAACGCCTTGCTGGCGCCCAAAGGATCCATTTTCCAGGTCACCGTATTTTTGAGCTCCTCGCTGTATTCGGCCAGCATCGCCTTCATTTCATCGGAGGTCGCGATATGCGGCTTCTTGCAGTCATTACACAAGCGCTTGGCCAGACGCTGCGCCAGAATACCCAGCAGTGCATCCGAGAAATTAAACGGGTCCATCCCCATGTCCAGCAGACGAATAATCGACTCAGGCGCACTGTTGGTATGCAGCGTAGCAAACACCAGGTGACCGGTCAGCGAGGCCTCGATACCGATAGAGACGGTTTCCTTGTCGCGCATTTCGCCGACCATGATCACATCCGGATCGGCTCGCAAAAAGGCGCGCATAATGGTCGGAAAATCCAACCCGGCCTTCTTGTTGATCTGCACCTGACGCAACCCCTTCTGGGTGATTTCGACGGGATCTTCAGCCGTCCAGATCTTAGTTTCCGGCTTGTTGATGTATTTGAGAATGGAGTGCAGCGTGGTCGTTTTACCTGAACCTGTCGGACCGCACACGAAAAACAGCCCGTAGGGCTTGCTGACCGTCTGCTTGATCAATTCGTTATTGCGCTCGGAGAAGCCCATTTTCTCCAGCGGCAGGGGCTCGCCCGACGCTAAAATACGCATCACCACGTCTTCTACGCCGCCCTGTGATGGAATGGTCGCCACGCGCAACTCGATATCCAGCGGGCCGAATTTCTTGAACTTGATCTTGCCATCCTGCGGTTTGCGCTTTTCGGAGATATCCAGATCGCACATGATCTTCAGCCGCGTGACCAGCGCATTGCGATACGTGGACGGCACCTCGATATAATTGAGCAGCGAACCGTCCTTGCGCAAACGTATCTGCGTCTTGGCCTTGCCAGGTTGCGGCTCGACGTGAATATCGGAGGCCCCCATACGGTAGGCGTCCACGATAATCTTGTTGACCAGCTTCACCAGCTCGTTGTCGGCCGCCGCATTGACATCATCCTGAATAACGGAGGCACTTTCCTCGTCATCACCGCCCATGCTGGACAACAAATCGTCCATGGAAGACTCGTCGACGACCTGACCGCTGCCTGAACCGGCATCTGATTTACCGCCATAAAACAAATCGAGCGTGAGCTTAAATTCACGCTGCGAGCAAACTTTATAGACCAGCCGGTTCCTCGGAAAGATATTGTTCACAACCCTTGAGGTCTGAATACGCTCGGGGTCCGTGGTGAGAATCACCACCCCCTCCTGCGTTTCCTCTATCGGCAGCCAGTGACTGCTTTGTATATACTCGCGTTTGAGATTTTTTAACAAATCAAGCGGCTTGAGGCGATCCGGCTTGAAAGGCTCGTAGTTCACCCCGAAGAAGCTGGACAAAGCCTTGCCCAATGCAGAGGCGCTGACCTGGAACTCGTCAAACAGCACGTCCTCAATGTCCAGCCCCTTGCGACGCGCGGTACGGGAGGCCAGTTCGAACTCGGCCGCCGACAACACCGCCCCGGATACCAGATAATCGTACTTTGTCCTGACCGTTGACTTTTCCTGACGCTGACGCAAGGCCACCGCCATAGTCTGCGCCAGCTCGCGCAAGCCTTCCTCGACCATCGCAGAGAAAGAACTGCCGGCCTTGTTATTGATAACCTGAATCACCCCCACCAGTTCGCCGCTATTAGCATCCAGTATGGGAGCTACCAGCATCTGTTTGGTGCGATAGCCGGTCCGACGATCGACTTCCTGCAAAAACCGCAAATGTGCACTGTACCCGGACAGTTCCTGCTCATCATAGACATCCTTGATGTTGAGCAGTTTTTTATGCAGCGCCACATAGCCTGCCACACTTTGCTCGGCAATCGGCAGCTTCAAATCCTTGAAAGAGTTCAGCCCCGTCTTAACCTTAGAAATCAGCGAAACATTGTCTTCGCCCACCACGAAGATGGTCAGCCTGTCTGCATTAAACAGCGCACAGATATCCTTGCTGACATCCAGCATGATCTCATCGATGTTGCTGGTCGCATGTATCTTGTTGGTGACATGATTGAGACTCTTGGTAAACTCAAGCTTGGCACTCGTCTCTTTGGCATTCTTCTCTGCTTGGCTCATCCCTGTTCCTGTCTTACCTTCCAACGGCATCGTGTCGCCGTCAACAATAATCCTCTGCACCCTAACGCTTGCACTCGCCGCACACTAAAACTCAAATTCTTGATTATTAAGTAACATTTTAAGATCTCGCGCAGCGAAACTGGATGCGATCTCGGACATAATCAATTCCACCTCATCGGGCTTCAAGTGCGTGATATAGATTTCCGCCTCTCCCTGACACTTGGCCAACTCGCTTGCCAACAGACTCGGACACAAGTGCTTGGACAAGAATGCCAGCTCCTGCTCACCATTGGAGAAAGCCGTTTCAATAAGCAGATAGCGTAAATTTTCAATCCGGTTTACCACTTCCCACAAGCGGTCATTCACATAAGTGTCACCGGAGTAGACCAGGCTGCCCCGGCCGCTATCCAGATGAAAACCAACCGCAGGAACCGTATGGTTAGCCGGAACCGCAGTAATCTTGCGCCCCTGCAGCACAATTTCTTCACCGACCGAGATCGTCTGGTAGCGCATGATAGGATGATCCGCGTCAGGTATCTGACTAAAATCAGGCCAGATCATCCAGTTGAAAATATGCCTTTTAAGAATATCCAGCGTCTCTTCTGTTGCATAGACGGTCAAGGGCCCGGTGCGCATCCAGCCTACGCTGTCCAGCAGCAGAGGCAGGCAACAGATATGATCCATATGCGAATGGGTGATAAAAACATGGTCGATTTTACTCAGTTCGACCAGTTCGAGCTCCCCCACGCCGGTACCCGCATCGATCAGGATATCGTTGTCGAGCAAAAACGAAGTGGTGCGCAATTTTCCGCCTATTCCGCCGCTGCAGCCCAGCACCTTAACTCTCATGTGTAACCATTTTCAGCCATCAGCCCTTGAAATAGAATTCCATCTTGATCCCTGCCAATTCGATCAAATCATGATCGTGCAACGGGTGCGGATGTCCGGTCAACAGTTGCCCGTTTACCGAAGGGAAAAGCGCCCCTTCTACGTGAGTAATAAAAAATCCCTGCGGGCGGCGCGTCAACACGGCGACCTGCACGCCGGGCTTGCCCAGCGTGGTCAGTCCCTTCACCAGATCCAGCTCCTTGCCGGCATTAGGGCCATTGAGCACCTGAATAGCCGCCCGCTGCACCGGCACACTGACCTGTTCGGGCACCACAGGGGGCACCTTATCAATCGGCGCCTGCAACGGCTTGAAGTAACCTGTATCACCGGATTTATCCGCTGTCGCGTGCAGAGGGGCGGTGGGTGCGCGCAAAATCATGGTTTTTTCAAAATCATCCGCACTGACCTGACTGACGCGATCGTTCATATACTTCAGCCTGTATTTGCTGATTTCAATGACATCATTGTTTTGCAACACGTATTTCTTGACCGGCGCACCGTTGACGGACACGCCATTGGTACTGTTCAGATCTTCCAGAAAAGAGTCATGCCCCAAGGTGATCACCGCAGCATGTTCACCGCTCACCGCCAGGTTGTTGACGATAATGTCGTTATGCGCCTTGCGACCTATGGTCAAGCGCTCTTTGTCCAGAGGGTATTCCCCGATTACCGCGCCGTCCAGGCTGAGTATCAATTTTGCTGTCATCGTCATACCCTCCTTTATTTCTTGAACAAATCAAGCAGTCTCGACAGCCAGCCGGATGACTGCGCAAACTCGTGCTTCACCTTGACCAGAATCACCGAGATATTATCTCGCCCCCCGTTGTCATTCGCGGTCTGGATTAACTGCGTGGCCGCCAGCGGCAGATTCCCCTGCATGGCATACAAAACTGACTGAATGTCCTCGTCTTCCACCATGTCGTTGAGCCCGTCTGAACAGAGCAAATAGATATCCCCGACTTCCACCTCATAATGCCGCACTTCCGGAATCACTTCGGCATCTATGCCCACCGCCCGCGTCACCAGATTTTTGTTACGGGAATGTCGCGCATTCTCCACGCTGATCATTCCGCTGTCTATCTGCTCCTGCAGCAAAGAATGATCGCGGGTGATCGCCTCCAGCACCTCGCCGCGCAGCCGATATAAACGCGAATCGCCCACATGAGCGACGACCACGCGATTGTCATAGAACAAGGCAGACACGATGGTGGTTCCCATCCCCGCATATTGCGTCTCCTGCTGTGCCGCCTGATAAATCGCGGTATTGGCGTGATGAAGACTAAGACGCATCAAGTCGACGCCCGGCTCATCACCCGCAGCATTCAGCACCGGCCTGCCAGTCTTTAAAGGCTGGCCCACTTCATCGAGCACCACCTTGACCGCAATCGCGCTCGCCACTTCACCCGCGTTGTAGCCCCCCATCCCATCGGCCAGCACCACGAGGCCGCAAGCCGCATCAACGGCAACACTATCCTCATTGTGCGCGCGCACCATCCCGGAATCAGTCTGCGCAACAATCTCCAGCGCATCTTGCAATTTCATAAACGAACCTTTATTTGACCAACAGTACCGGGCACTCTGCAAGATGCAAGACCTTGCTCACCACAGAGCCCAGCAAGAATACCTTCAAGCCGCCTTCGCCCTGCCGGCTCATCACAATCTGATCCACCGCCTGCTCGCCCGCATACTGCACGATAGACTCAGCCGGCATCCCTACGCTGATGTGATACTGGTAGGGTAGCTTAGCCTCATCGAGCGCAGCACGCGGCGCACGCAGCGCCTCCATCCCTTGCTCACGGTAGTAATCATTTATAACATCTTGATTAATAAATAGTTTTACATTTCCCGTCGCCACTTTCCACTGCACATTCAGCAACAATAGCTGCGGAGGCGTGCTGAAAGTGTTCATCTGACTGATAACATAATCTACCGCACGCAGGGCGCCGGCAGAACCATCGAGTGGAATCAATATTTTCATGTGTCACCCCTAATTCTGTTTGCCCGGCGTAACCGATACGTCGACCAGATCAACTGCTTTTTCTTGTACAGACTGACGCGATGCCAGCCACTTTCCTACCACCAGCACCAGCACCGCACAGGCTGCCGGAATCAACCAGTGCAGCATATGTTGTGATTCCAGCAACGGCACGAACAACGCCTCGGATACCAGCATTTCACCCGCCACATAACCTAGCAACGCCCCGCCGCCGAAAATAATATAGGGAAAACGATCGATCAATTTGAGCACCAACTGGCTACTCCAGGCAATCAGCGGAATGCTGATCAGCAAACCGAACACCAGCAGCGAGACGTTACCCTTGGCCGCCGCTGCTACCCCCAGCACATTGTCCAGACTCATCACAAAATCGGCGATGATAATGGTCTTGATCGCACCCAACAGACGCGCATCGGCCTTGATATTGCCTTCATCGTGTTCATCTTCAGGCAGGATTAGCTTGATCCCTATCCAGATCAACAGCAGCGCGCCGATCAGTTTGAGATACGGCAGGGCCAACAGGCTAACCGCAAAAAAGGTCAGCACGATACGCAAGCCAACCGCGCCCGCCATGCCGTACAGAACACCCTTCCTGCGCTGCGCTTCGGGCAAATTGCGGCAAGCAAGTGCAATCACCACGGCATTATCACCCGACAGCAGAATATCGATCATGATGATCTTCAATACATCCACCCAGAACGAGCTGGATACAAACATTTCTAACATTGCACACCTTTCATAAAACCGGGAAGAGAGAAGAGGGAAGGGAGAAGAGTAAAGGCGTTGTTTCCCTTGAGCGCCAAAGGCGCGATCCCTTCCCCATTGCCCCTTCTCAGCCCTTCAGTATTTTCTGCATCACGCGTCCCATTTCAGCCGGGTTGCGAGTGATATGAATGCCGGCTTGCTCCATCACCGAGAGTTTATCTTCCGCACCGCCCTGCCCGCCGGAAATAATCGCCCCGGCATGCCCCATGCGCTTACCGGGTGGCGCCGTGACGCCGGCAATAAAGCCTACCACAGGTTTAGTCATATTCTCCCTGATCCAGCGTGCACACGCCTCCTCATCGCTGCCGCCGATCTCACCGACCATCACCACAGCATCCGTTTCCGGGTCGTCGTTGAACAGGCGCATCACATCCAGATGTTTGAGGCCATTGATCGGATCGCCACCGATACCCACGCAGGATGACTGGCCGTAGCCCAGCGCAGAGAGTTGCCCGACGGCTTCATACGTCAACGTACCTGAACGTGACACCACGCCTATGCGACCCTTTTTATGAATATGGCCGGGCATAATACCTATTTTGATTTCATCGGGCGTGATCAGACCGGGGCAATTAGGCCCGATCAGCAGCGTGCGCTTCCCCTGCATCTTGTAGCGCGTGCGTATCATGTCGTGAACCGGAATCCCTTCCGTGATACAGATAACCAGATCAAGATCCGCCTCCACCGCCTCGTCGATCGCGGCCGCTGCATAAGGAGGCGGCACATAAATAACAGAAACAGTAGCGCCGGTCTGTTGTTTTGCCTCCAGCACGCTGTTGTAAATCGGCACACCCTCAAAATTTTGGCCACCCTTATTCGGCGTGACCCCGGCTACAAAACAATTTGCGCCATTGGCATAAGCGATGCAGTTAGTCGTATGAAACTGTCCCACCTTGCCCGTCATGCCCTGCGTCATTACTCTGGTATTTTTATCGATCAGTATGGACATTATGCACCTCTGGCTGCATCTACAACTTTTTGGGCGGCTTCCGCCATATCGGAAGCGGAAATAATCGGCAATCCGGAATCAGCTAGAATTTTCTTACCTAACTCGACATTGGTGCCTTCGAGCCGTACCACCAGCGGCACGTGGAGCCGCACTTCGCGCACTGCCTGCACGATTCCTTCGGCGATGACATCACACTTCATGATGCCGCCAAAAATATTGACCAGAATCGCTTTAAGTCCGGGATTTTTGAGCATCAACTTGAACGCCTCGGTGACCTTTTCACGAGTCGCGCCCCCGCCCACATCCAGAAAATTAGCCGGATTACCGCCATACAGCTTGATGATATCCATGGTCGCCATTGCCAGCCCGGCACCGTTAACTAGGCAGGCGATATCGCCATCGAGCGAAATATAACTCAGATCGAATTTAGAGGCCTCGATTTCCGCCGGATCTTCTTCATCCAGATCGCGATAGCTGACGATCTCAGGATGACGATATAAGGCATTTGAATCAAAATTAAACTTAGCATCCAGCGCGATCACTCGCCCGTCAGCGGTCAGCACCAGCGGATTGATTTCCGCCAGCATCGCCTCCTTTTCGACAAACGCGCGATACAGTCCTTGCATCACAGCCACAGCACCTGCCACAGAGGCTTCCGGCACGCCGATCTGACGGGCGACTTGAGCCGCCTCCACCGCCCCTAACCCACCCATAGGATCTATGCGCAGGGTATGAATTTTTTCCGGGGAATTTTTGGCGACTTCCTCAACTTCCATCCCCCCTTCACTGCTAGCTAGCAAGGCCACGCGTTGCGTGTCGCGGTCTATCACCATACCTAGATAGTACTCGCTGGCAATCTGCGCGCCCTCCTCAATCAGCAAGCGTCGCACCAACTGCCCCTCGGGTGCGGTCTGGTGTGTCACCAGTTGCATACCGAGTATCTGCCGCGCGGCCAAACCTACCTCTTCGAGCGACTTGGCCACCTTGACACCGCCACCTTTTCCGCGTCCTCCCGCATGGATTTGCGCCTTGACAACCCAGACCGCGCCACCTAACTGTTCTGCAGCGGCGAGTGCTTCATCAACACTAAAACACGCGATGCCGCGTGGCGTGGCTACGCCAAACTGCCTGAGTATTTCTTTACCTTGATATTCATGAATTTTCATAACGGATGGTTGCCTTAACGAAACTCGCACCAGATTTGCGCGCAAACGCAATCTTACCCAATTATCTGTAGCGGCGTGGAGGGATTTGCGCGAATTTCCCGATTCGCGCCAAGTAAAAACGGGTGAACAGCACAATGCGGCAGCGACTTATCCTATCTCAACCTGCTGCACGGCTTAATTTCTGCCATATTCAACGGACTCGTGCTTCTTGTTGATCGCCTGCACCAGATGCACGGCAATTTCTTCAATCGAACGTGAGGTCATATCCAGCCAGGCGATACCGGCACGTCGCATCATGCTTTCTGCGGCCGCGACCTCCTGACGACAATTATTCAACGACGCATAGTTGCTATTGGGACGCCGCTCCTCGCGAATTCGATGCAACTGCTCAGGCGCAATCGTCAAGCCAAACAGCTTGTCGCTAAAAGGCATCAAGGTATCGGGCAGGTGACCGCGCTCAAAATCTTCCGGAATCAGCGGGTAATTAGCCGCTTTCAGACCGAACTGCAAGGACAAATACAAACTGGTCGGCGTCTTACCACTGCGAGAAACACCGACCAGAATGACATCTGCATTTTTCAGATCCCTATCCGAGACGCCGTCATCGTGTGCCAGTGCAAAGTTCATCGCTGCAATGCGTTTTGCATATTCGCGATTATCCTGACTGTGACTCAACCCTACACTATGCGTAGATCTCTGCCCCAACTCCTGCTCAAGCGGTGCGATAAAGGCCTCGAACAAATCGAGAAACAGGGCGTCCGCCTGCCTTAACAGCGCACTGACCTGCATGTTCATCATGGTCATGATCACCAACGGACGCACGCCTTCCTGCTTCCCGATCTCGGCGATGCGTGTTAAACAAACCTCTACTTTTTCCGGACTATCTGTAAAAGGGAAACGCACATAACGAAACTTAATATCGCCGAACTGCGACAGCAAACCGTTACCTAGCGTTTCCGCAGTAATTCCGGTGCCATCAGAAATAAAAATAATTGTACGACTGTTTTTTTCCATGCTGATATCGACACATCTTATTGAATAATGATTAAATTAGCTAAATCCAGCGATAATCGCGCAACGCCTGATTCAACTCAGTTAGAGCCGCTTCCAGCTGCGCTGCCGCATGAACACACTCCAACTGACCTGCGGTTTGCTCAACAGACTCAGCAGCATGCAGGGTGCGCTCGGCACCAAAAACACCCGCCATCCCCTTGAGGGCGTGCGCAGCATGACGGATCAATTCAACATCATTCAGCAGCAGCGCTTCCCTGATCTGCTGCATATGGGGCGGCGCATCGAGCAAAAACAATCTGACAATTTCGTCGAATAACTCATGATCATCGTCCATCATCAGCCTAGCCTGATCGAAATCGGCAACGATCCGAGGTGCGTGCACGACAGGTGACTCGACCTCAGCCCGCTGCACCAGCTCATCCAATTCCAGCCACAACGCCTCGGTGTCGATAGGTTTGGTCAGATAACCATCCATTCCGTGAGACAAGCAGGTTTCGCGCGCACCCTGCATCGCATGCGCGGTCATCGCCACGATACGAATATGCGCACCGCTTAACGCTTCCTGCTCACGGATGCGTTGCGTTGCCTCGTAACCATTCATCACAGGCATGTCGACATCCATCAGGATCGCGTCAAATGTTCCACGCTTCCAGTGCTCAACCGCTTCCAACCCATTGTTGGCGATGGTCACCGTATGACCCAATTTTTCCAGCAAACGCGTTGCCAGCGTCTGATTCACCGCATTATCCTCCGCCAGCAGCAGATTCAGACGGCGACGCATTTCCCTCAAGGAGTGGCGTGTAGTCAACGGCGCCAGATGTTGCGAGACACCCAGCGCGGTCATAATGGCATCGAGCAGATCAGATTGCGCGATCGGCTTCATCAAATAAGCAGCGACACCGAGTTCACGGCAACGCGCCGCATGACCGCGCTGCCCCTCTGAGGTCAGCATCATCATCGTCTTCACAATGAATTCAGGATGTTGACGGATACGCTCAATTAATTCGAACCCATCCATATCAGGCATCTGCAAATCCAGCAGCGCCAGACCGTAAGGTTGGCCGGCGTCAAAGGCACGGGTCAACTCATCAAGCGCCTCCTGACCATTACACGTCACCACCGGCTGCATCTTCCAGTTGCTCAACATCTCCTGCAACAACCGACGATTAGTCGCATTATCATCTGCAATCAACACCGGCAGCCCGGCAATACGGCCTGTTTGTTGATAATCGGCGAGCGGACTGCCTGACAGCATGCCCAAGTCGATCGCAAAGTGAAAATTACTGCCTTTGCCCACTTCGCTGTCCAGCCCGATATGCCCACCCATCAGTTGCACCAGTTGCGCGGAGATAGTCAGCCCCAGCCCGGTGCCGCCATAACGCCGCGTCGTTGAAGTGTCCGCCTGCGAAAAGGATTCAAAGATAGTCTGAAATTTTTCGGCTGGAATACCAATACCGGTATCGCGCACCGAAAATTGTAAGCGCGCACATCCCGATGGCGCGCCTTCTATACGGCACACATCGACCTCAATCTCACCCGCCGCAGTAAACTTGATCGCATTACCCACCAGATTGACGATCACCTGACGCAGGCGACCCGGATCACCCATCAATCGGTCCGGCGCATCGGAGGCTACATGCAGCAACAATTCCAAATGTTTCTGATGCGCGCGCACCGCAAGCGATTTCATAGTTTCCCGCAACATATGTTCCAGAGAAAATTCAATCACTTCTATATCCAGCTTGCCGGATTCGATTTTGGAAAAGTCCAAAATATCGTTGAGGATGGTGAGCAGTGCATCGGCTGAGGACTGGACCAGCCCCAGATATTCGCGCTGCTCATGGCTAAGTTCGGTATCCAGAGCCAACTCTGTCATCCCTATGATGCCGTTCATCGGGGTACGAATTTCGTGACTCATATTAGCCAGAAAATCCCCTTTTGCGCGACTGGCCGCTTCCGCAGCCTCCTTAGCCAGACGCAGCGTTTCTTCGGCCTCGCGTCGTGCGGTAATGTTCGCATTGGTGCCCGTCATCCGTGTCACGCGACCAGAGGCATCACGATCCACGACTTTGCCATGCGTATGCATCCACACCCAGTGCCCGTCTTGATGGCGTACGCGGAACTCAACCGAGTAGAACTCTTCCTGCCCTTTTAGCACGGTAATCAGCTTATTTTCTATCTCAAGCTGTTCATCAGGATGAGCTAGGGCATACAACTGCGCACTGCTCAACACCACTTCCTGCTGCGCACCACCCGTCATCAGCGACCAGCGATCACTCATATACACGCGGTCATTTACCACGTCCCAGTCCCACAACGCCAGCCCCGAACCTTCCAGCGCCAGATTCAGACGCTCCTGAGCCAGTCTGATAAAAAGCTCATTCTTCTTGCGCTCGGAAATATCGGAAAACGCCACGACAGAGCCATCATTTCCACCGTTGCGTGTAATCGCACGGGAGGTCGCCTCAACCGGAAATGTTGTTCCGTCGCGGCGGACAAACACCTGATCGTCGCCATGCCAGTCGCCGTTTTCCTTGACCGCCAGCATAATGGGACACTGAGCAGCTGATAACGCCTCACCCGTCGCCGTGACCGTGTGTATTGTTTCATGCACATGCCGACCGATAAATTCGTCACGCGGCCAGCCCAGCAACTGCTCCGCTTCGGAATTGAGATAGGTACAACAGCCTGCCGCATCCTGCACATACAGCCCTTCGCCCATCGTTTCACTGATGCGCTCATAAAAAGCTCGCTGTTCAACCAGTTGCGCTTCCATCTCTTTGCGCACGGTGATATCGGTGCGCACAGAAATATAACGTTCCGGTTTCCCCTGCGCATCCATAAAAGGAACAATAGTCGATTCTATCCAGTAGAAACTGCCATCCTTACGACGATTTTTGACTTCGCCATGCCAAACCTGACCTCCCACAATGGTCTGCCACATTTGTTTGAAAAAATCATAAGTGTGATAGCCTGAATTGAGCAGACGATGATCTTTACCGATCAGCTCTTCGATGCTGTACTGACTAATTTCGCTAAACTTATTATTGGCGTAAATGATACGTCCACGGCTATCGGCCACACTGACAATCGCATGTTCATCCAGTGCTTTTTGCTGAAATTCCAGCTCGCCCAGCATTTTTTTCTGCCGCTCGTTAGCTATGCGCAACTTTTTGGCAGCCTCCAGATGCAAACTGGTATCCTGAAAAGATACCAGCGCACCGGTGATTTTGCCGTCCTGCATAACAGGACTGGAGCGATACTCGACGGGGATAAGCTTACCGTTACGATCGATAAAAATTCCGTTATCCTGAACAGACTCACCGTTCCTGATCACTCGCCAATGCGGATAATAGGCATCAGACAAGGGCTTTTCATCCGCACTCAGACAGCGCACCTGTTCGTGTATCGTCTGCCCCATCAATTCCGACTCCGGCCAACCCAGTTTTTTCTCGGCGGCCGCATTCATAAAGGTCAGACGCCCCTCAAGATCAGTCGCATAAACGCCATCGCTCAAAGTGTTGAGCAAGGTGCGCGTCATTTCTGCATTCTGCACACGCATCCGTTCGTTCACTGCATTGAGCTCTGCGGTATTGGTCTGCAAAGCGTTCTGCAACAAACGCTGCTCTTTATCTACTTCATGATAGTAACCGTCGACTATGTCCAGAAAGGACTGCATCGCCTCATCGGGGATAAAGTCCTTGCCAAGTTGTCGTCTTAGTTGACGTTCGAGCAAACGATGCATATGGATAGGCTTATTCGTAAAGTGTGGTCAGCGTCATCGTCTGATTGTGTAATTGGCACTGCATGACATCGCTAAAGGGAGCCAGTTCGCCATAGGAATAAAAACCCGTGATCGCGGTTGCATCGCCGAGCTTATCCTGCACGATCTCCAACTCTTCTTCAGTCAACTGCCCCATCACCAGCCGTCGTCCCACACAACTGACGACCAGACAAAGCCCCGCCGCCTCCTGATTGACGGGTTGCGCGGCACTGGCAGCCAGTCCTGCGCTGTCAATCAGATTATCCAGATTGGTGCGCATCAATTTACATAAATAGCCTTGCGGCACATCACCGGCGAAAGTCAGACTGCGTGATGCTTCGTCCACGGCCAGCAGGGTTCGGATCAGGGCCATATCCGTCTTGCTGGCTTGAATACTCAAGGGAAAACGCAATCCGCTGGCAGGCAACTGGGCGGCCTGCTCTCCTAAATAGCGTTTATACAAATCCAACGCCGGTTCGCCATCGATCTCATACACCACGTTGCCCACCGATTTGGTGACTAGGCGCTCCGCACCGAATTCTTCCCAACCGGCAAAACAGCCGCTCTTGATATTGATATCTCCATAAAAACCCAGCGCAGCAATTCTACCGCTTCTGGCCGGCGCATCAGCCATCACCCAAGTCTTTCCGAAACGTGTTCCGTCGCCGGCTAATCCACCAGTGATCGGCAAGCCCAACTGATTCAAGCCTTTGGCCAGTTCGCTGCCATTTACCTGCAACCCATCCGACAAAATAAATGCATGTCGCAAATTGTCTCCGGCCAGCGCCTGCATCAGCCGAGCACCCAAATCCTGCACAGATTCTCCCTCCTGCATATCTAAAGAGGCTAGGCGAATTTTTGATTTTTCCAGCTTAACAACCGTTGCCACCATGTTCTGGTCACTGATTTCAACCCCCAGGACATTACCCGAGGATGAACACCCGACCAGACGTGCTTGCGGGTAAAGTTCGCGCAACTGCGTGTAGCACGCTTCTGTTTGAAAATATCCGTCATCTGCAAAAATTAATACAAGATCAGCATCTGCTGAAAATGCGGGTTGCGACGACCAACCCGACTGAAGTGACCAACTGATTTGAGCGATTTGCATGACACATGCCTCCCTAAATTATTGATTTTTTACTACAGCCCATCCACCGCGAACTTTTAACCTAAATTCAGCAGGTCAATCCGCAGATTACGCAGATTCGCACAACAAGTTACCAAGCTACGACACGTCACCAATGCGGCAAATTAATTTTGACATGCATCTGTCTGTTTAATCGGCATAAATCCATCCGATCTGCCTGTCTGCCATCGACAGCATCTTTTCAACCACGACAGGCAAAGGGCAGGCTGACCGCATATTGCCACAACACAACCTCCGTTTACATACACGTTTTAAATCAGTAAATAATACCGGTGCTATGCTACATTGGTTCAGACGGCAACACCACAAGCCCGGCACCAGTTGTCGCAAAAAAACCGAATTTCATCATTTTTAGTCTTAACGCACCGCAATTGTTTACCGTATAGAGGAACTATACAATCGCTGCCTGGTTAAATCGTTTTGCTACAAAGGACTTGAAGCACTCTATAGGAAGGAACGCGTACGGGGAGACGGACACTACATTACTTCCGCAGAAGCACGTAACCCCTGACGAACAGCACGAAGCAATAACCCCAAAGTACCATGCAAACTGATATTCAGGCTTTTAGCTGCCAATCGCGCAGCGGTATCATCGGTGAGTAACATCCCGACTGAGCGCTTCATATAGGATATGTTTTATTTTGAAGCGTCCCGCCAGTGTACCGCGCAATAAAAAAGCACCTAGAGGATTGCTCTAAGCGCTTGATTATATGGTGGGTCTGCACGGACTTGAACCGTGGACCAAAGGATTATGAGTCCTCTGCTCTAACCAACTGAGCTACAGACCCGAAACTCGACTTCTGATTTTAACCTAATTTTGCAAAAACACGTAAGGCAAAAACTAAAATCACAGAAATCCATTAACCTTCGCTGTCCAGGAAACTCTTCAGCTTCTCGGAACGCGATGGATGACGTAACTTGCGCAGCGCTTTCGCCTCGATCTGACGAATACGTTCACGCGTCACATCGAACTGCTTACCCACTTCTTCGAGCGTGTGATCGGTGTTCATCTCGATACCGAAACGCATGCGCAATACTTTCGCTTCACGCTGAGTCAGGCTATCCAGAATATCCGCCGTTGCACTGCGTAAACTCTCATACACTGCCGCATCGATAGGCACCGTAGTGTTGGAGTCTTCGATGAAGTCACCCAAGTGCGAGTCATCGTCATCGCCGACCGGCGTTTCCATCGAAATCGGCTCTTTGGCAATCTTCAGAATCTTGTGGATCTTGTCTTCGGACATTTCCATCTTGGCTGCCAGCGTTGCGGCATCCGCTTCCTGACCGGTTTCCTGCAAAATCTGACGCGAGATGCGATTCATCTTGTTGATGGTTTCGATCATGTGCACAGGAATACGGATGGTGCGCGCCTGATCCGCGATGGAACGGGTGATCGCCTGACGTATCCACCAGGTCGCATAGGTAGAGAATTTGTAACCGCGACGGTATTCAAATTTATCCACCGCCTTCATCAGACCGATATTACCTTCCTGAATCAAATCAAGGAATTGCAATCCACGGTTGGTGTACTTTTTAGCGATGGAAATAACCAGACGCAAGTTCGCCTCGATCATGTCGCGCTTGGCGCGGTGAGAACGGGCTTCGCCATTAGTCATGCGGCGATTGATTTCCTTCAGATCTGCGATCGGCAAGCCGACCCGCCTCTGAATATCGATCAGGTTTTGCTGCTTCTCAAGAATCGCGTGCTGATAGCGAGACATCATCTCACTGTAAGGCTTGTTCGCCTTAATTTCCTGAGCCAGCCATTCCATATTGACTTCGTTACCAGGAAAACTCTTGATAAACAAAGGTCTGGGCATCTTGGATTTATTAACACAAATATCCAGCACACCGCGCTCATTGTTGCGAATTTCATCCACCAGCCCACGCATGGTGTTGCACAGCGCCTCAACCTGCTTAGCGGTAAAGCGGAAAGCCATCAACTCTTCGGTGATGCCAGCCTGATACAAATTGTACTGCTCGCTCAGATAGCCATGCTTCTCGAAAGCCTTGCCCATCTTGGTAAATAAATCCGAGATGACAGCAAATCGAGCCAGCGCATCCGCCTTTAATTGCGCAAGATCAGCGGCAGCCGCAGCAGCAGTCGCAGCAGCAACCGCCTCTTCATCTTCGTCACTTTCCTCTTCATCCGAGCTGGATTCAGACTCTTCCGAACCCTCTTCTTCGTGCTCGCCGTCGTGTTCATGATCTTCATCATCGTGCAGACCGGATTCGTCTTCCATCTCGATTTCAACAAAACCGTCGATCAACTCATTGACGCGAATCTCGTCGATTTCGATCTTCGCCGCCAGCGACAAAATTTCCGCAATGGTCACAGGACAGGCAGAAATCGCCTGGATCATGTTGCGCTGACCTTCCTCGATGCGCTTGGCGATCTCGATTTCTTTTTCGCGCGTCAACAGATCAACCGTACCCATTTCGCGCATATACATACGCACAGGATCGGTGGTGCGACCAAATTCGGAGTCTACCGTCGACAGTGCAGCCTCCGCTTCTTCAGCCGCATCGTCATCCGCTGCCGTTGGCGCGGAATCGGTCATAATCAGCGCTTCCGCATCGGGTGCCACGTCGCAGACACGGATACCCATGTCGTTGATCATGCTGGCCACGCTTTCGATCTGCTCAACTTCAAGCATATCAGGCAGATGGTCGTTGATTTCGGCGTAGGTCAGGTAACCGCGCTCCTTACCCAGTACGATTAACGCTTTCAGGCTCGTGCGTCGCGCGTCGATATCCTGCTGCAACTCGGCAAACGGTTGCGCAATGACATCTTCCGGCTTTTTGTCCAGTTTCTTCTTGGATTTTTTAATCGTTACCATAATTCTTCAAGTTCCAATTGCGTAAGGCCTGCGTTAGCGACGCAGAAAAGCGCTGCATTATACCTGAATACATTCAGTTTTTCTTAATCATTGTCGCCATTTGGCGAGCACTTATCCCCTATCCGCGTTGCAACAGGCGCAAATACTGCTCGCGCTCGGACGCGGTCAGGCTGGATAGCCCACCTTGCGCCGTCTTAGCCTGCAAAGTCTGAAATTGCTGGCGACGCTGCTCTTCACCGAGCTTAGCCAACAGCCCGGCAAACTCCGCCGCCACATCAAACGACTCACCCCAGGTCAGCATATCGGCTTCCGCCTGCGCCATCGGTCTTGCATGCACCGTCCCCTGAAACAACTGCGTTAACGCCGGACTACTGATCGCAAAACCCGCCTCACGCAAAGCGGCCAAAACCGCAACGATCGCCTCGGCATCCGCCCCTTCGCCATGCCAGTCTTCCGGCATTTGCGCACCCAGCTCCGGTTGCGCGATCAGGCATTGCAGCAATAAGCGCTGCACAGGGAACGGGGTACGCGCCGCCTTCTTCAAAGATGGTCGCGGCGCCTGCACGATAGGCTTAATTTCATACAGCGCTTCCAGCTCCGCCTGACTCACCCCGGATAGCGCGGCCACCTCCTTGCGCAGCAACAGAGCGGTAACGGGGGATGCGATGGCCGTCACCAAAGGTTTTGCGCGTTGCAGCAACTGATTGCGCCCTTCCTGAGTGCGCAGATCCAGCTCTGCACTGATTTCGCTCAGCAAATATCCTGACAGCGGCATCGCGTCGGACACCTGCCGCTCAAACACCTCCTGACCGAATTCGCGAATAAAACTATCCGGATCGTGCTCGGCCGGTAAAAACAAGAAACTGATACGCTTGCCGTCCTGCAAATGCGGCAACGCATTTTCCAGCGCACGCCAGGCAGCCTTCCGTCCTGCCTTGTCGCCATCGAAACAGAATACGATCTGATCGGCCAGACGCAGCAATTTCTGAATGTGATATGGCGTGGTCGCCGTACCCAGCGTCGCCACAGCATAAGCCACGCCGTGTTGTGCCAGCGCCACCACATCCATATACCCTTCGACGACCAGCACACGTTGCCCTGCACGGATGGCTTTTTGCGCCTGATACAAACCGTACAGCTCGTGTCCCTTTTCAAACAGCGGCGTTTCCGGCGAGTTGAGGTATTTCGGCTCGCCCTTATCCAACACACGCCCGCCAAAACCGATCACCTGCGCGCGCACATTGATGATAGGGAACATGATGCGGTCGCGAAACCGGTCGTAACGCTTGTCCCCATCCCCGCTGATCACCAAGCCCACCTCGGTCAACGCGGCCGCCTGATAATCGGGAAAGGCGGCAGCCAGATTCTGCCAGCCGTCCGGCGCGAAACCGATGGCGAACTTCGCCGCAATCTCGCCGCTTAATCCGCGATTTTTCAAATAATCGATGGCACGGGGAGAGAGTTTTAACTGATCCCGGTAATAGCGAGTCGCCGCCTGCATCACTTCATACAAATCAGGTGCGATCTTTTGATAAGCCTCACCCGCCGCCTGCCGCTCATGCGGCACTTCCATGCCGACATTCTGCGCTAACTCTTCGATCGCCTCGACGTAACCCAAACCCAGATGCTCCATGACAAAGCCGATGGCCGTACCATGCACGCCGCAACCGAAGCAATGATAAAACTGCTTGGACTGACTAACGGTAAACGAGGGAGATTTTTCGTTGTGAAAGGGACAGCAGGCGACGTAATTTGCCCCGGCCTTCTTCAACGGAACGTGACGTTCGATGACATCCACGATGTCCACGCGATTGAGCAGATCCTGTATGAAGCTTTTTGGAATCATGCCGCAGCGCCTTTATCAACGGGACAACAGACTGTAAAATGCCTATTAAATCAATAAGTTACATAAAACAAACGGGCTTACCCTAAGGCAAACCCGATCCTGAAACTATTTAGTGAGCTGAGCTTTGATTAAAGCCGAAACACGACTCATATCAGCCTGCCCTGCCAATTTGGCTTTGAGCACGCCCATCACTTTGCCCATGTCCTGAGGACCTGCAGCGCCTACCGATGCAATCGCTTCCGCCACGGCGACGATAATTTCGTCTTCGCCCAACTGTTGCGGCATGTAAGCTGCCAACACATCCATCTCGAACTTTTCCACGTCCGCCAATTCCTGACGGCCAGCCGCCTCGTATTGACTGATGGAATCACGCCGCTGCTTATTCATCTTTTCGATGATCGCAACCACGTCCGCATCGGATAATTCAATGCGTTCATCCACCTCGCGTTGTTTCATCGCCGCGAGCAACAGACGTATAGCAGAGAGACGCGCTGCATCTTTTGCGCGCATCGCTGCTTTCATATCATCGGTAATTTGCTGCTTCAGACTCATAGCGCCTCCACATTCCACGCAGGCGTGAATAAATCCGAATTAAAACAGCTTAGGAGGCAAAGTTTGACTGCGCAGACGCTTGTAGTGACGCTTAACAGCGGCCGCCAGCTTACGCTTACGTTCAGCCGTTGGCTTCTCGTAAAATTCACGTGCACGCAGATCGGTCAGCAGACCAGTCTTTTCCACAGAACGCTTGAAACGACGCATTGCAACTTCAAACGGCTCATTCTCTTTAACACGTACGGTTGTCATCTACAAACTACCTTCACCTAAAAATTGAGGGCGCGATTCTAGCAAAAGCACTCGCACGCCACAACTTATATTTTAAATTGAGTCAAAATTAACTCAGCTTTTGCTACGAAACGGTAATTCTGGCGAATTTCCGCTTACCCACCTGCGCCACCACCACCCGACCCGCCGCGACCGTATCACCCTTATCGTTGACACGCTCACCGTCTAACTTCACCGCGCCCTGAGCGATCATACGCATCGCCTCCGAAGTTCCGTCCACCAACCCTGCCAGCTTGAGCAGTTGCGGCACAAGCAAACAACCGTCGACAGATGCAACAGTGACTTCCGGCATATCTTCCGGCAATACACCCTTACGGAATCGGGCTTCGAATTCCTCCAGCGCCGCCACCGCATCGCGTTTGCTGTGAAAACGCTCGACAATTTCTTGCGCCAGCAGCACCTTGATGTCGCGCGGATTGCGTCCGCCTTCCACCTCGACACGCCAGGCGGCGATTTCGCTCAAACTGCGAAACGACAACAACTCCAGATAACGCCACATCAACACATCGGAAATCGACATCAACTTGCCGAACATATCCTGAGGCGCATCGGTCACTCCGATATAATTGCCCAGCGACTTGGACATCTTGTTCACGCCGTCCAGTCCTTCGAGCAGCGGCATAGTCAAGATGCACTGCGCAGGCTGGCCGAAATGACGCTGCAACTCGCGCCCCATCAACAGATTAAACTTCTGGTCGGTACCGCCCAATTCCAGATCAGCCTTTAAGGCGACCGAGTCATAACCTTGCACCAGCGGATAGATAAACTCGTGAATCGCGATCGGCTGACTATTTTTATAACGCTTGGAAAAATCATCGCGCTCCAGCATCTGAGCCACCGTATGCGTCGCCGCCAACCTGATCAAATCAACCGCGCTAAACTCATCCATCCAGGTCGAATTGAACACGATCTCGGTCTTATCAGGATCCAACACCTTGAAAACCTGCTCACGATAAGACTGCGCATTCGCCACCACCTGCTCACGCGTCAAAGGCGGGCGCGTCGTATTTTTGCCGGTCGGGTCGCCGATCATGCCGGTAAAGTCACCGATCAAAAACAGCGCGTGATGCCCCAACTCCTGCAACTGACGCATTTTATTGAGCAGCACAGTATGCCCCAGATGCAAATCTGGCGCAGTCGGATCAAAGCCTGCCTTAATTCGCAATGGCCGCCCCAGTGCCAGCTTCTGTTTTAACTCGGATTCGATCAACAATTCGTCCGCGCCGCGCCGGATTGTTGCCAACGCATCTATTTGATTGATTTTATTCATATATTTTATCGCTTCAAGTTACAGGAAATACATCGACGCCACACAAAGAAAAACAGCCGGTTGCGACGATGATTTTTTTATTAACTATATTGTCAGTTTCCCTTTAAGGACGTGCGTGTTTCTGTTAAAGTTCACCACTATTAAAATGCAGCGGGGCTCTGATACAGAATTCAGACCGCTCACGGAGACGCGAATGTTAACGCAAAACATGCTCAACCAAGAACGCAAAAACAAAATCCGCTGGTTTATCACCCTGTCTACCATGCCACTGCTGGGCGTTATCACCGCTTTCGGCCTGGTGCCCGACAACAATCTGGGTCTCAATACAGGCAAAGTTTCACTCGAACAGATCGCACTACCCGGAACCACCTCTACAGAATCGGTCGCAACCACTTTCTGGCACACCGAACGCGCACAGCGCGGGGATACGGTGGCCGACATGATACAGCGTCTGAATATCAAAGATCAGGCAGCTAGCGATTATCTGCGCACCAGCATCGATGCGAAGTCTTTCCGCAAACTCTCGGCAGGCAAAGAGGTTCAGGCTGAAACAGACGTCAACGGTGCAATGATTTCTCTGCGCTATCTGGGCGAGCAAGGCGCACAAGTCATCATCAAGAAACAGGGCGACAGCTTCAGCAGCAAGACGGTAGCCGCACAACTTGAAAAACGCCTGTTCGTCCGCACCGGCGAAATCAAGACCAGCTTATATGCTGCAACGGACGCGGCAGGCATGCCTGAATCAGCCGCCAACCAACTAACCGAAATTTTTAGCGGCGACGTAGATTTCCACCACGACTTAAAACGCGGCGACAAATTTACCGCTGTATACGAAATGACCTACAGCAACGGCGCACTGGTCAAGGCAGGACAGATACAAGCCGCAGAATTCATCAATCAAGGCCGTGTTTACCGTGCGGTACGCTTCCAGACAGACGCTAACCACAGCGACTATTACACACCGGAAGGAAAGAGCCTGAAAAAGGCTTTTCTGCGCGCACCGATCGCCTTCTCACGTGTCAGCTCCGGGTTCACGACCGCACGCCTGCATCCGGTGTTAAACACCTGGCGCGCACACAAAGGGGTAGACTTTGCAGCGGCGATCGGCACACCGGTTAAGGCAACCGCCGATGGCACAGTCTCCTTCGTCGGCAGCCAAAACGGTTATGGCAACGTCATCATGCTCAAACATCAGAGCAACCTCTCCACCGTATACGGACATCTTTCACGCTATGCCAAGGGCTTACGCAATGGTCAGCGCATCTCGCAAGGCGATGTGATCGGCTATGTCGGCATGACAGGTTTGGCCAGCGGCCCGCATTTACACTACGAATTCAGAATCGCCGGCCAGCAGCGCGATCCACTTCGCGTGGCGCTGCCTAATGCGCTGCCAATCAGCGGTGCTGATAAGGCAAAATTCAGGGCGCTCTCCGATAATTTCGTCGCCAAACTGGTGCAACTGCGCAACACCAACCTTGCCAAGCTCGATTAATCATCAGCACTATATCGGACTGATGTCCGGAACCAGCCTGGACGGCATCGATGCCGTCCTGGTTGACTTTCAGCACAACTCCCCCGAGCTGCTTTGCCGCTATTACCTTCCCTATGCCCCTGCATTCAGGAAAGACCTTATGGCGTTGCACGAACCGGCTGACAACGAACTGCATCGCTCACAACTGATCGCCAATCAAATCGCGACCCTATATGCGCAAGCCATAGACGGCCTGCTTGCACAATCTTCTCCCGCAAACATCAAGGCAATAGGCTGCCATGGCCAAACCATACGCCACCGCCCCGAGCACGGCTACACGATACAACTGGTCAATGCGGCCAAGCTAGCAGAACTCACCGGCATCACCGTGGTGAACGACTTCAGAAGTCGCGATATCGCTGCCGGCGGGCAGGGCGCACCGCTGGTACCCGCTTTTCACGACAACGTGCTGCGCCACCCTAACATCCACCGCGTCATCGTCAATATCGGCGGAATCAGCAATCTGACCAACCTGCCGCCAGGCAAGGACACCTCGGGTTTTGACTGTGGTCCCGGCAACCTGCTGATGGATGCATGGTGTTTGCAGCACAAAGGCGCACCCTACGACGAAAACGGTGATTGGGCTGCAACAGGCAGGGTGATACCCGAATTATTGTCTTGCCTGCAGGCTGAACCCTTCTTCACGCAGCCCCCCCCAAAAAGCAGCGGACGCGACCTGTTCAACATGACGTGGCTGCAAGCACATTTGCATGGCGACGAAGCTCCGGAAGATGTACAGGCAACACTTACCGAACTGACCGCGTCCACCATCGCACGCGCCTTGTGCACCTACTGCACGGGCGCCGAGGAAATCTATCTCTGCGGAGGAGGAGCGCGCAACCTTACCCTGAAAAATCGCTTGAAAATACAGCTTCCTGCTTGCACCGTGCTCACCACCAATGAGGTCGGCGTTGATGCCGACTATCTGGAAGCCATCGCCTTTGCCTGGCTGGCACAGCAGACGCTAGACAAAGTACCCGCCAACCTGCCCCGCGTTACCGGCGCTGCACATCCATGCATCCTGGGCGCAATCTATTACGCCTAGCCTCTCCTGACCGACCTCAACTTTTTTTGCAGCGACTTCGGCCATATTGCAATCGCCACCTTTGCAAACCAAGGCTATCCATTGATTTTTTAGTGTTTTTTATAATACCCCCCACAAATTCTGCAGATTACTCCCCTCGTCGCTTCTAAAATAACCGCGATCGTCAGATTCAAAATTTTGTAGTGGTATAAGCGCATTTTCAGTAACGAGTATTTCTTCTATACTGAGCGCCGTTTGAACCGCCAAAAAATTGAACTGCAGGGCAGTTTGACACGAGCAGATCCGCTTGCTGCTAATTTGCAAAAGCCGAGCTGCAAGTTGATACACTGGACGGCGCTTATATGTCCTATGCTAAACTGGCGCCCGGATTATCAAGGTTTGTTTAATAGAGGCGCACTGGATAAACGGAACAATTGGCAAAACCACCTCTACTTGACATATAAGTAACAATGCACTTCACACGTAGCTTCGGGTAGCAATGCCATAGCAGGCGCCCCAGCTATGTTCACACTGGATTTATTAAAAATGATTACTTCACTGATCGTCATCTTTATCATCGCTTATGCGGCTATCGCACTGGAACATCCGCTCAAGATCAACAAATCGGCATCAGCGCTGATCGGCGCCGGGCTGCTTTGGACCATCTATGCCCTATCTATAGGCGATGCACAACTCGTCAGCGAGCAGCTGAGCGAATCGTTGATGGGAACGGCTCAGATTGTATTTTTTCTGATGGGTGCCATGACGATTGTTGAAGTAGTGGACGCACACAACGGCTTTGACATCATCACCACACATATCAAGACCTCCAAACTGTCCACTTTGATGTGGCTGGTGGGCTTCGTGACCTTTTTTCTCAGCGCCATTCTGGACAACCTGACGACCACCATCGTGATGATTTCGCTGATGCGAAAATTGCTGGCCAGACATGATGACAGACTGTTCTTTGCAGGCATCATCGTCATCGCAGCAAATTCGGGTGGCGCCTGGACACCACTGGGTGACGTGACAACCACCATGTTGTGGATAGGAGGTCAGATTACCAGTCTGGCCATTATCAAAGGTGTGTTGCTGCCATCGCTGGTCAGCCTGCTGGTGCCACTCGGCATTACAGCTTACACGTTGCGCGGCCGCGAAGTTGTAGCACCGCAGCGGGTTGATAGCACCCCCGACCTTCACATAACAATATTTGCGCGCAACCTGATGTTTTTCACGGGACTGGCTATCTTGCTGGCAGTGCCGGCTTTCAAGACGATTACTCATCTCCCGCCCTTTATGGGCATCCTGTTTGGATTGGGTATCTTGTGGCTGGTGGGCGATCTGGCACATCGCCATAAGGAAGATGACACCAAGCATCACCTGACGCTGGTGCATGCATTGAGCAAGATCGACATGGGATCACTGGTGTTTTTTATAGGTATTCTGCTGTCGGTAGCCACACTGGAGCATACGCACATACTGACAAATTTAGCGCAGTGGCTGGATCAGACCGTGGGGCGGCAGGACGTGATCGTGATGATCATCGGCATCGCCAGTGCGATTGTGGACAACGTGCCGCTGGTCGCCGCTTCCATGGGGATGTACAGTCTGGCGCAGTATCCGACTGACCACTTCTTATGGGAATTTCTGGCCTATTGCGCCGGCACGGGGGGCTCCATACTGATTATCGGCTCGGCCGCAGGTGTGGCTGCAATGGGATTGGAAAAAATCCACTTCTTCTGGTACATCAAAAAAATTAGCGGATTGGCACTGGCGGGGTATTTTTCTGGCGCGGGGGTTTATCTTATTCAGTATCAACTATTGCACTAATCCGTTACGCTAAGGGCACGTGTCTTCAGCTGCGACGAGAAAACGAAAGTCATGAAAATTTCTGTGCAGAACATCGTTACCCGAATTCGAACAGCGATGGCTTATCGCTTCAGCCTGCATTCTGATCAATCCAGTTTTGATGATATCGATCAAAACATCCGAGATGGCATCGTCATCAGGGGAACCAATCTCTGGGTACTCATGCTGGCGATATTCATCGCGTCCATCGGTCTGAATGTCAATTCAACCGCCGTGATTATCGGTGCGATGCTGATTTCTCCGCTGATGGGGCCTATTATGGGCATAGGCTACGGCGCTGGCATCAACGATTACCCGCTGATTAAAAAGGCGCTGGGCAATCTGCTGATTTCCATCTCGATTGCCCTGTTTACCTCGACGCTGTATTTCTTTATTAGCCCGTTATCGACCGCTCAATCTGAACTTCTGGCACGAACCACACCCAGCATATGGGATGTACTGATCGCACTGTTCGGCGGGTTGGCCGGCATCATTGCCTCTACGCGCCGTGAAAAATCCAATATTATTCCAGGCGTTGCCATTGCGACCGCCTTGATGCCTCCACTGTGCACAGCAGGTTATGGCATCGCCCACGGCTCAATGGAAATGTTCCTGGGTGCGTTTTACCTGTTTTTCATCAACGGCGTGTTTATTGCTTTCGCCACCTTGCTGGTGGTCACCTATATTGATCCCCCACACAAACGCTTTGTCAGCGCAGAAGTGGAAATCAAGATGAAGCGTTACATTTACGCGGTGGTGCTGGCAACGGTTTTACCTAGTATTTATCTGGCCTACGGACTAGTCACGCGCGAGGTATTTAACTCCAGAGCCAATGAGTTCATTAAAAATGAGCTAGTGTTCGAGAATGGATTTATAGCAAAACAAACCGTTTCTGCTGATGAAAGACTGATCGATATCACATTAGTCGGCCAAAAAATTAGCGATGAGCAAATGGCCGAATTCTCTAACAAACTTCAAAAATACCGGATAACCGATGCAAGACTGATCGTCCACCAGACAGTCATCAAGGAACTGGACGAAGCTTCACTGAAAAAATCATTGCTCGCCGACGTGCTGAACAGTAATCAACAAACCTTTGATACCAAAAACAAGCAGCTTCAGGATTTGCAGAATGAACTGTCCCGGGTGCAGCTACAGCAGAGCAACAACGACAACTATCTGAAAGATAATAAAAAGATATTTGACGAATTGATAGCACAATATCCTCAGATCGAAAGATTCTCCATCGCCAAGACCACAGAATACAAAATTGGGGCGGCGATCAGCCCAACCGTTTTATTGCTTCATTTAACAACCAGCAAATCAATTTCAAAAGATGATCGCCACAAAATTATCTCATGGCTCAAAGTCAGAACCGGGGTAGAACAGGTCAACCTTTCTATCGATATCAAAAAATAAAGAGGGTGATACACCGATCTGTCAGTCAGGAACCGCAACCGTTTGTGATCAGCTTGTAACTCGGCATTTAAGTTCTCCACACTAACCCGCTTATGCCTCACCAATGAGCGCACGGGCAAATCGACATTAATGATCCGTTGACCAGTTGTAGCCCCGCACAATGCCTTGCTGATCATATTTTATCTGCAAGATTTTTAGCGGAATCCCGGAAAGGTTGGAAAGGTTGCCCGTGGCAAAATAATATGTCCACTCATTAAAGCGCTGTCCGTCAGTCTCCACGCTGACCCCGGTAGCTGTGGGCGAACCTAACCATGAACGCACCTGACTTTGTGTTGTCACGCCGCGCTCAACCTTTTCAGCAAACACTTTTGCATCAAAATCACCGCCGACATGAAAGGTCGCAGCACTGCAGGCGGTTAGCAATAGTGCGACGAAGACAAATTGAATTCTGAATATAATATGCGCCATAACTTTTCCCCCTCGTTTAGGCAAATAATTGTAGCGCCAAGGATACGCCGGTTTTTTGTTTCGTGACAGTACGCCATATTTTCAAATTTTACGAGACGCTAATTTTTTAACGGTTTAACACCAGCCTGGAGGCGGGTGAATCTGGACGATCTGAAGACCGGTGTCTTAAACTTGGTCTGTATCAGAATCAAGGGCTGCACATTTGGTGCAGTGAGTTCGATAAAGGAGAACAACATTTCACAAAAACTACGCGTAGGTTTGATCGGCTACGGTAAGGCCGGCAGTGCCGTGGCTAACGTCTTAAGCTGCGATCCACGTTTTGAATTGCGCTGGATTGCCAGACGTTCGGCCGTCGCAGGGCAGGAATTCCATCCTGGTAGCGATATTCCAATTATCGGACTGGATCAGAATTCATTCACTGATTTATTCGAAAATCTCCCGGTCGATGCGCTCGTTGATTTCTCCTCGCCTAAAAGCATTTATGCCTACGGAGAAACGATATGCAAACGCGGCATCATACTGGTCAGCGCCATTTCAGCCTATTCAGAAGTGGATTTAGAATATGCGCGCAAATTAGGGCTGAGCACACGTGTATTATGTTCGCCAAATATCACGCTGGGCATCAATTTCCTGATCGTAGCTGCGAAGTTGTTGCGTAAAATCGCCCCCTTTGCCGACGTAGAGATACTGGAGCAGCACTTCAGGGAAAAACCGGAAGTGTCGGGCACCGCACGCAGAATTGCCGATACGCTGAATATTGCCGGTGAAGACATCACTTCTTTGCGACTAGGCGGGATAGTCGGACATCACGAAGTAATTTTCGGTTTTCCATATCAAACGGTGCGCCTGATTCATGACTCAATCCGCCGTGAAGCATTCGGCACAGGGGCTGCCTTTGCGTTAGAACAACTAGGTGGATGTGACAATGGCTTTTATACATTTGATGACCTTTTGCAACGCCTGATACACGATGAACTTCAAGCTACTAAACCTTAAAAAACGGTCGTCCGCAGATTCGCACAACAAGTTGCTCCATATTTTCACCTCACCCACACGGTGAATCGACTTGGGCTTGCTTGTTTAATCGGCGTAAGTTCATACAATCTGGTAAAAAGACTCACCGCTTGATCAGCGCATTGCGCTTGCAATCATTGATGCGGACAACGGCTTTATAAGCAACAGCAAAGGGCTAAAAATGACACCCAGCAACTGGCATCATATTCCGGCGCAAGACGTGTTAGCTTCCGTTGCTTCAAACGCACAAGGCTTGAACCGTGCGGAAGCGGCGAAGCGGCTCGCCTCGCACGGGCCTAATCGCTTAACCCCACCTGCCCGTCGCGGCCCCTGGATGCGCTTCCTGCTGCAATTCCACAACCTGCTGATCTATGTGCTGCTAGCCTCGGCAGCTGTCACCGCTTTGCTCGCTCACTGGGTAGACAGCAGCGTGATCCTCGGTGTGGTGGTAGTCAACGCCATCATCGGATTTATACAGGAAGGTAAAGCTGAAAAGGCGATGGACGCCATCCGGAGCATGCTATCGCCTGAAGCCACGGTACTGCGGGAGGGGCGTCGGGAACTGATCGCGGCTCAAGCGCTTGTTCCAGGCGATATTGTGCTGTTGCAATCAGGCGACAAAGTGCCTGCCGATCTGCGCCTGTTGAGCGTGAAGAGCCTGCGCATCGAAGAAGCGGCTCTAACCGGCGAATCCACTGCTGTGGAAAAAACTGTTTCCGCTGTGGAGGATCATGCGGTACTGGGCGACCGCTATTGCATGGCGTATTCGGGCACGCTGGTGGTGTATGGTCAGGGCTCAGGCGTGGTCATCGCCACCGCTGACGACACGGAGATTGGGCGCATCAGCACATTATTGGGTGGTGTACAAACGCTGACCACCCCGCTGCTGCGGCAAATGGAGGTGTTCGGACGTTATTTGACAATCGCCATCATGCTGCTGGCAGCCATCACTTTTTTATTCGGCTGGCAGCTGCATCAACTCGACATCGCTGAGATGTTTCTCGCTGCCGTGAGCATGGCCGTCGCAGCGATACCGGAAGGACTGCCCGCCGTGCTGACCATCACCCTAGCGCTCGGTGTTCAGCGCATGGCCGTTCGCCGCGCCATCATTCGCCGCCTGCCTGCTGTCGAAGCGCTAGGCTCAGTAACGGTAATTTGCACCGACAAGACCGGCACATTGACACGTAACGAAATGACGGTACAGCGCCTTCTGACCGCAAGCCAAGTGTTTGAGGTTACCGGAAGCGGCTATGCGCCGCATGGCGGATTTTCCCTGAACGGCAAAGAAACAGACCTTACCGGGCATCACGACACCCTCGCTCTGCTGCGCGCAGGTCTCCTGTGCAATGATGCCGCGCTGCGCGAGTCCGCTGGCTCATGGCAGATCACAGGAGATCCAACCGAAGCTGCGCTCATCACTCTGGGAATGAAGGCCGGGCTAGATCTGACCTTCGAGCAGGAATCGCTGCCGCGCACCGATCTCATCCCATTTGAAGCGCAACATCGTTTCATGGCGACCTTGCACCACGACCACGCCGGACATGCCTTGATCTTCGTGAAGGGGGCTGTCGAACAAGTCCTGGCGATGTGTAACCGGCAACGGGGCATAGGCGAAGACTTGCCGCTCGAGTTGCCGCTCTGGCACAGCAAAATGACACAGACCGGGGCGCTTGGCCAACGCGTACTGGCATTAGCGGTTAAAACCGTCGGGAGCGGGCAGCGCGAACTAAACTTCACCGATATGCAGGACGGCTACACACTGCTGGGACTGGTCGGCATCACCGATCCTCCACGCGAAGAAACGATGATGGCCGTCCGTCAGTGTCGTGAGGCGGGTATCCGCGTCGTGATGATTACCGGTGACCACGTCGAGACGGCTCGCGCCATTGCCAAACAACTAGGCATCGGTAGCGGCCATGCGCTAACCGGCAGTGAGCTGGATGAACTGGAGGAGAGCGCATTGCGTCAAGCGGTACGCGATGTGGATGTCTTTGCACGCGCCAGCCCGGAGCACAAGCTGCGTCTGGTCGCAGCCCTACAGGCCAATGGCGAGATAGTCGCCATGACCGGCGATGGCGTGAACGATGCCCCTGCGCTAAAGCGTGCCGACATCGGAGTAGCGATGGGCATGAAAGGAACGGAAGTCGCCAAGGAGGCTGCCGAAATGGTGCTAACCGATGACAATTTTGCCACCATCACCCATGCGGTTGAAGAAGGGCGCACCGTCTACGACAACATCAAAAAAGCCATCGTATTCATCATTCCTACCAATGGCGGTGAGGCCGGAATGGTGTTGGCCGCCATTTTATTCGGCATGACCCTGCCGATCACACCGGTGCAGATACTTTGGGTGAACATGGTCACAGCCGTCACGCTCGCGTTAGCCTTATCGTTCGAAAAAGCCGAACCAGGAGTGATGCAGCGACCCGCACGCCCAGCGAATGAAGCGATTCTGTCCGGCTTCATGATCTGGCGCATTGTTTTCGTTTCCCTGCTGCTCACAGGCGGATCCGTTGCCCTGTTTTTGTGGGAAAACGCGCGCGGCATGAGTATCGCCGAAAGCCGTACTGTGGCGGTGAACGCGCTGGTAGCGGGAGAGATGGCCTATTTGTTCAACTGCCGTTACCTGCTCGTGCCTGTGCGTACCTGGAAGGACTTTACGGGCAATTACTACATATTGCTTTCCATTTTGATCCTGACTGTAATTCAGGCAATTTTTACCTATCTGCCCTTCATGCAACAGGTGTTCGGCGTTGCAGCTATCGATGCATCGGCCTGGGGACGTATCATTGGCTTCGGGATAACCCTGTTCATCGTGATTGAGGTAGAAAAAATAATGATACGGAAAATATGGCCAAATCATTTTTGATGGGGCCTAACGCTTTTCGCTGGATGAGGCGGCAGGCTGCACTTTTTTTTCGTTCTGAAAAAACTTTCCTGAACAATTTTTCCCCGGTCTGCAGACCGGTGAGTTTAACGGGAGAGATTTGTATCCCCGCCACCACTTAAAAAGCGGGTTCGACTATTTAAACGCCAGAAACAGCAAAGGCCCACATTGCTGTGAGCCTTTGTATTTATTGGTGCCGATTATCGGATTCGAACTGATGACCTACCGCTTACAAGGCGGTTGCTCTACCAACTGAGCTAAATCGGCTTTGAAACTTAACACTTACAACATTTGGTGGGTCGGGCGGGATTCGAACCCGCGACCAACGGATTAAAAGTCCGCTGCTCTACCGGCTGAGCTACCGACCCGCTGTAAGGAGCGCGAATTATACGCATTGAGCGAGTCGTGTCAACGATTAATTACGTATATTTTAAATTAGGTGACTATATCTTGTCGGATCAACCACACCGGCTGCGTCAAAACCCGCGCGACGCAAGCGGCAAGAATCACATAACCCGCATGCACGCCCCAGCTCATCGGCCTGATAACAGGAAACCGTTGAGGCATAATCTACACCTAACGCCGTGCCCTGTTGAATAATTTCCGCCTTGGACAGATGCAGCAACGGCGCATGTAAAGTCAGAGGATGACCTTCGACCGCAGCCTGCGTGGCCAGATTGGCCATGCGCTCAAACGCCTCTACATAGGCCGGGCGACAATCAGGATAACCCGAATAATCCACCGCATTCACGCCGATAAAAATATCCTGCGCATGCAACACTTCCGCCCATGCCAGAGCGAGTGACAGCATGATGGTGTTGCGCGCAGGCACATAGGTCAGCGGAATCCCCGCCGACTCTTGTTCCGGCACGGCAATCTTGTTATCAGTCAAAGCCGACCCGCCAAAACCGGTCAGATCGATATTCACTACCCGATGTTCGCGCGCGCCCAGCACGTCAGCTACACGCTTCGCGGCGGCCAATTCTGAATGATGGCGCTGACCGTAATCCACACTGAGGGCATAGCAGGTGTAACCTTGCGCACGGGCAATCGCCAGTACGGTTGCCGAATCTAGCCCACCTGATAAAAGCACGACCGCGTTTTTCATCAATGCCCCGCTTCGTTGTTCCATAATATCTTGTGCAGCTGCAACTGAAAGCGCACGGGCAAACCATCCTTCAGTATCCAATCCGCCAGCTCAGTGGCGCTTAAAGTACCTTGAGCGGGCGAAAACAACACCTCACACTTGTCAGACAAGTGATGCTGAACCAGCATTTGCCGGGCCCACAGGTAATCATTTTTATCACAGATGACAAACTTGATTTCATCCTGCGGCAACAGCTGAGAGAGATTACCCCAGCGATTTTTTTCCATTTCTCCTGAGGCCGGGGTCTTGATATCAACCACTTTCATGACACGAATATCCACCACACTGATATCCAAAGCCCCGCTGGTCTCCAGAGACACACTGTATCCCGCATCGCAAAGCGCTTTTAGCAAAGCCGCGCAGTTTTTCTGAGCAAGCGGTTCTCCGCCTGTCACCGTCACATAACGCGGTGCATACTTTGCGACCTGCCTGAGGATTTCCGTGATAGCGAGTGTCCTCCCGCCAGTAAACGCATAAGCCGTATCACAATAGCTACAGCGCAACGGACACCCCGTCAAACGAATAAATACCGTGGGCAGGCCGACACGGCTGGTTTCGCCCTGCAAAGAGAAAAATATTTCCGTGATGCGCAAACCGGCAGCACCTGACAGGCCCGCTTCGGTCAGCCTCTGCGCAACACTCGCATCGTTTTTTGATTGTTCTTCACTGCCGTCAGTAAACGGCAATTGCGTATCGATTTCATACATAGGCAACTACTTGGCGGGCGTGAGCAGTTTTTTAGCTTTAGCGGCTGCTGCACTGTCGGGATATTTAGCAATCAGTTGTTTAAGGGTTTTGCTCTCAGCCAGAACGGCTTTCAATTCATGCTGACAGCGAGCCAGATTTAACAAGGCATCTGGTTCTTTGGCCGCACTCAGACCCGCATTAATGATCAGGTGATAAGTTGCCAGCGCACTTTTAAAATCATTCAGCGCAAACTGTGCATTTGCCAACCAGTAATTGGCATTAGGGAGATGCACCGAGGCCGGGTATTTCTTGATAAAGTCTTGCAGGCCCTTAACCGCTTCTGCGTGGTTGCCCGCCTTAAACGAACCATAAGCCGCTTCAATGGCGCGATTCTCAACAGCAAAATCTCCGGCCATATCAGACGCCGGCGCTTCTGTACTATTGGGTACTGCCGGCACCTCTGCAGCCTTTGCGACGGCAGCGGCTTCCGCAGATTCAAAATGACGCAAACGCGTATCCAAATCCACATAAAAATCTTTTTCGCGCTTACCCGCATCCTGCAGGCCGTGCGCTAACTCTTCATTCTGTCCGCGCAACTTGCGGAGCTCACCATTGAGTCCGTCTATCTGACCTTGCAAGTCAAAAATGGACTGTGTTTGTCTCTGATCCTGCTCTTCGAGCTTAAGCAGACGCGCTTCCTGCGCTTCTAGCTTGAGCACACGCGCCTCGACCTGCTGGATTTGTTTGCGCGCATCGTCGTCTGAAAACAGACCCGCCTGCGCTGGCAAAACAAAACTTAAACCCAACAACATCAAGACGCGTAGCTTAAGCATGATATTACTTTGCGTAGTTGATATCAGTACGGCGATTTTGAGACCAAGCTGCTTCTTCGTGACCCGCAGCCTTAGGCTTTTCTTCGCCATAACTTACACTGGTCAACTGAGCTGCCTTAGCGCCGCCCAATTCCAGCATTTTTTGCACGCCATCTGCACGACGCTGACCCAAACCCAGATTGTATTCATTGCTGCCGCGCTCATCGCAATTGCCTTCCAGCTTCACGGTACGCTTCGCGTTTTCGCTCAGATACTTGGCATGAGCCTGTACCAGCGGTTTATCTGCATCCTGCACTGCAGCAACATCAAACGGGTAATACACGCTGCGACCTGCCAGAATACTCTTAGGATCATTAAGCGCATCCACCACAGTTTGTGTCGTGCTGGTCGCACCTGTCGAAGCACCACCGGCTGCAACCGGAGCCGTAGCAGCAGCGGCAGGAGCACTAGCAGCAGCTGTTTCTTGAGGCTTGTTGCTGGCACAAGCTGCCAGCAAATTTAACAATACAATGCTAACAATAATCTTCTTCATAGCCATTTCCCTTCGTTAAGTTTATTAAAATTATTAAAGACGTGGTCCCCACACAGGCTCTCTGGCATCGCCGCTTTGCGTAAACATATGCTGCTTGACTCTACCATCGCTGGACACGGTCGCCAATATACCACGACCGCGCGCTTCACTGGCAAACAGGATAAGTTTTCCGTTCGGTGCAAAGCTGGGTTTCTTCTCCCACCCGCCTTCGGTCAAGGCTTCAGACTGACCGCTCTGAAAGTCCTGCAGGGAGATTGAAAACTTGCCGCCACTCAAATGAGTATAGACAAACGACTTGCCATCCGGGCTGTGACGGGGCGAATAGCTGGTACCACCGCCAAAAGTCAGACGCTGCGCTGCGCCACCTTCAACCGGCATACGATAGACCTGCGCACTGCCGCCACGATCCGAGGTAAACAGCAGATATTGCCCGTCGGGCGAGAAGTTAGGTTCGGTATCGATACCGCCGCTAAAACTGATTCTACGCAACTCACTGCCATCGGGTCGCATCAAATAAATCTGCGAGCCACCATCGCGTGTCAACACAACGGCCAATCGTTTGCCATCAGACGACCAGGCCGGCGCGCTGTTGCTGCCCGGGAAATCAGCCACCAGCTTACGCTGATTGGTGTACAACGATTGCACGAAAACCGCCGCATGCCCCGTCTCAAAGCTCACATAAGCCAGATGTCCACCATCCGGCGACCAGTTCGGCGACATGATAGGTTCATTTTGTGTCAGCACGATTTGCTCGTTATAGCCATCGCTGTCCGCCACGATCAGACTGAATTTTTTACCCTGCCGATTCACATAGGCAATGCGCGTGCTGAACACGCCCTGATCGCCTGTAAGCTTTTCATAGATCAGGTCGGCGATCCGGTGACCGATTGCGCGCACCTGCCCGTCACCCACCGAGACAGCCTGCCCCATCAGTTCGACATGTTTGACCACATCCAGCAAGCGAAAACGCGCTTCGATGCGACCATTGGCCTGCGTAGTCACCGTGCCGATGGCGATTGCTTCCGCGCCGCGAACCTGCCAGTCAGGATAACTAACCTCGGATGGCTGATGCGGCAGTTTACCGGCAGGATCGATCAGACGAAACAAACCACTGCGCTGCAAATCGCCGCTCACCACCTCGTTGATAGCCTGAGCCAGCTTCTCATCACCGCCCATAGGCACGATAGCCACCGGAATCTGATGCTCCCCGGCACCTATGATTTCGATGCTCAATCCGGCAATGGCCAACGCCGATTGCAACAACATCAACAAGCCCAGCACACTTTGCATTGCTTTCAACATACGCTTTTCTCTTCCTTATTCAACTGGCTTAAAACTCAAATTGAGCTCGCGAAAACGCTTGAACATACCCTGATCCTCCGGCAAAGGCAACGGATCGGATTTCAATATCGCCCGTTCGACCGCGCTGTCGTAAGTGGGATTACCGCTGGAACGGGTTAAATGCACATTCAGAACGGTACCGCCAGGCAACAGCGTCACCGTAAACTCCGCACGCGCATCATTGGCCACGCCCGGCGGCATCACGATATTGCGCTTGATTTTGCTTTTTATTTTACCGCTGTATTCGTCAACCACTCTGCCCGCCGCCGACTCCTGTGCCGCCTTGTCGCGCGCGGCTTGCGAATCAGCCGTCGCCTGCCCGCCCGGCGCTCCAGAGGCAACCCCGCCCTTCACGCCATTCGCCGCCACTTTCCCTTCAGGTTTTACTTCGGGGTTTTTAACCTCAATCTTTTTGACTTCAGGTTTTTTCGTTTCAGGCTTAGGCGGCGGTTTCACAACCTCCGGCTTGATTTCAACCGGCTTTTTCGGTTTATTCTCCGGCATCACGATATCCGGCTTATCCACAACTTCAGGTGGCGGCGCTGGAGTCACTTTTACAATTTTAACGGCAACCGGCGGGGCTGTCTCAGGCAAGCTCTGCCACAGTTCCACACTCATCGCAGCCGCTTGCGAAGCTACCTTCTGCGTTTGCCAGGAGAATCCGAAATACAACAGCGAAAAAAATACACCGTGCACCAGCAGGGCGAGTATCCATGCGGGGAAGCGATAAGGCTCCTGATAAACAGCGGTACTCATTTCGCCCGTGTCAACAGACCGACTTTTTTGATGTGTTGCTGTTGCAGCACATCCATGATGATCATGACTTCCTCATAGCGCACGCTCTTGTCAGCGGAAATCACCACGGCTTGCTCAGCCTTTTCCCCCTGCCGTCCTTTCAACAACGCAATCAATTCATCGCGCGTCACCCGCGACTCCCCGCCCCCTCTGGCGTGATCACGCAAGGCCAGCGTCGCATCTTTTTTGATGATCACTTCCATCGGTGCAGGTGCAGGGGTAGCCGACTTACCCACCTCCGGCAAATCGACCTGCCCCGGATTCATCATCGGTGCTGTCACCATAAAGATCACCAGCAGCACCAGCATCACGTCGATGTAGGGCACCACGTTGATATCGTTCATCAAGCGGTTTTTTGAGCGGCGATTAGACCTCATTAGCGCCCCCGAAAAGACTTAATATAATCAATATCATGGCTGACGCTGGAGCACATTGGAAAACTCTTCCGTGAAGCTTTCGAAGCGTGTCGCCAATCTGTCGATATCATGTGCATAGCGGTTATACGCGACCACTGCAGGGATGGCGGCAAACAACCCCATCGCGGTCGCGACCAGCGCTTCAGCTATCCCGGGTGCCACATGCGCGAGCGTCGCCTGACCGACATTCGCCAGTCCGCGAAACGCATTCATGATTCCCCATACCGTACCAAACAAGCCCACATAGGGGCTGACCGAACCGACCGAAGCTAAAAATGCCAGATGCGACTCCAGCCTATCCATCTCACGCTGATAGGTCGCGCGCATCGCACGTCGCGTTCCCTCCATCACCGCACTGGCATCCACGCCATGCTGTTTTTTCAACTTCACGAATTCGACAAAACCCGCAGCGAAGATGCGCTCCAGCGCCCCCTGATCGGCCCGAGCCGAATTGCTCACCGTCTTGTAAACCTCGTTGAGACTGGGATTACGCCAGAAGGTTTCTTCAAACTCATTGGTCAGGCGAATTTCACGGCGTATGGCAAATAATTTGAGGAAGATATACATCCACGACATCATCGACACCATCAACAACAAACCCATCACCAACTGCACCAGCACGCTGGCATTGCTGATGAGATGAATAAACGATAAATCCTGCGTCACTTCCATAACCGACCTTTCCTAATTATCCCACTGCCCGCGCAGCACTTCCGGCACACGAACCGGTTTAAAAGCATCCCTTGATACACACACCAGATGTACTTCAGCGGTGGTCAACACCGTTTCCTCGCGTTGCACGCTCTGCGACAAGGTCAGTCGACTGCGACCGATTTCTTTGACCTGCGCTGTCACGCCGAGCATATCGTCGAGCAACGCCGGCTTTAAATAATCCAGCTTGATGGTGCGCACGACGAACATCACACCGAGTTCATTCATCAGAGCGGCATTGCTGTATCCATAAGTGCGCAACCACTCGGTGCGCGCACGCTCCATGAAATTCACATAGCTGGCATGATAAACCACCCCGCCCGCATCCGTATCCTGAAAATACACACGCACCGGCCAGTTAAAAATTTTATGCTTATTCATGCATCCTCTCCGCCGCCGCCCGCCACAGGTGCACACAACAACCAGCGTTAAATTGTAAGTATTTGTAAAGCAACACTAAATCAGCCCATCGAGCAAATCGCCATCAGCCAGATGACTGGCAACCTTCAGTCCGAAATGGCGATAAGCGATCGCAGTGGCCATGCGTCCGCGCGGGGTGCGTTGCAGATAACCCTGCTGTATCAGATAAGGTTCGAGCACATCCTCGATGGTGTCGCGCTCTTCACCTATGGCGGCGGCCAGATTATCCACGCCGACGGGACCACCCATAAACTTTTCAATGATGGTTTGCAGCAACTTTCTATCCATTAAATCCAGACCTTGCGCATCGACATCCAGCATGGTGAGTGCCGCATCCGCCACCGCTCTGGTCGCATCGCCCTTCGCCTTCACATCGGCATAGTCGCGCACCCGGCGCAACAATCGATTGGCGATGCGCGGCGTACCGCGCGAACGCTTGGCAATTTCCATGGCAGCATCGTGCGATAAATTCATCTCCAAGAGGCCTGACGAACGAATCACGATACGCTGCAACTCTTCAGGAGTGTAGAATTCGAGACGGGAGACGATGCCGAAACGGTCACGCAGCGGATTGGTCAGCATCCCGGCGCGGGTGGTAGCTCCCACCAGCGTGAACGGCGGCAAATCCAGCTTCACCGAACGGGCAGCCGGGCCTTCTCCTATCATAATATCGATCTGATAGTCCTCCAGCGCGGGATAGAGAATCTCCTCCACCACCGGCGAGAGTCGATGTATTTCATCGATAAACAACACATCGTTCGGTTCAAGATTAGTTAGCAGCGCCGCCAGATCGCCTGCGCGCTCCAGCACCGGGCCTGAGGTATGGCGTATATTCACCCCCATCTCACGGGCGATAATCTGCGCCAGCGTGGTTTTACCCAGACCCGGCGGGCCGAACAGCAGCACGTGATCGAGCGGCTCAGCACGTCGCTTGGCCGCTTCGATAAAGATTTCCAACTGTTCGCGGATTTTTTCCTGACCGACATATTCGTCCAGCTGCTTGGGGCGCAGTGCGCGCTCCAGCGCTTCTTCCTGACGGGAGGCGACAACAGGGGTAGTCAGACGCGGTTCTGTGGTGAGGTTGTCGCTATGGATCATATTGGATTTTCTAAGATTCTTTCTAACGCTTGCGCGAATGACGCGTTACTGCTTATGCCAAATCTTCCATATCGCAGCCCAAGACTGCGGCCAGTCGGCTTAGGGTGGCAACCGTGGGATGACTTTTTCCTGTTTCAATCTTGGACACCGCCGCAGAGCTAATACCTATCTCCGCTGCCAAAACGCGCAAAGTCAATCCGCGATACTCGCGCCATACTTTAAGCGGACTTTCACCGCCGGTCAGCCTCGCAACCATTTCCGCCGGGAGCGTTTCTTCACCCGCACGTATGGTCGCCAACTGGCGATTTGCCTCAATAATATCGTCGCGCTCTTCCAGACGCGCCATCAGCGCATCCCATTCGGCGACGGGAACGACAACAAAGGCAGCCTGTCCGTTTTGAGCTATCGTTTGAATGTTCATTTGTATACATCTCCGCGTGGCGCAATTTTCAATACTAGAATGACCAGCTCACCATTTTGCACATCGCAAATTGCACGCCAATCACCGACACGCAAGCGCCAAAAGTCCGAACCCTCCAGACGTTTCCAGTCGCCTTGATAGCCTGCCGGATTCTTGGCGATACTCAACATAAGCGCCTGAATTTTGTTTGCAATTCCGACAGGCATTTTACACAACGCCTTAGTTGATTGCTTGCTATAGCGTACGGTAAACATGATAATTATGATAACCATCAGTTAGCAAAACGTCAACAACAAACCCGCCGCACCTGTACATCAATGCAAGGTCGGCGGCGCACCGCAACACTTCTTGTATTTCAGCCCGGAACCGCAAGGACAGACATCATTGCGGCCCACGGTCGAAACGGACATTTCAAACGACTCGACCCGCACCCCGAATTCTCCCGGAGCAACCTGGCGCTGCTGACGGTGGGCTTCGCGCGGCTCCCGAAAATGCTCATCCAGCAAAGCAACAGCCGAGGCGATCGCCTCATAGGCTTCCTGTGTCGCCTGCCTGACATCCGCACTGTTATCCAGCAACTCCCAACCCGACTCCGTCCCCAGCAAGACCATGGGAGCCAGCAGGGACTGGTGATGTTCAAACACCGCCATCCAGGGCTCACTGAACAGATAGACCCCGCGCATAAAGCCCTCAGCCCAGCCTTCTGCATCGTAAAATTCGCTGCCATCTTCCTGCAGCAGCGTGTAAAACAGCGGTGCGAAACAACCGCGCCGGATGTCATCGAGCACGCCATTGTAATAGCGCATCAGCAATCCCATGATGCGATTAGCCTGCTCTAAGGATGAAAAGGATGGCCCCTCTTCCCCCTCTTCGATATCCCATATCCAGGGCAGATATTCACTCGGCATTATCTGGACTGGATTTAGGACTAATGCGGCAAAGTAGCCATCCAGCCCGGGCAAGTCCATACAACCATCCGGCGTATCGTCGGACAGTAAAAAATCATCCAGCTCATCGAGCTCTGCATCGCTCAACACTTGCATCGGATTCATCTTCACACCTCAATTATCAAAACAAATCAAAGACTAGCCTTTTGACAACAACTTCAATGCCTGACGTATCCCATCAGACACCCCCACCTCTTTCGGCAATTGTTTAGCGGCCCAGGCAGCTTCCTTCTCGTTGTAACCCAAAGCCTGCAAGGCATTGACGATGTCACTGGAGGCCTGTGAAACAGCCACGCCATGCGACGGCGCAGCGCCCGTCACCGTAAACTTGCCCTCTAATTCCAGCAACAGGCGCTCGGCGGTTTTCTTGCCCACACCGGGTATCTTGGTCAGGCGGCCTGCTTCTTTGCTGGCAACTGCATCGGCCAGATCATTCAGGCTCAAGCCCGACAAGACCGACAGCGCGAGCTTGGGGCCAACGCCGCTGATTTTAAGTAACTGGCGAAACGCGACGCGCTCGTCCATCGTACCAAAACCATACAGCAGATGCGCATCTTCACGAACGATGAGCTGGGTATGCAACACCACTTTTTCATGCAAGGCGGGCAAGTTATAGAAGGTGCTCATCGGCACGTCGATTTCATAGCCGACGCCCTGCACATCCAGCAAAATCTGCGGCGGATTCTTTTCTGCCAGAACCCCGGTTAAACGACCTATCATACAAATAAACCTTTATTAATCAATTATTTGCTAAAAAATAGCGCGATCGACAACAAGGCGCCGTGCAACATCATCCCGCCTATCGTCAGTTTAATCGCATCGCCCAGTTGCTGCGGCTCTGCCGCGTGTATCAGCAACAAGCGCGCAGCCTTTGCACTCAACGGCAAGGCCAGAAAGGCAATCAGCGCCAACGCGGGAAGCTGACCTTCGATCACACAGGCAGCCAGCCAAAGATAGGCCAAGGCTGCAATCAGCGCATAACCCCAGCGCGCCTCGCGCACCGCCAAGCGGGCAACCCAGTGCAGCTTGCCTGCGGAAATATCCGCAGACCTGTCAGGAAATTGATTAATATACAATAAGTTAGCAGCAAGAAAAGCGTAAGACAAGCCAGCGATAAAAGGTAGCGATGAAAAGTGCCTGCGCTGGACGAAATCAGCCCCCACCACGATCAGCAAAAAGCCTGCAACGATGCACAATTCTCCCACCCCGCGACTATTGAGACGAAACGGCGGTGCCGAATAGGCCCAACCGATAAATAATCCGGCAAGCCCGATATACAGCAATTGCGGCGCTGATCTTGCCATCAGCCACAAACCCGCCAGCACCACCCCCGCCATCAGGGCAAATCCAAAATTGCGCGTTTGAACTCGCGTCAGCACACCGTTCTGAATAAACCTGCTGCCGCCGGTAAAGGGAAAGATGCGTTCCGTGTTCTGCGCATCAGTGCCGTTGAGCGCGTCGTAATAGTCGTTGAGCACATTCGCCCCCGCATGCGCCATCAGCGCAAACAACAGAGTGACCAGCGCCAACGGAATATCGAACGCCAGTCCGTCATGCCAGGCGATGGATAAACCGATCAGACTCGCCATCAGACTGGCTGACAAAAAGGCTGGCCGGGTTGCCGCGAAATAGCGTGCGAACGGATTGGAAAAAGTCGTCAGTGTCGGTTCCATCGGTTGCATCAGTACGCCTTTCTTGTGATATTCATCAGATCAATCTGCCGCCTTTAACACGGAATCCTTTGGTTGCCAAAGCCCCGAGACCTAAACCGCCGTGCGCATGGCAAATCGCGCAAGCCAGAGCATCGGCCGCATCGGGACTGGGTGTGCCGGATAACTTCAGCAAACGCTGCACCATCAATTGCACCTGCTCCTTCTCGGCATGACCGTTACCGACCACCGCCTGTTTCACCTGCAAGGCGGTGTATTCACCCACAGGCAGATTAGCCAGCACCGCCGCACAAATCGCCGCTCCCCGCGCTTGACCCAACAACAAGGTCGATTGCGGATTGACGTTAACGAACACTTTTTCAACCGCAGCATGAGTAGGTTGATGCTGTGCGATCACTTCACCCAGAGAATTGAGAATGACTTTCAGACGCTCCGGCAAATCGCCTGCCGGAGTCTTGATGCAACCGCTGGCAACATAGTGCAGCTGTTGACCTTCCTTGTCGATGATGCCGAACCCCGTGATGCGCAGACCGGGGTCTATGCCTAAAATTCGGATCGAGGATCGAGGATTAAGGATTGAGCCCAAAGAAGCTGGATCGAGGATCGAGGATTGAGGATCGAGCAACACCCGCTGTCCCGCCTTTAACTCACTCCTCACGTCTCAATCCTCATTCCTCATTCCTCATTCCTCATTCCTCATTCCTCATTCCTCATTCCTCATTCCTCATTCCTCATTCCTCATTCCTCATTCCTCATTCCTCATTCCTCATTCCTCATTCCTCAATCCTCAATCCTCAATCCTCAATCCTCAATCACTGCCGTGGTATACACTTCCTGAACGTCATCCAGATCTTCCAGCGCATCGAGCAATTTTTGCATCTTCACCGCATCATCTCCGGAAAAGATCACTTCGTTGGCTGGCTTCATGATCACTTCACCGAATTCCGGCTTGTATCCGGCCGCTTCGAGCGCTTGTTTCACATTGATAAAATCGTTCGGCCCGGTAATCACTTCGATACTGCCATCATCGTTGGTCGAAATATCTTCCGCGCCCGCGTCGAGTGCGACTTCCATCAGTCCATTCTCATCCGTTCCGGGAGCGAAGATCATCTGACCGCAGTGGGTGAACATGAAAGCGACCGAGCCGTCCGTGCCCAGATTCCCGCCATATTTGCTAAACGCGTGACGCACATCGGCAACCGCACGCATCTTGTTGTCGGTCATGCAGTCGACCATGACCGCAGCACCGTTGATACCGTAGCCTTCATAGCGAATTTCCAGATATTGCACCCCGTCCAGTTCGCCTGCGCCGCGCTTAATGGCGCGCTCAACGTTATCTTTAGGCATATTATTGGCATAGGCTTTATCCATCGCCAGACGCAGACGCGGATTGCCGGTCGCATCACTGCCCCCCATGCGCGCCGCAACGGTGATTTCTTTGATCAACCTTGTGAAAATTTTGCCGCGTTTGGCATCCTGTTTACCCTTGCGATGCTGGATATTTGCCCATTTGCTATGACCGGCCATGCTGTTCTCCAAAAAATAGTTGCGGCGATGTTATCATTTTCAACTGCTTAAGTAATCCTGTAGACGCAGTTCGAATTAGCCACGCACCTGAAATCGGTGCGATACTGCGACTAACGCCTGAAGACATTAGTCATGTACACGAAAGAAATCAATGAAAACCATCCTGATCGCAAATCCTAAAGGTGGAAGTGGCAAGACAACGCTGTCGGTCAACATCGCAGCGTACCTTGCCAATCAGGGGCATCGCGTGGCGATACTGGATCTGGACCGACAAAAATCCGCCACGGGCTGGGTCGCCGCACGCCCTGATGATTTGCCGGGTATCGTGACGCTGGATTCAAAAAAAGGGGAGGATTACTTTACCGACCATCTGGTGATAGATTCCCCCGCAGGTCTGCACGGTAAAAATCTTGCGCGAACGCTTAAACTCGCCTACAAGATCATCGTCCCGATTGCGCCCTCAATGTTCGATCAAAATGCCAGCCGCGATTTTCTTAAAGTCCTGCTAGATGAAAAGGAAGTGCGGCAGGGTAAATGCCAGATTGGCATCGTCGGCATGCGGATGAATGCGCGCACCCGCGCCGCAGCGACACTGGAAGAGTTTCTTGCCGCGTCAAACTTGCCGATTTTAGCTTACCTGCGCGACACACAGTTATACGTGAACGCCGCCTTCGAAGGAAAATCGCTGTTCGATCTCCCATCCCATCTTTCGGAACGGGAACTCGAACAATGGGAATTTTTACTGCATTGGCTGGAAAAATAGTGCGAATGTCGCACTAACCCTCAATCAATCACAGTATCCAGCGCGTCCTGTAGCGTTTCTTCTCTTAAAGCATTGAGCGCTTCGGATAACTTTTCGGCAGACTCCACCACCTCATGCGGCAAATTCTCCACCTTCGCATGAGAAATCAGCACTGCCGCTGCGCCGGCAACTTTCAGCAACGTGGCGCGTTCCTGCATCAACATCTCGACTTCTTCGCTCAACAACTCCACATCACGCTTGTTCACTTATTTTCTCCTTGTTTTGACAGCCGCCACCGCCAAGGCACTCATATTCACGATACGACGCGCAGTCGCGGTCGAGGTCAGAATATGCGCCGATTTGTTAGCGCCCAATAAAATAGACCCGATAGTAACACCATCTCCACCGGTCATTTTAAGCAAATTGTAGGAAATATTCGCCGCATCCAGATTCGGCATGATCAGCAGATTGGCTGCCCCCTTCAAACGCGAGGCAGGGAATATCTCGGCGCGCAGGCTTTCCGAGAGTGCTGCATCGCCGTGCAGCTCGCCTTCTACCTCAAGTTCCGGTGCCATTTGCTCCAGCAACTCACGCGCCCGGCTCATTTTTTGTGCCGAAGGATTCTCGTGACTGCCAAAATTTGAATGGGACAAGAGCGCGACTTTCGGCACCAGACCAAAGCGACGGACTTCTTCGGCAGCCAACAACGTCATTTCCGCGATCTCTTCCGCAGTCGGATCAAGATTGACATGCGTATCGCAGATAAACAGCGTGTACTTAGGCATCATCAGGATATTCATCGCCGCATAAACACTGCCGCCCGGCGTATGCCCGATGACCTGATCGATATACAACAGATGCATCAACGGTTGGAAGATCGTTCCGCACAGCATGGCGTCTGCCGCATTCATCCGCACCAGCATTGCCGCAATCAGCGTGGTACGGCGACGCATTTCACGCTTGGCCGAATCCATCGTCACCCCTTTACGCTGCACCAGACGGTGATACTCGTTGCAGTACTCGCGATAGCGCGGATCATTGTCCGGATTGACCAGCTCAAAATCAACGCCCGCGCGAATACGCAGACCCAACTTGGCAATACGCTTCTCAACCACATCGGGACGACCGACCAGAATAGGAAAGGCAATCCCTTCGTCCACTACGGTCTGCACGGCATGCAGCACGCGCACATCCTCACCTTCCGCATACACCAGACGCTTAGGTTCACGTTTCGCCGCCTCGAATACCGGCTTCATCAACATGTTAGACTGATATAGAAAACCTTCCAACTGCTGTCGATAGGCGTCCATATCGGCGATCGGCCGCTCGGCCACACCGGTATCCATGGCGGCCTGTGCCACGGCAGGCGCGATACGCGTAATCAGACGCGGATCGAAAGGCTTAGGGATCAGATAGTCCATGCCAAAGGACAACGCTTCGTCGCCATAAACGCTGGCCACTTCATCGGACTGCTCGGCTTGCGCCAGTTCAGCGATCGCATAGACGGCGGCCTGCTTCATCGCCTCGTTGATGGTCGATGCGCCTACATCCAGTGCACCACGGAAAATATACGGAAAGCACAGCGCGTTATTCACCTGATTCGGATAATCAGAACGGCCGGTTGCTAAAATCGCATCTGGACGCACCGCGCGTGCGTGTTCGGGCAAGATTTCGGGGCTAGGATTAGCCAGGGCAAAAATTAATGGCTGATTGGCCATCTTCACCACCATGTCAGGCTTCAACACCCCGCCGGCAGACAATCCCAAAAACACATCAGCACCGGCGATAACATCGGTCAGCACACGCGCGGTAGTCTCCACCGCGTAGCGCGCCTTATTGTCGTCCATTTCTTCAAGACGGCCCTTATAGACCACCCCGGCGATGTCGGTGACGACGATGTTTTCCATCTTCACACCCAGACTCACCAGCATATCCAGACAAGCCAAGGCTGCAGCCCCCGCACCGGACACCACCAGCTTGATCTGCTCTATCTGTTTGCCGACCACCTTTAAACCGTTTAACAGCGCTGCGCCGACGATGATAGAGGTTCCATGCTGATCGTCATGGAATACCGGTATTTTCATCCGCTCGCGCAACTTGCGTTCTATATAAAAACACTCCGGCGCCTTGATATCTTCCAGATTGATACCGCCAAAAGTCGGCTCCAGCGCGGCGATGATGTCCACCAATTTATCCGGATCACGCTCATCGATTTCCAGATCGAATACATCGATACCAGCAAACTTCTTGAACAACACCCCTTTGCCTTCCATCACGGGTTTTGCGGCAAGCGGACCGATCGCCCCCAGACCCAACACTGCCGTACCGTTGGTAATTACTGCGACAAGATTGCCACGCGCCGTCATATTGCGCACTTCCAGCGGATTCTCTACGATCAATTCACAAGCCGCCGCCACGCCGGGAGAATAAGCTAACGCCAAATCTCTTTGCGTAATCATAGGCTTAGTTGAATTAACCGATATTTTACCGGCCGGTGACTGACGATGATAATTCAGTGCTGCTTCGCGCAATTGCTTGTCCATAATTTCCTCTAAATTTCAACGTTCGGCAGTTCAATCGCTTAGCGCGCTTTCGATCTGGAGATCGCGATAGCCGGATGCACCTCACGACGCAATATTTTTCCATTTTTAGTGCGGGGGAAATCTTGTGCAAGGTAGATAGTTTTCGGCGCCTTGTAGGCGGCCAGATGCTCGCGACCGAAAGCCAGCAACTCATCCGCCGTGGTCGTGCTGCCCGGATGCATGATGGCGTAAGCCACCACCAGCACTTTATCCTTCTCGATTTCTTCACCGACAGAGGCGCAATCGGCTACAGACGGGTGAGATTTCAAGACGCGTTCGATTTCATAGGGCGACACACGGTAACCAAAGCTTTTGATGATGTCGTCCTTTCGTCCCAGAAACCAGATGTAACCGTCTTCGTCGTAACGCGCATAATCTCCGGTGAAAAACCATCCATCGTGCACTAACTTTTCGGTTTCTTCCGGCATATTCCAATATTTCAAGAACAGACCAGGATCATCCTGCGGCACGCAGATCATCCCCTCTTCACCGGCGGCAACCGGCTGCAAGGTTTCAGGATCGAGCAACTGTATGTTGTGGCCAGGTTGCGGGAATCCCGCAGAACCCGGGCGTATCGGACGCGATGTGGTTTGGCACAGATAGTAGGAAAACTCGGACATCCCGACCGCTTCATAGATATCCACGCCGAATCGTTCACGCCATTGGCTGAGCACCTCATCGGACAGATGCTCTCCCGCACTCATGCAGTGGCGTAAGGTAGGCACATCGGCGCGGGTGAAATCGCTCTTTTGCACGATCTGACGATAGATGGTCGGCACACCGACGAAGATTGTCGCAGAATGCTTTTTGATCAGACGGGGCCAGGTATTCGCGTCGTTTTTGCCTTCATGAACGATCACCGTTTTACCCAAAAAGAGCGGGTCCATCAATCCCGAACCCAACACATAGGTCCAGTTGAATTTCCCGGAGTGCATGATGCGATCTCCCTCGGCGGCGAAATCGAACCAATAGGTCGAGGCAGGTGTGCGACCGATCAGAGCACGATGCGCATGAAGTACGCCTTTAGGGTAACCTGTGGTGCCTGATGTGTAGACCAGATAGGCGGGATCTGTCGCCATGGACTGATGCGCAGGTTCACAGACCGCGATGGCAGCCAAGACCGCATCCAGATCCTGCACATTCAACCCATCTACCGTCAGTACCTCGCCTGGACCCGACAACAACACGTGACGCAGATTAACCGCCTCTTTCAGGCTGTCCTTCAAGGTCGCCCAGGCGGCCTTATCGGTGACCAGCACCGAAGCGGTTGAATCTTGTGCGAGATAGGCGACTTCTTCAGCCGTAAGCAATGTAGAAGTTGGCACAGAAATCGCACCCCGCTTCATCGCACCCAGAAAGGCAGTTGGATAATCCAGACAATTAGGCAAACGGATCAAGACCCGCTCGCCGTCACCCACGCCTAAATTTCTCAACAACTGCGCAAAGCGACTCGTGCGCTCAGCCAGTTCGGTGAAGGTAATTTGCGACGTACCCAGCTTGTCGTCTTCCACGATCATCGCGATATTGCCAGCAGCTGGCGTATTCAGATGCGCATCGGTACAAGCCACACCGATATTAAATTTTTCAGGAACTTCCCAGACCCAGGGGTCAAACGGTTTAAATGTAGACATGCTGCCTCCTAAAGAATAACGCCATACGGCCAGTTTTCGCGAACGACTTGCGTCGGCATGAGCTGCAATACCGTCATGGCAAACTCGCCATCGGCCGGGGTGAGCGCGCGCAAGGCATGTGCTCTGAGCAGGGTTTGCAAGGCCTTACCGAACATCGGAGGATCGAGCATTTCACCATCGATGCGTATTGCACCGCCCAGCAGGGCATCCGCTTCGATCGCCGCCTTCAATATTCTGATTTTTTGGGTAATTTCTGTCGGCGAGGGCGTGTAGGCCACCTTACACAGATGAATATGCCCGGGGTGGATCACCTGTTTGCCGGTCAAGCCCATGGCAGCTTCCTGGCACGCGTGCTTATACACAATGCGCGATTCATTCTCGCCGTGCAGATCCAGCCAGCGGCGCACATCATGTGGCTCTATATATTTTTCCGGCATGCTGCTCGAACCGATCAACGTTTCGACTCCCCCGATCACCCCTTTTCCAGCGATACGCGCCTCGAACATGATCTGATTGAGGAAGTATTTCAATTCTTCAGTCCAGTTTTCCGGCGTGATTTGTATCCCCATCGCTTTTGAAAAGTCGTGGATACCGAATACCACATGCTTCACCGTGCTGTATTGCATCAAATCCGGGGCAATCTTGAGCGATTTAGGGTGTTCGATGATGGGCTGTATCGAAATCGGATGTTTAAGACCAACCAAAAAGCTCGACAAATCGCGCACTTCAGCAGCGCCATAGGCTTCACCCGCCTTCGCCAGCATCACCACATCGATGTGTTCAGCCAGATCACGGACCAGCGCCATATCCTGTTCGTATTCGTCGGTACGGAACGGATTGATGCGTATTGCGATCGCCACTTCGCTGCGGCGCTTGAACAGGGGCAACTCCTGCCTGAGCAGAGTTCGGCTCATCTCCTTCTGGCGACAACCGTCTTCCAGATCGAAAATTAACGTGTGCGCGTTCGTCTGATGCGCATATTTTTTCATGCGCTGAGATGCCGCCTCCAGATCTTCGTAAATACCCAACGCCGGCGCATACTTGACCGGCGGGTAATACAACTGGATGCCCGGCCAATAACCGCCCAACATGTTGGCATTCACATCCTGACTAGCACTCCTAGTCGGATCGGTTTGAGGTACATTTGTGGTATTCATATTTTTCCCGACTCCCGCCCTAAAAAACGATTTATTCTGCCCGCCTCATTCCTACTCAAACTGATTGAAGTAATGATGCTGATCAGTCAGACACAATCCCAGTCGCCACTCCATGGGCTTATCGCCATAGGTGTACGACGTTCTTTCAATACTCAGCAACGGCGTACCCGGTTTTAACCCCAGCAAAACGGCCGTTTCCGCATCAGCGCCTATTGCAGTCAATTTTTCTTCCGCTCGCACCATGCGTATACCCAACTGTGTTTCATACATCCGGTACATCGACCCGTTGTATTCCTCTATACGCTCCGCTGTCACCCCTTTGAAAGAGGCGGTAGGCAGAATAATCCGGTCGAGGATCACCGGTTTATTTGAAAACAACAACAAGCGTTTGATGTCGATCACGGCGCTGCCCGCTTTAATTTGCAAAATTCGTGCGATATTGGCGGTCGCCTTGGACCGCTCGCAACTGAGCAACTTGTTATCGAGCAACTCACGACTACCATCGCTCGCCACCAGCCGCAAAAATCTCAGCTTAACCATATCCTCAGAGTGCGTGGCGACATAAGTCCCCTTGCCCTGACGCCGCACCACGATATTTTCTGCGGCCAGCTCATCGATTGCCTTTCTGACCGTACCCTGACTCACGCCGAAGCGCTGCGCCAACTCCATTTCACTGGGAATTGCCGCACCCGGCGCCCACTCGCCCGAAATCAGGCTCTGCGTTAGCAACGACTTAATCTGCTGATACAGCGGCTGAAAGCTCGGATGCACTAATAGTTTGTTCATTTTTCCGAATTTGAATTTGCGTTGGCAGAATTAAATCACGCAATCCACCCAAAGTCTAGTGTTTTATGTCTTATATAAGACATAAGAATTTGTTGACACTCCGATTATACGCCGATAGAATCCAACCCAGACTCACCTTAAATACCCACGGCACTTCCACGAGGAGCATCATGAACAACTATTTTCGACCTCGCCGCTCTATGCTATATGTTCCGGGCTGCAATACTCGCTACCTGGAGAAGGCGCGCATCGTGCCGGCAGATTCGGTCATTCTTGATCTTGGCGACCCCATCCTGATTTCCGCCAAAGAGTCCTCCCGGCAAAACGTTGTCGAGGCGGTCAAACAGGGTGGCTATGGCGCAAGCGAAATCGTCATCCGCATCAACGGACTGAACACGCCCTGGGGACACGACGATATACGCGCGGTGGCAAACATAGGTGCCGATGCGATTCTTTTCTCTAACATCGAGAGTCGCAACGATGTATTGAACGCCATTGAGGCGCTGGACCAGGCTGGCGGTCAGAACCTCCCCGTGATGGTGATGATCGCAAGTCCACTCGCCGTACTCCATGCAGAAGAAATCGCCAGCGCCTCAGATCGCATCGCCTGCATGATCATGGCGACTTCAGATTTAACCTCACAGTTGCACGCGCACACCACCCGGGACCGACTACCTCTGCTAGCCAGCCTATCCATGGTGATACTGGCAGCACGCGCACATAACCGCGCTGTAGTAGACGGCATCAGCAGTCACTTCAAGGATATCGAGTCCTTCGAGTACGCCTGTCGGCTGGGGCGCGACATGGGGTTTGACGGCAAGTCCATGGTACATCCGCTGCAACTGACTTACGCGAACGACGCGTTTACCCCCAAGCCGTCCGAAGTCAAGTGCGCACGTGAAATCATCAGCGCGCTGTCCCTGGCAAATGCAGCAGGGCGCGGCACTGTCGTTGTCAATGACCGTCTGGTCGAGCACCACCACGTTGAAGCCGCTCAGCGCTTGCTGAGCCTGTCTGAAATGATCGCTAAAATGGAAGACGAACATGCATAGCAAACAACCCGGACGCGGCAATTTCTTCGAAGACTTTACGCTGGGACAAGTCATCCAGCACGCCACGCCGCGCACCATCACGGAAGGCGATGCCGCGATGTATCTGGCCTTGACCGGCAGCAGGCATATTCTGCACTGCGCACAACCCGTCGCGCACGCGCTGGGTTACCGCAAGCAAACCACAGACGACCTGCTGGCTTTTCACATCGCCTTCGGTAAGACTGTCCCCGACATCTCCGTCAACGCGGTCGCGAACTTAGGTTATGCCGATGTGCGCTTTCTGCAACCCGTTTATGCCGGCGACACCCTGAGCACCGCCTCAACCGTGATCGGACTCAAGCAAAATTCCAGCGGCACCAACGGCGTGGTTTACGTGCATTCGGTATCGCAAAACCAGAATCTGCAAACAGTCCTCGAATGGAAGCGCTGGGTGATGGTGCATAAGCAGGATTTATCCCGACCCGCGCCTGAGACCGTCATCCCTGTACTGCCGGATGCTGTCACCGTTGATAGATTGTATCTACCTGAATTTGCTGATTTTTCCGAGTTCGAAACCTCAGCCACCGGCAGCAACAAGCTATGGAATGACTACAAGGTCGGCGAACGTATCAACCACCCGGCCGGCATGACGGTGGACGACAGTGACCACACACTCGCCACCAAACTCTATCAGAACAATGCGCGCCTGCACTTCGATGCAGAGATGATGAAGACCTCACCTTTCGGTCGCCGCCTGATGTACGGTGGTCACGTCATTTCGCTGTGCCGCGCACTGTCCTACGATGGACTGGAAAATGCGCTCACTATCGCCGCCATCAATGCCGGCACGCACAGCAACCCCTGCTTCGGCGGCGACACCATTTACACATGGACTGAAGTGCTAGCTTGCTGGGAACTGCCGGACAGAACGGATATCGGTGCACTGCGCCTGCGCATGGTCGGAGTGAAAAACATCACAGCGGGCGAATTACCCGACACCCATATAGAGAAAAACGGCAAGCGGGCTTATCACCCCAACGTCGTGCTGGACCTTGATTACACCATTTTTATGCCACGCAGATAAGGAATCGTCATGTCAGTAGCCACACACCCAAATCAAGCCCTGTTCGGTGGAGAAAAATCTTTCCCTGCCATCCCAAGTTGCGAGCATTTTGCAGGAAGTGAAAAGCTCATCCTCAAGGCCATGTCGCTGCAAGACACTCTGGGTCCGATTTTCGATATCACTTGCGACTGTGAAGACGGCGCAGCGGCAGGCCAGGAACGCGAACACGCAGAAATGATCGTGCGCGTTTTGAATTCGGAAGCGAACAAGCACAAGATGGCAGGCGCACGCATCCACGACTACACGCATGCCGCATGGCGTCTGGATGTAGATATTCTGGTCGGCGGTGCAGGACAGGTTTTGACCTATATCACCATCCCTAAATGCACGCGTGCAGCGCAAGCTGCCGAGATGATCGCGTATATTCAAAAGGTCGCGGCCGCGAACGGCATCACCCGCGAAATTCCCATCCACATTTTGGTCGAGACGCACGGCGCGCTGCATGAAGCCTATGAAATCGCCGCCCTGCCGTGGTTGCAGGTACTGGATTTCGGATTGATGGATTTCGTCAGCGGCCATTACGGCGCGATTCCAGCATCTGCCATGCGCAGCCCCGGACAGTTTGAACACCGTCTGCTCGCCCGCGCCAAGGCTAACGTAGTCGCTGCCGCCCTGGCGCACGGCGTGGTTCCCGCTCACAACGTGACGCTGGATCTGAAAAACGCTGAGATCACTTACAACGATGCCAGTCGCGCACGCCACGAATTCGGTTTCCAGCGTATGTGGAGTATCTACCCTACGCAAATTCAGGCGATCGTCGACGCGATGAAGCCAAATTACGGCGAAGTATCTGATGCGGCCAATATCCTGCTGGCAGCTCAGGCCGCCGACTGGGGGCCGATTCAGTACGCGGGGGAATTGCACGACCGCGCCACTTACCGCTACTTCTGGGAAGTGCTGCAAAAAGCCAAGTTGACCGGGGTGGAAATTCCGGCCGATGCATTGGCCGCGTTCTTTAGCTAATACGGCTAAACGTAAAAAAGGCGCGATGAGAAGTCATCGCGCCTTTTTTACGCACTTCAATCCGATGACTAACTCTTCATCGCTGCGAGCATCTTCTCCAGTCGTTTGACTGAGACGATTACCGGCGTCTTCAACTCCTGAGCGAACAAGGACACACGCAACTCCTGCATCACCCAAGCAAACTCATCCACACGCGGATCGGAACTTTTGGCCTGACGCAGTTTTTGCAGCGCCTGCAATAAGGGCTGCAACTGTGCCATGCACTGCGCATCGCGCGCCGGATTGCTGCGCAGCTTCTCGATACGCAGATTGATACCCTTGAGATAACGCGGCACATGCTGCAAACGCTCATAAGGCGTATCACGGATAAAGCGGGGATGAAGCAGAAATTCCAGTTGGGCGCGTATATCCTGATTGGCCTGCGCATTCGCCTTGATCTGCGGCAGCAACTTCTGCAAAACCTGATGTTCAGTTAACACCTGAGCCACCAGCCGCGCCAATTCCTGCGCGATCAGCAACAAGCGATTCTTGGCCTCTTTCGCCCTTGTGGTGAAATCGGCCTCACAGACTGGCAGCGGATCGTTCAGACATCCCTTGTCGAATGCCATCGCCAGAATTTGCGCATGCAATTCCTGCTGCGTGCCGAAGGGCATGAACAACATTCCCAGACGCTGCGCATCGGGCAGATTCTTCTCCAGATATTTCACCTGTTCTTTTAAAGCCAGCATAAACAATCGACGCAATCCGCCGCGATGAGCCGCCTGCGCCGCATCTCTGGTATCGAAGGCGCGCAACACCACCGCATCCTTTTCATCCACTAACGCGTTATACAGCGTGACTTTTTGCCCTGCGCGATTGACTTCCCGCGTCTGGGCAAACACACCGAAACTCCAGGAAGTGCAGCGTTGCTCGGAGAGCACCTCCTGTTTGTCCACGGTCACGGCGGCGATCACCGGCGCCGCGTGAGGCGCGAGCTCACTGTGCAACTGTGAGAAATTGCGCGACATACCCAATTGGCGACCGTGCTCATCCAGCACGCGGAAATTCATCAACAGATGCGCGGGTAACTGTTCAAGACGATAGGCATCCTGCAACACATCCAGCTGTTTTTTCTCGCGTATGTAGCGCGACAGCGCCTGCAACAGCGGCGTGTGATCAGGCTGAACATCGCGGCAAAATTGCGCGGCGAATTCCGGCACCGGCACCAGATTGCGTCTAATTTTTTGCGGCAGCGTCTTGACCAGCTGGACGATCTTTTCCGGCAACAGCCCGGGGATCAGCCACTCACAACGCGCCGCTGCCACCTGATTGATCAGCGCCAGCGGTACGGTCAGCGTGATGCCGTCGTCGCTCTTACCGGGTGAAAAGTGATAACTCAAGGCAAAGCTGACGTTGTCGATCTTGAGTTGCGGCGGAAACTGATCGGTGGTGATGCCGGCCGCTTCGTGGCGCATCAGATCGTCCTTTTTCAAATACAGCAGCTTCGCGTCTGTGCGCTCGGCATCCTTGCGCCAAGCCTCGAAAGTCGCGCCATTGTGGATATGTGCCGCGATCTTGCTGTCGTAAAAAGCATAGATCAGCTCATCGTCCACCAGCACATCGGGACGCCGCGCCTTGTGCTCCAGCGCCTCGATCTCTGCGATAAGCTTTTGATTATAAGAGAAAAATTGCGCGCGAGTATCAAACTCACCCTCGACCAGCGCCTGACGAATAAATACTTCGCGCGATTCGGGCACATTCATCGGCCCGTAATGCACGCGCTTCTTGGCGTTAAGCAACAAACCATGCAGTGTGCTGCGCTCAAAGGCAACCACCTGTGCCGGTTTTTTCTCCCAGTGCGGATCGTAATAGTGCCGTTTGATCAGATGATCGCCCACCTCCTCCAGCCATTCAGGCTCGATTCTGGCCACCGTGCGCGCATACAGTCGATGCGTCTCGATCAACTCGCCCGCCATCACCCACTTCGTACCTTTTTTCGCCAGCACCGAATTCGGCGCGATGAAAAACTTGATGGCGCGCGCGCCCAGATATTCATTGCCATCCACGCTCTTCATGCCGATATTCCCGAGCAAGCCGCACAGCAGCGCCTTGTGGATCTGCTCATATGTCGCCGGCAACTCGTTTTCGCGCATGCCCATTTCCGCCACCTGAGTATGCAACTGCTGATGCAACTCCCGCCATTCACGCAGGCGCAAAGGGGAGAGGAAATTCTTGCGGCATTCCTCGGCCAGCAGACGGTTGGATTGCTTGTGCGCCACGGCCTGTTCAAACCAAGCCCACATCTTGATATAGGCTAAAAAGTCAGAACGTTCATCGGCAAAACGCTTATGCGCGGTATCGGCCGCTTCCTGACGATCCAGCGGACGCTCGCGCGCATCTTGCGTCGATAGCGCACTGGCGATGATGAGAATTTCTGTCAGGCAACCGTATTGCCGGCCAGCCAGTAACAGACGTGCGATTTTAGGATCCAGCGGCAACTTGGCCAGTTCATGACCTAAAGGTGTGAGTTTGCGCTCTTCATCGATCGCGTTGAGTTCCGCGAGCAACTGATAACCATCGGCAATCATGCGCGGTGTAGGCGGTTCGATGAACGGGAATTCGGCGACTTCGCCCAGTTCCAGCGCGCTCATGCGCAAAATCACGGTCGCCAGAGATACGCGGAAAATTTCCGGATCGGTAAATTCGTCGCGCTGTAAAAAATCCGCCTCGTCGTACAAGCGAACGCACACCCCGCTCATCACGCGCCCGCAACGCCCGGAACGCTGATTAGCCGCCGCACGCGAGATTTTCTCGATATGCAGCTGCTCGACTTTTTGCCTGATGCTGTATCGGTTCACTCTGGCCTGCCCGCAATCGATCACATAGCCGATATTCGGCACGGTCAGCGAGGTTTCCGCCACATTGGTCGCCAGCACCACGCGCCGTTTGCCACCGGTTTTAAATACCTTGTCCTGCTCGGTCGCCGACAGACGAGAGAACAGCGGCAGAATCTCTATCCCCTTGGGATGATGCTTGCGCAACACTTCTGCGGTGTCGCGTATCTCGCGCTCTCCCGGCAAAAACACCAGCACATCGCCCCTCAATCCACCTGCCGCCAACTCGTCCAGCGCACTGCTCACCGCCTGCGGCACATCCTGCGGCTCCCCTTCCTCGCTGATTTGCAAGGGACGATAGCGCGTCTCGACCGGATAACTGCGCCCGGACACCTCGACCACCACCGCACCGAAGTGTCGGGCGAACCTGTCGGCATCCAGCGTCGCGGACGTAATGATCAGTTTTAAATCCCGCCGTCTGGGCAGCAGCTGCTTGAAATAGCCCAACAGGAAATCGATATTCAGGCTGCGCTCGTGCGCCTCATCGATGATGATGGTGTCGTATTGACGCAACAGCGGATCACGATGAATTTCCGCCAGCAAGATTCCATCGGTCATCAGCTTGATGACCGTGTCGACGGACACCTTGTCGTGAAAGCGCACCTTATAACCGACCAGACCGCCCAGTTCAGTCTTGAGCTCTGCGGCGATGCGGTTCGCCACGGTGCGCGCCGCCACCCGGCGCGGCTGAGTATGACCAATCGCCCCCTTCACCCCGCGCCCCAGTGTCAGGCAGATTTTAGGCAACTGAGTGGTTTTACCCGAACCTGTTTCACCGCAGACGATGACCACCTGATGATCCGAAATCGCCCGCGCCAAATCCTCCCGTCGCGCTACTACAGGCAGATCGGCGGGGAACTCGATTTCGGTCAGCGCTTCAATTCGGGCAAGACGACGCAGCGCAGCAGGGGACAATACAACTGTTTTATTCAAACCAACCTCAAAAAGAAGGGCTCGCATTATCGCAAGCCCTCGATTAAATTAAACTATTAATAAAAAATTCAATCTGCAGCCTCATGCTTTATCGCGCTAACGCCGCTCCACCATCCACAGCATCACGACCCCAAGCAGCAAAAACACACCCGTCATTGCTGATGCACTGAACAAGGGCTGCCATGCATTGAGCGCACCCAAGCTGGCAAACAGTCGCCCGGCAAAATGGAACACCAAACCCAGCACGATACCCATAAAAATCATCATACTGACACCACCGGCTCGTCGATGATAAGAAGCGAACGGCAGCGCCAACACCATCATCACCAAAAGAGCAAAAGGGTAAACCAGCTTGTTCCACATCGCAATCTCGTATCGGGCACTCTGTTGCTTGTTTTCTTTCAAATGACTGGCATAGGTATACAAATCATAAGCTGACATTTGCTCGGGCACCACCAACATCACACTTAAAATACCCGGCGTCAGTTCAGACTGCCATGGCAAGCTCGAGTGTCTTTGAACCGTCACACCGCGCTGATTGAAGCGCGTCTCCGTCACCTCAGCCAACAACCAGCTGCCAGGGCGCAGGTAGCTTGCGTGTCTGGCACTGAAAATTGTCTGCAAATGAAATTTTGCATCAAAACTATAAATTTCAATATCCAGCAAGCTGGTGTCGGGCATCACATTTTTAACATTAACGAAGTTTCCTCCATCTTTAACCCAGACACCGGAGCGGAACGCCTGCATGGATACCGGCGAATTCATCGCCTTGAGGCGCAATTTCTGTGCCATACGCTCGGAGGGCGGCGCCAGCACTTCACCACAGAGAAAGCTGGCGATAATCATCGGCAACGCGATTTTTGCCAATGCACCCAGCATCTGCCCGGTCGATGCCCCGGAAGCACGAAAAATCGTCAACTCAGAACGAGATGCCAATTGCACTAGGGCAAAAATAGTTCCAACCAGCACCGCGACCGGAAACAATTCGTACAGATGACCAGGTATGGTCAATATCACAAACAACACCACAAACCACAGGCTGTACTGACCGTAGCCCATCATGCTAAGCTCATGAATAAAATCAAGAAAAGCAAACAGCATGATCAACGTGGCGAATACCAGCGCGATGCTGCCATAGATTTCCCTAGCCAGATATCGAGTCAGCAACTTCATTTTCCAAGCACCCTGCGCAAAGAGAACAGCGTCACACGCCGGTAGAAAAACAGGGCAGCGATCAACAACATCAGCGCATGGATGCCCCACAAACCAATGCCGGGCGCAATTTTACCCTGCCCCACCCAGGCGTTGGTCACGCTGATCATGTTGCTATACAACATATACAGCACGATGGCTGTAATCAGGTTGAGCGAACGCCCGACGCGTGGGTTGACAAAACTTAAGGGTATCGCGAGCAGCGCCAGTATCGCCGCGCTGATAGGCAAGCCTAATCGCCACTCCAGTTCAGATAAATTCCAGGTAGTCGGATTGCGCCACAACACCGGTGTCGGCAAGGCGCGCACATTGGGCCGCGCCTGCTTGGAGGCCACACTGTCCATGCGCATCGCATATCGTTCGAATTCAACGATACGATAGTCAGTTTGACCTGGCGTCCCCTCATAACGAGTTCCATTGAGCAAAACCAGAAAGCGATCACCATTGGCCATCGTTTCCTGGAAACCCTGCCGCGCCACCATCGTACCCAGCTTGGCATTTTGCACAGAGCGTACAAAAATGTTTTCTACACGGTTGGTTTTGACATCCATATTTTCAACAAAATATACCCGGTCAGCCTGGTTGGATTCACGAAACATCCCCGGTGTGAACGCGGCGACTTCATCACGACTTTCCAGTTTGTTTTTGAACTCATCCGACTTACGCAAGGCCCATGGCGATAACACCAGACTGAGCAACGCAATGACCAGTACCACCGGCCCGGCGTACCACAACACAGGCCGTATCCAGCGCGTCAAACCGATCCCGGCACAAAACCACACCACCATTTCGCTGTCGCGATAACAACGCGACAAAGTCAAGAGGATGGAAATGAACAGACTGATGGAAAGCAGCACGGGCAGATAGGTCAGCGCACTAAAACCCAGCAACGCGAGCACGCCATCCACCGCAAGCTTCCCGCTGACAGCCTCTCCTAGAAAACGGATCAGCTGACTGATCACCACGATACCGAATAAAACAGCAAAAATAAGCATGCCGTTGCCGGCCATTTCCAGCACGAGCACCCGCCCGAATAGCTTGTTGCTAAACAACTTTGACTTTATGCGGTGAGTTTGCGGATAATCAGGCATCGGAACTTAAACATTGAGAGGGAGCAACAGGTGGAATTTAGCATAAAACAAAGCAGTCCGGACAAAGCCCGTAGCGCATGCCTCGTGATGGGCGTCTACGAAGGCGGTATTCTGCCCCCCTCCGCACAAATATTCGACAAACATTCCGCACATCAACTGCGCAAACTGGTCACTCGCGGCGACCTGACCGGCAAGACGGGTAGCACCGTAGTGCTTCACACCCTGTCGAACGTTGAATCTGAACGCGTATTGCTGGTGGGATTAGGCAAAGCAGACGAATTGAACGCCAAACAGTTTATCGACATCGTTCGTACTACCTTCGCTGCACTGCATAAAACCATCTGCAAGGAGGCCATCCTGTATTTTTCCGAGCTGACCGTCCAGGATCGCGATGAAACATGGAAAATCAACCAGATCGTGCTGCTGGGGGCCGAATCGATCTACCGCACCGACAGTCTCAAGAGCAAACCCGCCGACAAACCTGTCTTACGCAAAATTGTACTGGGCTGTGCCAAAAAACCTGATAGCGCGGCACAATCAGCTGTCGTTCAAGCCAGTGCGATCGCACACGGGATGAAACTGGCCAAGGATTTGGGCAATCTGCCCGGCAATATCTGCACACCGACCTATCTGGCCGAACAGGCAAAAAAGATGGCCGAGTCGCATAAGCTCCGCGCCACCATCCTGGAAGAAAAGGACATGGAAAAACTGGGCATGCACGCGCTGTTGTCCGTCACACACGGCAGTCGCCAGCCCGCCAAGCTGATTACGCTGGAATATCGCGGCGGTGAAAAGAAACAAAAACCGGTGGTACTGGTCGGCAAAGGTTTGACTTTCGATTCCGGCGGCACATCGCTCAAACCGGGCGCCGAAATGGACGAGATGAAATATGACATGTGCGGCGCAGCCAGTGTGCTGGGCACCATGCTGGCCATCGCCGAGATGAAACTGCCGATCAACGTGGTCGCCGTGATACCGAGCAGCGAAAATATGCCGGATGGTGCCGCCAGCAAACCCGGCGATATCGTCACCAGCATGGCTGGGCTAACTATAGAGATACTCAACACCGATGCGGAAGGCCGGCTGATACTGTGCGACGCACTCACCTATGCCGCGCGTTTTGAACCGGACACCGTGGTGGATATCGCCACCCTCACCGGCGCGTGCGTCATCGCCTTGGGCGGGGTTGCCAGCGGTCTATTCAGCAATCAGGATCAGCTGGCCCGCGAGTTGCTGGAAGCCGGCGATTACGCAAACGATAAAGCCTGGCAGTTGCCACTATGGGAAGAATATCAATCGCAACTGGACAGCAACTTCGCCGACCTGCAAAACATCGGCGGACGCGCAGCCGGTAGCGTAACGGCGGCTTGTTTCCTGTCGCGCTTCACCAAGGATTACCGCTGGGCACATCTGGATATCGCAGGAACCGCGTGGAAGTCCGGCAAAGACAAAGGTTCGACCGGTCGCCCCGTTCCTTTGCTTGCGCAATATTTAATCAATCGTTGCGGTAAAGTAAATTGAAATGACCAAAGTCGATTTCTACACCGGCTCAACCGACAAGCTGCGCACCGCATGCCAGTTGAGCCACAAAGCCATGCAAAACGGGCTGCGTACGGTGATTAGCCTGCCTGATGCCGCGAGCATGGAAACGCTGGACAAGTTGCTGTGGCATTACCCTGACACGGCGTTTATCCCGCACAGCATTACGGACACGACTGCACCGGTTTTTTTGAGCTATAACAACGAACAGTTTCCGCACCACGATTTACTGATCAGCTTGCACAACGAGTGCCTGCCATTTGTTAGCCGTTTCGAACGCGCCATTGAAATCATCGGCACGGATGAAACGGACAGCCGTTCGGGGCGAGAGCGCTACAAGTTTTATCGCGATCGCGGCTACGAACTGCGCCACTTTGATTTAACCAGGGCAAATTAGCGGCTCTATGTGAAATACAGTGTGTATTTGAAAAAATGAAGATTTAGCACAATGAAATACTGCTCGTTTGGTACCACCATTAGCCCCTGTGCGCCGCCGCAGATAGCCAACAAACAGCGGTGCAGTTTGGCGAGGACTGTTTGAACACGTGGCCGCGAAGCGGATCGTGCGAGTTCCGCAGCCCCGCTATTTGTTGGCTATCAAGGATACGCGGCCTGTCTACAGACAGGCTGGCGCGGCAAACCGGGGTCGCCTTTTCTTGGGTTACTTTCTTTTGGCGACTCAAAAGAAAGTAACCAGCTGCCGGTCTGCCACCGGCAATACCAACAAATAGATTTGGAACATCCACTATTAATCACAGAGAACCAAATTAACCATGAATACACAACCATCTGATTTAACTGAAAAAAACAACTCACTCAACCTCAACGTGCTCGATGACCTGCCGCTGCTGACCGAAGTCGCAGCAGAAAATGCGCAGGAAAAACCACCTGTTGAAGAAGCGCTTCCCCGCACCTTCAGCCGCGAAGAAATGCAACAAGTGCTGCACAAACTCGAAGCGCACATGGAAACGGTATTCATCAGCAAACTCAACACGCAGCTCGAACAACTGCAAAGACTGGCGATTGATCTGGCAGTCAGCGAGTTCAAGGCCGAGCTGCCGCACCTGCTGCGCGATGCATTAAACGATGTCAATCCGGAAAAACAGGCTTAGACTTACCGTTTAAACTCGGGCATCACGCCCGCATTTCCGCTCGGGCACCTGCCCGCTGTATAATCTCACCCTTCATAAAAGCTCGAACCCCGCTGTTCGCTACATTGCCATGGAATTGACCAAAAGTTTTGAACCCAAAGACATCGAATCTCGCTGGTATCCCAAATGGGAGGAAGCAGGATTCTTCAAGGCCGGATTAAACCCGGCTGCGACGGAATCCTTCTGCATCCAACTGCCGCCGCCGAATGTCACCGGCACCTTGCACATGGGTCACGGTTTCAACCAGACGCTGATGGACACACTGACACGCTACCATCGCATGAAGGGTGACAACACGCTCTGGCAACCGGGCACCGATCACGCGGGGATTGCCACGCAGATCGTGGTTGAGCGTCAACTGGACGGACAAGGCATTTCGCGCCACGACTTAGGCCGCGAAGCTTTTATCGAAAAAGTCTGGGAATGGAAGAAGTTTTCTGGAGACACCATCACACGTCAGATGCGCCGTCTGGGCACTTCTCCCGACTGGGAGCGCGAGCGCTTCACCATGGATGAAGGACTGTCTCAATCGGTCACCGAAACTTTTGTGCGCCTGTTCAACGAAGGCCTGATCTATCGCGGCAAGCGTCTGGTGAACTGGGATCCGAAGCTGCACACCGCCGTCTCCGATCTGGAAGTCGTACAGGAGGAAGAAGACGGCTTCATGTACCACATTCACTACCCGCTGGCGGAAGTCGACAAACTGCACGGACTGACACATTTGACCGTCGCCACCACCCGTCCGGAAACGCTGCTGGGCGATGTAGCCGTGATGGTGCATCCCGAAGATGAACGCTACGCGCATCTGATCGGGAAACAGGTCGCGCTGCCGCTTTGCGCACGCACCATCCCCATCATCGCAGATGACTACGTCGATCGCGAATTCGGCACTGGCGTGGTGAAAGTCACCCCTGCGCACGATTTTAACGACTATGCGGTCGGACAGCGCCACGGCTTCGAACCGATTTGCATCCTCACGCTGGATGCCAAGATCAACGATTGCGCACCCGAAAAATATCGCGGTCTGGATCGCTTCGAGGCGCGCAAACTGATCTGCACCCATCTGGAAACGGCCGGTCTGTTTGAGAAGGCCGAGAAGCATAAACTCAAGGTGCCGCGTGGCGACCGTACCGGCGTGGTGATCGAACCCATGCTCACCGACCAGTGGTTTGTGGCGATGAGCAAGGCCGGCCCTGAGGGCAAGAGCATCACCGAACAGGCGCTGGAATGCGTCGCCTCCGGCGAAATCAAGTTCCACCCTGAGAACTGGGTTAACACCTATAACCAGTGGCTCAACAACATCCAAGACTGGTGTATCTCGCGCCAACTGTGGTGGGGCCATCAGATTCCCGCCTGGTACGGCGTGAACGGTGAAGTATTCGTCGCAGGCAGCGAGGCGGAAGCCCGCGTACAGGCTGACAAGGCAGGTTATGCAGGACAGCTCGATCGCGACAACGACGTGCTGGATACCTGGTTTTCCTCGGCGCTGTGGCCGTTCTCGACGCTCGATTGGGTAGAGGGTAAATCATTTGACGAGCAAAACGAGTTCGTTAAACAGTATTTGCCCTCCTCCGTGCTGGTCACCGGTTTCGACATCATCTTCTTCTGGGTCGCGCGTATGGTGATGATGACTAAACACATCACCGGTAAGATTCCGTTCAAGAATGTGTATGTGCACGGACTGATCCGCGATGCGGAAGGACAGAAAATGTCCAAATCCAAGGGCAACGTACTCGATCCTATTGATTTGATTGATGGAATTACGCTGGATGCGCTGATCAAAAAGCGCACCACTGGCCTCATGAATCCCAAGCAAGCCGAACAAATCGAAAAACGCACCAAGAAAGAGTTCCCGGCCGGTATCACAGCCTTTGGTACCGATGCGTTGCGCTTCACCTTCTCATCGCTCGCGTCCCCGGGCCGCGATATCAAGTTCGACATGCAGCGCTGCGAGGGCTACCGCAATTTCTGCAACAAGCTGTGGAACGCCACCCGCTTCGTGCTGATGAACTGCGATGGACAGGACGTCGGTCTCGACGAGTCGCTGCCGCTGGAATACTCCGCCGCCGATTTATGGATGATCAGCCTGCTGCAACAAGCCGAGACCGAGATGGCACAGCATTTCGCCGATTATCGTTTCGACATGGCAGCCCGCACCATCTATGAACTGGTCTGGAACACCTACTGTGACTGGTATGTGGAGCTAACCAAGGTGCAGATCGCGTCGGACAATCCCGCCATACAGCGCGCCACCCGCCGCACGCTGGTCCGCACGCTGGAAACCATGTTGCGCATGGCACACCCAATCATCCCGTTCATCACCGAAGAGTTGTGGCAGGCGGTCGCCCCACTGGCTGGCAAAACCGGCGACAGCGTCATGCTGCAACCTTATCCGCAGGCCAATGCAGCCTTGATTAACCCCACAGCAGTCGAGCAAATCGGCTTGCTACAGGAGATCGTCAATGCCTGCCGAAGCCTGCGCAGCGAAATGAACTTGTCGCCCGCAGCCCGCGTGCCACTGATCGCATCAGGCGATGCAGCCACACTCGCGGCGCTCTCGCCCTACATCAGCAGTCTGGGGAAATTAAGCGAAGTTGAGATCGTAGCGGAATTACCCGACGGTGATGCCGCCGTGGCGATTGTCGGCGGCTTTAAACTGATGTTGAAAGTTGAGATTGATGTGGCTGTCGAACGGGAAAGGCTGGATAAGGAAATTGCGCGTCTGGCTAATGAAGTCGCCAAAACAGAAGCTAAACTTGGCAATGAAAGTTTTGTTGCAAGAGCTCCCGCTGCCGTGGTGGAGCAGGAAAAGAAGCGCATGAGTGATTTCGGCGCAACGCTGGTCCAGCTACAGGCTCAGCGCGCAAAACTAGGGTAAAGCTCAGACGGCGTTTTCGCTTTGAATTAACTCAAAAAATTGACTCACGCGGAGACGCGGAGGGCGCGGAGAAATTCACAAAATAAAACCAAACACCGTTAAGACATGACGGTGGAGTGGTAGTGTTTTTACTGCTTTACTCCGCGTTCTCCGCGTCTCCGCGTGACATGAGTTTCTAGCGACGGCGCAGGTAGAAAGTGTACTCGCCACCCTGTTGAGCGGAGAAATTCACGAATAAAACCAAACACCGTTAAGACATGACGGTGGAGTGGTAGTGTTTTTACTGCTTTACTCCGCGTTCTCCGCGTCTCCGCGTGACATGAGTTTCTAGCGGCGGCGCAGGTAGAAAGTGTACTCGCCACCCTGTTGACTGGCGGAAAGCAGCTCGTTGCCGGTCTGGCGGCAGAAAACCTCAAAATCTATCGTCGAGCCGGGATCGTTTGCAACGATTTTCAACACCTGACCAGTGCTCATCCCGGACAGCGATTTTTTGCAACGCAAGATGGGCAAGGGACAAGCCATCTTGCGCGCATCCAGCTCCACATCAAATTGCATCATGCCAATGGCAAACCGGCATGCGCCCAAGCTGTAATTCCACCTTGCAGGTTATACACATCGGTAAAACCGTTACCGGCGGCAAACGCGGCAGCCTGTGCCGAACGCCCGCCCATCTGGCAATAAAACACCGTGGTCGCGGTCTTTTGCATGTCGTGCATGCGTAGCGGCAATAGATGCAAAGGCAAAGCCTCTCCCTGCGGAATTTTTCCGCGTGCCATTTCGGCATCGGTACGCACATCGATTAACTTTATCTGAGTCTTTTGCTGCATGGCCACCAGATCGGCAACGGTAATATTCTTGAAACCTGACACGTGATTATTCCTTAAAAGCTTAATTTCCAAGCGGGCAGACATTCTGAGCACTTTTCCGAGTAAAGTCCAGCCATAGCCCTCATGTCGGGTTACCGCGTATCGAGCGCGACTGAATCTTGAATCCTCGCTCCTCATTCCTCGAAACTGATAATATAGCGCCCATGAAAAAACTAATCCTGGTTCTACTGCTGGGTTTTTCCCCTTACGCCATCAGCGATGGCCTGCCGGATCTGGGCGACATATCACAAACGGTACTCAATCCGATACAGGAACGTCAAATCGGTCAGCAAAGCATGCTGGAAATCCGCTCCAGTCGCCTGTTTCTTGACGACGCAGAAGTCAACGACTACCTCAATCAAATTGGCTATAAACTCAGCCAGTTTAGCAACGAGCCGTCGCTCGACTTTGAGTTCTTCGCGCTCAATGATTACAACGTGAATGCCTTCGCATTACCGGGCGGCTTTATCGGAGTCAATGCCGGCCTGTTGCTCACCGCGCAGAGCGAGTCTGAATTAGCCTCCGTTTTAAGTCACGAAATTGCTCACGTCACGCAGCATCACCTCGCTCGCATGGTTTCCGCGCAACAAGGCGATACGCTAGCCAATATGGCAGCCATCGCCGTAGCGATACTGGCCGCACGCAATAACGCACAAGCATCGCAAGCCGCCATTGTCGGCGTGCAGGCGCGCTCCATGCAGAAACAGCTGGATTTTACACGTGTGCACGAACAGGAAGCGGATCGCATTGGCTTTGAAATATTACAAAAAGCAGGTTTCAACACGCATGCCATGCCGGAATTTTTGCAACGACTGCAACGTGCAACCCGACTGCTGGAAGGCAACGCGCCCAACTACCTGCGTACTCACCCGGTTACCAGCGACCGTGTTGCCGACATCGAAAATCGTGTCAATAAACAACCCTATCAGCTGCTCCCTGACAGCCTGAACTTCCAACTGGTGCGCAGCAAACTCCTCGGCGCAAAGAAAACAGCCATCGACGCCATTAGCTACTTCACCGACGCTTTGAGCACCCATAAGCATGGCCATCCACTTGCGCAGCAATATGGATTGGTGAGCGCATTACTTCGCAATCAGGAGTTCGAACGCGCCGCACAGGAATTAGCCGTATTACAGCACGAAACAAAAAAAAACCCGGCAGCACAAAATAATCCGATACTGGAAACGCTGGCAGGAAAAGTCAAACGCGCAGCCAATGACAAAGACACACTGGCTTTTTACCAGGCTGCGACACTAAGGTTCCCGCAATATCGCGCCTTGATTTATGACTATGTTGAATTATTGATACAAAGCAATCGAGCCGACACCGCCATTAAACTCCTTAACGAACAGGTTACCCGTCATCCGGCAGATATCCGGCTTTACGAACTTCAGGCGCGCAGTTATAACCAGCTAAACAAGCCGTTCGAGCAACATCAAGCGCTCGCTTACAGCCTTGCCTGGCAAGGAAATCTGCGTGCAGCGATAGAGCAACTTGAACTGGCAAAGCGCTCCGGGGGAGATTTTTACCAGCTGTCTGCCATTGAATCCGACTTACGCGAACTGCGCGAAATGCTGAATGCCAGAGGGAAGAAATGATTGCGAATCCGATACCGGCGGTGTAATTACCAGTCCGGGCTTAATGAGTCGAAGCGGCACTATCCTCACCCCATCTCGGCAGTAGCGTATTCGCCACGCCCAGATGATCCAGAATACGCGCAACCACGAAATCCACCATATCCTGCACGTTCGCAGGTTGATAGTAGAAGCCGGGATTAGGTGGCATGATCACCGCGCCTGCACGGGCGAGTTTGAGCATATTTTCCAGGTGAATCACCGAAAACGGCATTTCTCGCGGCGCAAGTATCAGAGGGCGCCGCTCTTTAATCATCACATCCGCAGCACGGGCAATCAGATCATCGCTGATGCCTGAAGCGATCTTAGCCAGCGTCCCCATGGTACAGGGGCAGATCACCATCGCATCGCCCGGATTCGAGCCCGAAGCCATAGGCGCATACCAGTCATCACGACCAAACACACGCAGCTCACCGCTAAATTCGCCCAGACGCTCGCTCAATACCCGCTCAGCATCTTGCGGACGGGTCGGCAGCACTATATTCATTTCCTGTTTGGCGACGATCTGTGCGGCTTGCGAGTAAACCAGATGCACGCGATGACCGCTTTTTAACAGACATTCCAACAGGCGCATGCCATAGGGCATACCGGAGGCACCGGTTAAGGCAAGATTAATAGTCTTCATAACGCATCAGGGTCACATAACGCATCAGGGTCAGGCCTTAACTTTATAGTTTATCGATTAACGTTAAAGGCCGTGGTGATTAAACCGCGTCAAAGTTAGAAAAAAGCATTATTTTTCAATGGCTTGTGAAAAAGCATCCAGCATAGGCTGTATCACGTGACGCTTGAGTTTCAGCGCGGCCTGATTGACTACCAGTCGGGATGAAATATCGCTGACATGCTCCACCGCCTTGAGGTGATTGGCTTTAAGCGTGCTGCCACTGCTGACCAGATCCACGATGGCGTCAGACAAGCCTACCAGCGGAGCCAATTCCATCGATCCGTACAGCTTGATCAAATCGACATGAACGCCCTTAGCCGCAAAGTGCTCGCGCGCCGCTTTCACATATTTAGTTGCCACGCGCAGGCGCGCCCCTTGTTTTACCGCCGACTCATAATCGAAATCGTTGTGCACGGCAACCATCAGACGGCAACGCGCAATGTTCAGATCCAAAGGTTGATACAGCCCAACGCCGCCATGTTCATTCAATACATCCTTGCCCGCCACCCCGATATCGGCCGCGCCGTATTGCACATAAGTCGGCACATCCGACGCCCGCACAATGATCAAACGAACATCGGCGCGATTCGTATCGAGTATCAACTTGCGTGAAGATTCAGGGTCTTCCAGCGCATGAATTCCGGCAGCCGCCAGTAGGGGCAGCGTTTCTTCGAAGATACGACCTTTAGATAGTGCGATTGTAATCATGTTTTTCACAGTAAATGGTAAGTGGCAAGTGGAAAGTGGTGAGTGAGCAACAGGTTGCCAAGCGACTGACAACTTACCACTCCCCACTTACTATTTAATTCTTCTAATCTTCGCACCCAACGCAGACAGCTTCGCTTCAATGCGCTCATAACCGCGATCCAGATGATAAATGCGATCGACCACAGTTTCGCCCTTAGCCATCATCCCGGCAATCACCAGCGACGCGGAAGCACGTAAATCGGTCGCCATCACGGTTGCGCCATCCAGCGTTTCGCAGCCCTGTATTACAGCGGTATTGCCTTCGATATCGATCTGCGCGCCCAGACGCTGCAATTCCTGCACATGCATGAAGCGATTTTCAAATATCGTTTCCACCACGATGGAGCTGCCTTCTGCGATCGCATTTAAGGCCATAAATTGCGCCTGCATATCGGTCGGAAAGGCAGGATAAGGCGCGGTGCGCAAATTCACCGCACGGGGGCGCCCAGTCATTTCCAGACGAATACGATCACCCGACACATCTATCGTCGCACCCGCCTCACGCAGCTTATCGAGTACGCTGTCGAGGATATCTGCTCTGGCATGCGTCAGGGTAATGCATCCACCGGTCGCAGTCGCCGCGACCAGAAACGTGCCGCTCTCAATACGATCCGGCATGACGCTATAACTTGCGCCGTGCAGCTTGTCGACCCCGACGATGGTGATCTTATCGCTCCCCGCACCTTCGATACTCGCGCCCATTGCGATCAGGCAGTTGGCCAGATCCACCACTTCGGGTTCACGCGCGGCATTTTCCAGCACGGTGACACCATCCGCCAGCACCGCCGCCATCATCAAATTTTCCGTACCGGTTACACTGATCAGGTCGAAACAGATACGCGCGCCATGCAAACGTTTTGCCGTCGCATGGATATAACCGTGCTCGATGTGAATTTCTGCCCCCATCGCAATCAGACCCTTGATGTGCAGGTCCACCGGACGCGAACCGATCGCGCAACCACCCGGCAGCGACACGCGCGCCTCACCGAAGCGAGTCAGCAGCGGGCCCAGCACCAGAATGGCCGCACGCATGGTCTTGACCATATCGTAGGGCGCTTCCGGCTTATCTATAGCGGCCCCGTTAAATCTGGCCTCCTGTTCGCCGGATTCCACCACCACGCCCATCTGTTGCAACAGTTTGATCATGGTCGCGACATCATGCATATCCGGCAGGTTGCCAAGATGCAGCACTTCCCCGGTCAGGATGCTGGCACACATGATAGGCAGGGCGGCATTTTTGGCGCCGGAAATACGGACTTCACCGTTGAGTCGATGACCACCTTCGATTACGAGTTTTTGCATAAAATTTAGGGGGAGTGGAGAGTGGGTAGTGGGTAGTGATTTTGCTGCTTATCACTTACCACTCACCACTTTCTACTTACCGTTCTTCTCCCATTCTTCCGGTGTAAATGTTTTCATAGACAAAGCATGAATTTCACCCTTCATGCGATCGCCCAGTGTTTGATAGACCAATTGTTGACGTTGTATGCGGCTTTTACCAGCGAAAGCAACGCTGACCACGACGGCCTCGAAATGCTGCCCGTCTCCGGTAACCGTTAAATATTCTGTCGCCAAATTTTGCGCGATATCGATCTGTATGCTCTCAGGGGTGACCATTGAAATTTCCGTTTGATTTAATACATCGAGTTACAAGAAGGCACTTTAATTCGGCAGCATCTCGGCCACGCCATACAGATTGGCCAGACTCAAGAGATTGGCAGGCAGATTCGTCACCCGCAAACTGCGATTTTTAGCCTGAGCTGCCCTGAGCCAACCTAACAACATACTGAGCGCGGCGGAATCAACCACCTCAACCTGAGCCAGATCCACTTCCATGTCTGCGCCGGACAAATGCTGCAAACCGGCTTCATAAAGCGCCGGCACGGTCGCCATCACCAGAGAACCGCTCAGCACCAGGCGATTACCGTCCAGATTGATCACTTGGCATCCGCCTTGTGCACCTTGCCGCTCGTCGCATCAGCATTCATGTCAGCCAATGTCTTAATCAAGGCATCTATACCCGATTGTTCGATCTGACTGGCAAAAGTACCACGATAGCTAGTGACCATGCTCACCCCCTCAATCGCCACATCAAATACCTTCCAGCCCTCGTCACTCTTTTTCATCTGATAATCTACGGAGGTTGGCTGCCCGCCCGTTTTGATGATGCGTGTCTTCACTGTCGCTTCAGTTTCCTCAGCCGCCAGTTTGAGCGGTTTAACCTCTATCGTCTGGTCACGATATAAAGTAAACGCCTTGGTATAAGTCCGCACCAGCATATTACGGAATTCTGCGACCAGCGCCTTCTTCTGATCCGGCGTTGCTTGTCTCCAGTATTTACCTGCAGCCAGCTGCGTCATACGATTGAAATCGAAATTCGGCAACACCTTGGCATCGACCAGCGCCAGCACTTTTTTCTGATTACCCGCCTTAATATCTGGATCCTGTTTAACGATAGCGATCACTTCGAGCGCGGTATCCTTAATCAGGGCATCCGGTGCAACCATGTCCGCCTGTGCAGCGCCAACCAGCAACAACCACCCCGCAATCGCCTTCCACAATAACTTATTCATTTCAACCCCTTGATTATTTAGATGTTTCGGCAGCTTTGCTGTATATAAATTTACCGATCAGGTCTTCGAGCACCATGGCCGACTGCGTCTGCTTAACCACTTCTCCATTTTTAAGCATCTCACTGTCACCGCCCGGCATCAGGCCGACGTACTGCTCGCCCAGCAATCCGGAAGTCAGAATATTCGCAAAAGTATCTTTGGGAAATTGATAGCGCTTATCCAGACTCATCACCACGTTGGCCTCATAGCGTTCGGTATCGAGCGTGATTTCGGTGACGCGCCCGACCAGTACGCCTGCACTCCGGATCGACGCCTTAGGTTTAAGACCGCCGATATTGGAAAAATAAGCGTGCACCTGGTAAGTCTCCGCCACATTGTAAGTACCCAGATTCCCGACTTTCATTGCCAGCATCACCAGCGCGCCGATACCTGCCACCACAAACATTCCCACCCACAAATCCAGCTTCGTGCGTTCCATACTATGCCCCTCTAAACATGATTGCGGTTAATACAAAATCCAACATCAAAATCGCCAGCGACGATGTCACGACCGTGCGTGTGGTCGCCCCAGATACGCCTTCCGCTGTCGGCGGCGCATCAAACCCTTCAAACAGGGCAATCACAGTGACCACGGTGCCGAACACCAGGCTCTTGATAATGCCATTCATGATGTCTTCACGAAAATCTACCGCCGCCTGCATCTGTGACCAGAACGATCCCTCATCCACGCCGATTTGCACCACACCGACCAGATAGCCGCCGAAGATGCCGACCGCACTGAACAACGCTGCTAACAATGGCATGGAAATCACACCCGCCCAGAAGCGCGGCGCGACGATACGCGCGATCGGATTGACGGCCATCATCTCCATCGCCGAGATCTGCTCAGTCGCCTTCATTAAACCGATCTCAGCCGTCATTGCCGATCCCGCCCGACTGGCAAACAGCAGCGCGGCCATCACCGGCCCCAGCTCACGCACTAACCCTAATGCCACCATCACGCCCAGCGCGGATTCTGATCCGTAGCGTTTGAGCGTTTCATAGCCTTGCAAACCCAGCACCATGCCAACAAAGAGCCCAGCCACCACGATGATAATCAGCGACATTACGCCACTGGAAAACAACTCCTTGATCACCAGATCAAAGCGCCGGAAACTGCTTCCGGAATAACGCAGAGTGAGAAAGAAGAAACGCGATGCAACGCCTATCCGCCAAACTGCGTTGACAATATGATGTCCGATCGCTCTTATTGTATTAAGCACTGTGTCTAGCCCGTAAATTTAAATCTTGGTGATAATCAACACCGGGATAATGAAAAGGAACCGGCCCGTCCATTTCACCATGCACAAACTGGTGAACAAAGTCAGTGTCGCAGGCGCGCAACTCCTCCGGCGTTCCTTCGGCGACGATCACTCCTCCAGCCATAAAATAGACGTAATCCACTATCTTCAGCGACTCCTGAATATCGTGCGTAACGATAATCGACGTGGCACCCAGCGCATCATTCAGTCGCCGGATCAAATCGCCGATCACCGTCAGCGAAATGGGATCGAGGCCCGCAAAAGGCTCGTCATACATAATCAGCATGGGATCGAGTGCCACGGTACGCGCCAACGCCACGCGTCTGGCCATGCCGCCTGACAATTCGGACGGCATCATGTGTTGCGCACCGCGCAGACCCACCGCATTGAGCTTCATGATAACCAGATCATGAATAATATCCTCGGGCAAGTCGGTATGCTCACGCATCTGAAAAGCCACGTTGTCATACACGGACATGTCGGTAAACAGCGCGCCAAATTGAAACAGCATCCCCATCTTGCGCCGCACCGCATACAGCCCGTCCTGATCCAGCTCGTGCATCACCTGACCGTCCATCTTGACATAGCCCTTGGTGGGCTTTAGGGCTCCACCAATGTGACGCAGCAACGTTGTCTTCCCGCACCCTGACAACCCCATGATCGCAACCAGCTTTCCTTTCGGAAACGTCATATTGATACCCTGCAAGACAGGGCGTTTATCATAGGTGAAGTTAAGATCGCGAATTTCGACTAAAGCGTTCGGGGACAAAATTAGGAATCCAGAAAACAAGTTGTGCATTCTAAACGATTGCGCGGACTCTGCTCAACCTTTACCTTTGCCGGCAGCCATTGCCACCCACCCAGCCGAGAACATTTAATTGCATGAGGCAACGAATGGTTTAACGATAAAATTGCAATCAAATTTATTATAATCAATGAGTTAAAAATAACCTGAGCAGCAAATTCAACTATCACTGATTCAGATAGGGAAGCAGATCGACGTCCTGCCGTTGATCAATGAGCCGGTCAGCCACATCACTCATCCTCATCCTGTGGCTGCGGCAATAGCCGCGCAAGGCCGCAAAAGTCTGATCTGCACTGATTTCGAATCGCTGCATCAGCAAACCGATCGCCATACTGAGGCTGCGACTGTTTTTCAACGCACGGCTCAAATCCAGCTCAACCTGACGCAAGCGCCGAATCTCCCCGGCACGCACCAGAGCGGTGTAAATAGCCGGCAATACCTGCTGTATTTCCATCGGTTTTAGCAAATAACCTAACGCCCCCAACCGTGCAGCCTCCTCCAGCGCATCGACGCGGTCAGAGAAAAACATAAAGGGCACATTTAGCGCCTCTTTAAGCCAGGCCGCCAGAGCAAGCCCGGAAATTCCGCTCAGGCGCACCGCCAGCACAGCCAGATCAGGGCATGTTTGCTCACAAAGCGGCATCGCAGTCTCAGCGGAATCCGCCTGCAAAACCTGATATCCCGCAGCTTGCAAACCTTCAAGCCAGTCGCGAGCTGCCAGCCGGTCGCCGTCCACCAGCAAGATCACCTTGTTCAACACCATACCACCCCCTTACGCTTATATCCGTATTGCGGCTCGCCGGCCGGCAAGAATCTCTCAGCGCCGCCAGGGCAACCGCCCCTACCCGCGCCGCATGAGGACGCCAACATTTGACTTACCACTATAAATCGGCAGCAATCAATAAATATTAAGGCCCAGCCATTGCTTTCATTCTGAACATTTGCTAAGTTTACAGCCTGTAAGCAACCCAACCCCCGTTGCCAAACTCATTTTCCCTTTAAATAGGGTTTTGTGCACACTTGGGCCTGCTTATCTATGTTTTCATCGCTTATCATGACAACAATTCTGCCACCTCAGGGCCATCCATGTACTGTGATGAACGAGAGACGTTGTTACCGGCCACATTCATTGATCTGTTCGGATTTAGGCGCATCAGCTCAAGCTCTGCTCGCTCCAAAACCGATGATCTGATTGCCGACATCCCCATGTATACCGTCAGGCGGCATGGCCGCAATCCATATTTTTTTATTCGGGTGAGATTGCAGTCCTGCCCGACGCAAATCCTGACTCCCAGCACAGTTTTTGAAAGACAATACCAATGATCAACAAATTCACCCTCACCGGCAAAATTTTTCTTCTGGAAGCTGTGTCCATTCTCATTCTTTTGGTGCTGGCTGCCTCAGCCGCACTGACATTGCACGCCTCCTTGCTGGACGAACGCATCACCACAGACAGGCTGGATCGGAATTTCGATGTATTGCACGAAGTCAGCAGCATGAACTCTGCCTTTCAAAGCGAGATCATGCTGGCACAGCATATCTGGCTGCGAGGCACGAACGCTGAAAAGTATCAGGCTTACCGCAACGAATTTATCCAACATCAAACAGCCTTCGAACAACATGTGACCAATGCCGTTACCGGAGTCCGGGAACTGTCTATCGGCCACCACGAAGAATTCGATGGTTTCATCGAAGCACTCAACGCATTGAACCGGGAACATCACTCGGTCAGCGGGAAGTACCTGGATCAGATCAATGCCCACGCTAACGCGACAGATTCCGACAGTAAAATTGCGGATATCGACCACGAACTGTTTCGTCGCCTCGATGAAATGCGAGACAGCTTCACTAATTTTTCAAAAATGAAGTTCGAACAGAAATATGAAGCCGCTGACAAGGCCTACCACAACAAGTTACTGGCTATCTTGGTTCTGGTTATCTCCGCTCCGATGCTGACATTTTTCCTTGCCCGTATCGTGATCAACTCGGTGCGCAAGCAACTGGGCGGGGATCCGCAGGAAGTGGCGCGCATCGTCAAGGAAGTCGCCTCAGGCAATCTCGCCGTAGCCTCATCGATTCAGGAAGGCGCAACCGGCCTGCTGGCCGACGCTATCTACATGAGCGAGAGTCTGCGAAAAACCCTGGTCGACTTACATGCTTCCGCTTCCAACCTAACCACCAGCTCACTGTCACTATCATCTTCCACCAACAAGATGATAGACACCGTCGGCGACCAGAACACTGCGGTTCACACCATGCAGCAAGCTACAGCGGAGCTGAATCTGAGCATCCAGAGTATTTCCGCAAACAGCAGCGAAGCGCAGCAAATTGCGATCAACACCGAAAAGGCCGCAGCACAAAGTGCGCAGATCATTGCCGGCAACGTCACAGAAATGGCCGGCATCGCACGCTCAATCGAACATGCCTCCCATGACATTTCACAACTGAGCGACAAGACGCGCGATATCGATGCTGTCGTCGCAGCGATACGTGAAATTGCCGACCAGACCAATCTGCTGGCTCTCAATGCAGCCATTGAAGCGGCGCGTGCCGGCGAACAGGGCAGGGGCTTTGCCGTGGTCGCCGATGAGGTACGTAAACTGGCCGAACGCACCTCTCTGGCAACCAAGAAAATCCAAAGTTTTTCCGATGAAATACGCAGCGTAGTGACATTTGCGACCAACAACATGGATCAAGTCGTACAGGACGCCAAGTCTGGCTCGCAAAATGCACAGAATGCCAACAGCGCGATTCTGGCAGTTCAGGATGCCTTCCATGCCGTAGCAGAACAGATCAGCAACATTTCTGCTTCGCTCGCCGAACAAAGCCGCATGTCAGAAAATCTGGAAGGCAATATCAATCGCATCGCGACCATGTCCACAGAATTCCAGTCTGAAGTCGTTTATATTGCCGATACGGCCAGCAGCTTCACCACACTAGCCGGCGAAACCATACATGTGGTAACGGCGTTCAAACTCGGCAACGATAGGGTTGAAGATGTCACGCTGTTCTAAAAGCAACCGTCAATAATTACATTTTCTCAAACAGCGCATCCAGGGTCACATCGGTGCGCTGCTCCAGCTCGGCAGCGCAGATGGCCAGCCATTGCTTGAGCGGATCATCCCCCTCGGCCGCCAGCAGCACACTGCGATCGAGCACAAACAAATGCAGCAACTCGGTCGCCTTGATATGCGCGATGTCGCGGGTCATCAGCCACCCCATGCCCTCCGCCTTACGCACCAGATTAGCGCCGGCCAGCCGTTCCAGAATCTGTTCCAGAGTATAAAAACCCAAGTGCAATGACGTTGACAATGCGGGGATAGTCATCACCTCACCGCGCTGCATGGCACTCGACATGCGCTGCAATACCCGCAGGGCATCGAGCATTTTTACCACAGCAGGCAGATACGGCGTTTCCGGCGTACGCCAGTGCGGCAAAGAAGCAGCCACCACGGCACCCAACAAAATAGTCAACCAGGAAAAGTACACCCAAATCAGAAAAATAGGCACGCTGGCGAAGGCACCATAGACCAGTTTATAAGTCGGAAAGTGACTGATGTAGTAACCGAACACGCGATTCATCGTCTCAAACAGCACCGCCGCGACGATACCGCCGATCAGGGCATGGCGAAAGGGTACATAACGATTTGGCACCAACCGGAACAGCAGCGCAAAGGCCAGAGTCGTCAACAATACCGGCAGGGCTTTCAACATACCCACCCCAAAAATGGGAATTTGTTTGGCATAGCCCAGCGACAGGCCAACCAGCCACGAGGTCAACGACAGACTCGCGCCGACCAGCACCGGCGCTAGTGTGAGCACCGCCCAATATACGATCATGCGCTTGATCATCTTGCGCGGACGAGTGACGCGCCAGATGGTATTAAAAGCGTGATCGATGGTTTGGATCATCAACATCGCGGTTACCGCCAGAAAGATAACCCCGAACGCGCTCAGTCGCCCCGCGCTCTCGGCAAACTGCTCCGTATAGTGAGTAATCACCTTGCCCGCCGTATTCGGCATCAGATTATTCAGCAGATACATTTTAATCTGCGATGAAAAATCATCGAATACCGGAAATGCCGCAAACATCGTCAGCGCGATGGTAATCAACGGAACCAGCGACAGCAGCGTGGTGAAGGTAAGACTGGCAGCAATCTGCGCGCATCTATCCTGCCCAAAGCGCAGCGCCACAAAGCGGATGAAATTCTGTAAATTTTGCATGCTGACCATGATTCTCTATAATGCGCGCATGATAACCGACAAAGAAATTCTGGTGCTGTATTACAGCCAGCATGGCGCGACCCGGCAGATGGCACAACTCATCGCTCGCGGCATTGAAACCGTTCCCGGAATACGCGCCAGAGTGCGCACCGTCCCGAAAATCTCCACCGTGTGCGAAGCAACCGAACCCGCCATTCCCGATTCCGGCTCACCCTACGTCGAACTGCGCGATATGGAGGAATGTATAGGATTAGCACTGGGCAGTCCGACGCGCTTCGGCAATATGGCCGGCGCGATGAAATACTTCTGGGATGGCACCAGCGCACTCTGGATGAAACATGCGCTGGTAGGCAAACCGGCGGCTTTATTCACCTCGACCAGCAGCATGCACGGCGGACAGGAATCTACCCTGCTGTCGATGATGCTGCCGCTGCTGCATCACGGCATGCTCATCACCGGCATTCCTTATTCGGAACCGGAACTGGCCGCCACGCAGAGCGGTGGCACGCCTTACGGCGCCAGCCATGTTGCAGGACTGACCGGCAATCTGCCGATTTCAGATGCAGAGAAAAAATTGTGCATGGCACTGGGTCGTAGTCTGGCAAATATCGCGCTTAAACTATCCGCATGAGCAACGCAACGGAAGCGCGCTGTCTGCTGCGCGCGCACCGCTACGGCGCACTTTCGACCCTTTCGAAAAAGCTGGCGGGATTCCCCTTCGGCTCGATCACGCCCTACCTGACCGACCACGATGGCAGTCTGCTAATCTATATCAGCGAGCTGGCCGAACACACCAAAAATATCGCGCACGATCCGCGCGTGAGCCTGATCACCCACAATCAGTCGTCCCCTGAGATACAGATGCAAGGACGAGTGACCGTGGCGGGAAATGCACAGCGATTAGCCGATCAGCAACAGCCCGCCGCGCGGTATTTGCGCCACTTCCCGGGGGCTGCGGAACTGATGAAGCTGGACTTTGCCTTTTACCGAATTGAACCTGTCGCCATCCGTTACATCGGCGGGGTAGGACGCATCCATTGGGCCAACATGGACAGCTACTCAGTAAAGAACAGCACAGAACTTGCCGCACAGGAAGAAAATTTACTCAATAAAATCAATAGTCAGCAACAAAGCATTGTTTGCCGGCTGCTTAAGCAATATCACGAAATAGATGCCGGCGATGCTAAGCTCATCGGCTTGGACTGCGACGGACTGACCGTTATTGACGGAGCACAAGTGCTGCGCCTGAACTTTGCCAGCACGGTGAGTGACCCGCTGTTATTCGAACGACTCGATCAAATTCCTTGGACAAAACCCTCTGCCAGCATATAAAGATTTGCGTAAGCCGCTATTTTTATGGATAATGCCCGGCTGAATCTACAGTATGCGCACACCCGCCGCATCAAATTACCCGCAAGGAAAAAAAATGAAAGCAGATATTCACCCAAATTACCACGAAATCACCGTAACTTGCAGCTGCGGTAACAACTTCAAGACCCGCTCAGTGATGGCCAAAGACACACTGAACATCGAAGTATGTTCCGAATGCCACCCGTTCTACACCGGCACGCAAAAGATTATGGACACCGCCGGTCGCATTGACAAATTCCGTCAAAAATACGCTACCAAAGCAGCAGCGTAAATTTGATGTGCAAATGAACAATTTGCACACGGCAGCATCAAAAGGCAGCTTTTGCTGCCTTTTTTATTGGCTAAAATATCCCCACCGACCTTGTTAACAGGAATTGCCATGCGTTTTCTGATCCTGATCCTTGCCCTGCTGAGCGGGTGCGCACAAAACCCCGTCACCGGATCAAACGATTTTGTGATGATGTCGGAAAGCCAGGAAGTTGCCGTTGGCCGTCAGTCCGACGCACAAGTCAAAAAACAATACAAAGTATACGGATCAAAACCTCTGCAGGACTACGTCAACCGCGTAGGACAACGCATCGCCAAACAAAGCCACCGTCCGGGTCTCGAATACCACTTCGCCGTGCTCGACTCTTCAGAAATTAACGCTTTTGCGTTACCGGGCGGCTATGTCTACATTACACGCGGCATCATGGCCTATCTCAATTCCGAGTCTGAACTCGCCGCCGTCTTAGGCCATGAAATCGGTCACGTCACCGCGCGCCACGGCGTACGCCAGCAAAGCGCTGCTCAGGCCGCTAACATAGGACTGACCATCGCCTCTATTTTTGTTCCTGAAATCAACACCATGGGCGGCAGCAATCTGGCCAACATCGTTGGCGGCGCCCTGCTCTCCGGTTACGGACGCGATCATGAACTGGAAGCCGACCGTCTGGGCGCAGAATATTTAGCGCGCACCGACTACGATCCGCAAGCCATCATCACCGTGATCGGCGTCCTGAAGAACCAGGAGTTGCAGGATGCAAAACTAGCCAAACAGGAAGGCCGCGAGCCACGGAAATATCATGGTGTATTTGCCAGCCATCCAGATAATGACACCCGCTTGCATCAGGCTGTCGGCGAAGCGGAAAAAAACACCACCGCCCACGCACATTTTGCCGGTCGGCGCGAATACCTCGCCGCAACCGAAGGACTGGTATTTAATGACAATAGCGATCAGGGCATCGTGCGCTACAACGCGTTCTATCACGGCGAACTCGGCATTTCCCTGCAATTCCCGAAAGAATGGCAGGTGCACAATCTGCCGACTTCGCTGGTTGCCGTCAGCCCTCAAGGCGAGGTCCAACTACAGATGAAGATGGCGGGTGCAGACCTGGCCACACCGGCAGCCTATGCGCGCCGCCTGGCAGGCTATAATGCTCAGATCATCGAGACCCGCGCCCACGGCTTGCCCGCAGCCCTGTTTGACTTACCCAACACGGCAGGAGGCGTAATTTTCATGGATAAACAAGCCTACATCCTGCAGGCAAAAAGCAAGACTGGCGAAATACCAGCCAGCCTCCGCCGTGAAGTCAGCGATACAGTGAAGAGCTTCCATGCAATCAGCGACCATGAGCGCCAATTTCTCAAACCCCTCACGCTGCACGCCATTACCGCCAGAGCCGGCGACAGCTATGCCGAACTGGCTAAAAATTCACCGCTGGGCGAATCGGCAGAAAACTATTTGCGCCTGATCAACGCCGCTTACCCCGATGGCGAACCTGTGCCCGGCCAGCAAATCAAGCTGGTAAGATAAGCTGTCGCGAGCCGATTAATGTACTATATCAAGCCTACCGACCCCAACCCCATCACGCCTGCCAAGGCCATGATGCTAGGTGTGTTATGCCTGGTCTGGCTGGTGACCGGCCTGACAGGACACGACCCGTGGAAGCCGGAAGACGCCTATAGCTTCGGCGTTATTTATTCCATGTTGCAGACCGGCCTCTATCTGGTGCCTACGCTGGCCGGCGAACCCTTCATGACCAATCCGCCGCTCTATTACTGGAGCGCAGCGCTATTCACCCAACTTTTCTCCCCTCTGCTGCCGCTGCACGATGCAGCCCGACTCGTCAGCGGCTTATACAGCGCGCTAACCCTGCTTTTCATCGGCCTAGCAGGCCGAAAACTATACGGCGAAAATCGCGGTTGGGCCGCAGCCATCAGCCTGATGGGTTGTCTGGGCATCCTGGTGCGCGCGCACCAGATGATCACCGATCTGCCGCTGCTCGCCGGGATCGCAATGATGCTGTATGGCTTTACTCACAGTCAGGAAAGCCCGCTACGCGCCGGCTTCTGGATAGGGATAGGTGTCGGCATCGGCTTCATGTCCAAGGGATTTATCTCACCAGTGCTATTCCTGCTGGTCGCCGCCCTGTTGCCTGCGTTATTTCAAAACTGGCGGGTACGCCCCTACTCCTACAGCATCGGAATTGCGCTGCTGTGCGCCCTGCCCTGGCTGACTCTTTGGCCTTATCTGCTGCATCAGCATTCGACCAAATTATTTTCTGACTGGTTCTGGTCGAACAACCTTGGCAACTGGCTCAAATTCATACAGGAAGGCCCAAACAAAGACGCTTGGTACTACCTGAAAAATCTGGTCTGGCTGGCTTGGCCTGCCTGGCCGCTGGCCGGATGGGCGCTCTGGCGGGAACGAAAAAGACTGGCTCAACGCGACGACTTGCAATTGCCGCTGGTAAGTTTTGTCGTGATGCTCGTCGTCCTGAGTCTGGCGCCTAATATCAAGGAAGTCTACGCCCTGCCGATACTGCTGCCCATCGCACTGCTGGCCACCGCCTCTCTCTCCATGCTGAAACGCGGTGCAGCTAATGCGCTCGACTGGTTCGGCCTGATGACCTTCGCGCTGCTGGCCATCGCCCTGTGGTGGGGCTGGGCCGGGCTGTTGCTGGACAATCATGCAAAAATCACCCTGTGGCTCAAAGACTACCAACCTGGTTTTGAACCGGCATTTCAAACCACACCTTTCGTCATCGCCTTGATCGCCACCCTGTTGTGGCTGGCACTGGTGTGGCGCGTGGGCCGTTCGATGCGCCGCGCCATCGTCAACTGGGCGGCTGGCATCACACTTATCTGGATACTGGCGATGACCTTGTGGCTACCCTGGCTGGACAGCGGCAAGAGTTACCGCAGCATGGTCGCCTCTTTGCAACTGTCGCTACCGCAGAACTCCCACTGCATCGCACGCAACCGGAGCTTAGGCGACGGGCAGCGCGCCATGTTGCATTACTTCGGCAATATCATCACCCAGCGCGACCCGGCACGCATCTGCGAGTTGCGACTTATTCAGGGAGACAAGCTCTCAGGCCCGCTGATGGACACATCCCGCTACGAAAAAATCTGGGAAGGAAGCCGCAAGGGAGATAAAAACGAACACTACCGGCTGTATCGGGAGATCAAGAAGTAAAAGCTACAAGCTACAAGCTACAAGCTACAAGCTACAAGCTACAAGCTACAAGAAAATTATTATTTCAATATTTTCAGTTAGTTACCAACTTCACCTGAATACCGCGCGACTGCGCTACCGACTGCACCGCCGCGACAATATTCTCACCGTCTGACATCGCCTCGCTCTCCAGTGGATACCGCGCCAGCACCGCAGATGAAAATTCACTCACCGTTTTAAACTGCCCCGAAGGCTCACCGGATTTTGGGCGCACCGCCTGAAAAAACCACAATCCGTTGCGCCGGGTGATCGCCAGCAGATAAAAATCATCACCGTGTGCGATCACTTGCTTATCGCGCACCTCAAAACACATCGTTGCGGTATTTTGCTCAGACAAAGTGCCAAGTTGAACAATAATCGCCTCTATAAACGGCTGTGCCAGATTCAATCGGGGTTCCAGCGTCAGGTGATACTGCCCCGCCCGCTCGATCACCAGCGGATTTTCCAGCGGCGGCGTCTTGCCCGGACGAAAGAAAATCAAATACAACATGCACAGCGTGATCAGCGTCGCGGTTTCGATCATGGCAAAAATCAGGACTCAGGATTCGGGATTTGTTCCGAAAATTATTGGCGTTTCGCACACCACATCGGCATTCTGGGCGCGATGGCGCAGCGCATGATCGATCAGCACCAGCGCCAGCATTGCCTCGGCGATCGGTGTTGCGCGTATGCCAACGCAGGGATCGTGGCGACCGTGCGTTTCCACCATCACAGGCTCTCCCTGACGATTGATCGAGTGGCGCGGGATGCGGATGCTGGAGGTAGGCTTGATCGCCAGATGTGCGACGATGCTCTGTCCTGTCGAAATTCCGCCCAGTATGCCGCCCGCGTGGTTGGATAAAAATCCGTGCGGCGTCATCTCGTCGCCGTGTTCGCTGCCCTTTTGCGTCACACAAGCAAAGCCATCGCCGATCTCCACGCCCTTAGCCGCATTGATACCCATCAGTGCATAAGCGATTTCCGCATCCAGCCTGTCGTAGACCGGCTCCCCCCAACCCACGGGGACGTTTTCCGCCACCACGGTCAGTTTCGCCCCGATAGAATCACCGGATTTGCGCAATGCGTCCATGTAATCTTCCAGAGATTGAACCACCGACGGATCCGCCGAGAAGAATGGATTTTCGTTTACGCCATCCCAGCTCACAAACGGCATCTGGATATCTCCCAACTGCGAGAGATAACCGCGTATCAACACCCCGTAACGCTCATTCAGCCACTTCTTGGCTACAGCGCCTGCGGCAACCCGCACAGCCGTCTCGCGTGCCGAAGAACGTCCGCCGCCGCGATGATCGCGAAAACCGTATTTTTGCGTGTAGGTATAATCGGCGTGACCGGGACGGAAAGTCTCGTGAATATTGCCATAGTCTTTACTGCGCTGATCTTCGTTGCGGATCAACAGGGCAATCGGCGTGCCGGTGGTTTTGCCTTCAAAAACGCCGGAGAGTATCTCCACCGTATCCGATTCGCGCCGCTGCGTGACGTGACGCGAGGTGCCGGGCTTGCGCCTGTCCAGATCCAGCTGGATGTCGGCTTCACACAAAGCCAGTCCGGGCGGACAGCCGTCCACCACACAACCGATGGCCGCGCCGTGCGACTCGCCGAACGAAGTGACTGTAAAAAGGGTACCGAATGTATTTCCTGACATAACGCGATCTCGCAAAAAGAGTGCGCGCAGTTTAACATAGCCATCCCAACCTATCGAAACGCCTGCGATGAAAGCCACGTTGATCGATACCCACTGCCATCTGGACGCCTTCGGCGACAATCAAGCTGAAATATTGCTAGCCGCACAAACCGCAGGAGTAGGCCATCTCGTCATCCCGTCGGTCGAGCGCGGCAATTTTGCCGTTGTAACAACGATATGCGAGCAGCACCCTAACTGCTTTCCGGCTTACGGCATCCATCCCTTGTACACTGGCAGCGCCACACTTGAAGATCTGACGGTGCTGCGCGACTATCTGCAAGTTCACCGCCCCGTCGCGATCGGCGAAATCGGCCTTGATTTTTTCTTTGAAAATCAAGATGTTGCAAAACAGGAATATTTCTTCGTTGAACAACTCAAGCTGGCGCGAGAATTTGACTTGCCTGTGTTGCTGCACACGCGGCGCGCGACAGATACCGTGCTTAAACACTTGCGCCAAATCAGGGTAAAAGGCGGAATTGCCCATGCGTTCAGCGGCAGCCGCGTGCAGGCGGAGGAATTCATCAAATTGGGTTTCAAGTTAGGCTTCGGCGGCGCCATGACATATGATCGTGCCACGCGGATACGCGACCTGGCTGCCACCTTGCCTATGACTTCCATCGTGCTGGAGACCGATGCGCCGGACATTCCACCTGCATTTATCGAACGCGGCGAACCTAACAAACCGGAATATCTGGCCCGCATCGCCCAGATACTCGCCGAACTGCGCGGAATCTCCTTAGCGAAAGTCGCGCAAGCCACCACTGAAAATGCATTGCATGCGTTGCCCGATTTAATCCCGTTATAATCCCGCCATGAAAAATATCACCCCACCCCAATTCGAACGCACCCAGATTCTCATTAAAGAAGCGGGCATCGCCAAACTGGCCGGCAAACATGTATTTGTCGCCGGAATGGGCGGCGTAGGCTCGCATTGCGCCGAAGCGCTGGCACGCGCAGGTATCGGTCGCCTCACCCTGCTCGATCACGATGTGGTGGCGGTGAGCAACATCAACCGCCAGTTACCCGCCCTGCTGTCCACCGTAGGTCTATCGAAGGCCGAGGTAATGAAGGCTCGCATCCTGGACATCAATCCCGATTGCGTCGTGACGCTGGTGCGCACTTTTTTAGGGCCGGAAAATGTCCATGAACTAGTGCCGCATGACTGCGACTACATGATTGACTGCATAGACTCGATGAACTGCAAGGTCGCGCTGATCGCTCACAGTGTATCGCTGGGGCTGAAGGTTGCCTCCAGCATGGGCGCGGGCAACAAACTCGACCCGTCAAAAATTCGTCTGGCCGACATCAGCGAAACCACCATCTGCCCGCTGGCACGTGAAATGCGCAAACACCTGCGCGATGCAGGCATCAAACAAGGCATCTTGACGGTGTATACCGATGAGCATCCCAGACCGACCTTGCCGCCGCAACCGGTCGACCGTGGCCGCCCGCGTTCGGTCAACGGCACGATCAGCTATATGCCACCGCTTTTCGGCTACATGCTGGCCGGTGCGGTGATCAAGAATCTGCTGGAGGAATAAGCCACCCCGGCGATCAGCCCTCGCGGTTGCGCATATGATCGGCCACCTTGCTCAAGGCGATCGATAGCTCAACGCGCAGCGCTTCGTCTTCAACCACATCGCTCAAGGCCTGATTCATACACAGCATCCACTGATCGCGTTCGGAATTCCCGATGGCAAAGGGGAAATGACGACGACGTAAAAACGGCTCGCCAAATTCCTGAATGAATAACTGCGGCCCGCCCAGCCAGCCGGACAGAAACTTGAATAACTTGTCGTTAGCACCGGAAAGACTGGGCGCATGCATCTTGCGTATGCCATAAGATTCCGGCAATTCGTCCATCAGGTGATAGAAGCGATCCACCAGCGCATGGATTTTATCCGCGCCGCCTATGCGTTGATAATGCGTCAGTACAGGAAGATTATTGCTCATTGTTTACCATTCTCTAAAAGATACGCCCAAGCCCAGCGTGGTCTGGCGATGATTGTAATCCATCAAACTCTCACCGTAACCGCTGCCCATTTGCGCATGCAGCCTGGCGGCTTTCCCCAATTGCACCGGCATCGACCAGTCTAACTGCATAAAACCTAAATTTTGATTTAAATTCAGATTATTGCGCAATAACAAGGACACCGCCTGCGATTTGTTGTCCGGCTCCCAGCGCGCGACCAGATCGCCTCGCCCCATGTAGTGAACAATGTCCGGATTATCATCCTTCAGTTCATGTTCCGGAATACGCCACCATGCTCGCGCCATCAACGAGGTATTTGCCCACTCCCAACCACCTTGTGCGTAGACGCGATTCCAGCTGCGCGACTCGGGATTGGTGCGCCCGTTCGACTGATGTTCCAGCCCCAGATTAAGCAACTTCCACCCCGTCGCATTACCTGTAGCGAACGCGGCAATCAGCTCAGGCTCATAATTGGTTTCACGGAACGGGGACGAATTGCGGGTATTAATCACCTGCCAGTGCGATTGCTGCGTATAAGCCCCCCACACACGCAATGTTTTCAAGCCCCACAAATCCAGATTTTCCCGGGTATAGAGGTCTGTCTTGAAGCTCAGTTGAAATTTGGATTCAAGTGCATCCATATCATAGGGAACCAGAACAGTATGATTGGGAGCCGGCGTCGAAGGTTGGTTGTTCACGCGACTCGTCTGACGCACGATCAAATAGCTCTGCCGGTGCGGCTGCAAGCGGTCCAGACTGCTCTGATTCCGCCTGGTGTGATTATCCAGATTCCACACCCGCGTCAGATAAGAGCGCTCGTGAGCCGCCTCGCTGCGCTTTTCGACGACGTCATCCGTCGCGGCAACGACAGGATGAACACTCTCCGAAACCAGCACTGCGGCACTGATGGCACCGTCAAAACATTTAAGCCGCTCAACATTATTGTCAGGGAAATTTTTCGCACACAAGGCAAAAGCGCCATTATCTGCATGCACCACCCCCGAACAAAACAAGGCGACAAAAAACGACAACAGTTTGATTTTATTATATTTATCCATACACTTATTCAGTTAATCTAAATTTTGCCAGCACCCGATAATGCGCCTCTCCCTGCACCGGCTCAGACTGCAACAAGACAAACTCCTGCACCCGCCAACAGACAGGCGGCATGGCTGGGAATGGATCATCGCGCCAGTGCACATTGCGCATCAGGGTGACATGCGGCTTGTATTCCCGCCTCTCAAACACAAAATGATGTTTGATCAAACGATATTCCAATTCGCCAACCAGATGCGGCAACTGAGCCGGGACGACACCGGGTGCGGCATACACAATATGGTTATGCCCCCAATAACGCACCGTATCGAAACACAACTCAAAACTTTGCGCCACCACTTCTGCTGCTGCCAGCTTTAAGGCTTCCAGACGCGCCGCATCGACTGCGCCCAAAAACACCAGCGTGGCATGCAAAGTCTGCGAACTCATTGCACGCCCGCTGCACGGCAGTGGCCATCCTGACAAGGAATCGCGCACCAGCTCATCGGGCCAAAGCGCAAAAAAGAGACGAATAGGGTCGGATGGCGTGTTCATCATGTGGCGATATTGTATCCGCAATCAGTGGAGGGTCGAGCAGTGAGCCGCAATCAGGTAAAATAGCGACTGGATAACTATATGGCCATCCGCTAAATTCATTAGCGGTTGCCGCAAGGAACATCATGAACGTGCGTTTGCGTGAAATCCCCTACAACTACACCTCGTTTTCCGACCGCGAAATCGTCTTGCGCCTGTTAGGCACCGAGGCGTGGGACATCATCAACACCTTGCGCAGCGAGCGCCGCACCGGCCGCTCCGCGCAGATGCTGTATGAAGTGCTCGGCGACATCTGGGTGGTCACTCGCAACCCGTACTTACAGGATGACCTGCTGGGCAACGCAAAACGACGTGCGGCACTGATAGAAGCGTTGCACCACCGGCTCAATGCCATCGACGAACGCCGTCAGGACAACCCTTCCGTTAAACGCCTGCTGGAACTGGCACGAGATGCGGTAAATGGTTTCTCCGCCGAATTTGAACAAACCCTGCAACTGCGCAAACGCGCCCTGCGGGAACTCTCGCGCATCACCCGCCGTGACAACATCCAATTCGATGGTTTAGCGCGCGTCTCTCATGTGACCGACGCGACCGACTGGCGCGTGGAGTACCCGTTTGTGGTACTGCATCCGGACAGCGAAGAGGAGATCGCGGCACTGGTGCGCAGCTGTATCGAACTCAAGCTGACCATCGTTCCGCGCGGCGGCGGCACAGGCTACACCGGCGGAGCTGTGCTGCTGGACAAGTTTTCGGCGGTCATCAACACCGAGAAACTGGACACGATATCAAAGATTGAATCCACGGTACTGCCGGGATTGAACACACCTTACGCCACCATCCACTGTGGTGCAGGCGTAGTGACGCGTCGCGTGATGGAAGCGGCGGAAAACAGTCATCTGGTATTCGCCGTCGATCCGACTTCTGCCGACGCCTCCTGTATCGGCGGCAACGTATCGATGAACGCCGGCGGTAAAAAAGCGGTGCTGTGGGGCACGGCGCTGGACAATCTGGCGTCATGGCGCATGGTCACGCCCGACGGGCTGTGGATGTTCGTTGAGCGATTGGATCACAATTTAGGCAAGATCCACGATGCAGCTTCCGCCAGTTTCCGCATCAGCCGTTTCGAAGCAGATGGCAAGACTGCTCATGGCGCACCGGAAATTTTAACCATCCCCGGCAATGCGTTCAGAAAAGCGGGTTTGGGCAAGGATGTCACCGACAAATTCCTCTCCGGTCTGCCCGGCATACAAAAGGAAGGTTGCGACGGCATCATCACCTCGGCGCGCTTTATCCTGCATCGCGCGCACACGCACACACGCACCGTCTGTCTGGAGTTTTTCGGTCAGGTCAGAGAAGCTGTCCCTGCGATCGTCGAGATCACCAATTACTTCAGTCATAAGTCGGAAGACTTAAACGGCTCGTTAAATACCGAAGCTCGTGGCACTTTTTTGGCAGGCTTAGAGCATCTGGATGAACGCTATCTGAAGGCAGTAGGCTATGCCACCAAATCCCGTCGCGGCACACGTCCCAAGATGGTGCTGATCGCCGATGTAGTGAGCGATGATGCAGATGCCGCCGCCGCCGCCGCTTCCGAAATCGTGCGTATGGCCAATCTTCGCCACGGCGAAGGATTTATCGCCGTATCCGCCGAGGCTCGTAAAAAATTCTGGCTCGATCGCGCCCGCACGGCGGCGATCGCCAAACACACCAACGCCTTCAAGATCAACGAAGACGTGGTGATTCCACTGCCGCGCATGGGCGACTACTGCGACGGCATCGAGCGCATCAATATCGAGCTGTCTTTATCCAATAAAATCAAACTATTGGATGAACTAGACAACTTCTTTTCCGGTGAATTACCGCTCTACTATCAGGACGACAAACAACTGGGCGACGCCGAGCTGCTGGGCAATCGCGCCACCGAAGCCCAACAATTGCTCACTGAGGTCCGCACACGCTGGGAATGGCTACAAAAGAATCTGGATAGACCTAGTTCTGAGCTGGAAGACGTCAGTCCCGAGTCCAACCCGACTCATAACTTATGTCTTGCGTCTCATGGCTCGACTGTTTTCGAAGCCGTGCAGAACCACACGCTGCGCGCCTCATGGAAGCTGGAACTGCGCGAGAAGTTGCGCCATATTTTCAGCGGAAGCACCTATCAACCGATACTGGAAGCCTGCACCGCGATTCATCAGCGCGTGCTCAAATGCCGGGTATTTGTCGCCCTCCATATGCACGCGGGCGACGGCAACGTCCATACAAATATCCCAGTAAATTCAGATAATTATGAAATGTTGCAACAGGCCTATGCGGCAGTTGATCGCATCATGTATCTGGCCCGGGATCTCGGCGGCGTGATTTCCGGCGAACACGGCATCGGCATCACCAAGTTCGACTATCTGGATGATGGCGAAATCGCCCCCTTCATCGCCTATAAACAAAAGGTCGACCCGGAAGGCCGTTTCAACAAGGGCAAACTGTTGCCCGGCAGCAATCTGGATCGCGCCTACACACCCAGCTTTAATCTGATGGAGCTGGAGAGCCTGATTCTGGAGAAGAGCGAACTGGGCGGGATAGCCGATTCGATCAAGGACTGCCTGCGTTGCGGCAAATGCAAACCGGTCTGCACCACCCACGTGCCACGCGCCAATCTGCTGTACTCGCCGCGCAACAAGATACTCGCCACCTCCTTGCTGATCGAGGCGTTCCTGTACGAGGAACAGACGCGTCGCGGCATCTCCATCCAGCATTTCGATGAGTTCAACGATGTCGCCGATCACTGCACCGTCTGCCACAAGTGCCTGAACCCGTGCCCGGTGAACATCGACTTTGGCGACGTCTCGATGGCGATGCGCAATTTCCTGCGCAAACAGGGCAAGAAGAAATTCAACCCGATTGCAGCCACCTCGATGCTGTTCTTAAACACCACCGATCCGCTTACCATCGCCCTGATGCGCAAAGTGATGATCGAATGGTCATACAAGGCGCAGCGCTTGGCGCATGGCATCGGCAAACAGCTGGGACTGTTCAAGAAGCAAGTGGCACACCCGCCCTCATCAGTCGGAAAACCGACCATACAGTCACGCGTGATACATTTCATCAATAAACCGATGCCGGGCAACCTGCCCAAGAAGACTTCGCGCGCACTGCTCGACATCGAAGACAACCATGTCATCCCTATCATCCGCAATCCGCGCCGCGCCAGCGAAGAATCTGAAGCGGTATTCTATTTCCCCGGTTGCGGCTCCGAGCGATTGTACGGTCAGGTAGGACTGGCCACACAAGCCATGCTGTATGAGACGGGCGCGATCACCGTGTTGCCGCCCGGCTATCTGTGCTGCGGCTATCCGCAAAACGCATCCGGTCAGGGCGACAAGGCGGGGCAGATCACCACCGACAATCGCGTGCTGTTTCATCGCGTGGCTAACACATTGAATTATCTGGATATTAAAACCGTGATCGTATCCTGCGGCACCTGCATGGATCAATTGCAGAAATACCAGTTCGACAAGATTTTCCCCGGTTGCCGGTTGCTGGACATCCACGAGTATCTCTTAGAGAAAGGCGTCAAAATACAAGCGGCTAGCGGCATCAAGTATATGTATCACGAGCCGTGCCATTCGCCGATGAAAACGCATCAGTCGAAAACGGTGGTGAATGAGCTGATGGGAATGAACGTGCCTGTCAACGAACGCTGCTGCGGCGAGTCCGGCACCTTTGGTGTGGCACAGCCGCACATCGCCACTCAGGTACGTTTCCGCAAGGAAGAGGAGATGAAGAAGGGGGTAGGCGGATTGCGCGAAGATGGCTTTAAAGGAGAGATCAAGATCCTCACCTCCTGCCCCGCCTGCCAGCAAGGGCTGTCGCGCTATAACGAGGACAGCGGCACCACGGCCGATTACATCGTAGTGGAAATGGCTAAACACCTGCTGGGGCCCAACTGGCTGGCTGATTTTGTGGCTAAAGCGAACAACGGCGGAATTGAGCGAGTACTTTTATAGATTTAGGATGGGCAGAAAACTGGTACGATGACAAACTCTGAACTTCGAACTTCGAAATCTGAATACATGCTCACGCTGCTCCTAGCCCCCACCAGCGCCCTCGTCTGTCCCGCCTTCAAGGATGAGGCGAGCTGCGTTCACTGGTTAGGCCAGTTGCAACTCACCAATTTGCAACTGGCGCACAATCAGTTGCTGCACCAGCTCAACGCCCTCAACAGCTACACGATGCGGGGTCTGGAGCGACTCAACACGCTGGAAGTACTATACGAAACCCTTTGCCATGTACAAGATGACTTCTCGAAAAAACTGATAGGCAAACCGCTGCCGCTCAATGAAAATGAACTGCTCATATTTAAAGCTATTGTGCAACTTTGGCAAGCACTGCTCACCGGCTATCAACGTTGCTTGCAAGCGCACATAGACGGAGACAGACAACTTGCCAGGCACGGCGCGCTGCTTTGTCAGCGCTGCCTGCATTTCAAAGGTCTGGAAATACTCGAATATCTGCGCACCGGCTACGAATTCGGCGCGCAATTATGGCAACAACTGCATGAACTATACGCTTACGCTGAACATCACGATTTACACGAAATTGCGGTTGCCGCCCCATGCAGTGAAGGCACTCAAGTGCAGCACAGTTGCCTCAACAGCTATGTCATCACCCTGCTGGCCGGTTATGCGCATCCGGCTCAGCTAACCCGCTGGCAACTACAACATCTGGCGCGGTGGCTCTCCCTGTGGAGCGCTAACATCACGATTTCACACACCTGCGACATCGTCCCCGATGAAGCTCAGCCACTGGCCGTCGATTTATCCAGTACGCAAGGCCTGCAACCGTGCGGAGATTTAGCGCACAGCGATACCCTGCGCTATTTGATCGTGGCACCGCTAGGCCGATTGTTGCGCGCAAAAACCACCCTGCTGCAGCAAGGCCAGACACCCCGGCAACTCAATTTGGGCGATCACTATGACAGTCCGGCCTGCATAGAACTGCTCATTTTTTTACATCAGAGCTGGTGCGAAAACACACGCAAGCGTCAGAATCAACGCCAACCCATCGCAAAAAATGCCGATCTTTGCTACAAGCTGGAAGGTATTTTTGCACACTTATCGGGCAAGCCCTTCAAACAGCGCGACCACAGCATAGACGTAGAAGCCAGCCAGCGCGTAGAACCGTTTGGCCCAGAACTGCACCTCGCGCAAAACAAAGAGCTGGTGGAAATGGGCTATCCGCTGGAAAACTGGCAGATGGAAAATGAAAGCGTAATCGGTGTCAGGCTAAGCCGCGTTGACAGCATAGGCGGACGATTCAATTACAAGCAACTTGTTGCCTTGCGTCCGTGCGATGCACAAGCTTTTATTCTGGGCACAATAGCATGGACAAATGTTGCACAAAATAGCAGACTGCAAATGGGTCTCAAATATCTGCCCGGCCTGCCTGAGCCGGTCAGCGTGCGCTCTTCCGACCTAACACCGTCTACCGTCTACGCACCGGCTTTTCTGTTACCGGCGCTACCATCGCTCAACATTTCCAACAGCCTGATTCTGCCGCGCGACTGGTTTCAAGTAGATCGCCTGATAGAGTTACTCTATCTGAACGGTCAAAAATGCTATATCCGTCTCGACTCCAGTATTGAGCGTGGCTTGGACTACGAACGGGTAAGCTACACCCCGGCGCAAAAAAATAATATAGCCTATTGATTTTAAGTACTAAAACTCAGAACCTTATCCGCCTGCAGCGGCATTGAAATATAATTACCCTGACCTGTCTCACAGCCAATCTGCAACAATGCCTGATAATGCGCCTCGCTTTCCACCCCTTCAGCCACGATGCTGCGTTCGAAGGCATGCGCTAAAGCGATAATCCCCTGCACAATGGCAAGATCGCCCTTCTCATGCAGCATATCTCGCACAAAAGATTGATCGATTTTCAAAGTATCCACCTCCAAACGGCTCAGATAGGTTAACGAAGAATATCCCGTACCAAAGTCGTCCAACGCGAAGCCCACTCCGAAAGCGCGGCACGCTGTGATAATGGCACTGATACCGGCAATATCCTCCAGTGCTGCAGTTTCCAACACCTCAATCTGCAAGCCCTGCACATCCCAGCGCTGTACCATGGCATGAAATCTGGCAACGAAATCCACCGTCTGCAAATGGTAGGCTGAAATATTGATACTCACTTCAATCTGCCGCCCCGCCCGCTGCCACCGCGACATTTGTTCGAGCGCGCTCGCGATGACCCATTCACCCAACAGGATGTCCATCTCGGTATTCTCGATCACACCCAGAAAATCCGCCGGCAGCAGCAATCCACGCTCGGGGTGCTGCCAGCGTATCAACGCCTCCACCCCCGCCAAACAGCCCGTCTTTAACACCACCTTGGGCTGATAGTACAAGCGAAACTCGCCTTGAACCAACCCGCGCCTGATCTGTTGTATTAAATCGTGATGGGAGCGCGCGCGCAGATCGGTCACCGCATCAAACAAATGAAAGCGATTCTTACCGGTCTGTTTGGCGACATACATAGCCTGATCAGCGTGGCGCAACAGCGTGTCCGCATCCTGATTATCTTCAGGGTAGAGTGCAACGCCGATACTGACGCTGACGCTCGGACCGGCCTCATGAACATCAATCGGTTGATGTATCACCTCCAGCAAACGGTCCAGACTACCCACGCACTCCTCGGGCGCCTGAATGCCGACCAGCAGCACCACAAACTCATCGCCACCCAGCCGTGCAACGGTATCATCTTCGCGTATCACCTCCTTGATGCGGCGAGTCACTTCAATCAGCACCTTATCACCGGCCTCATGACCGTAGGCATCGTTGATCTGTTTGAAGCCATCCAGATCCAGATAGCACACGGCCAGCATACCCTTATCGCGCTTGGCGCGCGCCAGAGACTGCGCCAGGCGGTCAGCCAGCAACACCCGGTTAGGCACGCCGGTCAATGCATCGTAGTGCGCAATATGCTCCAACTGTTTCTCATGCTCACGTCGCTCCGTGATATCTGCTGCCAGCCCGATCACCCCTCGAATAGCGCCATCATGATTCAACAGGCGCACCTTGGTAATTTCAAGCAGATGATCACGTCCATCGACAAAGGGTATCCACTCCGTTGAAAAGTGTGGCGTACCCTGACTCATGCACTCTTTATCCGACTTGATACAATTGCCGGTAATGGCGGCGGGCAGCAGTTCTGCATAATGAGATGCGGCGAGAAACTGCGCCTCTGAAATGCCAGTCGCATTGCAAAATACCCGATTAACAAACTGCACCACGCCTGCCGCATCGACCATCCAGATACCCAATGGCGCATTGTCCAGCATGGTCTGAAACAATTCCCGTTCATTTTTCAACGCCTGTCTGGAACGCAGAATTTCTTCCTGAACCCGCTTATTTTCGGTGATGTCCACATGGGTGCCAAGCATACGTTGCGGCCGTCCCAGACTATCTCGCCCGGTCACTCGTCCCCGGCACAATATCCATTTATAGCGACCGTCACGGCATAGCAAACGCTGCTCGGAAATATATTGTTCGCCGAGCGCACCCGCCAGATAAGTCTTGAGTTTAGCTATCGCGGACAACTTATCCTCGGGATGCAACAACCGCACCAACGACCACGGCTTGTTCCCCAATTCAGCTTCGCTATATCCCAACATTTCTGCATAACTCTTTGAATAATGAAAAACGCGAGCTTGCATATCCCATTCCCAAACCGCATCGCCCACCCCTTCCAGCGCTTCCCGCCAGCGCGCATCTATCAAACTTTGCAACGACTGCTCGCGCTCGCGCCGGTATTGCGCTTCCCTGACCGCCTCATAATTCCAAAAAATAAAGAACAAGGCGATCAGATACATGCAGGTAGTCACAATATCGATGCCGGAATACCCCGTCTGAATACCCGGCAACCAATTCACTGCTGGAATAACAATCAGCAGCAAAATCAACCAGCGCAAGCCGATCACTCGCCCCTTCAAATAGAATGTGGCAGCAGAAAACAGAAAAAACAAAGACAAACGCGTTTGATTGTAGGGCGCCAACAGATAGACTGACAGAAATAGAAAAAAACAGAGGACGATCGCGATATTACTGATTAAACCCACCTTATCCTTATGCAGTTTAAGGTAATACAGCATGCCGATGCTGATGACTGAAAAGCCAATATCGATCGCCCCCATCAGCGGACTGAACTGCCAGCGGTAGAAGCCCATTCCGAATGCAACCAGAGCGGCCAGCAAAAACACGCTACGCAGAAAAGCGATCTGATAATGAGCATGCTGCCCGAGTTGAAGCGAGGGCGGCGATATGCGTTGTGAATCAATGAGCGGAGTATTCATGGCAGGACCGTTATGTCCGGTCATTCTACGCCTTCTGCCATCCTTTGCGGTGACTAAGCTCGAACTGCCATTTTTTCAATTTACCGGCTTGTACGTTCCGACGAAAAAACCAGCGTAAACACACTTCCCTTTCCATCCTCGCTTTCGATCTCCAATTTCGCCTGATGACGCTGCGCGATGCAATTGACGATCGCCAAACCCAGCCCCGTCCCGCCCGTTTCTCGCGATCGGCTGCGATCCACCCGATAGAAACGTTCTGTCAGACGCGGAATATGTTGCGCCTCGATGCCGATACCGCTGTCCTGTACAGAAAAGACAGCCTGCCCGGCGTGTAGCGCCCAGCGCAGCCTGATCGATCCGCCCTCGGGGGTATAGCGCACCGCATTGCTGACCAGATTGCCGAAAGCGCTGCGCAGTTCTTCGTAATTGCCCGACAGCTGCATGGGGCCTTCCATCTCCAGACTATGCTGATGACGCCCTGCGCTCAACATCTGTCCATCCTGATAGACTTCCTCCAGCAAGGCTTTCATGTCTATAATTTCCACCCTTAACGGACTCTGTTCATTTTCCAGGCGGGAAAGCGTCAACAGATCGGCCACCAGACTATCCATGCGCCGGGTTTGTTCGGCCATCAGATCCAGCGCGCGCCGTATCTTTTCATGAGAGAGCTCAGGCATATCCTGAAGGTTCTCGACAAAACCGTTTACCACCGTCAGCGGTGTGCGCAACTCATGCGAGACATTCGCCACAAAGTCACGGCGTATCGTTTCGACCCGTTCCCACTGAGTAATGTCACGACTGATCAGCAAACGCTTGTCGACACCATACGAGATCAGTTTAACCGACAAAATCATGTCATCGTGACGCGCCGATTTCATCACCAGCGGGTCGCTGTAATTGGCTGCATGCAGGTAATCGATAAATTCGGGCTGGCGCACCAGATAGGTGATGTCCTGCATGATGTCGCGTTTGGCATTGATGCCGAAGTGATGTTCAGCGAGCGGATTGCACCACTCGATGCGATTGGCGCCATTGAGACTCACCACACCTTCGGGAAATGCTGCGGTGGCCTGCTCGATATTCAACAATTCAGTCGCCAGATCCTGCTTGGTCTGTTTATGCCGCTTGACCATTTTATAAAGACGCGAAAACACTTCACCCCATACGCCTTCGGCCTCCGGGATTGTTTCAATATTTGGCACCCTGAGCCATTCGGCCAGTATGTATAGCTGACGGGCATGCATGCCCATCACCACCAGCAAAACCAGCATGACAAACAGCAGCGCGACGACCGCCGAAAACACGCCCCACAGCAACAAGGCCATCATGGCGCTCAGTGCGACCGGCATAGTGACGCGAATCAAAAATTCCTGCAAGCCAGCTCCTGAAAAATATCGTTAATATTCAATAAATTAAACAGATACCGAAAAACGATAACCGCTACCGCGTACGGTCTGTATCAAATTATCCAGCCCGGACGCTTCCAGCGATGCGCGCAGGCGACGGATATGCACATCCACCGTGCGTTCCTCGACAAAAACCTGGGTACCCCAAACCTGATCCAGCAATTGCGTGCGACTATACACCCGCTCGACATGGGTCATAAAGAAATGCAGCAAACGAAATTCCGTCGGCCCAAGTTCAATCGACATTCCACGGGCCGTCACGCGATGAGAAGTCGGGGACAGCTCCAAACCACCGATGGAAACCGTATCATCCGATAAAGCCGGTAACTGGCGACGCATCACCGCACGGATTCGCGCCATCAACTCACGCGGCGAAAACGGTTTAGTGATGTAATCATCAGCCCCGGACTCCAGTCCCAGCACCTTATCGCGCTCATCACCGCGCGCGGTCAGCATGATAATCGGAATATCCTTCGTGCGCGCCTCACTGCGCAACTGACGGGCCAGCACCACACCGCTGGTTCCCGGCAACATCCAGTCCAGCAAGATCATATCCGGCGCATGGTCGCGTATCTGCTCCCACGCCTGCTCCGCATCGTCCGCACGCAAAGCTTCAAAGCCAGCCTGCGTCACATTGAAAGCCAGCAACTCTTGTATCGCCGGCTCATCTTCCACAATCAAAATCTTCGCGCTCATTATCACTCCTTCGGTTGAGGATGCCAGAGTATGAACAATTTGTGACAGTAGTGTGACAAGAATCAGGTTTTCGCGTGTTTAGGCGAATGAGTGTGATCTGCCACGTGCCCGGTATGGCTCGCCGCCAGGTGATGCAAATGCGCGTGCTCTGGTTCCTGCGGCAGCGGCCCCGTCACCAAGCTGTGCAACAAGGATCCTGCCACCATGCCGAATGCGCTTGCCACGAGTCCTGCGAACTGCGCCGGGAAGAAGGGATCATCCGGGCCGAATACCAGTATCGCAAGCCATACCGACAGGCCGCAGAATATTGCCGACAATGCGCCTTGCGTAGTGGAACGCTTCCAAAACACACCGGCTAACAAGGGGATAAAGGCGACGACCAGTGTAATCTGGTAGGCATTTTCAACCATCTTGAAGATACTGGCCTTCGAGTTCATCGCGTAAAAGGTGACCAGAAGAGTGAACACCACCGTCACAGTGCGCATCGTGAGCAACATTCGCCGATCCGACATCTTGTGGCCCAGCATGGGTTTGAGGATGTTTTCGCTGAAGGTCACCGACGGCGCCAGCAGCGTCGCCGATGCACAACTCTTGATCGCAGAGAGCAAGGCGCCGAAGAACATCACCTGAGCGAACAGCGGCGCATGGTTCATCACCAGCGTCGGCAGGATCAACTGCGGATCGGTGTCGATTAAGCCTGCCACCATCGCAGGATCGATCATCGTCGCCGAATAGGCCAGGAACATCGGCACAAAGGCGAATACAAAATACAAAGAACCGCCCAGCACCGCCCCCCAGATGGCGATATTGACCGTTTTGGAGGACTGCACGCGCTGAAACACGTCCTGCTGCGGAATCGAGCCCAACATCATGGTCATCCAGGCAGCGGCAAAAGCGATGATTTCCTTCAAATCCGGTTTCGGCCAGAAATCAAATTTTCCTGCCTGAACTGCATGATCCACCACCACCGCCACGCCGCCCACCTGGCCGCTAATCTCGTGACCGATAAACAGCATGCCGATCACAATGATAATCATCTGTAGAAAGTCGGTCACCGCCACCGCCCACATCCCGCCGAAAAAGGTATAGATCAAAATTGTGCTGGAACCTATCCACATCCCGGCCAGCTTGCTGATTTCCCCGCCCGACACCACGTTGAACACTAGCCCCAGCGCGGTGATCTGCGCGCCCACCCACCCCAGATAAGAGACGACAATCGCAAGCGTGGTCAGCACCTCAACTTTTCTGCCAAACTTTTTCTTGTAGAAGTCGCCTATGGTCAGCAGGTTCATCTTATACAAGGGAGCCGCAAAGAACAAACCAACTAAAATCAAACACATAGCCGCGCCGAATGGATCAGCCACCACGCCGTGCAGCCCTTCCTTGAGAAAGGTCGCCGGGATGCCCAGCACCGTTTCTGCACCGAACCAGGTAGCGAATACGGTCGCAGTCACCATATAAAATGGCAGGCCGCGCCCGGCGATGGCGAAATCTTTGGTGTTATGTACGCGCGTTGCGGCATACAGGCCGATGCCGACGGAGACGATCCAGTATGCAATGACAAACCAGAGCAACATGATGGTGAGTAGAAAGTAGTTAGTCGGAAGTGGGGCGAATTTTAACCTGAATCTTTCAGCAGCTTGCAAACAGCAGCTCACTATTTTTCCATTCAGCTTATGCGTGCCGCCATTGGCGCTAATGCCTCCCAATATTTTTTAGCACGCCGGATGCAGACCGTTACTACGGCCTGAAATCGAGACAGACCTGCTACGACAATGCGCCGATGGAAAGCTTCTGGGGCTTGCTAAAAAACGAGCTGGTACACCATCGTAAATTTAAAACTCGTGCAGAAGCCATCGAGGCGATCACGGAATACATTGAAATTTTTTACCGGCGGGAACGTACACAGGCACGGTTGAGCTATCTATCACCAGCCGCTTTTGAACGCCAATACTACGAAAATTTGTTGGTAGCATGCACCCATTGGTATCCATTATTGACGACCTACCTCATCGGCGCAGGAGTGCAATTATGTGTAAATACACACGCATCGATTTCAACGGTTGCCGTTACTCCATCAAACCTGATGCACAGTGTGGGTCTCGAAAGATACGTTAAGAACCTTCCTGATTGCTGAAAAAACCGCAGACAGACTTTCCATGGTAGGATTGCCGCGAGCAGAAAGCATGCGATGTACACTCTTGCTCGGACGGTTGGTTGCCGTGGCAATTTGCTCAAAGCCCACAGTGGCATTCACCACATCGCGTAGTAATAAGCGAGATGCCTCAGCCTCACCATTGAGAAACATATCGGTTGCCTCTCTCAGCAAAGCTTCTGCAAATGCAGGGTCTGCTTTGATTCTGGCTTGTAATGTCGTACTGGAATCTACAGTGAGCTGCCCCATCATTTATCCTTTTTATTCTTCTTTAACAAGACCTTGCGGGCATCGTAATCATCGCGCAGATTTTTCGCCTGCTTGATATCGGCAGCCTGACCGCTCTTTGTGCCGCCACCAAGCAACACAATTAATACATCGCCCTCATGAATGAGGTAAATCCGAATTCCCGGCCCCCAATCAATCCGATACTCCTTGAGCGTTCCGTCTATGGGCTTTACGTTTCCCATGCTGCCCGCCATCATGCGCGCACGAGCAGCAGCTACTTTTGTGGCGTACTCAATGGACAAATCATTGAACCACTCCGCATAATGGTTCTTCTGTTCTCTGGTTACGTATTCTTCAATCTTGATTGCCATACTCAAATAGTAACTTGTAAGTTACTCATTGGCAAGATAAAACAATGGGATTTGTAAAAAATTTCAATCAGAGAAATATTCTGTCGGGATCATGCATCCACGAAGGGCCGGTTTAATGCTACGAATTCACAACCGTTACGGACGGCTGATGGCACATACCTGACCGTCGGGATTCATTATTACACGGAAAAATCCGGGCATTGGAGTTTTGTGTTCCCTTAATTTTCAGTCCGACGGATTGCAGACCGTCGCGACGGACTGTTGCCGAAATTATCCCCCTCTGTTTTGAGAGCTTCTGTTTATAGCACAGCTAGTCTTTTCGTCATTTCATTGCGCTCCGCCGCATATTCGCCCGTGAGCACAAATCCGAGCATATTGTTTGCCTCACTGAAAAACCCCATCTTCACCCCTTCGCCAGAAGCCAATGTTTGCCAAGCACCAACGGCGTCCCGGGCCACGGGGCAAACAACAACGGGATGCGCAGGCGTTTTGACTACGACTGGCATAGCCGGGAATACCACTTTTGCGCTTTCGCCATTAAGGGTTTTAGCCAGTGCACGACCCGCATGCATGATAGGCATAACGAATGGCAACACCCGGCCTTCTATTTCGGCGCAATCGCCCAGTGCAAAAATTGCTTCATCATTGGTGCGTAATTGTTCATTTACGACGATGCCGCGATTGACGGCGATGCCCGCAGCGTGTGCCAATTGAATGCGCGGGCGCAGTCCTATGGCGGACAACACCAGGTCGGCATGTAGGGTGCTAGCATCGTTAAGGGTGAGCACTTTCCCCCCAGCCGTTGTATCCACACGTTGCACCGCAGCACCAAATCGCCAGGTCACGCCGAGTTTTGTGAGTGGTTCGAGCAGCTGCTTTCCCGCCTGCTCCGGCATCAGACTGGACAGCGGGTAGGCGCCCGGGTCGACGACGGTAACCGAGTATCCGGCGCCTGCCAGATCGTTGGCGAATTCGCAGCCGATAAGACCGCCACCCATGATGACGATAGTTTTGGCGGTATCCAGTTCGTGACGCAGCCAGCCGTAATCGGCAAGATCGTTTACCGACAATACCGATTCCACTGCATTGCCCTGAAGCGGGATGCGAATTGGATCAGCCCCGACAGCCAGCACCAGCTTGTCGTATTCAATCGAGCCTAAACTCGTCTCCAACGTTTTACGGCCACGATGGATAGCGTGCACTTCGGCTTTGGCCAGGACGTTAATGCCGAGCTGCTGCGCCATGCCAGCCGCAGGCGTCAGCACCAGACTGGCAGCATCTTTTTTCTGTGCGAACGCGTTCGACAACATAGGTTTGGAGTAGCTATCGGCATTATCGCGAGACACCAAAGTGACTGGGATTTCGCGATTGAGCTTCCTCAGTTCGCGGATCACGGTATACGCCGCGAGCCCGCTACCGACCACCACAATGGGTTTCACCGCGCCCCCTTATTCTTCTAGCAGACTGCGCAACATCCACGCATTTTGTTCATGGATCATCATGCGTTGAGTCAGCAAGTCGGCAGTAGCCTGGTCGCCTGCTTTTTCGGCGAGTGGAAACACTGCTCGTGCCGTGCGCACCACCGCTTCCTGACCTTCGACTAACTCCCTGATCATTTCTCTGGCATTCGGCACTCCGTCGCTCTCCTTAATCGAAGTTAGCCCGGCAAACTGTTTGTAGCTACCGGGAGCGTGATAGCCCAAGGCGCGAATGCGTTCAGCGAGCGAGTCAACGGCCAGCCAACTTTCGTTGTATTGCGTCATAAACATCAGGTGCAAAGTTTGAAACATCGGCCCGGTCACATTCCAATGGAAATTGTGCGTCTTAAGATACAGGGTATAGGTGTCAGCCAGCATTCGAGACAATCCGTGGGCAATTTTTTCCCTATCCTTTTCAGACAGGCCTATATTGATTGCCAGTGGCTTGTTGTTATTAACTTTGCTCATGATGTTCTCCTTTTTGGTAAGTAGTGGATTAATCCATAACCTTCGGCAAGCGCCGCTAATTTGCCGGACGACCTTCTAAATCTCTATCATTTCAAAATCTGCCTTCGCCACGCCGCAATCAGGGCAAGCCCAGCCTTCAGGAATGTCTTGCCACGCGGTACCCGGCGGTATGCCCTCTTCGGGCAAACCGGCTACTTCGTCATAAATAAAACCGCAAACCACACATTGCCAAACTTTCATGATGTTCTCCTTGTTTTACATTTAAGCAATTTTTGCCAAAACGGCGCTGTACTGATTTGCATGGCGCTCTTCTACTCTAGCCAACGCCGCAAATCGTTTTGCTGCTTTCTCCAATGTCACTTTAAATATTTCAGCGTGCTCTTTGGACTCATCGATCTGTTGCTTGATTTCGCCGACAGCGCTGACATGACCTTCTTGCTGTGCGGTTTTGAGGAAACCGGGATACATTTCACTGTATTCGTAAGTCTCGCCTTCGATAGCCATTTGCAAACATCTGGCTGTGCTCATTTCCGCTTTGGGATAAAGCAAATCAAGGTGGCCCATTGCGTGCTGCACTTCCTGCGCTGCCGTTTCTTCAAAAACACGGGCAACCTCTTCATGTCCTTCCGCGCGTGCAATTTTGGCGAAGTAGCGATATTTGGCGTGCGCCATCGATTCACCGGCAAAGGCGGCCTCAAGATTGGCCATCGTTTTGATTTCAGGTCGTTGCATGATGTTCTCCTGTTGATTGAAAAGGTGTTGCTGTCCACGAGTGCAATGTACGACTTTACCACCCATAAATCTAATTGATTGTTTTAGCAAAGTTGATTTATTATGCAAATCACCGTGAGGGAATCATGACACTGAATGAACTGCGTTTTATCGTCGCCGTCGCGCAAGAGCGGAATTTTCGCCGTGCAGCAGAAAAGTCCTTTATCAGCCAGCCCGCGTTGTCACTGGCGATACAAAAGCTCGAAGAGGAATTGGGAATAAAGATATTTGAGCGCGGCAAAGGCGAAGTGACTATTACAGCGATAGGCAATGCTGTTATCGAACAAGCGCAGCGTGTCTTGGAAGAAGCGGAGCGTCTTCGCGAAATGGCCAAACAGGGCAGCAACCAGCTCGCCGCGCCATTGCGTATCGGCGTTATTCACAGCGTCGCGCCCTATTTGTTGCCCGATTTGATTCCTGCGCTGAAAGAAATCGCCCCTGAACTATCGCTGGAAATCGAAGAAAATATTACGGCCAATTTGGATGTTTTGCTGCGCAATGGAACGCTGGACGTTATAGTGATCGCGCTACCGTTTGGCGATTCCGGCATACTGACACAGGCTTTATACGATGAGACGTTTGAAGTAGTCGTGAACAGCAAACACGCCTGGGCGGGTCTGCAAAGCATTAACGCGCAAGATTTAGCGGGAGAAAAGGTGCTGTTGCTCGATTCCGGACATTGCTTCAGCAATCAGGTGGCCGAGGCGTGTCCTGATCTCAATCGCAAGACCGTCGATACTCAAAAAGGCACGTCACTGGAAACGATACGCAATATGGTGGCCTCCGGTTTGGGAATTACCGTATTGCCGGCCTCGGCCAACAGTCCGCGCTATCACAGCCCTTTGCTTAAAGTGATTCCCTTTGCGAATCCGGCACCCTCGCGGCGTATCGCGTTAGCATGGCGCAAAAGTTTCGCCCGCACGCAAGCGATTGAGGTTTTAATAAGGGCCGTTGCACAGACCAGGATTATTGGCATTCATCACTTGCCCGGGTAGCGATACACTCGGATTTTTTCATCGAACAATCGAGTGGCGACTGGCCACAATTGGCATCCGCCTGCCCGACAACTGCAAAGAAGATTATCCAAGCTGTTGATTTAAAATAATTATATTTATACTGCGCCAACGAAAAAGGCCATCCTTAGGACGGCCTTTTTCTAGTTCTTACCCCGCGTTAAGCGAGACGCAAAGCAATTACAGACTTTCAGCGTGACCTGCCAGGTATTCAGCAACACCAGCTGTAGATGCCTTCATGCCAGCCTTGCCCTTGCTCCAGCCGGCAGGGCAAACTTCGCCGTGCTCTTCGAAGAATTGCAGCGCATCAACCATGCGCAGCATTTCGTCGATGTCGCGACCCAGTGGCAGCATATTGACCACTTGATGCATGACCACGCCGTTCTTGTCGATCAGGAAAGAACCGCGCAACGCAACGCCAGCGCCTTCCAGTTCAACATCGTAAGCCTTGCAGATTTCATGCTTGATGTCTGCCACCAGCGGGTAACCTACCTGGCCGATACCGCCGTTGTTGACGGGTGTATTTTTCCAGGCCAAATGGGTGAATTGTGAATCGATAGAAACGCCGATCACTTCTACGCCACGGCTCTTGAAATCTGCCAGGCGGTGATCAAAAGCGATCAGTTCGGAAGGGCAAACAAATGTAAAATCAAGAGGATAGAAAAACACTACCGCAGCCTTGCCGGCGATATAGCTCTTCAGATTGAACGATTCGTTCATTTCGTTATTGCCCATGACGGCGACTGCGGTAAAGTCCGGTGCTGCCTTGCCTACGAGAACTGCCATGTTGTATCTCCTAATGGTTATTGATAGGTTCTATTGTGAAACGAAAATGCATTACATTGCGCAATTTAGGTCATTCGACCCGCCGCGTCAACCTCATTCACCATGCGCTTTAGAAAATTTTTTCGCCGGGTTGCGCGCATACCGCAGTATTCTAGTAGGAATAGCGCGATTTGTGCAACCTGAATTCACAATGACTGACGCAATTTGCTTCAAACGGACTTGCAGATATATTAGATTATGCTAATGTATCTAACTTATTCAACCTATGGAGTAGACATGTTTGCCAACAACATCAAAGAAATCGATGCCATTGAGCTCAATCAGTGGATCGGTGACAGCGAGCACAAACTGCGCGTGCTGGATGTCCGCCAGATGCAGGAAATCGCCACCGGCACCGTCCCGCGCGCCGAAGCGCTGCCGCTACACATTTTGCCGATGAAGTTCAGCGAACTCTCAACCGATGAAAAACTGGTCATCATATGCCGCAGCGGCGCACGCTCGGCACAAGCCTGCATGTTTTTGCAACAGCAAGGTTTTTCAAATGTATACAACCTGCGCGGCGGCATGATGGGTTGGATGCAAAGCGGCCTTGCCGCACACCCGCTGAACTGAGCCGATGGAATCGAATAAAACAATCTGGCTGGCGGCGATCGCACTGGTCGTCATGCTGGGAACGCAATTCTTGCCAGGTCAGGAAGGGGTTGATGTCAAACAGGCTCATGCATTAAATAGCCAGGGCGTGCTATTGCTGGACGTGCGCGAACCGGCAGAATATGCAGAGGTGCATGCCGCAGACGCCAAACTGATTCCACTGGGTGAGCTTAATTCACACCTGGCAGAGCTGGCCGCTTACAAGGATAAACCCTTGCTGGTGATGTGCCGCTCTGGACACCGCTCTTCCAAAGCCGTCAGTTTGCTGCGCGAAGCGGGCTTTCATCAGGTGAGCAACGTCAAAGGCGGCATCAGGGCTTGGGAGGGTGAAGGCCTGAACGTCATCCGCAAAATCTAAATTCACTTTTTTCACTCCCCGCCCAGATGGTTCAGCAGGAACGAACGGCGGGGAGTCGTTGCACCAGCATCGCTTTTTTACCCATTTACATAAAATGGCTATATCATCCGGCGACGAGTCATCCGTTGAGCATAAACATGAAACCTGCAAACGCGCCTAGCCTATCCGCGCTGGTTGAAAGCGAATTCAACACGATCGCCAATATCGGTCAAATCAAACGTTACGCCAAGGATACCGTCGTCTTAAGCGAGGGAGATCAGTCCTATTCCCTGTACGCAATTATTCGCGGTCAGGTCAAAGTCTTTCTATGCAACGAGGACGGCAACGAAATCATCTTAAATATTTTGGGTGCGGGTGATTATTTCGGTGAGATGTCGCTACTGGATGACAACGCCCGCTCCGCCTCGGTCATGACGCTGGAGGAATCAGAACTCACGATTATTTCACGGCAGGACTTCAGATCCTGCATGGCGAAAAACCCGGAAGTGGTCGAACGCATCATGCTGGATTTAATCACCCGACTGCGCACGGCTAACCGTAAAATTGGCAGCCTGGCCTTTCTGGATGTCTACGGTAGAGTCTATAGCACCTTGCTGCAACTAGCCCGTGAGCAGGATGGCCGATTGATCGTCGCAACAAAAATGAGTCATCAGGACATCGCCAACATTGTCGGCGCCTCACGAGAAATGGTCTCGCGCATCATGCGCAATCTAGTCAAAGAAGGTTACATCCTCATTGAGCAGGGTAAGAAAATCGTCATCTGCGAAAAGCCGTTGTAAACGTCCACTCTTCAGCACTCGCTCCGTACTCAAACATTTACATTACGCCTCCAATACCTTAACCAAGCCCTTGGTTATTCGTTCTATTTTTCAAATTCTGGTACTAAGTCACAGAAATCAGGGCTGCCTTCGCGCATTATAACCACACGAAGAGAAAGGCCATATGGCTGACAAAAGCCGGCTAATGCGATTTAACCTATTTGGAGATCAATATGACAACGAACGAACATTTTTTCGAATGGAGCAGCGAATTTAGCGTCAATCATCACGCCATTGATGAGCAACACCAGGAATTGATCGAGATTCTCAACCGACTGTTCCTCGCCGTTGCAGAACGTCAAGGCCACAAAGTAACACTATCCGTGTTGGATAGCCTGCTCAACTATACGCAGACTCACTTCGCCTATGAAGAGAAGGTGTTACGGGAAGCTAACTATTCCGACCTTGAAGTTCACGTTCAGGAGCATAAACAACTAGGTGAGGAACTCAACGAGTTGGTCGAAAAATACATGATAGAGGGCACGCAGATCTATTTTGAACTGCTGCGACTGCTGCGCAAATGGCTGAAAAAACATATTCAGGGCAGCGACATGAATTACAGAGACTTACTTGCCGCGCGCTAAAGGCTTATCTGGCTAGGCAAGAATTTCCGAACTCGGCTTATCGAACTGAATACGGTGCAACTGAGCGTACACTCCGCCTTTCGCGAGCAATTCGCGATGCGTGCCCGTCTCGGCAATTTCACCTTTTTGCAGCACGATGATGCGGTCGGCTTTCTCGATGGTGGAGAGGCGATGCGCAATCACTAAAGTGGTGCGGCCCTGCATCAGCGTTTCAAGCGCCGCCTGCACATAGCGTTCAGATTCTGAATCGAGCGCAGAAGTCGCCTCATCCAGAATCAACACCGGCGCATCCTTGAGAATCGCACGGGCAATGGCAATGCGCTGACGCTGACCACCGGACAGTTTAACGCCCCGCTCACCCACCAGCGTATTTAAGCCCTCCGGCCACTCGCGGATAAATTCCATCGCGTGAGCTGCCGTTGCAGCGGCAATGATTTCGTCCTCGGACACCACCCTCATCTGCCCGTAAGCGATATTGGCCGAGATCGTGTCGTTAAACAACACTACTTCCTGACTGACCAGCGCGATGTTGGCGCGCAAACTGGCGAGCGTCAGATCGTTTAGATCATGTCCGTCCAGAAGTATCTGTCCCTCTGTCACCGAATAAAAGCGCGGCACCAGATTAGCCAGCGTGGTTTTACCGCTTCCCGAGGCGCCGACAAAGGCCACGTTTTCACCGGCGCGGATCTGCAGGTCGATATTTTTCAGTACAGGGCGCGCATCAGGTGCATAAGTGAACTGCACCTGATTGAAATGCAGCTCACCTGCGACACGCCCGATCACCACTTTCCCTTCGTCTTTTTCGCCTACGGTATCGAGCAGCGCAAACACACTCTCGGCAGCAGCAAGCCCCCGTTGCAGATATTCACTCACCCCGGTCAGGCGTTTCAACGGCGCCGTCAGCATCAGCATGGCCATGATGAACGAGACGAAACCGCCCACGGTGACCTCGTCCGCATTGGACTGCAATGTGGCCAGATAAACCACCACGGCCAAGGCTACGGCGGCCACCATCTGTACGATAGGCACATTGGCGGCAGACGCGGAAGCCTGTTTCATCGCATGGCGACGCACCCAGTTTGCCTGCTGATTAAACCTGTCGATTTCGTATTGCTGCCCGCCAAACAACTTGACCACCTTGTGCGCGGACACACTCTCTTCGATCACTTGCGTCATATCCCCCATCGCCTGCTGAGAGTCGCGACTGGATAGGCGCATCCGTTTACTGATGGTGCTGATAATCAGCGCGATGACCGGTGCCATCAACAAAGTCAGCAGCGTCAGTTTCCAGTTCAGGTAAAACAGCCAGCCCAGCAGTCCGATCATCACGATGGAGTCGCGCACCGAAATCGTCACCACCACCGTCGCGGCGCTGGTGACCTGAGTCACATCGTAAGTCAGTTTGGAGAGCAACGAGCCTGTGGCATGCTCGTCGTAGTAGCCCGTCGGCAGGCACAGCAACTTGCGAAACATCTCTTCGCGCAGATCCATCACCAGCTTGTTGCCGACCCAACTGATGGCAAAAGTACCGACAAAAGTAGCAATGCCGCGTATCAGAAAAATCAGGATGATCACAACGGGCACGATGCGCATCATCTCCTGATCCTTGTGCACGAAAGTACCGTCCAGCATCGGTTTCATCAGCGCCGGAACCAGAGGTTCTGTGGCGGCCACCACCATCATACCCAGCAGTGAAAGTGCGAAGATACGCCAGTAAGGTTTGACGTAATTGAGGAGACGGAAATAGAGTTGGGTGCTGGATAAATTCATAGGCCGCACTTTATCAGAAAAGCGCCTTTCCCGGCGCATCCAAGTGCCAAACGAACGGTTAACGTAAAGCTCGCTTAGCGATTCGTTTGCCCTTTCCCCCGCTTGCGTGGGGGAGAGCGTAGCGAGGGGCCATTGGAAAGAGGGAAACGTGCATGGCCAGTTTGCGAGTTATTGCCCAAGGGCAATATCCCTGCGAGAAGCGCTTCATTATCAGGGGTGTCAATTGCCATGCCCGTTAGAGATCGATACCCGGTTGCGCGCGTATCCCTGCTCGGTAAGCGTGCTTGATGTCGGCAATTTCGCTGACCGTGTCGGCCAGATCGAGCAAACACTGCGGTGCTGCACGCCCTGTCACCACCACATGCTGCATAGACGGGCGAGCCGCCAGATCCGCACAGACCTGTTTTTCATCCAGATAACCATAGTTGAGCAGATAGGTCAGTTCATCGAGCACCACCAGATGCAGCGAGGCGTCCGTCAACAGGCTTTGCGCGACTTCCCATCCGCGTCTTGCGCTGGCGATATCCGCCTCGCGATTCTGCGTGTCCCAGGTGAAGCCGTCCCCCAGCACATGCCATTGCACACCGGCTTGCCGACCTAAGAACAGCTCTTCACCGGTGTCGCGGCGACTCTTGAGAAATTGCGCCACACCGATCTTGTGTCCGTAGCCCAAGCTGCGCGCCACCATACCGAATGCGGAACTGGATTTACCCTTGCCATTGCCGGTCAAAACCAGCAACAACCCCTTGTCCTGATCAGCTTGAGCGATCGCCGCATCCACCACAGCCTTTTTACGGGCCATCCGGTTGCGGTGCGACTCATCAGGCATGTGTCACATTACCGGCGCGCTGAGTCACCAGAGAATACAGCAAGACGGCCGGAATCAAATACACCACAGCGCTGGTCAGGTACGGAACGAAATCCTGCACGATGCTGGCGGAGTATTGAGCAAAAGCCATTTCCTCATAGCGGCCTGAAAACAGGTAGAAAGAATAATTGGAAATCAGAAATGCGACGCTCACGGCAGCAAAGGCGATCCCTGAGAACAGCCCCAGATTTTGCAGACTGTCCTGATGCTTTGTCGCATAGTGACGACCCGCCATCCACAGCGCGGCATAAGTCGGGATCAGGAAGCCGTAAGCCGGTGAAATACACCAGTCGCTCACACCCGCATAATTCACGGCAAAGTAATCCGTCCCACCCGCCACCAGCAACAATAGAGGAAACGCAACGGTGGGCAACAAGAATCCGGCCAGCAGGAACACCGCCAGCGAAGCATCCGGCAAATGCGTCATGGAATCAAAATGGTGAGTGCGGGTGGAAGCCATCAAGGCGACCAGCGCAACGAAAACTGCAATTTTTTGGAATCGGATGTTATTCATGACATCTCCTGAAGGTGATTAGCTGCGCAATCATACCAAACTGCGCAGCAAGCGGCGATAAAACAAATGGAACATCCATTTGCCATACACTTAAATATCAATAAAAATCAAATAGATAAGCAAAAACACAACGCCACACTAAAACTGATAGGTTGCGACAAAAGAGAGATTGCGCTGCTGCATCGGATATGCGTTGTAACGTCCGGGAGTAAAATTACTTGCTACGCCGTAAGTTACATACTGGGCGCTTAGCAGATTATTCACTGCCGCCGATAACAACCATGCGCCTTCACGGTGATTAAACTTGACATCCACCACTGTATAAGACGACATTTTCTGACCGAAGGTATTAGTCAGATCATTGTCAAAATTCTGGCGACCCACATAGAGCAAGTTCGAGCTCAACGTATTTTTTTCAGACACTCTCCACGAAGGTGAAAGTGTAAAACGCTGACGGGACACAAGCGGAATCGCATTCCCCGCAACATTCACCCCGCCATAACTACCCTCGCGAAATTTTGCCACCGTGTAACTATAGCTTGCACCTACTTCAAACGTCTCTGAATAACGATGCATTCCTTCCAACTCTAGCCCGTAACGGCGCGTAGGCGACAAATTCATATTGGTAAAGGTGAGTGCACTATAGAAAATCTCATTATTCAGGTTCATCTGAAACAGCGTTGCGCGCACTCTGCTCGACTCACTCTTATAGTCAATTCCTGCCTCACTATCCTGAGAAGTCTGCGGCTCCAACATACTGATTTTCGAATCGAACAAGAGGCCGCCGTACTGATCGAATATTTCGTCGACAGTCGCAACCCTAAAACTGCGTCCTACACGACCAAATACTGCCATATCCTGATTCAGTCCATGGCGTAAGCCCAACTCATATGCTTCCGCCGTCCGCCCCTGAGCACCTGTGGCATAAGCCGCCGGATTAACCGCATCCCTTGCGTTATATTCAACTCGCTGTGATCGTGCACCCAGCGTCATTTTGGTCAATGAACCCAGTTGCGTCACGTTTTGCAAGTAAAGCGCACGGTTATTTTGCGTAGCGAGAATGTGTGTCGCCGGCGTTGTGATCATTGCAGGACTAGTTGCACGGCGTGAGTCGTAATTCCAGTCGGCCATATCTACCCCTACGATGAGCTCATTACCTGAACTGCCCATTTGATAAGGAATTTTTACACGTGGCGTAAATGATAAAACATTGAGTCCCGTATCCAGATAGCTACCTCCGAAGGCGGCAAAATAAGCTTTTTGATTTTTATTGCGGTAAGAAATCTCACCCGCCAGCTCGCCGAATCCTAGTTGCTGTACGCCTCCAAGACTTATGTGTTCACCATTACGAGTGCCATAATCCAACGGGGTCGATGTGCCACGCGGATCCGTGAGCAACTGATTAAGTCCGATAGTCGGATCAACGGTACGCACGCCGGGATACCGAAGATTTTGATTGTCGGCCCCGAATTTTAAAAAGACATCGCCTGTTCCCGCCGCAGTACGCAAATCCGCTTCCAGATTATTTTGTGTGATCGCATTATTAGCACGATAGTTGGATGATTCCAAACCACTGGCAGTCACACGCATACCGACACGATCCGCCGTTCCCGATAGCGCCAACTGCCATTCGCGCGTACCGAAACTACCCAAGCCCGCACTTGCATTTCCGCGCATTTCGCGACTAGGCCGCTTAGTAATGATATTGATCGTGCCACCGGTAGCACCACCGCCGTACAGCACAGCACCGCTCCCGTTAACAATTTCAATACGCTCTATTGAAGCCAAAGGAATGGCTGACCATCGTATGGAAGTCAGCTCGATATCGTTAAGTGGCTGTCCATCCAAGAGAACCAACGTATTTTGATTTCCAGTCACGCCAAAACCGCGCATATCGATCGCCTTATCCGGCGTTCCGTCGTTGCTGCGCATCTGTATACCCGCATGCTGAGCCAATAGATCCGGCAATGTTTTTGCCGCACTTTTTTCAATATCAGCGGCAGTAACCACAGTAACGTTTACTGATGAATTTTCCGGCAAGACTGAAAATCGTGTCGCGGTGACGACGATCGTATCCAGTGCAGCAGGTGTAGCAGCCGAAGCGGCAAGAGGTGAAGCGATTGCACCGAACAGTGCAAGAATAATTGTTTTTTGTTTCATGTCATTTCCTGAGTAAATTCCAAGCGACCCCGTTGGAATAAAATTATCAGAAAATGCGGCAGCAGGTGTTTCGGAAGACTGTGCAAAAACGAGCAATGCGGCAGCTTATCCGACGCGCCTCCCGCAGCATCTTCCGTACCATTGCTTCGTGGCCGGTATCCGGGCTCACGAGTCTTGATTTGCCGCCTTCCCATGATTTCTCACAGTGGCATGATGGCAAACCCTCACTCGACGACCGTTGCGGGGGCAGCGCAGGCATTGTTGTTTACCTCAAAACCCTGTAGATTCGCGACGCGAACCTACTCAATTTCGACTTCTGACAACGCACCTGCTTCCCGTTTAACTTGACTGCAAAGCAGTAAAGCACCTCAAAGCGGCGCGCACTTTAGCACAATCAAAGCCACAAGTTATAGCCCCCATTTACAAAACACCCACACACACGCGTGTTACCGTTTGACTTTTCAGCACTTTTCACACTATATTAAGCCCATGGAAAATGAACTCAGCCAATTAGAAAGCAAACTCGCCCAATTGATACAGGTCAGCGGTCAGTTGCGAGCGGAAAATCACACCTTACGCCAGGAGTTGGCACAAGCCTTGAGCAGCAACCGGCTATGCCAGGACAAACTGGACAGCGCCAAGCTCCGCATGGAGAAACTGTTATCCACGTTACCTGAAGAAATCTCATGACCAAAAAAAATACGCTGGATATCAAAATTCTCGATCGCGAACTGCGCGTCGCCTGTCAGGATGAAGAACGCGAAGAATTGCTCGATGCGGTCGCCTATCTGAACAAGAAGATGAACGAAATTCTCGATGCCGGCAAGATCGTCAATGTCGAGCGTATCGCGATCATGGCGGCACTCAATATCTCGCACGAATTACTTTCCATGAAATTAGGACGCGGTGTTGACCTCTCTGACTTTACGCGTAGAATGGGTTCCATGCAGAAGGCAATCGATCAGGCACTCGCCGAGCAGGATACGCTGTTCTAATCTCGGCAAGACCGTCAGAACTAAGCATTACGGTTTGTCCCCTGCGGTGTTCGTCAGACTCATATATTCTTTGAACCAAGTAACTTACCAGGTCGCGACTCACACGCTGCTGTTGTGAATGTCCCATAGCGGATGATCCTGATGCGGCAGAGAAGTGACCCTCTTGAACCTTACGGTTCGAGATGCTGGGTCAACGGCACAGGCGGGGGGCTTTATTTCAGTGCGACCTTAGGGTCGCACTTTTCATTTGCAACTACGATTAGACGCCAGTCACTAGTTGCGTCAGCGCATAGATCAGCAAACCGAACAGTCCGCCGACCAGCGTGCCGTTGATGCGGATGTATTGAAGGTCTCGGCCCAGATACAACTCCAGCTTATCGACCATGTACTTATCGTCCCAGTTGGCAAACTCTTCCCGTATCAGATCGCCCACCACACCCTTGTTGGCATTGGCAGCCTGTATCAGCGCAGCCTGTATCTGATCGTTAATCCAGGCACGCAGCGCCTCATCGCTCGCCAGATATTGCTCCAACTCAGCCACCAGATGCTCAATCTTACCTGCGATCAGTGAGTCTGGATGAGACAGATCGAGCACCACCCAATCGCGCAACTGATTCCACAACGATTCAATCTGCTGACCGAACTCAGGGCGATCCAGCAAAGCGGCTTTTTGAGCGTTCACCCACTCGCGCAGTTCGGGGTCTTGTTGCAGTCGCAACAGATAACTTTGTACCTGCTCGTCGAACTCACGGTACAAGCCATTGGTTTCATCTTCGGCCACGTTGCGCAACTTGTTGACCACCGCTGCGCGTATGGTCGGTACAAACGGTTCTATCATGCTCTGCACAAAGGCGTTATCGCTCCAGCCCTTGATGAAAGCGGAAATCGTCTCATTGTTATCCGGGCTTTCCACGTAATCGGCGAAGCGGTTCAGTCCGCCGTGCAAAATTTTGCGGTGACTGTGATTGCGCGTAACCAACTCCAACCCGCTCGCCATGAATCCGGAAAGGTCGATGTCCTGCAACTTGGTGCGTGCAGTCTGGGCAATGAAATCGTGTATGCGTCTGTCATCCAGTGCCTTAACGCCATAGACAAAACCTTGCTTGAGATAACCTGCGATGCGAGTCCGATTTTCAGGCAATGCCAGCCACTGCGACAGATGGCGCGCCGCGTCGTAGCGCTTGAGTCGCTGCCCGATCACTTCCGCACTCAAAAACTGTCCGACCACGAAATCGGCCAGACTGTTGCCTATCGTGCGCTTATTCCGGGTGATGATGGCGGTATGCGGAATCGGTACGCCCAGCGGATGACGGAACAGCGCCACCACCGCGAACCAGTCGGCCAGCGCACCTATCATCGCAGCTTCCGCGAAGGCGGCCAGATAACCCAGATGCAGCAACTTGCCCAGCACATATAAAATAGCGGCCACACCCAGTAAACTGGCAGCGATCCATTTCATTTTTGCCAGTTCGCTTTGCCGCAAAGTGGTTTCGGCCGTAATGGCGCGTGTTGTCATATCGGTCATGTAAATCCTCATTATCTCGTTAGCGAAAACTACTGCTCTGCTATCAGGGTAGCGTAACTTTTCATCTCACGCCATTGAACATGAAATCCATCCTTCGAGTAACATAGCCGCGTTGCGCAAAGCAAAGACGGTGCGAAAAACTCGCAATAAATACAACATATTGATTTTATTGAATTTTTATAAAGACATCCAAATTATGCGTTACTGGTTAATGAAATCCGAACCCGCCGACGTCAGCATCGACGATCTGGCCAACTTCCCCGATCAAAGCGTCGCCTGGTACGGCGTGAGAAACTATCAGGCGCGTAACTTTATGCGCGACCAGATGACGGTTGGCGACGGCGTGCTGTTTTATCACTCCAACTGCAAGATCCCCGGTATCGCCGGTATCGCGAGAGTATCCAGCACCGCCTATCCTGACGCCAAACAGTTCGAGAAGGACAGCAAGTATTTTGACGCCAAAGCCACGCAGGAACAGCCGCGCTGGTTCAATGTCGATGTACAGCTGGTGAAAAAAATCCAACTAATCTCACTGGCCGAATTGCGCCTGCATCCTGAACTCTCTCGCATGCGCACCCTGCAACAGGGCAACCGCCTGTCCATCACCCCGCTCGACCCTGCCGAATGGAAATACATCACCACCCAACTGGTACACGACTAAGATGGAATGGTATGCGGCTTATCTGACACTCGGCGTTTTTGCCGGGCTGATGGCCGGCATGTTCGGCGTGGGCGGCGGCACTATCCTGGTGCCGGTATTCCTGTTTCTGTTCGATGCGCAGCATTTTCCGCCCGAACACAGCATGCATCTGGCGCTGGGCAGCGCCATGGCGACCATCATTTTCACTTCGCTGGCCAGCATGCGCAAACACCACCAGCACAACGCCGTGAACTGGCGGGTGGTGCGCAACATCACGCCCGGCATTCTGATAGGCGCCGCCATAGGCGCACAGCTCGCCGCCGCCATTCCGACTAGAGGTTTAGGCATCTTCTTCGCCTGCTTTGTCTACTTCGCAGCCGCGCAAATTCTGATCAACAAACGCCCGCACGCCACGCGCCAGCTCCCCGGCCCCATCGGCATGACGGTTGCCGGCACACTCACCGGCAGTCTGAGCAGTCTGGTATCGATCGGCGGCGGCACCATCGTCACGCCCTTTCTGCTTTGGTGCAACGTGCCGCTGCGCAATGCCATCGGCACTTCTGCCGCCATCGGCTTTCCTGTCGCGCTGGGTGGCACTGCAGGCTATATCGCAACCGGCTTACACATTCAGGGACTGCCCGAAGCAAGTTTAGGCTTTATCTATCTACCAGCTCTGTTCTGGACCGCAATCGCCAGCGTGCTCACCGCCCCGCTGGGCGCAAAAGCCGCACACAAGATGAATGTCGATGTATTGCGCAAATTGTTCGCCTTACTTTTACTCGCCCTCGCCACCAAATTGCTGTTCAAGGTATTATCTTGAACAGGCAAAACAAAATGACACCCCTGTTTTCGATTCAAAAGTCATAGAGAGAACAATATGGTCGCCATCAACAACATGCAGAACACCGCAGATATTGCGTCCTGGCTGGATGCCTTAGCCCCCGTCTTCTCCTCTGGCGATGTAGACGAGATAAGACGCGCCTGCGAACTGGTTGCCCCGCTGTATGCCGGAGAAGTTGAACTGACCGGCGCGGCGCTGATAGAGCATGCACTGGGAGCTGCCGCCATACTGGTCGAAATGAATATGGATGCGGATACGATAGCCGCGACCCTGTTGCATGCCGTGCCAGAATACCTGCCAGACTGGAAAATCAAGCTCGCCGCCGATTTTGGAGCCAACGTCACCTCACTGGTCGAGGGGATTTCGCGCGTCGAACAAATCCAGCAATTTAGCGAAACCCATGTGCCGGCCCAGACCGGCGACCAAGCCGGGCAAATGGAGAGTCTGCGCAAGATGCTGCTGGCGATGGTCAGCGACATCCGCGTGGTATTGATCAAACTGGCCGAACGCACTCAGACCCTGCGCTGCCTCTCAGGTGCCGCGCCCGAACTGCAAAAGCGCATCGCGCTGGAAACGCAAAGTCTGTTCGCCCCGCTGGCCAATCGACTGGGTGTATGGCAAATCAAATGGGAACTCGAAGACCTGTCGGTACGCTACCTGAATCCTGAGCTCTACAAAAAAGTCGCCAAGTTGCTCGATGAGCGCCGCATCGATCGTGAACGCTACATCAGCGATGTCACCGATCAGCTCAAACAGGCGCTGGCTCAGGCAGGAATCAGCGCTGAGGTGACCGGCCGACCTAAACACATCTACAGCATTATCAACAAGATGAAGCGCAAGCAGCTCGACTTTGACGAACTGTATGACGTGCGCGCGCTGCGCATACTGGTTGAGGATGTGGAGAGTTGCTATACAGCGCTGGGCATCGTGCATGAACTGTGGCAACCGATTGCCAGCGAGTATGACGACTATATCGCCCGCCCCAAGAGTAACAATTACCGCTCCTTGCACACCGCCGTGATCGGCCCGCGCCAACTGGCGCTCGAAGTGCAGATCCGCACCCGCGAGATGCACCAGCATTCCGAACTGGGTGTCGCGGCGCACTGGCGCTACAAGGAAGGCAAAAAGACTGACCCCAAGTTCGATGAGAAGATAGTCTGGTTAAGACAAATTCTCGAATGGAAACAAGATATTACCGAAAGCCGGGAAGGCGCTGAACAATTCAAAAATGAGTTATTCCACGATCAGGTTTACGTGCTCACCCCGCAAGGTCGTGTCATCGATTTACCCTTCGGTGCAACACCCGTTGATTTTGCCTATATGCTGCACACCGACTTGGGCCACCGCACGCGCGGTGCCAAGGTGGACGGCGCCATCGTGCCGCTGAGTTACAAACTCAAGAATGGTCAGAGGGTGGAAATTCTCACCACCAAGTTAGGCGGCCCCAGTCGCGACTGGCTGAGTCCTGCGCTGGGATTTTTGCAAGGGGCACGCGCCCGCGCCAAGGTGCGCGCCTGGTTTAAGAGCCAGAACTACGATGAAAGCGTGGCGCAAGGCAGAACACAACTGGATCGCGAACTGCACCGACTGGGCATCACCTCGGTCAATCAGGAAAAACTCGCACAACGTCTGCACTTCAACAAACTGGATGACTTGCTGGCAGCGCTTGGGCGCAATGAAATCACCCAGCGGCGCATTGCCGTGGCGCTACAGGAAGAGTTGCCGACCAAGACGATATTTATCGAAAAGCCCGTTTTTAAACCTGCGGCGGAACAACGTTCTTCGACCGGCATACTGATCGAGGGCGTGGGCAATTTACTGACCCGCATGGCCAAATGCTGCAATCCCGCACCACCGGCCCCCATCGTCGGCTACATCACGCGCGATCACGGCATTACCATACACAAACAGGACTGCTCCTGCATATTGCGATTAACCGGAACTCGAAGCGAACAGATTTTGCACGCAAAATGGAGCAAATAAGCAATTGTAGGCCATCCATTTCATCCTATAATCCGAAGCAATTCACCACTACGTAACGCACAAGCAATGAGCGACGCTGGGCAATCTGTACAACCTTTGCAAACACAGCAACTGTATACCGCAAGCAATACCTCGCTGGCAACGGGGATCGCGCTAGCTGTGATCCTGACCCTGGTTCAACGTCAATCCATAGACTCAACTGTCGTCTTCGGCTGGTTTGCGCTGATATCTGCCATCACTCTGGCGCGCGCTCTGTTGGTTGCAACATTTAAACGCTCTGCCACACCAAACGCACCTGTCTGGCTGACTCGTTTTCGCCTCGGGGTGCTCGCATCCGGTTTGTCCTGGGGGGCTAGCTGCTTTCTGCTATTTCCCGACCATGATCCTCAAAATCAAATGTTCCTGATTTTCATGCTGGTCGGACTCACCGCAGGAGGGGTCATTTCCTTTTCCGCCGATCTTTTTTCCGCCATAGCTTACTCAGCTTCGTTAACACTCCCCTTGGCAACTCGCCTGTTGATCGCTGGCGACAGCCTGTCGCTCGCCATGTCGATGGCAGCACTGCTATATCTGGGATTCATGATCATCAGTCTGCGACACATAAACAAAAACATAATAGAAAACATCAAATTACGAATTGAAGCGACAGAGCGCGAAAAAACCGTACGCGCCAGCGAAGAGCGCTACCGGCTGCTACTCAATCATTCACCAGTCGGAATATTCCATTACGACACCCAGCTCCTCATCACCTATTGCAACGAACGCTTCGCCGAAATGCTGCACTCCAGCACCGGACGCATCGTCGGCCTGAACCTGACGCAACTCAAGGATCAGTCTGTACTCCCGGCCCTGACTCAGGCTCTCTCCGGCAAAACGGGCTATTATGAAGGCCACTATTCAGCCACCTTCAGCGAAGCTGCGGGTTGGACTGCCATGACCTCTGCACCGTCCCAAGATCAACTCGGCAACATCGTCGGCGGAATTGCCATTGTTCAGGATATTACTGCGCGACGTCAGACAGAAGATGCACTGCAACAGCAACTGCGATTTGCCGACGCGCTCAACAGGCTGGCTAAATCCGTGGTGGAGCACGAGAATCATGAGCTTATTCTTAGCGACACCGTGAAAATCGTAGGCGAGGTACTGAAGGCCGACAGGACGCTGATATATGACATATCCACTACCAGCGGACAGGCCTCTGGCCTGCATGAATGGATCAACCCGCAATACCCGGATATCGAAGCCTCAAAAGCCTGCTATCCGCTCTCACTGTTTCCTGACAGCACCCGCGCCCTGCTACAAACAATGCAACCGCTGATCAGCCAGGCTCACGACATCAACCCCTTGCTGGCAGGCGATGGTTCCGCCACCCTGCTGCACCAGTCGATGAAGATTCAAAGTCTGCTCTGGTATCCCTTCGCTTTTCGTGAAACAGGTTTCCACCTGCTGGTTTTGAATCAGCTGCACGCCCCGCACATCTGGGCTAAGGAAGAGATCGATTTTCTCGATTCTGTCAGCCATCAGATCAGCGTTGCACTTGAAAAAATCCGCCTGACTCAGGAACATCGTCAGATAGAAAACAACCTGCGCATTGCCGCCACAGCATTCGAATCTCAGGAAGGCATTTTCATCACCGATGCATCTGCCAATATACTCAGAGTGAACCGCGCTTTCAGCAAAATCACCGGCTACACTGCAGCAGAGGTTATCGGCCACAATCCGCGACGATTCAGCTCAGGGCAACACGATACCGAATTTTATCGCGCCCTCTGGCAAAGCCTGCAACAAACCGGCAGTTGGGAAGGTGAGATATGGAACCGGCGGAAAAACGGCGAACTCTTTCCGGAGTACCTCACCATCACGGCGGTAAAAAATCCCGACGATATCATCACTAATTACGTTGCCACTTTTAACGACATCACGCTCAGCAAGCTGGCGGAAGATGAGATCAAAAATCTGGCCTTTTACGATCCGCTCACCAGTCTGCCCAACCGTCGTCTACTAATGGACCGGCTCAATCAGGCGCTCGCTTCCAGCAGTCGTAGCGGCCAGCAGGGTGCGCTGCTGTTCATCGATCTGGATAATTTCAAAAACCTCAACGACACGCTGGGACACGCCATCGGTGACCTGCTCCTGCAACATGTCGCAAAACGCTTAGCTTCCTGCGTACGCGAGGGAGACACCGTTGCACGCTTGGGTGGTGATGAATTTGTGGTAATGCTCGAAGGACTGAGCACCCATCCGGCAGAAGCGGCTACTCAGGCTGAACTGGTCGGCGAAAAAATTCTCGCCCACCTCAACCAGCCCTATCAACTCGATTCACACGCATACTACAACTCACCCAGCATAGGCGTGACGCTCTTTAAAAATCATGAATGCGCACTCGAAGAGCTGATGAAGCAAGCGGACATTGCCATGTATCAGTCCAAGAAAGCCGGCCGCAACACGCTGAGATTCTTTGATCCGATGATGCAGGACACCATCAATGCACGCGCCGCATTAGAAGACGAATTGCGATCAGCACTCGAACTCGGTCAGTTTCATCTGCACTACCAGATACAGGTCAATCAAGCACTGCACGCCGTAGGTGCCGAAGCACTGATCCGCTGGATACACCCTGAGCACGGCCTAGTTTCCCCTGCCCAATTCATCCCGCTTGCAGAAGAAACCGGACTGATCCTGCCTATCGGTCTCTGGGTGCTGGATCAGGCCTGCGCCCAACTTAAAGCCTGGCAACAGGATGAGTTGACTCGCGAACTTATCCTGGCTGTCAATGTCAGCGCGCATCAATTCAGACAAGTCGATTTCGTCGCCGATGTCATCGCCGCGACACACCGTCACAACATCAATCCAGGCCAGCTCAAACTGGAGTTGACCGAGAGTCTGCTGCTGGAAAACGTCGAGGACACTATCTCCACGATGAATGCCCTCAAAGCCATCGGAGTACGTTTCTCGCTGGACGATTTCGGCACCGGCTATTCCTCGCTGCAATACCTCAAGCGGTTACCGCTCGATCAACTCAAAATAGACCAGTCATTCGTACGCGATCTGGCTTTCGATGCAAGCGACAAGGCAATCGTACGCACCATTATCGCAATGGCCCAGAGCCTGAACCTTAAGGTAATCGCAGAAGGGGTGGAAACGACAGAACAACAGTACCTGTTACGCAACAAGGGCTGCTCGCACTTTCAGGGTTATCTCTTCGGCAAGCCAGTACCCATAGCCCAGTTTGAAATTGCGCTCAGACGAGCACAACCCGGTTGTGAAGCTACGCGCTGATATTCAACACTAGCAAGTTGTCGGACTTGTTTCGCCAGAGGCTGGCAAAGGACAGGGTAACCTTTACCGATTGCGGCTTTGGTGATTCGCCGCTTCTAACACCGCTCCGCCGTATTCGTGTTACAGCTCTGACGACTGCTAACCGCCCAGATAGGCGCGCTGCACCGCGTCACTGCCCAGCAACTCGGAAGATGCGCCAGACAAGGTGATAGAACCTCCCTCCATCACGTAGCCGCGAGAGGCAACCTGCAACGCCAGTCTGGCGTTTTGTTCCACCAGCAGGATGCTCATCCCTTGCGATGCAACCTCTTGAATTGTTTCAAATATTTTTTTAACCATCAAGGGCGCCAGGCCCATACTGGGTTCATCCAGCATCAGCAAGCGCGGACGACTCATCAGGGCGCGCGCCATCGCCAGCATCTGCTGTTCGCCGCCTGACAGCGTGCCTGCCAGTTGATCGCGCCGTTCGACCAGACGCGGGAACAAGGCATACATGCGCGCCAGATCCTCCTCGATCTCATATCGATCAGTCCGGCTATACGCGCCCATCAGCAAATTCTCCGCCACCGATAAACGGGCAAACACGCCGCGCCCTTCCGGCACCAGCGCCATGCCCAGCGCGACACGCCGATGGGACGGAATATTGGCTAGGCTCTTGCCGTCATAGTGTATTTGCCCGGCAGCGGGCGCAATCAATCCGGCCAGACTCTTGAGCGTGGTCGTTTTACCGGCACCATTGCTGCCGATCAAAGCGACCAATTCACCCGGCGCGATATGAAAATCGATGCCCTTGACGGCGTGAATGCCGCCGTAACCGACTTGCAAACCGCGAACATCCAGCAAGGGCGTTACATTGGTGTCAGACATGATCAACGCCCCTCTCCCCTAACCACTCTCCCGCCTGCGGGCGAGGGAGATTCTTCTGCACCCAGGTAAGCTGCGATCACGGCCGGATTGTTCCGCACCTCATCGGGTACGCCTTCTGCGATCAGGCGCCCGTAATCGAGCACTGCCACGCGATCGCACAGCCCCATGATCAGCTTCACATCGTGCTCGATCAGCATCACCGTCACGCCGGTCGTGCGAATATCCTGCAACAGCAACTTCAAACTCGCGGTTTCGGTCGCATTCATCCCGGCGGCAGGTTCATCCAATGCTAACAACTTAGGTTCGGTCGCCAGGGCGCGGGCGATTTCCAGACGGCGCTGCTCACCGTAAGACAGATTCTTAGCCAGCGTCTGGGAAGATTTAGTAATCCCGACATAGCGCAGCAATTCACGTGCGCGCTCAGTCGAGGCACGCTCTTCAATGCGCGTCGACTTATTGCGAAACAGCGCGCCAAACACGCCCGCACCGGTGCGCTGGTGGCGGCCTATCATCACGTTTTCCAGCGCGGTCAGATTGGCGAACAGGCGGATATTCTGAAAGGTGCGCGCAATCCCGACTTGCGCCAGCAGGTGCGGCTTGGTCGATTGATAATCGTGCCCTGCAAAATTAAATTTGCCTGAATCCAGCTGGTAGAGCCCGGTGATCACGTTGAACAGCGTGGTCTTGCCTGCCCCGTTAGGACCGATCAGCCCGTAGATTTCACCCTCATTGATATGCAGCGATACATCCGTCAGTGCAGCAAGGCCGCCGAACTGTTTGCCTATGTCTGATAACTCAAGAAGGACGCTCATGGCGCGACCTCATCGGCATCCAGTTCGCGACGACGCACCCGCGATGGCCAAAGTCCTGCGGGGCGATACAGCATCACCACGATCAGTGCAGTGCCGAACAGCAACATGCGCAGACTTTCCGGATCGATCAGTGTTTTACCAAACATCGCCTGTTGCAAGGGCACCACGCTGTGGCGCAGCACCTCGGGCAACAGCGCCAGCATCAGTCCACCCAGTATCACCCCGTAGATGTTGCCCATACCGCCCAACACCACCATGCACAACACCATCACCGATTCCATCAGACTGAAACTCTCCGGACTGACGAAGCCTTGAAATCCCGCGAACAAGGTGCCGGACACGCCGCCGAACATCGCGCCCATCGCGAATGCCAGCAGTTTTAAGTTGCGCGTGTTGATGCCCATCGAGGAGGCCGCAATTTCATCCTCTCTGATCGCCATCCAGGCGCGACCGATACGAGATTTCTCCAGCCGGTTCGAGACGAATACCACCAACGCGGCAAAACTCAAAAACAGGTAGAAATACAGATGCACCGAAGGCAGCGTGATACCGAATACTTCCTGAGTAGCATTGAGCGATACACCGGCCAACTGAATCGGATCGATGCGGCTGATGCCTTGCGGGCCGTTGGTCAGATTGACCGGCGCATTCAGGTTATTCATGAAGATACGGATGATTTCACCGAAACCTAAAGTGACGATGGCTAAATAGTCTCCACGCAGCCGCAGGGTAGGTGCCCCTAGCAACACGCCGAATCCACCCGCCAAGATAGCAGCCATCGGCAATACGATCCAGAAAGACAGATGCAAACCGTCAGGAAACAACGAGGGGAAGGCGAGTGCCAGATGAGGAGAGCCGGTCAGCGCATAACAATAGGCGCCCACCGCAAAGAATGCGATATAGCCCAGATCGAGCAGCCCGGCGTAACCGACCACGATGTTCAAGCCTAACGCCAGCATGATGTAGAGCATGGCGAAATCCACGATGCGCACCCAGCCGCGCCCGAGCAAGGCGTCGGTAGCAAACGGCAAGACCAAAACCGCCGCCAGCGCAATAAATAAAATTACCTTATTATTCAAATACTTATTCATCACGCACGCTCAGCCAGTCGTTCACCCAGAAGGCCTGATGGTCTGAATACCAATACGGCGATCAACACAAAGAAGGCGAACACATCCTGATATTGACTACCCATGAAGCCGCCGGTCAGGTCACCGATATAGCCCGCGCCCAGACTCTCGATCAGGCCGAGCAATAAACCGCCCAGCATCGCACCGCGCAGGTTGCCGATACCGCCGAGCACCGCTGCCGTGAAAGCCTTCAAGCCCAACAGAAAACCCATGTAGTAATGCGCCAGACCGTAATTTGCGCTGACCATCAATCCCGCGATCGCCGCCAGTGCCGAACCCAACATGAAGGTCACTGAAATCACGCGATTGACATCTACGCCCATCAGTTGCGCGGCATGCTGATTCTCAGCCACGGCGCGCATCGCGCGTCCCAAACGGGTGCGGTGCACGATCACCATCAAACCCAGCATAATGACTAATGCCATGATTATAATGATAATTTGAATATCGTTGATCATGGCACCGGCGATATGGTGTGGCTGATTAGCGATCAGTTGCGGAAAGGCGTGATATTCGCGCCCCCAGATCATCATGGCCAGATTTTGCAACACGATGGAGACGCCGATCGCCGTGATCAGTGGTGCCAGACGCGGCGCATGACGCAGGGGGCGATAGGCGATGCGCTCAATGCTGTAACCTAACAGCATGCAACCTGCCATAGCCAGCAACAGACTCAGCGGCAGAGCCAGTAAAGGCGACAATCCCCAGCCTATCATCGCGGTCAATGCCGACAACGCCAACATTGCACCGACCATCACCACTTCGCCGTGCGCGAAGTTGATCAGCCCCAGTATGCCGTACACCATGGTGTAGCCTAACGCGACCAACGCATAGACGCTGCCCTGCACCAGACCGTTGATGATTTGCTGTAAGAATATTTCCATGTATGGGTGTCGGGCTTAAAAAATTACTGTTCTGCACCGACTGTTTCGAGCGGTTGCCACTTGCCCTGATGCACCTGATACAGCGTCACGGCCCCGCCCTTCAAATCGCCTTTGGCGTCAAACTGGATATTTGCCGTGATGCCGGGGTGAGAAATACCGGCTAAGGCCGCCAAATATTTAGCAGGCTCAGCCGAATCTGCCTTCTGCATCGCGGCGATCATCACGTTGACCGCATCATAGCAATACGGCGCATATAGCTGGATAGGCTGATATTTGGCCACAAAACGATCCGAAAACGCTTTGCCGCCCGGCATCTTGTCCAGCGGCACACCGGGCAAGGAAGCATAAGCGCCTTCCGCCGCCTCACCTGCCAGCTTAATAAATTCCGGCGTATAGCCGCCATCACCCATCATGAATTTCACGTTCAGCGCCAGCGATTTAATTTGTCTGGCCATCGGACCCGCTTGGGCATCCATTCCGCCATAGAACAGCAGATCAGGCTTCTTGCCTTTGACAGCCGTTAACACCGCCGTAAAATCCACCGACCTATCGCTGGTGTATTCATGCGCCACAATCTCGGCACCCGCAGCCCTTGCGGCTTTGACGAATTCATCCGCCAATCCTTGCCCGTAGGCTGTACGGTCATCGATGATAGCGACTTTTGTACCCTGTAAATTCTTCACAGCGTATTCGCCCAGCGCACGCCCCTGCTGCGCATCGTTTGCCATCACGCGGAATGCAGTCTTAAAGCCCTGTTGCGTATAGGCTACGGCGGTTGCCGAAGGCGAAATTTGCACAATGCCGTTGTCGCTGTAAATTTTTGCCGCCGGGATTGTCGTGCCGGAGTTGAGATGACCGATCACACCCGCAACTTGGTTGTCCACCAACTTCTGCGCGACGATGGTCGCGGTCTTGGGGTCAGCCTGATCATCTTCACTGATCAATTCAAAATGCACCCTCTTGCCGCCCAGCATGACGCCTTTTGCATTGGCATCGTCGATAGCCATTCGCGTACCGTTCTCGTTATCCTTGCCCAGATGAGCCTGTGGGCCGGTCAGGGGGGCGACCGCCCCTATACGCACCACGAGCTCGCCGGAGACCGCAGCTTGCTCAGATTTCCCGCAGGCGAGTAATGACAGGGTTAACATCGTCAGGGAAAACAAGCGGGCTGTGCGTAATATCATTTTTAATCCCTTGTATGTTGTGCGAATGAATTGCTCCTGCGGATTATGCGTAGCAGGTCAAAAACTGTCAATTTTGCTGCCGGAATTTCATGAATGCAAAAGCCGGCTTGCGCCGGCTTTCTTCAGGACGAATCCCGTTACAACAATTACTTGGCCAGAGCCATAATGAAAGCAACCAATTCTTTCATCTCTGGTTGTTTCTTGCCAGCTGCATCGTTAGCAGGCATAGGCATAGAACCCCATGCACCAGCGCCGCCCTTAGAGACCTTGACCAACAGCTTTTCAGATGCGGTAGGGTCGCCCTTGTACTTCTTAGCGATATCCATCCAGCTAGGACCAACTACCTTTTTGTCAATTGCGTGACAAGCGGTGCAGTTGTTTTTCTTAGCGATTTCAGGCATATCAACAGCCATTGCGGAACCTGCGATCATCAAACCTGCTGCAACTGCCATGCTTACGACGATAGATTTCATATTATTCTCTCCGTTTTATTGTCTGGGAAACTTTAAAATGTGAAGGCGATGCCTCCGCTGCTGATTCTAAACAACTCCGCTCAGTTTGCCTACCAACTTTTCTGACCGTGGGCGATTAACGCCACCAATCTACCCTCCGTTGACAGCTTATTGTAAATTTAGCACAAATTTAACTAAAATTTCTCGATCAGCCTCACTCAACTGACGCTGAGCGGGCATCGGCATTGCTCCCCACACCCCCGCGCCGCCTTGAGCGACTTTATTCATCAACCGCGCTTGCGCACCCGTATCACCGCGATACTTGACCGCCACATCCTTCCATGCAGGGCCGATCAGCTTTTTGTCGATGGCATGACAACTCAGACAATTGCTTTTTTTCGCCAGCGCCAAGGGATCAATTTCATCCGCTTTGACCACTGAAGGCACGACGGCTGATTCTGCTGATGTTCGCACTGACACAACCGGCACGACAACGGGAGACTCAACAGGCACTATTTCGCGCCCGCTCTCAGGCTGACAAGCGGACAAAAAAAACAACGATGCCCACAGCGGCACAATCAAATTAGAATTCTGCAATTTAAAATGCCTCTGCACGATATTCGACGATCAGCGTATGCGTAGTGCCTGCTGCCACCTTCACTACATTTTCAATCGCATTCACCGATTCCACACAAACCATTTCGCGCCAGCCGTCCGGCTGCCCCATATCGCCCATCTTGTTGGCCTTTTCGACCCACGGCGTCCACACCACCGTCGACAAGCTGCCTGACTTTGCGATATGAATGCGGCGCTTGAGCTGCTCGTCGTGTATCACGCACTCGCTGCCTGTGTTGATATAGACGCGATCTGTTTCACCAGCGAAACTAATCGCGCCATCCTGACGACGCAGGTTAGAGCCGCCAACCTTGTCCCAATATTCGCAGCCTTCGAGACCCGTCACACTCACCTGACCGATGTCGCTGATCTGAAAATAAGTGTGCAAGGCTTCACCGATCACGAAATCAACAGTGCCGGTGTTCTCGGTTCGCATTTCCATGCGCAAGGTTGCACCGACAATCACGGTCAGATCCACGTTGCACTCGTGCGGCCACTGCGCGCGAGTCTTGTCAGACGCCACCAAACGCAAGGTCAATCGCGTCGCGCCATCGGACTCGGTACCCGATTCGATCACGCGCCAGGGCACAGTGCGCGCAAAACCGTGACCCGGAAAGCCGGATTCGGTCGCGTGTGCGCCAAACCACGGCCAGCATACCGGAGCACCGCCACGGATGGATTTACCCGCAGCAGGCTTGGTGTCGCGCGACAACCACACGACCGGAACTGCCTGACTCTTAGGCTGCCAAGTCATCAGATGCGCGCCCTGCAAACACAGCGATGCACTGCCCAGCGCATTGTTGATTTCCGCCACGATCAGGCCGCTGGTATCTACGTTAAAGACCAGTTGCCCGTTGATACCAAATTGCGTATTTAATGCTTGAACCATATAACCCCCCAGTTTTATTGTTTGCAACCCGCTGTTTCTATTCGATTTGTGAAACATCTCTCACCGCACCCTTGTCGGCACTGGTGGTCATCGCCGCATAGGCGCGCAATGCGACCGACACATGGCGTTCACGGCTGACCGGCTTCCAGGCCTGTTTGCCGCGCGCTTCCATCGCGGCACGCCGGGCTGCCAGTTCGGCATCCGTTATTGCCAGTACGATGCTGCGATTCGGAATATCGATGGCAATGGTATCACCCTCCTCAACCAGACCGATCGCGCCACCCGCCGCCGCTTCCGGTGAAACGTGACCGATAGACAAACCGGACGTGCCGCCCGAGAAACGCCCGTCGGTGAGCAAGGCGCAAACTTTGCCCAAGCCCTTGGATTTCAGGTACGCGGTCGGATAGAGCATTTCCTGCATGCCCGGTCCACCCTTGGGGCCTTCGTAGCGGATCACCACCACATCGCCCGCGACGATGGTATCGGCCAATACGGCAGCGACCGCATCGTCCTGACTCTCGAACACGCGTGCGCGCCCGGTAAATTTTAAAATGCTTTCATCCACACCAGCGGTCTTGACGATACATCCGTCGACCGCCACATTGCCGTGCAACACAGCCAGTCCGCCATCCTGCGAATAGGCGTGAGCCTTATCGCGTATGCAACCTGTCTTACGATCGGAATCGGTATCCGGATATAACATCGATTGCGAGAACGCGATGGTGGTGACGATACCCCCCGGCGCCGCACGGAAAAACTTATCCGCCGTACCGTCGGTATTTTGTACGATATCCCATTGCGCCAAACCTTCGCGCAAGGTCTTGCCATACACAGAACCCACGTCGCCATGCAGCAAACCGGCTCTGTCGAGCTCCCCTAAAATCGCCGGAATACCACCGGCGCGATGCACATCTTCCATGTGATACTCGGATGAAGGCGCGACCTTGCACAGCGTCGGCACGTGGCGCGACAATCGATCCATGTCCTTCATGGTGAAGTCGACACCCGCTTCACGCGCGATCGCCAGCAGATGCAGCACGGTATTGGTCGAGCCACCCATCGCGATATCCAGCGTCATGGCATTTTCGAAGGCATTGAAGGTCGCGATATTACGCGGCAGCACCGAGTAGTCGTCCTGCTCGTAATGGCGTTTACACAGTTCGACGATCACGCGACCGGCACGCAGGAACAGTTGCTTGCGTTCGGCGTGCGTCGCAACCAGAGAACCGTTACCCGGCAGGGACAATCCCAAGGCTTCAGTCAGGCAGTTCATCGAGTTCGCCGTAAACATACCGGAACAGGAACCGCAGGTAGGACAGGCGGAGCGCTCGATTGCATCGACTTCTGCATCGCTGTAATGACTGTCGGCGGCGGCCACCATCGCATCGACCAGATCCAAGCCACGGGACACGCCGTTCCAGTTGACCTTGCCCGCCTCCATCGGGCCGCCCGAGACGAACACCACCGGAATATTCAAGCGCATCGCCGCCATCAGCATGCCCGGCGTGATCTTGTCACAATTAGAGATACACACCAGCGCATCGGCGCAATGCGCATTGACCATATATTCCACCGAGTCGGCGATCAGATCGCGACTGGGCAGCGAATACAACATACCGCTGTGCCCCATCGCAATGCCGTCATCCACCGCTATCGTATTGAATTCTTTGGCAATTCCGCCCGCCTTTTCAATCTCGCGCGCGACCAACTGCCCCATATCCTTCAAATGAACGTGACCGGGAACAAATTGAGTAAATGAATTGGCGATCGCGATGATGGGCTTGCCAAAATCGCCCTCAGTCATGCCGGTTGCGCGCCACAACGAGCGTGCACCGGCCATGTTGCGGCCATGGGTGGAAGTACGTGAACGGTAAACTGGCATGATCTCTCTCTTACGTAAGCTATAATCAGACCACCGATTCTACCCGATTCCACCATAAGACCTCTACACAACGTAGCAAGCGCAGTTGAGGCAAGGCAAAAAATGGTGAAATGGGTTTTGCAGGGATGGGCGGCCTAACATTACCGCCCAACTCGCAAAAACCGGAATGTACTTCTGTTTGTCGCTTCCCGACCCCGTATTTTGAACAATTTTTAACGCCGCATCAGCAAGCGCATAACCAATGACTTGGTTGGCGTAGTTTGGCAACTTAGTCAGTGGCTAGTTGCTTCATCAGTAGTTGTGCAGAGGTCTTACATGTTAGTTTATCCACACATCAATCCCATCGCATTGCAACTAGGTCCTCTGGCCATACACTGGTACGGCCTGATGTATATGGCCGGTTTTTTAACTTTTATCTGGCTGGGGCGTAAACGCCTCGTTGCGCTCGACCTTAAACAGATCAACAACAAGACGCTGGATGACCTGTTGTTCTACGGCGTACTCGGCGTGATTCTGGGCGGACGCTTAGGCGAGGTGCTGTTCTACAATCCAGCTTACTATTTCTCTAATCCATTCAAGATATTAGCTGTATGGGAAGGCGGCATGTCGTTCCACGGCGGCTTTTTGGGCGTCCTCGTCGCGATGGCGGTATTCGCCTATCAGCATAAGCTTCGCTGGCTGGAACTGATGGATTTCGTCGCCCCCCTCGTGCCGCCCGGCTTGGCCTTCGGACGCATGGGAAATTTCATTAACGGCGAGCTATGGGGGCGCCCAACCGATGCGGCCTGGGGCATGGTGTTTTCCCACGTGGACAACTTACCGCGCCACCCTTCGCAGCTCTATGAGTTCGCGCTCGAAGGCGTGCTGCTGTTTGTTATTCTCTGGCTGTATGCAAAAAAACCTCGTCCGGTCGGCTCAGTTTCTGGACTATTTCTGATCGGTTATGGCAGTTTCCGCTTTCTGGCCGAATTCACGCGCAATCCAGATGACGGAATTTTCGGCCTGATGACCTTCGGTATCAGCATGGGACAATGGCTCAGCCTGCCTATGGTAATCGCCGGCGTGCTGATGATGCTTTGGTCTGTACGGCGTACAGCTTGACATCGTCAGTCGCCTCTCGCACACTGTCCGCGTAAAATAACAGCGATCTTATCTTGGACGAGCTCTCTATAAACACGCTGTTGGGTATTTTGCTGGTTCTGCTAATCTTCGGCGCGTGGTTCTCAGCCGCAGAAACCAGCATGATGGCCATCAACCGCCACCGCCTAGGCCACCTGATACGCAAAGGCAATCGCAGCGCAAAGCTGACCGGCAGACTCCTGTCACAAATTGACAAACTGCTAGGCTCAATACTTTTTGGCAACACCCTGCTCAATGTCGCAGCAGCAGCTATCACCAATATCGTTATTCTGCGTTTATTCGGCACCAGCGAGTTAGCGCTACTAGCTGGCACGCTGATTATCACTTTTTTGCTGCTGGTCTTCTCAGAAATCATGCCCAAGATCATCGCCGCCAGCTATCCGGAACGCGTAGCGCTCCCTTCTAGCTATCTGCTCTCCCCGCTGATCACGCTATTTCATCCCGTCGTCGCAATTGCCAGCGGCATGGTCAATTTATTTCTCAACATCCTACGCATCAAGGTCCAGACAGATCAAAGCAAACAAAAAATAACGCTGGAAGAGTTACGCGGCATGGTGCTGGAAGCCGAGCACTTTATGCCCCGCCAACACCAAAAGATGCTGTTGAATCTGGTCGATCTGGAGCGTATCACCGTCAACCACGTGATGATTCCGCGCAATCAAATCGAGTCGCTGAATATCAACGCCGACGGGGAGGTATTACATGAGCAAATCATCACCTGCCACCACACCCTGCTGCCCGTTTACGCCGACACACCCGGTAACATCATCGGCATTTTGCATATCAAACGTGTCCCGGCCTTACTACAAGATGCGGGGCTCGATCTGATGCAATTGCGCGAAGTACTGCAAGAACCCTATTTCATTCCTTCCGACACCCCGCTACTTCAGCAACTGCAGCAATTTCAGCAACGCCATGCCAGAATGGGGCTAGTGGTAGATGAATACGGCGAACTGTTGGGCCTGGTTACACTGGAAAATATCCTGGAAGAAATCGTCGGCGAATTCACCACCCACTCACCGGCACAAACCGGGAAATTTCTGCGTCAGGATGACGGCAGCTTTTTACTCGAAGGCAGCAGCAGTCTGCGCGAACTCAACCGAAAGTTAGGATTACATCTGCCGCTCGACAGCGCAAAAACGCTCAATGGCCTGATACTTGAACATCTCGAAGACATACCGGAAACTGGCACTAGCCTGAAAATTGCCGGCCATCCGATTGAAATCATACAGACTCAGGATCGCATCGTGAAAGTTGCACGCCTGTTCCCGAAATTAAAAAACGGGGAGTAGAAAACGGAAAGTAGTGAGTGGAACGCAAGGAGAAGTTTTCTCCACTTTCTACCCTCCAATTTGCCACTCATAGCGCCATCGGCTTTACAATCCAGCCAAAGCTCGGCATCATGCCTGCCAACAGCAACTCAGAGGATATGTCATGGCTGTCGCACCGACGAAAGCAAAAGAATACTCTTACGCATGGGAAGGCAAAGATAAGGCGGGAAAATTTGCCAAGGGAGAGATGCGCGCGATTGGCGAAGCCAATGTATCGGCATACCTGCGTCGTCAGGGCATTAACGTCGCCAAAATCAAACGGGTGCGCGACAAATCCAAAGCGATTACCGAAAAAGACATCACGCTGTTCACCCGACAACTGGCCACCATGCTACGCGCCGGCGTACCGCTGCTCCAGTCGTTCGACATCGTAGGCAAGGGCCATCACAACCCTTCTGTCTCCAAATTATTGCTGACGATTAAAACCGATATCGAGACCGGCAACAGTTTGCAACAAGCGTTCAGCAAACACCCGCTCTACTTCGATGACTTGTATTGCAATCTGATAGGCGCAGGTGAAGCGGCGGGTATTCTGGACGGGCTACTGGATAGACTGGCAACCTACAAGGAAAAGATTCTAGCCATCAAGAGCAAAATCAAATCCGCCTTGTTCTATCCGATCTCCATCATCGTGGTAGCCTTTATCATCACTGCCGTCATCATGATCTTCGTCATCCCGGCCTTCAAGGAATTGTTCTCCAGCTTTGGCGCAGATTTACCCGCACCCACGCTGTTTATCATGGCTATTTCGGACTTTTTTGTTTCCTATTGGTGGGCCATTTTTGGCGGGATCGCGGGTACGTTTTACACGTTTTTCTATTTCTGGAAACGCAGCAGACCGATGCAAGCCTTCATGGACAGACTGTTGCTTAAAGTCCCTGTCTTCGGCGAATTAGTTCGCAAAGCAACCATCGCCCGCTGGAGTCGCACACTCTCCACCATGTTTGCGGCCGGCGTTCCACTGGTAGAAGCATTAAGCTCGGTAGCAGGCGCTGCCGGAAATGCGGTTTATTTTGACGCCACCAAGAGCGTGCAACGCGAAGTGAGCACAGGGAACAGCTTGACGATGGCGATGCAAAATACCGAGGTTTTCCCCAGCATGGTGATACAAATGGTCTCCATAGGCGAAGAGGCAGGTTCTCTGGATGCCATGTTATCCAAGGTGGCCGACTTTTATGAGGCCGAAGTGGATGATGCGGTAGAAGCGCTATCCAGCCTGATGGAACCCATCATCATGGTCGTGCTAGGCACCCTGATAGGCGGCATGGTGATCGCGATGTACCTGCCTATCTTCAAAATGGGACAGGTCGTGTAATGAAAACAGGTGCAAGCTGCAAGAATCAAGGTCAAAAAGAAACTACCGCACCATTCCTGACTTTTCCTTGCATCTTTAACCTTGAACCTGAGCTATGACTTTCCTTGACCTGCTTGCCTCATCCCCGCCTCTGTTTATCAGCACCTGCGTTGTATTAGGGCTGCTGGTCGGCAGTTTTCTCAACGTCGTGATCCACCGTTTGCCCAAGATGATGGAGCTGGCTTGGCGGTCACAGTGCGCCGAACTCAATGAGACACAGCTCGTAGAGGCAGCCCGCTACAACCTGATCGTGCCGCGTTCCGCCTGCCCGCATTGCAATCACGAGATCAGCGCATGGGAAAACATCCCCGTCATCAGCTATTTGCTGTTGCGCGGAAAATGTAAAGCCTGCCATGCTGCAATCTCAATTCGCTATCCAATGATAGAAGCGCTGAGCGGGGTGCTGTGCGGTTTTGCAGCAGCGCATTTCGGTTTCGGCATGGCCGCGATCGGTGCCTGCCTGCTGATCTGGGCTTTGCTGGCGCTCACTGCCATCGATTTTGACACCCAGTTTTTACCGGATGACATTACCCTGCCGCTGATCTGGCTGGGACTGCTGTTTAATTTAAACAACGTATACATCTCGCTGCCCGATGCCGTACTGGGGGCAATTTGCGGTTATCTGGCACTTTGGCTCGTATATTGGCTGTTCAAACTGATAACTGGCAAAGAGGGTATGGGCTATGGCGACTTCAAACTGCTGGCCGCCCTGGGTGCTTGGCTGGGCTGGCAAATGCTGCCATTGATCATTATTTTGTCCTCACTGGTGGGCGCCGTAGTCGGCATCACGCTGATCGTCGCACTCAAACATGGACGCAACATCCCTATCCCGTTCGGTCCCTACCTGGCGGGTGGTGGCTTAATCGCGCTGTTCTGGGGACAGACGCTGACACAAAACTATCTGCAACTATTGGGGTCATGAACACACCCCACGCCCGACTCTGCATAGGCTTAACCGGCGGAATCGGCTCGGGAAAAAGCACGGTCGCACGCCTGTTTGCCGCCTTGGGTGCGGTTATTGTCGATACAGATGAAATTGCCCATCAGTTAACGCAAACTGATGGCCTTGCCATCCCGATGTTACGTGCCGGCTTCGGTGACGAATACATCACGACCGCAGGCACTTTGGATCGCAGCAGAATGCGCCAACGGGTCTTTAGCGAAAGTGCTGCGAAACAAAAACTCGAAAACATCCTGCACCCGCTCATTTTGTCGCAAAGCATAGCAAGACTAACCGACAGCCCTGACGCACCCTATACCATACTGATGGCGCCCTTATTGCTCGAAAGTCCGTCATTTTTACAACAAGTCGAGCGAGTTTTAGTGGTCAATTGCACCGAAGACAATCAAATTTTACGAGTTAAGCAACGCAGCGGACTTGACGAAACTGAAATCCGTGCGATTATTGCTCAGCAAACATCACCAGAGGAACGTCTTGCGCGCGCGGATGACATCATTCAAAATGACGGTACGCAGGATGAGCTGAAGAATCAGGTTGCGACTTTGCATCGGTTTTACTCAAACATACATAATAAAAACAATATTTGACGGTCAGCGGATATTCAATTTATCTTCCGGCTCAGTTTTCACTCAAACGCATATCAGGCAATAACGACAGTGATCAGATACGAATTCCCGCTCAATGAAAAGGTACGCACATGGATGCGTCTTGAGGATTTGTTCGAACGCATGAATTATTTCCTGTCAGGCGAGCTCAGCATGGATCATCATGCCGCACTAACCACCCTTTTTGAAATCCATGAAGTCGCAAGCCGACCCGATTTAAAATCCGAACTACTGCAAGAACTTGAACGACAAAAGCGCGCCCTCGCCTGTCTGCACAACAATCCGGCCATTTCGGAACAGGCACTTGAGAATATTCTGAGTGAAATTGAGCACGCATCGACTTCTTTGTTATCCCTGACCGGAAAAGTCGGGCTGAATCTGCGTGAAAACGAGTGGCTGATGAGCATCAAGCAGCGCGCCGGCATGCCCGGTGGCACCTGCCAGTTTGACCTGCCTTCTTATCACTACTGGCAAAAACAAAGCATCACGCTTCGCCGGGAAAATCTGCACGAATGGTTAACGCCCCTGCTACCGATTAGTTCTGCCATTAAAATCTTACTTCATCTGTTGCGAGAAAACGGCCGAAAAATCAGTTTCATCGCTCATCAGGGGACTTTCCAGCAAATGCAGGGAGGGCGCGCAGCACAATTGTTGCGTGTGAGTCTGAATCCGGATTTGGCTTGCATACCCGAGTTGGGCGCAAACAAATATGCGATCAACATTCGCTTCATCAACGCAAATTATGCAGCAAAATCAACGCTTTTTGAACAAGATGTTCCGTTCGACCTAACCTTCTGCACGCTGACCACATGAGCCGCCCGCCTATCGTCGCCTGCCCTCACTGCGGCAAGGAGTCCCCCTGGGATACCGACAATCGTTTCCGCCCTTTTTGCTGCGAACGTTGCAAGATGATCGATCTTGGCAAGTGGGCCGACGAAGAATTCCGTGTTGAAGTCCCAAGCGATGATCAGCAGGAATTTACCTCACCGACTTACCAGGCCTGACGCAACAGCGCGATGCCGTGCGCACCGTGCTGCCAGGCGGTTTGCATATCTGCATGATTTAATCCTCCCAGCGCGTATACCGGCATAGACGAACCCGCAGCGATCGCTGAAAACTGCTCCCAGCCCAGATGAGGCGCACCCGGATGACTCTTGGTCGGCAACACCGGGCTTAACAGCGCAAAATCGCAACCCAACGCTTCCGCGCGACGCAACTCCTCAACAGAATGACAGGAAGCCGCGCACCACGCCACAGCGGGGCGCTCTGCGCATTCAGCCAACTGAGTTGAGGTCAGATGCACACCATCCGCATCGACCTCATTCACTATCGCCACATCGCCGCTGATCAGCACGCGTGCCCCGTATTGATGCGCCAACGCCACAACACCTAGCGCTAGGGTACGCAACTCATCTGAGGACAGATTTTTTTCCCGCAACTGAACCAGGCGCAAGCCGCCCTGTAAGGCGATTTCCAGTCGCCGCATAAATTCCTCGACACCCAGTTCGGCAGCATTGCTGATGGCATAGAGATGAGGCAATTCAAGCGCACGAATGACAGGTCCGTTGGCCGGCAAAATGGGTGACACCGAACAAACCTTCCCCTCTTTGTAAAAAGGAGAGCTGACGGGATTTTGCCAGGAAAACTGTTGCCCCTCATGCGGATGCATTTCGCCCTGCCATGCGGTGACACGAAAAAAGCTCAGCCGCACGGTGGCATGCGGATAGACAAATACGCGGGTAATCCAAGGATAAGCCGTGACGACCTCTATCCCTAACTCCTCGCGCAACTCGCGCACCAGCGCATCGCGCAATGACTCCCCAACTTCCACCTTACCGCCAGGGAATTCCCAATGCCCCGCCCATATCTTTCCAGCAGGGCGCTGCGCTAACAGAAATGAACCGTCAGGGCGCTGCAAAACGGCAGCGGAAACTTCTACGATTGGGGACTTATCCAAATCAACCTCTTTTTGTCATCAAAAAATCAGATCTCTACAAAACTGCCCGGCTAATCTTAGATTTACCTGACATCTCCGTCATGCCTATCATGCCGCGTCCATGGTATTTTTGACGAACTGTTTGAACTGGCTAGCGGGCAGCGGCTTGCTAAAATAATAGCCCTGCACCTCGTCACAACCTTGTAAGCGCAGGAACGCCAGTTGTCCTGCTGTCTCCACCCCTTCGGCTATGGTACGGATGCCCAGACTGCTGGCCATATTGATGATGGCGGTGACGATCGCCTTGTCATCCGGATCGACCGTGATATCGCGCACAAAGGACTGATCGATTTTCAGCTTATAGACCTTGAATTTTTTCAGATAACTCAAGCTGGAATAGCCGGTGCCAAAATCGTCGATCGACATGCGGATACCTTGCTCGTTGAGTCTGTCCATTACCTCGATAGCCGCATTGGGGTCATCCATGGCCATCGCCTCGGTCAGCTCCAGCTCCAGATATTGATGAGGCAACTGCACCCCGTCCAGAATGCCCGTGATGACTTGCGTGATATTGGGCTGACGGAACTGAACGGATGACAGGTTCACCGCCATCACCATCGCCGGCAACCCGTCATTCATCCATTCTTGCAATTGCGTGATGGCGGTGCGCAACACCCATTCGCCGATCTGAATGATCTGACCGCTATCCTCTGCGATGGGGATGAATTCTACGGGCGAAATCATGCCCAGCTCCGGATGTTGCCAGCGCAGCAAGGCTTCCGCACCGACGATATGCCCGTCTTCTATCGAGATTTGCGGCTGATAGTGCAGCTGAAATTCGTTGCGATCCAGAGCGTGACGCATCGCATTGGAGAGTTTCATCACGCGCGCCGAGTGCGCCTGCATTTCCTGCGTGAAGAAACGATACGCATTGCGCTTGTCCTGTTTGACACGGTACATCGCCGCATCGGCATTTTTCATCAACGTCTCAAAGTCCCGACCATCGGTCGGAAAAATGGCGATACCGATCGAGGCGGTAGTGATCAATTCATGCTGGTCCAGCGTACAGGGCAGGGCTATTGTTTCCAGCAATTTGGTCGCTACATGTGTCACACCGGTTTCATCGGCGTTGGGCAAGATCAGAATAAACTCATCCCCGCCCAGACGCGACACCGTGTCTTCCTCACGCAAGGCATGCTTGATCCGGTTAGCCATTTCCATCAGCAGGCGGTCACCGATCGAATGCCCCAGCGTGTCATTGATATTCTTGAAATGATCGAGATCCAGAAACAGTACCGCCAGTGTTTCTCCACTGCGTTGCGCAAGATTGAGCGCGTAATTAAACCGGTCATTCATCTGAATCCGGTTCGGCAATCCGGTGAGGTGATCGAAATGCGCCAGCTTCTCAATGCGTGCTTCGGTCAATTTTCTGGCCGTAATGTCGGTGTGAATGCCGATCATGCGCAAGGGCTGTTTGTTTTGATCCCATGTCACCACCTTACCCACCGAACTGATCCATTGCCAGCTGCCGTTGCCGTTGCGACGGCGATATTCCATGGTCTTCGGCTCACCCGTTTGCAGACACTCAGCAAATCCCTGCAGCAGTTTGTCGTGATCATCCGGATGCAGCGCGCACTTCCACTCATCAAAGCTGCTGTGAAAATTCGCCGGATCGTAACCTATCATGCAAACGTATTCCGGGCTGACTGATATTTCACCGGTCTGCACATTCAGATCAAACCAGCCCTGATTAGCCGCACCCAGCGCCAGACGCAAACGCTCCTCGCTGGTGCGCAACACTTCCTCATTCACGTGATTCTCGGCAAGTTCGCGCATCAGATGCAAGGTATTGGCAGACAAGCTCTCATAGATGGCGAGGATGATATCGATCAAGGCTCTAGTCGCGCCGCGCATTTGTTCGCCCGCATGCAGCTTGGCTGACTCAGCCGACATTCCCGACTGCATGGCCAGCACAACCATGGCCATATACCGGTCGCTCTCCAGAATATGTGCAGCCAGCCAGCGAGTCAGAAAGGCCAGCACTTCCTCGACAACTTTATTTTCCGACAGGTTGATTTCTTCGCTTTTAAGCTTAATCACATTACCAGTGAAACTGCGATGTCCTTCTATTTGCCCCGCTTCAAGCGGATCGTCCGCCATATATTCATGCCAAATGGCTTCTTCTGTCGTAAAGTGATAATCGGCGTAGTCCGCCAACTCATCAAAAATCACGTTAAGCGCCGGAAGATCCGAATTAAAGGCGATGTGACTCGCTAGGACATTCAAGAGCTGCGCCAGCTTCATGTGCTGCTCATCGATGATGGCGATTCCCGTATTGAAATGATCATTCCACGGAAAAATATCAATCGCTTTCATGGAAAACGCTTCGGTCATAATGAAACCCTTAATTTCTCTGAACAAAACTCACCGGGTTGATTGGTCATACACCCTATACACATCGCCGCCACGAAGCATACTCCTCAACGTGACCTTTGGATAACGAGTGTGCAAAATCGCTCTGCAACATCATCCGCTTTCAGCACAGTCTAAGCTGTCTGCCGCACCAGTCACGGGCAAACTGCCCCGCTACACGACCGCTGCGCGAACCCCGCGACAAAGACCATTGCAACGCCTCGCGGCGAACTTCTTCCGTCAAACCCGTCTGCCAGCCGTGATGTTCCAGCCAGCGTGCCGCGATGCTCAGATATTCGTCCTGACTGAAGGGATAGAAGGAAATCCACAGACCGAAGCGCTCAGACAACGAAACTTTCTCCTCTATGCTTTCGGCAGGATGAATTTCATCGCCAGTGTATTTGGTCGCCAGATTATCGCTCATATAATCCGGCATCAGATGGCGACGATTGGACGTAGCGTAGATCAGCAGATTATCGGAAAAAGCGACCAAATCACCGTCCAGCGCCGCTTTCAGCGTCTGATAACCGTCCTCGTCCGCATTGAACGAGAGATCGTCGCAATACAGGATGAAACGCTCTTCACGCCCCTCGACCAATCCCACGATCAGCGGCAGATCCACCAGCCCTTGTTTATCGATCTGAATCACGCGCAGCCCCGCCTCGGCATACTCGTTGAGCAAGGCCTTCACCAAGGACGATTTCCCGGTGCCGCGCGCACCGGAAAGCAGTACGTTGTTCGCCGTACCGCCTTGAACGAATTGCAAGGTATTTTGCTGAATTCTTTTTTTCTGCTCGTCGATGCCGAGCAGGTCGGCCAGTTTGAGGCGCTGAAAATTGGCGACCGGCCGCAAGGTATGCTGCTGGTGATCCCAGCGAAAAGCACAAGCCGTCTGCCAGTCGGGTGCTACCGCTTGAGTTGAGGGCAGAACCTGCTCCAGACGGGAGAGCAGACCTTCGGCACGGGATAGAAACTGATCGAGTTTATTCATAGCACCCCATAAAACGAAAAACCATATTAATCAATAGGTTGACCAATATGGTTTTTTAGTAATTTTGCCTGTGATTAACTGCGATAACTGGCGTTAATCTTGACGTAGTCGTAGGAAAAATCACAGGTCCACAAGGTGGCATTGACCGCACCGCGCCCCAGCACCACACGGATGGTGATATCCGATTGCTGCATCACGCGCTGACCGTCTTCTTCCCTGTAACTCGCCGCGCGCCCCCCTTTTTCGGCGACCAGCACATCGTCCAGATAGAGTTGCAGCGCCGACACATCCAGATCATCCACCCCCGCGTAACCGATTGCGGCTAAGATACGCCCCAAATTCGGATCGGACGCGAAGAAGGCTGTCTTAACCAATGGAGAATGCGCGATGGCATAGCCGATTTTCTTGCACTCGGCTTCGTCCCGACCGCCTTCCATCGAAATGGTGATGAACTTGGTCGCCCCTTCTCCATCGCGCACAATCGCCTGAGCCAGGAAGATCGCCACTTCTGAAACAGCATCGAGCAGGGTATTGTAAGCTACACCCGCCACATTAACTTCCGGCAAGGCGGATTGACCGGTGGCAATCAACATCAGCGCATCATTGGTTGAGGTGTCGCCGTCCACGGTGATGCAGTTGAACGAACGGTTCGCCGCCGTGGCCACCATCTGCTGCAACAACGGTTGCGAGATGGCTGCATCGGTAGCGATATAACCTAACATGGTCGCCATATTGGGGTGGATCATGCCGGAACCCTTGGCGATACCTGTGATGGTGATGTTCACGCCATCTACCAAGACCTGCTTGGAAATCGCCTTGGCGACGATATCAGTTGTCATGATCGCTTCCGCGGCATTCAACCAGTTGTCCGCCACCATATTCGCGACAGCGGCAGGCAGACCGGCAGCAATTTTAGCCACCGGCAGCGGCTCCATGATCACGCCGGTTGAATACGGCAGGATCTGATTGGACTTGCAACCCAACAAACCGGCCAGCGCAGCGCAGGTCGCACGCGCATCCTGCAAACCCTGCTCACCGGTGCCGGCGTTGGCGTTCCCTGTGTTGATCACCAGCGCACGGATGCCATCCGCCTGCGCAAGATGTTCTTTTGCCACGATCACAGGAGCCGCACAGAAACGATTGGTGGTAAAGACACCGGACACCTTCGCGCCCGCGCACAATTCCATTACCAATAAATCTTTGCGATTTTCACGCTTGATATTGGCACAAGCAAAACCCAACGATACACCCTTAACTGGCAAGGCCAACACGGGCGGATTCAAATTAACCGGCATAAACTATTCTCCTGCATTAAACGAAAAAAAACCGTGTATCCGCTCGTTCGCATTCATTTCACCCGATAGCGGATGAAGGCAACAAAACAGGCAGAACACGGTTGTTATTGACTACGACTTACCGTTAGTAACGGCCGCCGGTCTTGTAAATGTAATTTGTCAGTTCGGCTGACTCGATATTCACACGGCGAACGATGCCGTGCATATTGCGGATAATGCCGCGCATCACGCGATACACCAGCATAGGGTGGGAGTTGATCAGCGTTTCAAAACGCACCCGCTCCATGCTCACCACCTTGGTGGAACCTACCGCATACAGCGTCGCGCTGATTTGCGTCGCCGCGCCGCCTGCGAAGGTGATCATACCTGCCAGGTCACCCGGCTTGAGCACATGCACTGCGGACTCTTCGCCACCGCTCTCGATCTTAACCTCGATTTCACCCGAAGCCAAAATATAAAGGTTATCAGGGTGATCGTCTTTAGGCTGAACAATGATGTCGCCATCCTTGTATTCGCGAACTTCAAACAGTGCCGACAGAAGTTCAATTTCCGCCTCGTTTAACTCTTCTGTAACGGGTGATGTGCGCAGCGTATCGATCACTAATGACATTGCATTCTCCTTGTTAACTCAATTTACCATGGCACTGCTTGAATTTTTTACCTGAACCGCACGGGCAAGGATCATTTCGCCCGACTTTGACGCCGTCGCGAATGAACGTCTGAACCTCTTCATCGGTTGACACAGAGGCATCGGCCTGCGCCAGCGCCTCTTCATAGTCCGCATGGTGATACTGTACATTTTCTACGCCGGGCGCAGGCTCAATCTCCTCGACTTCCGTCTGATTGCGCACCTGCACGGTCATCAGCACTTCGGTGACTTCGCGCTTGATGATGTCGAGCATGGTCGAAAACAGCTCGAACGCTTCACGCTTATATTCCTGTTTCGGGTTCTTCTGCGCATAGCCGCGCAGATGGATACCCTGACGCAGGTGATCTAACGCCGACAAATGCTCACGCCAATGCAAGTCCAGACTTTGCAGCATGATCGCACGTTCGTATTGATGCATGCTATCGGCGCCCACTTCATCCACCTTAGCCTGATACAGTTGCTGCGCATGCTCGCTCACACGGACGCGCAAACCGGCCTCGTTCAGATGTTTGTCTTCATCGAGCCACTGCACCAGCGGCAGGTCCAGACGGAAATCTGCTGCCAGCGCTTTTTCCAGACCCGGCACATCCCACTGTTCTTCCATGCTGTGAGGCACGATATACACGCTGATCGCATCATCCAGCACACTGTTGCGCATCGCGGCTACCGTCTCCGAGATATCATCGCTTTCCAGCAATTCGGTGCGCTGCTGATAGATCACCTTGCGCTGATCGTTGGCCACATCGTCGTATTCCAAAATCTGCTTACGCATGTCGAAGTTGCGCGCCTCAACCTTGCGCTGTGCATTTTCGATCGCACGCGTCACCCATACATGTTCAATCGCCTCGCCTTCGGGCAGTTTGAACTTGTTCATGATTGCGGCTACCCGATCAGACGCAAAGATGCGCAACAAGGGATCTTCCAGCGACAGATAGAAACGACTGGAACCCGCATCACCCTGACGACCCGCGCGACCGCGCAACTGGTTATCGACGCGGCGCGATTCATGACGTTCGGTGCCGACGATGTGCAAGCCGCCACTGGCCAGCACCTGCTGATGCACCACTTTCCATTCCGCTTGAACCTGCGCGATGCGTTGATCCTTGAGCAACTCGTCCAAGCTACCGTCTTCGCGTATCTGTTCTATGGTCTTTTCAATACTGCCACCCAGCACGATATCCGTCCCGCGTCCCGCCATATTGGTGGCGATAGTGACCATTTTAGGCTGACCTGCCTGAGCGATAATTTCCGCTTCGCGGGCATGTTGCTTGGCATTCAACACCTGATGAGGCATCTTCTCCTGATCCAGCAGGGCTGACAACAGCTCGGAGTTCTCAATCGAGGTAGTACCCACCAGCACAGGCTGGCCGCGCTCGTAACAATCCTTGATATCGACGATCACCGCGCGGTATTTTTCAGCGGCAGTCAGATACACCTTGTCCATCAAGTCTTTACGAATAGTCGGGCGATTCGGCGGAATGATCACTGTTTCCAGATTGTAAATCTGCTGAAATTCGTAGGCTTCCGTGTCAGCCGTTCCCGTCATACCGCCCAGCTTGTTGTACATGCGGAAATAATTCTGGAAGGTAATCGACGCAAGCGTCTGATTTTCCTTCTTAATTTCCACACCTTCTTTAGCTTCGACCGCCTGATGCAGTCCTTCCGACCAACGTCTGCCGGACATCAAGCGACCCGTGTGCTCATCGACAATCACCACCTCACCGTTCTGCACCACATAGTTTTGATCACGGTGATACAGTGCGTGCGCGCGCAAGGCCGCGTACAGATGATGGATCAGGCTGATGTTCGCCGCATCGTACAGACTACCTGAAGGCGGCAACAAACCGGCTTCGGTCAGGATATTTTCAGCGTGCTCATGGCCCGATTCGGACAACAGAATCTGATGATTCTTCTCATCGACCGAATAGTCGCCAGGGCCGTCCTCTTCCTTCTGGCGCACCAAGCCTTTGACCAACTCATTGATTTTCAGATATATATTGACATCTCCCTCGGCTTGACCGGAGATGATCAGCGGCGTGCGCGCCTCGTCGATCAGAATCGAGTCGACTTCATCGACGATGGCATAGTTGAGCTTACGCTGGAAGCGCTCGCCCATCTGGCTGGCCATATTGTCGCGCAGATAATCGAAGCCGAATTCGTTGTTGGTACCATAGGTGATATCCGCCGCATAAGCTTCCTGCTTCTCGTCGGACGGCATCTGCGTGACAATCACACCGACCGTCAGGCCCATGAAGCGGTACAACTTACCCATCCACGCCGCATCGCGCGACGCCAGATAGTCGTTCACTGTCACCACATGCACGCCGCGTCCGGTGATTGCATTCAAATAAACCGGCAAGGTGGCCATCAGCGTCTTGCCTTCACCGGTGCGCATTTCTGCAATTTTTCCCGTATGCAGCACTATGCCGCCGATCAACTGTACATCGTAATGTCGCATACCCAACACACGCGAACTGGCTTCACGAACCACGGCAAACGCTTCAGGCAAAATAGCATCCAGCGTTTCACCCTTGGCAAAACGCTGGCGAAAAACCTCTGTTTTATCGCGCAACTGCTCATCGCTGAGCTTCGCGATGTCAGTTTCCAGACTATTAATCTGTTTGACGGTCGCGCGATATTGCTTAAGCAGGCGATCATTACGACTACCGAAAATACTTTTGAGTGCTTTTGAAATCATTTTTTTATCAACCACAAATTAAGGGCGAGGGAGCCGTGAGCCCTCTCACCCTTTTAAAAATATCTGAAAATCCGTTAATTATCCGGCTGCATTCTGTAAAAAACGCTCAGGATTCTGAGCCATACCCTTATAGCGAACCTCAAAATGCAAATGATTGCCTGTCGAACGTCCGGTACTGCCCACCTCAGCAATTTTGTCCCCGCGCCGCACAACCTCCCCGACTCTGACCAGCAAGCGGGAAGCATGCGCATAACGCGTCACGATATCGTTACCGTGATCCACCTCTATCATATTACCATACTCAGGATGGGTATCTGAGTACACCACCACCCCTCCAGCCGAGGCATGAATGGCTGTTCCGGGCGGAGACATGAAATCGACTCCTTCGTGCATCGCACTCTTGCCGCTAAACGGATCGACGCGCCAGCCAAAATTGGAGGTATACCAGCCGTCGACAATAGGCATAGAGGAAGGCAACAGCCCGCGACTCAATTGATTTTGCATCAGCAGCGTTTCCAGCGCCATCAACTTGTCAGCCCTGTCATCCAGCATCTGCGTGAGCGACTCCAATTGCGAGGACAGATTGAGCGCCGAAAGATTGCCCGGCGTTACCAGCGGACCGCCTTGAGCCGGCGGTTGATCAAACTGAAACTCTGAGGGCTTCATGCCGGTTAATTTGACCAGACGACCGCCCAGCGCATCGATGCGCTGCATACGCACCTGCATTTCACCCAACTTAAGCGCCAGAGCATCCAAACTGCGTCGTTCATCAATTGCCTTGATTTGCGGCCCGACCAGCGGCATACCACCCAACCAAACACGCAACTGCTCGCCCATTCCAGCCGGCGCCAGTCTAGCCAGCGCATATTGACTTCCTATTACCGCAGCGCTCATCAAAGCGCCAAGCAACAGGAGTAACAACATTATTTGATTCGCACCTAATTTAATACTGCGAGTTTTCGCCCAACGATTGGAAACTAGAATAATATCCATGTCTCCTCCTCTCTCTAAATATTGTGGTCACTGTGGCACTACGCTTTAATTCACTGATGAGCAACGAACCGGAATTGCGCTCGCTGTTCAACACCGTACAGACGCTGTCTGAACTACAGCAACATTTCGCGCGCGTTGTACCGCCTCAATTCGCGCAAGCCAGTCAGGTGCTGGGATTGCACAATGGCACACTCAATATCGCCACCGCTAACGGCACGATGGCAGCCAAATTGCGCCAACTTGCGCCGGAACTGGTGACTAAATTGCAAAACAGGGGTTGCGAGGTTAGCGCAATCAGGGTAAAGGTGCAAGTTACCTACGCCACACGCCCCCCTGTACGCACTCCGCGCCTGCTGACGGACACGGCACAACAACAGCTGCATGAACTGAGCCGCAGCCTCACCGACTCACCGTTAAAACTGGCACTGGAAAAACTATCCAAAAGGTGACCTGAAAACAACGATTCAAATAGTTACAATAAAATGTCAGAGCAACACCAGCCAACCTGCCAGCACATAACGCTCCAGCACAAACAACAAGCCGAAGATCAGCAGCAGCAACACGGTGAAACGCACCGTCTGCCAGGCGAATTTAAGGTAGTGGCGCTGACGTGTAAATACATACATTCCGCCGCTTAAGATCAGCAGCAATGTCACGACAACCAGAATCAGACGCAGAATTAACATCCGTCACCTCCCGGTCGATGTGCTACGCGGCTTGCAACTGCGGGTGCAAAAAGGCCGGCGCATCCGCGACATTGTCGTAGGTGACGAATTCCCAGGCCTGGTCGTCGGCGAGCAACTCGCGCAGCAAGGCATTGTTCAGCGCATGTCCGGACTTGAATCCTGAAAACGCACCGATAATCGGATGTCCCAACAGATACAAGTCTCCGATGGCATCGAGCACCTTGTGTTTGACGAATTCGTCCTCGAAACGCAATCCGTCGGCGTTCAAAACACGATACTCATCCATCACGATCGCATTGTCCAGACTGCCGCCCAGCGCCAAGCCTTGCGAGCGCATGTACTCGACATCCTGCATAAAACCGAAAGTGCGCGCCCGACTGATATCGCGCACATAGGCATGCTCGTCCAGATCCAGCGTCACATGCTGCTTGGTGTTGGCAAACACCGGATGGGCAAAGTTGATGGTGAATGTTAATTTATAGCCATGGTAAGGCTCGAATTTAACCCACTTATCGCCTTGTTTAACCTCGACCGTCTTCTTGATGCGGATAAATTTTTTCGGCGCGGACTGCTCAACGATCCCCGCCGATTGCAGCAGAAAGATGAACGTACCGGCGCTGCCATCCATGATAGGGACTTCAGCGCCATCCATTTCAACCACCACATTGTCTATCCCGAGGCCTGCCAGGGCGGACATCAGGTGTTCTATCGTGGCGATACGCACACCGTTTTGCTCCATGCAGGTGGACAGTCGAGTGTCGTGAACCAGATGGGCGCGCGCACAAATTTCCTCAACCGGTTTAACATCGACGCGACGAAACACGACACCGCTGTTAACCGGTCCGGGACGCAATGACAGCGTGACTTTCTCGCCGCTATGCAGACCTACCCCGGTCACGCTGACGGAAGATTTTAAGGTGCGTTGTTTCACCATAGGTTTTTTGCTGGCAAGTATCATGGCGCGATTCTAACATAGCCGTTTCTCATATCCTGTGATCCGACCATGAAAAGAGGGGATGTATTCACATACATCCCCTCTTTCCCAGCGCATGACAATTCGCCCTTTATCGCCGGCGTTGCAACCCTTCCAGCTTAATCTGCCTGTTTGCGCAAAAATGATGGGATATCGTAGGTTTCCACACCGCTTTTTTCCATCGCCTCAACAGCCTGACGACGGCCGCTACGCATGATGGTTGGCGTTTCCAGATCCCCGTAATTTACATTTGACATCGGCATATCATGCGTACCGGTTCTCTTGGCTTCTTCGACATAAACCAGCTCCGGCTTGACTAGTTTGAGCGGCGCACCCAATCCGGTCGCAACCACTGTCACGCGCAACTCATCGCCCATCGCCTCGTCGAACACGGAACCTTGAATGATGGTCGCTTCTGCTGCGGCAAATTGCACGCAAGCCATTACCTCGTCCATTTCTCTTAGCTTCAATGAACTGGAAGAAGTGATATTGACCAGCACGCCGCGCGCACCGGTCAAGTCCATATCTTCCAATAACGGACTGGCGATAGCGCGTTCAGCCGCAACGCGTGCACGATCAGGACCTGACGCGACCGCAGAACCCATCATGGCCATGCCGTTTTCCGACATCACAGTGCGCACATCGGCAAAGTCGACGTTGATCAGACCTGGCGCATTGATCACTTCGGCGATACCTGCCACAGCACCTTGCAGCACCCCGTTGGCCGCTCTGAATGCTTCAGGAACGGTCACATCGTTACCCAGCACTTCCATTAACTTGGAGTTAGGCACAATGATCAAGGAATCCACGTGCTCTTGCAGCGCCTTGATACCTTCAGCAGCGTAACGCATACGATTGCCTTCGTAAGCGAAAGGTTTGGTCACCACGGCTACCGTTAAAATATCCATCTCACGCGCGATCTGAGCAACGATAGGTGCGGCCCCCGTTCCTGTTCCGCCACCCATACCCGCCGTGATAAAGACCATGTCGGCACCTTTGATCATCGCCTTAATACTTTCGCGATCTTCTTCCGCCGCTGCTTGCCCGATCGCAGGCTTGGCACCCGCGCCCAAACCTTTGGTAATGGCGGCACCAATTTGCAACTGTGTGCGCGCACGACTGCGATTCAATGCCTGAGCATCCGTGTTGATAGCGATGAACTCAACACCCTGCACGCCTTGCTCAATCATATGATCAATTGCATTACCGCCACAACCACCAACCCCGATCACCTTGATGACTGCATCCTGAGATTGTGCTTCCATGATTTCAAACATCGCTGTCTCCTTATAAATACTATGAATTTAATTGATTAGAATCTGACTGCTACCCGACTAAAAATTACCCTGAAACCACGACTTCATTCTTGACATCACATCCCCAAACGAATTCGATTGCTTACGTGTTTCTTCATTGCTCTGGTGATACTCCAGGCCATACAACAAAAGCCCCACTCCGGTCGCCATGCGTGGCGTCTTCACCACTTCTGACAAACCACCTACATATTTCGGAATACCCAATCTCACCGGCAAATGAAAAATCTCTTCACCCAATTCGACCATGCCCTGCATCGCACTGCTGCCCCCCGTAATAACGATGCCGGAGGACATCATTTCTTCATAGCCGCTGCGGCGCAGCTCAGCCTGCACCAGGGTGTATAGCTCCTCAACCCGTGGCTCAATCACTTCAGCCAATGTTTTTCTGGATAGACTGCGCGGCCCGCGCTCACCCACACCTGGCACTTCGAGCACCCCCTCGTCCGCCAGCTGGTGCAACGCACAACCATATCGAATCTTGATTTCCTCGGCATTTTGCGTCGGTGTGCGCAGCGCCATGGCGATATCGTTGGTGATCTGATCGCCTGCAATCGGTATTACCGCCGTATGGCGAATTGCACCGCCGGTAAACACCGCGATATCCGTCGTGCCGCCGCCGATATCGACCAGGCACACGCCCAACGCCATTTCATCTTCGGCTAAAATCGCCTTGCTCGAGGCGAGTGGTTGCAAAATCAGTTCATTGACTTCCAGTCCGCAGCGATGGATGCACTTCATGATGTTCTGCACCGCCGCCACCGCACCGGTGACGATGTGCACTTCGACATCCAGCCGCATCCCGCTCATCCCCAACGGCTTCTTGATACCTTCCTGACCGTCGATGCTGAACTCCTGTTCCAGCACATGCAGCTTCTGCTGGTCGGCCGGCAGACTGATGGAACTAGCAGTTTCAAGCACCCGATCCACATCCGCCTGCGTGACTTCATTTTCCTTGATCTTCACCATGCCACTGGAGTTCGTGCTGCGTATATGACTGCCAGCAATCCCCGTATGCACCTCGGTGATCTTGCAGTCAGCCATCAGCTCGGCTTCTTCCAGAGCTCGCTGTATTGCACCTACCGTCGCCTCGATGTTGACCACCATGCCTTTTTTCAGACCGGATGACTCATGCATCCCCATACCGATCACCTCCAGCAACCCGTCAGGCTTGACCTCTCCGACGATGGCCACAATCTTGGACGTGCCGATATCGAGGCCTACCACCAGATTTTTTGCTTCCTTATTTCTGCTCATCGCATGATCTCCACTGCCATTCCCGTTTTATATTCCAACATCACCACTCGCTTACTAGCCGTGCTTCATTCTCACCGCAAATCCATGGCGATAACGCATATCCACCACCGCTGCACCAACACCTTTTTGCGCAAATACATCCTGCACTACACCCAAGCTATAGGGATACACCGAGACGAAGCGGCTCAGTCGCTGCCCCATAAACTCCCGCCCCAACTCCACCACCATCTCGTTATCCAAATGCATCTGCCATGCATGGCGCGGAGATAATGTTAACTGTGTCACTTTCAAATCCAACGCCGACAACTTCGCGCTAAACGCTGCATATTGCTGCGTCATTTCCGCAGAACTGCCTTGATAACCGATAAATCTCGGCAACACTTGCGTTGTCTGAGCTTCGAACACCTCGCCTTGCAAATTGACCAGCGCCACATCATTCCAGCGCGCCAGCGGCTGATGCTCTTCAAACTGTATCGTCAGACTGTTAGGAAATTCTCGTCTGACATTGACGTTGCGCACCCAGCTCAGCTTTTCCAGCGCATGCCTGATTTTCTCTAAATCCACAGTAAAAAAATTACCGCGCACTTCCCTTTGCATCACCACCAGCACATCGGCAGGAATGACGCGCTCCGGCGCATCCATCAGACGCACGCGGTGTATCGGCAGCAATTGCGGTTGATGGACCACATAGTGCCCCGCCACATACAAGATCGCCACGACACTGAAAAAGCTCAGTGCACTGGCAATGCTGCGCAGCAGGGGCGCGTTATCCCACATAACCCTCACCACAATCCTCTCCCGCGAGCGGTAGAGGAAGCAAACGTGAAGAACACCCTTTATTCCCTGCCATACTCAACACGCGCAACACCAATTCCTCAAAGCCGATACCAGCAACGCGCGCCGCCATCGGCACCAGACTGTGATCGGTCATACCCGGCGAAGTATTCGCTTCCAGCACATAAGGCTGCCCGTCCTCGCTCATTAAAAAATCCACCCGTCCCCATCCTTGTCCGCCGATCAGCGCAAAAGCCTGTTTGGCCAGATGCTGCATTTGCGCTTCCAGACCTGCATCCAGACCACTCGGACACAAATAACGTGTGTCATCGCGCAAGTATTTCGCTTCAAAGTCGTAAAATTCATTGGCGGGCTCGATCTTGATCACCGGCAAAGCCTGATCACCCAGAATCGCCACGGTAAACTCGCCGCCGCCGATAAAACGTTCGGCAATCACCAACTTGTCGTGCTTGGCGGCGTTCTGATAAGCTGCGCTTAAATCGCCAACGGTTTTAACCTTGCTGATACCGACGCTGGAGCCTTCATTGGCAGGCTTTACAAATAGCGGCAAACCGAGCTTTTCAACTACCTCAGCGCTGCTTGATTTTTCATCAACAATCAAAAACTCAGGAACCGGCAAGCCACCCGCTTGCCACACCAGCTTGCTGCGCCACTTATCCATCCCTAAGGAGGAAGCCAGCACACCGCTGCCGGTATAAGGCATACCCAGCAATTCCAGCGCTCCCTGCACCGTGCCGTCTTCACCGAAGCGACCGTGCAAGGCGATAAACGCGCGATCAAAACCTTCATCGACTAGCGCCTGTAAATTGCGCGTAGCAGGATCGAACGCATGCGCATCGACACCGCTGCGCAGCAAAGCCGCCAGCACCGCAGCACCACTTTTGAGCGACACTTCGCGCTCGGCTGAACGACCGCCGAACAATACGGCGACCTTACCCAATGAGCCTGTAGCTGTTAGCTGATAGCTGCCCGTATCGTTCATCTCGTTTTTACTCATGCTGCTTCTCCAACAATTTTTACTTCCGGGTGCAACTGCACCCCCGTTTCTGCTGCGACCCTGCCGCGCACTTCGTCTATCAGGATTTCAATGTCGGAGGCTGTCGCAGCGCCCGTATTGACGATAAAATTTGCATGTTTTTCAGATACTTGCGCACCACCGATACGCATCCCTTTCAATCCGCACTGTTCGATCAGCCGCGCCGCATGGTCGCCCGGCGGATTTCGGAACACCGATCCTGCATTGGGCAGATTTAACGGCTGACTGGCTATCCTTTTGGCCAGCAACGCCTTAATGTTCTCGATCGCAACCTTCCCGTCACCTTGTTCAAACGACAACCACGCACCGACGAAAAATTCCTCAGGGAAGTGGCGAGCAGGAAGTGGTGAGTCGCTGTTTTCCAACTTTCCACTTTCCACTTTCCACTTACCTTGCAGCACCACGCTCCGATAACCTGTCTCGTATTCTGCCGGCGTGCGTTCGATGAGTTCGCCGCTGTGCGTCACTACCTGCACCTTCACCACGTGCTGCCAGGTCTCGCTGCCATAGCATCCTGCATTCATGGCCAGCATGCCGCCCATGGTGCCGGGGATACCAGCAAAAAACTCAGCGCCTTGTCTGTCGTGTCTGGCTGCAAATCGCGCCAGCTTGGCACCCGGCACGCCGGCTTGCACATAGATCAGCCCGTCGTCCTGCAACTTCAATTCGGTCAGCGCTGCGTGCAGCAGCAAAACAGTGCCGCGAAATCCGCCATCCCTCACCAGCAAATTGCTGCCCAGACCGACAGCCATCATCGATTCATCCGCAGACACGCCGCGCAAAAACACCTGCAAATCGGCCAGATCAGCTGGCTTATACATACGCGCCGCCACCCCGCCCGCACGCCAGCTGGTATGGCGCTGCATAGACTCAGCCTGACGCAATTCGCCTCTGAGTTCATTGGTCAGGAAGCGTGACGGTTCACTCATATTCATGCCAGTTGCTTGACCGCAGCCGGTACGTTGCCGATAGAACCCGCACCCATCGTGATGATCACATCACCGTTGCGCGCCCATTGCATGATGGTCTGCGGCATATCGCCGATCTGCTCGACAAAAATTGTTTCCGTTTGCCCCGCCAGACGCAGCGCATGCATCATTGCGCGTCCATCAGCCGCCACCAGCGGGGTTTCTCCTGCCGCGTACACTTCGGCCAGCACCAACGCATCCACGCCGCACAAGATCTTCACAAAATCCTCGAACAGGTCGCGTGTCCTCGTGTAGCGATGCGGCTGAAAGGCCAGCACCAGACGACGCCCCGGGAACGCGCCGCGCACAGCTTCTAGGGTGGCCGCCATTTCAACCGGATGGTGTCCGTAATCGTCGATCAAGGTAAAACTGCCGCCGTCAGGCAAGGCGACTTCGCCGTAACGCTGGAAGCGACGTCCTACCCCTTCAAATTCACGCAAACCGGCGACGATCGCGTCATCCGCCACACCGACTTCCAGCGCGATCGCGATTGCGGCCAGCGAGTTGAGCACGTTGTGACGACCGGCCAGATTCAGGGTGATATCCAGATCCTTCGGTGTACCGTTCTGACGGCACTCTGCGGTGAAACGCATCTGTCCGCCTTCGGCACGCACATTGACCGCTCGGATTTGCGCATCCTCGCAAAATCCGTAGGTCGTCACCGGCTTGGTGATGCGCGGCAGAATTTCGCGCACATTGACATCGTCGACGCACAGCATCGCGCGCCCGTAAAAAGGCAAATGTTCAATAAAGTCGACGAACGCTTGTTTCAAGCGCGAAAAATCGTGACCATAGGTTTCCATATGATCCGCATCGATATTGGTCACCACGGCCAGGATAGGCTGCAAATACAAAAAGGACGCGTCGGACTCATCGGCTTCTACCACAATGAATTCACCCGTACCCAATTTGGCATTGGTGCCACTGCTGTTGAGCTTGCCGCCGATCACGAAAGTAGGATCGAAACCACCGCGCGCCAGCACACTGGCGGTCAGCGAGGTGGTAGTAGTCTTGCCGTGCGTCCCTGCCACCGCAATCCCCTGACGCAAGCGCATCAGCTCGGCCAGCATGATAGCGCGGGGCACCACCGGAATATGTCGTGCGCGTGCGGTCACAACTTCCGGATTGTCGGCGCTGACAGCGGTCGAGACCACCACCGCATCCGCATTGGTCAGATTTTGTTCGGCATGCCCGATGGAGACCGTCGCACCCAGCTCACGCAGACGTTTGGTTGCCACATTCTCATTGAGATCCGAACCGCTAACCTGGAAGCCCAGATTGAGAAGCACCTCGGCGATACCGTTCATCCCGGAGCCGCCGATACCGACAAAATGTATATGTTTGATTTTATGTTTCATTCTGCCAATTCCTTGCATATTTTAGCGACGCTCAATGCAGCGTCAGCCTTAGCCAGACTACGAGCCTGTACTGCCATAGCCTGCAATTTTTCACGTCCTGCGAAATCTTTTAATAGCGCCGCCAATTTGTCGGCACTCAATTCTGTTTGCGGCAATAACACCGCTGCACCGCGCTCGCTTAAGAAACGCGCATTGTGTGTCTGATGATCGTCCACCGCGAACGGGAAGGGAATCAGCAGACTCGCCACACCGGCTGCCGCCAGTTCCGCCACTGTCAACGCGCCCGAGCGGCAAATCACCAGATCGGCTGCCGCATAACTTTCCGCCATATCGTCGATGAAGGGTCGGATATCAGCTTCTACACCGGCAGCCTTATATAACTCCACCACCGCCGCATGATGTTGACGGCCAGTTTGATGCAACACCTGTGGCCGACTCGCTTCAGGCAGCAACGCCAGCGCGGCAGGCAGCGCCTCGTTGATCGCCTTCGCACCCAGACTGCCACCCACCACCAGCACATTCAATCGTCCTGCACATCCGTCAAAGCGCTTTTGTGGCTCTGCAATCAATGCAATACTTTCCCTGACAGGATTGCCGCACCAAACAGCACCCGGCAAGACATCGGGAAAACCGCTCAACACGCGCGTCGCCATGCGCGCCAGCACCTTGTTGCTTAAACCGGCTACCGAATTCTGTTCGTGTATCACCAGCGGACGGCGCAACAACGCAGCCATCAGTCCACCCGGGAAAGTGATGTAACCGCCCATGCCCAGCACCACGTCGGGCCGGTGTACAAACATCGCCACAGCGCTTTGCCACAATGCGATCGCCAGATTCAGAGGAAGCAGCAACTTACGCAGCAAACCCTTACCGCGCAGCCCGGAGAATCTAACCTGCACCATCTCGTAACCGTGTTTCGGTACCAGTTCGGCTTCCATACTGTTAGGCGCACCCAACCAAGTCACAGCCCACCCATCAGCGCGCAACACATCAGCCACCGCCAGCGCAGGGAAGATATGTCCGCCTGTTCCACCTGCCATAATCATGATAGAGCGGCTCATATGGACAGCACCTTGACGGATTGCGCCGAAATCGAAGAATTGAAGTCCATCATATGGGCATACCTCGCTCGATACGCCTGTTCTCGTAGTCGACCCTTAACAACACTGCAGCGGCGATGCAATTGACCACCACACCGCTGCCACCGAAACTCAGGAACGGCAGCGTCAACCCTTTGGTGGGCAACACGCCCATGTTTACGCCGATATTGATGGTCGCCTGCACCCCTATCCAGACACCGATACCCTGAGCGACCAGTGCCGAAAAATTACGCTCTAAAAATGCCGCATGGCGACCGATCTGAAAGGCGCGTATCACCACCAACGCGAACAGCACGATCACGCAAGCTACCCCGGCCAGTCCCAATTCTTCTGCGATCACTGCCATCAAGAAGTCGGTGTGCGCTTCAGGCAAGTAGAACAATTTTTCCACGCTGGCACCTAAGCCTACGCCCAGCCATTCCCCGCGACCGAAGGCGATCAGCGCATGACTCAACTGATAGCCCTTGCCATAAGGATCAGCCCAGGGATCCATAAAGCCGATCACACGCTGCAAACGGTATGGAGAGGACAGTATCAGCGCGGCAAACGCCATCGGCAGCGCCACGATCAACGCGCCGAATACCTTAACGTTAAAGCCGCCCAACCACAGTGTGCAAAAGGCGATGGACAGAATCACCACAAATGCACCCATATCCGGCTCTTGCAGCAACAGTCCACCCACCACCACAATCACCGCGAACATTGGCAAGAAAGCTTTTAAAAACAAGTGCTTAACCACACACTTGCGCACCGCATAATCTGCCGCATACAAAACCACAAACAGTTTCATCAACTCGGAAGGCTGCAGATTGATCACAAACAGCGATAACCAGCGGCGACTGCCGTTTACTTCACGGCCGACATGAGGTATCAGCACCAGCACCAACAACACCGCACCGACCATAAAAAGGTAGGGCGAATAAGCCTGCCATAGCTGCACGGGCACTTGAAACACCAGCAACCCTGCCACTAGGCCCACGACAACGAACAGTGCGTGACGCATCAAATAATATGTTGCCTGATGCCCGGTAAACCGACTCGCCTCAGCGGTTGCAATGGACGATGAGTACACCATCACCAAACCGATGGTCAGCAGGGCGACAAACACCCAGATCAACAGGTTGTCGTACTCGCTCTGCGGCGGCGGCGTATGCGTTTTAACTAAGGTCGCCATGCGCCCTCCGCGATCAATTGATGCACTGCGGCGATGAATACTTCCGCACGATGCGCGTAATTTTTAAACATATCGAAGCTGGCACAAGCTGGAGAGAGCAACACCGCATCTCCGCTTTGGGCAAGGCGTGCGGCTTGCTGTACCGCGTCATGCATATCGACGGCATGAATCACCGGCACGTCACAGCCTTGCAAGGCGGCTTCGATCAACGGCGCATCGCGCCCGATCAGCACTACCGCGCGAGCATGCTGTTTTACCGCTGCATTTAAGGGTGAAAAATCCTGTTCCTTGCCCACTCCGCCTGCGATCAGCACCGCCTTGCAGCCCAAACCTTCCAGTGCAGCAACCGTTGCGCCTACATTGGTGCCCTTGGAATCGTCGTAAAACGTCACGCCATACTTTTCTGCTATTTTTTCCACGCGATGCGGCAGCCCTTTAAAGTTGCGCAACGCATCCAGCAAGGCCGGCATCGGCAAATCGATAGAACGGCACAACGCCAGCGCCGCCAGTGCATTAGCCACATTATGCAAACCCGCCAGTTGCAATTCGCATGCTTTAATCAAACGCTGATTCCCCTGCACCAGCCAGATGTCGTTCGCTTCGCGCGCTATACCGTAATCGACATCGCGCTCAGGCTCATTCAAACCGAAGCTGATAAATTCCTGCTCGGGATTCTTCATGCTCTGGCTACGCGCATCATCGCGATTGACGATCTGCACGCGAGAGCCAGTAAAAATACGCTGTTTTGCCGCAGCATAGCCATCCATCCCGGTGTAGCGATCCAGATGATCCTCGCTGACATTGAGCACGGTCGCTGCGTCTGCCTTCAGACTGGATAAGGTTTCCAGCTGAAAACTGGACAGCTCTAGCACCCAAACCGCTGGCTGGTTTGCCCCGCGCTGCAACACCACATCCAGCACAGCAGGTGAAATATTTCCCGCAGCAACCGCATCAAGCCCGCATGCGCAGCACAGATGTGCCACTAAACTGGTGACCGTGGTCTTGCCGTTAGAACCTGTGATGGCCAAAACCTTGCTAGTGAGTGGGGAGTGGGAAGTGGCAAGTTGTTGCGCAAAGAGCTCGATATCGCCCGCGACAGGAATCCCGCGCGCAACGGCGCGTGCGATGGCGGGTTCATACAGCGGCACACCGGGGCTCAGCGCGATCAGATCGATGCTCTCAAAAACCGCATCGGTCAGATCTCCGCAAATAATTTCATTATTATCAATATACTGCAACACATCGGACAAACCTGGTGGCACGGCACGGCTATCTGCCACGCGCAGCCGCGCGCCTTGGCTGGTTAACCAGCGCACCATAGATAATCCGGTCTCGCCGAGACCGATTACCAATACCAGTTTGTCCTTGAAGTTGATCATCTCAGTTTTAACGTTGCCAATCCCAGCAATACCAGCAGCATGGTGATAATCCAGAAGCGCACCACGACCTGCGTTTCTTTCCAACCCTTGAGTTCATAGTGATGGTGCAGCGGCGCCATGCGGAACACGCGCTTGCCGGTCAGTTTGAACGAGGTAACCTGGATCACCACCGACAAGGTTTCCACCACGAATACGCCACCCATGATGAACAACACCAACTCCTGACGTACGATGACCGCGACGATACCCAGCGAAGCACCCAGCGCCAGCGCGCCCACATCGCCCATAAACACTTCGGCGGGATAGGCGTTAAACCACAAGAACGCCAGCCCTGCACCAACTAATCCCCCGCAGAACACCGCCAGTTCGCCCGCACCGGGGATGTAAGGTATCCCTAAATATTTAGCAAACACGGCATTCCCCGCCACATAGGCGAAAATTGCCAGTGCACCGCTGACCATCACGGTTGGCATGATCGCCAATCCATCCAGACCATCGGTCAAATTGACCGCATTGCTGGTGCCGACAACGACGAAATAAACCAGTGCGATAAAGGCAACGCCGCCCAGCTGAAACACGAAAAACTTCATGAACGGCACGATCAATTCAGTTTGCGCCGGCAGTGTCGCCGTCTGCCACAGGTAAACACCGACCACCAGCGCGATGATCGACTGCCAGCCCATCTTGGCTTTCGCCGACAAGCCCTTAGGATTGCGGTGCACCACCTTGCGGTAATCATCCACCCAGCCGATCACGCCAAAACCCAGCGTGGTGAACAGCACTACCCAGACATAATGGTTGTGCAGATCACCCCACAACAAGGTGGTGATGGCAATCGAAGTCAGGATCAGCGCGCCGCCCATGGTCGGCGTGCCCGCCTTGACCAGATGCGTCTGTGGACCGTCCGAGCGTACCGACTGGCCAATTTTATAGGCAGTCAGTTTGCGTATCATCGCGGGGCCGACCATAAACGAAATGCCCAGCGCGGTCATGGCTGCCAGCACTGTGCGCAGCGTGATGTAATTGAATACGCTGAAGAAACGAATATCCTGAGCCAACCATTGAGCCAATGCTAATAACATTTTTATTCCTTATCTGTTGCCACACAAAAGGCAACGACCCGTTCCATTTTCATGAAACGAGATCCCTTAACCAGCACCGTTGTGCCAGCATGCAATTCCACTTCCAGCGCGGCAAGCAACGCGTCTATGCCATCAAAGTGCTGCGCTTTAACGCCAAATTCACGAACCGCCTCCCGGCTCAATTCGCCCAACGCATATAGTTTTTCTATACCTGACTGCTTAGCGCTCTTCCCTATTCCCGCATGAAAAGCCGCTGCGTTCTCGCCCAACTCACCCATATCGCCTAAGACTAAAACACGATGTCCGTTCGTCTGCGCGAGCACCGCAATAGCGGCATTCAAAGATGCAGGATTTGCGTTATAAGTATCGTCTATCACTACCGCGCCACCGCGTGCGGCCTTACGCTGCAAGCGTCCGGCCACACCGCCAAATTTTTCCAGCCCTTCTACGATGCTCTCCAGCGACAGGTTGAGTTCAATTGCCGCCGCCGTTGCTGCCAGCGCATTGCGTGCATTGTGCTCGCCCGGCACTTGCAGATCGGCGGTAAAATCACCCGATGGAGTGCGCGCCATCAATCTCAAACCCGTTGTCTGCGGATACCAAACACCGGACACATCGGCAGCCGGATTCAACCCGAATTCCAACAGCGAGTGCACCCCTGCCAGTGAGCGCCACAACGGCGCAAATTCGTCATCCGCGTTGATGATGGCGCTGCCCTCATGCTGCAATCCGGCGAAGATTTCACCCTTAGCATGCGCGACAGCCTCGACCGAACCCATGCCTTCCAGATGCGCACCGCTGGCGTTGTTGATCAGCGCAACCTGAGGGCAGGCGATGCGGGTCAGATAATCGATCTCACCGGGATGATTCATACCCATCTCGATCACGGCATAGCGGTGTTGCGCGTTCAGTTGCAGCAAAGTCAGCGGCATGCCGATGTCGTTGTTGAAATTGCCCTTAGTCGCCAGCACAGCCTCATCACTACCCGCCGCTACCCGCAATATTGATGCGAGCATTTCCTTGACCGTGGTCTTGCCGTTGCTGCCCGTGATACCGACCACAGGAATATCAAACTGGCGGCGCCAGTGTGCAGCCAACTGACCTAACGCCAGACGGGTATCCTCAACCAGCAACAGCGGAATGGCTGCATCCTGAATCCTGGATCCTGCATCCTGATTAACGATGGCCGCGACCGCACCGCTGGCAGCCGCCTGTGCAATAAAATCGGCGCCGTCAAAATGCTCACCCCGCAGCGCGATATACAAATCCCCCTGCACCACCTTGCGCGTATCGGTTGAGACAGAAACGAAACGCAGTTCCTTGGCCTGACTTGCAGATACCAAACGCGCGCCCAGCACCTTTGCTGCTTTTGCGAGTTGCATCATCAAACGGTTTCCTCTCTGATGCATGTATTCAAAGCTTTTATAGCCATATCCACATCGCTAAATTCATGTTTAACCCCATAAATTTCTTGATAGTTTTCATGCCCTTTTCCAGCCAGCAGCACGATGTCACCCTCTTTTGCCATTCCGATCGCGTGTTGGATGGCCGCTTCCCGATCGACGATCACTTCATGTCTTTGTTCGGTCATGCCGGATACGATCTGACCGATAATTTCCTGCGGATCTTCACTGCGCGGGTTGTCCGAAGTCACGATGCAGTGCTCTGCGAATCTTTCTGCAACCAGTCCCATCATGGCGCGTTTGCCGCGATCTCGTTCCCCGCCACACCCGAACAGGCAGATCAAACGTCCGGATGGTTGATGCACATCGCATAATTCACGCAGCGCCAGCAACACTTTTTCCAGTGCATCCGGGGTATGCGCATAGTCCACGATGACGACAGGCTGATCGACTTTACCTACTCTTTGCATGCGCCCTGCGACCGACCGAACCCGACTCAGCGACGACACGGCCTGATTCAGATTTACATCGCTCACTATTAACACGGCCAGCGCACCTAGTAAGTTGGCCGCGTTAAATCGGCCGATCAATCCGCTGCTGATTTCTGCTACACCCCAGCTCGAATGTATGCCTAGGCGCATACCCTGACCGTTCATTGCCAGTATGTGACCTTTGACCATGCGCAAGCCGTGCTTGCCGGCCAGTTGCAAGGCGGCATCGGTCAAGCCATAGCCCACGACTTCCACTTCTTTCTCGCGCAAGCGCAATGCCAATTCGGCACCGAACACATCGTCCAGATTCACCACGGCGTATTTAAGCGACTTCCAGTCAAACAAGCGGCGTTTAGCCGCCGCGTAGCCCTGCATATCGCCGTGATAATCCAGATGATCGCGGGTCAGATTGGTCAGCAAAGCCACATCGAATTGCACCCCGTTGACGCGTCCTTGTGCCAGCGCATGCGAAGACACTTCCATCGCCACCGCCTTTGCGCCGCCATCGCGAAACTGCGCCAGCAAACCGTGCACCTGAATCGCATCCGGCGTAGTGTTGACCGTCGCCTGCAGCGCACCGGCAAAGCCATTGCCCAGCGTGCCTATCATGGCGCATTTTTTACCGGTATCATTTAAAGCCTCTGCTATCCAGTGCGAGGTCGATGTCTTGCCGTTGGTACCGGTGATCCCGACCATCCAGAGTTTTGCCGAGGGCGTGTCATATACTTCGTCCGCCAGCCAGCCGGACTTTAGTCGCAAATCCGACAAGGGCAGATTGGCCACCCCCCAGGATTGATCCCATGCAAAGCCATTTTCTTCCCAGATCACCGATGTCGCACCCTGCGCAATGGCCTGAGCAATATGCCTGCGACCATCATTTTTCTCGCCCGAATACGCAACGAAAGTGTCTCCCGCTTGTACGGCACGACTGTCCGTCACCAGACGAGTAACGGGCACTCCTAAAATTGCGAGCTGTCCGGCAAATTGTGGGATGGAATTCATATTTCCTCCCCGATGATTTCAGCGGGAGGGGCGATCACGTTGTCCAGAGACGCATCGTTAGGCACGTTGAACAGATGCAATGCGGCGCCTACTACCTGACTGAATACCGGTGCAGCAACCAATCCGCCATAGTATTGACCATTGTTCGGTTCATCGATCATGACCGCGACGATCAGCCGTGGTGAACTGACCGGTGCCAGCCCTACAAAGGAAGCAACATAACGATTGGTATACCGCCCGCCATCCAGCTTGTGTGCGGTACCCGTTTTTCCCGCTACGCGATATCCCGCCACCTGAGCCAGCGGCGCAGTCCCTCCCGGCATCACAACCGACTCGAGCATCATCAGCAACTGTGCAGCCGTTTTACTCGAAAAGACGGCATGCCCCGCAGCTGGCGCATCCAGTTTAAGCATAGAGATTGGTTTGATTTCGCCATCGTTGCTAAAAACCGTGTAAGCGCGCGCCAGTTGCAACAGATTGACCGATATGCCGTGTCCGTAGGACATGGTGGCCTGCTCAATAGGATGCCAACTCTTGGCATCGCGTAACATGCCGATCGCTTCCCCGGGGAATTCACTGCCAGTATGACCGCCAAAACCCGCATCAGAAAAAGTCTGCCACAACACTTTGGGTTCCAGTGACAGCGCAATTTTTGCCGCACCAACGTTACTGGACTTTTGAATCACTTGTGAAACAGTTAAAAACGGCTCGGCATGGGTATCGTGAATTTTCTTATTTCCCACCGTGTATACGCCGTTTTCCGTGTTGATCAGCGTATCCGGATGTATCTTGCCCAAATCCAACGCCGTGGCCACTGCAAAAGGTTTCATCGTGGAACCCGGCTCAAACACATCGGCCACTGCACGATTGCGCATCGCCTGCATGCTGACGTTCCTGCGATTATTCGGGTTGTAACTTGGGTAATTAGCCAGCGCCAGCACTTCACCGGTACGCGCATCGAGCACGACCACCGCACCGGCTTTAGCGAGATTTTTCTGCACCGCTAGTTTTAATTCACGATACGCTAAATGCTGAATCTTGCTGTCCAGACTCAATGCAATATCGCTGCCGGGTTTAGGCGGCGTCAAGCTGCCTGCATCTTCGACGATGTGTCCGCGCCTATCCTTGATCACGCGCTGACTCCCCAGCTTCCCAGCCAGTTGTGATTGCAACACCAGCTCCAACCCTTCCTGCCCGTTGTCGTCCTGCCCGGTAAAACCCAGTGTCTGGGCAAACTCTTCCCCGGCGGGATAATAGCGACGGTATTCGCGCCTTAGCGACACGCCAGGCAGATTCAATTTAGCCACATTCCCAGACTGTTCTGGCGGCAACTGCCGTTTTAAATAAACAAAATCCCGTGACGAATCGGCAAGACGATTTTGCAACTCGTCTACACGCATGCCCAAGGCCAGCGCCAACTGTTTCAGTTGTTTGGCATTGATCTTGGTTTCTTTTTCATCGTTTAATTTGATATCGGAAGGATTGGCCCAGACCGATTCCACCGGCGTGCTGACCGCCAGCGGATCGCCATTGCGATCGGTAATCATGCCTCTATGGGCGCTCACCTCGACCACCCGACTATAGCGCTGGCTGCCTTTCTCCTGCAGGAAGTCGTTGTGTATGCCCTGCAAATACACAGCCCGCCCCAGCAAACCTGCCAGACACAGCAACAACAGCACAAACAGCACGGTCGCGCGCCAACCCGGCAGCTTTACCGTGTTGTTGACTTTTGCGCTGGCCGCGTATTTCATTATTATTGACCTGATCCGTTTAACCGCTTTTTCAACTTTTCCCAAAGCTCCGCAGCATTCCCTGTCTCGGCAGCGTCCGCGCTTTGCGCTTGCACCGACGACTGTCCGGCTAACTGCGTTTTAGCCGCCACATCAGCGGCACGTGTCTCAGCAACCTGACCTATCCGTATAAAGCGGATTTGTTCCTTCTTTGGCGTTTGCATCTGCAACTTCTGCGAGGCAATTGTCTCCACCCGTGCTGGCGCAGCCCAGGTGCTTTGCTCTAACTGCAACTGTCCCCACTCCACCTCCATCTGATGAGCGTGGTCTTTTTCCTGCTGCAAACTGATAAACAGCTTGCGTGCCTTGTGCTGTGAAGTGACCACGCTCAGCGCCCCCATGATCACCAGCACCAGCAGCACGACATTGATAACACGGCTATGCCACATCGCTACGCTCAGCCACGCGCATCATCGCGCTTCTTGCACGCGGATTAACCTTGAGCTCAGCTTCACCCGCCTTGATCGCCCGCCCTATCAACCTCATCCGTCCTTGCGGCACCTCGCTGGCGCGAATCGGCACATTTCGCGGCAACGTGTCTGCATCCGTCATCCCGCGTATGAAGTGCTTAACCATCCGATCTTCCAGAGAATGGAAACTGATCACTACCAGACGTCCGCCCGCCTTCAGATGCGAAACGCACTCTGGCAACACATGTTCGAGTTCTTCGAGCTCGCGGTTGAGATAAATCCGTATAGCCTGAAAGGTACGTGTCGCCGGGTTTTTTCCGGCTTCGCGGGTACGTACCGTCTTGCCAACCAGCTCGACGAGCTGCCACGTGGTCTGGATGGGTTCGACCGCACGCGCAGCAATAACCGCCCTTGCAATCTGCTTAGCAAACCGTTCTTCGCCGTAATCACGTATAACCTCCGTCAGCAGACCCTCGTCCACTGTTTCTAACCATTGCGCTGCGGTCATTCCGCAGCTCGTATCCATACGCATGTCCAGCGGCGCATCAAATCTAAAACTGAATCCTCGTGCCGCCTCATCCAATTGAGGAGAGGAAACGCCCAGATCCAGTAAAATTCCATCTACTTTCGCAACACCCTGCTCACTCAAGACATCAGCCAGATGGGTAAATCCGCTGTGTGCGATATGAAAGCGCGGATCAGTCCACAGCTTCCCGTGCGCCACCGCTGTCAGGTCCTTATCCAAAACAATCAATCGGCCGTCGCTGCCCAGCTGTTGCAGGATGCGCGCACTGTGCCCGCCGCGCCCGAAGGTACAATCGACATAGATACCATCCGGTTTGATCGCCAGCGACTCTACCGCCTCATGCAGCAGCACGGTTTCGTGAAGCAGAACTTCGCTCACAGAGAAAAGCCTTCGAGCTCGGCAGGCAAGTCACCGGCCATCAATGCCAGTGCGGCGTGTTGCTGTGCCTGCCACTTGAGTTCATCCCACAATTCAAATTTATTACCCTGACCGATCAGCATGACGTTTTTGTCCAGTGCAGCATAATTACGCAATACCGGTGAAATCAAAACGCGTCCGGCGCTATCCATCACCACATTTTCCGCATGGCCGACCAGCATGCGCTGCAAGGCACGACTACGCGGATTAAAAGAGGACAGTTTATTCAGCTTCTCGCGGATCGGCAGCCATTCAGGCTCCGGATACACCAGCAGGCAGCCATCAGGATCGATCGTCAGCACCAGATTACCGGCGCAGCTAGACAGCAACGCGTCACGGTACCTGCCCGGTATTGCGAGCCTGCCTTTGCCATCCAGATTGAGTTGTGCTGCGCCCTGAAACATTCTTTTACCCCACAATTACCCACTTTTTACCACTTAATCCCACTATATTGAAAAATGCACGTCAGGTCAAGCTAAAAACTGATTTTTTCGTTACGAGACAAGGAGTTAGCGCAGAATGATGAGACAAAACAAAATTCGCTTAAAAAGCAAGGCATTGCACCTTAAAGCTAAAGTTGTTTGTAATTGAGAGGGAAATATATCGGGCGAATAAGCCAAGCCTGATCTTGAGGAATAAAGCCATTCAGCCGAAATAAGTCCGGTTGAACTGTTCATGCCAGACGCTTTTGACTTTAAGCTATATCACGCAGCACTTTTTGCACTTGGTGCTTGAAACAGCCCATGATAAACAGACGGGTTACCTCGATACAATGCTTGCGTTAACGCGAGCCAAATTTAAGTCTTGGACGGGAGGATTTTGCAATTGCAGTCAGCCCTGCTGAGACCGCAAGACAAATGTGAGTTGTCGTATTAATTAGCTTGCACATTTTTTGACTATCGTGAGACGAAATGGCGGGTGAAAATATTGTGAATCTCCCGCCAGCGCCCCACAAAAGACGAAGCACCTAGAGCAATTAACTCTAAGTGCTTGTTTAAATTGGTGGCCCGAGGCGGAATCGAACCACCGACACAAGGATTTTCAATCCATGCGAAATAGTGTTTTTCCGTGTTGATTACCACCTATAAATTCATGTACCCCTATTAAAAACAATCATTTAATTGAATTACATCCTTGTATTGTATTGATTCTTGTTGATTGATATACTAGGCAACGGGGTACAGGAGGGGTACACGAAACTAATCACAGGGATGATTGAGCGATGGCAAAGGCAAAATTAACGGCGGGTGAAGTAAAGGACTTTCAGTGCGAACCCGGCAAGAGTCAATCTTTTCTATGGGACACACTATCCCCCGGCCTTGGGCTTCGAGTAACCGCGAATGGCGTTAAATCCTACATATTCCAAGGCAAATTAAAAGGCACTGTTATCCGCATTCGGATTGGTGCGCCTGAAACATGGCCGATTGATGCACCCAAGAACAAACAAGGCAAGCCAATAAGCAAGGGCGCAAGAGAAGAAGCGCGCCGCCTGAAAGTAATAATTGATGATGGCCGCGACCCGCGCCAAGTACAAGCGGACACCCTCGCAAGTGAACAGGATGCAAGAACCGCCAAGGAAGAAGAAGCCGCCGCGATGGTGACGCAACGAATCCGAGAATCTGTAACACTAGGCATGGTCTGGCCGGAATACATCGCCGCACGTAAACCGCTATGGTCTGAACTACACTTACGCGACCATGAAAAGGTAATGCAGACAGGGGGAGCAAAACGGACACGAAGCCACAAACTGACAGAACCGGGCAACCTTGCATCACTGGCAGCCGTTCGCCTTGTTGACCTCACCCCCGAACTGGTGACAGAGTGGGCAAAACAGGAAGCCGTGACACGGCCAACACGCGCCCGGCTTGCCCTTCGCTTGCTGAGAGCTTTTCTATTCTGGTGTGCGCGACAACCCACCTATCAAGCAATCGTGACCACCAACGCCGCACAGAACAAAGATGCCCGCGAAAGTTTAGGCAAGGCCACCGTTAAGCATGACGTGTTACAGCGTGAGCAACTGCCCGCATGGTTCGCCGCCGTGAAGCAAATCGGCAACCCTGTAATCAGTGCATACCTGCAAGCCCTACTATTGACCGGAGCAAGGCGCAACGAACTGGCCGCCCTCAAGTGGGAGGACGTGGATTTTCAGTGGAACAGCATATCCATGCACGACAAGGTGGAAGGCTTGCGCGTCATTCCATTAACCCCATATGTGGCACACCTTATGGCCGCTTTACCGCGCCGCAATGAATTTGTATTCAGTAGCCCGACCGCTGCAACTGGTGGCATTGCTGACCCCTCTATTGCCCACCGCAAGGCGTGTGCTGTTGCTGGTTTAGATATGACCCTGCACGGATTGCGCCGGAGCTTTGCGACCCTGTGCGAGTGGACAGAAACGCCCGCCGGAATCGCCGCGCAAATACAAGGCCATGCACCGCAAGGCGTGAGAGAACAGAACTACATCCGCCGCCCTCTCGACCTGCTGCGCATGTGGCACGTTAAGATTGAAGCGTGGATATTGGAACAGGCAGGAGTTGAATTCATAGCAGCGCCAGCGGGTTTGCGTGCCGTCTAATAAACGTAACTACAAATATATATTGACCACTCAAATAAACGTAACTACACTAATCACCATGAAAATCATTTTCGACCATACCAAGGACACGGCAAATCAAAGCAAACATGGCTTGTCATTGTCCAATGCTGAGAAGATGGAATGGGAGTACGCATTAATATGGCAAGACACCCGCCGCGACTATGGCGAAAGTCGCATGATTGCACTGGGTGTCATAGGTGAGCGACTCTATTGCGCGGTCTACGTTGACCGAGAAGAAGCGCGGCGAATAATCAGCTTGAGGAAAGCAAATCAAAAGGAGTTTGACCACTATGAGAAAAACACTAATTCGGCCAACTGACATCGAGAATGTCCAGATAACCGCTGCCGCGATGATTGACCCCGATAATCTACCACTGAGCGACAACGAATTAAGCCAGTTCAAGCCTGTACGCGGCAGGCCTCTAGGGAGCGGAAAGAAGGCGCAAGTCACTCTACGTCTTGATGCGCAGATACTGGAAAAATTCAAGGCCACGGGAAACGGCTGGCAAACGCGCATAAACGATGCCTTGCTCGATTGGGCGAAACACCACTAGGAGCAGATGAAAATGAGGTAGGTCGTCAATAATGGATACCAATGGGTTCATGCTACCAACAAATTTTCGTAGTATTGGCGTTCAAAAGCGGCTGGTGATAGATAGCCCAACCGTGCCTGTGTACGTTCCCGCCGGTAAAAAATTTCAATGTATTCCGTGATCGCCTCGATGGCTTCTGCCCGAGTTTTAAATTTACGATGGTGTACCAGCTCGTTTTTTAGCAAGCCCCAGAAGCTTTCCATCGGCGCATTGTCGTAGCAATTTCCCCGACGCGACATCGACGCCACCATGCCAAACTGGTCAAGCAATTTGCGATATTCATGTGCACAATACTGGCTGCCGCGATCTGAATGATGGATCAACCCGCGTGGCGGGCGTTTCTCAGCGACTGACTGACCAGATTTTTAGTCATGCGTTCGCTCATCGCGTAGCCGACCAGATCACCGGTGAACATATCCTTGTGGCCCGCCAGGTACAGCCAACCCTCGTCAGTCTGAACATAGGTAATGTCCGTCAGCCAAACTTTATTCGGTGCCGTGGCGCTAAATTTCTGTTCCAGCAGATTCGGGGCAATAGGCATATTGTGGTTCGAGTTCGTCGTCCCCTTAAATTTCTTGACCTGCTTGCAACGTATCCCCAGCTTCTTTCTTAATCGTTTTACTTTATAGAGACTTGTATTTACACCGTTTTTATCGAGATTATCTTTAAGTCTTTCTGGGCCAAATGTTTGTCGCGTTCTTTGATGGGCCGCACGAATTTCCAACTCAAGCCGCGCATCTTCCTGAGCGCGCACTGACGGCGAGCGGCTCAGCCAGGCGTAATAACCGCTCATGGATACCTCGTAAATTCGGCACATCACCGGCATAGGATAGTCCTCATGCAACGATTTCATCATCGCGTACTTCACCGAATTCCTCTCGCAAAGTACGCCGCCGCTTTTTTTAGCAGATCTCGCTCCATCTTAACTTCGGCCAGTTCACGCTTAGTTTTTGCAAGCTCCAACTCGACTTCAGTCAGCGGACGCTGCATTTTGCCAATTTCGCTTAACTGACCATTCTTTGCTGCCCGTAACCAGTAGTTCAACGTAGACGGCGGCAGGGACAACCGCTTGGCCGTTTCCTGCAACCCCAACTTCTCTTCCGTCATCAACTTGACCGCCTGCTCACGTAACTCTTTACTGTAAATCGCTTTAGGAATTCTTTGTTTCATCTGACACCTCCGATCCAAGTTTATCAAAACATTGGTGTCCATTTTTTTCAGCTTACCTCACTATCACCACCTGACCACTTCACCGAAGGCGAACGAATGGCGCTGGCGATGGTTATTCGCGCAGATGAAACAACCTGACGGAGAGACAGACACAGCAAATTAAGCCGCCGCCGCTAGAGACAGCCCGGCGGTTTGCTTTTGTGGGTGCGATGGGATTGATACAACGTGGTGACATACTGGTGACATAAAACAGAACACCAGAAACGACAAAGGCCTACATTTCTGCAAGCCCTTGATTAAATTGGTGGCCCGAGGCGGAATCGAACCACCGACACAAGGATTTTCAATCCTCTGCTCTACCGACTGAGCTATCAGGCCATTATCCATACAAGCTTGAAGTAAACCTTCCCGCTTCAGGAGGTGCGCATTATACCTATATTTTGAAAAACAGCAATTCGAAATACACAATCAACCATATATATTTTCAGTAGAGCGAGAAATCCGCCACCAAATTTAAAATATCTATTAATAAACAATATGATACAAAAAACCCCGCCGGAGCGGGGTTTTCGTAATTACTGAAGAATCAGCAATCAAACAGCTTTACATCATGCCGCCCATACCACCCATGTCGCCGCCACCCATACCAGCAGCTGGCTTGTCTTCAGGCAATTCAGCAACCATACAGGCTGTTGTCAGCATCAGACCAGCGATAGAAGCTGCATTTTGCAATGCAACGCGCGTCACCTTGGTAGGATCAACCACGCCCATCGCCAACATGTCGCCATATTCGCTGGTAGCCGCGTTGTAACCGTAGCTGCCAGAGCCTTCAGATACTTTGTTGACCACAACAGATGGCTCGTCACCGGCATTTTGCACGATGGCGCGCAGAGGCGCTTCCATAGCACGCAATACGATGGTGATACCAGCATCTTGATCGTGGTTGTCGCCCTTCAGACCGGCTACTGCAACCTTAGCACGCAGCAGCGCTACACCGCCGCCAGGGACAATGCCTTCTTCAACCGCAGCACGGGTCGCGTGCAATGCATCTTCCACGCGCGCCTTCTTTTCCTTCATTTCGACTTCAGTCGCAGCGCCAACCTTGATGACAGCAACGCCGCCAGCCAGTTTAGCCTTACGCTCTTGCAGCTTTTCCTTATCGTAGTCGCTGGTCGATTCTTCGGCTTGCTTGTTGATTTGGCCGATGCGTGACTTAATCGCGTCTTCCTTGCCAGCGCCATCGATGATGATGCTGTTGTCTTTGCCCACTTCGATGCGCTTAGCCTGACCCAGTTCAGCCAGGGTGGCTTTTTCCAGTGTCAGACCGACTTCTTCAGCGATAACCGTACCGCCTGTCAAAATCGCGATATCTTCCAGCATTGCCTTGCGACGATCGCCGAAACCAGGTGCCTTAACAGCAACAGTCTTCAAAATACCACGGATGTTGTTCACAACCAGTGTTGCCAGCGCTTCGCCATCGACATCTTCAGCGATGATCAGCAATGGACGACCAGCCTTAGCCACTTGTTCCAGCACCGGGAGCAGGTCGCGGATGTTGGAAATCTTCTTGTCGTGCAACAGGATGTACGGGTTGTCCATCAATGCCAGTTGACGATCCTGGTTGTTGATGAAGTAAGGTGACAGGTAACCGCGATCAAACTGCATACCTTCAACGATGTCCAGCTCGTCTTCCAGACCGGTGCCGTCTTCGATGGTGATGACGCCTTCTTTGCCAACTTTTTCCATCGCAGCAGCGATTTTTTCGCCGATGACAGTGTCAGAGTTCGCAGAGATGCTACCGACCTGAGCAATTTCCTTGCTGGTGGTGCATGGCTTGGACAGCTTCTTCAGCTCGGCAACCGCAGCGATAACCGCTTGATCGATACCGCGCTTCAGGTCCATCGGATTCATACCGGCAGCAACAAACTTCATGCCTTCCATGACGATCGATTGCGCCAATACAGTCGCAGTCGTTGTACCGTCACCGGCCACATCAGAAGTCTTAGAAGCAACTTCCTTAACCATTTGCGCGCCCATATTTTCGAACTTGTCTTTCAGTTCGATTTCTTTAGCGACGGAGACACCATCCTTAGTGATGGTAGGAGAACCGTATGAACGATCCAGAACCACATTGCGCCCCTTAGGACCCAGCGTTACTTTAACTGCATCGGCCAGAATATTTACGCCGACAACCATTTTGCTGCGCGCTGCGTCGTGAAACTTTACGTCTTTAGCTGCCATGTTTTACACTCCTCAATTGTTTAATACCGTGACTCCAGCATTGAATCTGGAATCGGGCCATAAAAATTACGCTTCTACAACGCCGATGATGTCGTCTTCACGCATAGTCAGGTATTCCTGACCGTCCATCTTGAAAGTTTGACCGGAATATTTGCCGAACAAGACCTTGTCGCCAACCTTGACGCTCATAGCCTGCAGCTTGCCGTCGTTATTCACTTTGCCGTTACCAACGGCGATGACTTCACCTGTATCAGGCTTTTCAACTGCGGTACTTGCCAGCACGATACCGGACGCAGTCTTGACGTCTTCTTCCATGCGCTTGACGATGACGCGGTCGCTCAAAGGACGAACTTTCATATTTGTATCTCCTGAATCAATGAGTTGAATTAAATGCAGGGGCGACGCTTCGTAAGCGCCGCCCGCAGATGCTACTAATGGGGATAACCGCTCTTAATTTCAAGAGCGGCAGGGATATTTATTTTTTGGCAGGCAGGGCGATCTTATTGTCTTTGCTGAACTGATAGTCCTTGAAAATATGCTCAGCGGTCAAAAGCTGATAGGTACCATCTTCGTTGCGATGAGAAGTGTCCTTCAGGCGATAGGCGTAATGCCCGCAAGTCCACAGATCGTAATTGCGCATATGCGTGCACAAACAAGTCTTGTCCAATACGGAAAATTTCTTTGCATCCGGATTCGCTTCAACCACGCGATTGTAGGCGTCGATATAGCCGCACTTGCCCGTCCCGTCCAGCACATAACCGAAAGCTTCGCAATTCGGACGTATGCCGGAACCGATAGCCGGGCAGCCCTTGATCATGCGCATCGGATAACCGGTGGGCGACAAGGTGTTAACTTCGATGTCTTCCTCGCTGGCCTTGAAGTATTCCTGCTGAATTTTGGGCGGAATGCCGCATTCTTCAGCCACAGTAAAGCGCGTTGCAACTTGCACCGCCGCGGAGCCGGTTTCAAGATAACTCACCGCATCGCTGCCTGTGAAGATGCCGCCCGCCGGAATCACCGGAATATCCAGATGTTCGCTCTTCAGGTATTGAATAACCTCTTGAGTAATCGTGCGCAGATCGTATTGCGCCCAGTCCATACCGAAGCCTAAGTGACCACCGGCCAACGGACCTTCCACCACGATATAATCGGGTAGACGGTTCATCTTGGCATTTTTGCGCAGGAACAGCTGCAAGGCGCGCACGGAGGAGACGATGATGCCCAGTTTGGCATCGTTAAAGCGCGGATGATCCTGCATCATGGCGAACGAGCCCAGATGCAGACCGGCCGCCAACGTGATGCCGTCGATGCCTTCGTCCAGCGCCGCCAGCATACGCGTGCGCAGGGTTTCGCGCGGCGCATTCATGGTCAGCTTTTCCATGCAGTTGATGAAAATCATGCCGTCGCCGCGCTTGGCTTCCATGGTCCGGCGAACGTGTATCCGGGACGCTTCGGCAACCTGCTCCAGATCAAATTTTACGATAGATTTATCGGCATTCAGGATGTTCAGCTTGTATTGCTTTTGCTTGTCGCTGACAAATTTTGTCTTGTAACGCTTGTCGGTGACCGTCGGCAGCATCGCATCGGAAATATGTCCAATCCCGCCCAGGCGCGCCGCTTCCAGAGCCAATTCGGCAGTGGAAATATCTACTCCCATGCCTCCGATCATGATGGGCACTAATTCGCGTGAACCAAAGCGCAGGCGAAAATCATCTACACACTTCATTGCTGCTATCCTCCAACAGTCGCCCTTAGTCTGCAACACCGGGGCGTTATTAATATTGACTACACATAAGGAGCGAAGGATGCCACAGATAGGATAATACTCAAAGTAAATCCGCCATTTATCGCATGGTTAACGCAGAAAAACCTACTTAGCCAGCACGTTACCCAGCGCCTGGGTGAGATTTTCAAAAGCAAACTGATAGCCGCCTTCCTTCATCCTGCGCGGCAAAATCCGCTGCCCTTCCAGCAGCAAACTGGCACGCTCGCCCATGGTGAATTTGATCAATGAGGCGGGCGCAGCGAACCTGGTGGAACGATGCAGAGTCTCAGCCAGCGCAGCGGTGAACTCGGCATTGGTGACCGGGTTGGGTGCGGTCAGATTGTACGGACCGCTGGCACGCTCATCGTGTAACAGTTTAAGCAGCATCGCCACGTGATCGTCGATGTGTATCCAGCTCATCCACTGACGACCATTACCTATCCGCGCACCCATGCCTAACTTGAACGGCGGCACCATGCGTTCGAGCAAACCGCCATCGCGGCTCAATACCAGCCCGCTGCGCAGCAGACAGACGCGAATGCCCAACTTTTCTGCGGCAAGCGCGGCCTCCTCCCAGTCGACGCACAATTTCGCGGGAAAATCATGGCCTGCAGGTGCGGACTCATCCTGCGCGACATCGCCACGATCGGCGTAAAAACCGATCGCAGAAGCGGAAAGCAATACGGCGGGCTTACTCTTGGCCGCCGCGATGCACTCGACCAATTCATGGGTGAGCGCCACGCGACTGTCCCGCAATGCCTTTTTACGTTTTTCATTCCACGCCTGATCGGCAATCGGCTCGCCGGCCAGATTAATCACCGCATCGAAACATACACCCGCAGAATATTCGGCAAGACTCGCCATGGCCTGAACCGCAGCCCCGCATTTGGCCGCGACCGTAGCAGGACGACGGCTCAACACGGTGAGCTGATGGCCTTCCGCCTGCAACACACGGCACAATTGCCGCCCGATCAATCCTGTTCCGCCTGTGATCAAGATACGCATGATTGTTTCCCTTTAATAATGCTGTGGGTGCTCACAAATGGCGAGCACCTCATCAAATCCAAATAATCGCTGTTCCGCTAGAGACGCTGGCAGTTTTCGCATAATATTCCATATCAATGAGCGGCAAAGGAATCATGTGATGACTGATAAAACTTTGATTACATCCATGGAACAAATCGAATCGAAGATATTTTTAATTCGTAGTCAAAAAGTGATGCTGGATGCCGATTTGGCGGAGCTCTATGGTGTGGAAACTAAGCGCTTGAACGAACAAGTTCGGCGTAATAGTGAACGATTCCCGATTGACTTCATGTTTCAACTAACAAATGAAGAACTCATTGATTTAAAAGAAAAAATTGACACTTCGTGTTTGAGGTCGCAATTTGCGACCTCAAACACAGGGCGTGGCGGCCGCAGGCATCTCCCTTTTGTTTTTACTGAACATGGAGCGATCATGGCGGCCAGCGTACTTAACTCTCCCCGAGCGATCGAAGCCAGCGTTCAAGTCGTACGTGCCTTTGTGCAATTACGGCAAATGCTGTCTTCTAACGCCGAACTAGCCCGCAGACTGGCGGCGCTTGAAAAGAACTACGACATCAAATTTAAAGCGGTCTTTGAAGCCATACACGAACTGATGACACCCCCAACCTCCAGAAAAAAACGTCCCATCGGCTTCGCGCCGTGGGAAAATGACTGATGCAAAATACCTCACCAACCAACGCCGATCTGGTCAGCCGCAGCCTGTCTGCCGTCTGGCATCCCTGCTCGCAGATGAAGCATTACGAGTCATTCCCGCTGGTGCCGATTGCGCGCGGCAGCGGAGTTTGGCTGTATAACTTTGATAATAAAAGATATTTAGATTCCGTCAGCTCATGGTGGGTAAATCTGTTTGGCCACGCCAATCCGCGCATCAATGCGGCGCTACACGACCAGTTGGACCGGATCGAACACGTGATGCTGGCGGGTTTTACCCACGAACCTGTGGTTGAACTCTCCGAACGCCTGCGCGAGTTAGCACCGAAAGGATTGGGACATTGTTTCTACGGTTCGGATGGCGCGTCCGCCACCGAAATTGCGCTAAAGATGAGCGCGCACTTTTGGCGCAACACGGGGCATCCTGCCAAGACGCAATTTATCAGCCTGCAAAACAGTTACCACGGCGAAACGCTGGGTGCCCTGTCGGTGACCGATGTCGCACTGTTTCGCGATGCCTACGGCCCGCTGATCCGTCAGCAGGCCACGGTGATGAGTCCCGATGCTCGAAATGCCGGTGAAGGCGAAACCGCCGAAGCCTTTGCGCTGCGTTGTGCCGACGCACTCGAAGCCCACTTGCAGTGCCATCACGCGGAACTTGCCGCCTTCATCATCGAACCCTTGGTCCAGGGCGCTGCTGGCATGGCAATGTACCATCCAGCCTACCTGACGCGAGCGCGCGAACTTTGCGACCAATACCAAGTACACCTGATCGCCGATGAAATCGCTGTGGGCATGGGCAGGACGGGCACGATGTTCGCCTGCGAGCAGGGCGGCATTTCCCCCGACTTTCTGCTGATCTCCAAGGGCATCACGGGCGGCTATCTGCCGCTGTCCATCGTCATGACGCGCGATGAAATTTATCAGGCTTTCTACGATGACAAGATCGCGCGCGGCTTCCTGCATTCACACTCCTATACCGGCAACCCGCTGGCCTGCCGCGCCGCGCTGGCAACGCTGGACATTTTCAAACAGGACGATGTACTCAACATCAATCGCACCAAGTCCGCCTTTTTAAATCGCATCGCAGCGCCGATAAGTAGCCATCCGCGCGTCAAAAACTGGCGCAATACCGGCATGATCTGGGCGTTCGAAGTGGAAAGTCCGCATCAGGATTTTGCCCAACGCTGCTTTAGCCTGGGTCTGCAAAACGAATTGCTGCTGCGCCCGATGGGAAAAACGGTGTATTTCATGCCGCCCTATGTCATCACGGAAGAAGAAATGCAACTGCTGGTCGTCCGCACGCTGGCGATCGTCGAGGCGCTGATATGAAGCGCCTGATCGCTTTAAGTTTATTGCTGCCCTTCTCAGTCGGTGCCGCGCCGTTGCCCAACGCAGTCAAACAGGAACTGGCGAAAGCGAATATCCCTACCGAATCCGTCGGCATCGAGGTGCGCGAGGCAGGCAAAACCACTCCGCTGATCAGCCACCGGGCGGAACAAGGGATGAATCCAGCCTCCACCATGAAGCTGCTCACCACTTATGCCGGACTGGAAATACTCAAGCCCGCTTATCGCTGGAAGACCGAAGCCTATCTGGACGGCAAACTCGACAAGGGCGTGCTGCACGGCAATCTGGTATTCATGGGCTATGGCGATCCGAAACTCACGATAGAGGAATTCTGGCTGTGGCTGCGTGAATTGCGTCAGCGCGGGTTGCGGGAAATCACCGGTGATATCGTACTCGACCGCCGCTTTTTCGCCGTGGACAGCCTGGGTACGGCCGCCTTCGACAATAAACCTGCGCGCGCCTACAACGTCGAAGCGGATGCCTTGCTGCTGAATTTCAACGCCTTGCATCTGCGACTGATCCCTGACGGCGCACAGGCGATCGCGCTGCTGGAACCGGAACTGGCAGGCTTCCAAATCATCAGTCGGGTAACCACTTCGACCGCGCTGCCGTGCAAGGGTGAGGATGCTTACCAGACTCGCATCGAGGGTCGCAACATTTTAATCGAGGGCAGCATCCCGTTTGGCTGCGGCGAAGCACAGGATTACTCCTCGCCGCTGACGCCGGACGCCTATTTTTCCGCCGTGTTCGGCGCACTGTGGCGCGAAGTCGGCGGACAGCTTCAGGGGCACGTCAGGACAGGCTCCGTGCCGAATGGATTGTCCGTATTTTCCACCCATTTTTCGCCGCCCTTGTCCGAGGTGATCCGCGACATCAACAAGTTCAGCAACAATGTCATGGCACGGCAATTGTTCCTGACGATAGGTGCGGCGGATTTTGCCACCACAGCGCAAAGCACGACCGCGATCCGGCAATGGCTCTCCAGTGTTCAGATGAATTTCCCGGAACTGGTGCTGGAAAACGGCGCAGGATTGTCACGCTCAGAGCGCATCAGCGCACAGCATCTGGCCGACCTATTGCAGCGCGCCGCAAATAGCCCTTTCGCCGCAGAACTGGAAGCTTCGCTGCCGATACTGGGCATGGATGGCACCACCCGTGGGAGGTTCAAAGACGGCAATATAGCCGGACATTTCAAGACCGGCTCGCTCGAAGGCGTCAAATCGATTGCGGGTTATCTGCACGCCAAAAACGGCAAGAAGTGGATAGTGGTGTTTATCATCAATCACCCCAATGCTAAAGCTGGACGTGCCGCACAGGATGCGCTGATAGACTGGATAAATAAATTGAATTAAATCAATCTGTTATGCAAAGATATCAATCTGACTACAAATCAACTTCGCCGGGGGCAGCCCGGCTGCTGCTTACTTTCTTTTGCGTCGCCAAAAGAAAGTAAGCAAAGAAAAGGCGAACCCGGCTTACCGCCCCTGCCTGCCCGCCTCCGGCAGACAGACGGGGTACCCTCGATAGTCAACAAACATCGGGGCTGCGGAACTCGCACGATCCGCTGCGCGCCCATGTGCTCAAACAGTCCTCGCCCTAAAGCACCGATGTTTGCTGACTATCTTCGGCGGCGCACAGGGGTAATTATCCAAAATCCCTGACGATATGCTGCTGACGGCGGCTGATCGCCAGTCGCTCCGGAAGAGCGGCCAGCTTGACCATCCACCCGCTGCCTTCCCCTTCTTCGCTGCCGACACGCTCAAATCCTTCGATCGCGCTCTTCGCCACCAGACAGTTGCGGTGGATGCGCACAAAACGCGCAGCAAATTCCTTTTCCAGCGAAGTCAGCGACTCTTCCAGCAGATATTCACGATCGAACGTTCTCACGGTGATGTATTTGGCTTCGGCACGCAGAAACAACACCTGTTCCACCGGAATCAGATGGAGGCGGCCACGTTCGTGGATGGACAGATTTCGTCTGGGCTCATGCTGCAATTCGTGCAAGACATCCGCTGCAACGGGTTTCGCCGCTTGCACGCGGCTCAGCGCCTCCTGCAGACGCGACAAACGGATGGGTTTAAGCAGATAATCGACGGCGTGCAGCTCGAAGGCCCTAATCGCGTAGGCGTCATACGCCGTAGTGAAGATGAACGCCGGCGGCGGATTCATTTTTTGCAGATGCTGAGCGAGTTCTATCCCATCCATTTGCGGCATGCGGATATCGAGCAACACCACATCGACCGGCGTCATGGCCAGTTTCTCCAGTGCTTCTAGACCATTCGCCGCCTCGCCCGCCACCTGTACACCACAATCGTCTAACAATTCGCGCAAACGGTTACGGGCGGGTGCTTCGTCGTCCACGATGAATATCTTTAGCGGAGTCTGGCTCATTTTTTCACTTCCTTCGCGTAAGGCAAGGTAATCTCCACACGATAAAAACCATGGCCGTGCGTTACCTGATAGTTGGCTTCTATATCGAACAACAAGGCCAGTCGTTCACGTATATTTTGCAATGCGATCTGATTGCCCGTGTGCGGCAGTTCAGCAACCGGCACGGGATTCTCCACCACAATCTGCAACTCACCCCCCTGACGCTTGAGCGACACCAGAATCGTGCCACCCTCGATCAGTGGCTCGATACCGTGATACACCGCGTTTTCCAGCAGGGGCTGCAACAACAGTACCGGAATCAGCGCCTCCTCCGGCATCTCCTGAATTAGCCAGTCAACACGCAATCGGTCGCCCATGCGCAGCTTTTCCAAGGCAATATATTGTTTACAAATGGAAATTTCACCCCTCAACGCAACCTGATCCTGCGGATCCGACATCGCCATGCGAAACAGATCGGCCATATCCTCCAGCGCGGTTTCGGCAAGCCGAGGCTGCGCACGCACAATACCCAGCACCGTATTGATCGTATTGTAGAGAAAATGAGGCCGGATACGCGCACGCAACACCTGCAAGCGCGCGTCTTCCAACGAACGGGACAGCACCCGAGCACGCAGGCGGAAATACATCAGCAGCAGACTGCTCATCGCGACACTCAGAAGCACGCAACGCACCGTATCGAAATAGCCGGCGCTGTCAGGGCGAAAGAATCCGCCGGCAAAAAGACAAGTGAACAAGGTGAACAGACCGACCAGAACATTCACCGCCAGCACCCCCTGCCAGTACGCCAGTTTATCCAGCCACGGCTGAACCAGCCAAAGCAGCACCAGGCTGCCGAGCAAAACCGGCGTGAGCAGGGTCGCGATCTGCATCATCCGGAGCAGCACATCCAACGCGTCATTCGCCTGCAACAGTGCCGCCAGCAGCGCCAGTCCGTTGCCCAGCAACAGCATGCGCAGGGTCACACCGAGGTTGCGAAAATTCGGCAACGCGTCGGAGGGATGATTTTGTTTTATACTGCGCGCCTTATTCATGGCGATCAACTCCCGGTTTTTCTGCCTTAACTAGCATCTGGATTTTTAACAATGGCAAGCATACAAGATAATGAGACATGGTCGGGCCGATTTTCTGAGCCTGTCGCTGAACTGGTCAAGCGCTACACCGCTTCTGTCGATTTCGACCAGAAGCTGGCGCTGTTCGACATTCAGGGTTCGCTCGCCCACGCGCAGATGCTGTGCGCCTGCGGCATCATCAACGATCAGGACTTAGCCGACATACGACGCGGACTGGGCGCCATTCAGGACGAAATCGTCGCCGGTGACTTTATCTGGTCGCTGGATCTGGAAGACGTCCATCTCAATATCGAAAAACGCCTGACCACCTTAGTCGGCGATGCGGGCAAACGCTTGCATACCGGTCGTTCCCGCAACGATCAGGTCGCCACCGATGTACGCCTCTACCTGCGCAGCGCGATTGATGATTTATTGTTATTAATCAACAAATTACAATCATCCTTTGTCGACTTGGCCGAACACCACACACAAACTATCATGCCGGGCTTCACGCATCTGCAAGTCGCTCAGCCTATCAGTTTTGCACATCATCTGATGGCGTATTACGAGATGTTGGGGCGCGATGCGGAAAGACTGCAAGACTGCCGCAAGCGTGTAAGCCGTCTGCCGTTGGGCGCAGCCGCCTTGGCCGGTACCAGCTATCCGATCAACCGCCAGATGGTTGCCGATTTGCTGGGTTTTGACGGCGTATGCGAAAACTCGCTCGATGCCGTCTCGGATCGCGATTTTGCCATCGAATTCACCGCCTGCGCCGCGCTCATCATGACGCATCTGTCGCGCTGCTCGGAAGAACTGATTTTGTGGATGAGCCCGATGGTCGGCTTTATCGACATCGCGGATCGCTTCTGCACCGGTTCATCCATCATGCCGCAAAAGAAAAATCCCGATGTGCCGGAACTGGTGCGCGGCAAGACAGGTCGCGTCAACGGACATCTGATCGCCCTGCTCACGCTGATGAAGGGTCAGCCGCTGGCCTATAACAAGGACAATCAGGAAGACAAAGAGCCTTTGTTCGACACGGTGGACACGCTCACGCAAACGCTGCGCATCTACGCCGACATGATTACCGGCATCACCGTCAAGCCGGAAGCGATGCGTAGAGCCGCCTTGCAGGGCTATGCCACCGCGACCGATCTGGCGGACTATCTGGTCAAGAAGGGTTTACCTTTCCGCGATGCGCATGAAGCCGTGGCGCTGGCGGTGCGTTTTGCCGAACAGAAGGGCGTCGATCTCTCCGACATCAGCCTGGCCGAACTGAAGGATTTCTCGACACTGATCGAGGATGACATCTATCAGGTCTTGTCTCTGGAAGGATCGCTTGCCAGCCGCAATCACATCGGTGGCACCGCGCCTAATCAGGTACAGGCGGCGATTTCTCGTGCGCGCACCAAGCTGGCGAAATAACAACACACTACTTGCTTTAAGCCGGGCTCTTTAATTCTGTTCTTATTATCGCCGGCGGCAGCCCGGCAGCTGGTTACTTTCTTTTGCGTCGCCAAAAGAAAGTAACCCAAGAAAAGGCGACCCCGGTTTACCGCGCCAGCCTGCTTTTGCAAGCTAGGCGGCGCACAGGGGGAAAGGTGGCGCTGAATATACTGAATTTCATCGTCCCATTAGTCGTTAATTTTAAATCCCCTATATTTCGATAATCGCTCAGCAAATTTTTGACAAAAAAACGGGCGATCTGTATGTCGCCCGAAAAGGAGGAGAGTTTAAAAAAACCGCATCGTCGCCAACCGCGTTTTCCCGAACTCCGTCTCACTATATGCGTTTTCAACCGTCGGGCATATATGCCTGATGGCCTAGTTACTTTGGCCTACGCGATGAGTTATTCCGCTGTCGCCAGTTCGCCCAACAATTGCTTCAGCTCGCCGCTTTGGTACATTTCGGTCAGAATGTCGCAACCGCCGATAAATTCACCCCTGACGTAACACTGTGGCAAGGTCGGCCAGTTAGCGTACTCGACCAGTCCGGGTACCAGCTGCTGGTTCTCAAATACATTGACCGCCAGAAAATCTTTAACGCCCAGTAAATTCATAATCTGAACCACTCGGGAAGAAAAACCGCACTGAGGAAATTTTGCGGTGCCCTTGATGTATAGAACCACCGGATTGGATGCGACTTGTGTATGGATGAGTTGCTGGATGTCAGTAGTCATGATCATTACCTGAATTTAATAGTCGGGAATTATCCCAGAATTACAACACGATCGTCAAGCGCGTCCTAGCGTTACTCGCTCAATGCCAGACAGATCGAGCGCCGATGAGACCTCGTTGAATCCCGCCTCACGCATCAAAGCGCGCACCTCAGACGCCTGATTGTAGCCGTGCTCGAACATCAGCCAGCCGCCGGATTCCAGATGTTTTTTCGCTTCGCCCAAAATGCGACGGATATCATCCAATCCGTCACTACCGGAAGCCAATGCCGTGAGCGGCTCGAAGCGCACATCGCCAAGCGACAGATGCTCATCGTCAGATTCGATATAGGGCGGGTTGGAGACGATCAGATCGAAGCGCTCATCAGCCAGTGCTGAAAACCAGTCGCTGTGCAGCAATCGAACATTATTTATTTTCAATTGATTAGCATTTTCTGTCGCCACGAGTAACGCCGCTTCCGACGCATCGACTGCAACTACTCGCGCTTCCGGGCGTTCATACGCAATGGCGAGGGCGATCGCCCCGCTGCCGGTGCCCATATCCAGCACACGATACCTTCTCCCGTCCTGACGGACACCCTCTCCCGCAAGCGGGCGAGGGATTTTCTGCAATGCCAGCTCGACCAGCAATTCGGTATCGGGGCGGGGTATCAGCGTGGCAGGCGTCACCTTGAAATCAAGCCCGTAGAATTCGCGCTCACCCAGAATATAGGCGATGGGCTCGCCGTTTAAGCGCCGATTCAGCAATCCGCTGTAGCTCGAAAACTCATCTTCACTCAGCACCCGTTCCGGGTGAGTCAACAAGTATGCCCGATTGACGCTCAGTACCCTCTGCAACAGGATCTGCACTTCGATCCGCGCCGTTGCAGCTTCGAGATTCAGCGCGGCTTGCAACCGCTTGCTGTCGATCTGAAGAACGCGCTCAACACACGCTGGGGTCAGGTCTTGCATTAGCGTATATACGCTAATGCAAGACCTGACCCCAGACCCGCATGTTTAGAAATTGACATCTTCCGCCATGGCGGCGAGTTGTTCGGCCTGATGTTCGGCCATCAGGGCGCCGGTCAATTCGCTGATATCGCCGTCCATGATGGCATCCATTTTGTACAACGTCAGATTGATGCGGTGGTCGGTGACACGACCTTGCGGGTAGTTATAGGTGCGTATGCGTTCGGAACGGTCGCCGCTGCCCACCAGACTCTTGCGGGTGGCGGCCGTCTCGGCATTTTGCGCTCGCACCTGTGCGTCCTTGATACGGGCGCACAATACCCGCATCGCCTGCGCCTTGTTCTGATGCTGCGAACGGCCATCCTGACACTCCACCACCACGCCGGTCGGGATGTGCGTGATGCGCACCGCAGAGTCGGTCTTGTTGATGTGCTGTCCACCCGCACCGGAAGCGCGGAAGGTATCGATACGCAGATCGGCGTTGTTAAGCACCACATCATCGACCTCGTCCACTTCAGGCATGATCGCTACGGTACAAGCCGAGGTGTGCACGCGCCCCTGAGTTTCAGTCGCCGGCACACGCTGTACGCGATGCGCACCGGATTCAAATTTCAATACCGAATAAGCGCCCGCGCCCACGATACGTGCGATGACTTCCTTGTAACCGCCCATTTCACCCTGGCTCTCGGAGATCACCTCGACCTGCCAGCGGCGGCGTTCGGCAAAACGTGAATACATGCGGAACAAGTCGCCGGCAAACAAGGCCGCCTCGTCGCCACCGGTTCCGGCGCGCACTTCGAGAAACACGCTGCGCTCGTCGTTAGGGTCTTTAGGTAATAACTGGGTCTGCAATTCACGATCCAGCTGTTCCAATCGCGCTTCGCCTTCCTTGATTTCGGCTTCGGCAAACTCGCGCATTTCCGGATCTTCCGTCATCTCGCGCGCATCGGCGATGTCGCTTTCACAGCCCTGATAGGCGTGATACAACTCAACGACGGGTTCGAGCTCGGCACGTTCGCGGTTTAACTTGCGATACGTATCCATGTTTTTAGTGGCTTCTTCGGTGCTCAACAGTTGATTGACTTCGAGCAGACGCTCGCTCAATTGACCGAGCTTATTCGCAATATTGGGTTTCATTCGGCTACCAGCTTATTCTTCGGTGTGCAGATGGTGCAGGCGATGGACTACCTCAAGGAAGTTGTCCCTGTCCTTGCCGTGCGCCTGATTCAGCGCATGGGTCGGGGCATGCAGGAATTTATTGGTCAGCGCCCGGCTCATTATTTCGATGACCTTGTCCGGACTCTCGCCTTTGGCCAGCAATCGCTGTGCTTTTTCCAGCTCCAGACGACGATCGCGTTCGGCGTGATCGCGCAAGGCACGGATGGTCGGCACGACACCGCGCGATTCCATCCAGTGCAAAAAGTCGGATACGCCCGAATCGATGATGACTTCGGCTTCCTTGACTGCGCTCTGGCGCGCTTCCAGACCGTCCTTTACTACCTCGGCAATATCATCGACGGTATACAGGAACACATCGTTCAGCTCGGCAACTTCTTTTTCAACATCGCGTGGCACGGCCAGATCGACGATAAACAGCGGTTTATGGCGACGCACCTTCAATGCGCGCTCGACCATCCCCTTGCCCAGTATCGGCAACTGGCTGGCGGTGCTGGTGACGATGATGTCGTTCTGAGCCAGTTGATCCGGCAGATCAGACAGCGTGATGGCGTGACCGTTGAACTTGCGCGCCAGCGTCTCTGCGCGTTCCAGCGTACGGTTGGCGACGGTGATACGTTTGGGATTGCGCGCGGCGAAATACACCGCGTTGAGTTCTATCATCTCGCCCGCGCCGATAAACAACACGTTCTGCTCGGCGATGCTGGGAAAAATGCGTTCGGCCAAACGAACTGCAGCGGCGGCCATCGACACCAGATTAGCGCCGATTTCGGTTTCGGTGCGCACCTGTTTGGCGACCGAGAAGGTGTTCTGAAACAATTTGTGCAGCAATATGCCCATGGTGCCGGCCTGCTCGGCCTGACGCACCGCCTGTTTCATCTGACCCAGAATCTGCGGTTCGCCCAGCACCATCGAGTCCAGCCCGCTGGCGACGCGGAACGAATGCTTCACCGCCTGCTCGCGCGGCAATGAGTATAAATAGGGTTCAAGATCTTTGCGTGGCAGCTGATGGTACTGCGCCAGCCAATCGATCGCGTGCTCAGGTTTGGCCGCGTTGCAATACAGCTCCATGCGATTGCAGGTGGACAGTATCGTGGCCTCTTTCGCCGCCCCGTTTTCCACCAGATCGCGCAGGGCGTTCTCTATCCCGTCCGCATTGAACGCGACCTGCTCGCGCACGGCAAGCGGCGCAGTTTGATGATTTAGGCCAAAGGCGAACAGCTGCATCTTGGTATTGGACGGAAGACTTAAGCTAAATGGAGGCGAATTATAGTCGTAACCGCGCGCTTACGCTATCTATGACACGGTTCATCTCGCTTCATTCGCTCTGTCTCTTAACAAGCCCTCACACCATAGATTCGCCTCTTGCTCACGAATCGTGTCCGCCGCCATTACTCTATAGCAGAGGGGGTGCTGGATTTTGTGTAAGCGGTTTTTCTTAACGCTGCGGCATCCGGTCCTCAAACTGGATATTTCCTGGATCAAGACTGAGGATTTTCAGGTGTTGTATTGACCGTCTGAAAAAATGACAATGACATTCTTTCCATGGCTTGCTTGTTTAAATTAACGCATATACAATTATTCGCATGAAAGCGAAACTGATCTGGGACGAAGTCAAGCGTCGCGAAAATCTGCGCAAGCACGGGCTCGATTTCATCAATGCTGGCGTGGTGCTCAATTCGCGTTACCGGATGGATGTCTCGACGACGCGCGGCATGGAAACTCGCATTCGATCGTTTTCCTATGTCATGAACCAACTGGCCGTACTGACGGTGGTACATCTTGACCGTGAGAAAGCGACACGCATTATTAGTTTTCGGACAGCAAGCAAGCAAGCAAGAATGAATCGGAGGCATATTATGACTGGATCAGTGAAGAAAATGACTGAACGTGAGGCCATCATCGAAGCGATGAAAACGCCACCGCCGGGCGGATATTTCGTCTGGGACGGCAAGAATGAAGACGACCGCCCCGCCACAACGGAAGCGTTGAATGCCACACTGCTATCGTATCGCACCAAGCGCGGACGTCCGGCTGGATCCGCTAAAAAAGAACAAGTAGCCATCCGCCTTGACCATGAAGTGCTAGCAGCTTTTCGTTCATCCGGCCCCGGCTGGCAAACTCGCATGAATGCAGCACTGCGCGACTGGCTGAAGACCCATTCGCCCGTTTAATCAATCGACAAAACCGATAAATCAGCACCTCCATAGAGTTTCAAGGCGTTTTCTTCAAGCTCAAATAGCGCGTGGAACGACGCAAAAAGCACCGCTCGGGTTAAAATCCGTCCATGAAACTCACCGAACGACTGTATCTTTATTACCAGCTCACCCGCCTTAATCGCCCCATCGGCATCTTGCTGCTGCTGTGGCCGACGCTTTGGGGCATCTGGATCGCAGGGAATGGCCATCCGGCCTGGCACATCGTCCTAATCTTTACGCTGGGCACGGTGCTGATGCGCTCATCAGGTTGCGTGATCAATGACTATGCCGATCGCCACATCGATAAACATGTGGAACGCACCCAACACCGCCCGATCACCAGCGGACGCATCGGTTCGCGGGAAGCCGTCTGGCTGGCGGCGATACTGGCAGTCATCTCCTTTTTGCTCATCCTCCCGCTCAACCGGCTCACGCTGTTGCTATCGATTCCCGCCGTGTTTCTGGCAGGCAGCTATCCGTTCACCAAACGCTTTTTCGTCATTCCGCAAGCCTATCTGGGTATCGCCTTCGGCTTCGGCATCCCGATGGCCTTCGCCGCGCAACTGAATCATGTGCCGCCTGTCGCCTGGCTGCTGCTGTTGGCGAATGTATTTTGGGCGATCGCCTACGATACGGAATACGCGATGGTGGACAGAAACGATGACATCCATCTGGGCATCCACTCATCCGCGCTGTTCTTCGGAAAATACGATGTAGCTGCGGTGATGGCCTGCTATGTGCTGACTTTGGCGCTGCTGGCCGGCGCAGGATTGATGACAGGCATGGGCGCAGCTTACTTTATCGGCTTGCTGGTAGCCGCAGGCATCTCGCTGCATCACTACCAGTTAATCAAGGGGCGAGAGCGCGAGGAATGTTTTCGTGCGTTCCTGCACAACAACTGGATAGGCGCGGCGATATTCGCCGGAATATCTGTAGATTATTTAATATAATCAATATATTGCATTAACACTTCGCCAACTCATTAGTAAAAACTATAAAACCAAATTCGCCGGTGGCAGACCGGCTGCCGGTTACCTTCTTTTGCGTCGCCAAAAGAAGGTAACCTAAGAAAAGGCGCCCCCGGTTTGCCGCGCCTGCGGCGTACCCTTGATAGCTGACAATTAGCGTGGCTGCGGAACTCGCACGATCCGCTATGCAGCCACGTGCTCAAACAGTCCTCGCCCAACTGCACCGCTATTTGTCAGCTATCTTCGGCGGCGCACAGGGGGAAGTCACCCTGAAAGCCATGCATTTCATGTTAACAATTTTTAAACCGTATCTTCCACCGCGAAGATACGCTTATGTTCGCGGATCGCGTAGCGGTCGGTCATACCTGCAATGTAGTCTGCGACTACGCGTGCGCGTTCGATATCCGTTTGCGTTTCAGCCGATTGAAACTGGGTAGGCAGCAAACGACTATCCGTCATAAACACGTCGAACAGATCGCGGATAATGCGCTGCGCCTTGGCGCTCATCCGCATCACGCGGTAGTGCCGATACAGATGCGTCATCAGAAACTTCTTCAGCACGCGCTGTTTCGCATTCAATTCGGTGCTGAAAGCAATTAAGGCCGGCGCATTGCGCACATCATCCAGCGTCTGCAAATTCTGCGCGGCGATATTGGCGGCGCTCTGTGCGATCAGGTCGGTGACCAGCGTATTGATCATCCGGCGCACCACCTCATGCACCACACGCCGACCGGCCAGATCAGGATACGCGGCTCTGACTTCCTGCAGATGTTCCGCTACCAGCGGCACGGTTTCCAGCTGTTCCAGCGTGATCAACCCAGAACGCAGGCCATCGTCCACATCGTGATTGTTGTAAGCGATCTCATCGGCCAGATTGGCGATTTGCCCTTCCAGCGACGGACGCTGATTTTTGATAAAACGCTCGCCCAGCTCACCCAGTTGCTCTGCCTGTTCGCGACGACAATGCTTGAGCATCCCTTCGCGAGTCTCAAAGCACAGATTCAAGCCGTCAAAGGTGGCGTAACGCTCCTCGAGCAAGTCCACCACACGAACGGACTGTAGATTGTGCTCGAAGCCGCCATAGGCTTGCATGCACTCGTTGAGCGCATCCTGTCCGGCGTGACCAAACGGCGTATGCCCCAGATCGTGCGCCAGCGAAATCGCCTCGGCCAGATCTTCGTTTAAATTCAGGCGACGCGCGATTGAACGGGCGATTTGCGCCACTTCAATGCTGTGCGTCAGTCGCGTGCGAAACAGATCACCTTCGTGATTGACGAATACTTGCGTCTTGTATTCTAAGCGGCGAAACGCGCCGGAATGAATGATGCGATCGCGGTCACGCTGAAATTCGCTGCGCCCCTGCGGGGAAGCTTCGGCAAAAACTCTGCCGCGCGAGTTGACATCGGAGACCGCGTAACTGGCTAGATCAGTCACGCGACACAAGCCTCTAATGTTTGCTGCAACAGTTCGGGAGGAACATTGCCTTCGATCACGGCGTGACCGATCTGTTTGAGCAAGACAAAACGCAGCTTGCCGCCTTCGACTTTCTTGTCGTGCCCCATGAATTCCAGATATTTTTCCACGCCTAGATCAGGCGAGATGACAGGCAGATTGGCGCGCACAAACAGGGTGCGTACCCGCTCCACATCCGCTTCGCTGATCCAACCCAGACGCTGCGACAAATCCGCCGCCATGATAGTGCCGGCAGCCACCGCCTCACCGTGCAGCCAGCAACCGTAACCCATGCCCGACTCGATCGCATGACCGAAAGTGTGCCCAAGATTGAGCAAGGCGCGCTCACCGCCCTCGCGCTCGTCGGCCGCCACCACTTCCGCCTTGTTTTCACAACTGCGGAACACCGCATACTGCAAGGCTTCAGGATCGCGCGCCAGCAACTTGTCCATATTCTGTTCCAGCCACTCGAGGAAGGGCAGATCGCGTATCAGACCGTATTTGATGACCTCGGCCAGTCCGGCGGAGAGCTCCTTGTCCGGCAACGTGTTCAGCGTTGAAATGTCCGCCAGCACCAGTTGCGGCTGGTAGAACGCGCCTATCATATTTTTACCCAGAGGATGATTGATGCCGGTCTTACCGCCCACCGAAGAATCCACTTGAGAGAGCAAGGTCGTAGGAATCTGAATAAACGGCACGCCGCGCAGATAGCACGCTGCGGCAAAGCCGGTCATATCGCCGATCACACCGCCACCTAAGGCGATGAGCGGCGTACTGCGCTCGCAACGATGCGTCAGCAGCGCATCGTAGATCAGATTAAGCGTCTCGGATGTCTTGTAAACTTCGCCATCATTCAAAATTACAGTCACACTGCTCACGCCGAGCTGCCCCAAGGTTTCCTGCAACTTTTCGAGATACAGGGGAGCGACCGTGGTGTTGGTCACGATCGCCACACGCCCTTTGGGCAGATGAGATTTCAATAATTCCGCATGGGCGAGTAAGCCCGTGCCTATGTGTATCGGATAACTGCGATCGCCCAACCCTACTGTCAATGTTTGCATAAGCTTTGATTTTATTGATTATTTTTTCGATAGTTTTCGATTTCCGCCACCAGCCGCAACATCAGGGCGTGCACACTCTGCCTACCGGTCGGCATGACGATGTCCGCCACCTGCTGATAGAGCGCATCGCGCTGATGCAGCAACTCGGACAGCCTGGCGTGCAGATTGCCGGTTTGCAACAAGGGACGGTTTTTATCGTTGCGGGTGCGCAACCACAGATCGTGAACACCGGCCTTGAGGTAGATGACGATGCCATTCTGCTTCATCATGGTGCGATTGACTTCAGCCAGCGCGGCGCCGCCACCGGTCGCCAGCACCAGTCCGTCGCGCGTGACTAATTCCGCCAGCGCATCGGTTTCACGAACGCGGAATCCAGACTCGCCTTCCACATCGAAGATGTGCGGGATAGTCACCCCGGTGCGAAACTGGATTTCTTCATCGCTGTCCACGAACACCTTGTCCAGATGCTTGGCCAGAATACGCCCCATGGTGGTTTTTCCCGAACCCATCATGCCGACCAGTATCAGGTTTCCAGACTGAAGCTTGCGTGTGCTATCGATTTGCGGATTAGTTTGCATAGTGCGTATTGTAAACGATTCGCGCGCATGACAAAGACGCGTGCAAATTAAAAAAGCCCGGACTGAGCCGGGCCTGTATGTTGTTCAAACAAACGGGTGATTACCGTAAATTTAACGAATCCTGCATGATTTTAGGTGACAGGAAAATCAATAACTCATCCTTGGTCGTGGAAACACCCTTGCTCTTGAATAAATAACCGAGAACCGGGATATCACCCAGCAGCGGCACTTTATTGACCACGTTGGTATCATTTTGTTTGTAGACACCACCGATTACCACCGTTCCGCCATTTTCGACCAATACCTTAGTGACCACTTTGTTGGTATTGATTGCAACGCCGGTGCCGACAGCCGTACCGCGCGAGTCCTTGTTCACTTCCACCGTCATGTCCACATTGTTATCCGGCGTGATTTTAGTTTTCACCCCGAGTCTCAACACCGCTTTCTTAAAGGCGGTGATGCTGGTCACAGTACCACCGGACACAGAATTAGTCACATAAGGAATTTCTTCGCCCTGCTCGATGATCGCCCAATCGGTATCCTTATCGGCACTGACCACGCGAGGACTGGAAATAATCTTCCCCTGCTCATCCGACTCCATCGCATTCAACTCAAGGTTGAGCACCTTGGTGGCAGCCGCATTGAACAAGGAAAACTGGAACACCCCGGCTCCAGGACTGCCGACCGTCACAGGCAAATTCACATTGCCTGTATTCGGCGCCATGACAGAACCAAAGGTTCCTCCTGCGCTAACCAAGCCGCCACGAATGCCCGTTACCCCATTCGCACCACCGGCTGCCGCTACTGGTTGCCCCGTATAACCCAGTCTCACGCCCAGATTTCTGGCAAAACCATCGTGCGCCTCAACCACGCGCGCCTCAATCAACACTTGTCTGGCAGGAATATCAATCTGCTTGATCATCTTGCGCACCTCTTCGAGACGAGTCGGCGTGTCTTTGACAAATAAGGTATTGGTGCGCGCGTCAGCGATTGCACTGCCACGTTTGGAAAGGATACTGGAAGAGGCACCAGCCGAGCCTCCGGTTGGCGTAGTCGTCCCCGACTGATCGCCTGCCGCCCTTGCCGCATCTTTGCCCGTCAAGATATCAGCCACGGCTGCTGCGGTCTGATAACCCAACTGAAAACTCTCCGTACGCAGTGCCTCCAATTCCGAAATCTCCTGACGCGCGGTCAAATCACTCTTCTCTGAAGCGGATATTTCCCCGATGGGTGCGACCTGAATCACATTACCATTCTTGCGCATCGCCAATCCGCGACTCTGCAAAATGATGTCCAAAGCCTGATCCCAAGGCACATCTTTTAAGCGCAGCGTTAGATTTCCCGCCACCGTATCGCTGATCACCATATTCAGCTCGGTAAAATCTGCAATAACATTTAGCGCTTCACGAACCGAGATATCCTGAAAGTTCAGCGTCAATTTTTCACCGGCATAGCCCGCCTGCGCCCCCTTGACCAACTTATTAGGATCTTCAATTACCGCTTTTACTTCGATAATGAATTTATTGTCGGTTTGATAGGCGGCATGCTCCCAGTTACCCTTAGGCTCAATCACCATACGAACAGCGTCTGCCTGAGCATACGTGTCGACATACTGTACCGGCGTAGCGAAATCGACCACATCAAGCTTGCGTTGCAGCTTGCGCGGCAGATTTGTTTTCTGAAAATCGACCAGCAGTCGGGTGCCCTGACGGTGTATATCGATGCCTACGCCAGGATCAGACAGTTCAACCTGAATCCGCGATTCGCCATTTTTTCCGCGACGAAAATCCAGATCGTTGAGCGTATGTTTTTGTGTGGTTTGACGAGCATCTGCAAATCGAGAAGAACTCACTGCCGCCGTGCTGGCAGCCTTCGCCTGCAGGGTGATCAAAACAGCACTCCCCTCTAGCCGTGTATCGTAAGAGAGCATTTGGTTTAGATTGACCACCAAGCGCGTGCGCCCGCCCGCCTGCACGATATTCGCACTGCGCAAATCACCCTGAGAAATATCCTGGACCGATTTACCCGTCCCGTTTTCTGTGTTGGGAAAATCCAGCGCGATACGCGGAGGTACATTGACGGTAAAACCAGCGGGTGGATTCGCCATAGGCTCCGCCAATTGAACCTTAATCACGGTCGCACCTGCGCCATTATCGGTCACCGTTAACCCTGTGATTTTGTTCTGTGCATCCGCCCAGGCATTGACTGCACAGAGCGCAAACACGACACCTAACAATCGAAACACACCTTTGAACACGCTATTGAGCTGCCACATTGTCATACCCCTTAATCATTCGCTAATTGCAGACTGCTGGTACGCTCAGTCCAATCACCCGTACTATCCTGCACGACCTCTTTGATCACAATTTCTGTATCGCTTAGTTTTTGAATCAAACCGAAATTTGTGCCTATGTAATTACCTACTTTAACCTGATACAACTTCTTGTCCGGCGCACGCACGACGGCATTACCCACCTTAGCCTTAAAGACGTAGCCGACCATCTTCAAGTTTTCCAGTGGAAATTCTTCCAGCGCTTCCTTAGGCCTGTCCATATCCGGCTCGTTTCCACCACGTTTGCCGGCAGAGCCAGATTCAGGCTTGCGCTGCTTGAACGGATCAGTCAAATTTGTGTCGTTCACATAAGCAAAAGGCTCATACAACGTGACGACAGGCGGAGGCGGAATTTTGCCTCGCATATTGGCACCTGAATTCTTGACAAACACCTGCAAATCCTCGAACTCATTGCCGCCGCAACCGCTGAGCAAAACACAACTCACCAAAATGGAGATCAACTTCATTTCTTAGCTCCTGCTGACTTGGCGGCTCGTTTTTGTGCAGAAAGTTCATCTTCATCCAGATAACGGAATGTTTTCGCAATGGCATCCATTGTCAATGTCCCTCCCGACTGCCCAATGGCAATTTCGTTCAATGTCACAATACGCGGCAGCATCGATATATCACTGGAAAATCTACCCAAATCATCATAGTTCCCGGTCACTTTAATGGTGATCGGCTGTTCGGCAAAAGCACCATTGATGACTTCAGCGCCGGGTCTAAACAATTCAAACTGTAACCCCCGACCCAGACCGGCCTGGTTAATATCGGTCAGCAAGGCATCCATTTCAGACTTATTTGGCAATTGCTTGAGCAAGGCGCCAAATGACTCCTGCGTATCCAGCAGTTGCTTCTTGATCAGATCCAGATTAATCGCCTGTCTTTTCTTGGACAAAAAAGTTTCCTTGAGCGTGTCTTCTTCTGCTTTTATTTTGTCCAGACTATCCCACTGATCCTGTAAATCCAACAGGGCGCCAGCTGTCAGCACACCGACAAACATCAGCACAAAAGCGAGTATTTTCGCAGGCCACGGCCAGGCACCAGGCGTTTTTGGATTGAGATTCTTAAAATCGTCTAAGTTCATCATGGCACCTAATTCTTTACGCCTGCGGGTTGGGCGGAAGTTGCGGCCACATTTTGCAACTTGGTCAGATTGAATGTCAGGGTAAATTCACTCAGCCGCGTGCCATTTGCACTGGCTGCATGTATTTCGATCAGCGCCGGTGTCTCCAGCCAGGGAGAATCTTCCACCGCTCTCATCAGCGTCGAGACTCGCGCATTAGATTGCGCGTAACCGACCAGATTAATGGCATCCCCGGTTTGCTTGAGCGATTTAATATAGATACCCTCAGGCAAAATACGCAACATCTGATCCAACAAATGCACGACACGGGAACGATCGCTCTGCAGCTTTTCCACAGCATCTTTGCGTTCGAGCAGCGATTTGGTTTGATCGCGTAATTTTTTAATTTCCCCAATTTGACGATCCAGCAATGCCGTTTCCTGCTTCAAATAGGCATTGCGTCTGTCTTGCGAATCAATGCGCGAACTCATCACCGCATGCAGGCTTCCCCACACTAGTACAGCCAGCAATACCGAGAGCGCGCTCAGCACGTAAAACTGCATTTGTTTAACGCGGCGTTTCTCTTCGCGGTGCGGCAACAGATTAATTCTTATCATGATGGATCAAACCTCCGCATCGCCAGTCCGCAGGCGACAATCAAAGCCGGCGCATCCGCTTGCAGCTGGCGTGGCTTTATTCTGCTGGACAAGGTCATCAGCGCAAACGGATTCGCAACCATAGTGCTGACCTGCGTACGCGTAGCCACGGCGTCATCCAGACCGGACAGCACTGCACTGCCACCGGCCAGAACAATATAGTCAACTTCATTGTATTGCGAAGAAGTAAAGAAAAACTGAAGTGCGCGGGCTATTTCCATCACCAAACTCTCACGAAACGGGGCCAGCACATCCGTTTCATAATTATCCGGCAACCCTCCGTTGCGCTTGGCCGATTCTGCCTGCTCCAGAGTCAAACCGAACAAGGATTGAATTTGCTGGGTGAGTTGCTCGCCGCCTATTTGTTGATCGCGATTGTAAATTGATTGACCGTTGCGCAACACATTGACGTTCATGACAGAAGCGCCGATATCAATCAGGGCCACGCATTTATCTTCTGCACTATCCGGCAACTGGGCGCGAATTTGTGAAAAGGCAGTTTCCGCCGCATAGGGTTCAACATCCACGACGACGACATTCAGGCCCGCAGCCTGTGCTGCGGCCACCCTATCCTCTACATTTGCCTTGCGCGATGCTGCCAGCAACACCTCGATTTCTTCAGCATTACCTAAAGCTGGACCTAACACCTGAAAGTCCAGATTCACTTCATCCAATGCGAAAGGAATATATTGATTAGCCTCAGACTCGACCTGAAACTCCAGATCCTCTTCACGCATCCCGGCTGGCAACAGAATTTTTTTGGTAATCACCGCGGCCGCAGGCAACGCTACGCTGATATTTTTTATGCGCGTTCCCAATCGCTTCCAGGCGCGCTGCAGGGTTTCGGCTAGCGCATCAAGATTATTGATATTCCCATCAAAGAAGGCATCTTTAGGCAAAGTTTCAATCGCATAGCGTTCGACGATATATCCCACACCCGTCTTGGAACGGCTCAACTCGACCAACTTTACTGAAGATGAACTGATATCCACCCCAACAAGAGGCGGCATTTTTGTCTGGAAATAATCCAGCGCAATATCAAAATTTACTTTTGGCATAGGCCGTTCGGTGCATTTCCGTATAAAGTGGATTAAATCCTAGCAACAACAGCACGCAGTGTAAAGGTGTTTTATAAGATGGCTGTTTATCTCGTATAATCGGCGTGCTGGCTTAACGATACCACTATTAATTATTTTTGAACAATTATTCAATGCCTACACGCCGCTGGCTTCTCCCCGTTATCATTTTACTGACGCTTATTTCGCTGCCTGTTTTTTTGGTTGGCATCGCTGTTATGCTCACTTATCCGACCTTGCCTTCACTGGAGGTACTGACCGATTACCATCCGAAAGTTCCCCTGCGCATCTACAGCGCAGAGGGCGCGCTGCTTGGTGAGTTCGGCGAAGAACGTCGCGCTCTGGTCAAAATGGCCGATGTACCTGATGCGATGAAAAACGCAATACTTGCCGCGGAGGACGACCGATTCTACCAACATGGCGGCGTTGATTACATGGGCGTACTGCGCGCCGCGCTATCCAACTTTACTGCGGGCGGCACCAAACAAGGCGCCAGCACTATTACCATGCAAGTTGCACGAAATTTTTTCTTATCCAAGGAAAAAACTTTCACCCGCAAATTTAATGAAATGCTACTGGCTTTCAAGATCGAACACTACCTGTCGAAAAACGACATCCTGCAACTTTATATCAATCAAATTTATCTGGGGCAGCGTTCATACGGTTTCGCTTCAGCTTCGCAAATTTACTTTGGCAAACCGCTCAATCAAATTACGATCGCTGAAGCGGCCATGTTAGCCGGTTTACCTAAAGCACCGTCCAGCTTTAACCCCGTGGTCAATCCCAAGCGCGCCAAGCTGCGCCAAATGTATGTTCTGCGTCGCATGCACGAATTACGTTTTATTTCCGATGCGCAGTTATCGGCTGCACAAACCCAGACACTCTCTACCAGGCACGGAAATCAAGAGTTTTCAGTTAAATCCGATTATCTGACAGAGATGGTACGGCAGGCTGTCTATCAAAAATATCAGGACGCGACCTATACGCAGGGTTACAGGGTATACACCACTATTCGCCAGCAAGATCAAATCGCGGCCTATCAGGCAGTGCGTAAAGGCGTACTCGACTATGACAGACGACACGGCTATCGCGGCCCTGAGGGCTTCATTGACCTGAGCCAGGAACGAGGCGAAGAATACATGGAGGAGTCTTTGCAAGACACCAACGACAATGACGACTTGATACCCGCTGTCGTGCTATCTGTTTCCGCCACTCAAATCCATGCTTATTGCAAGGGCGGCGAACGTGTTACCCTCAGCGGCGATGGATTGCGTTTTGCACAACGCGCATTAACGGATAAAGTTGCTTTAAATCAGAGAATTGTTGCAGGCTCCATCATACGTGTTCAAAAAAACGAGCACGGGCTCTGGCAAATCAGCCAACTCCCGCAGGTCGAAGCCGCTTTTGTGTCCGGCAATCCGCTGGACGGCGCTATTTATTCTCTGGTGGGTGGATTTGATTTCAACCACAATCAGTTCAACCACATCACCCAGGCCTGGCGTCAACCCGGTTCCAGCTTTAAACCTTACATCTATTCGGCCGCCCTGGAAAAGGGATTCACCCCCGCCACCACGATCAATGATGCGCCTCTCATGTTCGGTTCCGATCAAACTGGCAGCGACCCCTGGCAACCTAAAAACTACGATGGCAAGTTCGAAGGCCCAATGCGCATGCGTCAGGCGCTTATCAAGTCCAAAAATATGGTTTCGATCCGCATTTTACAATCGATCACACCGCAATACGCTCAGGATTACATCACCAAATTTGGACTGGAAGCCGAAAAACATCCTCCCTATCTGACCATGGCACTAGGAACAGGCTCTGTCACTCCGCTGCAGATGCTGACGGGCTATTCCGTATTTGCCAATGGTGGCTTCCGCACCAGCCCCTATTTTATTCAGCGTATCGAGGATGCCAACGGAAAAGTGCTCAGTAAAACGGTTCCAGTGGTGGCCAATGAAGGCGCAGAGCAGGTCATCGATGTGCGCAACGCCTACACTATGGTCAGCATGATGCAGGATGTCGTAAAGCACGGCACGGCAATACGCGCGATGTCGCTGGGCCGCCAGGATCTCGCCGGCAAGACCGGCACGACCAATGACTCTATCGATGCCTGGTTTTGCGGCTTTCAACCCACCGTCGTCGGCATCTCATGGATAGGTTTTGATCAGCCGCGCAGCTTGGGCGATAAAGAAACCGGTGGCGGCGCAGCCCTGCCAATGTGGATCAGCTACATGGAAAAGGTACTTAAAAATGTACCGCAAGCTGAATACAGCCTGCCGGAAAATATGGTTGCCGTACGCATCAACGAGGGCGGCCATCATGACGAAAATGGCGAGCGGGTAGAATATTTTTATCAGGAAAATGCCCCGGGCGCACATGTTAATCCTGCGACAGAGGAAAGCAAACCTTCTGACGTCGTTAAAGATCAGTTGCTCTAAGCGCTGACCATCGTGACCGAGCATCCCGGTAAGCGCAACCTGATGCGCGAAGAGTTAGCGCATCAGGCTGCCCGCCTGATTGCCGAGGACGGCATCACCGACTTTGCCCTGGCCAAACGCAAAGCTGCGCGCCAATTAGGCGCTGAAGACACCCGAAACCTGCCCAGCAACACCGAAGTCGAGACGGCATTGCACAGCTATCGCGCCCTCTACCAGCACGATAGCCACCCTGCCGTGCTGCAACAACTGCGACGCGCGGCGCTGGCCAGCATGCGTCTGTTGGCTGTGTTTCACCCCTATCTGACGGGTTCTGTACTGAGCGGCACGGCAGGCGAATATTCGGACATCAACCTGATGTTGTTTTCCGATGATGCCAAGGCAGTATTGTTATTCCTGATGAAAAACAAGCTGGAGTTCGAAGACGGGGAATGGCGGGTAAAAATCAGCGGACACGAGGAAGTCGTGCCCAGTTATACCCTGACAGGCGAATCTGGCGTGCAGATACACATCGTTGTGCTACCTGAAAACGCCAGACACAGCGGCAGCCGTCACCCTGAAACACACGCGACGATTGCGGCAGTCGAGGCTTTGCTGGCCGAGTAAACAAGGCAATCTCCCCCCTGCGAGCCGCCGAAGGTTGACGGCAAACAACGGTGTCGTTGGGCGAGCACTGTTTGAGCTCCGCAGTTGGACGGATCGTTGCGTCCAACCAGGGCGAGTTGCACAGCCCCGTTTGTTTGCAGTCATCCAAGGGAACGCCAGAGGCGCGGCAAACTGGGGGCGCCTTCTTTTTGGTTACTTTTTATTGGCGACGCAAGAAAAAGTAACCAGCTCCCGGTCTGCCACCGGCAATAGTGAATACAGAGCCCTGCATTCCATCAATCCTATTTTTTGAGCCAGCGTGCCGCATCCAGCGCGAAGTAAGTCAAAATACCGTCTGCCCCTGCGCGTTTGAAGGCCATCAAAGATTCCAACACGCAAGCCTCTTCGTTCAGCCAGCCGTTTTGCGCGGCAGCTTTGAGCATCGCATATTCACCGCTGACCTGATAGACAAAGGTCGGCGCCTGAAACTGATCTTTCACACGACGCAGGATATCCAGATAGGGCATACCGGGTTTGACCATCACCATGTCAGCGCCTTCCTGCAAGTCCATGCCAACTTCCCATAAAGCCTCGTCGGAATTGGCAGGGTCCATCTGATAAGTGTATTTATTGCCTGAGCCCAAATTGCCGCTGGAACCGACCGCATCGCGGAACGGGCCGTAAAAGCTTGAGGCGTATTTGGCAGAGTAAGCCATGATGCGCGTGTGGATGTGACCCTGGGCATCCAGCGCCTCGCGCACCGCACCGATGCGCCCGTCCATCATGTCGGAAGGCGCGACGATATCCGCACCGGCCGCCGCATGGCATTGCGCCTGACGGGTCAGCACGGCGATGGTCTCATCGTTCAGCACATAACCTGCATCGTCGATCAACCCGTCCTGACCGTGGCTGGTGTAAGGATCGAGCGCGATATCGGTCATGATACCAAGTTCAGGGTAATGCTTTTTAAGTTCAGCCACCACGCGCGGCACCAGACCGTCCGGATTAAAGGCTTCCGCCGCATCCAGCGACTTTTTCGATGCATCCACGACCGGGAAGATCGCCATCACCGGAATACCCAGTTCGACGCAGGCTGCCGCGTCCTTCAACAACAGATCCAGCGTCTTACGCTGCACGCCCGGCATGGACTTGATATCTTCAACCGTGTTTTCACCTTCCAGCACAAACACCGGATAGATAAAGTCGGCTGACGTGAGCACATTCTCTCGCATTAAGTTGCGGGAAAAAGCATCGTGGCGCATACGGCGCATGCGTTTGTGGGGATATTGTCCGAGCATCTGAAAATTTTTCATAAAATTCTATATTGTTTTGAACTATTATTAAAAAAGACTATCTGAGCTAGCGAATGACGATCTCATTCCACGTTTCTCCTCCCTGAGCGTGCGTCTTAACCATGTTAAGATTTTTAGCCCCCACGCGTTGGGGGCTTTTTTTGCCCACCAAACTTACGACTTGCGTCTTGCGTCTTTCAGTCGATCACGCCTTCCTCAACGACCGGCTCGCCAGCATCGTCATCCGCCTTCAGCCATCCCGCGATAACCGCTTCCGCTTGCTCCACACCTTGCTTCTTCAGACTGGAAAACAACTGCACCGAACACTGAGGGTAATTCTCGGCCAGATAGGCTTTAACCTTCATCAACGTCACCGTTGATTGCTGACGGCTCAACTTGTCCGATTTGGTCAGCAAAATATGTATCGGCTTACCGGTCGTCGCAAACCAGTCCAGCATAGTTTCATCGAGCTCGAGCAGCGGACGTCTGACATCCATGATGACGATCAGTCCTGCCAGCTCCTCGCGCTTTTGCAAATAAGTGCTCAGCAACGCTTCCCAATGGCGCTTGGCTTCCGGCGGCACCTTGGCATAGCCGTAACCCGGCAAATCCACGATATAGCTGTCTTTCCCCAGTGAAAAATAATTCAGATGCTGGGTACGACCCGGCGTCTTACTGGTGTAAGCGAGCCGAACATGATTCGCTAATGTATTGATTGCACTTGATTTTCCTGCATTAGAGCGACCGACAAAAGCCACTTCTTTTCCGCCGTGCATCGGCAGATCCTTGATGTGGTTGACGGTGGTGTAAAACGTTGCAAGAGAGAAGAGACCCATTATTTCCAGACCGCGAAGATAGCTTCAGCTGCCGCAATCGTCGCATCGATGTCAGCCTCCGTGTGTGCGGAAGACACAAAACCCGCTTCGAAGGCGGAAGGTGCAAGGTACACACCTGCCTCCAGCATGGCGTGGAAGAATCGATTGAAAGCTTCTTTGTCGCAGGACATCACTTCGGCATAGCTGGTCGGTATCGCATCGCTGAAATACAGGCCGAACATACCGCCGACCGATTGTGCGCAAAAAGGAATTCCGTGTTTTTTCGCAGCCGCCGTCAAACCGGTGGTCAGTTGCGTGGCCAGTTTAGACAAGTTCTCGTAGAAGCCGGGCGCTTGCACCAGCTTCAAAGTAGCCATCCCGGCGGCTACCGCAACCGGATTGCCGGACAAGGTGCCGGCCTGATAGACCGAACCTAAAGGCGCCAGACACTGCATGATGTCGCGTCGTCCGCCGAAGGCTGCAGCAGGCAAACCGCCGCCCATCACCTTACCCAGCGTGACCAGATCAGGCTTAATGCCGTAGTAACCCTGCGCGCCTTGCAGGCTGACGCGGAATCCGGTCATCACTTCGTCCAGAATCAGCACCGCACCGTATTTCGTGCACAGATTGCGCATCGCATCGAGGAATTCGCGTTTAGGGGTGACCAGATTCATGTTGCCGGCCACAGGTTCTACGATCACGGCGGCGATCTCGTTGCCGGATTCGGCAAAGGCGCGTTCCAGACCCGCTGCATCGTTGTAGTCCAGCACGGTAGTGAGCGCGGCAATCTCAGCCGGTACGCCGGAGGAGCTGGGCTGGCCGAAAGTCAGTGCGCCGGAACCCGCCTTGACCAGCAGGCCGTCGGAATGGCCGTGATAGCAACCTTCAAATTTGATAATGCGCGAGCGACCGGTAAAACCACGCGCCAGACGGATCGCCGTCATAGTCGCTTCCGTACCGGAACTCACCAGTCTGACCATTTCCAGACTGGGCAACAACTTGCAAAGCAATTCGGCGATCTCGAGTTCCGAGGCGGTCGGCGCACCGAAACCCAGACCGTTTGCCGCAGCAGCTTGCACCGCACTCACCACGTCAGGATGACAGTGGCCCGCGATCATCGGCCCCCAGGAACCTACATAATCCGTATAGCGTTTGCCGTCGGCATCCCAGACATAAGCGCCCTGACCGCGCTGAAAAAACAGCGGCGTACCGCCGACCGAACGAAATGCGCGCACCGGCGAATTTACCCCGCCAGGAATCAGGTTTTGCGATGCGTCGAAAAGAGATTGATTTTTGGAACTTTGTAGCGATGTCATTCCATATCCTTATAACTTATTGATTATATTTATAAATTTGCAAAGCGCCGCGCTGTCAGGCAGATATCTTCCGCATCAAACAGGGCAGAAATCACCGCCAGAGCATCCGCTCCTGCGTGCAATACCGACGCGCCGTTAGCGAGTGTAATTCCACCGATGGCAACCTTAGGCAGATGTATCTCAAGGCGCGCCTGTTGCAGCAGTGCCAGCGTTGCGACCGGCGCATCGGGTTTAACTGTCGATGCGAACAGCGCGCCAAAGGCAACATAGTCCGCGCCCTGCTTGACGGCTTCGTGCGCTAATTCGAGGCGATTATAACAAGACACGCCGATTATTTTTTGTGTGCCTAACAGTGCTCGAGCGGCGGCCACACTGCCATCCTCCCCGCCCAGATGCACCCCGTCTGCCTCCACCTGTTTTGCCAGTTGCGCGTCATCGTTGATAATTAGCGGCACGGCAAATTCCCGGGTCAGTTGCAACAAAGCAGTCGCATGTTCCAGACGAGTCGCCGCATCAGATAATTTATTGCGATACTGCAGGACGCGCGCGCCACCCTGTAAGGCCAGCTTCACCTTGCTCAGCAATTTCGCCGTATCGTGCTCTTCCGGCGTGATCGCATATAAGCCGCTGATTGCAAATTTCAACTGACCTTTTCCTCATCTGCTTCGCCGCGCGCCCAGAACAAACGATCCGGAATAAATTGTCCCATACCGGGTCGAAATCCCGCACTTAGCGACTGCCAGGTGTATTCCTGCGCTTCTTTGACAGCCTCTTCGACTTCGACACCCTGCGCCAGCAAGGCAGCAATCGCGGAGGCGAGCGTACAACCGGAACCGTGATAACTACCCGGCAAGCGCGCCCAACTGTCGCTGCGCACGATGCCATGCTCGTTATATAAGGTATTGATTACTTTGGCGGATTGGACATGCGTGCCAGTTATCAGCACATACTCGCAACCCATCGCCAGGATGCGTTTGGCGCATTCGTCCAAGGAGGGGTCATCTTCTTCGTTGTCTTCGTCCAGCGCGAGACGGCGCGCCTCTATGCTGTTAGGGGTGAGGATGGTGGCTTGCGGGATCAGCAACTCACGCATCGCGTCCAGCATATCGTCGTCCGTCAGTTCATCGCCACGTCCCGAAGCCAGCACGGTGTCCATGACGAACGGCACATCGGGATAATCGGCCAGCACTTCGGCGATCGCCACAATATTTTCCACGCTGCCCAGCATGCCAACCTTGAAGGCTGCGACCGGCACATCTTCGAGCATCGCGCGTGCCTGATCGACCACCCACTCGGCCTCCATCGGCAATACATCTTCGACGCCGCTGGTGTCTTGCACGGTGACCGCCGTTACCACCGACAACGGATGACAGCCCATGCTGGCGATGGTCAACATATCAGCCTGCAAACCGGCACCTCCGGAAGGGTCGGTTGCGGCAAAACTCATTACTAACGGGAAGGATTCGGACATGGGATGATAATAGACGCGTCAGGTCGGCCATTTTACCCTATATGATCGCGATTACCGAATACAAATCGCGTCTAAATCGACAAGAAAAGGAGTCGCATCTCACCAGTTAGGAGACAGTCCGTCCATCCACATAAGCCACAATTTTAGCGAAATCGGTTACGGACAGATTTTCCGCGCGCAACTGGGGATTGATGTCTAGTTGTAGAAATTCGGCTTCACTCAGAAAGGCTTTCAGGGTGTTGCGCAGGGTCTTGCGGCGCTGACCGAATGCGGTGCCGACGATTTCGCCGAAAAGCTTTTCATTTTTGACAATGATCTGATCGGCTGGCAGTGGAATCATGCGCACGATAGCGGAATCCACTTTGGGTGCGGGACGGAATGATTCGGGCGGCACATCGAGCAGCTTTTCCATGTAAAAACGATATTGCAGCATTACGGAAAGCCGACCGTACGCAGGGGTCGAATGATCGGCGACCATACGTTCAACGACTTCATTTTGCAGCATGAAGTGCATGTCGGTGATACGGGAAGCTGAGGCTGCGAAGTGAAACAGCAACGGCGACGAAATATTGTAGGGCAGATTGCCCACGATGCGCAGCGGCGCATCCAGCGTGGCCAGATTGAACTGCAGCGCATCGCCGGCATGAATAATCAGTTTGGAATTGGGCTGATTTTGCGGATAATCGTTTTCCAGACGGGCGATGATGTCGCGGTCGATCTCCACCACATGCAAATGCTTTAATCTTTTCAGCAGCGGGCGAGTGAGCGCGCCCAGACCCGGGCCGATTTCAACCAAATTGTCATCGGGTTCCGGGCGGATGGCGCTGATAATGTCGGCAATGATGTTTTCATCGACCAGAAAATTTTGCCCGAACTTCTTTTTTGCCTTATGCATTATATAAAACCGTTATTCGCAGATGACTTCAAAAATCTGCTGTAGATGTTGATTAGGAAACGTTGCGTTCAAATTGCGCCATCTGCTTGGCCACCGTGATGGCTTCGAGCAGACTGCCGCAGTTGGACTTTCCTGTTCCAGCCAGATCCAGCGCCGTGCCGTGATCGACCGAGGTGCGTATGATAGGCAAACCGAGTGTGATGTTGACACCTTGTCCGAAACTGGCATGTTTGAGCACGGGCAATCCTTGGTCGTGATACATGGTCAGCACGCAGTCGCATTGCGCTAATTTATGCGGGGTAAACAGGGTGTCTGCCGGCAGCGGCGGGCTGACATTCATTCCCTGCGCGCGCAGCTTGTCCAGAACGGGGATCATGATGTCGATCTCTTCGCGCCCCATGTGCCCGCCTTCTCCTGCATGCGGATTCAAACCCGCGACTAGGATGCGGGGGGTTTGGATGCCGAAACGACGCTGCAAGTCACGGTGAACGATCCTCACAACGCTCTCCAGCAAGTGCGCCGTGATGGCATCGGGCACTTCGCGCAAGGCTAAGTGCGTCGTTACCAGCGCGACGCGCATGCCGCCGCCGGCTAACATCATCACGACTTGCTGTGTAGCGGTGAGTTCAGCCAGAAACTCAGTGTGGCCGGTGAAGGGAATGCCGGCATCGTTGATGATACCTTTGTGCACCGGAGCGGTCACCATGCCGGAAAACTCCCCAGACTGGCAACCCCGTGCGGCACGCTCCAGTGTCGTCAGTACATATGCGCTGTTGGCGGCATTCAGTTCGCCTGCAACGGACGGGACGGCCAGCGGAACATGGATGACATCAAGATACGGCAATTCTGCTGAGTGGGGTGTGGTCGGTGGCTGGTTTGCCAATTTCCACTTTCCACTTTCCACTTCGTTTATATTTATTTGGATGCCGAGTTGATCGGCGCGCTGCTGCAACAGATACTTGTCAGCGATGACCAACAGAGGCAAGCCAGAAGACGCAGCGGCTAGCTGTACACACAACTCCGGGCCGATACCCGCCGGCTCACCTGCCGTAATGACCAGCGGTGCGCTATGCATGCTCACTTATTTTTGTCCATCATCCAGACGATATTCAACAAACGCGCGGTCGCGCAATTGACGCAACCAGTCCTGGTACAGCTCTTCGGATTTAAAGGTACCGATCGATACTCTTGCCTGCTGGCGCTTTTGCTGCTCACTGACATCGGTGTTACGTCGCTCCAGAACCTGAATCAAATGCCAGCCAAACTGGGTCTGAACCATGCCCGTTTCACCAATTTTCAGCTTGTTGATCGCCTCTTCAAATTCAGGAACCGTCTGTCCGGGCGATAACCAGTCCAAGTCTCCGCCTTGTTGCGCACTGCCATCTTGAGAATAGCGCTTGGCCTGCTCTGCGAAACCGGCACCGTTGTCTAAACGCTGTTTGACATCCATCAGTCGTTTTCTTGCCTCTGCCTCGGTCACGATCTCACTGGTTTTAATCAGAATATGGCGTGCATGTGTCTGGGTAATCACTACAGGCGCGCTGCCGCTACGTTTTTCAATCAGTTTGAGAATGTGAAAACCACTCGGGCTGCGCAGCACCACCGTATTTTGCCCGGGTTGCAGTGTTTGCAATTCAGTCATAAAAAGCGGTGGAATACGATCACCCTGACGCCAGCCTAAGTCGCCGCCTTTTAACGCATCTTTCGCGTCGGAGAATCCTGCCGTGACTTGCGCGAAGCTGGCACCCGAGGCCAGTTGTGCCAGCGCCTGCTCGGCTCTGTCGTGCGCTGTACGGATCTTGTCGGCGCTGGCTTGTTCCGGCACCACCACCAACACGTGAGCGAGGTGGTATTCTTCATTCTCCAAGCCCATTTTGGCTTTATTGCTGAGATAATTATCCACTTCCGTATCGCTGATAATCAGCTTGCTTTCGACCTCACGTTCGCGCAAACGGGTCGATACGATCTCGCTGCGTATTTCCTCGCGAAATTTCTTGATATTCACCCCTTCCGACTCCAGCTTGGTTTGAAAGGCGGACAAGGTGGGAAAGTTGTTTTGCTGAGCGATGCGCGTCAAGGCCAGATCCAGCTGCGTATCATCCACACGCACACCGCTCTCCTTAGCAAACTGCGCTTGTAACATTTCAATAATCATCCGTTCCAGAATCTGCTTTTCCAGCACGGCTTGTTCCGGCAAGGGCGTGCCCTGCTTTTTTAACTGAACGATGACCGTACGCAAACGCTCGTCGAGTTCATGACGTGTAATGACATCGTCGTTGACCACAGAAACCACTGCGTCTATCGTTGCAACCTGCGACTGCGGATCGATTTTTTCTGAAGCGAAGACAGGTGATGCCGCCAGCATTAGCGCGCTCAATAAAACCGGGAAATTGATTTTTGACATAGTTATCTCTTAAGCATATTTATCGCAAGACCGAACCGTTTGCGGGTTTTTCATTCATTTTCTTGTAACCTGGCACACTTTGTTTAAGCAAAGTCAGCGGATCGGAGCCGACTTTCACCAGGTCATTTAATTCAAGCTGCACGAACACGCCGTTGCTGGTTTGATTGGTACCCACAGTAAAACTATGCGCCACCAATCGTAACATCCAGCAGCTTTGATTATATTCGAGTCCTGCCACACCGTTGAGCAAACGCTGATCCAGGAAAGAATAATTCCACTGTCCTACGGCAAACCAGTGACTGGACAAAGGCCATTGCCCGGAAACGTTAATTTGCCGCACGGCGGGAGACGCCACTGAATAATTATTCCCGCCTATGGTAGTGTAAGCCATCCCGCCTGTTGTCGGATAGACAACGCCGTTAATGGTGGTCGTCCCTGTCGGTGTGATCGCGCCGGGTATCAGCGCGCCCAGCGTGTCGCTGATGAAGCGGTAGCCTAAGTTGAGGACTTTCCCGGCTTCAGGACGATAGCGCGCCATGATGTTGTAATGTTGAACCAGAGATAGTGCAGGGCTGTATTGCAATTCGCTGTCAAACGACCATGCCGTATTGATACGTCCGGAGGCGCCAAGCAAAATGTCGGATTTATTGGTCGTTGCCGTAGGCGCAACCAGATTAACCTGTGGCGTACTAAAACTAAAACGTTCTCCTAACATCAGTTTCAAATGTTCGGCGCCATTTTCCTGTCCTAAAAAGCGTGAAGTAACCGCCAGCGTGACCTGACTCGCATCGCCTATACGGTCATTGCCAAAGAAACGATTCTCGGCAAACATTTGTGCGAAACTGAATGGCGCCTGTGCAGTATCGAAGACCGGCAACAGATTTTGATTTCTATAAGGCACATACACGTAATAGGCGCGCGGTTCCAGCGTATTGAGATAATCTTTGCCGAACAGATGCACGTCGCGTTCAAATGCCACGCCGCTATCTACGCTTATCATCGGCAAGGTACGCGATGAATCCGGCAGAGCCGTCGCGTTATTGGCACCCATCGTGTAATAAGTGCTGTGCAAGGTAAATCTGGGCGTAAGGTAATATGAGGGGGAGCTGATCAGCGGATAACTGACACTGGGCTTCACCACCAGACGCTGCCCATTGAGCGCAGTCGGGTGGCTAAAGCTCACATACTCACCCGAAAAAGCAACATTGGAACCGGAATAATTCTGTCCGGCATTCAAAGTCAGTTGAGGCAACCTGGCATAGGGCACACCGATCGGCGCCAAAGGGTCTTGCAGCGTCTGGTAACGCTGCACCCTAGCCGTACTGCTCCACCAACCGCCGCCATAGTTCAATGCGGCATCCTGCAAAAGGTTAACCTTTGAAGTAATGTTCACCACATCGGCCAGATCGCGGTAGTACGCGTTGTCGGAAACCCGGTTGTAGTCGATCGTACCGTTGAACCCGCCACCAAAAGCTTCGGCATGCTTCAAGCCGAAACGCGCGCGATTGCTGTTGGTCAGCGCATCATTCGGCAGCATGTCTACATGCACCTCTCCTGCATAGTCGGGCTTCAGGTAGCGAAACTCGTTGTTCAACATTAAGCCGCGTTTGGTCAGGATGCGCGGCGCAATCGTTGCATCGTAATTAGGCGCAATGTTCCAGTAGTAGGGCAGGGTGACCTGACTGCCGCCTTTTGAGGTGCTGCCTATGATAGGAGATAAAAATCCGCTCTTGCGATGATCGCCCAGGGGAAAGTCCATCCAGGGCGAATATAGAATAGGCATGCTCATGAATTCTACGCGTGCGTGATGTGCGGTGCCTATTTGCTGATCGCGGTCTATTTCCAGACTGTCCATTTTCAACAACCAATCCTGATTGTCGGCCGGACATGTGGTGTAAGTCGCTTTATCCAGCGTGTAGTGCTGCTGATCCTGTATATGCAGCATGTCGCCGCTGCCGCGCCCTTCATTTTCCTTGATGAAAAATAGCGGCTGTTCCATGAAGCCTGCGTGCGTATCCATATTGAGCTTAAGATAAGGACCGCTCATGGTATTGCCTTCTTGCTCCACCACCACTGAACCTATGCCCTCGACATCACCGGACTCCTGGTTATACAACAGACGATCAGCGCGTATGGTCTGATTGGTCTTAAGCAAAATGGCGTTACCGGTCGCTTCGACCTGATTTTTTTGGACGCCCCTCAATTTGTCGGCTTCAACAAAAACGGGCTCGTCTGCCGCTTGTTGTTGAACGACAGGTTGATCAGATGCTGGCGTGCGCACGTCTTCCGCCAGGGCAAAATTGGCAAAAGTGCACAACAAAGTGAATACAACTGGCTTGAGACGAAACCGCATAATATTGGTAAGGTGGTAAACTTTTGCAAGTTTACCATTAAGACCCGTTTAAAAGCCCATTATGAAACGTCAACAACAACTCAATCTCTGGCTGCAGAGCCAATTTCCCGGTGTAACCTACACGTTGGCCCCCGCTTCCGCCGATGCCAGCTTCCGCCGTTACTTCCGCGCAACCTTCGAGGACGGCTCGACACGCATCGTCATGGACGCCCCCCCTGAGCACGAAGACTGCCATCCCTTCCTGCATGTGGCGCGCCTGTTCGAGGATGCCGGAACCCATGTGCCGCATGTATATGCGCAGGATCTGGAACAGGGATTCTTGCTCTTGTCTGATCTGGGCAACACCACGTATTTGCAGGCATTGACGCCGCAGAATGCGCGAGCGATGTATGGTGCAGCTACCGATGCGCTGATTAAAATTCAGCTCGCCTCCAGCGCCGACACACTGCCGCCATATGACGAGGCGTTGTTGCGCCGCGAGCTGAACCTTTTTCCGGAATGGTATATCGCTAAACATCTGGGAATAACGCTCAGTGACAAACAGCAAGCTAAGCTGGAGCAGGTATTTGCCCGCATCGTCGCGAATAATTTGTCTCAACCGCGTGTGTATGTACATCGCGATTATCATTCGCGCAATTTGATGGTCACCGAACCCAACGGGCAAGCCCGTTCCCCTCGCCTCTATCCTCTCCCGCAAGCGGGCGAGGAGGCGAACGCGTCGCTGTGCGACGATTGTTTAGCGTCGCCCGGCATCATCGATTTTCAGGATGCAGTGTATGGCCCGATCACCTACGATCTGGCTTCCTTGTTTAAGGACGCCTACATCAAATGGGAAGAGCCTGAGATCATAGACTGGCTGATCGGCTATTGGGAAAAGGCGCGCAAAGCCGGGTTGCCGGTGCATGCCGATTTCGGTCAGTTTTACTGGGACTATGAGTGGATGGGGGTGCAGCGCCACATCAAGGTGCTGGGCATCTTCGCGCGACTGTGTCACCGGGACGGCAAGGATGGCTATCTGAAAGATATGCCGCTGGTGATGGACTATTTGCGCGCGGCCTGCGCACGATATGTCGATTTAAAGCCTTTGTTCAATCTGCTCAATGAACTGGAGCCGCCACAAGAAGCGCCGACCGGTTATGGATTTTAAGCGATCATGATAGCAATGATATTAGCGGCGGGGCGCGGTGAGCGCATGCGTCCTCTGACTGACCATACGCCTAAGCCACTGCTCGAAGTAGGTGGTCGGGCGCTCATCGTCTGGCATATCGAAAAGCTGGTGGCGGCGGGGATCACGGACCTTGTGATTAACCATGCTCACTTAGGTGCACAGATTGAGTCTGCCTTGGGCGATGGCAGTCGCTTTGGTGCCAGCATCCGCTATTCGCCCGAAATTACAGCGCTGGAAACGGCCGGTGGTATCGCCAATGCGCTACCTATGCTTTGTCCCCCTCGCCCATCGGGAGAGGGGTTGGGGGAGAGGGAGGTTTTTGCCGTGGTCAACGGTGACATCTGGTGTGATTATGATTTTCAGCGCTTGCACGATAGGGTCGCTGCGATGCAAAGTGCAGGCGACACCGCAGATCTGGTGCTGGTGGATAACCCTGCTCATCATCCCAATGGGGATTTCATACTGCACAATGGACGTATCGAAGATCGGCCCAACTTGCGTCTTCCGACTTCCGACTCGGCTTTGACTTTCAGCGGTATCGGCCTCTACCACCCGCGTATGTTCAGCGAGATTCCCCGTGGCAGTGCATCGCCGTTAGCGCCGTTGCTTAGAACGCAGATGGCGCTGGGGAAAGTCAGCGGTGAACATCATGCCGGTCGCTGGATCGATGTCGGTACGCCGCAGCGATTACAAGAACTCGACGCCGAATTACGTAAGGATGCCCATGTTTGATTGCTACGCACAGCGCCGCGCGCGTCTGATGGATAAAATGCAGTGCGGCATCGCGATTTTGCCGACCGCGCCCGAACAGCGCCGCAACGGGGACGCGGATTATTCCTATCGCTTCGACAGCAATTTTTATTACCTGAGCGGCTTCAATGAGCCGGAGTCGGTGCTGGTGCTGGTCGCGGGTTCGCCCCACCGGTCAATTTTGTTCTGCCGCGATAAGGATATGGAGCGCGAAATCTGGCACGGCTATCGTTCAGGGCCGGATGCGGCGCAGGAGAAATTCGGCTTCGACGAGGCTTATCCGATTGCGCAACTGGATGAGAAGCTGGCGGAACTGATGGGTAATCAGCGCACCCTATTTTATCCGTTGGGTCTGGACGCAGCCTGGGATCAGCGAGTGCTGAAGATACGCGGCGAAGTGGCACAAAAGGCGCGCAGCGGGATTCGTGCGCCGGATGAAATTCGCGATGTGCGTGTCTTGCTCAATGAAATGAGATTATTCAAGGACTTGCATGAGGTCTTTGCGATGCGCCGGGCCGCTGATATTTCGGTAGGGGCGCATCGGCGTGCGATGCAATTTGCCCGTCCCGGACAGTTCGAGTATCAGGTCGAGGCGGAATTGCTGCATGAGTTTTGCCGTCACGGTGCGCGCGATCCGGCATACACCTCCATCGTTGCCGGTGGCAAAAATGCCTGTGTGCTGCACTACATTGAAAACAATGCCAAATTGCATGACGGCGATCTGTTGCTGATCGATGCGGGTTGCGAGTTGGACGGTTACGCCTCGGATATCACCCGCACTTTCCCGGTGAACGGGAAATTCAGCGACGCGCAAAAGGACCTGTATGAAATCGTGCTGGCGGCGCAATTTGAAGCGATCGCCAAGGCGGTACCCGGCAATGACTGGGAAGCGCCGCATAACGCCGCTTTAGCCGTGCTGGCGCAAGGTTTTATCGATCTGAAACTGTGTCAGGGTACGGTGGATGGCGTGCTGGAGAGCGGCAGCTACAAGAAATTTTACATGCACCGCACCGGTCACTGGTTAGGGATGGATGTACACGATGTGGGCGACTATAAGATTAACGAACAGTGGCGTCCTCTGGAAAACGGTATGGTGCTGACCGTCGAACCCGGTTGCTATATTCGCCCGGGCGACGATGTGCCGCTGGCGCTGTGGAACATCGGCATCCGTATCGAGGACGATGTGCTGATCACAGCAGAAGGCAACGACGTGCTGACGGATGCCGCCCCCAAGACGGTGGTGCAGATCGAGGAGTTGATGCGACAGGCGTGAACCTGCCGCGTCCTTTAACGTGAAACTCGCGCTAGCTTATAGCTGGTTGGATAAGCCGATTAGCTGATCGAGTTTTGCTTTCGCATCCCCGCTGGCGATGACCTCGCCAGCGCGTTTGATGCCCTCTGCCAGCGATGCGCTCAATCCTGCCGCGTAGATGGCCGCACCCGCATTCAGCTGTACGATGTCGCGAGGTGCGCCGGGCTGGTTGTTCAATACGCCGGTCAGCATCGCACAGGCTTCCTCCACATTCGCCACTCGCAGCAAATCGTTGGAGGCGCACTTCATACCGAACTGTTCAGGCGTGACGGTGTATTCTGAAATTTCCCCGTCTTTTAGTTCCGCAATGTAAGTCGTCGTGTTAATCGAGATTTCATCCATGCCGTCGGTGCCGTGCACCACCAGTACGTGACGACTGCCCAGACGTTGCAGAACGCGCACCATAATGCCGACCAGATCGATGTGGAACACGCCTAACACCTGATTATCCGCGCCTGCGGGATTGGTCAACGGCCCTAACACATTGAACATGGTGCGTACGCCCAGTTCGCGGCGCACCGGCGCTGCGTATTTCATTGCGCCGTGGAAATTGGGGGCGAACATGAAACCGATGCCTATGGTATCCACGCAAAGGGCGACCTGTTCCGGCGTGAGGTTCAGATTGACGCCGAGTTTCTCCAGCACATCCGCGCTGCCGCAGGTCGAGGACACTGAGCGGCCGCCGTGTTTGGCGACACGCGCACCGGCCGCCGATGCGACAAAGGCGCTGGCGGTCGAGACGTTAAAGGTGCTGATGCCGTCCCCTCCGGTGCCGCAGGTATCGATCAGATGGTCGCGGTTTGTGACCGGCACTTTAGTGGAGAATTCGCGCATCACGAATGCGGCGGCGGAGATTTCGCCTATGGTTTCCTTCTTGACGCGCAAACCGACCAGAATCCCTGCGATTTGGGCGGCGGACACTTCACCGCTCATGATCTGACGCATCAACGAGAGCATTTCATCGTAAAAAATTTCGCGCTGATCGATCAGGCGCACCAGTGCTTGTTGTGGGGTAATCATGGTTTTCCTTCCAGAAAGTTCTTCAGCATGTCGTGGCCGTGCTCGGTCAATATCGATTCAGGGTGGAACTGCACCCCGTGTACTGGCAGCGTCTTGTGGCGTACGCCCATGATTTCGCCGTCGTCCGTCCAGGCAGTGATCTCCAGACAATCTGGGATGGTTTCCTTTTCGATTACCAGCGAGTGATAACGCGTCGCGGTGAACGGATTAGGCAATCCGGTGAATACGCTGCGGCTGGTGTGGTGGATCAGCGAGGTCTTGCCGTGCATCAGTTGTTTGGCGTGGATGATACGGCCGCCAAAGGCCTGACCTATGCTCTGATGACCGAGACACACGCCCAGCAGCGGGATTTTCCCGGCGAAATGTTTGATGGCGGCAACCGAGATACCTGCCTCGTTCGGTGTGCAGGGGCCGGGCGATACCACGATGTGTTGCGGGTTCATCTTTTCGATCTGTTCGACCGTGATTTCATCGTTGCGGTGGACTTCCACTTCAGCACCCAGTTCAGCGAAATACTGCACCAGGTTGTAGGTGAAAGAGTCGTAATTGTCGATCATCAAAAGCATGAGGTGTGTCCAGTTCAGGTTGGTTCTGTGTGTTGCATTATCCAAGGGCGCAGAGTTTACATCAACTCAGTCTCGGTGGGCTCGATCAAAAACTTTAACTATCCCGTCGGCCAGTTAAGACTCACATTATGACGCGGTCCTTGATAACATGCTCAGCGCAACCGCCTCGGCCACTTCGATGCCGTCCACGGCGGCGGAGAGTATGCCGCCCGCATAGCCTGCACCTTCTCCGGTCGGATAAAGACCCCGAGTATTGATGCTCTGGTAATCGTCCAGATTGCGCTTGATGCGTATCGGAGAGGAAGTCCGCGTCTCCACACCGGTCAGCACCGCGTCAGGCAGATCGAACCCCTTGATTTGTTTAGCAAAAGCGGGCAGCGCTTCACGGATGGCGGTAATTGCATATTCAGGCAGGGCGGTTGCCAGATCGGTCAGATGTACGCCGGGCGTATAGGAAGGTTGCACCTCACCAAATTTCGTCGAGGGACGGCCAGCGATAAAGTCGCCGACCAGTTGTCCCGGTGCCTGATACGTTTCTCCGCCCAGTTTGAAGGCTTGCGATTCCCAGCGGCGCTGGAATTCGACGCCGGCCAGCGGATCGCCCGGGAAGTCTACTTCGGGTGTGATGCCGACCACGATGCCAGCATTGGCGTTGCGCTCGTTACGCGAATACTGGCTCATGCCGTTGGTGACTACGCGACCGACTTCCGAAGTGGCTGCGACCACCGTGCCGCCCGGACACATGCAGAAACTGTACACGGAACGCCCGTTGCTGGCGTGATGCACCAGCTTGTAGTCGGCAGCGCCCAGCAATTCGTTGCCGGCATTTTTACCGAAACGTGCGCGGTCGATCAGCGACTGGGGATGTTCGATGCGAAAGCCGATGGAAAAAGGCTTGGCTTCGATATAGATGCCGCGTTTGTGGATCATTTCGAAGGTGTCGCGCGCGCTGTGGCCGACTGCCAGCACCAGATGGTTAGTTGCGAGACGTTCGCCATTGGCTAAAAAGACTCCTGTAACCTGGCCGTTTTCGATCTCGATATCGTCTACGCGGCTACCGAAGCGGATTTCGCCGCCCAGAGACTGGATGGTGGCGCGCATCTTTTCCACCATGCCGACCAGTTTGAAGGTGCCGATGTGGGGATGACTCTCATAGAGAATTTCCTCTGGCGCACCGGCTTTGACGAACTCATCGAGCACCTTGCGTGAGAGGTAGCGCGGATCTTTAATCTGGCTGTACAGTTTGCCGTCGGAAAAAGTCCCGGCACCGCCTTCGCCGAACTGCACATTGGATTCCGGGTTGAGCACGCCCTGGCGCCATAAGCCGAAGGTGTCTTTGGTTCTTTCACGAACAGCTTTGCCGCGCTCTAGGATCAGCGGCCGGAAACCCATCTGAGCCAGCAACAGCCCTGCAAACAGGCCAGCCGGTCCCATGCCGATTACGATGGGACGAGTGGTCAGAGGCTTAGTTGCTTGGGCGACAAAGTGGTAGCTGGTGTCGGGCGCGATGCGCACATGGGGATCATTCGCAAACTTCGCCAGAATCGCCGTTTCATCGTTCACCTCTACGATCAGCGTATAGGTGAACAGGATGGCGTGCGCCCGACGGGCATCGACTCCGCGTTTGAATACGCTGTGGCTGAGTAATTCAGATTCGGCTATCCCCAGTTTTTTGAGGATGGCGGCCTTGATTTCCCCATCCTGATGGCTGATGGGGAGTTTGATTTCGGTTAAACGTAACATGCTTAGCGGTGTACCTGTGCGTCTAATCCATCCAGCACCATTTCGGCGGCACGTAACACGGCACGCGCCTTGTTCTGCGTTTCCTGCCATTCGCTGTCCGGAACCGAGTCGGCGACGATGCCCGCGCCCGCCTGCACATACAGGGTGTTGTCCTTGACCACGGCGGTGCGCAAGGCGATGGCGACATCCATATCGCCGTTAAAGCCCAGATAGCCCACTGCGCCCGCGTAGATGCCGCGTTTGGACGGTTCCAGTTCGTCGATAATTTCCATCGCGCGAACTTTTGCCGCTCCCGACACCGTGCCGGCCGGGAAGGTGGCGCGCAGTACATCCATCGCAGTCAGTCCCGGTTTGAGCTTGGCGTCGACATTAGAGACGATGTGCATCACATGGGAATAGCGTTCGATCACCATCTTGTCGGTGAGTCTGACCGTGCCGTTCTGCGCCACGCGTCCGATGTCGTTGCGTCCCAGATCGATCAGCATCAGGTGTTCCGCCAGCTCTTTTGGGTCAGCCAGCAATTCTTCAGCTAAATCAATATCTTGCTGGGATGTCTTGCCGCGCGGGCGGGTTCCTGCAATCGGACGCACCGTGACGGTGTCGCCTTCCAGACGCGCCAGAATTTCAGGCGATGAGCCGACCACGTGATGGTCGCCCATGTCGTAATAGAACATATAGGGCGAGGGATTGATGCTGCGCAGCGCGCGGTACAGCGATAGCGGTGAGGCCGGGAAGGGCTGCGCCATGCGCTGTGACAGTACGACCTGCATGATGTCGCCGTCGAAGATGTACTGCTTGGCTCTTTCCACCGCAGCCTTAAATCCGGCTTCGCCGAATTCGGATTTGGCATCATGGCGGGGAGCGGGCGGTGCGTAGGGAATGTCGACCGGCAGGCGCAACATGCCGACTAATTCGCGCAGTCGTTCGCGCGCAAGCGCGTAGGCATCGTCCTGCGTCGGGTCGGCGTAGACGATAAAGGTCAGCTTTCCTGACAGGTTGTCCACGACCGCCAGTTGTTCGGTGAGCATCAGCAAAATGTCCGGCGTACCGATAGCATCCGGTTTAACGACGCGGCTCAGTCGAGGTTCTATGTAACGTATTGTTTCATAACCAAAATATCCGGCAAGTCCGCCGGTGTAACGGGGCAGGCCGGATAAAGGGGCGACCTTGAAGCGCGCCTGATAACTGGCGATGAAATCCAGTGGATTGGTAACTTCTTCAGTGGCCTCTCCTCCAGAGGAGGTGACTGTTACCTGCTTGCCGCGCACCGTGATGCGCGTTTCGGCCGGCAATCCGATGAAGGAATAGCGTCCGAAGCGTTCTCCCCCCTGCACGGATTCGAGCAGATAGGAAAACGGCTTGTTGGCAAGTTTCAGGTACAGGGATAACGGCGTGTCGAGATCGGCAAAAGTCTCGGCGACCAGAGGAATGCGGTTATAGCCTTGTGATGCGAGTGCGTTGAATTCTTGTTCGGTAATCGGGTGCAACATGAAAATCTCCAGTTGTAGGTCGGATTTTAACCCGACAAGATAGTTATCGTCGGGATGAATCCCGACCTACAGGCAGCACCATCGCCAACAAGCAAATTGATACCGGAGATCGTTCATATTCAGGCAAGTTTCATCAGTGGTAATGCGGCAGGCAGATTGGCAATCACGGCATCCAGATCCAGCGTCTCAACTGGTTCACCGTGGTTGTAACCGTAAGGGACGCAGAAAACCGGGCATTCAGCGGCGCGTGCGGCGATGGTGTCATTGAGTGAGTCGCCGATCAGCAGCAGTTGGTCAATGGATATCCCGAAAAATTTTGCCGCGTGCAATAGCGGCATCGGATGCGGTTTCTTTTCCGGCAGGGTATCGCCCGCCAGAACAATTTCAAAGTATTTTGCCAGACCGATGCCCGCCAGCAATGGCGTGGTGTAACGCTCGACCTTATTGGTGATGCAGCCTAAGCGGTAACCGGCGGCCTTCATGGCTTCCAGCCCTTCGATGACGCCGTCGAAAACTTTGCTTTCAAGCAGCAGTTCGGTGTAGTGTTTCTCGAAGATAGGCAGGGCGTGATCGTACAGCGCGGCGTCCGGTGTGGCGTGCATGTCGCCTGTCAGGGCGCGTTTAACCAACCAGCTGATGCCGTTGCCGATATAGCTGGCCAGCAACTCTTGAGAAACAGGGGCGTAGTGAATATCGCGCAACATGCGGTTAGCCGCTTCCGATAACTGGGGGGCCGTGTGCAGCAGCGTGCCGTCCAGATCGATGACGATGGCCTTGACGCTGACCGGGGTGTTGTATCTCTTGATGTTATCTGGCATAAGATTCCTTAGTGCGACTTATTAGGTTTTTTCTCGGACGCTTTGGTTTCAGCGGGTTCTTTGTCTGAAGTTTTTTCTTTGTCCGATGTTTTGTCTGAAGCTTTTTCAGATGTCTTTTCGTCCTTGCCGGCTGTATCTTCTGTCGCTTCGGGTGCCGAAGCAGGTTTCAGTATCACTGCCGTAGCCGGGTCAGAGCCCATGCTGGGGTCTAATGTTCTTTCTACAATATCTTTATCGGCGGCTTTCCAGCCAGCCAGCACAGCGGTGGTGCTCTGAGCCTCATTTTCTTTCATGCAGTCTTCAGGCTTCTTGAGCGAAACGCGACAGGCATAGCCGATCGCTTGCGCATCAGACGTTTTGGGATCCACGGCGCCTGTGACCATGCCGGTAATTTTGTCGCAACCTGAGGTTGCCAACGCAATGAGCAGCACAACGAGGGCGCGGTGGATCTGCATGATATTTAAACTTTAGCCAGTTCAGCGCGCAACGCAGCGAGGACTGTGTCGTACTTGTTGGCGTCAGTTTCGTTGCGTGCGTTGAAAATGGCAGAACCAGCCACAAATGTATCAACACCGGCCGCAGCGACTTCGCGGATATTGGCAGGGCCTACGCCACCGTCGATTTCCAGACGGCAGTTATAGCCACCTGCATCGATCATCGCACGCACTTTGCGAGCCTTGTCCAGCACGTAAGGAATGAACTTCTGGCCGCCGAAACCGGGGTTGACCGACATCAGGAGAACCATATCGAGTTTTGGCAGCATGTATTCCAGAATATCGAGCGGGGTAGCCGGATTGAATACCAGACCTGCCTTGCAACCGCATTCCTTGATCAGACCGATGGTGCGATCAACGTGCTCGGATGATTCAGGATGGAAAGTGATATAAGTCGCGCCCGCTTTGGCAAAGTCAGGGATGATGCGATCTACAGGTTTAACCATCAGGTGCACGTCGATATCGGCGGTAACGCCATGCTTACGCAGCGCTTCGCAGACCAGAGGGCCGATCGTCAGATTAGGTACATAATGATTATCCATCACATCGAAGTGAACGATGTCTGCGCCTGAGGCCAGAACGTTGTCGACTTCCTCGCCCAGACGGGCAAAGTTGGCTGAAAGAATGCTCGGAGCGATTTGATACATGATGAATCCTCTAATTAAAATAAATGCAGAACCCGCATTCTAAACCGAATGCGCGAATAATTGGGTAGTGACAGCCATTCTAAATTCAAAATCCAAGCATAATAAGCGACTCAAAGACAAAGTATTGGAGCACTATCCGGTACGTGGCGATTTTGTCTGATTGCATTGAGCATGAGGTGAGCCCAGTCATCACAAGACAAGCAGCGCATGAACGCGCGAGATGATCGAAAGATGGTGCGACGGAAGGCAACGCGACACACGATAGCGTTCATCTAGCCTGTCGAGCGCGGTGTGCAGCAAAACAGCACGGGGAATCATAACCGCCATTTTAACAACATTTGCGGCAGTGTTTTCATGAGAAGTGGCCCGACTCTTGTGGCGGGGTACTTTGTCATCCGCATTGCGGGTAACAGGTTCGCAGCAGTCACCAGCAACGCATCGTCACTTGGTCATCAAAAATGCCTGGTGATAGAAAAGATCATCCTAAAATCAGCAACAAGGCGAATAAAGGCAGGCATTTTTTACGCTTCGGTTTATAAAAAATCCTATCGTATCAAATGCTTGCCATATTATTCGCCCTGCTTATGCAAGAGATTAAAAAACAAGCAATTTTTTCGACATCAGCAACAAATGGTTAACGCGCACCGATACCGAAGTCCTTCGTACTAGTGATGATGTTTTACCGGATCGGTTTCGTCAGCGATATCGTGACGAACTAATTCGACTTGCATTTTAGCCGCGTCTGTCTGGCCATTCACATTGATCAGATTTAACTTTCCTGCACCCTGTTTCATGTCATCCGCGAAGTCGTACACAGCCCCAACCACCAACAGATGGCCAGCCTTGACCTCAACTGCATATTCTTCGATCGCCGCAGCCACCTGATTGTTCACATTGGTTTTCACACCATCGATATTGGATACCCCCTTGCCGATCTTGATGGTATCCAATTCCTTCTGAATGGAAGGTTCCAATTTGGAGTAATCACCGCTGGCGGCCGCGATTGCGCCGCACTTTGAGTGACCAATAATCAGCAGCAAAGAGGAACCCAGATGGTTGATACCATATTCAACCGAACCTTTGGCAGTGGAAATCTGATTGCCAATGTCGCGTATCATGAACAGGTCGCCTTCCGGACTTTGATCCAGCATGTTGGTGTGTACACGCGAATCTGAACAAGTCACAACGGTGGCACGCGGATGCTGGCCGCGAGCTAACTCCTGAAAGAAAGTCGCGCCATGTTGCTTAGCATAGCTCGCTTCGACAGCTTGAATTTCTTTAAGAAAGGCACGGGCAACACCCGCTTCGCCGTGTTCATGCGCGTTAACCATCAATGGAGCTGCTAGCGTTGCTGCGAACAGCAAGGCGGTAATTTTTTTGATGAACATATTCATTCCCTGAGTGAGTTTATATTTATATAGTGCGCAACGTTAATACGCGAGCAAAGTTTATCAGACAGCACCGTCCTATGCACTGTCATTGCAACGAAAGATCAAACTTCTTGGATCAGCTTGTCACCAAGCTTACACGTGGCTTACATTGAGCACGCTATAAGCAGATTTACATTAAAATTACGTCGTACTGTTCCTGTGTGTATTGATTTTCCACCAGCATAGAAATCGGCTTGCCGATAAAATCCGACAAACCGGCCAGCGCCTGCGATTCCTCTTCGAGAAACAGGTCGATCACTTGTTGAGAGCCTAATATACGGTATTCGCGCGCATCGAACTGGCGCGCCTCGCGCACGATCTCGCGCAATATCTCGTAACAAACAGTCTGAGCGGTTTTAACTTCGCCGCGCCCCTTGCAGGTTGGGCAAGGCTCACATAAAACATGCGCCAGACTCTCGCGGGTACGCTTGCGCGTCATTTCCACCAGACCCAGCGATGAGAAATTATTTACATTGATTCGGGTGTGGTCGCGCGCCAGCGCCTTCTTAAACTCATCCAGCACGGCATCGCGATGCTCCTGATTGTCCATATCGATGAAGTCGCAGATGATGATGCCACCCAGGTTGCGCAGGCGCAATTGACGTGCGATAACTTGCGTAGCCTCCAGATTGGTCTTGAAGATAGTGTCATCAAAATTGCGCAAGCCGACAAAACCGCCGGTATTCACGTCCACCGTGGTCAGCGCCTCGGTCTGATCGATGATTAAATAACCACCTGATTTCAAATCAACACGTTTAGACAAGGCTCGTTCGATTTCCTCCTCGATATTGTACAGATCAAACAGTGGACGAACGCCAAGATAGTGCTCCAGCAGATGGGCTGCATCGGCGTTGTAGTTTTCAGCAAACTCCTGCATTTTCTTGTGGGTGCTGCGCGAGTCTATCAGTATGCGCGTCGTCTCCTGGCTGACAAAATCCCGCAACACGCGCAGACTGATGTCCAGCTCCTGATAGAGCAACTGAGGCGCGCTAGCTGTCTTGGATAACGCCTGCAGGTTGCACCAAAGCTTGTCCAGATAGGCAATATCATTGGAAAAATCCGCATCATCCTTACCTTCGGTAACGGTTCGGATGATATACCCTCCTTTGTGCTCGGGAGACAGCGCGGCCTGCAGCCTGGTTTTCAACGCATCACGCTGCTCGGTGCCTTCTATACGCTGGGAGACGCCAATGCGAGTCTCCTGAGGCAGAAAGACCAGCAAGCGCCCGGCAAAGCTAAGCTGGGTAGTAAGCCTGGCACCCTTGCTGCCGATGGGCTCCTTGATCACCTGCACCAGCAATGACTGTCCTTCGAAGAGTATTTTCTCTATCGGTTTTGCCGTGTCGCCATTATTGCTGTTTTCCCAAATATCGGCCACATGCAAAAACGCTGAGCGCTCCAGACCAATTTCGATAAAGGCGGATTGCATACCGGGCAACACACGTTTGACGCGACCTAGGTAGACATTACCCGCAATGCCTCTGTTGCTGCCTCGCTCTATGTGCAGCTCCTGCACAACACCTAACTGCATCACTGCAACGCGGGTTTCCTGCGGGGTAACATTGATTAGTATCTCTTCGCTCATATTTTTAATTATTTTTAATCAATGCATTACAATTAACTAGGCAAGATTTTACGACCTAGGAGACCGGATAGTCGAAACGCTGCAACAGTTGCACGGTTTCGCACAGCGGCAAACCCATCACACCCGAGTAGCTACCGGACAAATGCTCAATGAAAGCGGCAGCATGCCCCTGAATAGCGTAGCCACCCGCCTTATCTGTATATTCATGTGTTTGTAAATAACGTTTGATGCGCGCGTCATCCAGCCTCACGAATCTCACCGTAGATACGGACAAAACCACTTCGACATGTGCGCCCGCCGCAACGGCCACAGCGGTCATCACCTGATGCGCTTGTCCTGACAGCTCCCGCAGCATACTGGCGGCCTGTTCTGCATCATCTGGCTTACCGTAAATTTTCCCGTCCAGCGTAACTGTCGTATCCGCTGCCAGCACAGGATGAGCCGGTAAGTGACGAAAATTTAAAGCGGAATAACCCGCCAGCGCTTTTTCCCGGCAAAGACGCTGCACATAAATTTCCGGTAATTCGCCCGCATGGGGTGTTTCATCGACATCGATATGGCGGCGCGGCGCGGTGCGCAACAGCAACACATCGAAATGAACCCCGATTTGTTTGAGCAGCTCGCGACGGCGAGGGCTTTGCGATGCCAGATAGATGCGCGGGTGTTTAATGCTCATGATGAGGCCTATTCACGGTGATAGGGGTGATTGTGCATCAGGCTGTGCGCGCGATACAACTGTTCCGCGAGCAACACCCTGACAAATGCATGCGGCAGGGTGAAGGCGGATAGAGCCATCAGTTGCCCGGCCGCCTGTTTGACCGAGTCGTGCAGCCCGTCAGCGCCGCCGATGATGAAGGCGACATCGCGCCCCTCGCCCATCCAGTCTTTAAGTTGTGCGGCCAGTTGCTTAGTCGTCGGCGTGGCGCCGTGCTCGTCCAGCGCGATCTTTCTGCAATTGGCCGGCAGTGCGTTCAGGATGCGCTGCGCTTCCGCCTCCATGATTTGCAGCGTGGTCTTGCCTGTGGTGCGTGGTTCCGGCTTGATTTCCAGCAGTTCAATCTTGGCCTCGCGCGGCATGCGCTTGGCGTACTCATTGTATCCAGTCGTGATCCAGTCAGGCATTTTATGTCCGACGGTGACGATGAAGAGTTTCATGCGTGCTGCGTGCGCTTATTCAGGCAATTTTGCTAGTTTTGGGCGTGCAGCCTGAGCCTTGCTCCACAATTCTTCCAGATTGTAATAAGTGCGCGTCGCAGGTTGCATGATATGAACCAGAATTTCGCCCAGATCGACCAGAATCCATTCGCCGCTGTCTTCGCCTTCGCGACCGTAGACTTCTTCGCCCAGTTCTTTGAGTTTGACGACCACATTATCGGCCAGCGCTTTGGTCTGACGGGTTGAGTTCGCCGAGGCGATGACCATGCTGTCGAACAAGGAGCTGAGTTTACTGGTGTCGATGACGGAGATGTCGGTGGCCTTGATGTCTTCAAGGGCGGCGACGATGGCTTTGATTTTTTCTTCTGGAGTTAGCATGGTGTATATAAATGATGTTGATAAATGTAGTCTGCTACAGTTGCGGGCAATAAATAGCGGATAGTACGATTTTCTGCGACGCGACTGCGGATAAGCGTAGCAGAGATTTCCAGTTTCGGTATGGCTAATTCTGCAATGCCGCCTGCGGCTTGTTGCGACAAGTAGTCTACGCTGCACAAACGCTCCTGATAATGCTTGCGCAATCGGGGCGGGGCGCTGTGTATGCGCTCCTCCAGGGTAAAGCCCGGACGGTAACCCACCACGATATGAGCCAGATCGAGCAATTGTTCCCATTCATGCCAGGTGTGCAGTTGTAAAAAAGCATCTCCACCCATCAGCAAACACAGCGGCTGAGAGGTGCCAAACTCGCCGCGCAATTCACGCAACGTATTAATTGTAAAGCACTTTGTTGACTTCTTCGCCTCACGTTCATCCAGCACAAAATCGGGATGACCGGATATCGCCAGTTGTACCATCGCGCTGCGGTCCAGAGCGGCGACTTGCGGGGTGTCGCGATGCGGCGGATTTCCCGTCGGGATAAAGCGGACTTGTTGCAATCCGGCTAGTTCGCGCATCTCCTCAGCGAGACGCAGATGACCGTAATGAATAGGGTCAAAGGTGCCGCCGAGGATGCCGATGGGTTTCAATATTACAGCGCCAACCGTCGTATGTCGGATAATACTTGTGCGAGATAGGCGGTGAATCGCGCTGCGGCGGCACCGTCGATGACGCGATGGTCATAGGATACCGACAAAGGCAACATCAGGCGCGGCACAAATTGTCCGTCCTGATATACCGGTTTCATGGACGATTTTGACACGCCCAGAATCGCGACTTCAGGTGCATTGATGATAGGCGTGAACGCCGTACCGCCGATGCCGCCCAGACTGGAAATCGTAAAACAGCCGCCCTGCATATCGCTGGCGGTGATTTTCTTGTCGCGGGCCTTTGCGCTGATTTCAGCCAATTCCTGAGCCAGTTGCACGATGCCTTTCTTGTCTACATCGCGCAGCACCGGAACCATCAGGCCGTCGGGCGTATCCACCGCCACGCCGATATGGAAATACTGCTTGTAGATCAGGTTCTCGCCATCCAGTGAGGTGTTGAATTTCGGGAATTTCTGCAAGGCAGCGACCACGGCTTTGAGCATAAAGGCCAGCGGGGTGATCTTGATGTTTTGCTTGGCGTATTCCGCACCCAGTTGTTTGCGGAAGGCTTCCATGTCGGTGATATCGGCCTCGTCGAACTGCGTGACGTGCGGAATGGTCACCCAGTTGCGATGCAGATTTGCACCGGAGATCTTCTGGATACGCGACAGAGGGCGGCTTTCGACCGCGCCGAACTTGGCAAAATCGAATACCGGCATTTCCAGCACTTGCAAACCATTGCCGCTCGCCGCGCCTCTGGGTTGCGCCAGCGCCGCTTTGACGAAAAACTGCACGTCATCTTTGGTGACGCGTCCCTTTTCGCCGCTGCCCTTGACCTGAGCGATATCGACGCCCAACTCGCGCGCGAAGCGGCGTATCGCAGGACTCGCGTGTGCCGGTCCGCTCGATGCCGTAGCCGTTACAGCGGCCTGAGCTGTAGAAGGTTGAGCCGGCGCTGAGGCAACTGGTGTTGAAGTCACGGCCGCAACCGGCGCGGGTGACGCGCTAACGCTCGCCGCATCGGCGCATTCCAGCACCAGAATCAGTGATCCGCGAGAAATCTTATCGCCGATCTCAACATGTGTTTCTTTGACGACGCCGGTATAGGGGGATGGGATGTCCATCGCCGCCTTGTCGGTTTCCAGCGTCAATAATGTGTCGTCTTCGTTGATGGTGTCGCCCACTTTAAACATCACTTCGATGACGCTCACGCCCTTGTAGTCCCCGATATCCGGAACCAATACTTGTTTCATTTCTGACACGTTTCTCTCCTATAACTCCAAACTGAAAATCAGGGACTGTTAAACAGTGACCGGATTGGGTTTGTCGGGATTGATGTTGTATAGCGCAATGGCCCGGCTGACTTCGGACGCATCAAGCGTACCCTCATCGGCCAGGGCCTTTAAGGCTGCAACAACAATGTAGAAACGATTTACTTCAAAGAACTGACGTAAATTCTTCCGTGTATCAGAACGACCGAAGCCGTCGGTGCCCAGCACTTTGTAGTGCTTAGGCAGGAAGCTGCGGATCTGATCGGCGAACGAACGCATGTAGTCGGTTGCGGCGATCACAGGACCGTCGCGATCCGCCATGCATTGTTCTACGTGGGAAAAACGAGGTTGTTCTTCCGGATGCAGCATATTCCAGCGTTCGCAATCGATGCCGTCGCGGCGCAACTCGGTGAAGCTGGTGACGCTCCAGACGTCGGAAGTGACGCCAAAATCGCTTTCCAGCAATTCACCGGCGGCGATGACTTCGCGCAGTATCGTGCCGCTACCCAGCAGCTGGACTTTGGGCGCATCATCGGTTTTTCCTTCGGACAACAGATACATGCCCTTGATGATGCCCTCGGCTGCGCCTTCAGGCATGGCCGGATGCGCGTAGTTCTCGTTCATCACGGTGAGGTAGTAGAACACGTCTTGCTGTTCGACATACATGCGGCGCATACCGTCATGGACGATGACAGCGAGTTCGTATGCGAAAGTTGGATCGTAGGACACGCAATTGGGGATGGTGGCCGACATCAGGTGGCTGTGGCCATCCTGGTGTTGCAGACCTTCGCCGTTAAGCGTGGTGCGACCGGCGGTGCCCCCTATCATGAAGCCGCGTGCGCGCATGTCACCCGCCGCCCAGGCCAGATCGCCGATACGCTGGAAGCCGAACATGGAGTAGTAGATGAAGAACGGCAGCATCGCTTTGCCGTGGTTGGCATACGCGGTGGCCGCAGCGATCCACGAGGACATTGCGCCCGCTTCGTTGATGCCTTCCTGCAAAATCTGACCGGTCTTATCTTCCTTGTAGAACATCAACTGATCGGCGTCCTGCGGGGTGTAGAGCTGCCCCACTTGCGAGAAGATACCCAGTTGACGGAACATGCCTTCCATACCGAAGGTGCGTGACTCGTCCGGCACAATCGGCACGATCTGACGGCCGATGTTCTTGTCCTTGACCAGAATGCCCAGCATGCGAACAAACGCCATGGTGGTGGAGATTTCCCGTCCATCTGTGCTTTTTAGCAAAGAATCAAAGGCTTCCAGATCAGGGATCTTGAGCGCTTCGGTGGCGGGATTGCGAGCCGGTACCGAACCCATTTGTTCGGTACGCGATTGCAGATATTTCATCTCCAGACTGTCTGCAGGCGGACGGTAGAAGTTCAGGCTGAGCACCTCCGCATCGTTGAGCGGAATGTTGAAACGGTCGCGGAACTTGAGCAAAACCTGACCTGCCATCTTCTTCTGCTGGTGGGTGATGTTCTGCGCTTCACCCGCTTCGCCCATGCCGTAACCCTTGACGGTCTTGGCCAGAATCACGGTAGGTTGTCCGGTGTGCTTGGATGCTGCCGCGTAAGCTGCATACACTTTATGAGGATCGTGACCGCCTCGGTTTAAGCGCCAGATTTCCGCATCTGACATATCGGCAACCATCTCCAGCAACTCAGGGTATTTGCCGAAGAAGTGTTCGCGCACATAAGCGCCGTCTTTTGATTTGTAGGTTTGATATTCGCCGTCCACCACTTCCTGCATGCGTTTTTGCAGCAAGCCGTTTTTGTCCTTAGCGAACAAGCGATCCCAATGACTGCCCCAGACCACCTTGATGACGTTCCAGCCGGCACCACGGAACACGCCTTCGAGTTCCTGAATGATCTTGCCATTGCCGCGCACCGGACCATCTAAGCGTTGCAAATTACAGTTGATGACAAAAATAAGATTGTCGAGCTTTTCGCGTCCGGCCATGGAAACCGCACCCAGGGATTCCGGCTCGTCCGTCTCACCGTCGCCCAGATAGGCCCAGACCTTGCGCCCGTCGGTCTGTACCAGACCGCGATGTTGCAGATAGCGCATGAAACGCGCCTGATAAATCGCCATCAACGGGCCTAGCCCCATCGATACAGTCGGGAACTGCCAGAAATTCGGCATCAACCAGGGGTGAGGATAGGACGACAGACCATCGCCTTCAGCTTCCTGGCGGAATTTGTACATCTGCTCCTCAGAGATGCGTCCTTCCAGATAGGCGCGTGCGTAGACGCCGGGCGAGGAGTGGCCCTGGAAATACACCAGGTCGCCGCCGTGCGTTTCGGTCTTGCCGTGGAAGAAATGGTTGAAGGCAACGTCGTACAGGGTGGCGGCAGAGGCGAAACTGGCGATGTGGCCGCCCAGCTCCGATGAGTCGCGATTGGCATTCAAAACCAGCGCCATCGCGTTCCAGCGCATCAGTGCGCGTATGCGATGTTCCAGTTCCCTGTTGCCGGATGATCGCTCTTCGTCACCTAATGCGATGCTGTTGCAATACGGTGTCGTTGCGCTGAACGGTACGCCAGCCCCTGAGCTTCTTGCCTTGTCTATCAATTGTCCGAGCAGAAAATGCGCGCGTTCTGCGCCTTCATTTTTCAGCACCGACTCGAGTGCATCCAGCCACTCTTGGGTTTCTTGCGGGTCATAATCGGGTAATGATGCCATCTTTCACTCTCTCACTAAAAGTTATGCTTAACAGAAACTACGCGCATTTCACCTGTCGGTCTTTGCCGGCATGATGTCAGCGATTATGCTGAACAGTTGACTGTTTCTTTTTCTGTCACTAACCACTGGACTTTAACATCAGTCTCTTCTTGTGGGATTTGCTGCACTATTTGTAAAGCAAATCCGGCGGCGACCAGTGCGGGAAGCTGCATTGCAACTTGCGCCGGGGCCAGCAATTTGTCGTAAAAACCACCGCCGTAACCTAATCTTGCGCCGTCACGGCTAAAAGCAATTCCGGGCAACAGGACGAATTCTACCTCATTTATGTCAATCAGCCGTTTGCAGCGTTCGATGACGGGTTCGCGTATGCCCCATAAACCGGCCGCCAGCTGGGTGTTTAGGTCTTCTATCAGATATAAATCAAGGTGGTTGGTGTGACGATTGACGCGGGGCAATACCAGTCGTTTACCGTCCGCCAACACCTGCGCAACCCACAACTCGCTTGCGTATTCGCTGCCGAAATTCATGTAGCCCAGCACGGTTTCAGCGTGCTGGTATGCGGGCAAATGCAACAGATTTTCCGTGATCGCCGCGTTGTGGGCGGCTCTTACTTTTGCGGGTATTTGTTCACGCAGCGACAAGGTTTGTTTGCGTAAGGTCGCTTTTGTCGCTGGCGTGAGCATGGTGGTGAGGGGTGATTTAGCCCAAAAACAACCGGTACGCCGGGTTGTCGGTCTCATCCCAGTAGCGATAGCCCAAGGTGTTGAGAAACTCGCCAAATTCCGCCTTGTCCTGACGGGGGACTTGCATGCCGACCAGTACGCGGCCGTAATCTGCCCCGTGATTTCTGTAGTGGAACAGGCTGATGTTCCAGTTGTGATTCATGCTGTTTAAAAACTGCATTAACGCGCCCGGGCGTTCCGGAAACTCGAAGCGGAACAGGATCTCGTCTTTCGCTTCCGGCGCGTGGCCGCCGACCAGATGGCGCAGGTGCAGCTTGGCCATCTCGTTATCGGATAAATCCAGCGTAGGCAAATCGTGTTCTTGTAACTTGTCGACCAGTTCGGCTGTTTCAGCCTGATTTCTGACCTGTATGCCGACAAATACCCGCGCAGCTTTAGGATCGGCGAAGCGGTAGTTAAATTCGGTGATGTTGCGTTTACCCAGCAGCGTGCAGAACTTGCGGAAACTGCCCGGCGTTTCAGGAATAGTCACGGCCAGGATGGATTCACGCTTTTCACCGATGTCGGCGCGCTCGGCGACGAAGCGCAGTCGGTCAAAATTCATGTTCGCACCGCAGGCGATAGCGACTAAAGTTTCATCCTTGAGACCTTCGCGCGCCGCATACAGTTTGGCGCCGGCAATCGCCAAGGCACCTGCCGGTTCCAATATGGAACGTGTGTCTTCAAATACGTCCTTCAATGCAGCGCAGGTCGCATCTGTATCCACCAGGATGATCTCATCGACCAGTTTGCGGCACAGACGCAGTGTTTCGACACCGACTTGTTTGACGGCTACGCCATCGGCGAACAGGCCGACATGATCCAGCACGATGCGTTTTTTAGCCTTGATGGAACGATCCATCGCGTCGGAATCCACCGGTTGTACGCCGATGATCTTGATGTCGGGACGCAAGGCCTTGACGTAAGCGGCCACGCCGGAAATCAGCCCGCCACCGCCGATCGCGCAGAAAATAGCGTGTATCGGCTGGGTGCGCTGACGCAAGATCTCCATGCCGATGGTGCCTTGTCCTGCGATGACATCGGGATCATCGTAAGGGTGAACAAAGGTCATGCCATTTTGTTGCTCGAGTTCCAATGCGTGAGCGTAGGCGTCGGAATAGGAGTCGCCAAACAGCACCACTTTTGCGCCGCGACCCGATACCGCCTGAATCTTAATCTGCGGCGTGGTGGTGGGCATGACGATGACCGCCTTGCAGCCTAATTTTTGTGCGGACAGCGCTACGCCCTGGGCGTGATTTCCGGCAGACGCTGCAATGACGCCGCGCTTTAATTGTTCGGGGCTGAGCTGAGCCATTTTGTTGTAGGCGCCGCGTAGCTTGAAGGAAAACACCGGTTGCATGTCTTCCCGCTTGAGCAGTACCGTGTTGCCGATGCGCGCGGATAAATTGGGCGCGACTTCCAGTGGAGTTTCAATTGCCACGTCATAGACGCGGGCGTTCAGGATGCGTTTTAAATAACCGTTCATGTTGTCGTCGTGTTGATTTGCTTTTCAGTCGTGCAGATTAGCATAACGGGCATGACATTATAAATTTTTCATGCCCGTTTCCCTCTCTGCAATCCTCTCCCGCATGCGGGCGAGGACGCAAACGAGCTGCTTCGCAAATTTCACATCAATTGCGTGCTTTATCCCTTGCTAGCCTCGGTAAAATCGGTTCAAATGTGACGCATGGAAAAACAACATGGCATTATCATTCAGACACAGGTGAAATACCTGCCCGATCAGTCCGACGAGTCGGCTGACCGTTTTGTATTCTCATATACCATAGGCATTACCAATCTGGGCACGGTGACCGCACGCCTGATCAGTCGCCACTGGGTGATCACTGATGCGTTTAACCACGTGCAGGAAGTGCGCGGTCAGGGTGTGGTAGGCGAGCAACCCCTGTTACGCCCCAATCAGAGCTTCGAATATACCAGCGGCACCGCGTTGGCGACGCAGGTGGGCACGATGCGTGGCAGTTACCTGATGCGCACCGATGACGGCGACGATTTTGAAGTTGAAATTCCTGAATTTGTTCTGAGCGTGCCGCGTGTTTTGCACTAATTTACCTCTGCGCCTAGCGCTGGCGATATTGCCGTTTTTGGCGGCCTGTACTGTAGCCCCTAAGCCGCAGATTACCCTGCCGACTTGTATTCCTGCCGTCGTACCGCCTGTTGTGCCGCCGGTGGTTACTGCCGCTGCGCCATTTTCGGTCAGCAAGTGGGAAATGTTGCCGGATTGGCAGACCGTGAATTTAAAGCCGAGCTGGGATGCGTTTATGCAAGGTTGCCGCACGCTGAAAAACAAGCGTGAATGGAAGGAAGTGTGCACCCGGGCCGATGAATTGAATAAACCGGACAACGAGGCGTTGCGCGGATTTTTTGAAGAGGCGTTTACTCCCTATCAGGTATTCAATCCGGATGGCACTGATCATGGACTGATTACCGGTTACTACGAGCCGAAACTGGCGGGTAGCCGGGTTAAGACGGCGCGCTTTAAATATCCTTTGTATGCCGCACCCGATGATCTGCTGACCATTGATTTATCTGAAGTTTATCCTCAACTGAAAGATTTGCGTCTGCGCGGCCGTTTGGATGGCCGCCGTATCGTGCCCTATTTCAACCGCGCCGAAATTGATGAGGGGCGCGGCGCGCTGCGAGGCCGTGAACTGTTTTGGGTGGAAAATGCGGTTGATTTATTTTTTCTGCAAATTCAAGGTTCTGGACGTATAGAGCTGGCGGACGGTCGACTGGTTAAGGTCGGATATGCCGATCAAAATGGCCGTCCCTATATCTCTATCGGCAAAAAGCTGATCGAGATGGGCGAACTCAAGGCCGAGCAGGCGTCTATGCAAGGGATTAAGCACTGGGCTGAACAACATCCCGCGAAACTGGCCGCGCTGCTCGAACAAAATCCCAGCTATGTGTTTTTCCGCGAATTGCCGGAGGGGCTTTCAGCACCGCTGGGTGCATTAGGCGTGCCGCTGACCGATCAATACAGCATCGCGATCGATCCGCGCACCATCCCGTTGGGTTCGCCGGTATTTTTGTCTACCACTTTTCCCAATACGGTTGAACCGCTCAATCGATTGATGCTGGCGCAAGATACCGGCGGGGCGATTCGTGGTGCAGTGCGGGCCGATTTCTTCTGGGGGTTTGGCGATCAAGCGGGCAATCAAGCCGGGCGCATGAAGCAGCGCGGCCAGATGTGGGTGCTGTTCCCCAAGGGCGCAGAACCCGCGATCAACTAACGTGGCGTGTTAAACAATATATTCGCAGTCTGGGCCGCGACGCTTCGCTTCATGTAAGGCAGTGTCAGCCTGTTTGAGCAAGGTGGAAGTCGTGGTATCGCGTGGCGGTGTCAGGCTGATGCCACCGACGCAAATCGTCACCACACCATAAGGCGAATCGCTATGCGGGATGCTCAGCGCACGCACATGGTCGCGAAGTTTGCCTACGTGCTCTTGTAATCCTTCGGTCGTCGCCCCCATCGAGACGATCGCAAATTCATCGTCGTCATAACGCGACACGCAATCGGAAGCGCGCGCGAAAGACTTGGCCAGGTACTCCCCCACCATGCGTAAACATACATCACCGGCCGGTCGCCCATACCGGTCATTGAAACGTTTGAACTGATCCAGATCGACTTTGAGCACCGATAACTGGCTGTGCGTGCGCTGCGAGGTTTGCAGCATCTGCGCCAGTTGTGTGTCGAAGTGTGACCGATTGCTCACGCCGATCAACGGGTCGAGGTGGCTCAGTGTGTGTAGCTGCTGATTTAGCGTGTGCAGATCCAGATTGGACTGATGCAATTGCTGGTTGAGCAGAATGCGCACAGTGACATCTTGCGCGATACCGATGTAGTGAGTGAGTGTGCCCGATGCATCGCGCACGCCGGATATGCTCAATTCATTCCAGAACATCGAACCGTCACGACGATAGTTGCGCAGCGTCACCTGACAGTTATTCCCCTGTTTCAGACTCTCGCGCAACGTCGCTACGCCGGCTTGTTCGGTATCTGTGCCCAGCAGATGGTGGGCGGTTTTGCCGAGCAATTCGGCGGCTGAATAGCCGGAGAGCTTTTCAAACCCGCTGTTGACATAAATCAGAGGCCAATGGTCCTGAGTGGCATCCGCGATGGTGATGCCATCGTGCGACTGATTGATCGCCTGCGAGAGCAGTTCGCTGGAAACGAGATTTTGGGTGGTCACGGCGTGGCCCTTATTTAGTTGGACTCAGGTATTTTTCCAGTTCTTCTGCGGGCAAATAGCCGGGGACCTGAGTGCCATCGGCAAAAATCAGATTGGGCGTACCGTTTGCACGCAGTTTTTTGGCCAGCGCCATCACTTTGTCGGTTTTAGTCGCGCAATTAGCATTCGCCGGTGCGATGCCTTTTTGCATCAGATCATCCCAAGCTTTTGCAGGATCTTTGGCGCACTGAACATTGCGCACCAGGTCTTTGGATTCGGGTGAGAAGATCGGGCCGATGAACATATACAGCGTCACATCGTTGATCTTGGTGAGTTCCTTTTCCAGCTTCCGGCAGTAGCCGCAATTGGGGTCGGTGAAATAGGCCATCTTGCGCGAGCCGTTCCCTTTGACCTTTTTAATGGCAATGTCGAGCGGCAGTTTGTCGAATTCGATGGCAAATAATTTGTGGCGGCGTTGCTCGGTCAGATCGGTGCGAGTCTTGGCTTCGATGATGTTGCCGTCGAACAAATACAGTCCCTGCTCATCGGTATAAACCAGTTTGTCGCCCACCACCACTTCGTAAAGTCCGGAGTACGGCGTTTTGACGATGTGTTCGAGTTTTCCGATAGTGGGGAATTTGCTTTGCAGCGACTGGCGGATTTCAGTCTCTCCGGCATGGGCGGCTGTACAGGCGATCAACAATAAAGTGGTTAATATTTTATTCATATTATTCAATAGGTTAGTTAAATGCGTGGCGCATCAGGGATTTTTTAAGCGGAACGAGATGGTTGGTTGCATTGAGGCCCAGATTGCGCAGGGAGCGCAATACGGGATCATCGTTGCAGAACAGGTTTTTAAGTGCATAAGTCGTGCCCTGCATGGTCGCGATGTCTTCGCGGCGTTTTCTGTCATAGCGGCGCAACAGTTGAGCATCGCCGCAGTCGTTGCATCCGCCGCGATTCAGCAGTTGCTCTGCCAGTTCGCGGGCATCCCGAAAACCGGTGTTGACCCCTTGGCCAGCCAAGGGATGCATGTTGTGGGCGGCGTCTCCTATCAATGCGACGCGCGGTGCGCTGACATGGGGCAATGTCAGCAGGCGCAGCGGAAAAGCTGCGGCCGGGGTGATGACCTGTAGTTTGCCCAGCGTGTTTAGTGATGCAACGCCGACCTGCTCGCAGAGTGTCTCATTGGACAGCGCCATCAATTCGGCGGAGCGTTCAGGGGTGACAGACCACACCATGGACAAGCGGTTTTCGGGCAGGGGCAGCAGGGCTAAGATGCCGTCAGGTGCAAACCACTGGTGGGCGATACCGCGATGCGGCAGTTCACAGGTGAAATTAGCCACCACGCCGTGATGCTGATAGTCGACCGGCGCAGCATTTAAACCCGCCTGATTGCGCACCCATGAGTTGCGCCCGTCAGCTCCGACGATCAGCTTCGCGCTGAGCCGGCGTCCGTCCTCCAACGTGAGTTCGGCGGCCTGATCGGTGATTTCAAGCGCGGCGCAGCGTGCAGGATGGATCAAATCGAGATTGTCCTGCTCTGCTAAGATTTGCCAGAGCGCATGTTGCAGCAGGCGGTTTTCCAGTATGCAGGCTAATTCCGGCGCACCCATCTGGTAGGCGGAAAATTCAATTTTGGAATCGATATCGCCGAATACGCGCATCTCTTCTACCGGTGCAATCCGCGACTGATCGAGCAGTGCCCATGCGCCAGAGTCTTCCAAATAGCGGCGACTGCCGGGGCTGATCGCGTAAATGCGACTATCCCAGTCGTCAGGCAGCTTTGCATCGCCCAATATAGGGGCGGGAGCAGCTTCCACCAGGGCCAGCGACAGGCCGCTTTGTTTGAGGGCTGCGGCCAGACTGGCACCAACCAGGCCCCCGCCGATAATCACTACATCGTATTGCGTCGAAGTTTTCATAGGTGCTAATCATAGCGATATTTTCCATGCCTGTCCGCTTGCTTTATAATCCGCAACCCTCTTGGAAAGTAATCAATGCGCATCGGCCCTTACGAACTCAAAAATAACCTCATCGTTGCCCCTATGGCAGGGGTGACGGATCGTCCATTTCGCATGTTATGCAAACGCATGGGGGCGGGCATGGCGGTGAGCGAAATGGTGGCGTCCAATTCCTTGCTGTACGGCTCGGAAAAGACTAAACGCCGCGCCAATCATGAGGGTGAGGTCGATCCGATCTCGGTGCAGATCGTCGGGGCAGATCCGAAAATGCTGGCTGAGGCGGCGAAATACAACGTGGATCACGGTGCACAGATCATCGATATCAACATGGGTTGCCCGGCAAAAAAAATCTGCAACGTGATGGCAGGTTCCGCCTTGTTGCAAAATGAACCGCTGGTCGGCCAACTGCTGGAGGCGGTCGTTGGCGCGGTGAATGCGCCGGTGACGCTTAAAATTCGTACCGGCTGGGATAAAAATAACCGCAATGCGGTGCGCATCGCGCAGATCGCGGAAGCGGCGGGGATACAAGCGCTGGCGATCCATGGCCGGACGCGCGCCTGCGCCTACACCGGGGATGCCGAATACGATACCATCGCGGCGGTGAAGGATGCGGTGAGTATTCCCATCATCGCCAACGGCGACATCACCACGCCGGAAAAGGCGCAATATGTATTGAAATATTCCGGCGCGGATGCGGTGATGATCGGTCGTGCGGCGCAGGGCCGTCCCTGGCTGTTCCGCGAAATCGAACATTTTTTACAGACCGGCAATCACTTGCCGTCGCCCGAAGTGTCTGAAATCCACCGTGTGCTGCTGGCGCATGTCGTGGAACTCTATGATTTTTATGGTGAATACACCGGCTTGCGGATCGCGCGAAAACACATCTCCTGGTACACCAAGGGGCTAGTGGGTTCCGCGCATTTTCGCCATATGATGAATCAGCTGGAAACGCCTGAGGCGCAACACGCCGCAGTGGACGAATTTTTTGCAGAACAAGCGCAGCGCGGATTACAGCTGCACTATCTTGAAGGGGTGGCGGCATGAGTAATTGCGCGATAAACGAAAATGAGATGGCGCGCTACGTGCGTCTGGCGCTCACCGAATACTTTGGCGATCTGGACGGGGAGGAACCCGGTTGCGGTTTGTACGACATGGTGATGAACTGTGTCGAAAAACCGCTGGTCGAGATGGTGCTGCAACAAGTGGGCGGCAATCAGTCGCGCGCAGCCGAAATGCTGGGCATCAACCGTAACACCTTGCGCAAAAAAATGTCACAGCACGGTATCGAATAAGCGCGTCGGTCGGGATTTATCCCGACTTGAGAATGTCGGACTGACGTCCGGCCTACAACAAATTTATTATTAAACGGGAAACATCATGGCAACGATTAAACAGGCACTCATCAGCGTTTCGGATAAATCCGGCGTACTCGAATTCGCAAGAGGTTTAGATGCGCTCGGGGTTAAAATTCTCTCCACCGGCGGCACGGCTAAGCTGTTCGCGGATAACGGTATTCCAGTCACCGAAGTGGCTGATTACACTGGATTTCCTGAAATGCTGGACGGTCGCGTCAAGACCCTGCAGCCTAAGGTTCATGCCGGTATTCTGGCGCGTCGCGATTTGCCTGAGCACGTGGCTACGCTCGCCGCTCACGGTATTCCTACGATAGACCTCGTCGTGGTGAATCTGTATCCGTTTGCCGCGACCATCGCTAAGCCTAACTGTACACTGGAAGATGCGATCGAGAATATCGATATCGGCGGTCCTACCATGGTGCGCGCAGCGGCCAAGAATCACGGTCATGTCGCCATCGTCACCGATCCTGCCGATTACACCTCGGTGCTGGCTGAGATGCAAACTTGTGACGGCGCGGTGTCCGATGCGACTCGTTTCGATCTGGCTAAGAAGGCTTTCTCGCACACGGCAGCTTATGATTCTGCGATCAGCAATTACCTGACTACGGTCAATAACGACGGCTCGCGCGTTGCCTTCCCGGAACAAATCAACTTCAACTTCGCCAAGGTTCAGGAGATGCGTTACGGTGAGAATCCGCATCAAAGCGCCGCGTTCTATCGTGAACTGACAGCGCTGCCGGGCAGCATAGCTAACTACACTCAGGTACAAGGTAAAGAATTGTCCTACAACAATGTCGGCGATGCGGATGCGACCTGGGAATTAGTGAAGACCTTCGATCAGTGTGCCTGTGTGATCGTCAAACACGCCAACCCTTGCGGCGTGGCGATTGCAGATACCCCGCTCAATGCCTACAAGCTGGCTTATGCGACCGATACCACTTCTGCGTTCGGCGGCATCATCGCCTTTAACCGCGAGCTGGATGAACAAACGGCGAAACAGATCACCGACAACCAGTTCGTTGAATTGATCATCGCACCTAGCGTCACCGATGCGGCGCTGGCGATCACCGCTGCGAAGCAGAACGTGCGCGTGCTGATCGTGCCGTTGTCCGATGCGCACAACCAGTACGACTTCAAACGCGTCGGCGGTGGTCTTTTGGTACAAACACCGGATATCCTGAACGTGCAGGCGGATCAACTCAAAGTGGTCACCAAGGCACAGCCTAGTGCCGAACAGTTGCAAGATCTGCTGTTTGCATGGCGCGTCGCGAAATATGTGAAATCCAATGCGATCGTGTTCTGCCGTGGCGGTCAGACGCTGGGTGTGGGCGCGGGTCAGATGAGCCGTGTGGACAGCACCAAGATCGCTGCGATTAAGGCGCAGAACGCGGGTTTGAGTCTGGTGGGTTCGGTGGTTGCGTCTGACGCCTTCTTCCCGTTCCGCGATGGTTTGGATGTGTTGGCCGCTGCTGGCGCTAAGGCCGTGATTCAACCGGGCGGTTCGATGCGCGATGCGGAAGTAATCGCTGCAGCGGATGAACACGGCATCGCGATGGTTTACACCGGCTACCGTCATTTCAGGCACTAAAATTCAGGATTCAGATATATTTAGCACGGAGGTAAGCCGCTGTCATGCCTACGCTTTCGACTTTTTTCGGTATTATCATTCGTATGTGGCACGATGATCATCCTCCGCCGCATATTCATGTTGAATATCAAGGTTTTGAAGCACTCGTGAATATTGCGACCGGTATAGTAAGTGTGGGTGAATTACCGCGTAAGGTGGCGGCTATCGTGCAAGAGTGGTGTTTGGTTCATCAGACGGAATTGCAAAATAACTGGCTGCTGGCTCAACGATTTGAGCCGCTCGAAAGAATTCAGGGAGCCGATCGTGATTAAAATACTTAACGCCCGTTACATTGGTAATTTTACTTTGGCATTGCAATTTTCAGACGGAAGCTCGGGATGCTTTAATGGGGCTGGCTATTTGAAAGACCGTACGGGCAGCTTGCTGCAAGCGCTTAAGAACGAAGCCTATTTCAAGCGTTTTTTTATTGAAGCCGGTGCGTTAAGCTGGCCGAACGGGTTGGAGTTGTCGCCACAACGCTTGCATGAATTGTGCGCACTCGAAACAGTATAAAGCGCAGGAACTTAGAATTATAAAATTGTGGGCAGATTGCCCACTCTACGTTGAGGCGGTTATGAAAATATTAGTGATTGGTTCCGGTGGTCGTGAGCACGCGCTGGCGTGGCGTTTGGCGCAGGGTGCCAAGGTGCAGAAGGTTTATGTCGCGCCGGGTAATGCCGGTACTGCTCTGGAAAAGGGCGTGGAAAACATCAACCTTAACAGTGTCGACGAGTTGCTAGAGTTTGCACTGCGCGAACACATTTATCTGACCGTAGTTGGTCCTGAAGCGCCCTTATCTAAAGGCGTGGTGGATGCATTCCGTCGTGCAGGGCTGAAAATTTTCGGTCCGACTAAAGCGGCCGCGCAGCTGGAATCTTCCAAGGATTTCGCCAAGGCGTTTATGGTACGGCACAATATTCCGACTGCTTTTTACGAGACATTTAGCGATGTGACGGCGGCTCATGCCTATATCGATAAACACGGTGCACCGATTGTCATCAAGGCGGACGGGTTGGCGGCTGGTAAGGGTGTGATCGTTGCGATGTCGCTGATTGATGCGCATCAGGCGGTCGATATGATGCTCTCGGACAACAAGCTGGGTGATGCCGGTGCGCGTGTGGTGATCGAAGAGTTCCTCGAAGGCGAGGAAGCCAGTTTCATCGTGATGGTGGACGGTAAAAACGTGCTGCCACTGGCAACCAGTCAGGATCACAAACGCCTGATGGACGCTGATCAGGGACCGAATACCGGCGGCATGGGTGCGTATTCACCGGCACCGGTGGTGACGCCCGAAGTTTACGCGCGCGCACTGCGCGAAGTGATTATGCCGACCGTACACGGGATGGAAAAGGAAGGTCATACCTATACCGGATTCCTGTATGCCGGATTGATGATTTCGCCCGATGGCGCGATCAAGGTGCTGGAATTTAACTGCCGTATGGGCGACCCGGAAACTCAACCTATCATGCTGCGTCTGAAGACTGATTTGCTGACGATGATGGAGCATGCGGTGAACGGTACGCTGGATGCGATCGAAGTCGAGTGGGACAGGCGTACCGCGCTGGGCGTGGTGCTGGCAGCGGCCAACTATCCGGACACTCCGCGTAGCGGCGATGTGATCAACGGTCTGCCCGCGCGCAGCGAAGAAGATGCACATGTGTTTCATGCGGGCACGAAACTGGTCGATGGTAAAGTTGTCACCTCGGGCGGACGTGTGTTGTGCGTGACCGCGCTGGGCGATAGCGTGCGCATGGCGCAGCGTCGTGCCTATCAGGTGGTCGATGAAATCCATTTCGACGGCTGTCAGTCGCGTCGCGATATCGGCTATCGTGCGATTGCTTCTAGAGCAAAATAAACTTTGCCGACCTACCGCCAGATTGCAGCGTATTTGCGGCGTGGCGGGCTGATCGCCTACCCGACCGAGTCCTGTTACGGTCTGGGTTGCGATCCGTCCAACCGCACTGCAGTGTTGAAACTGCTCAGGTTGAAACGGCGACCGCAACGTAAAGGTTTGATTTTAATCGCTTATTCATATAATCAGCTAACCCGCTATCTTCAGCCAATTAATGCGGCAGGGCAAAACAGATTGAAGGATGATGGTGCAAAAGCGATCACTTATCTGATGCCGGTGAAAAAATCGACACCGCGCTGGTTGCGCGGTTCGCACAATACGCTGGCGGTGCGCCTAACCGCGCATCCACAGGCGCGGCAACTTTGCCGTGGCGTGAACAGCGCACTGGTCTCAACCAGTGCCAATATCAGCGGGATGCGTCCTGCGAAAACTTATGCACAATGCCAGCGGCTGTTCGGCAATTCGGTGTGGGTCTTGCCGGGTTTGGTCGGAAAACGCCGCCAGCCCTCAAAGATACTCGCATGGCTGGATGGTAGAATCGTACGCAACTAATAATTAAAATGGGAGAGAACATGAGCGTCAACAGCGCAGCCGTTAAAGAATACCTGATGGAACTTCAGGAGTTGATTGTCGAACGTTTGGAGCAAATCGACGGCAAAAAATTTATCCGCGATCAATGGTCGCGTGAACCGGGTGGTGTCGGGATCGGTGCGGGCGGCGGTATCAGCTGCATCATCGAGGAAGGCAATGTGTTGGAGCGCGGCGGCGTGGCATTTTCTCATGTCAAGGGCGACAAGATGCCCGCATCTGCCACGGCACACCGTCCTGAATTAGCCGGTTGCAGTTGGGAGGCGATGGGCGTGTCGCTGGTGATGCACCCTCGCAACCCTTATGCGCCGACCACGCACGCCAACGTGCGCATGTTTATGGCCCACAAGCCGGATGGCGAGTCGGTGTTCTGGTTCGGCGGCGGCATGGATCTCACACCCTATTACGGCTTCGAAGAAGATGCGGTGCACTTTCACCAGATCTGTAAAAATTCACTCACGCCGTTTAGCGATGAACTGCACCCGAAATACAAGAAGTGGTGCGACGAATACTTCTTCCTCAAGCATCGCAATGAACCGCGCGGCATAGGCGGTATCTTCTTCGATGATCTCTCCGTACCCGATTTTGACACCGCATTTGCCATACAGCAAAGCGTAGGCGATCACTTCCTGTCAGCCTATGTGCCGATACTGGAAAAGCGTATGGATACGCCTTATGGCGAACGTGAACGCGACTTTCAGTTGTACAGGCGCGGCCGTTACGTGGAATTCAATCTGGTGATCGATCGCGGGACGATCTTCGGTTTGCAGTCCAATGGCCGCACCGAGTCCATCCTGCTATCCATGCCGCCGCTGGTGAAATGGCGTTACGACTGGCACCCTGAAGCCGGTACCCCGGAAGCGGATTTGTACGATACCTTTTTGCAACCCAAAGACTGGGTGTGATAATGAACCCGCCTATGGCGGGTTTAATTTGCGCAGCACGATACCGCGAAACCATCCCCCTGCCAGCATCGGCACATCACTGACTACTTTCAGAGCGGGCGCGGCCAGCAAAACCTCCTCGAACACCACATCCATACGCGTGGCAATACGGCGCGTCAACGGGGTCAGCCAACGGCGCAAGGGTGCTGTTTGCCGGGGGCGCAGAAATTTATCGAAAATAATGATAGATCCGCCGGGTCTTATCACGCGAGCGGCTTCTGCCAAACAAAACCGTGGCTCGGGTACCACGGCGGTGATCAGATGCAGCACAACGTGATCAAAATATTCGTTGGCAAAAGGTAGTGCCATGCTGTCGCCCAACACCCACTCCACCCGTAAATTTGCGCTGCGCCCGCGCGCACGCTCAAGCATCGCAGCGTTAAAATCGAGTGCGGTGTAGTGATGCGCGGTTGGCAGCAGAGGCAAATCCAGACCGGTGCCCAAGCCGCTTAACAAAACCTTTTCTGTAGTATCCGTTGGCAAAGCGCTGAGCGACTTCTCGCGCGCTTCACGCATCGCCCGTTCAACGACCAGATCATAAATCGGCGCAATCAAACTATAACTCAGGCGCAACAAAGGATTTGATTGATAAGGTTGTGTGCACATGATCCAACTCTGTGATTGATGCGCTGATTCTAGCGTAAATATTCATTGTCATGCCTTATGCTTTCCCGCATAATTCGCGCTGCCGTCAAGACCAATGGGAGAGCGTGGTTTCATACCACCGCCGAAGGCGTAACACCCGTAACCGCTCAGGCAACAAGAACTATTGGCACAGGCAAATCTGGAGAGCGCAGGAAAACCTGCCACCGAAGGGGCACGCGATGTATGTCGTAATCTCTCAGGTACCAAGGACAGATGGGGCGCAGCACGATTCTCGTGCTGCGCCTTTTTTATTTTCTGAAAGCAAATATGACACTCAAGACTACGCCACTCAATGCTGCACACCGCGCGATGGGCGCCAAAATGGTCGATTTTGGCGGCTGGGATATGCCTGTGAACTACGGTTCACAAATCGACGAGCACCATCAGGTTCGAAATGACTGCGGTATGTTCGACGTGTGCCACATGCGTGTGGTAGATGCGAAAGGTGCTGGCGTGCGCGCCTTCCTGCGTTATTTGCTGGCGAACAATGCCGATAAAATTACCCTGCCAGGCAAGGCATTGTATTCGGCGATGTTGCGCCCGACCGGTGGCGTGATCGACGATTTGATCATCTACTTCATGACGGAAGACTGGTTCCGCATCGTGGTCAACGCCGGGACGGCCGACAAAGATATCGCGTGGATGAAGGAACAGGCCGCAAGTTGTGCGCCTAATCTCGTCATCACCTCGCGTGATGATCTGGCGATGGTCGCCGTACAAGGCCCGAATTCGCGCGCCAAGGTATGGCAGGTGTTGCCCCAGACTCAGGCTGCGACGGAAGGGTTGCAAAATTTTCAGGCGGCCGATTGCGGCGAACATTTTATTGCGCGTACAGGTTACACCGGCGAAGACGGCTTTGAAGTCATGCTGCCGAAAGAAAACGTTGAGGCCTTCTGGTACGATTTGAACAAAGCGGGTGTCAAGCCGATCGGCTTGGGCGCACGCGACACGCTGCGTCTGGAAGCTGGTATGAATCTGTACGGTCAGGACATGGATGAGACAGTTGGTCCTTTGGAATCGGGTCTGGCCTGGACGGTGGATTTAAAGAGTGACCGCGACTTCATCGGTAAGGCTGCGCTGCTGGCTAATCCGCCGACACAAAAATTGATCGGTTTGTTGTTGATGGATCGCGGTGTGCTGCGCGGTCATCAGAAGGTACATACCCCGCATGGCATCGGTGAAATCACCAGCGGTAGTTTTTCGCCTACGCTGGAAAAATCCATCGCGCTGGCGCGTGTGCCAAAAGATGTTGCGATCGGCGATACGGTGCAAGTGGCAATTCGCGATAAAATGCTGAACGCGCAGGTAGTAAAGTACCCGTTCGCGCGCAACGGAAAAGGGCTGGTTTAATAATGTAGGCCGGACTTCAGTCCGACTAATTTTGATGTCGGGTTAAAACCCGACCTACACACGGAGAAAACAATGAGCAATCCATCCAATCTGAAGTACACAGCCTCCCACGAATGGGTCAAAACTGAAGCTGACGGCACGGTCAGTATCGGCATCACGCAACACGCACAGGAACTGTTGGGCGATATGGTGTTCGTTGAGGCGCCCGCCGCTGGTCGTCATCTGAAGGCGAAAGAAGAATGCGCCGTGGTTGAGTCTGTTAAGGCTGCCGCTGACGTCTACGCACCGGTTTCAGGTACTGTGACCGAAGTGAATGGCGATTTGGACAGCAGTCCGGAAAATATCAACAGCGACCCTTATGGCGCCTGGATGTTCAAGATGAAGCCTGATAATGCGGCTGATGTGGACGCGTTGCTGGACGCTGCTGGCTATCAGGCCGTTGTCGACAGCGAAGCGCACTAAAAGCTGGATGCGGGATTCAGGCGTCAGGATGCGGAAATCCGTTTTTTCGACCATGAATCCCGCAGCAACACCTCCCTGAATCCCGAATCCCGAATCCTATGAACACAGACCAATTTGTAAATCGCCACAACGGCCCGTCCGAGAAGGACGTTCTGGAAATGTTAAAAGCGATCGATGCGCCAACTCTGGATGCGTTGATCGATCAGACCATCCCTGCCGCTATCCGTTTGAAGGCCCCGTTGAATTTGCCGGAAGGCATGTCCGAGCACGCTTACCTTGCTCATCTGCGCGGTATCGCGGCGAAGAACAAGCTCTATAAGAGCTACATCGGTCTGGGTTATTACGATACGATTTTGCCGCCGGTGATTCAGCGCAATATTCTGGAAAATCCTGGCTGGTACACGGCTTATACGCCGTATCAGGCTGAAATTGCTCAGGGGCGACTGGAAGCCTTGCTCAATTACCAGACCATGGTGATGGACATGACCGGAATGGAAATCGCCAACGCCTCCTTGCTGGATGAGGCTACGGCCGCTGCTGAAGCAATGACCATGTTGCACGGCTTGCGTAGCCGCGAAGCGCAAGCGGCTGGTAAGAACAGTTTCTTTGTGTCGCACGAATGTTTTCCGCAGACCATCGAATTGCTCAAAACCCGCGCGAAACCGCTAGGCATTGAACTTGTGATCGGCGATTTCAAGACAGTGACCCTGAACGACAAGTTGTACGGCGCGCTGCTGCAATATCCGGCGGCCAATGGCGTGGTACATGACTACGCGGATTTTGTCGCGCGTGCCAAGGAGCACGGCATGACCATTGCGGTCGCCGCCGACATTCTGAGTCTGGTGCTGCTCACGCCGCCGGGCGAATGGGGTGCTGACATTGTGCTGGGTTCCACTCAGCGTTTCGGCGTGCCTATGGGTTACGGCGGCCCGCACGCGGCTTACTTCGCCTGTCGCGATGCATACAAGCGTTCGATGCCGGGACGCATTATCGGCGTGTCGGTCGATGCCGACGGTAATCCTGCGCTGCGTATGGCGCTGCAAACCCGCGAACAGCATATCCGTCGCGAAAAGGCGACCTCCAATATCTGCACGGCACAAGCCTTGCTCGCCATCATGGCCAGTATGTATGCGGTTTATCACGGTGCGGATGGTCTGCGCGGCATCGCCCGTCAGGTGCATCTATCTACCGTTGCGTTATCAAGCGAGTTGAAGAAGCTGGGTTACACGGTGGCGTTCGATCATTTCTTCGATACGATCAAATTGGTTCATACCGATAACGTGAAGATTCATGCGCTGGCAGAATCGTCAGAAATTAACTTCCGTTACAGCGCTGAAGGTTTGGGTATTGCACTCGATCAAACGACTTCGATCGCAGATTTGAACGCGATACTTTCGGTGTTTGCGAAGGCAGCGGGTAAGTCTGCTGCCGTGCTGACGCAGGCCGATGTCGATGCGCAAACGATGTTGTTCGCGCCGCGTTCATCGGACTTCTTGAGTCATCCGGTATTCAATTCCTATCATTCCGAAACTGAAATGATGCGTTATATCAAGCGTCTGGAAAACAAGGATCTGTCGCTGACTCACTCCATGATCGCGCTGGGTTCCTGCACCATGAAGCTGAATGCAGCGTCCGAATTGCTGGCGTTGACCTGGCCTGGGTTTGCGAATCTGCATCCTTTTGTGCCTGTTGAGCAGGCGGTCGGATTTCAGGAGTTGATCGCAGGGTTGGATGCGGCACTGTCCGAAATCACCGGTTTTGCACAGATGAGTTTTCAGCCAAACAGCGGTGCGCAGGGTGAATATGCTGGGCTTTTGGTCATTCAGGCCTATCACCGTTCGCGCGGCGAAGGTCAGCGCAAAGTTGCACTGATTCCTTCCTCCGCGCACGGTACCAATCCAGCAAGCGCGGCGATGTGCGGCATGGACATCGTGGTGGTCAAATGCGACAAGCAGGGCAATATCGATGTGGGCGATCTGCGCGAAAAAGCTGAGTTGCACCGCGATGATCTGTCCTGTCTGATGGTCACTTATCCTAGTACGCACGGCGTGTATGAAGAGTCCATCATCGAGATCACCAGCATCATTCACGCGAACGGCGGTCAAGTTTATATGGACGGCGCGAACATGAATGCTCAGGTGGGGTTAACTAGTCCGGGCAATATCGGCGCGGACGTGTGCCATTTGAATCTGCACAAGACTTTCGCGATTCCTCACGGCGGTGGTGGACCGGGTGTCGGCCCTATCGGCGTGGCGGCGCATCTGACGCCTTTCCTGCCGTCTCATCCGGTGATCAAGACTGGTGGCGAGCAGGGTATTCATGCGGTGTCTGCGGCGCCTTACGGTAGTGCATTGATTTTATTGATTTCTTACGGCTACATTAAGATGATGGGCGGCACGGGGCTGGCTCAGGCGACCCGCATGGCGATCCTCAACGCCAACTACATCAAGGAATCGTTGAAGGATCATTACCCTACTTTGTTCAGCGGGGCGAACGGTCGTTGCGCGCATGAGATGATCTTGAACTGCATCGAATTCAAACGCGAGGCGGGGGTTGAAGTCAGCGACATCGGCAAGCGATTGATGGATTTCGGTTTTCACGCGCCGACCACCTCTTTCCCCGTGGTCGATACGTTGATGGTTGAACCTACCGAGAGTGAGTCCAAGGCGGAGCTCGATCGCTTCTGTCAGGCGATGATTGCGATACGCGGTGAGATCGACGAGATCGTCGCCGGTCGTGCCGATAAAAAGGATAATATTATCAAGCGTGCACCGCATACCGCCAAAGCGGTAGTGAGCAGCGACTGGAATCGTCCGTATAGTCGTGAGCAGGCTGCATATCCGTTGCCATGGGTACGAGACAATAAGTTCTGGCCTTCGGTTGCAAAGATCGACAATGTGTACGGCGACAAGCATCTGGTTTGCGCCTGCCCGCCGGTGGATAGTTATAATTAACAGAACCCCCGCATTCGCGGGGATGACGGCCTATAGAGGACACACATCATGAGCAAGAAAAAAGAAGTCGCCAATAAGGGCGCAGTCACACTCAGCGGTGCACCAGTTACTTTATATGGCAAATTCCCGGCCGTTGGGGATGTTGCACCGGAATTCACTCTGGTGAATAAGGATCTCACCGATGTTGCGCTGTCCAGTTTTGCGGGTAAACGCAAGGTGCTCAACATCGTACCTAGTCTGGATACCCCTGTCTGCGCCACCTCGGCTCGAAAATTTAATGAGGCTGCAGGTGCGCTTGAGAACACCGTATTGCTGGTGATTTCCGCCGACCTGCCCTTTGTGATGGGGCGATTCTGTGCGGTGGAAGGTCTGGAAAATGTTGTTCCCTTGTCTTTGATGCGCGGTCGTGAATTCATGCGCAACTACGGCGTGAAGATCGCGGATTCTGTGCTGGCAGGGTTGACCGCCCGCGCCGTGCTGGTGCTGGATGAAGAAAATCGCGTGCTGTACGGTGAACTGGTCAATGAAATCACTAACGAGCCGAATTACGACGCCGCACTGGCTGCACTAAAATAGCCATATAAACATTTATTAGTCAGTATGCTGCATTAACTATTTAATCCACCCCATTAGTCAATCAGCGTTGCGTTCTTTTACCCGTTTATCGGTAAAATAACGCTTCTGATTTACGGCCAATTTTGATGAAGCCCATCCCGTTTAACCATCCTTTTATCATCGGCCGCGAACTCTCGCTGATCGCCGATGCGGTCGCACAAGGCCACCTCTCCGGAGATGGCAAATATACCAAACTGTGCAACCGCTGGTTTGAAGACAAGCTAAACAGCCGCAAAGCACTGCTCACTCACTCTTGTACCGCCGCGCTGGAAATGGCCGCTATCCTGTGTGACCTGCAGCCCGGCGATGAAGTCATTCTGCCCTCCTACACTTTCGTTTCAACCGCAAATGCCTTTGTCTTGCGCGGAGCGATCCCCGTTTTCGTAGACATCCGCCGGGACACGTTAAACATCGACGAGAAACTGATTGAAGCCGCGATTACGCCTAAAACACGCGTCATCGTACCCGTTCACTATGCAGGCGTCCCGTGCGAGATGGATACCATCATGTCCATCGCCGAAAGACATCATCTTCTGGTCGTCGAAGATGCCGCACAAGCACTGCTCTCCACCTATAAAAAACGTGCCCTGGGCAGTATCGGTCATTTCGGTTGCCTCAGTTTTCACGAAACTAAAAACATTATCAGCGGCGAAGGGGGCGCCCTCCTGATAAACGACGAACGCTTTACCGAACGCGCTGAAATCATTCGTGAAAAGGGCACCAACCGCAGTCAATTTTTCCGTGGAGAAGTGGATAAATATACCTGGGTAGATATCGGCTCCTCTTATCTGCCCAGCGAACTGGTGAGCGCTTTCCTCTACGCCCAACTTGAGCGCGCCGGAGAAATCACGGCAAAGCGCTGTCACATCTGCACCAGCTATCGCAGCCAACTCTCCCCCTTGCACCAGGCAGGACTATTGCGCTGCGCAAACTTCGACGATGATAGCAACGGGCACATGTATTACGTCATCACCGATAGCCTGAGCACCCGCACCGCCCTGATCGCTCACCTTAAAAAACAAGGTATTAATCCCGTATTCCATTATGTTCCGCTGCACTCATCCCCGGCCGGACGACGATACGGTCGGGTCAGCGGTGAAATGCAGGCAACGGATGATTTGAGCAATCGCCTGTTACGCCTGCCGCTTTACTATGAGATGACGGACGAAGACGTGCTGCGGGTATCCCAGGCCATCCTCTCTTTTTATAACATAAGCTACTGAATATGTTGATAAATCGCTACTGGCGACTGTACGCCGTCGCCGCGCTCGGTTTCATTCCGACTCTTTGGTTTTTTTATGTCGGGGAAGAAGCCGTCTTTCCACTGGCCGCCATCGAACTGTTTCAGCGCCAATCCGAATGGCTGGACAAGACACGCTACGGCATCGCTCTGCGGCAAAATCCATTGTTCATGTGGAGCATCATCCCGTTATCCGAGCTGACCGGCTGGACTCACATGTTGGAAATCATCCGTGGAATAGCACTGGCATCGACGCTAGGCACAGGATTAATACTGGCATGGCTCACACGACAACTGGTCAAAGAACCGAACTTCGCGGCCTTTACCGCGCTAATTTATATCACCCTAGCTGATTTATTGCTCTACCGTGGCTGGTTAGCCTATGTCGATCCGCTGTACACCTTCTGCATTTTCGGAGCTATCGCCATGCTCTGGAGTTCAGCACTGCGCAATCGACTCAGCCTGCTGGCAACCGGTCTGGCCTTGCTGACCTGCGCTTTTCTGGTTAAGACTTTTACCTCCTATGTGTTTTACGCGATCACCTACACCGCACTTGTCTTACACAAGGAACATCGTCCTTTCCTGCTAAGCCGCCGCGTTGTATTGCTACATATGCTGGCGTTTGCCTTTCCCCTGCTTTGGTACAAGTTATTTTTGGGTGCTGGCGGCAGCGGACAGGGTCATTTCATGCTTTGGGAAGTCACGGATAAATTTTCCGCACTGAACGTAAAGGAATACGCGTTCACGTTGACCAGCTACCCGTTTGAGGTCTTGCTCAGGCTTTCACCGGCGGCACCGATCGCACTCTATTACTGGACCAAGCAACGCAAACGCTCCCTGACGATGCCCGTCTGGTGGAAAGCGGCACTCTTCTCCTGCATCATCGGTATGTTGCCCTACTGGTTCGCGCCGACCAGCGCCGCGCGCTACCTGATGCCGCTCTACCCCCTGTTCGCCCTGACACTAGCCTGGCCAATCTGGCAAGCGGGTGAGCGAGCCGTGGCTCTGACATGCAGGTGGCTGACCGGGATGCTGGTTTTGCAGTGGGCGTTGACCCTGGCGATATTCCCCTACTACCAACAAAATTTCCGTGGCGAGAATTACTACCAGACTGCACAGGACATTCTGCGCGTCGCAGGCGATGAGCCACTATATGCAAGCGATGCTTCCGCTGCAGGAATGAGCGTTGTCGCCTATATCGATTCAGCCATTCACCCACGGCCTGCGCTGATGGCCCCACCGGCCTCCTGGCAAAACGGTTATGTAATCGCCTATCAGGCCGCACCCGAATTAGGCGCAATATACCGGCAATACAAACTGGGAGGAGATCAGATGTATCTGTTGTGCCGAGGCACTGCCTGTAAAAATCTCAGCCCTGACTCGCCACCACCAAACCCAGCACAATCAACGCCACACCGACAACCTTGAGCGTTGTGATGGGCTCATGAAAGAAAAAGCCACTGGCCAGCATCACCACAACGAAGGTTAGCCCCATAAAGGGATAAGCATGGCTCAGCTGAAGTTTAGTCATCGCAGCCATCCAGAAAAATGATGCCAGAAAGGCTGCAGCAAGCGCACTGACGATCCACGGATTTAGCAACAGATGCAACATGAAGCTAATTTTCTCAGCCGTCCCCTCAGGCAATGAGCCTACCTTCAGGACTTGCCATTTGATGGCGATCTGACCATATACGGTCAACATGATGGTAAGAAAAACGTAAAAATAGCTCATAGTCACTTTGTTAAACGGTGGTAAATATCCTGAGGGTGGGTAAAAGAGAATCCCAGCGAGATATACAAATTAAGCACAGCCAGATTGCCTGCAGAAATCGAACTTTTCACCTCATCGCAACCCCCTGCCAGCAACTCCCCGCAGACGGCGCTCCACCAGTACTTCGAAAGACCTTGCCCCCGGCACTTTGCTGCGACTGCGTGCAACAGCAGATTATTCCCGCTGTAAGCGATGAAACCGGCCAACTCACCCCGCCAAAACAGGCCGTAAACCTGGTTCGCATCTAGCAATTGCTTCAGCCAGTTGTCGTAGCGCAGGTCGGCCGCCGCGCGAGGCAAATTGAAATCCCGATGGAAGCGGCCATGCTCAAATGCGCCGTGGCAAATCGCCATCACCTGTTGCTCATCGAGCTTTTTGCAAACTGTCGCATCCGGATGCAGATACGAATGCAAACGCGTGGCTTTACAATAAGGCTCAACCAGTGTGTCGCAGTAATAAAATCCGTATTGATGCAGCAAGCCTTTATCCGCCAGCGGATCGACCTTCAACGTATGATGTCCTTTGGTCTGTGCGGCTTCTTGCAAGGCCGCTTCGGAGTATTCACACAATTCCCAGGTCGGCATACCCAGTGCCGCCGTATCCCAGGGCGTAGGCTTAATCAGCGTGTTCATCGTAGGTTGCCCGCCTGACAATATACAAAGGTCGTTTCTTGCTTTCATCGAAAGTCTTACCCAGATAAATGCCGATGATACCCAGAATAGCGATGATGATGCCGCCGATAAAGTACAGCGATACGATCAGACTGTTCCAACCCGGAATCGGCGAGCCGTAAAACAATGCATGTGCGAGTATGTAAATCCCGTAACAAAATGAAAACAATGCCATTACAAAGCCGAAACGTACAGCTAGGCGTAACGGCTTGTCGGAATAAGCGATAATCGTCTCAGCGGCCAGCTTCCAGAGTTTTGCGAAGGTATAGGTAGAATTTCCCTCGAAGCGCCCGGCGTGCTCCACCTCAATACTGGCTGTCGGAAACCCCATCCACTGCACCAACCCGCCAAAAAAACGCAGTTGTTCGCGCATGTGCCGGAAATTTTCCGCGACCTTGCGTGACATAATCCGAAAATTGCCGGTTTGACCGTCATATTCGATATCAGCCAGATAGCTGAACAGCTTATAAAACAACCAGGAGGTGGCGCGCTTGAGTGCCGGATCACAGCGCTCACCGCGTCTGGCCAGCACGATGTCGTAACCTTCCTGAGCCTTCGCATACAGACGAGGTATTTCCTCCGGCCTGTCCTGCAAGTCGCAATCCATCACCACCACCCAATCGCCATTGCAGTGATCAATACCGGCTGTGATGCCGTAATGCTGACCAAAGTTACGGCTAAACTGAAGGCCTCGCACGCGAGTATCCGCACCCGCCAGCCTTTCGATTACTTGCCAGGAATTGTCTCCACCGCAGTCTTCGATCAACACGATTTCAAAATCAGTCGTCACGCACTCGAGCGCAACTTTCAGGCGAGCATACAATTCATCAAGGCAACGTTCGGCCTTGTATACGGGAATAACGACGGAGATATGTGGAGAAGTCTGTTTCATTGATAAATTATTAAGTAGCTATAACGAAGCCGGGCTGCGGCGTTTACTGTTATCGCGTTCCCCGCACCCTGTTTTTCTGTAAAATACCACATTATGCCGATACCTTCGATGAAATCCGTCTACTCCATGAACCTTTCTTCTATGCTGAAAGTCCGTGTCGCCTGATGCTGTTTAATTCTTACAGTTTTATATTCTTCTATCTGCCCGTGGTATTGCTGGGATTTTTTCAGCTCGGGCGAATCAATCACAGCTATGCCGCCGCCTGGCTGGCACTAGCGTCGGTGTTCTTCTACGGCTACTGGAATCCAGCCTATGTAGGACTCTTACTGCTCTCCATCGTATGCAACTACGCATTCGGGCTGTGGATAGCCAAGACAGGCGCAAGGGGCAAGGAAAAAGGGGAAAGTAAAAAGCGACTGCTGATCGTGGCTATCGCCGCCAATCTGCTGCTACTGTGCTATTACAAGTACGCCAACTTCTTCATAGGCAGCATCAACAGCGTAGCCGGCACACAATGGAATGCGGGCGAAATTATTCTGCCGCTGGGCATCTCATTCTTTACTTTCACGCAGATCGCCTATCTGGTGGACACCTATCAAGGCAAGGTAAAAGAGTACAACTTCATCCACTATGTATTGTTCGTCACCTATTTTCCCCATTTGATCGCAGGACCTATCCTGCATCACAAGGAGATGATGCCCCAATTTTCCCGCATCTCCAGCTATCGACTTAACTGGGAACATGTCGCCACCGGACTGATGCTATTTACGCTGGGTTTGTGTAAAAAAACTCTGGGTGCAGACGCGCTAGCCCCCTTCGCCAACGGAGTATTCGATGGCGTACAGAACGGTATATTACCGACCAGCTATGAGGCATGGGCCGGTGCACTGGCCTACACCCTGCAACTTTATTTCGATTTTTCCGGCTATACCGACATGGCCTTGGGCATTGCCCTGATGTTCAATATCCGTCTGCCTATCAACTTTGACTCGCCTTACAAAGCCACCAGCATCATCGACTTCTGGCGTCGCTGGCACATGACGCTGTCGCGATTTCTACGCGACTATCTATACATCCCGCTGGGCGGCAATCGAAAAGGGATAGGACGACGCTATCTCAACCTGTTCGCAACCATGCTGCTGGGTGGTCTGTGGCACGGCGCGGGCTGGACCTTCGTGGTTTGGGGTGCCCTGCACGGCGCCTATCTCACCGCCAATCATCTGTGGCGCGATCTTGTTCCTGCGCGCTTTTTTAGCCGAGTACCAAACTGGCTGGGCACATTAACCGGGGGGAGCATCACCTTCGCGGCCGTTGTGACGGCTTGGGTGGTGTTCCGTTCGAGCGATATGGCACATGCATGGGTCATGCTCGAAGCGATGTATGGTTTGCACGCTCGCCCCATTACGCTAGATGCAGTGCTGCACGGACAACTGCTGCTCACAACAGACCTGTCAGGACGCGATCTGATCAAACTGCTGGCCTTATCATTGATCTGGGTCTGGCTGCTGCCCAACTCCGGCAGACTCAAGTTCGCCACGGGCAATTACTTCCTGACGCTGATCCAGGCGATAATCGTGCTGTATTTATTGTTCCTGGCCCTGGACCAGTTCGGCAGCTACAGCCCTTTCCTCTATTTCCAGTTCTAACGGACATGGCAAAATTACCCTCCCCTAAGGATGCAAAAATTCTCGCGGGGATGCCGCCTTGGACAATGACTCAAAGCTTCTTCATACAAGCTTTACAGCCATGAAACACGCCAGACTTTTCTCCATCATCGTGTTAACAGCCGCAACACTCTATGGTGCGGCTGGATTCTACTTTCTGCCGCTTGCAAGTTTTACCGGCCCGCTTACCCGTATGGGGAAAATCCCTGAATCACTATTCGGATGGACCAGAGAGCAACCCGCCGTCAACCCGGAGCACCTCGTAAACGCCTCATGGCAGGAGGCCGACGTGCTGGCCATAGGCGATAGTTTTTCCATGCCGCTTCTATGGCAAAGTGTACTGGTTGAACGCGGCATGAAAGTTCACACCGAAACATGGGAGAGCATGCGCAACATCTGTGAAGATTTTACCGGATGGCTGGACAACAAAGGATTTAAGGGAAGTCACGTGGTAATCGAAGTGGTTGAACATAATTTCGAGGATAGACTGGCGCGTTCGCTACCTTGCAAACAGATGGATTACCGCCCTTTGGCCGTCTCTCCGGTGCTGCCGCCAGCACGACAGATGAGTTTTAACCGCACTGACTTTACCGGAAAATTATCTGTCGGTTTCCAAGTTAAATTAAACGAACTGAAGTATCAAAGCCTGAGCACCCGTGCTGAATTTAACAGCTGGGAGATGGGAAACACGGTACGTATGCAGCGTGTCACGAACGGCTGCGAACTGTTCAGCCACAAGAGCTGCAACGATGCGCTGTTTTACGCAGATGACCATAACGGCGATTTTAGCGACCACACGCTGGATAATATGAGGAGGCTAGGGGAACGGCTTAAAACAATCAAGCCTGTGTGGGTGATCATACCGGATAAATCCACGGCATACCTTCATCCTAACAAGCAATTCTGGGCTAAGGCCGAAGAAAATTTTTATGCGCCCAATCTGCTGGAAGCTTTTAAGCATGAAATACACAATAAAAACATAGATTTATATCCAGCCAATGAAACACACCTATCTACTGCCGGATACCTGATATTGGGTGAGGCGATATACCAAAGCCTGCAAAAATGAAATACGCCCAAACTTTTTCAATCCTGATCTTCACTACCGCCGCGCTATACGGCGCAATCGGCTTGTATTTTCTACCACTTGCAGGCTTCGAAGGGGATCAGACGCGCATCGGCCTTTTGCCCGAATCCCTGTTCGGCTGGACGCAGTCTCAGCCTGCCGTCGATCCTGTGCTGATCCGGCAAGCAGCCTGGCAGGATGCCGATGTGCTGGTGGTCGGCGATAGCTTCTCTGTCGGCAGAATATGGCAAACGGAATTGATACGCCACGGCCTTAAGGTACGCACCGAGCATTGGACCAATATCCGCGGCATCTGCGAAGATTTTATGCCGTGGCTGCGCGCACAAGGGTTTAAGGGCAAACACATCGTACTCGAAACCGTCGAGCGCAATGTTACCTCTGGACTTGCCGACTCGGTACGTTGCCAAAAAATGGATTTCCACGCCAGTTTCGACGCGAACCTGCCGCGCCCGGCCCCGCCAACTGCGCTCGACAGAAGCCAGCCCGACTATTCTGGAAAGGTATCCATCGGTTTACAGACTCGTTTGAATCAGTCCAGATATGAAAAACTCAGCGCGCATCCCGATTTCAAACGCTGGGACACCGGACGCGGCAGCATCGTAGCCAGAGTGAACAACGGCTGCGAGTTGTTCAGCCACGCACGCTGTGCAGATGCGCTGTTTCTGGCCAGCGACAGTCAGCAAGACTTGAGCGCCGATGTAATCGACAACATGCGGATACTGGAACAAAGGCTGACAGGACTGAACACGTTATGGGTTGTCGTGCCCAACAAGACCACCGCCTACCTGCACCCTGACAAACAGTTCTGGAATAAGGCTGAAACACACGTACGTTCGGTCAATCTGCTCGCCACAGTGAGGCAAGCCATCGAAACCAAAACTGTGGACGTCTACCCGGCCAACAACCAGCATTTTTCCACGGCAACCTATTTATTGATGGGAAAAGCGATTTATCAAAACTTGCAACAATAATCAGTCGCCTTTTATTGCTGCTGCCATGATTTTATTAACCCTCTTCCCATTTCCCTACACCCGATTTAGGATCCCAAGCATCGATATCCTCCAGCGGATAATCTTGGGTCAGTCCGTAACCTACACGGCGCAACTTGCCCAGCCGCGTGGCGCGTGGAAAATCAGTCACAACAGCATTAGCTTGCAAACCGCCACCTATTGCATTATTTCTTAATTTAATCAAAAAGTTATTAAAAAACTCTTTTTGCGTTATCCCCCACTTCATCGCAAAAATTCGGCCACCCAAATTGTGCTTTACCCGGCCTGTGCTCTTGAAGCCAAAGTGATAAAAACGGCTGTTGCCAACGACGCGGAAGTTACGACATCCGACTACCCAAAATTTCATCAGCAGATCATCATCGGTACTCATGCCAGGGCTAAATTCGAGACTATAGCCGCCCACCGCTGTCCACCATTTACGATGCACTAGGGTCGGCTGTAAGGCCGCACCCTCCAAATCCCCACGCACCTCGTTCATATAGTTGGCCAGCATGGCTTCCTCATCAAATTCTTCGGGATTGATGCCGTGGTTCTGATTGATGATCAGCGGACTTTGAGATTTTCTGGGCTCGATCAGCGTGCCGAAATACATTGCCAAATCGGTTTTAGTCGCGTTGATCGCCGCCTCGAATGCGGCATCCCAGTTCGGACAGGCCACCATGTCGTCGTTCATATATAACAACCAGTCGTGACTTGCCTTAGCGGCCAAATTATTCACCGACAGACAAATACCCACATTTTTTTCAGTATGGCTGTATTTCAGCCCCTGCGACTTAACCCATTCGAGCGAGCCATCCGATCCATCGTTGATATGTATGATGATTTCGTGCTGCTGACTGGAGTATTTTTGTATGCTTTCAACACATAGCTTTAAGCAGCTGAGATTGTTCCAAGTTGGGATGAGTATGCTAAACATAGTAGACCTAAGCCGGACATGCCGGAACCAAAAAAGTCATTGCGAGGAGTGTAACAACGTGGCAAACCAGATATCTTTTAACATCGCTGGATTGCTTCGCTACGCTCACAAAGACACATGTTATGAGGAGATCCCTGTCATTATTTAAGCTCATTTACAGGCACGAGACTATAAGGTATTTGGCGAGACTTGCTCGCTGTGATGAATATTTAAACAGGCAGCCAGCAATACGGCGACCGTCAAGCTGTAAAATGCCGTTGCCATGGTCAGATTGAGTGTCTCCGCCGTTAATCCGAAGACCATGAAACCACTAACAAAAACAAGACCCAGCATCCCAGCCTGCCTTACCTTAACCGAATCCGATTTCATCGCGCGATAAAAAATTCTGGCTGGCACCAGATAGATCGACAAAATGGCGATCAATCCGAAGAGCCCCAAGCCTGCTGCTCTGGACAAAAGCTCATTATGCACTTCACCTTTACCCAAATCAGCAGCCAAAGCAGTGACTTTTCCGGCTTTGAGCATGGGCTCCATCTCACGCGCAAATCCATCCGGACCAACACCAAAGATTGGGTTTTTAAATGCGATTTCAGCCGCAACTTGAAAGAGTTGCAAACGTATCCCTGTCGGAGTGTCCGGATGTCCATGCCGAAAATTAGACACATCGTTGACGACGTCCTCAACCCGATGATGAACACTCGAATTAATATTAAATGCTATAAAACCAGCGATTACCATTATGAGCGGCACAGCAAACAAAACTTTCAGCGAAATTTTGCCTAGTCTGAAATATGCAAACATCAACAAAAACACCGGCAATGCGAGCCAGCCTCCACGAGAACCTGAAGCCACTGAGGCATATATCCCTGCGAAAAACCCGGCCAGTTTAAAGGCACGCAACAAAAACGCTTCTCGTCCTGCCCAGTTCAGGCTCAACAAAGACATAACTCCCAATACCAGCGCAAAATCTCCAAAGTGAATCAGGTCCAAAGTGGCAATTCCAAATCGTCCCTGATCAATATGTTTAAGCATAAAGCATCCTGCAATGGTGGCCAGAGGAAAACCATACTGCACCATCGCAACAATATTAAAGGGCAAGCGATGTAACAGCAGTAAAACGGGTACCGCTAGTAAAAACCGTGATGCTGCATCGTAAGGGTGAGCGTCATAATGATGGTGATAGCTTTGACTTAAAAAGATGGCGACAGGTAGTGCCAGCATTGATAATAGATAATATGTTGTTTCACGACGCCATAGAATGGGCGGCAAACCTCGGGGACGCAGGATGACCACCGCGAGTGACAGCAGAAGCAATAACAAGAACGCTCCGTTCATACCGCCTTTGACGGCGAACATCAATGCAGGGTAGAGTATCAACAGCACCGCAACGATAATTTCCACGACGTTTGTATAGCGGCATCCTGTTACATTCATTTAAATTCAGCCTTAAGAATTTTCCGGTAAATCGGCTCATATTCTTGCGCCACACGGCACCAGCTCCGATCAAATTGGGGAACAGGTTTGATGCGTGCTAACTGCTGTTCGAGGGCAGTCAACCACGTTTCTAGAGGTGCGGTAAGCGGCAAAACAGAACCCGCCTCTGCTGGCACATGCTCTGCCGCGCCGCACACATCGGAAATCACCACAGCTACGCGTGCCGCCATCGCCTCGCTGATCACCATACCATAAGGTTCGGCCCGCGCGGGATGGAGCAGCACATCCACCTCGCTGAAATAATCATTATCCTCGCGCCAGCCCAGCAGGCGATAGCCGCCATTCCAATCCGCGAACAAGGGCTCCAACTCGGCCGGATCAGGGCCCACCACCCACAATTCGGCATGAGAGCGTGTATGGCGCAGTGCCTTAACAATATCTATCGCTTGAGCTAAGCCCTTACGCTGCCATTCCCATCCCACGAAACAAACTATACCGCCATCGGCCGGGACGCTGCGCGGCTCGCGCTGTCGTATCGGCAAAATTCCGGGGGCGATCGGTACACTTAGTTTTCCTGCAATTTCCGGATAATAGTGTAGCAACTGCCTGCTGATGAAAGTCGAATTAGGCACGATAATTTTTGCGGTTTCCAGCTCGCGGCGCTCAAGGTATAAACGCACCCACACCCTGATTGAAATAAAACGCCACCAGCCCTTTTCATAAATCGTGGCAAACGGCGGCCCGTGGAAGGTGGTCGCATCGTGCACGCCCAAACGCTCGTGGCTATGAATAATGCGGTCGGCACTATGATTCTGTTGCACCCAGCGCGTGACCCGCCAACTGAAACGCACTTGCGACAGCCAGCGGGGACGCTTGGCCGTTTCACCCAACTCGACGACCCGCACACCTTGGGGCGCGTCGGTATGACAACGCTCGCAGAGCACCGTGACCTGATGCCCCAACGCCTGAAGCTCACGGCTCAGCTCCCAGACATAACGCTCCATGCCACCCACCGGCCCATAGCGTTTAACGACCTGAACGATATTCATCGTTTTTGAGAGGCCATCATGCAGATTGTTACAAACAGCTTATTGTGCAAAGTAGCCACCTGTCTTCGAAGCGCCACGAAATTCGATCTCGCCCTTGTCCCGAAGCTCCTTCAGCCAGCGCTCAATGGTTCTCAGGGGGATGTGAAACGTAGCAGAAATTTCACTTGCGCGTTGCCCGGGGTGTGACTGTATGTGTGCAAGCACCCCATTTACTCCGCCATTTACTCCGCCATTTACTCCGCCATTTACTCCGCCACTGACTCCCTCTACATTCGCTTTTTTGTAAATGACGACATGAAAGCCATGTTGAAATTCTTCAAATACAGGTTCTGCAAGACCATGCTTCACGCACGCGTTCCTGATACGCTTGATCCCCGAACCATAACGTTCGATCAGACCGCATTCTTTGAACATGTTTGCTATCGCCCTGTTTCGGGTACGAGATGCGTATTGTCCGCTGTTAAGTTGCGCGATAGTCAAATCACCATAAAGTTTGCCTGGATTGAAAAATTCGATTCTGTCGTCGAAAATCTTGATGATTGAGTTGCCGCTATCACGATAATCACGATGAATCACCATATTGATGACGATTTCACGAATCGCTTCTACCGGATAATCGTAGCGTTCCTGCCGTTGTGCTTCACCTGTGATGACATATTCAACCATCAGGTGCCGGCGTATAAAACTCAAGACACCCTCAATTTGACTCAGTAAATCTGTATTCAGATCGATATTGTCAATGATGTCGGTTTCAGTTTTAAATCTGCCGATTTGCAACGAAGTAATGGCTGAAATGTTATTTACAAAAAGCAGATAAGCCGCGAAGGTCAGCTTACCTTCTTTGACTAACTCATATTTCTGCAAAACCTGATAAGGATCATCATCAAATAATCTGTCTTTATGTTTTTCGATTTTCTGAATAAGTTCCAACACTTTTTCCATCGAAATGTCGCCAAAATCATGGCGAGTATCCAGATGATAATCCCAGCTTGAATTGATGGATTTCAAGTGCTCGTTGGCAATTTCATCCAGACTCATCTGATGATTCGCGTTTTGAAACCGCTTGAAATAGCGATTTTTGTAAGAAATCGGTTTGACGGGTTGTTCAGCAATACTTATCAGCACTATGGTTTTTCCATCAATTTGATACGCCTCAATATCGGGCAATATGCTGGGATGCGTATTATTTTTGATCTGATTCAACCAGTCTTTCAAGGTCTCGTTATTGATCACAACCCCGTTGATATGTCTTGCATCCGAAACGCCAATGATGATCTGCCCGCCTTTAGCGTTGGCGAACGCAACCACGGTTTCAATCACCTCTTTTTGAAAAGTGGTTTTGAATTCCGTCATGCTGGTTTCATCCGCATTGATACTTTTTAGAATGGCATTGATCATCATTTCATTGAGTATATCTTCTTGCGAAGGCTGCGCATTGTAACGATATAGGCACGCAAACGCATTACTAGCCGCACATCCCGGCGCTTTGTGCAGTAAAATCCGCTCGTTACTCCACCTGCCTAGCGCCTGCACATGTTTTCTATATTGATTCCAACCTGGAACAACCTTGAACTGCTTAAACTCTGCGTGCGCAGCATTCAGAATAATTCTGAATATAATCATCAGATTATCATTCACGTCAACGACGGGCGCGATGGCAGTCTGGCATGGGTACAGGCGCAAGGCCTGGATTATACCGCCTCCCCCGATAACATCGGCATCTGCCTGGCCGTTAATGAAGCGGCAATGCATGCCAGCATGGATTATATTTTATATTTGAACGATGACATGTATTGCTGCCCGGGGTGGGATACCGCTTTGGTCAACAAACTACAGAATATCGATACGGATCTGTTCATGTTGTCCGGCACCATGATAGAACCGCGCGACACCAGCAACCCCTGCGTGATCGTCAGGGATTACGGCCGCGAATGCGACACCTTTGATGAAACCCGCTTGCTTGCTGAATTATCGCAACATCGCAAGGCGGACTGGAAGGGGGCGACCTGGCCGCCTACGCTGGTCAGTCGCCGCTGGTGGTTTAAGGTGGGCGGTTACAGCAGCGAGTTTTCACCCGGCATGAGCAGCGACAACGACTTTTCGATGAAGCTATGGCACGCCGGTTGCCGAATCTTTCTGGGTGTGGGCGACTCACTGGTTTATCACTTTCAGTGCAAATCGACCGGAAAAGTGAAGAAAAACGATGGCGGCAAGCAATTTCTGCATAAGTGGGGGCTGCGCCAGTCGGTATTTGACCGCTATTATCTGCGGCGCGGCCAGATCGCCACAGAATTAAAACTAGAGGAACCGGAATACACGCGCGAATTGCGCTGGCAATTGCTGCGCAGCAGAATCAAACGCGCATTAAGCTGACAAAAACACAGTTCTTTAGAAAGGACCAACGTCCCTGATTGAAGCGAATTATTCTAAATTATATTTAATTGCATAAATTATTATTTTCAGTATAATTTTTCACAATTAACGATAATAGATTGATTTATATGTCACATTTCTCGTTCCATCGCCCCAGTCTCGCCAAACAATTTTGTGATGTCTTGTGCGGTGGAGGAATTTTGGATGCAAAATCCGGAATGTTTCTTGCTGCGCCGCGCCGTGTTGGTAAAAGCACGTTTCTTCGGGAAGATCTCGTTCCGGAGGTCATTACTCGCGGATGGTTTCCAGTCTATGTGGATCTATGGGCCAACAGAGACGCTGACCCAGCCATTCTGATTTCGGAAGCCATCAAATCCGCCCTTGCCTCGCTGGATGGCGTGGTTGCCAAAACTGCTAAATCGGCCGGACTGGACAAACTTAACTTTGGCGCTTTTGTTCTCGACATGAGCAAAGCGGGACTTCCTGAAAGTTTCACTGTGTCTGACGCGCTTGAGAAACTGAATCAGATCTCGAATAGGCACGTTGTTCTGATTATCGATGAAGCTCAACATGCATTAAAAACAAGCACCGGTGTAAGCCTGATGTTTGCCCTTAAGGCCGCCAGAGATCATTTGAATCGCAGCAATGAAAACCCGAAGCTGATGCTGGTATTCACCGGATCTCACCGTGACAAGCTTGCCCATTTCGTATTGAAGCGTGATCAACCTTTCTTTGGTGCCAGCATCACACCATTTCCGTTACTTGGATCTGATTTTGTTGACGCATTTACCTCTTGGGCGAACGCACATCTTGCAGAAAATAACCACCTTTCCTCAGATGCCGTTCTCGATGCATTCAAGCTTGTGGGGCATCGCCCGGAAATGCTGCGTAGCATCATCGGGCAAATTGCACTTGCAGGTGAAGCTGGTAAACTTTCTTCCATCCTCAGAGATAAAGCCAGAGAATTTCATGATCAAATATGGTACGAGATGGCAAGTGAGTTTGCCTCTCTGAATCCTCTTCAAAAGGCGGTGCTCCGAGTCATGATAGCGAAGCGCGGAATTTCATACCCGCCATTCTCTGAAGAATCGATGCTGGAATACAAAAAAATCACCGGGGAAGAATCACTTTCGACGACAAGCGTACAGGCGGCTATAGAGGCGCTTCGAGACAGGGGATTAATATGGAATCCATCGCGCGGATATTATGCGCTTGAGGATGAGGGCTTGGCCGAGTGGTACCACAGATCATACGCAGATGAATTGACCAGCATACCACCCGCACAGTAGCTTCACAGACTTTAATACCCCCGTCCCCGCAACGCGGAATGATTAACGATCTGGATCTACGCTTGTGCGAGGATGACTGCGTTGCATTTGCAACGCAGTCAGTTTCCTGTATTTGAGATAAGTTGTTCTGGCGTTCATCAAGGCGATACGCCAGCCAGCAACACCATCCAACACACCCAGTCGTAAAACATAAGTTCGCAAAAATGCCCAGCCAGCGCTTAGCACCGTGCTCATCAGGCTGGCGCGCTTACCTGCCGCCAACATCTGCTGTGCAGCAGCGTTAGAATAATGTTCGACTTTACGCTCTACATCCGCCACAGTGAGATAGCTGTAATGCAACAGCGGACTGTTAAACTTGGCCGTGTTTCCTGTCAGCAACACCGACTCATGCACCAGGCTGTCAGAAAACCGGCCGGCTCCGCGTTTAAACAAACGCAACACATAATCCGGATACCAGCCGCTGTGGCGTATAAATGTTCCGCAGAATTGCGACAGGCGCGGACAATGATATCCCGCAGCCCCTTCCTCTAGCATCGCCCGCTCAATTTCGGCGCGCAGTTCAGGGGTTACGCGCTCATCTGCATCAATTGAAAATACCCACTCTCCGGTCGCATAGCTCAAAGCACGATTTTTCTGCGGTCCGAAACCCGGCCAATCGGCATGCCGATAGACTCGCGCACCCATTTCGCGTGCGATGCCGACCGTATCGTCTGCGCTGCCTGAATCGACGACAACGATCTCGTCCGCCCATGCTACCGATGCAATACAGGCGCGAATATTGGCCGCCTCATTCCTAGTGATAATAATGACAGAGAGCATTTTAGCCATGCTGAGGCTGATATTCCGGCACCCAACTCTCAAGCGCTGTTTTCACCTCGGCATCGGGCATGCTGGCGACAGCCGTCCAGACCAGCAATTGCTCCAGCCATACCGCATCGGCCAGTCGTGCCTTTGCGATGCGCAACTTCGGATGAGGGGTGGGCAGCGTGTGCTCATTATCCGCCAGCAATTCTTCGTAGAGTTTCTCTCCCGGACGCAAACCGGAAAACTCAATTTTAATTTCATCATCGGAATAACCGCAGAGCCGGATCAACTCTTTCGCCAAATCCACAATCTTCACCGGCTCGCCCATATCCAGCACGAAGATCTCACCGCCCGAACCCATCATGCCAGCCTGCAACACCAGTTGCGCCGCCTCCGGTATCGACATGAAATAACGGGTGATCTCCGGATGCGTGACGGTGACCGGCCCGCCCTGCGCAATCTGCGCGCGAAACTTTGGAATCACGCTGCCGGTGCTGCCCAACACATTACCAAAGCGCACGATCACAAAACCGGTACTGCCGGAAGGTTGCAACGCCTGACACACCATTTCGGCCAGACGCTTAGATGCTCCCATCACATTGGTCGGATTAACCGCCTTGTCGGTCGAGATCATCACAAATTTAGCAACCCCGTATTGCTGTGCGGCGCGTGCGACCGTCCAGGTGCCCAACACATTGTTGCGTATCGCCTGCCAGGCATTGTGCGTTTCCATCATAGGCACGTGTTTGTAAGCGGCCGCATGAAACAACACGGCAGGTTTGTGCAAGTTCATGGCCTCGCCCACCCGTTCGGCGTCCCGCACATCGCCAACCAGGCAGACAAAATTTAACTTAGGAAAAGTCTGCTGCAACTCTTGTTCCAGAGTGTAGAGCGCAAATTCACTCTGCTCGAACAACACCAGCTTGGCAGGCGCAAAACGAGCAATCTGACGGCATAGCTCCGAACCGATAGACCCACCTGCTCCCGTCACCATGACGACATTTTCAGACAGCAAGCCGTGCAAGCCAGCCTCATCAAGCACGACCGGATCGCGCCCCAACAAATCGTCCAGTTCGATCGGGCGCAATTGCGACACTGCCACCTTGCCGCTCATCAGATCGTCAAAGGAAGGCACGGTGAGCGCTTCGACTTTCGCCGCAGTACACAACTTAATGGCGCGCTGCCGCTGCTGATGAGAAGAGGAAGGCATGGCGATGATCACACGTTCGACGCCAAAATTTCCCACCCAATGTTCCAGCGTATCCAGTCTGCCCAACACTTTGATTCCGTTCAGGACGCAGCCTTGCTTATTGGCATCGTCATCTAGGAATCCAACCAACTGCCAGGCTGGATTCTTGTCCAGATCTTTAGACAGTGAAACCGCTGCGTCACCTGCGCCCAGCACCAATACCGGCTGACTCGACAGCTTCATCGCCCCGTGAAAGCGGGTCTCTTTCCACATCCGGTACAGCAATCGGCTGCCGCCCATGAACAGAATCAGCAGTAGCGGATTCATCACCAAAACAGAGCGCGGCACCACAAAGGCGCTGCGTAACATCCACAACACAAATGGAATGGCTAAGGAAGCCAGCAAAACTGCCAGCACGATGCGGCGCAGATCATTCAAGCTGGCGTAGCGCCAGATTCCGCGATACAGGCCAAATTTCCAAAATATAGCCACTTGTAACGGCACGACCCACAACAGCATCTGCTGTAATTCAACGGCGAAATGTACAGGCAATTCAAAATTGAAGCGCAGCGCATAGGCCAACACCCACGCAACGACAACGGCCGCGACGTCGTGCAATATGGCTAGGACTGTACGAGTGTTAGATTTACGCAACATCACGACTCCTTAAATCGAGATAACGTTGCCAGCACCTGTCTATCCACATGCTCAATCCCAGATAAATGGCCGCCCACCAGGCGATCAGATTCCCCTGCTCTTTGGCATCCAGACCGAGAGCAAACAAGGCGGATACGCCGACTAAGAACATCAGCAGGTATTCTGCAATCGCCGTATTGCGATGTCCCCAACCCATTTGCACCAGTCTCTGGTAATAATGGCTGCGATGCGCTTCAGACAATTTTTCCTTGTTGCGTGCGCGTTTAAACAACGTCATGGTTGCATCGACGACAAACGGTGAGAAAACCAACATAGGAAACCAGAAGGGCCAACATCCCTGCTGCCAGCCCCACACGCCGAAGGAGGCGGCCAAAAATCCCAGCGGAATCGAGCCGGCATCGCCCATAAAGACTTTGGCCGGATGAAAATTGTGATACACAAAGCCCAATGCGGCGGCCCCAACCGAAAAATTCAACATAGCAAAGGCTTCACTGCCACCCTTAAGTGCCGCGAGTCCGTAAAAGCTGAAGCCGAACAACGCCATGCCGCCCGCCAAGCCGTCTGAACCATCCATGAAGTTATACAAATTCGTCATCCAGACGATAAACAACAGCACCGGCAACGCCCAGATCCAACTGATCCCGGCACCTGCCAACACGATCAATGCTGCGATAAAATGACCTATCAGTCGTGTTTTCGGTGGCAAACCGCGCACATCATCGACCAGCGACAAGACGAACAAGCCCAGCAAGGGAAGAACTATCCACCACTGCCAAAACTTGAACAGCAACACCCAGCCTGCCAGGATGCCCGCCATCAGCGCAATGCCTCCCGTACGCGGGACTGGCGTGGCGTGCAGCGAACGTTCGTTGGGTACATCCTGGATCGTGCCGTGCTTGCTCAAGGTCAAAATCAGCGTGAGCAGCAGTGTGACTAAGGCGGAAATCACGGGTGAATAATGTGACATGAGGCGCTACCGTAGATTAAACAATTTGGATTTTAACACTATCAATAATTTTTTTCTTTGATATCAAATTCTTACAAAACCTTACAACTTGCTGAGCAGTAATAGACGACTGGCAAGGAGGAATCTCTGCCGGGGATTGCAACTTCGGGCAGTCGCGTTTGAAACAAGGGGAACAGTCAAGGCCGCTGGTGATATGCACACAGGATTTATCCAGAATACCGCTATAAGCGGGAGCGGTCGGGCCATGCAGCATGATCCCCGGCATATCCAGCACCGTCGCCAGATGTCCTATACCGGTCTCAACACTGACGAAGCCTTGCGTATGCAGCATGACGCGCATCAATTCCGCCAGAGGCAACTTCGGCAACACGACAGCCATTTGACCGCCCGCCTGCTGCAAACGCTGCGCTCTCTGGTGTTCTTGCTCGTTTCCCCAGGGCAACAGACATCTCACGCCTTGTTCTGCCAGCAACGCCACCAGCGCTAGCCACGAGGATTCCGGCCAATACTTACTGTTCCAGGTTGTGCCGTGCAACAAAACCAGCATCGGCTGATTGGTAAAATTTTGCAGGATGGGCGGTAAACTTAGCGCCATCTGCTTGCAAGCAAAATCTTCAAGTCCATAGTCAACGGATTGCGAAATATCCGCACCGAACAACTGAGCGACCAGCTGCCGGTTTTTATCGATGACATGCAAGCCTTTTTCAACGCTGGCCGTCTTCTTATAAAACCTTGCCGCCAGCGACTCACGAGCACTGTCCTTATTAAAACCGTAGATATCGACGCCAGCCAATCGCGCCAGCATCGCGCTTTTGAGCAACCCCTGCGCGTCCAGCACTAAATCGTATTTTTCCGCTTTGAGTTGACGTTTCAAACCGCTCAGCAGTCGAGGAATCTTCCACCAGGCTTTTTTGTGCGCACGCAGCGGGACGGAGATCACTTTATTCACGGCGAAATGCCAGCTCACCATCTCGGCAAAGACAGGTTCCACCAGCCAGTGAATTTCCGTCTCCGGTAGGCGACGACGTAAATCACTGATCGCCGGAAACAGATGCAAAATATCGCCCAGCGAGGACAACCTGACGATGAGAATTTTCATATGCCCTATTCGAACAAATCCGCTTCTTTAAATGCCTTGCCTTGCGCGTCCTTAGCGGACACAAGCGGTGCTGACTGCAACTGCCAGTCTATCGACAATTGAGCATCGTTCCATGCGATGCAACGTTCGAACTCAGGACTCCAGTAGTCTGTTGTTTTATAAAGAAATTCAGCAGAATCTGACAGCACGACAAAGCCATGCGCAAAGCCTTCCGGTATCCAGAACATCCGCTTGTTTTCGGCCGACAATTCAACCGCAACGTGTTGACCAAAATTCGGGGAGCTTTTGCGTATATCCACGACCACATCCAGTACCGCCCCTTGCACCACGCGCACCAGTTTAGCCTGCGGATGCTGAATCTGATAATGCAGACCGCGCAAGACGCCTTTGACTGAGCGCGAGTGGTTGTCCTGCACAAAATCCACATCACGCCCGGTCAGTTCAGCAAATTTTTTACGGTTGAAGCTTTCAAAGAAAAACCCCCTGTCATCGCCGAACACGCGAGGCTCGATGAGCAACGCATCAGGAATCTGAGTCTGTATCACCTTCATGCACGCGTTCCCTTTTCAGCAAGTACCTGCATCAAATAGGCGCCATAACCGCTCTTAATCAGAGGTGCCGCCAGTTTTTCCAGTTGTGCGGCATCGATAAACCCATTGCTGTAGGCGATTTCTTCAGGACAGGAAATTTTCAACCCCTGACGATTCTCTATAGTCTGAATAAACTGGCTGGCCTCCAACAAGGACTCATGCGTCCCCGTGTCCAGCCAGGCAAAGCCACGCCCCATCGTTTCCACCGACAATTGACCTCGCTCCAGATAAATCCGGTTCACATCGGTAATTTCCAGCTCACCGCGATGCGATGGCTTGAGGTCGGCCGCGATATCCAGCACATCGTTATCGTAAAAATACAGACCGGTCACCGCATAGCTGGATTTGGGCTTGAGCGGTTTCTCTTCCAGTGATATAGCCTGGCCCGCCTCGTTGAACTCAACCACGCCATAACGTTCCGGGTCGCGCACATGATAGGCAAAAACGGAGGCGCCTTCTTTGCGCTGTGCTGCATTGCGCAGTTGATTCTGAAAGTCGTGGCCGTAGAAAATATTATCGCCGAGCACCAGCGCCGATGGATCCTGACCGATAAATTCACGACCGATAATAAAGGCCTGTGCCAGCCCGTCGGGACTGGGTTGAATAGCATATTGCAGATTCAAGCCCCAGCTGCTTCCATCCCCCAGCAACTGCTGAAAACGCGGCGTATCCTGAGGCGTTGAGATAATCAATATGTCCCGTATCCCTGCCAGCATCAAAGTCGACAAAGGATAGTAGATCATCGGCTTGTCGTACACCGGCAGCAACTGCTTGGACACCGCCAGCGTGACAGGATGCAGTCGAGTGCCCGAGCCACCCGCGAGGATGATACCTTTACGTTGAGTCATAATTACTTATCCAAAATTTCAATTAACATACGAGTCACCCCAGCCTGCCAGTGCGGTAAATGCAGATCGAAGGTTTTTTGCAGCTTTTCGGTGTTCAGTCGCGAATTATGCGGTCGTTTTGCAGGAGTCGGAAAAGCCGCGGTAGGCACAGCATGAATGGCATCGGATGCCACCTTGAGGTTGATTCCAGCGCGCCGGGCATAGTCGAGCACAAAACTGGCATAACCGTGCCATGAGGTCTCGCCACCAGCGACCAGATGATACAGACCGGATAAGTCCGGATTTTGCCTTGCCGTTCGTATCGCATGCGCGGTCACATCGGCCAGCAAATCGGCACCTGTCGGCGCACCGATCTGATCGTCGATCACTTTCAGACTGTCGCGCTCTTGCGCCAGTCTCAACATGGTCTTAGCGAAATTGCCGCCGCGCGCCCCATACACCCAACTGGTGCGAAAAATCAGATGACGGCAACCTGATGCTAGAATGAGTTGCTCACCTTCCAGCTTGCTCGCACCATAGACACTCAAAGGAGCAACCGGATCTGTCTCCAGCCACGGGCGATCAGCCTCACCATCAAAAACATAATCGGTAGAATAGTGAATTAGCAATGCATTCAACAGCTTAGATTCTTTAGCCAGGACGCCGGGTGCCAACGCATTGAGTGTACGCGCCAGTTCAGGCTCGCTCTCGGCTTTGTCCACGGCGGTGTGCGCCGCCGCATTGACGATCACATCAGGTTTAATCGCCTTTATCGTCTCGGCGATCCCCGCCAAATCGGTAAAGTCCCCGCAATAATCCTGGCTAGCAGTACCCAGCGCAATCACCTCGCCCAAGGGTGCTAAGCTGCGCTGGAGCTCCCAGCCGACCTGGCCGTTTTTACCTAAAAGAAGAATTTTCATCTGACTTGACCGTGTTTGTCTTACCACTTCCTCTCGCAACAACTTGGGGCTCAGCCGCATAGTTGTGCGGAGAAGACCCTTGCGGTCTCACTTTCCTACTTCCTACTTCCCATATTGTTTCTCAAGCCACTGTCGATAATCACCAGACAACACATTCTTCACCCACCCCTGATTGTCCAGATACCACTGCACCGTCTTACGGATGCCGGATTCAAAGGTTTCCGCCGGTTTCCAGCCCAATTCACGTTCGATTTTGCGCGCATCTATCGCATAACGGCGATCATGACCAGGACGATCGGTCACAAAAGTGATTTGTTCGGCATATGACTTACCCGCGCTAGAGGGACGTAATTCATCCAACAACCCGCATACGATGTGTACGATGTCCAGATTGGCTTTTTCATTCCATCCACCGACGTTATACACCTCGCCCAGACGCCCCTTTTCCAGCACGCAACGAATCGCGCTGCAATGATCTTTCACGTACAACCAATCGCGAATTTGTTGCCCGTCGCCATAGACCGGCAACGCTTTGCCCGCCAGCGCATTAACGATCATCAGCGGAATCAACTTTTCCGGAAAGTGATATGGGCCGTAGTTATTCGAGCAGTTGGTAGTCAGCACCGGCAAACCGTAAGTGTGGTGGTAGGCGCGTACCAGATGATCGCTGGCCGCCTTGCTGGCCGAATAAGGGCTGTTAGGTTCATAGCGATGCGTCTCGGTAAAGGCAGGCTCATCCTTAGCCAGTGAACCATACACCTCGTCGGTAGAGACGTGCAGAAAGCGAAAAGCCGACTTTTCTGCGTCCGCAAGACCTGACCAATAGGCGCGCACCGCTTCGAGCAGATGAAAGGTGCCGACTACATTGGTTTGTATGAAATCTTCGGGGCCGTGTATGGAACGATCGACATGGCTTTCCGCCGCGAAATTCACTACCGCACTTGGACGATGCTCCGCCAGCAGGCGAGCAACCAGCCCCGCATCGCCGATATCGCCCTGAACGAATATATGACGAGGATTGTCTTTCAGGGTATCAAGGTTCTCCAGATTGCCCGCATAAGTGAGCTTGTCCAGACTGACAACGCCTTCATCGTGCTGCGCACACCAATCCAGAACAAAATTCGCACCAATAAAGCCTGCACTACCCGTGACTAAAATCATCGTTCAATACCTCAACAAAATTTTTTTACCCAACTATCACTTTAAAGCGGATTCCACCTAGGTTCATATTCCCGCAGGACCGTAAACTACAGAAAAGCCGCATACCGCCTGAACGTGAAAAAACTTATGCAACTGATTGTTTAATCTAAATTAATCTATTAAATTCACAGAAAATTCAATTTGAATGAGCCGCGCCAATCGCCTGTCAGCAACACGGCATAGCGCGCATTTTAACATCCAGTCGAGAACTACAGTATCAAAGATACGTGCATGAAGAGCGACGGCAAGGCCTCTCTGTTGCAATCAGGCATACGCGTGCTTTTTGACTGCATGATCGTCTCAACCCACCAAAGTCCTGCGCGATGGGTTAAGCTTACGCACTTTTATTTTTTCGGATACAGCGCCTTATCGTCATTTCTCCGAAATAATTTTACAACTTATTGATTATATTTATAAAATAGGAATACCTTCACCATGGCTCAATATGTAATGTCGATGCTGCGTGTCAGCAAAATCGTTCCTCCTAAGCGTCAGATCATCAAGGATATTTCCCTGTCATTCTTCCCGGGTGCCAAGATCGGTCTATTGGGCCTGAACGGTTCAGGTAAATCAACCGTGTTGCGCATCATGGCGGGTGTGGATAAAGAATACGAGGGCGAGGTGCAGCATCTGCCCAATATCCGCATCGGTTATCTGGCGCAGGAGCCGCAATTGAACCCTGAAAACACCGTGCGTCAGGAAGTCGAAGAGGCGCTGGGCGAAGTGATGCAAGCGCAGGCCAAGCTCGACGAAGTGTATGCCGCCTATGCCGAGGAAGATGCCGATTTTGATGCGCTGGCCGCCGAGCAGGCGCGTCTGGAAAACATCATCGCGGCTGCAGGTTCAGGCTCCGATCAGCTGATGGAAATCGCCGCCGATGCCTTGCGTCTACCTGAATGGGATGCGGTGATCAAAAACCTCTCCGGCGGTGAAAAGCGCCGTGTGGCCCTGTGCAAACTGCTGCTCGACAAACCCGACATGCTGCTGCTCGATGAGCCGACCAACCATCTGGATGCGGAATCGGTGGAATGGCTGGAACAATTTTTGGTGCGTTTCCCCGGCACGGTGGTCGCGGTCACCCATGACCGTTACTTCCTCGACAATGCCGCCGAATGGATACTGGAACTGGATCGCGGACACGGTATTCCGTGGAAGGGCAATTATTCCTCATGGCTGGAGCAAAAGGGCGAGCGTCTGGCTCAGGAGCAAAAACAACTGGATGCCCATTCCAAAGCGATGAAGCAGGAGCTTGAGTGGGTGCGCCAGAATCCAAAGGCGCGTCAGGCCAAATCCAAAGCGCGTATCGCACGCTTTGAGGAACTCAATTCGCAGGAACATCAAAAGCGCAACGAAACGCAGGAAATCTTTATCCCGGTCGGCGAGCGTCTGGGTAACGAAGTGATCGAATTCGAGGGCGTATCCAAAGCCTATGGTGATCGTCTTTTGATCGATAATTTAAGTTTCAAAGTGCCTGCAGGCGCAATCGTCGGGATTATCGGCCCGAACGGCGCGGGTAAATCCACGCTGTTCCGCATGATCACCGGCAAAGAGCAACCGGATTCCGGCACGGTCAAGATCGGTCAGACCGTCAAAATCGCGCACGTCGATCAGGCACGCGATTCTCTGGAGAACGAGAAGACTGTGTTTGACGCCATTTCCGGCGGCAATGAAATCCTGACCGTGGGTAAATACGAAACACCGGCGCGTGCCTACATCGGTCGTTTCAACTTCAAGGGCGGCGATCAGACCAAGTTGGTCGGTCAACTCTCCGGTGGTGAGCGCGGACGTTTGCATCTGGCGCAAACTCTGATCGCGGGCGGCAACGTGTTGCTGCTGGATGAACCGTCCAACGATCTGGACGTGGAAACTTTGCGTGCGCTGGAAGATGCGCTGCTCGAATTCGCCGGTTGCGTCGCCGTGATCTCCCATGATCGCTGGTTCTTAGATCGCATCGCGACGCACATTCTGGCTTGCGAAGGCGATTCCAAGTGGACCTTCTTCGACGGTAACTATCAGGAATACGAAGCCGATAAGAAGAAACGTCTGGGCGAAGAAGGTGCGAAACCCAAGCGGATTCGCTACAAGCCGATTAGCAGATAGGCTTTTTGCAGGGGGCTGCCCGGCGGCAGGTTACTTTTTCTTGCCTCGCCAAGAAAAAGTAACCCAAAAGAAGGCGACCCCGGTTTGCCGCCGCTTCGCGGTGCCCTGTGTTGCTCGTCCGCTCAGACAGTCCTCGCCGACTACTCCTGATCAGCCTGCGCTACTCGGCGGCGCACAGGGGATGTGGGATTCATTAAACAGATGTAATTGATGATTAGATGGTGGGGGGGCTGGCTATCTTTTAATGATGCAGTGTTGAATGTAAAGTGATAGGATGAACACACTTTCCTAGGGAAGGAACGGACGCCCTATAGATTGCTTATCGAGTGAACTCCAGGGGGAAGGGCTTCAAATCTCTTTCAACCAAATGGTAACTTACTTTTATGTGGTTGCTTCCGTGGGGGGCCCAATCATTATGATTGGGCCTTTTGTTTTTTTGGGGAAATAATGGAATTAGAAGAGTATCTCAGAAAGGTTATCGAAGAAGAATCAGACAAGTTGATTCTTCGATACCACGCGTATCACAATGCTCTCCATCATGAGCAAATCAGAAACTCAAAGCGAATTGCTAATGCCCCAAAGAAGAACATAAAAACGCCAGATTACTGGAAAATTGACAGCAAATTCAATCCATTTTATGTCAAGCGAAAAAGCAAAAGCATTGCACGTTCTATTGCCAAGAAAATTTCAGATCACACTTACGAACCGAACACACCACACATCAAAAAAATTCCTAAAACAGGTGGTGGAGTTAGGTCAATCGCGATATATCAGATACCAGATTCTGCCGTGTCAAAAGTTTACTATGATCGGTTGTTAGCTAAGAACAAACACAGATTTAGTTCATTTTCTTATGCATATAGAAATGATCGAAATGTTCACTTTGCTATTCAAGACATTTGGCTCGACATTTCAAGAGACGCAAGATCATTTATTGCTGAGTTTGATTTCTCAGATTTTTTTGGATCAATTTCTCACGAGTATCTGAAACAGCAATATGACCAGAATGGTTTCTATATAAGTGACGAGGAGAGGCATGTAATCAATTCATTCTTACGAGATAGAGATGTAGGTATTCCGCAGGGAACATCAATCTCATTGTTCTTGGCCAACTTGGTGTGCTGGAGATTGGATTTGGGACTTGAACGTCAAGGGTTGAAGTTTGCGAGGTACGCAGATGACACAGTGATATGGAGCCCTGACTATCAAAAAATTTGCGAGGCTTTCATAATCATCAATGAATTTTCTTCAACAGCAGGAATAGCGATTAATGCAAAAAAATCAGATGGTATTAGCCTGCTTACAAAGGAAGATTTACCGACAGAACTTAAGAGTACCAAGACACACATTGATTTTTTAGGTTATTCAATATCAGTAAATGCAGTATCAATCAAAGAGACATCCTTAAAGAAGATCGAGAAGCAGATTTCTTATTTGCTTTACAGAAACCTTATTCAGCCTTTACGAGGAGTTGGCTTAAAAGGTTTGATTATTCCTGCTAACAATAAGGATCCTGCTCTGCTGACTGCGTTAATGCAGATTCGACGTTACATGTACGGTGGGCTTAGCAGTCAGCAATTAAGGAATTATATTAGTGGCAAAACGAAGAGGATTTACTTCAAAGGCATTATGAGTTTCTATCCTCTAGTTAATGACGAAGAGCAATTGCGTGCACTGGATGGATGGCTCGTTTCTGTAATCTATAGATCGCTGAGGCTAAGGTCAAAATTGCTCAAGGGTTGGGGATATGATCGGAGTACTAATTTTCCATTTAATGTGAAGTGTTGCGAAATCCCTGAGCAATTTAGAGTTTGTAAGATTCATGGTAAGTCTTTATTAGAAATTCCAAGTTTCACGCTTATTCAGCGGGCGCTACAAAAAGGGCTTGTAAATCGTGGCATAGAGAGCGTTATGAACCCTGAGTCTATGGATTACGATTATTAAGTTAAAGAAAAAAATGGCAGCGGAAAACGCTTGCATTAAGGAATAATCCGAGAATCAATGGGTTCAGACTCCATTGATCCGAACCACGCGGCCGACAAAGGCTAAAGTTGTCAGACTTACAACGAGCAATCAAATAGGTTCAGCATCGTATTCATTTGTTAAATAACTAGAATGAAAACTTCAATCTCCTTCCTCTTTTTCATACTGCTTGTCGCGATTCCGTTTACCGTGACTGCGGCAGAGCCCGAGGTGATCTACTGGAACTCGGATGCGGGCAAGGCGTTGCGCGCCAGAATAGCGCCCGATGAAGATTACTGGCAGCTCATTCCCTGGTTCACGGAGCAGGTGAACCAGACCTATTGCGGTGTGGCGAGCGCGGTGACGGTGCTGAACGCGATGCCGATCAAGAAGCCGGTCGATCCTATTTATGCGCCGCATGCCTATTTCACGCAAAGCAATTTCTTTACGCCGGCGGTGGTGAAGGTCATCAGTCCGCAGACGGTGCGCAATCAGGGCATGACCCGCGATGAGATGGTGAAGACGCTGATGCGGCATGGCGTCAAGGTGGAGACTGTTGCGGGCGATAGCGTGAATGAGTCGGCGCTGCGTGCGCTGGTGAGGAAGGCGATGGGCGATGACGGGCAGTTTGTGCTGGTGAACTTTTTGCGCGACTCGTTGGGGCAGGCAGGCGGCGGGCATTGGTCGGTGTTGGCGGCCTATGATGCTCAATCGGATCGGGCGCTGATTCTCGATGTGTCGAAGTATATGTACGCCCCGGAGTGGGTCACTATCCATACGCTGCAGAAGGCGATAGACACGCTGGATACCACCAGTAACAAGGCGCGGGGGCTGGTGTTCGTATCGCAATATGGGAGCGTTGCAATCAAAGATTAGTTTATGGGGGTAGCAGCGCAATTGTTTTGCGCAGCGTGAGGCAGATGTGAAATTAAAGGTGATAGCATCGCGGTAGTTTGCCTGAAATGAAGTTAATACAACTGCCTAGCTATGTCTAAGAGGATGAATTAGATGTTTCGTTTTAATATCAATAATTTGCTGTCAAGTGGTGTTCACTTTGAAGAGGCGGAAGAGAATCAGGCTTTCCGTGTGCGATTCCTGAACGGATTGATATTGATCGCCATCACGGCGGCGTTATTGTTTGTGTCGCTGGATCAATTCGGCGTGAACATGCTGGGCGATTTGCAACTGCTGTTCACTGAACTCTATGCGCTGGTCGCTTTTCTGGTTGCGATATGGATGCGCGGGCGTAAATCTGCATACACGACGGCGGCGCGGGTCGTATTGATTTCGTCCTTTTTGGTGTTCAGTTCGGCGCTGATGTTGGTGCTGGCGGACGAGCTGCGCATCATCTGGTATTGCATACTGGTTGTCGCGGCTTATGTGCTGCTGGGAAGCCGTGCCGGAATCGTGACTACACTGGCCTCGGTCGTGGTGGTTGCGGCAGCAAAGTTCAGTTTGGGCATTGCGATCTCGGACAACGCATTCGCAACCTTTATTCTGAGCCTGCTGGTCACCAGCGGCATGGCATTTTCCCATACCAGATTGTCGAATTCCTATTTCGAGCGCATGACCTTGAATGTCAATCAATTGCGCGAACTGGCCACGAAAGATACGCTCACCGGTCTGTGGAATGCGCGCGCGTTCTACGATATGGCTAACCAGATGATTAGTCTGGGGCAGCGCAACACGTCGCCTCATTGCACGCTCTTCATCGATCTTGATCATTTCAAATCGATCAATGACCTGTATGGACATGCGACCGGAGATACGGTGTTGCGTGCCGTGGCGGGTAGTGTTGCCAACAGTTGCCGCGAAAGCGATATCGTGGCACGCATAGGTGGCGAGGAGTTTGTGGTGTTCTTGCCGGACACCGAGGTCAGCGGTGCGATGCTGCTTGCAGAAAAGATACGGCAAAACGTGGAAGCTTTGATGCACGCCACGCCTGATAATCAGCCTTGCCGGATGACGTTGAGCATCGGTGTGGCGAACAGTGCCTCATCCGACCAAACCATTGCGGATATTCAGCGACGCGCAGACCTCGCGATGTATGACGCCAAAAAACAGGGCCGAAACCGCGTCGTTCTGGCACCAGCCTGAACAGTGAGTCATAAGTGTGGTGTGATGTGTTAATATTTAATTCGTTTTAAATCAATGTGTTGGCTTGATTTTTGCCTCGCTTCGATCGCGGCTATAGGGCGCTGGTAATGATGGTTTGATTGAATAATGTAACATTTTCCTAAACAGTTCTTGGACTCAACGATGGAAATGAAGAAAATAAATTCGGGTAAATTGCGCGCCATCGGCTACGACGTTCGCGCGAGGCTATTGCAGGTGCAGCTCGATGATGGCAACACTTTGCAATATAGCGGCGTGGGTGAGGATACGTGGCGGCGGCTGAGTGCTTCGGGTGCGGCATGGAGTTTTTATCGCGACAATATCGAAGAGGAATTTGCCGCCAGACGCGTTTCCGGAAAAGCGCCAGCGACCCAAAATCCACTCGATGCCTTGTTCAGCACATCGTGATGAAGGAGGGCTCGTATCAGGAAATCGAGCTGCATCCAAAATCGCCCGAAAAACCCCAGTTCGGCACACCTTGTAATGGCTGCGGAGTATGCTGTGCAGCAAGCCCGTGCCCGGTTGCCGTTGTCTTTCTGCTTCAATTCAAGGGAAAGTGCCGCGCACTGTTGTGGCAGGATGGGCGCTATGTATGCGGCATGGCGGTCAGTCCTGATATGTATGTAAAGCTGATACCTGAAAAAGGGCGGAAACTATGCGCCCGGTTTTTCGCCTCGCGCATTGCTGCTGGTTCGGGATGCGACTCAACCGCAGAAATTGTCAATGACACACGGCCCATAGAGCTCGATTGACAGCGCTTCGCCCAACCCACGATAATAAAGCCGTGTTAACGTTTCCCCACTGCGACAAACTCTAAGCTGCGTTGCATAAGACTAAAATCAGCAATCCAATCCGCCTGTCGGCAAACAGGCGGGCAAAAGCTTTTTAAGCAGAGCGCGGTGTAGCGCGCGAAATGCTCTGGGGAATTTGCTCACACAATTTAAGTCGTCATCGCTTTCCCTCTAGACCACGGCAATCACCCCATTGCCTTTTTAACGTTGGCCAGCTTTTTCCTGATTCCGACTCTGTTTAAGATCACGACCTTCGGGTTGGAACACAGGCCACCTCGCCCTGAAGAGCGAGTTTAAAGACGTGGAGGAGAAGCGCGCCCTCCCCGCCTAAATTCACCAGCCTGAAAGCTGGTGGTAAATTGTTTGGAGCACAACATGTCTTTGCCCGCTGCATTTGTCTCGGTCATCCTGATCTGGTCTACCACGCCGCTCGCCATTAAATGGAGTTCCATGGGCATCGGCTTCAGCTTCGCTGTGTTTTCGCGCATGGCGCTGGGGGTGGTACTGTGCACGCTATTGCTGGCCCTGTTTCGTGTCCGCTTCCCGCTGCACCATCGTGCGCGCATGGCTTATCTGGCAGGCGGACTCAGCATGTTCGGCGCAATGTCGCTCTCCTACTGGTCGGCGCAATTCGTCAGCTCCGGCATGATTTCCGTCTTATTCGGGCTATCACCTCTCATCACCAGCTTGGGTGCGATGGTGTGGTTAAAAGAAGAGAAGCTTACCGCTGCCAAACTCGCAGGTATGTTGTTAGGTTTGCTGGGACTGCTGCTGGTGTTTCGCGGCAGTATCAGTCTAGGTGCGGACGCATCGGTCGGCCTGATCGTGTTGTTTGCGGCGGTGGTATCTCAATCGCTGGGACTGGTCTGGTTAAAACGAATAGGAGACGACAGCCCGCCGCTGGCGATGACCTTGGGCACGCTGGTGGTGGCGCTACCGCTGTTTTTCGCCGCCTGGTGGATGGCGGACGGACATTTGCCTGATGCGGTACCAGAGCGTGCGATCGCCGCGACGGTGTATCTCGGCGTGTTCGGTTCAGTGCTGGGCTTCGCCTTGTACTACTATCTGATCAAGCATATGGAGGCCGGACGCATCGCACTCATCACGCTGGTGACGCCTGTGCTGGCGCTGCTGTTGGGGCACAGCATGAACAATGAGGTGGTGCTGCCGCAGGTCTGGATGGGTGCTACCAGCATACTTCTGGGTTTATGGCTGCACCGCATTCCGGCCAAGTCAGATTAACATTGTGCTAATACAATTATTCATCGCAAAAAATTAAATGGAAAATAAACAAGTTACGGTTGCAGTAATCGGAGCCGGGCCCGCCGGCTTGATGGCGGCTGAAGTGCTGAGCGAGTCAGGGATTCAGGTCGATGTGTATGACGCGATGCCTACCGTAGGGCGCAAGTTTTTGATGGCCGGTAAGGGCGGCATGAACATCACACACTCGGAACCATTGGCGGCATTCGTGTCCCGCTATGGTGCGCGCAGCAGCAACATCGCGCCCTTGCTCGACGCGTTCGGACCGGACGCACTGCGTGCATGGGTGCAGGCGCTCGGCATCAACACCTTTATCGGGAGTTCCGGTCGCGTTTTTCCAGAGGACATGAAGGCAGCCCCCTTGTTGCGCGCGTGGCTGCACCGGCTGCGTGAAGCGGGCGTGAATTTTCACATGAAGCATCGCTGGACAGGCTGGACCGATGAGAGTGAGTTGCTTTTTGATACGAGCGAAGGGCGAATTACCGTGCAGGCGGATGCGGTCATCCTTGCACTGGGCGGCGGCAGCTGGGCGAAACTGGGGTCTGATGGCGCATGGGTGCCAATATTGCAAAGGCGCGGTATTGCTGTTGCGCCGTTAAAGCCCGCCAATTGCGGTTTTGATGTGAACTGGAGTCCGCACTTTAGCGAAAAATTTGCAGGGCAGCCGTTAAAAGCCGTGGCCGTGAGTTTTACCGATGCAGCAGGCGTACCACATACCCGGCAGGGAGATCTGATGATAACGAAAACCGGGCTGGAAGGCGGCCTGATCTACGCCTTGTCCGGTTTGCTGCGCGATCAGATTGAGGCGTGCGGTAGCGTGCTCATCCACATCGACCTGGTTCCGGGTAAGGATTTGGCGCGGGTGATTGCTGAAGTAGATCATCCTCGCGGTTCACGTTCCATGTCCGGTCATTTGCAGAGCCGTGCCAATATCAAGGGCGTGAAAGCCGGGCTGTTGCGCGAACTTCTGCCGCGCGCGGACTTTGCTCAGCCTGAACGCCTGGCCACAGCCATCAAATCGCTGGCCGTGCGGCTCATGGCAGCACGACCACTGGATGAAGCGATCAGCAGTGCAGGCGGCGTAACATTCGAGGAACTAGATGAACACTTGATGCTGCGCACGCTGCCGGGTGTATTTTGTACAGGTGAAATGCTCGACTGGGAAGCGCCCACCGGCGGCTACTTATTGACCGCGTGTTTCGCTGGCGGACAGCAAGCGGGCCTAGGGGTTCTGAACTGGCTAAATGGGCGCAGCCTCCGGCTTAAACTCAATCCCCCACGCCTAGGCTTTCTGCCTGCGCAAAACACCACCCGACTCTTGCCCATGTGACACATCAGCGAATTCTAATGCTACTGACCTGATTATCTGTGATAATTGTGACCCGTTGCGACCGTTGCCAACAGTCTGTTTTGAGCTGGCCTGCGCATACCCCCACGATATGACGGACACGATTATGCAAAAGCGATTTTTGATACTGGGCACGCTGGCTGTACTGCATGCTGCCAGCGTGCTGGCCGCACCCGATGAGGTGCAGGTTTACAACGATGAGATGAATGCGCCCGGTGAATTCGGCCTGGAACAGCATATCAATTACACAATCAAGGGGCAACGGGTGCCGGATTATGCCGGGCAGATGGTTTCTCATCACGCCACGCAAATGACGCCGGAGTTTTCCTACGGAATCAACCGCAATCTGGAAGGCGGATTGTATCTGCCCTTTGCCGTGACACCCGGCGGCAACGCCTATATGAACGGCGTGCGCCTGCGTCTGAAATATATGTGGTCCGTTGCAGAAGATTCCCAGGCATTTTACGGACTCAACGCTGAACTTGGCCGCTCCTCCATACGCACTTCTGACAGTCTGGCCTCCTTCGAAATCAGACCCATCATGGGTTATCGAAGTGGCGCATGGCTGGCCAGCTTCAACCCGATACTCAACTTTGCACTGTCCGCAGGCGTCAGTCACCAGCCTACTTTTGTGCCTTCGCTTAAAGTAGCTCGCCGTTTTACCGGAGAATTGAGCGGCGGCTTCGAATACTACGGTGAATACGGCGCGTTTAATCACATGCTGCCCGGCAGCCAGCGCGCGCATATGCTATATGCCGTGACGGATGTCTCATCGGGCAAGCTGGATTTTAATCTGGGCATAGGTCGAGGCTTTGTGAATGCCCCCGACAACTGGGTACTCAAAGCGCTGATCGCGCTGCCGCTCGACTAAAAACACTATGTTACATAATGCTACATGTGCCTCTGCGCACATCCGGCCCTGTGAATAGCCATACCCCCTCCCGTGCGACCTCTGGATAATCTGGCCGCCTGTTGCGCCACCCTGTCCGGCAGTGAAAATCTGCTGATCACTGAGTCACATTTCAACGGCGGAATAAATTTTTTACGCACCTGGCAGACATTTGAGCAAATGGCACCGGCCGGTGCCAGTCTGGATTTTTTCAGCATCGCCGATGCAGCAGACGAAACAACTTTCATCCCCGCAGCGCTGGCAGATCGCTGGCAGCGGCGCGTACCGGGCTGGAATCGCTGGGCTTTTGCCAGCGGTCGCGTCCGGTTAACGCTGGTACTTAAAGAAAAGAGCCAGGCGCAATTGCCCGAGCACGTTGAGAGCATCTGGCCAAAGGACACATCAAGCGATCAAATCGTTGTATCAAACTCGCCGCGCTCGATGACCGACACGCGAATTAGCCCGAAATCCGCCATCGTCATCGGCGGCGGTATCGCAGGTTGCACTGCGGCTTATGCGCTGGCTCAGCGCGGCGTTTCGGTGTGTTTGCTCGAACGCGCACCGCAACTGGCTAGCTGTGCATCGGGTAATCCTCGCGGCATCTTGCATGCGCGCTTTGGTGCGGGAGACAACGCGTTGCACCGCTTTGTGCTGGCCGCTTACGGTTACACGCTGGGCTTGCTCGATGCCGTGCTGCCGGTGGACGGTGTATTGCGCGCCGAATGCGGCTTGCTGCAACTAGCCTTTTCAGCCAACGAGAAAAAACGCATCGACAAATTGTCATCACGGCTGTGGCCGCCTGAATTGCTGCACTTCGTCACGGCTGCGCAGGCGTCCCGGCTGGCGGGGATCGACATGGTGCATGGCGGCCTGTGGTTTCCTTCCGGCGGTTGGGTGGCGCCACCCGCGCTGTGCGAGAGATTGGTTGGTCATCCGCTGATTGAGGTTCACACATCCAGTCATGTGGATGCGCTGCATAGAACGGAGGCAGGGTGGCAAGTGACTGACAGTCATGGTGAGGTGCGGCATACCGATGTCGCGGTGATGTGTTGTGCTCAATCGGCGCGGGAGTTTGCTCAGTTCAAACATTTTTCGTTTACTGCTGTGCGCGGTCAGATCAGCCTATTGCCCGAGACGGAAGTTAGCCTGTCCCAGCATGCCGTGGTATGCGGCGACGGTTATTGTGCTCCTTCCCTGAACGGGGTTCATGTGCTGGGCGCGACGCATCATTTCGATGATGAATCGATTGAGGTCAGATCCGCCGATCATCTGGAAAATCTGCAAAAATTGACGGAGTACGCGCCGGCATTGCGCTCCTCTCTAGGTGAGGTAGAAATCGAAAAACTCCAAGGTCGTGCGGCGGTGCGCTGTTCGGTGGCAGGTTCCATGCCGCTGGTGGGCGAAGTGGAGCCAGGTCTTTATTGCAGTCTGGCTCACGGCACGCGCGGGTTACTCAGCGCGCCCTTATCCGCCGAGGTGATTGCGGCAAAGATCTGCGGGCAACTATCCCCGCTGCCCACGTCGATTCTCAAGGAGTTATTCCGCCCGTTCAAGCGCATAGATAAACAACTCAAGTGATATAATCCGCCCCTCTCTTACGCTGTAGCGCGAGTTTTATGTTTAATGGTGCTGTCTAATGTCTGCTGTATTGAATTTTAAATCCCATATTTCCGAATTGTTTGCGCAGGCATTGCGCGAAGTCGCCCCTGAACTGGCGGATGTTGTTATCCTGATCGAACGCCCCAAACAGGCATCGCACGGCGATTACGCCTGTAACCTGGCGATGCAACTGGCTAAACCATTGCGTAAATCCCCTCGTGATATCGCGCAGGCGCTGATCGCGGCCTTGCCTCCCTCAGAGGTCATCGCCAAGGTGGAAATCGCCGGTGCCGGCTTTATCAATTTATTTGTTACCACGGCCGCCAAACAGGCGATCGTACATGCCGTGCTGCACGCAGGGGCCGGTTACGGTCACATCCACGCAGGTCAAGGTCGCCGCGTTCAGGTGGAATTCGTCTCCGCCAATCCGACCGGCCCCTTGCATGTGGGACACGGTCGCGGCGCGGCGGTGGGCGACTGCCTGTGCAATGTGCTGCATGCGGCAGGCTGGAATGTCACGCGCGAATTTTATTACAACGATGCGGGCGCGCAGATCGACAATCTGACCCGTTCCGTTCAGTTGCGCTGTAAGGGTGTCACGCCGGATGATCCGTCCTGGCCGGAAGCCGGTTATCGCGGCGATTACATCGCGGATGTGGCGCGCGCCTACCTAGCTTGCGAAACGGTCGAGTCCGACGATCAAAAGACTACCGGCAAGGGCGATGTGGACGATACCGTTTCAATTCGTCATTTCGCCGTCGCTTACTTACGTCGCGAACAGGATCTGGATTTACGCGCATTTAACGTCGAGTTCGACGTGTTTTCGCTGGAATCTGCGCTGTATTCTGAAGGCAAGGTTGAAGAGACGGTCTCACGCCTGATCGCCAGTGGTCACACCTATGAACTGGACGATGCGCTGTGGTTGCGCACCACCGATTTCGGCGACGATAAAGACCGCGTGATGCGCAAATCGGATGGCGGCTACACCTATTTTGTGCCGGACGTGGCCTATCATCTGGAAAAATGGCGTCGCGGCTTTGTCCGTGTGATCAACGAGCAGGGCGCGGATCATCACAGCACGATCACCCGTGTCAGGGCCGGTTTGCAGGCGCTGGATGTCGGTATTCCGCGCGGCTGGCCGGATTATGTGCTGCACCAGATGGTGACCGTGCTCAAAAACGGTGAAGAGGTAAAAATCTCCAAACGCGCGGGCAGTTACGTCACTTTGCGCGATCTGATCGACGAAGTGGGTTGCGACGCCACACGCTACTTCCTGGCCGCCCGTCATCCTGATTCGCAACTGGTGTTCGACATCGATCTGGCCAAATCCAAGAGCAACGACAATCCGGTCTATTACATCCAGTATGCGCATGCCCGTATCTGTACGGTGCTCGAAGCCTGGGGCGGCGAGCGTCTATCGTTGTTGCAGGCGGACGTCGGTTTGCTGGACAGCGAGTACGAAACCGCCTTGCTTCAGCAACTGATAGACTATCCTCAGGTAATTGAAATTGCAGCACAGGATCTGGCCCCTCATCTGATCGCGTTTTACCTGAAGGATTTGGCGGCGAGTTTTCACAGCTACTATAATGCCTCGCGCTTTTTAGTCGACGATGAGGCGGTCAAGTGCGCAAGACTGTCTCTGATTGCCGCTGCCGCGCAAGTGATACAGAACGGCCTGGCGTTGCTGGGTGTCAGTGCACCGGAAAAAATGTAAGACCTAGGCCAGTTCGCCTCGCGCAATTCACAATTGGAAATAAATATGAGTAAACCTACAGGCAGTAAATCCGCTTCCGGGCGCAAAAGTGGCAGCCCGCTGCTCACGGGTATTTTGGTAGGCATGATGGTAGGCGTCGCGCTCGCGGCCGGGCTGGCGTGGTTTATCATGAGATCGCCCAGTCCGTTTGTGAACAAGGAAGCAGCCACAAAATCACCGGCAGAAACGTCGGTTGTTGAAAAACCTGCGGTTGAAATCGTCAAGCCGGCCACTCCGCGTATAGAGACCGCGTCCGGGGTGGAAGAGGCAAAACCGCGCTTTGAGTTTTACAAAGTATTGACGGATAAGCAGGAGTTGAACAGCGCTGACTCAGCCCCTAAGACATCAGAAAAACCACCTAAAGCCGAAAAGCCCGCCGTGACTGAAAAAGCACCTGAGGCCAAGTCACCCGCTCAAGCGAAGGCTAACTATTTACAGGCAGGTGCGTTCGCAAGCAGCTCGGATGCAGAAAATCTCAAGGCTAATCTGGCCATGAAGGGAATTGAAGCCCATGTGCAGACGGTCACGATACCGGGTAAAGGCGTCTGGCATCGTGTACGCGTGGGTCCTTTTTCCAGCGAACAGGAAATGAACAATGTCCGTGGCACATTGAAACTAAACGGCATGGAAGCTACACCAACCCATTGATCACCAAAACAGGAGCATGACATGAGCGTTACATTGAAGAGTCTGATTGCAGCCGTCGCCTTGCTATTTTGCAGCACAACCTTTGCCGCTATCCAGCAGGGCAAAGATTACACCGTACTCAATCCGGCGCAGCCTGCCAGCACCAAAAAGATTGAGATTCTGGAATTTTTCTTTTATGAATGCTCTCACTGCTTTCACTTACACGGCGAGCTGGCACCATGGGAAAAAACCATGCCTGCCGATGTTGAGCTGACCTTTGTACCGACGATATTTCGCGATTCGACCGAGCCCCTGGCACGCACCTACTATGCGCTGGAAAGTATGGGCAAAATCAAACAACTGGATGATGCAATCTATCAGGCTATCCACGTCAAACAGGCAAACTTGTACGATCTGGACTCGATAAGCACTTTTGTCGCGAATCGCGGCGTAGACAAGACCCAGTTTGCCTCCGCCTATAACTCCTTTACCGTGAACAGCAAGATCGCCCGCGCCAAACAGTTGATCCGCAGCTATAACATCAACGGCACCCCCACGCTGGTGGTGGATGGTAAGTATGTTATTACCGGATTATTGCCGGCCGATGCGATTCGTGTCTTGAATGAAGTGATCACAATGGTGCGCAAGGGAAGACCTGCCGCACCAGCAGACAAAACAATCAAAGCAAAAGCCAAGTAAATCAAGCATGAAGCGTGAAGGGGAGGGGAAATCCTCAATTCTGTATCCTCCATCTCCTCTTCGCGTGGTCATCACCGGTGCATCGAGCGGCTTAGGCATGGCGCTGGTGCGTCATTACCTCGAAAGCGGGGCAATCGTTGCAGCCATCGCCCGCCGGGGCCAATTGCTCAAACCACTCGCGGCAGAATTCCACCCTAAACTCCATGTTTATGCGCTGGATGTACGGGATGCCGCTGCTGTAGCTCAGGCCGCAGAGAATTTTATCCGACGTGTCGGCCTGCCGGATGTGGTGATCGCCAACGCAGGCGTCAGTGTGGGCACCCTGACCGAATTTAACGAAGATATCAACGCCTTTCAGCAGGTGATGGATATCAATGTGCTGGGCATGGTAAAAACTTTCCATCCCTTCGTCGCCGCAATGCGCAGCGCACATCACGGCACCCTAGTCGGCATCGCCAGCGTAGCCGGATTTCGCGGATTGCCGGGGGCTGGCGCCTACTCCGCCTCTAAAGCGGCCGCGATCACTTATCTTGAGTCGCTGCGCGTGGAAATGAGAAACAGCGGTGTCAAAGTCGTCACAATTTGCCCGGGTTACATCAAGACGCCGATGACGGAGATTAATCCTTACCCGATGCCGTTTATTCTGGAGGCCGACGATGCCGCACGCCGTATCGCCCGCGCTATAGAAAAACAAACTTCCTTCGCTGTGATTCCCTGGCAAATGAGTATAGTCGGTTGGCTGCTCAAACGACTGCTACGCGGCTTATATGACAAGTTGTTCGCTGCAGCCCCGCACAAACCTCGCGGCCTATTATAGAATATCATTATTAAAACAATAAGTTATATAAAAACTACTGCGCCATACGTTTCCTGAACAAAACCAGCGACACATAAAATCCAACCAGGGCATAAATCGCCAGCACTGCGATGTCAGCCATGAAATGTACCGGAATGGCGCCGCTCAGCAACGGGCGTGCCAGATTGACGGCATGGGTCAGCGGCAGCAGGGAGGACACGGTTTGCAGCATGCCAGGCAATTGGTCGACCGGGAAGAACACGCCGCACAACAGCGTCATCGGTGTGATCACCAGCGTAAAGTAATACATAAAAAATTCGTAACCGGGGGCTAGCGCCGTCACGATCAGCCCCATCGCGGCAAAACACAGCCCCACCAGCAAGGATAGAGGGATGATCCACAGCGCCAGCGGTGAATGGATTAAACCCAGCCCCCAGATCACCATCAACACGGCAAGTCCTGATAAGAGACTCTTGCTCGCCGCCCAGATCACTTCGGATAGCACGATGTCATCCAGCGTGATCGGCGTATTGAGGATCGCCTCCCAGGTGCGTTGCTCATGCATGCGCGCGAATCCCGAATACAGCGCCTCGAAACTCGCGCTGTTCATGGTGCTGTAACACACCGTCCCGGCGGATAAAAAGGCGATGTAAGACATCCCGCCGATCTGGGGCAGCATTCCGCCTAAGCCGTAACCCAAGCCCAGCATATAGATCACCGGATCGGCCAGATGCCCCAGTATGGATGGGCCCGCCATCTTCTTCCAGACCATGTAATGGCGACGCCAGATCGGAATGAAACGACTGCTAAATTGCGGAAAGGCGAAAATATTAGTTTTCATGCTTTACCCGCTTACGCACAACGCCTTCTGAGAGCTGTTTGTAATTCTCTTTATTGGCAATGCGCTTGCCGGATTTTTTCTCCAAATCGCGTCTGGCACTCCCGGCGACTGCGCCACCCGCTACGGCTGCATCACGATTTTCGGCATAACCTTGCGCATCTTTGTTGCGTGCGATTTCGGTGGTGGAAGCTTCTCCCAACATACTGAATATCAGCTCCAAATCATTCATGTGATCGCGCAGATTGTCCGCCGGTTTATCCAGATTTTTAAACGTTTTGTATTCTGCAGGCGGCATGCCGAACGTAGCGCGGCTGATTTCAGCGGTGAGAATGGCATATTCGCGCTGTTCCTTCACGCCACGCTTTTTCCATTCAGAGGTCAGCTCGTCGCGAATGGCGATGCCTCGCACGTGTTTCTCTATCCACTCGTCGCTATAGCCTTTGGCTTGATATAGTCCGCGCATCCGCGCTGCAGCCAGTTCGGGATTCTCGATTTCCTCCAGTCGCTCGTAACCTACTTTTGCCAACCAGCGTTTGAATGGCTCAGCCTTAGGAGAAGGGATCGACTGAATAATGCGCAGTAATTGCTCCGTATCTGCCACATCGGTCAACCGCTGCTTGCCATCCGCTGCGGTCATTTTCAAACCGTTACAGTTTGTAACGGTTTCATTACCCTCGGCCAGCAACCGTTTTTTTAGTACCCGCCAATACACTTGCGGATTCTCACTTTCCGTCAAAGCTGCGACCACATCCACTATGGCAAACAACCAGCGTTGCGCCTGTTCGTCCCACGTTGAGCGTATATTTTTCGATTCAAATAGCTTGATGTTGCTCATCTCAACTCCTTATTCATTCCCGCATTTCCCTGCCGGTCAGTTTAAGGAAGACGTCTTCCATATTGGCAGGCCGATGCACGTAGCTTAGTTCCGGATGCTGCTGTAATTCCAGCAGCAAAGGATGCGCATCGCGCACATAGCAAAACACCGATTCGCCGCTCACTTCAAAACGTTCAGCATGACGTGCTGCATGTTGCGCCGCCCAAGCGGCGGCTTGTTCGCCATACACCTCGACCACTTCCGGTTCGATATTGCCGGCGATCAGTTCACGAGGCGAACCCTGACTGATGATGCGACCGTTATCCATCACCGCCAGACGATGACACAGCCGTTCAGCCTCATCCATAAAATGGGTGGTGAGCACCAGCGTCTTGCCGCGCGCTGTCAACTCGCGCAGACGCTGCCAGATCATGTGGCGTGCCTGAGGATCTAGCCCTGTGGTCGGCTCGTCGAGAAAGATGACATCGGGATCGTTCACCAGCGCACGCGCCAGCGTCAGGCGTCGCTTCATGCCGCCGGACAAGGTCGGCACTTTCGCGTCCCGTTTATGGGTGAGATTGGAAAACTCCAGCAATTCGGGCAGACGCGCTTCGATTGCAGCATCAGACATGCCGAAATAGCGGCCGTACACCATCAGATTTTCCGTGACGGTAAAATCAGGATCGAGATTGTCCATCTGCGGCACAACGCCCACCTGCAGGCGCGCTTCGCGAGCATCACCCGGCACAGCATGCCCCAGCAGGCTGATATTTCCGCCATCGGGTGAGATCAGCCCCAGCAGCAGACGAAGTGTGGTGGTTTTTCCGGCACCGTTGGGGCCCAGTAAACCGAAACATTCCCCGCGTCGTATTTCCAGACTGATACCGTCGACCACGCGCTGTCCGGCATATACCTTGAGCAAGTTGTCGGCGCGTATCACCGTGTTCATAGACGGCATCCATTGAATTCGTTGAGTATGATCTGCTTAAGCTGATTCAATCGGCCGTGGAAGAAATGCCCCGCTTCCGGCAACACCACCAGCGGTAAATGCTGTGGACGCGCCCAGTTCATCGCATCGGACAAGGGAATCACCTCGTCCAGCTCGCCGTGGATCACCAGCGTATTGTGCGGCACGACGGGCATCTCGAAGCGCACCACGGCGGGCGCCATCAGCACCAGTTTGTGGGCATGAGGATGCAACTGTTGTGCGGTGCGGGCGGCGACATAGCCACCGAAGGAGAAGCCTGAGAGTATCAGCGGCAAGTGAGCGAACTCGGTACGCGCGTGCTGAACCACCGCCAGCATGTCCTCAACTTCCCCGTGACCGTGATCAAACTCGCCGCAACTAGCTCCCACGCCGCGAAAATTGAAACGAAATGCGGCAAAACCCAGTTCTGCAAAGGCCTTAGCCAAGGTGGTCACCACCTTGTTGTCCATGGTTCCGCCCATGGTGGGCAAGGGTTGTGCGATCACCGCGATGGCGCGCGGCGCGCTGTCGGGTAAATGCAGCACGCCTTCGAGTTGGCCTGCCTGCCCTGTCAGGGTGAATTTGTTGAGGGTTGCCATCAGATTTTTAAACGTTCGACGATGCGGTCATTCTTCAGATGCTCTTCGATGATTTCATCGAGATCAGATTCATCGACATAGGTGTACCAGACCGCGGCCGGATAGACGACGATGACCGGGCCATCTTCGCAGCGATCCATGCATCCTGCCGAGTTGATGCGTATGCTGTTCTTGAGAGTCGAGATGCCAAGTTGTTTGACCTTGGCTTTCATATAATCGCGCGCTTTTTGCGCCGCGAAATTGCCGCAACAGTCACCGCCGTCTTCGCGTTGATTGGTACAGAAAAATACATGTTTGTTGAAATGACTCATGGTTAAACTCCGATGTTGGCTTTGTGCAATTTTAGGTTGGTTAGCCTAATTCAATTTTTGAGTATTGCCGGGGGCAGCCCGGCGGCTGGTTACTTTTTAGCTTCTCTGTTATTGCAATACTTTGTGCGTGCAGAAACTCAGCTTTTACAAAGCTTCGTTTTCTTGCGGTGCCAATAAAAAGTAACCAAAAAGAAGGCGACCCCGGTTTGCCGCCCCTGCGGGGTGCCCTCTGTTGCTCGTCTGCTCAGGCGGCTGCGGAACTCGCGCTATGCGCTCAAACAGTCCTCGCCGAAATCCCCTGACCATCCTGCGCTACTCGGCGGCGCACAGGGGAAAATGCGGTGCTGAATGTGCATAATTTTATCGTAATATGTGGGAGTGAAAATTTTATATACCCCATCCCATTTCTTATGGCGCCAAAATATGGCCTGCCGCTTATGCTTCGTCGAAGGCGATATCGCCCTCGGCAACTTTTGCGCCTAATTGTATCTCTTTGAAATCAAACATATTTCCATCGAGCAGATGCGAAGGCTTAACGTTCTGCATCGCGGTGAAGATGGTCTGGCTGCGGCCCGGATACTGGCGCTCCCAGTTGGTCAGCATTTCCTTGATGTTCTGGCGCTGCAAGTTTTCCTGTGAGCCGCACAGATTGCACGGAATGATAGGGAATTCCATGCCTCGCGCATAACGGGCGATGTCCTTTTCCGCACAATAGGCTAGCGGGCGGATCACGATATGGTCGCCCTTGTCGGTCACCAGCTTGGGCGGCATGGCTTTTAATTTTCCGCCAAAGAACATATTCAGAAACAGCGTCTCTATCATGTCATCGCGGTGATGGCCCAAAGCAATCTTGTTCGCACCTAACTCACCCGCCACCTTGTAGATGATGCCGCGCCGCAGGCGCGAGCACAGCGAACAGGTGGTCTTGCCTTCAGGAATTTTTTCCTTGACGATGGAATAGGTGTCCTGCGTCTCGATGTGATATTCAACCCCTAAATTTTTCAGGTAGTTAGGCAAAATATCGGCGGGGAAGCCGGGTTGCTTCTGATCCAGATTCATCGCGACGATGCGAAAATCGATCGGTGCACGTTTGCGCAAGGTGAGCAAAATATCCAGCAGCGTATAGGAATCCTTGCCGCCTGACAGGCACACCATCACCGAATCGCCCTCTTCGATCATGTTGAAGTCGAAGATCGCACGGCCAACTTGATGTTCCAGTCGGTTTTTGAGCTTGTTGAAGTTGCCGGAGTGGTCGAAATGGATGGGTTGTTCGATGATAGTCATAAGTTTCCAGTTAAATATTGATGCTTCTGCCGCCGTCGACAGAGATAACTTGTCCGGTGATATAGGGTGCGTCGTGAATCAGAAAGGCGACCGTTTTGGCGATGTCGTCCGGTTCGCCCTCACGCTTCAATAAAGTGTGCGCGACGATTTTACGACGCTGAGTTTCATCTTCCCAGTTGCCCGCTTCAGGCCAGAGTATCACGCCGGGTGCGACGGCATTCACGCGCACCTGTGGTGCCATTTCCTGCGCCAAGCTTCGGGTTAACGCGACCAGTCCCGCCTTGGCGACGCTGTATAGCAGATGGCCGTGCATCGGGCGTTCCGCGTGGATATCGACGATATTGACGATAGCGCCGTGGCGGCGTCGCAGCTCATCGGCCGCCGCCTGCGCTAAAAATAGTGGAGCGCGCAGATTGGTACCCAGCAGATCATCCCATTGGGATTGGTTCACGTCAGCCAGCGGCGTAGGATAAAAACTCGATGCGTTGTTGACCAGTCCGTCCAGTCGTCCGAAACGGGCGACAACTTCTCCGACCAGCTGCTGCATGGCGGCCAGATCCAGTAAATCCGCTGAGAATGCCGCTGCGCTGTCAGGTCGCAATTCATTGAGTTCGTCTTGCAGCGCCAGCGCTTCCTTCGCCGATACGCGATAGTGCAATGCGATGGTCGCACCCATGGCGTGCAGCCTGCGACAAATCGCAGCCCCTACCCGCTTCGCACCTCCTGTCACCAACATAACTTTGCCTTGCACCGCACCCTCCATTAAACTAACGGGCATGGCAAGTCGCCACCCCTGATGATGAAACCATGTTCGCTACGCGAGTTTCGTTACACATACTTGTGAATTATACCTGACCATGAATACATCACCTGACACATCACTTCCTATCCCCGAACCTGCCGCAGCCGAACACAGTGCGCGCTTAGTCGATGCGATCCGTTGCGAGATCGAGGCCAACGGCGGCTGGATTTCCTTTGCGCGCTACATGGAGCTGGCGCTGTATGCGCCCGGACTCGGTTATTACACGGCGGGCGCGCATAAATTTGGCGAAGCGGGCGACTTTATCACCGCGCCGGAACTCTCGCCCTTATTCGGCCGCACGCTGGCCAGACAAGTCGCCCAGATCATGGCAAACAGTACGCCGCATATCCTGGAGCTGGGAGCCGGCAGCGGAAAATTGGCTGCGGACATGCTGGGTGAACTCGAACAACTGGGCAGTCTGCCGGAGAGTTACAGCATACTTGAAGTGAGCGCAGATTTGCGGGAACGGCAGTGCGAATTGATACAACAACGTCTGCCGCATTTATTCGATCGCGTGTGCTGGCTGGATGCCCTGCCGGATACCTTGAGCGGCGCCGTTGTCGCCAACGAAGTGCTCGATGCGCTGCCCGTCCATCTGGTGCACTGGCAGGACAGCGCCTTGAACGAACGCGGCGTGGCTCTTGGTGAATCGGGATTTATCTGGCAGGAGCGCGCTATCCTTGACGCCGAGTTGCTGCAAGCTGCCGGGCAGATTAAGGCCCCGGATGATTATGTCAGCGAAATTTGTCTGGCCGCACGCGGACTGATAAACAGTCTGGCCAGCCGTTTAACGCAAGGCGCGATGTTGTTTATAGACTATGGATTTGGTGCTCGCGAGTACTATCATCCGCAGCGTGCTCAGGGGACGCTGATGTGCCACTATCGCCATCATGCGCACGATGATTCCTTTTTTCTCCCCGGCTTGCAGGACATCACCGCGCACGTTAATTTTACCGACGTGGCTGAATGTGGCATCGATGCGGGGATGGAGCTGCTGGGCTATACAAATCAGGCTTTCTTTTTAATAAACAATAAGATAACCGATATATTAAAAACAACCTCGCCGGAAAATCTGCATGAGTATTTGCCGCTTTCCGCGCAATTGCAGAAACTGACCAGCCCGGCAGAAATGGGCGAGCTGTTCAAGGTGATTGCACTGGGCAAAAACGTCGAACAGCCGTTATCCGGGTTTGCTCAGGGGGGCTTGGGGCGATTGCTGTAATTACTGCGCGACAGGGGGAGCGCCCATCCCGCGCACATAGTCGGCAATTTCCTTGAGAACCAATTGACCGTCGTGATTGCCGTCGATTTCATCGAAATGCGCCCCCAGATCAAACTTTTCGGTGCGATGAGGCACGGTTTTAGCTTCATCACGCGACAACTTGCCGTCATTATTTTTATCCGCTGTCTGTAAGTTCTGGTAAAACTCGTTGCGTTTTTTAACGACCGCTGCAACCGTATCCTTGATTTCCTTTTTAGTCAGAGCACCATCGTGATTAGCATCAATCTGCTCAAAATTGTTAGCGATATTCGGCTCCTTAAGCTCGGCCTCTGCTCTGGAGATATTGCCGTCCCCGTTGCTATCGATCGCCTTAAACATCTGATTAAATTTGGCTTCCTGTTCCTTCTTGCTGACCTGTGGCTGCTCAGCCGCGAAAGCGACACAAGGCAACACGAACAGCCACATTAACAACTTACCCATTTATTTTCCTTTCGTGGTCTTTATCCGGTTTTCAATCGCAGACAGACGTGCCTGTTGCACGGCGGCGGGAATTGTACCTTTATCCTGGCACACCCGTGCAATTTCACCTGCATTCACTGCACGCGCGGCGTCCAGCAAATCCAGCAAATACGCCTCTTGCGGATAGGGCGCTTCTGCGCATCCCCCCCGTCCGCGCGCATCCGATGCGCAGGCCTGCAGCAACTGTGCAAAGCGCTCCGGCCGGCGCCAGGCGTCAGTAGACTGAAACAGCCGGATGATGGTATCGGCTCGTAACTCGAACGCGCGGTGAATATCGCCGTGATAACGCGCGGCCAGCAGCGCCAGATCACGGCACTCTCCGGTGGCGCGCAATCGCTGCGACAACGTGTCGGCCAGGGCGACGCTGCGCACTTCGTGTCCGATATGGCGCGGCCATTCGGCTTTAGGGGTGCGGCCTTTCCCTAAGTCGTGAGTCAGGGCCGCGAAGCGCACTTCCAGCGGATAACCGTGTAGTGCTGCATCATCGATCACCATCATGGTATGGATGCCACAGTCGATCTCGGGATGATGTTTTTCCGGTTGCGGCACGCCAAACAGCGCATCCACTTCCGGCATGATTTTCGCCAGCGCCCCGCACAGTCGCAAGGTGGTAAAAAAACGCGAAGGGTGTTGTTCCATCAGGCCGCGCGCCAGTTCCTGCCAGACGCGTTCTGCAACCAAGGCATCCACTTCGCCGTTATCTACCATTTCCCGCATTAGCGTTAGTGTTTCAGGTGCGATGGTAAAACCAAAACGCGCGGAAAAGCGGGCCGCGCGCAAGATGCGTACCGGATCTTCATTGAACGCACCGCTCACGTGACGCAGTATTCCGGCGCGCAGATCATTCTGGCCGCCATGCAGGTCGATAAGATTCCCTTTATCGTCTTCGGCGATGGCGTTGATGGTGAAATCTCGGCGCTGCAAATCCTGCTCCAGCGTGACATCCGCTGCGGCATAAACGGCAAAACCCTTGTAACCAACGGAAGTCTTGCGCTCGGTGCGCGCCAGCGCATATTCCTCATGCGTTTTCGGGTGCAAAAAAACCGGAAAGTCACGCCCTACCGGCTGATAACCCTGCGCCACCATTGCTTCGGGTGTGCTGCCCACCACGACCCAATCGTGATCTTTTACCGGCAAACCCAGCAACCGGTCACGCACCGCACCGCCTACGCAGTAAATCTGAACGCTCATGGTTCGGCAGTCCTGCCCGCGCCCTTGTGTTCGCTGTTTCTGTCAGCCGGCTGATTCACGCCTTGAATTTCACCGTTGATGAAAGTGATCGAGGATGAACTATCTGCTACCTTTCCGGCGATGACACCTACGCGCGTTTTCAATGAACGCGGTGCGGCGCCGAATTGACGGGCGTAATACACTGTATTGCTCATCACCTTTTTGACGTAATCCCGGGTCTCATCGAAGGGGATCGTTTCCGCATAGATAGCCCCTTCCAGAGGCGTGTCCGCACGCCAGCGCTTGGCCCGGCCGGGGCCTGCATTGTAGGCGGCGGAAGCTAACACCGGACTGTCATCCAACGATGAGAGCATGTTTTTCATATAATAAGTGCCCAGCTTCAGATTAGTATCCAGATGATGGAGCAGCGCTTCCCGATAGTCTTTTAAGCCCAGTTTTTTCGCGATCCAGCGCGCTGTAGTCGGCATCACCTGCATCAATCCGGAGGCGCCCACGCCGGATTTGGCCGAAGTGACAAAACGACTCTCCTGCCGCATCAGACCGTAGACCCAGGCTTCTTCCAGATTGTTTTCCTGTATGTGTTCGCGCATGGCAGCGCGGTAAGGCGCGAGATAACGCAGGCTAAAGTCGTGAACCTTGAGCGTTTTTTCCGCCGTGTTGATCGCCCTGTCATACATCTCGTTGCGCTTAGCGATTTCTGCAGCGGCAATCAGCTCATGATCATTAAAATTTCGTGTGACCCAATTCCACTCGCGCAACGCATCGACGCGCATATTCATGCGATATAACGCCAGCGTGCGCTGCACACCGGGCATGCGTTCGAGCGCGGCAATATCCTGTTTGCCGGGTTGATAACGACTGGGCGCACTGCTCACAACAGGCGTATCGCCCAGCTCTTCGCCGGCCAGCTGCCCGTAAAAATCGTAAGAGGAGCTCAATGGTAGGAAAATTTTAACCGCCTCAGCCCGGTGACCGGTCGCCAGCAGGGCACGCCCATGCCAATAGCGCCAGGCGGCCTCATTGCGCTGGTTCAAACTCATGGCGTTAATCGACGACAGGACTTCATGCCAGTCCTGCACACGCAGCGCGCTGCGCACCCGCCAGGCCGCTTGCTGCTCAGTCAATACACCCGCTTCCTTATACCATTGCAGCGCGCGGCCATCTTGCTTGCGCGCCGCCTCGTAGGCCAGCCAACCGAAAAAATAGCGCTGTTCGGTTTCAGAAAATTGCGCTGCCAGCATCGCCCATCGCCGGTGCGCCAGATCAGGCGATTGCTTCGCCAGTCGCTGCAAGGCAAACAGTGCTACCGCACGTTGCCCGCTGCTGTCCAGCGAGGACTTTTCCAGATAACGTGCGGGGTCTTCCATCGCGCGCTCCAGCGCAGCGACATTGATAGCCTGACTACCTGTCAGATAGACTGCCAAAGCACGCGCCTGCGAAACATTGCTATTTTCCAGCGCCGTGCGCACACGTTGCCAGATATCCTGCTGAGAGATCACCCCCGCCTGCATCGCAGCCTCAAACAACTGGGTGCAATTTCCCGGGAGCTCCTTACTACCCAGCCACTGAGTACGCAACTCACGAAACACCATCGCTTCTTGCGTCCTCCTGTGCGACTGCAAAGCATAGCAACTAACCTCGCTATCTTCGCCCAGCAGACGGGGATATTCGTTATCAAATAGCTCCCATTGCTGTTTTTTACCGAGGATTTTGAGCCAGTCGGCGCGCATCCGGTCGATCAGCGGGGTATCGTCAGGACGTGCCAGATAACTGCGAATGAGCGCCGCATCCGCCGTCTCCAGCTGAATTTTCAACTGGTAATACGCGATATAGACTTCCAGTGGAGATTGTTTAAAGCGCTGCCCTAAAACTGCCAACTTGGCGGCATCGCCGGCACGAAAGGCATCGCGCGCAGCCATGAAGTCATCGTCCTGATTCGCCAGTGCGGGAGTGGCAATCAGCAGTAAAAACAGCAAAAAAAATTTCATCAAGGTAAAAAGCTTAAGCAAACTGGTAGTGAGCATACCATAACCCTGCCTGACACCGTTCCGTCTCGCGGCCGACTTGCCGTGCACCTGATCACGCTGGCTCAAAGAAAATTACAACAAATTGATTAATATAGGTTTATTTTATTCCATTTTCCACCTTATCTTGCTCCGTACACGCGAGTCAAAATTTGCCTGATAGATTATTTGTACGGTTCTGTATAATCGGCGGTTTTCCGGATCATTCATCATGTGGTTTAAAAACATCTTTATCTACCGCTTGCCTGCCGATTGCGCTATCTCAGCGGAGGCCTTGCAGGAAAAACTGGCACAGAAGCCGCTGCTGCCTTGCAGCGGACTGGACAAGCAAAAATTAGGCTGGACGTCCTGCCGTGGCGACGACAGACTGGTGCATGTCAGCAACAATCACATCCTGTTTGCACTGGGGGCAGAGCAAAAACTGCTGCCAGCGACCATCATCAATCGTTTCGCCAAAGAACGCGTCAGCGAGATCGAGGCGCAACAAGGCTACAAAGTAGGTCGTAAAGAACTCAAGGAGATCAAGGAAGCAGTTACCGAAGAACTGCTCCCCAGAGCATTTGCGATTCAACGCACGACCTATGCCTGGCTGGATATCGCCAATGGCCGCCTGATCATCGATGCCGCCTCTATCGCACGCGCTGAAGAATTGCTGGAGTTGCTCAACAAGACGCTGGACGAACTGGCGGTCAAACCGCTGCACACCGAGCTCTCTCCGGTTGCAGCCATGACCGACTGGCTGGCGGGTGAAAATGCACCTTCAGGCTTCACCATAGACCGAGAACTGGAATTGCGCGCCACGGGTGAGAGCAAAGCCACCGTCCGTTACGCCAATCACGCCTTGGAAGGCGAAGAAATTCTGGCACACATTGCGGCCGGAAAACGCGCCACTCGTCTGGGTTTGACCTGGAATGACCGTATTTCCTTTGTGCTGACCGAGCAGTTGCAAATTAAGCGACTCGAATTTCTCGACATCATTAAGGAAGAATCGACCACGCTGGCCGATACGGCTGACGAGCTGTTCGAACTCGACTTTACCCTGATGACGGGTGAGCTAGCGAACATGCTGAGCGATCTGATCGATGCGCTGGGCGGAGAAATGATCGCTAAATAATGAATAATCATTGAACCTTTTTAAAAGCGCCTTGCCTGAGACTACAGTTAGCGCAAGCTTTCACCCGTTTTCCCCTGAGCGGGTGTCTTAACTCCTCCCAATTTGTTAAGACGTTTGCCCCTGACCTTCGTGGTTCAGGGGCTTTTTTTTTGCTCCCTTCAATCTGCCTGCCGACAAGCAGATTTTGCCGATTCACAACAAGTTATCCAATCTCTACAGATCACCAAGATGCTGAACCAGCCGGGAGATGCAACCATCTGTTTAATCAGCATAAATCGATACAATCTGATCTGAGAAGAAACTCACAGATGGCTAAACATGTTGCGCTTGCAATCACCGATGCAAACAACTGCCTTTTTATGGATCATCCAGCCAAAGACTGCATTTGTTTCTCGCGACAAAATTTATTAGCGGTATACACTGACTTGGCGGCATAATTCAACACCAAGACCCGATATCGAGGTGACACTTTGAGCTCCATCCATACTTCCCAGTTGTCATTTTTTTCAGCACACGCGCCATTCGACAAGATGGAACCGGCGCATTTGCTTTGGATGATAGAACGCATGCAACTTGGCTATTACGCAGAAGGAGAAGTCATCGTATCCCCGGAGCAGGGTAACGTTGAACGTCTTCTGGTCATCAAGCAAGGCATGGTACAAGGCGAGCAGAATGTCGCTCATGCCAGCGATTCGGATACCTGGCTGGAACTGAGTGTCGGCGAATGCTTCCCGCTAGGCGCATTGCTTGCACATCGTCCTGTCGCCAGCATCTATCGTTCCGTCGTCGATACTTTTTGCTACGAATTACCGCTGGCTGACTTCCACAACCTGCTGGGCATGAGTGCACCATTTCGCGACTTTTGCACGCGTCGCATCGCCAATCTGCTGGAACACTCCAAACAGATCATTCAGGCTCAGTACAGCCATTCCAGCGTTGAACAACAATCGTTAGCCAGCCCCCTGTCATCGGTCATCCGCCGCTCACCGGTCAGCTGCTCAACGCAAACCAGCGTGCGCGAAGTGCTACTAATCATGCGCGAACAGCATGTAGGTTCGATGGTGGCGGTAGATGAGTCCGGACGACCACTCGGCATCCTGACCTTGCATGACGTTCTGGAACGCATCGCCCTTCCGCAAATTGATCTCGAACAGCCTGCAATCAATGTCATGAGTACGCACTTATCCAGTCTGCCCCCGCAGGCCTTAGCGTACGAGGCCGCATTGATGATGGCGAAACAGGGATTCCGCCATGTTCTGGTCGTGGAAAACGAAAAGCTGGTAGGCCTAGTATCGGAAAAGGATTTGTTTGCATTGCAGCGGGTCGGGCTGCGCCAGATCGGCCAAACCATACGCCACGCGTCCCGCCTCGAAGACCTTCAAAAATCAGCCGAAGATATCCGCCATATGGCGCACAACATGATGGCGCAGGGCGTCTCAACAGAGCAGTTAACGCAGTTTATCTCCACCTTCAACGATCTGCTCTGCGCTCGCGTAGTAGAACTGGAATACGCGGCCAGTCAACTGGGCACACTGACAAACCATCTTTGCTGGATGGCGCTGGGTTCAGAAGGTCGCTTCGAACAAACACTGAGCACCGATCAGGACAATGCACTGATTTTCACCGTACCCGAGGGAATGACCGCCGACAGGATGCGCGAAATAATGCTGCCTGTTGCCCGCCGCATCAACGAAACACTGGCGCTGTGCGGTTTCCCCTTGTGCTGTGGCAATGTGATGGCCTCTAACCCGCAATGGTGCCTGTCGCTGGACGAGTGGAAGCGTACTTTCTCCAACTGGATCAGCAACGGCACCCCTGAGGCACTGCTGCATTCTTCGATCTTTTTTGATTTCCGCGCCGTGTACGGCACCATGGCGCTGGGCGAGGCGTTGCGCGCCTGGTTATGCCGGGTCGCCTCCGAAAACACCCGCTTCCTGCACCAGATGGCAGAAAATGCCATGAGTATCCGCCCGCCATTGGGCATGGTGCGCGATTTTGTGGTCGGCAAAGAGCACACCCTGGATCTGAAGCTCAACGGCATTACTCCCTTCGTGGACGCAGCGCGCATTTTCAGCCTAGCCTCCGGCGTCACTCAGACCAGCACCACAGGCCGACTGCGCGACAGTGCGGCAAAAATGAAAATCCATCCCTCCGAAATTGAAGCCTGGATTGATGCCCTGCTGTTCATACAAGTGTTGCGCATGCGCCATCACGATGATGCAAAGGCACGCGGACTCAGCGATGAACAACTGGACAACCGGATAAATCCGGAAAATCTGCACGAGCTCGACCGGCGTATTCTTAAGGAAGCTTTCCGTCAGGCGCGCAAATTGCAAGCCAGATTAGCACTGGAGTACCACCTGTGAGGAATTGGTTGACAGCAATCCTAGGCAGGCAAATCGATCCAGAACACCAAAAACAGCTCAATGTCTGGCAAGCCATACCGCGCGCGACGACCACCCTCCCGTTTACGGCAACACGCTATGTTGTCGTCGATGTGGAAACAAGCGGACTTAACTTGTGGGAAGATCGCCTGCTCTCTATCGGCGCAGTCGCCGTCGTCAACGGACGGATTGCGCTCGGCGATTGCTTTTATGTAGAACTGCAGCAACCGGTGGCGAGCAGCAAAGATAACATCCTGTTGCACGGCATCGGTGGCGCAGCACAGACTTCCGGTGTTCCTGCCGCGGATGCGTTGCTGGCCTTTCTGGCCTATCTGCGCAAAGATCCGCTGGTTGCCTTTCATGTGACTTTTGATCAAACCATGATTCAACGGGCGATGCGTCAACATCTGCGCTTCACTTTTAAACATCTCTGGACAGATCTCGCTTACCTGATGCCGGCGCTCAATCCCGCGCTCGCCTCGCGCTATCGCTCCCTGGACGACTGGATCAATCATTTCAACATACACAACGATACGCGCCACAACGCACTGGCAGACGCACTGGTGACGGCTCAACTGTTGCAAATCGGCATGGGACAGGCAGGCAAAAAAAACATTCTGAACTACGCCGGACTATGCGATCTTGAAAAATCACAACGCTGGGTCAACAGCATCAGTTAACGAAACTCGCGCAGCGATTCGTTTGCCCTTCCCCCCCCGCAAGCGAAGGAAAGTTGAAAAGAGGGGACGTGGATGGCGGGTTTTATTCTCAAGGGCGGTTTCTTATCCATGCCCGTTAGAATTTTCGCGCGCAACACTTGTCAACAATCCTCATAACAAAACCTTAATCCCCCTTTGCATAAAATGGTTTATGCATATAAAACAAGATATTACAGAATGATTTAACAACCCCGCAAAGCTTCTACAAAAAAAGTGTCGACAAAATGCATACACAAGCATTGCATTACCCGCCACCTTAACGTAATCTCGCGCCTGTTGTATGAGTGGGTCAGGATATCTGCACCTGGCCTTTGGATTGTTTTCAGGGAGTGAATATGTCTAATCAGAATATCAATTGGGCGGCCATCGATGCCAACCCGAAATTTCAAGCCTTGCATCGCAAGAAAACCATGTTTTTATGGAGCTTGATGATGTTGTCTACCGTGTATTACTTCTTGCTGCCGATCGGCGCCGCATACTTCCAGGATCTGTTCAAGATCAAGGTCTGGGGCGTGGTCAATTTCGGTTTGTTATTTGCCTTGTCTGAGTTCGTCGTCGCCTGGGTCATTGCTTTCGTATATTCAAAGAAAGCCAATGCCGAATTTGACGCCATGGCACAAGAAATCATCAACGAAACACAAGGAGCATAAGCATGACGATGCTAAACAAATGGGCGGTAACGCTGGCGGCCTTGTGCAGCAGTAGTGCCGCTTTTGCAGGCACAGGCGCAGTTGCCGATGAATTTAAATGGATGACCTTCAGCGTGTTTGGCGTGATTATCGCCATCACCATGGCGATCACCTTCTGGGCAGCACGCAGCACACACTCCACTTCCGAGTTTTACGCTGCCGGGCGCTCGGTCAGCGGCATTCAGAACGGTTGGGCGATTGCAGGCGACTATCTGTCTGCTGCGTCTTTCCTGGGGATTGCCGGCCTGATCTCTCTGTACGGCTATGATGGTTTCATGTACTCCGTGGGCTGGCTGGTCGCGTACATCACCGTTTTGCTGGTGATTGCAGAGCCTTGCCGCAACATCGGCAAATACACCATGGGCGATATCCTGGCGTTCCGCAATGAACCCAAGAAAACCAAAACTGTCGCTGCACTGTCCACCATCACCGTATCCACCTTCTACCTGACCGCACAAATGGTCGGCGGCGGCGTGCTGATCAAGACACTGATCGGTATCGACTACGAAGTATCGGTAATCGGTGTGGGCGTTTTGATGCTGGCCTATGTGGTATTCGGCGGTATGAAGGCGACAACCTGGGTACAGATCACCAAGGCAGTATTGCTGGTAACCGCTTCGCTGATCCTGGTATTCCTAGTCTGGTCACCTTATGGTTTCAGCTTGCCAGCTTATTTGCAAGCCGTGGTCGGTGACGAAAAGGTTATCGCTCAAGTTGCCAAGCTGTTGGGCGACTCTGCAACCGGCATGACCAAGGAAGAACTCGGTCAACGCTTCCTTGAGCCTGGCCTGTTCCTGAAGAATCCGATTGACCAGATCTCACTGGGTCTGGCCCTGGTTCTCGGCACTGCAGGTATGCCGCATATCCTGATGCGCTTCTTTACCGTACCGACAGCACAAGCTGCACGTGTTTCGGTTATCTGGGCGATGGGTATCATCGGTGGTTTCTATGTGCTGACCCTGTTCCTGGGTACCGGCGCTGCGATGCTGGTCGGTTCTGCTAAGATTGCTTCTGTGGATGCAGGCGGAAACATGGCAGGTCCATTGCTGGCTCAGTTCTTGGGTGGCGGTGAAAACTCGATGCTGGGTAACTTCTTCCTGGCTTTCGTAGCGGCGGTTGCTTTTGCAACCATCGTTGCGGTCGTCGCCGGCCTGGTTCTGGCAGCAGCTTCGGCAATGGCGCACGACATCTATGTCGGGGTTATTCGCGGTGACAAAGCTACACCTAGCGAACAAGTTATTGCGGCTCGCGTTGCCTCCGTGATCGTCGGTATTATCGCAATCGTGGTCGGTATTCTGGCCAAAGGTCAGAACGTGGCTCACCTGGTCGCGCTGGCTTTCGCCGTCGCAGCCTCTTCAAATCTGCCAGCGGTATTCCTGACGCTGTACTGGAAGAAGTGCAACACCACCGGCATTATCCTGGGTATGGTGGTCGGTTCATTGACTGCAATCGGTCTTGTGATGATTTCTCCAAACATGACTTATCCTAAGGCCGTTATCGCAAATGCCAAGAAGGTTATGGAAGGCGAACCCGCGCAGCCCGCTAAGGAAGCCAAACCAGCCGTCAAGGCCTCCAGCTTCGCTTGCGAACTGTTTGCCATGGATGGTTGCGTTAAATCCGAAGCCGCAAAAGCAGCGTCTCCTGAAAAACCGGCCAAACTGGGTGCTGCTGAAAAACTGGCCAAGTTGAATGAAAAGGTTCAAGCGCTGGAAGCTTCTCTGGCTACGTTGACAGAAGATCCCGTTGCGCTGAAAAAGGCTCAGGATGATCTGGCCAAGGTAATGAAGGATATTGCCGCAACGGAGAAAGCCAAAACCAAGGCTGAAGATGACCTGAAGAAATTTGACGGTCAGACTACCAGTATCATGGGTCTGGAAAAACCTTACTTCCTATTAAAGAATCCGGGTCTGTTGTCCATTCCTCTGGGCTTTTTGTTAGTCATTCTAGGTTCGTTGTTCACTCGTGATAAACGCGCCGAAGACATGTGGGACGAACTCTATGTACGCCAGAACACCGGCATCAATGCTGAACAGGCAACTGCTCACTAAGCACTAGTAGTTTGATACAAAAAAACTCCCCGGGGAAACCCGGGGAGTTTTTTATTGCCGGTAGGTCGCGCGCGGGTGAGACAAATACGCGCGCTGAATTGGCAAACAGTCGGTTTATCCAGTCTGGCGTGCCGCCCGCCTCAATCCTTCATGAATGGAAAACGGTGGCGTCCAACCCAGTTCGCGGCGAATTTTGCCGCTATCAATTTGCAACGAACCGATCAGTCGCTCAATCTGGTCAGCTCGTCCGGCTAATCGTCCGGCCAGCTTCAACCATGACTGAGGGCAGAAAAACAGGCGCGCGGGATGATCCATCGCCTCACCCAACTGACGCAACAGGTCGGAGGTGGAAATATCCTCGCCGTCGCTCACCAGGTAAGTTTGCCCCGCTGCCGCAGGGTGCGTTGCACACAGAATTAACGCATCCACCAGATTCCCCAGATAAACCAGGCTGCGCCGGTTATGCACTGAAGCCAGTGGCAGCGGAATGCCATGCGCCAGCACCTTGAGCATCTGCGCGAAGTTTCCCTTCACGCCCGCGCCATAAACCAGCGGCGGACGAACGATCACTACCTCCAGCCCGGTTTCCTTTGCTACGCGATGAAGAGCCTGTTCCGCTTCCCACTTGGAAATACCGTAAGGATCCTGCGGGCCAGGCAGATCTGACTCGGAGAATTTTCTGCCGCCATCGGTCGCTTCACCGTTGACCTTGATCGAGCTGACGTAAACCAATCGTTTAACCCCTGCACTCGCCGCCTGACGGGCTAGATTTTCCGTGCCCGCAGTATTAACCCGGCGAAATTCTGCCAGAGGATCGGCGGCATCATCGCTCATCACATGCACACGGGCAGCCAGATGAATTACGACATCCATGCCTGCCACAGAATCAGACCAGTCAGCATCAGAATCGATACTTGAAATTTTCAGCACATCACATTCGGCGATAGAAAATACTTCAGGATTGCGAACTGCAGCTCTAACCTTATAACCTAACCTTGCCAAATAGGCACACAGTGTCCCACCTACAAAACCACTAGCCCCTGTTACAAGTACACACGTCATACTTAAACCGACTTGGACCAGACAGTACGATTTACATAGTCTACATAACTGAGCACAACCCGCAACATCTGCTTGGATACCGCACCAGCTTCGTAATCTTCAACTGCCTGCATCACCCGCCGCGTCTTATCATGCTGGGCTAGAATTACCCGAACAGCATCAAGTACATGATCTTTTTTCAAGCCACTCATAATCAATGTGCCCACGTCCATGCCCTCTGGGCGTTCATGCGCATTACGGATGGTAATCGCAGGAAGATTGAGCAACGAAGCCTCTTCGGTAATCGTGCCACTATCGGATACTACACAAAGCGCCTCCATCTGTAGCTTGATGTAATCGCAAAATCCAAATGGTTTAAGGAACTGAATAAGTGGATTAAGGTTACCCAACTCCATTGTATCTAAACGTTTTTTTGTACGAGGATGCGTGGAGACGATGACTGGGTACTTGTAGGTTTCCGCCAGCGCATTGAGTGTTTCGACCATATTCAACATATTTTCCGGACTGTCGATATTTTCCTCGCGGTGCGCACTTACGATAAAGAATTTATTCGCCTCCAGCCCCATGCGCTTGAGCACGTCCGACTGCTTGATCTTCGGCATGTAATGATCCAGCACCTCGCGCATGTGCGAGCCTGTCTTGATAATTGTTTCCGGACGTATTCCTTCCGCAATTAAATAACCTCGCGCATGTTCGGTGAGGACCAAGTTGATGTCACTTAGATGATCCAGCACCTTGCGGTTCAATTCCTCCGGCACACGCTGGTCGAAGCATCGATTGCCTGCTTCCATATGAAACACTGGTATCTTACGGCGCTTGGCTGCAATTACCGCCAGACATGAATTCGTATCACCATACAGCATAATTGCATCTGGCTGCTCCTTTTCCATCACGGCATCCGCTTTTTCGATCACCCGCGCGATCGTTTGAGCCGCATTTTCACCAACGGCCTCAAGAAAGTAATCAGGCTTACGGATACCCAAATCATCGAAAAACAATTGATTTAATTCGTAATCGTAGTTCTGACCTGTATGCACCAAAATGTGTTTTGTGTGCAGATCGAATTCGGCAATCACCCGGCTCATTTTAATCAGCTCGGGTCTTGTCCCTACGATGGTCAACACTTTAAGCATTTAACTCTTCCTTGATAAAATCCAGTTTTAACAACAAATTTTTCACTTGCCCCACATTCAACCGCTCGGTGTTGTGTGATGTGTAATCCTCCTGATGAGAGATCTTTTCCTCCCCCTCACTGAAAAATTGCGCATAATTCAAATCGCGATTGTCCGCAGGAATCCGATAGTAACCACCTAAATCTTCCGCTTTGGCCATTTCTTCACGTGAGATCAAAGACTCATAAAGTTTTTCGCCGTGACGCGTTCCAATGACACGAATCGGGCTGGCGTTAGAAAACAATTCTTTCAAGGCTTGCGCAAGATCCTCCACAGTGGACGCCGGCGCCTTCTGCACAAAAATATCGCCCTGCTTACCATGTTCAAATGCGTATAAAACCAAGTCTACAGAATCTTCCAACGACATCAAAAAACGAGTCATGTTTGGATCTGTGACAGTAAGTGACTTGCCCTCCTTCATCTGTGAAACAAACAAAGGAATCACAGAACCTCGCGAAGCCATCACATTGCCGTAACGCGTGGCGCATATCACGGTCTCACCCGGATTCTGCATGCGCGCCTTGGCAACCATGAACTTTTCCATCATCGCCTTAGAAATTCCCATGGCGTTGATAGGATAGACCGCCTTGTCCGTACTCAACATCACCACTCGGGAAACGCCGCGCTCGATGGCTGCTTGCATGACATTTTCAGAGCCGAGCACATTGGTCTGCACTGCCTCCATCGGATAGAACTCACACGACGGAACCTGTTTAAGCGCGGCCGCATGAAATACATAATCCACACCTTTCATGGCCTGATAGATGCTGGCGTAATTTCGGACATCGCCAATGTAAAACTTCAATTTTGGATTGTTCAGCGCGATGCGCATCTCTTCCTGCTTTTTCTCGTCGCGGCTGAAGATGCGGATCTCGCGCACATCGGTCGAAAGGAAGCGTTTGAGCACGGTATTCCCGAAAGAGCCTGTGCCACCAGTGATCATCAAAACTTTGTTATTAAACATATCGGATTCAACCTATTTGTAGGAGTGCATCAATTTGATCAATTCAGACCAGCCTGGAACCACATAACCTGTGGCGGCCCTGAATCGTTCCGCATTAAGTGAGCGATCGATCACCAGCTTTTCACTGGGAACGATCTCTATTTTCTTGCCATACACGTCAGCGACCAGCTTAAGCAGATCATATTTCGAGATCGGTTGCGCGGCGACATGGTACACACCGGACAAATCGGTGCGAGGGATCACCACATCACGAACGACCTGTGCCAGCGCAACCGTGGGTAACCCTGAAAATATTGCACGGGTATATCCGTTGCAGCGTTTCTGCTGCGACAAGAACCAGTTCACCAAACCATACGCACTCTGCAACTCATGCCCGATGATCGAGGTGCGCAGGGTGATCGTATGAGGATAGGCCACTTCCCCTAAGTACTTGGATCGTCCATATAAATCGGTCGCGTCGGATTGGTCAGACTCCCGATATCCGCCCTTGTCGCCGGCGAAAACACAGTCCGTGCTCATGTGCACCAGTCGAGCGCCAGACAATGCACACAACCTAGCCAACCTGTGCGGCAACAACGCATTGATTGGAATTGCCTGCAAAGGATCTTCGGCATCCGCCAATTGCTTTATCAATCCTACACAATTGATCACCACGTCTGGCCTGACTCGGATGAAGGCATGCGCAAGCGAATCATGGTTCTCAACGTCCACACCGGCCAGCAATCGTGCCGCGATCTCAGCACTGAAGAATCGCTTCGCACCTTCGGATCGTACCGTACCAAACACCTCAAGTTCAGCGCTCTCACTCAACACTCGCGCCATCGCATTCCCGAGCATGCCGCTGGCACCCAACACCAATATCTTCATTCAGTTTTTTCCTTGTGACGGCATCACAGACTGCAAATACCCTATCAATTGGTCGATCAGCATGTCATGTGAAAAATGTTCTGCATAGTATAAGCGACCTCGCTCCCCCATTGCGTGACGCTCAGCAGCAGGCATGCGATATATTCGGAGCACAGCCTCCGCCAGCGCCGGGCCATCTTCGGCAGGCACTGCCAAACCCGCTCCTGCCTCAACAACCAGATTCGAGCCTTCACCATTAAGACAAGCTAAAATAGGTCTGCCTGCAGCAAGGTACGCCTGCACCTTACTAGGAATGGTCACCTTAAATATCTCCTGATCGGCCAGCGTCACCAGCAGCACAGAAGCTTTTTGCATGAAGGCTGGCATGGTCTCGACCGGAAACCTGCCGGGCAGATGCAAATTACTAAGTTCGAGTCTCTGCACTTCCTGTTTCATCCATTCCCAGCGACTGCCTTCACCCAACACGACGAAATGAATATCCACAAACTCTTTTAAAATTGAGGCTGCCTTCACAATCACTTCAACTGCCTGAGCGGTGCCAAGATTACCAGCAAACATAACCGAAAATCCTTGATCCAACCCACTGATAACAGGAAGTTTACCGATAGCGGGCTTCGAAAAGGCGTCATCCACCGAATTCGGGTAGTAAATGATAGGAGTATCACGCGCGAGTACTCGGACAGGGGGCTCGAAAGCTCGCGATTGCACCAGTAACAAATCAACATGACAGTAGATATACCGAACCACCTGCTCGACCAGTTTCAACACAAATCTATTCTTCACAAACCCTGTCGCCGAAAGGCTTTCAGGCCATAGATCCTGCACCCACAACACTACAGGGCATCCTTTCAGCCACCCAAGGAAGATTGCAGGGATAGCTTGAAGTATCGGCGAAGGTGCGTAGATGAAAATCACATCGATTGTTTTTTTGCGCAGCATCCAAGGGGCAAACAATAATCCGGATATAACAAAAGACAAATAATTCAGCGCAAGCCTCAGGCCACCACTCCCTCTTGCCATCAACGGGATGCGGTTGATATTGAAGCCGTGCGCAGCCTCTCGCTGACATCCCCACGCTCGATATCCGGAGAACACTTTACCCTGAGGATAATTCGGCTTGCCGGTCAGAACCTCGATATCGATACCTTTTTCCAACAAGGTCTTGGCAACGTCGTTGATACGAAAACATTCCGGCCAGAAATATTGGCTAATTATTAGTGCGCGCATCACTTCCCATCAATACTTCATTATGAACGGCCGACCGCTTCCAATAGCCTAGGCACAGCGTGAGAGTTACGCTAATAAAAAGCCATACAGGAAAAATCTGAAACCGCATTACCAATCCTGTGAACAAGCAGCAACACAGTGCAGCTATCGCATAAACACTCGCCGCACTACGCTTGGCAACATATGTACGCATGCCCCACAGCATCATGATCATGCTACCCCACAATATCGCAATAACCCCTAGCCAGCCAACATCCTGATATAGAATGAGCCATCCAGCATCGCGCCCCTCCCCCACAAAACGCCCTTCTATCGCTATTGACACCTCTACTGGTACACCTGCTGGTACACCTGCTGGTACACCTACGTGCATAAATACATAGTTGATCAAATTAATTGGCGCATAGAAAAATCTCTCACCTAACATAGCAATTTCATTCCAACCAATATTGCTAGAAATCACTGAAGGTAGCAGCCTTGCAGCTCCAAAATAAATTATCGAAATAGTCAGCGGAAAAATCAAAAAAGGCACCCAATGCAAACGCTCTTTAATTAATAAGGGAGTAAACAGCAATAACGCTAGCAGTAAATAGCCTGCGCTGCGAGAACCAGAAAAATAAATTGCTATTGAAGCCAATATCATGCCAAGAATCATCATGCGATGACTCTTAAACGTATGCATTCCATATGCACAACCTAAATATATTAGAGATGCCCAGAATCCAAACAAATTTGGATTGAATAATATGGAACTAGCTCGGTAAATTATTGCACCTGAGCTATCCCTAAACTGGGACCATGCGTTGTGGCAAAACACCTCATAAATCGCAACACCATCCGCAACCGCTAGTACGATGAGTCCAACCATACCCCATGCATAAATTCTCTTATTGCCTACGATAAGGTCTCCTAGTACACCAAGATATCCGATCAATATAAAAGCAAACATTACCTCGAGTGAAATGACATTTTTTAATTGAAGCCAATCGTCATACCTATAATTAAGCAGATATCCCAAAAACAAAGCCCCCATCGCAGTCAAAATATAAATGACTGTTTGATTCTCGCTCCGTCTATTTTGCACGTATGAACCGTAAGCATGCCCGCCCAAGAATACAAATATCACACTCAACAACACCAATGTAGACAGTTTAGCCAGCCCCCCCCCACCGTCATTGTGCATGGCAATCATCAGGCTTGCAGATTCGTGTGTGGTTAACGCAATTACCGCGAACCCAAAATGCAATGAACCATATGCAAACAGCACCAGAAGCAGCGTCACAACATCCCTCCTGCGCACCAACTGGAAAAGCAGAAAGATGACGATCAACACATTGGCTATCTCAAAAGGGTTAAGCTTCATGCTCAAGACAGGCTCTTCAGATATAAGGTTCAACCCTATCATCGAGCTGTGCTATTCAACAAAGTTGAATATAGTTTCCAATATTCCTGCACAATGATAGGCCAAGAATAATGACCCACTACAAAATCGGTGATTTTCGTGGCGGCCTCATTAATCCGCTCGGGGCTGGACAATACCTCAATCAAACCATCTCGTAATCCTTCAACGGTAGCCGGAACGATCCAACCACCGCCCACATCTGCCACTTGATCAAAGCCGCACCGGTCAGTCAGCAGAACTGGAACTCCGCTCACGCCCGCTTCAAGTACGACGATCGACATTGCTTCATGTCGAGACGGAATAGCAAGAAACCTGGCTGCGTGGTAGGCATGCGACTTGTCGACACCCCCCAGATAGCCGAGAAAATGCACGCGCCCTTCCACATTCTCGTCTTTTACCACGTTTTTCAATTCAGCAAGCATTCCGCCATCGGGGCCTACAAATACCAGATCAATATCTTGGAATCGGTTCTTTATTTCGCAAAAAGCTTTTAACAACAAGTCCGGGCCTTTAATTAAATTCAAGCGCCCAACGAAAAGAATAAAGGGGCGGCCACCCAGACCATATTTCTCACGGAAATAATCATCATTCTTAGCCTGAAAATCTGTTTCTGAGATGCCATTAGGGATCACTCGCACGCAATTTTTCTTCATTCCGTATGAGGCAAAAGAGTCCGTCTCATTCGGCGCAACCGCTATACACATGGATGAATTTTGAATTATCTTTTTTCCGATGACAAAGTTATAAACCCACTTAAACAATTTCGACCTTCCAAATACCGGAAGCGCTCCCGCAGGACAAACCACATAAAGCTTTTTTTGTTTACGTATGGCGAGATACACGATGGCATTCAAAATACTCCAATGCCCCATTAGATGAATCACATCAACCTCTTCCACAAGGGAATTAATTTGACGAAAGGAGAACTTGGGCACATAAAATCTTCTGATCAGACATGGAAGTGCAATTACCCTGTCTGCTCCGATAAAGTTTTTCCGCTCGGCAGATAATCCCGTGTCTACAGTCAACACGCGACAGTCTGCTCCCGACAGGGAAAGGAATTTACTCATCTGAAAGGATCTTTCAGCCTCCCCTCCGCCCGTGACCGGGTCTATCGTGCTACTCACATTTAGAATCTTCATCAAAGATGTCCAGTTTTCTTGGCGTCGCAAGAATTTTTGTACCATGTCGCGAACGCGTCTATTGCTTTTTCAATGTTTTGTGGCTTATCAAATCCCAATGCGGCAAGTTTTTTATCGCCGTATATTATTGATGGATTCGTATTAGATCTTCCTGCCATACGAAGAAGCACACTGAGAATAAATGCTGGGACAGGCAACCTTGAAATGTGATAGTGCATGCCAAATGCAGTTAACAACCTGTTTTCAACATCACGATAGTTATTCTCCGCTGAGCCGTCATCGGAGATGATAAAGATTTCGCGATCCACCTTCTCGGCATCCAGCAAAAATACCAGCGCAGCAACTACATTTTCGACTGCGACCAGATTCATACTCCTGCGGTTAAACAAGCAAGACCTAAGGTAATTTGTCCACATATTTCCGGTCAGCAATTCATTCGCCAGTTTGAGCAGATTCTTGCCGTACAAACCGAACACCGCAGTAGGACGAAGAATCGTAACCTCGAATCTATCGACAGTCATTTCAAGCAATATTGCTTCTATCTGTAGCTTGGTTCGCTGGTATTCTGAAACCGGATGACACATAGTTGTTTCATCTACAAAATCGCTTTTTGTTCTTCCAACTACCGCCGCAGTACTGCAATGAATCAACCGCCGAATCTTATTCTTGACACATGCGTTGGCAAGGTTAGTTATTGCCTCCAGATTATTCTGGGCAAGATACGCTAGGTTAATCACCGTGCAGTTATTGCTGAGCAAAACATCGAGCGAATCCGGCTTCAGCAAATCTCCTTCGATGTAGTTGATGTTGGCTTGGCTCTTCGCTCTCGTACGATGCATCAGCACTCGAACTTCAATATCCTTATGTCCGGCAAGCACTGCCAATAAGTGCTCACCGATAAATCCTGATGCGCCGATGACTACAACAGTTTTCACACCAAGTGTGGCGCGATTGATGCTCATCCAATCACTCGCTTTAGTGCCTGCAGATACCGCAATCCCCACTTTGTGTCTGGTTCAAGATAGTTGCCCTCAGCCCATTCATTCCAGGACTTTAGGAATATTATCTTATGCTCTTCATCACGCCCGTCCACAGCCTTAACAGCTTCATTCAAGTGTCCTTCGAATAGTTCCGGAGTCGAATGTGCGAGCACTAACCCTTTGCGCCCCTTTCGAGGCGTGTTATCCCAATTTGGGAAAACACAGGGGTACGCTTCACAATCAAATTGATTAAGATCGGGAATAAGGTGTTTTATCGCCTCTCTGTATTCAACAACACGCGGCCCACCCAACGACAACCTCTTCCTTATTCCCCACATTATTCTGGTTGCTTCATTAACAAGTGCATTGCTGGTGTTCGTGACAGCAAGCGTGGATACCGTTACTGCATCCAGACCAAGTTCTTTAGCATTCTTGAAATCCAGCATATTGATGCCAACAATATACAGTCCTTTAAGGCCTGATTTTAATGCCAGCTCACGCCAAAGATCAAAACGTCTTTTCGGATCCGGCATATCCGTTGGTTTGAATATCACCACCAGCGGCTTGTCATCTACCGTTATGTAGCGGTGATCGCTGAAGGCTTGCAGAAGATATGCAAAATGCGCCTTGTCATCCTGATTTCCGGGGTATATCTGATCGATAAGCTTGCGATGCGGCTCATCTTTCCAAATCCCATTCCAAGAATGGTTTGCCCACCCGACACAAAATGGAAAATCCGGCTTGCCCGATGAAAGAACTTCGTTAAAGGGGCGCTCCAACATGCGGCGTCCGCCGAACCAATAATGCCAGTAACAGAATCCTTCAACACCGTGGGCAGCCGCCATTTCGGCTTGTGCAATTCTGGTTTCAGGCAATCTTAAATCATAAAAACCCAGATCGGCCGGAATTCGTGGCTGCTCATGCCCCTTAAATAAGACGCGTGCGCTGGCAACATTAGTCCACTCGGTAAATCCTTTCCCCCACCACTCATCATTTTCTGGTGTCGGATGGAACTGCGGCAGATAGAACGCGATCACTCGAGCCGCTTTTTTCTTGCTTACATTTTTATTCATATATCGATCTTCAGTAAATTCTCTTGTGCTTGATTTAACTGCTGATTACGTCACCACCTGATGTCAGGATTTTGCTATCGCTTCCCAGCGGCCGCTAGTGAAATTGAACTGTTTTATTATTCTTGCTGGAATTCCGCCGATCATTACATTATCTGGCACATCGCACGTGACAACTGAATTTGCCCCTACCACCACCCCATTACCGATCCGAATCGGCCCGACTATAGTCACGTTATCCCCTATCCAAACATTGGCTCCGATGACGACAGGTCCATTTGAGACCAGTCTGCGCATGACAGGCGATTCGTCCGGACGACTCTGCTCTTCACCCTTATATGAACCATGGTTGTGGTCGCTGATATACACACAACTGCCAAACAGACAGTTATCGCCAATATTTATTCGGTTTATGGCAGATATATGCAACCGCTCTGAAGCGTGGAATCCCTTGCCGAATCTGATCTCCGGTCTAAATGAGTCTTCGCCAGATTCAGTCACTGCCTCAATCCATGCATAGCGCCCTATGGACACTCCTTCACCCATCCTGATGAAACGAGTTCCTATCACCCGTGATCCGCGTCCCAGATATGCCTGTTTCCATCCGGCCAAATAGGCAGAGGCCTTCCCTTCGATTATGTAAGCGAACCAACCGACCATTCGAAATAGCGCCACGTGCGGGCGTTCCTGAGCGGCCACCTTGCTGATCTGCGCCAACCTCTTTGATAGATTTCCCATGATCGAATAGGTTACACGGTATATTTGATGTTCATCATACGGCTACACCAAGATAGAGTGAAAGAGGCGGCGAAATATCTTAAGCAGCACGTGGTAATACACTGCAAGGAACAATGGCAGCCGTATCAACGGCACCAGAAAGACGTAATACCTCCAGTTATCGCAAAATGCCTCTTGTAAACCAACGGCCATATCTTTATCTGAAAATTTTCTAGAGCCATTGCGAAACTCCAGAATAAAACCTGGGAAAAAATTAACGATGGTCCCATTTTGAATGGCTCTAGCCACAGTCGGCATGTCGTTCAGGATCTCATTTGTAATTTTGACCAAATTGCTTCCAAATACTTTAACGAGCCCATAGCCACCTGAGTTCGAACCTTGCGCTGCAACAACCAAGTCTTCAATAATCACGAAATTCTTGCCATCACGCAACAAGGGTAACACCCAACTTAATTGAACAAGATTACTAGCAGTCAATTCAGTTCGGTAATTCATGCCGATACCACTGCGTACTACGAGCCCTGAAATAAACGTCAGCATTACATTCGTGCGACGGGTGAATTCTGCAGCACTTCTGAAGCTTAAAGCACCGTGACTTTCTTGGCACCTTGGTTTTTCCTGATAGCTATCTTTAAACCAGTAGTTATTGACATACAGAATATCGATCTTCCCCTTGAGGAGTTGACTCAACACAATGCCCAGATTACCGGGAAGTAGTACGTCATCATCCCCGATAATCCACACGTAAGGCGTGATGGCCGAGTCATAGCATTGCGCAATATTCTTATCAGGACCAACATTCACAGGGTTGCGCACTGCCTCAAATACACCCGCTTGCATCCCTTGATATTGGGCAATGACTTTTGGTGTAATACCATCTGACGAAGCGTTATCCGATACATAAATTTTGACTAGGCAACGCTGGTCTTCGCTTAAGCCAGCGATCTCCTCAACAATTCTTTTTAAACAGAGATCAAGATACGTTGCTCTGTTATAGGTAGGAATTGCTATTGTCAGCAATGGCTGACTGTTTACACTGAGTTCACCTGCGGTTTGCATCTATGTAATACCTTTCAAACGAGTGAGCCTGCCACTCACCGGTTCTTAATTGAACGTCGCACCACTCTCGAAAAAAGTCTCATAACAACGTGCCGTTCAAAATCCAAATGTGTTATGAAACCACCCCCCCATAGGGCCATGGTTTCACTTTTATAGCGCCGATAAAAATTCAGTCCAATACTGAGCAGTTCTTTATTTTTTATTTCTTTACACTCCATGTAGTAATGAGTGCATAAATTCTCATTTCTCAGTATCGACTGATACCCCTTGGTGGCAGCGGCTAACTCATGAATAAAAGTATCAATAATTAATTTGTGTTTATCTTGCGGTGTAAGCTGCAAGGTGTTTATATGCTTCGAGTAGTTGACTGCCAGTTTCAATCTGGTTTCAGGTGAAAAAAACGCGTTCTTTAATTTACCATTAGTAGTTGATGACTTATGTTTTACTACCATCGTCCCTGTTTCTGGCGTAAATGTTGGTCTGTGGTAAATCGCACCATCCCCCAACAAACATAATTCTGCAAAAGCAAATTCAAGGGGGAACAAGTCGACGAAAGCGTAATCAGAAAATCTCTCGACAAGCTTGATCGATTTCAACATCTCATTATTAAAAACATACCCAGTAGGATGCCGTCCTTGATAGGCGATATTTCTTATCGCCAGATAACCCCTTGGGAAAATCTCACACTCTGCTTCAGATATCGAATCAAACGCACAATACCCACCAGCCAAACTAGGATGCTGCGCTAAAAACGATTTTAAATCGCTTATCTTTGCACTATCGACATGATCTTGGTCAGTGGAATACACAAGGAATTTTCCTCTGCCTTTGTTCAATACATTAACCATATTGAACAAAGCACCTTTGTTCTCTCCATTGCTGTAGACACACAGCCTTTCGTCTTTAACAGTTCGTAAAATATCGAGAGTGCCATCAGTTGATCCATTGTCCAAGACAACAACTTCTATGGTCGGATCGGTACACGATAAAATATTCGTAACCAGCCTACTTACAATCTCGGCGCGATTGTAAGTAGGTATGCAAAAACTCAATTCAATATTATTCATCGGTCAGATTTTTTCTTTTTTGAATGCTACCGTTGGCAATCTCGATGATCTGCGTACAGTTTTTTAAGGTAGAGAGGCGGTGGGCTATTATCAGAACGGTGAGGTCGTCACTGAGAGCCTCAATCGCCTGCATTACAGCCAACTCTGTTTCATTATCCAAGGCACTCGTCGATTCGTCGAAGATGATCACATCGGCACGTTTATATAAGGCGCGAGCAATGCCGATGCGCTGGCGTTGACCACCTGAGAGTTGAACTCCACGTTCTCCAACATTGGTCTGATATTGGCTAGGCCAAGTCTCGATGATGTCAGCAATTTGCGCTTGTCGTGCAGCCTGCCTGACACGCTCGTGATCTATCTGATCTCTAGGTACGCCGAAGGCGATATTTTCTTCTATATTGCTGTCGGCAAGAAAAATGGCTTGAGGAACATGCGCGATATGGGCTTGCCAGGAACGATGGTTTTCAACAGTAATCACCGCTCCATCGATCTCGATGGTCCCCTCGGTTGGCTGAAGCAGCCCCATGATAATATCGAGAAGTGTGCTCTTGCCGCTTCCAGTTGTTCCGATGAAGCCAACTCGGCTGCCTTTGACAAGGCTGAGATCGATGTCCTTAAGGACCCACGGCGTTTGCGGACCATAACGAAACGAGATCTGATGCAATCTGATCTGTTGCTGGAATGGCAGCGGTGAGGCGGAGGACTTTTCGGCATGATCAGGCAATGGCTGGTCAAGTAATTCCAGCGCATCTTGCAATGACGCCTGGGCGCCATGAATGGTAGACCACGCCCCATATGCTTGCTGCAAAGCCGGTAACAAGCGCTGCAAGCCTAGCGCCATTGCAGCCAGCATTGGGATGGCCATAGCAAGACCATCAGGCTGCTTGGCAAGCAGATAAGCCAACGTGGCGATAAGCAGCATAGCCAATGCTTCCATACCGTAACGAGGGCTATTGCTGATAAATTGGTTGCTCCCTTGAGCGCGGCGCAAGGTCTGATCGGCATTGCGGTAGTTAGTACAAAAAATCTCCTGAGAACCATCGATCAGAACATCTCGTATACCACCCAACCCCTCTTGAAGTGATTTGATGACATTAGTGGATTCACGTGCAATGTGCTGACTATCGATCTTAAGTCTGTTACGGGCTAATCTGATTATGAAGGCATAAATAAGGCCAAATCCGGCAAATGCTGCTAACGCGATACCAGGAATAATCGACAGCAGTGCTAAAAGTATCGCAACCAACATGACACTCGCACTGATGAGATTCAAGGTGGGCATCAGAATATAAAAGATGACTTCGCCGACTTTTGTCGAGATCCCGTTGATCACTTCGCTACTGTTGCGAGCAATGTGGACTGCATAAGGTTGATACAGTGTGCGGCGGTATATGCCGTTGCTAAGATCGGCACCGACTGCAAAGGATAGTCGTATAGAGGCCCATAGCAGAAACACGCGCAGCGCACTAGCCACGAGTGCGGCCAATCCAAAGGTTATGGTTAACGGGAGCAGTAACTGCTCGACCGAGGTCAGCCCCAGCGCTTGAATAAAAGGCTGCGCGGCAGGGTGTTGAAAAATGCGACTCGGTGCAGTCAACGCACCGAGGAAAGGCAGCACCGCCCCGATGCTGAGAATTTCAGCAAACGAGGAGAGCGTCATCAAAACCAGCAAAATCCAGAACTGCCCGCGCCGGCGCGAGCCGATGTGATGCCATAATCGGCTAATGAGTTGGGTGATTGGCTGCGTCAGGTTCATGAGAACACTCAAGGTTTGTATGATTTAATTATTTTTAGTTGGCCGCACTCATTGCTGTTGGCTTACCCATTCAACCATACGCGCCACACCATCCTGTGCGGAAACCATCGGTTGCCAATTTAGCAATTGTCTGGCTTTGGCAAGGTCAGCCACGAATACGCGCTGATCGCTTTCTCGTACAGGCAATCGGGTGTAATTCAATTTTGTATTCGATATTTTTTCCAACAGAGTAAAGAGCTCCAGCAAAGACAAACTGTTTTCAATGCCTCCACCGATGTTAAATGCTTGCCCTTTGGCTTTATCAATATTGCTAACTGCAGCCATATACAGTCGCTTCATGTCATCCGCATGGAGTACATCTCGCACTTGTTTGCCTGTGCCGGAGATCGTGAAGGGCTCCTTGAGCAAGCCTTTGCTGGATTCTACCGCTTTCTGACAGAACCAACCGATCCAGCCTTGATCATAGCTGGCGAATTGTCGACCGCCGTACATCGAGGAATGACGGAATACCACTGTCTTTAGACCGAAGATTCTGGCGTAATCCAACATGTACTGATCCGCAGCCCCTTTGGAACATCCATAAGGAGAATGAAAGTCGAGCTGAGTTTGTTCATTGAAACCGTTGGGTTGTTCCTTGCACAGATAGCGGGTCTCATTTTCGCTATAAGTGTATTGCTCCAAGTCACCATACACCTTGTTGGTAGAGGAATACACGACTGTAGCTTCCGGTGCGTGTTGCCGCACCGCTTCCAGCAGGTTATGCGTCCCCATCACATTGACTTCAAAGTCCATACGCGGATTGGCAATCGAGGTAGTCATCGCCACCTGACCGGCCAAGTGAAATATTGCGTCGGGCTTGAATGATTGAACAATCCGGGCAATGTCGTTATGGTTGCGTATATCTCCATGCTCAAAGGTAAATTTCCCTTGCGCTTGCAGCCAAGGCAAATTCTCACGTGAGCCGTTTCGATAAAGATTGTCGAATACAACGATCTCATCACCACGCAATAATGCGTCGGATGCCAAGTTACTCCCCAGAAACCCACATCCACCCGTAATCAATAATTTCATAATTTTGTTCTTTCTTGTTCAATCACTTTTTTCAGCCCAGTTTCAAGATCGTACTGGCATCGCCACCCCAATGCGGCCAATTTCGTTATGTCCGCTTCAGAATGCATCACCTCTCCTTCGCGATAGGGCAACGCACCAAAATCCAAGTAAGTTTTGGAGGCAGTAATACGATGTACAGTTTCGACAAATTCTCTGATCGAAACTGAGCGCCCGCTCCCCACATCGAACTCCACAAATACGCTGTTGAAGCTGTCCATTTTCTCCAGCAATACCATGTATGCAGATACGACATCATCGATATAAATAAAATCTCTTCTTTGCTCGCCTTTGGTTAGCCTCAATTCTGGGACATTGCCAAGACAGCTATTGATTACGTAGGCCGAAAATTTTGTTGGGTCGTCGTCTGGCCCATAAAAATGCTCAAGCCTGATATTCGCAAATCGCATCTTTTCATGTATCGAAAAGAATTTCCCCCACTGCAGAAGCTGATTCTTTGAAAGGGCATATAGGTTCAGATATTTATCCAGAATCGTATCGGTATTAAGAAATGCTTCAACTCCCGCACGACTCCCCGCATCCAATAATCGCAATGGGAATTCGGTGTTGGCCGCAAATATTTCAGTTACAGATTCGTTATTCCGCCCATAACAGGTAGCCGTATGAATGATCGTGTCTATCTTTCCACAATCACGAAAAAACTGATCAAAATCGAGCCCCTCAATATCAAAAAAATCAATTTCGGAAATGATGGACTCAACCCTGTGCAAAGAAGAAGATTTTCTTTTTAATGCTACTACCTCATTGCCCGCAGCCAATAATTCTTTGGCCAAGTGACTCCCTAAAAATCCAGTCACTCCTGTAAGCAATATTCTTTTTTTCATGCATTTTCGATTCATCAATTTAGCCTACAACCAACGGAGTTATAATTTTCTTAGCCTCAATCAGTATACATTCCAATGATGTCAAACTAGGCTGATATCCGAAGTCGGCAGCACGAGTATTCAGCGAGTAGTAATGCGACTTGCCACCCGTTGCATTGACGCCGGCGTCATTCCCGGTTATTTCATACTGCAATACGAATTCCTTTTGCATGGCTGCCAACAGCGCCGGTTTATCGATCGGCGCACGGCTGTAACAATCGACTGCCGCATTGGCAGGTGGGGCTGCAAGCAACACACAGACCAGGCTGTAGAAATCGGACGGATGCAAAAAATCTCGCACGATATAGTCGGATGAGGTCTTCAGCACCGTTTTGTCACGTATGGCGCGCAATATATCCGTGATCAAAAATCGTGCTTCAATATCCTGCGTCCGACTGAAATAATTGAATACACGGATGTCGATAATGGCCAGCTCGGGATGAGCGCGATGCCGGCATTCGGCATGCAACTTCGCCGCACCATACCACTCGTGCGGCGCCAAATTATTGATCGCCACTGTGGCTGCTGTATCGCGCGTGGCAGGCTCGTTGAAACTTGATCCGTAGGCAGCGCCGCTGCTTAAAAACAAATAGCGACAAGCCGAATGCGTCTTCAGGTAATCCAGCACCATTTCATCGAAACGCAGCGTAATGTCAAAAATGGAACTTCCCATCGCCACCGCCTGTGCCGGATTACCGACCCCGACGAAGTTGATGACGGCATCAAACTCGTGTCCGACAAACTCCGCAAAATCATCTACCGGATAACACCCTGACAGCCCTGCGGATGCCAACCATTTTGTCACCTCATCAGGGCGGCGCGCAAACAGGTGCAGCTTTTTGTCTGCATCGGCAGAAAACGAGACAATCAAATCTCTAGCTATCTGGCTGGTCGCTCCTAAAATGGCAATTTTCATCATATCGATGCTCAATTAGTCATTCAGTTTGGGAAACTGCTCATCCAACTTCGAGCCGAAAGCCAGGCGCGGGCGACATTCAGTTGCGCCCTCCATCATAAGTTCAATCAGCAATGGACCTTGATGGTCGGCGATCACGTTCACGAGGCGTGTCATATCAGCCGCATTGTCGGCGCGATGCGCCTCGATTCCGTAAGCTTTTGCAATCTCTGTGAATGAAGGACTGCTGTAACCCTTTTTAGTCGATTGGTCGCGCCCGTCAAAATACATGTCCTGGAAATTCTTGACCATACCCAGGACCGCGTTGTTCATCACGATAATGGTTAGATCTAAGCCGAGGCGATTGAGCGTATCTAGCTCCTGAATATTGATCTGCATGCTGCCGTCGCCAGTTATCACAACGACTTTCTTCCGTGACTGAACCGCGATGCCCAGCGCGGCAGGAAATGCAAACCCCATCGCACCCATTCCGCCACTGTAATGAACCGCCTGACTCGGTGACAGACGCAGGCTCTGCGCCGCCCACATCTGGTGGTTGCCGACATCACAAACGTAATCGACAGGCTGGGTTGCCAAGCTTACGTTTAGCTTTTTGAACAGATCACTCGGACTTATTTTCCAGTCTGTATATTCATTGGGTTCTGCACGATCACGTTGTTCTGTTAAATCAAGCAGCCAGTTCTGGTCCAAATTCTGGAAGGTGTCAGCTTGCAATGAGAAAGCTCTAAACACACTTTCTGCCGTTGCACAGATACTCAGATCAGCCTGAACCCTGTTTTCCAATTGAGCAGGGTCGATGTCGATCTGCACCACGCGCGCCTGACGGGCAAAATCCTCCACGTCGGAACCGGTTTGGCGTACATCAAGACGCGCACCGATGACGATCAACAGGTCGCAGTTCTGCACCGCCCAGTTGGCTTCGCGATTGCCGTAGCTGCCTATCATGTTGAAGTAATTTTGACGCGCGACCACCCGCTCATGCCCCATCAGCGTTGCCACATAAGGGATGCCCAGCGCATCTGCCGCCAAAAGCCACTCATCCATAGAATCTGCCCAGCGCGCCCCGCCACCGACGCAGATCAAGGGTCGCTGAGCAGCTTGGCATAAGGATGACAATTGTTGCAATTGAACAGCGGTAATTTCTGCTCCCGTACTGATTTCCAATGGGGTACTCAACCATTGCTCAAACAGTTCGTCGGTAATCTCAGCACGCTGAACATCGTTGGGAATATCGATCAACACGGGCCCCAGTCTTCCGTTCAACGCCTGCGATAGCGCTGCATGCAGTGCCGGCAACAAATCGATGGCATCATCCACTCGCACCGCATATTTGGTCAGCGAGTGCGCGACAGAGACGATATCCAGTTCCTGAAAGCCTTGCTGCCGGATAGCCCGGTCACCCTTGAGTTCCCGCGTGTTGACTTGCCCGGTGATGAATAGACACGGGACCGAATCGAACCAGCAGCTGCCGATACCGGTCAGCAAATTAGTCGCCCCCGGCCCGCTGGTTCCCATGGCAACCGCAATGGTTTTACCCCGGGTATGTCTCGCTACGCCTTCCGCCGCAAAAGCCGCTGACTGTTCATGGTGCATCGAAACGATGTTGAATTGCCCGGATTCGGCGAAACTGTCCAGAAGATGCGTGATCATGCCGCCCACCAGTTCAAAACAAGTTTGAACCTGGTGGGCAATCAGAAATTTGGCAACGGCGTCAGAAGCTTTCAATGCGTATCCTGTTTTATTCTATTTTAGAAATTCACACCGAAAAACGCTTCGATTTTCTCAACCACAAAACTCAACATTTCTTCAGTCAAACCGGGATAGACACCGATCCAGAAGGTGTTGTTCATGACGCTATCCGTGTTGATAAGTTCACCGCTGATGCGATAGGTGCGGCCTTCGAAATACGGCTGGCGCGTCAAGTTACCCGCGAACAACAAACGCGTGCCTATCTTGTATTGATCCAGATATTTGAGCAATTCAACCCGGTCAATATTGGCTGATTCACGCAAGGTAATCGGGAAACCGAACCAGGAAGGCTCACTACCTTTGGTCGCTTCCGGCAAAATCAGGAACTCTTCACACGACCTCAGTCGTTCTTTCAGAAAAGCAAAATTCTGTTTGCGCGCTTCGATGAAGCCCGGCAAACGATCCATCTGCGCCAGCGCGCAGGCGGCTTGCATGTCGGTAATCTTGAGGTTGTAACCCAGATGTGAATAGGTGTATTTGTGATCGTAGCCCATCGGCAATGAACCTAGTTGCTGGCCAAAACGCTTACCGCAGGTGTTGTCACAGCCAGGGCCGCAGTAACAATCGCGCCCCCAGTCGCGGAACGATTCGATGATGGTACGCAGGTCACGATCTTTAGTGAAGATCATGCCGCCCTCGCCCATGGTGATGTGGTGCGCCGGGTAGAAACTGCAGGTTGCGATATGGCCGAAGGTGCCGACGTGCTGCCCTTTGTAGCGCGAACCGAGTGCATCACAGCAATCTTCGATGACCCAGAGATTGTGTTTCTCGGCCAGTGCCATGACGGCATCCAGATCAAACGGATTGCCCAGCGTGTGCGCCACCATGATCGCGCGGGTACGGTCGGTGACAGCCGCTTCCATTTTATCTGCATCGATGTTGTAGGTCGGGATATCCACATCCACGAATACCGGCACCATACCATTTTGCAAAATCGGATTCACGGTAGTCGGGAATCCCGCCGCCACGGTGATCACTTCATCACCCGGCTTCAACGCGCGCGCACCCAACTTGTGTGAGGTTAGCGCCGTGAAGGCCAGTAAGTTGGCCGATGAACCGGAGGTCGTGGTAAGTGCATACGGCACACCGACAAATTCGGCGAAGCGCTTTTCGAACGACTCGTTGAAGCGCCCCGTGGTCAGCCAGCCATCCAGCGAAGCTTCAACCATATTTTTGAGTTCAGGCGCGCCGATCACTTTGCCGGAAGGCGGAACAACCGACGTACCCGCCGTAAACGCTTTGTCAGCATATTGCAGCGCGCTGTACTGTTCAACCAAATCCAGTATTTGTTGCTTGATGAGCTCTTTATCCACACTAACCTCTGTTCATTCAAATTCGTTATAATTTCTACACAATTCGTTTTGCGATAACCAAATATCTGTTGCAATTCAGCCACATCTGGATTGCTTCGCGCTGCTCGCAATGACACGGCTTTGCTTCATCGTGTCACTTCTCCACATATGAAGTCTGATATTCGACTATTTGTTGCAAAGAAAATGCTCTCATGTCCTTATCATCTCGCCAGGCGCGCTGCCAGCCGACGATTTTATCGAGCGCTTCATCCAGATGCCAAAGCGGATGCCAGTTCAACTGGCCTTTGGCTTTGGAGCAATCGAGCTTCAGGTAATGCGCTTCATGCGGATGATCACCTTCATCGAGCTGCCAACTCGCCCCTTCTCCCCAAGATTGTGTCAATCGCTCAACGATCCATTGCACAGGCTTTGCATCTTCGTCGTTCGGGCCGAAATTCCAGCCTTCCGCATATGCAGCCCCTTCTTCGTAAAGCTTTTGCGCCAGCAACAGATAGCCAGACAAGGGCTCCAGCACATGCTGCCAAGGACGAATCGCATGCGGGTTGCGAATGCGCACCGGGTTATTGTCTGAAATGGCACGCATGATATCCGGTATCAACCGGTCTTCCGCCCAGTCGCCGCCACCGATCACGTTGCCGGCCCTAGCCGAGGCTATTGCGGTTGAATGCTTGTCGTTGAAGGTTGACGCGTTAAAAAATGAGTTGCGATAGGCCGCCGTTACCAATTCAGCACAGCCCTTGCTACTGGAGTAAGGATCAAACCCTCCCATGGGTTCGTTTTCACGATATCCCCACGCCCACTCACGATTTTCATAGCACTTATCAGTTGTCACATTGACAACCGCTTTAACACTAGGCGTACTGCGCACTGCTTCAAGCAGATTAACGGTGCCCATCACGTTGGTTGAATAAGTCTCAACAGGCTCTACATAAGAATAACGAACCAACGGTTGCGCCGCCATATGAATAACGATTTCAGGTTGATGCTCAGTAAATACGGCTCGCAAATGCGACAAATCACGGATATCACCGATCACACTCCTCATGCCCTGTTCGATCTCAATAACTTTGAATAAACTGGGTTGAGTCGGCGGAGCCAGGGCATAACCCACCACTTGTGCACCCATAGACTGCAACCAGAGCGACAGCCAACTACCCTTGAAGCCGGTGTGGCCTGTCAACAGTACGCGTTTACCGCGCCAAAATTCAGCGTTCATTCCCAAACCTTCCACGGCGCACTGCCTGTTTGCCATAATTCTTCAAGATGCATTTTGTCGCGCAGCGTGTCCATCGGTTGCCAGAAGCCGTCATGTTGAAATGCAGCAAGTTCGCCCTCCTCGGCTAGGCGCTCCATCGGTTCGCGCTCCCAGGTTGTTTTGTCATCAACAATATAATCAATTACTTGTGGAGATAATACAAAAAATCCGCCGTTGATCATCGCACCATCGCCCTGCGGTTTCTCCCGAAAGCTGTTGACCTTGTTGCCGACCATATCCAGCGCGCCGAAACGGCCGGGAGGCAATGTCGCCGTCAACGTGGCCTTCACCTTCTGCGCCTTGTGGAAGGCGATCAGTTCTGTGATATTCACATCGCTCACGCCATCACCATACGTCATGCAGAACGCTTCTTCATCTTTAACATACTCAGCCACCCGCTTCAAACGGCCACCGGTCATCGTCGCATCGCCCGTATCCACCAGCGTGACTTTCCAAGGTTCAGCATGACGCTGATGGACCTCCATCTGATTATTCTGCATGTCAAACGTCACATCCGACATGTGCAGAAAATAGTTGGCGAAATATTCCTTGATCACATAGCCTTTATAGCCGCAACACACCACGAAATCGTTGATGCCGTGCGCCGAATAGCTTTTCATGATATGCCAGAGTATAGGCTTCCCACCAATCTCCACCATTGGTTTTGGCCGTGTCGAAGTCTCTTCGCTGATCCGGGTTCCTAGACCACCTGCTAAAATCACCGCTTTCATTGTTTATACCTGTCCAAGTAATCTGTATAGGCCAGCGCAACGCCAGCCAGTAAGTTGGTTTTCATCGACCAATCCAAATTGCAGAGTTTAGAAACATCCATCACCTTGCGCATCGTGCCGTCAGGCTTGCTGGTGTCTTGTACAAACTTTCCTTTGTAACCCACAACTTCCGCGACCGTTTCAGCCAGCTCTCGTATGGTCAGATCCACGCCCGAACCCACATTGATCAACGGGCATTGCGCCGAATCGACCAGCGCGTCATAGCGCACATCGTCCAGCATCGCTAAAAACACCAGCGCATTGGCCAAGTCGTCCACATAGAGAAATTCGCGGCGAGGGGTGCCTGTGCCCCACAGCACCACTTCTTCCGCACCTGACACTTTGGCCTCATGCATCTTGCGGATCAGCGCAGGGAGCACATGCGAATTGTTTAAATCGTAGTTGTCGCCGGGCCCGTACAGATTGGTCGGCATCGCGGCCAGCCATTTAGTGCCGTATTGGCGATTATAAGCCCAGCACATTTCGATACCGGCGATCTTTGCCAGCGCATAGGGTCTGTTGGTTGCTTCCAATGGACCTGTCAGCAGATATTCTTCCTTGATAGGCTGAGGGCAGTCACGCGGATAGATGCAGGAGCTGCCTAGAAAAATCAGACGACCAACTTTAGCTTTATGCGCCGCACGGCAAATATTGGCTTCGATCAGCAGATTGCTCATCAAAAAATCTACCGGATACACATTATTGGCATGTATACCGCCGACTTTTGCCGCCGCCAGAAACACCAGATCCGGCTTCTCCTGCTCAAAGAACTGATTCGTCGCGGCCGCGTCTTCCAAATCGAGTTCCGCATGAGTACGCGTGACGATATTGCGATAGCCCTGACGCTGCAACTCTCGCACAATCGCACTGCCGGCTAGGCCTCGATGACCCGCAACATATATTTTAGATTCAAGGTTCAAGTTACAAGGAGCAAGTTTCATAAAAGGCAGGTTCAAGATAACTCATTGTTCGGCAGCAGCAAACCGTTCAGTTCGGCGTACGCTGGAAATTGCGTATCCAAACTTATTAACTTAGCCTGGTAAACAATGGCGGTTGCAATAATGAATCTATCGGCCGGGTCACGGTGATGTTCTGGAAGATTGGCAGCAAGTAGCAATATTTCACGATCAATTGATAAACATGTATCCGTAGATGTCATCGCCTCATCAATCCATTCGTCGACTGACATACTCAGCTCGAGGCGCCCCTTCCGCACTAACATAGCCACTTCCCAACAGGAAATAGCACTCACGGCAAGTGCATCTGATTCTGCAATCCAGTTCAGTATCTTTGGTGACAGCGTTTCGGGTGCGTTTTGCCAACGCACCCAAATATGCGTATCCAACAAAATCATTTCAGCGATTCCCATTCTTCCGTCGGAGTTGCGGGCGCTATCATGTCATCCATCATTTTGGCAGCGCCTCGCAAACGGGGTGACGGGGAACGGCGTTGCGCCAACGTCGTGCGTGGCGCGTCTTCCCTCGGATTTGTCACAGAAAGGACGGTGACAATTACGTGCGCCTCAATGTCAGCGGGTTGATCTCCCAGCCATTTCATTATTCCGTGATCATAAATTGCCTCGAAGCTTTGCAATGACATTACTTTCTCCTACGTTAAAAAAGTATGGCTCAGGCTGCAAACCAAATTCAAGCACCATGGGCAAGTGGCAAGCAGGTATTTACTTACACCTTTTATCTTGCATCTTACACCTGCTTTCCTTACATCATGCGGCCTGCTGTTGTTGCTTTAGTAACAACTCCATAAGGAACTCAGGGGCGAAATCAGCACCATTATTCCATGCAACAGTTTGCATCAATTCATCCTGATGCGCGGTTTGGAAGAGCGCGTTGTCCTTCATTGGTACAAAAACATCCCTCCCACAACTCATCGGTCAGATCGATTTCTCCAGCGACACCATTATTGAAAGTCAAATATAGCCGGTAATTCTCTAGCGGTTTGACAGTAATTATATGCAGAATCACTATTACTCCAACGGCAGTATCGGCTTGAGCGGCTTGCATTGCAGAGTTAGAACCCAGTCGTCAAGGAGCTCTGCCTTATGCTCATCTGGCGCGAGTTTCTCTTTAACCAATCCAAAACGGCGCGTAATGCACTTTTTGGAAATTCCCCTCGCACAACCCCAGCCGAAATTTCTACCGTGATTTCGTACTCGCGATATCTCAGGTATGTTCTTTATTCGTTGTAATCGTAAGCCTCGAAACCATGCTTCTTGACCAACTCATCGCGTTCAGCACCCTTAAGATCTTCGCGCACCATCTCAGCGACCAACTCATGGAAGGTGATTTTAGGCTTCCAACCCAACTTTTGATGCGCCTTAGTCGGATCACCCAGCAGTGTCTCTACTTCGGTGGGGCGGAAATATCGAGGATCTACACGCACTATTGCTCGCGAGAATTGAGGCGAGTTAGCCTGGATTGCCGCGTCGGCCTTGCCTCCTCGCAAAGACGAGTCAATTAGGTACCCTACCTCATCGATACCAACGCCTTCCCAGCGAATTTGCATACCCAGCTCACTAGCCGCTATATTCACGAAATCGCGTACGCTGTATTGCACGCCGGTCGCGATCACAAAATCTTCAGGCTGATCCTGTTGCAACATCAACCACTGCATCTCAACATAGTCTTTGGCATGCCCCCAATCGCGCAGCGAATCCATGTTTCCCAGAAACAGGCAATCCTGCAATCCAAGCTTGATGCGCGCCAGCGCGCGAGTGATCTTGCGAGTAACGAAGGTCTCGCCGCGTATCGGGCTCTCATGATTGAAGAGAATGCCGTTACACGCATAGATGCCATACGCTTCACGGTAATTCACGGTGATCCAGTAGGCGTACAACTTGGCCACTGCATACGGGCTGCGGGGATAGAAAGGCGTGCTTTCCTTTTGCGGCGTCTCCTGAACCAATCCGTACAGTTCGGAAGTTGAAGCCTGGTAGAAGCGCGTCTTCTTTTCCAAACCTAAGATACGGATGGCTTCCAGAATGCGCAGCGTACCGATGCCGTCCGCGTTGGCCGTATATTCCGGCGTTTCAAAGGAAACTGCCACGTGACTCATCGCCGCCAGATTGTAGATTTCATCCGGTTGTACTTGCTGAATAATGCGGATCAGATTGGTCGAATCGGTCAGATCGCCATAATGCAGTTTAAATTTGGCATTATCGACATGCGGATCCTGATAAAGATGGTCGATACGATCGGTGTTGAACAGGGAAGAGCGGCGTTTCACGCCATGTACCTCGTAGCCTTTGCCAAGCAGAAACTCAGCCAGATACGCGCCATCCTGACCCGTAATACCGGTGATCAATGCAACCTTACTGTTTGAACTCATACCGAAATCTCTCCGTACTTATTGATTTTATTGAATATTTTCGTGCTCAACGCTGCGCTTTAGCTCCGCAATTTCGGTGCGCAGCTGCTCGTATTCCTGAATCTTGATTTGCAGAAACTCCACTGTCATACGCGCCTTTTGTTCCACACCGTGCGGAGTTAACAGATACGCGTACGCCAATTTATTTTCGCTGTTGCGAAAATTATCGACTTTCAAACAGCCTTTCCCGATCAGCGCATTCAAACAAAAATTTACCTTGCCAAGACTGATGCCCAAGCGTTTCGCCAAATCTCTCTGGGAAAGGTTGGGCTCATCGGCCAAAGTCTTGAGTAATCCGTAGCTGGTGGTATCGTCAAACATGAAGTGCGTTCATTGGGTGAACAGATTGCATTAAAACAGCCTCGCACCGCGACTGTCAAGTAAAGCGCTCGCGCCACCAGCGCAAACCGGGAAAATACCGCCCCTAAACATCACAACCCAAGCTCATCTTGACTAGCATGGCGCGGAAGGCGGTGAAAAGATTTTTCATATGCTTTTGTTTATATTGAAAAATATCCCCATGGTCGGTTGCATGCACCCAGCCTCGGTTATCGATTTCAAACACCAGCAGTGCTCCGCTTTGGGTTTCTGCACAATCGATCACCACATAATCCAGCCCCGAGCGCTCAGCGATGCCTCGCAACGCCTCGCCGTGACGCTGTGCAAAGCCGGTATCGAAGTGCGCCATGAAATGTTCTTCTTCTGCCCGGCGATCGGCATTCTCACGCATCCCGGCTGACTTGTAGTGCACGATCCAGTCGTCGCTGATCCCCAGATGGCAGACATAGGGTTGCCCGGCGATCAGCGCGATGCGCGCCTTGCGAAACAGACCGTCCGGACTGCGGTAGTCGATGTAGCGGGAGAGATAGAATTCAGCTTCGCTGTAAGACTCCAGATAAGCCGCTAATGCCTGAGCATGATCGATTCTGCACAAACCTATGCCGCTTTGTGTATCCATCGGCCTGACCGTGACAGGGTAGTCGATGCCAGCATAGGCCTCGGCAATCGGCATCTGTGCTGCTGCCACTCGCATGAGCGCTTGCCGGCTGGTGCGCAAGGTGGGCGGGATCACCAGTCCCGGTATTGATTTGAGCAACTGATACACGCCATCTCTGGCACATCGCATAATGCGCCGGGGTACATTGAGCAGCGGACGCGGCCAGGAGGCGGTGAGTGTTTCCATCCATTCCAGGGTGGCGCGATTTTTATCCGATACCCCAAGCGCAGTGATCGCCACATCGTGATCGGGTATCACCCCGGGCAGCGGCTGGCCGGGTAAGACATACAACAGGTCGAGCCGGATGTCTGAGTTTTCAATCAGATAGTCGAGCGGGGTATTGTCGGTGGTATCACCTGCCCCCATCAAGGCCAGCAGCCGGATGGCGGGTTTATCCGTGCCTTCGATCCGGTATAGGGTTTCTATTTCCAGCGCTTTGCCCTGCATTTCCAGCGCGAAATCAGGGTTGCCGGCGATGGTGAAAAGCTGGTACTGATTCATGTACAGGCGAGCGCCGTCAGAGCTTGCCAGCATACGCGCCAGCAGGGCGGGAATTTCGCTGCAATGCATGCGTTCAATGGCGGCCATCGCCACGACAGGGGCGAGCGCCAGCTCGGTCAAAACGGGCGAGTTCATCTCAGCCTGCACAGACGCCGCCGCAGATTTAGTGATGCTTCTTGCTGCCGGCTTTGCCTGCTCTGTGCTCCAGACCTAGCGTCGCCAGTGTTCTTTCCCGCACCGCATGTAGCAAGGTTTCATTTTCATCGAGTGATTCCCCGTAAGACGGAATCATTTCTTTTAACTTGCGTTGCCAGTCGTCGCTCTTAACCCGGGAAGAGAAGCAGCGCTCGATGACTTCGACCATCGCCTGCACCGAAGTCGAAGCACCGGGAGAGGCGCCCAATAGTGAGGCGAGCGTGCCATCTTTGGCGGTAACGATCTCGGTGCCAAACTCCAGTCGCCCGCCTTTTTTGTCACAGCCCTTGATGATCTGTACGCGTTGGCCGGCTGACGCTAATTCCCAGTCTTCATCTTTCGCGTCGACATAGAATTCGCGCAAACTATCCACGCGCTCCTTGTGGGATTTAAACGCTTCGGTGATCAGGTAGCGGGTCAGATCGAGGTTGTCGCGGGCGACTGCCAGCATGGGTTTGAGGTTGTTTGACTTGAGCGAGGAGAACAGATCCAGCACCGAACCCTCCCGCAGGAATTTGGTGGTAATGCTGGCGAACGGGCCAAACAGCAGCGCCGGTTGCCCGTCGATAATTCTGGCATCCAGATGCGGCACCGACATCGGCGGCGCGCCCATCGGAGCCTTACCGTAAACCTTGCTGTTATGGCGTTTTACGACATCCGGATTTTTGCAGATCAGCCATTGTCCGCTCACCGGAAACCCCCCATAGCCCTGACTTTCGGGGATGCCTGACTTTTGTAGCAACGGCAGCGCGCCGCCTCCCGCCCCTAAAAAAACGAAACCGGCGTCTATGGTCTTGCTGTGTTCGGTGTGGTTGTCCTTGATGCGCACATGCCAGCGTCCATCCGGAAATTGCTTCATGCTGGTAATGGTGTGGGACAACTGCAGATCAAAGGTGGAATGTTTGGTGAGCGCTTTCACCAGTTTACGCGTAAGCATGCCGAAATCGACGTCGGTGCCGTGTTTGACCTGAGTGGCGGCGACCGCCTGTGAGGATTTGCGATGCTGCATGACCAACGGCATCCATTGCTTCAAAATTGCGTGGTCTTCGCTGTATTCCATTTCTTCGAATAAGTGATGCTCGCGCAGCGCCTCATAGCGCTTTCGCAGAAATGTTACGTTTTCTTTGCCCCAGACAAAACTTTGATGAAAGATCGGGTTGATGAATTTTTCAGGCGATGGCAATACCCCGTTTTCGACCAGATAGGACCAAAATTGCAGGGAAACTTCATACGCCGCATTGATGCTCAGGGCGCGATCGATGCTGACGCTGCCATCGGCCTGCTGTGAGGTGTAATTGAGCTCGCAATATCCGGCGTGACCGGTTCCGGCGTTATTGAGTGCGTGTGAGCTTTCATGCGCCACCGAAGCTAAGCGCTCCACCATCATAATTTTCAACGACGGGTCCAGTTGCGCTAACAGTTTGCCAAGCGTGGCACTCATGACGCCCGCGCCCACCAGCAATACATCCACTTTTTTAATCGACATTACTGGTCTTCCTAGTTTAGGTCTGAGATTCGCATGGTATTGTCCTGCTCGTTTTATCCCTGAAAAATCGAGAAGCGGCGCACACTGAAGGCTGGTAATCTAAGCGGGACGCGTGATTATAATCGCACCCTATAAATTTGTGACGAATCTATTAAAAATGTTTTGAGGAAAAATCAGGGCGATTTTACCCGAAGAAAAAACCGGTGCATTGATAGTCCAGCCTGACAGGTCGGTGCTCAATTTGTCAGGGCACAGGAATTACGGCAAGGATAGCCTTGCCGTATTGCGGATAATCAGACTGTCTTGGGTGCGAAGGTAAAGGCGTCGGAGAAGAACGACTCATTTGGCAAACCGCGTCCGTTGGTGAAGTCGGTGTGAGCCGCTTCCACCACCACGGGTGCGCCGCAAGCATAGACGACATGTCCAGACAGATCGCTGTAGTCATCCATTACCGCATTGTGCACGAAGCCCGTACGCCCCTGCCATTCATCTTCCGGTATCGCATCAGACAGAACGGGCGTGAATTTAATCCCTTGCGCTTCCCATTGTTTTGCCATCTCCAGCATGTACAGATCGGACAGTTTGCGCGCGCCCCAGTAGAAATGCATAGGGCGCTTGAAGCCGATGTACAGCGCATGCTCGATGATGGCCTTGATCGGCGCGAAACCGGTGCCGGAGGCTACAAAAATGATAGGGAGCTCGGAATCTTCGCGCAGGAAGAACGTGCCCAGCGGGCCCTTGAAGCGCAAGATGTCGCGCTCCTTCATTTCTTCGAAAACGTGTTGGGTGAACGCACCTCCGGAAATGTTGCGGATGTGCAGTTCCAGATATTCGTCGTTATGAGGCGCATTAGCCAGTGAAAAGCTGCGCGGCTTTTGGTCTTTGAGCAAAATATCGATGTATTGACCGGCCAGAAATTGCAAACGTTCGTTAGCGGGCAATTTGAGTTTCAGCACCATCACGTCTTCGGCCAGTTTTTCCATGCTGTGCACGCGGCAGGGCATGGTCTTGATCTGAATGTCTTTGACCGCACTGACTTCCTTGCACTCGATCACCAGATCGGACTGAGGTTTGGCGCAGCAAAACAGTGCCATGCCGGCAGCCTTATCCGCCTCGCTCAGCGCGAAATCCTGATGTTTGCCGTAATCCACCTGACCTTGCAGGATTTTGCCTTTGCACACGCCGCATACGCCATCCCGGCAACTGTAGGGCAGCGTATGGCCATGTTTGAGCGCGGCTTCAAGCACGGTTTCGTTAGCTTCGATAGAGAATTGGTGGCCGCTGGGCTGTATCGTGGTTTGAAAGGTCATAATTAAAGACTGAGTGGTTACGCGAAAAGGTGAATTTTAACGCATAATTCGCTGATGAAACGAATACTCATTGCAGGATGTGGTGATGTGGCGCGGCGAGCTCTCCCAAAACTCACCCCTCGCTATCGCGTCTATGCGCTGATACGCAACCCCTCTCATGCCGATTACTTGCGTCAACTGGGGGCTGTGCCGGTGATGGGCGATCTGGATGATCGCGCCAGTCTGTCTCGTATCGCGGGCTTGGCTGATGCGGTGCTGCATTTTGCGCCGCCTCTTGCGGGCGGCAATATCGATACGCGCACGCAGAATTTGCTCAGCGCCCTGTCGCAAGGTGCGCTGCCGGAGCGCGTGGTTTATATCAGCACCAGCGGCGTATATGGCGATTGCGACGGCGAGCGTGTGGACGAGACCCGTGCGGTGTATCCGGCTTCGTCGCGCGGTAAGTTAAGAGTGGATGCCGAACGACAAATCCGTACATGGGGGGCGAGCAACGGGGTGAACACCAGCATTCTGCGCGTGCCGGGCATTTACGCTGCAGAACGCTTGCCGCTGGCGCGATTGCAGTCCGGTGCGCCTGCGATAGTCGCGAGTGAAGACAGTTACAGCAATCACATCCATGCCGACGATCTGGCGAACATTGCCATAGCGGCTTTGCTGCGGGGTCGGCCTTGCCGGATTTATCATGCGTCCGATGACGATGAAATAATGATGGGGGATTACTTCGATGCGGTGGCAGGGGCTTATGGTTTGCCGCGATCGCCCCGCATGACGCGCGACTCCGTGCAGAAAGCCGTGTCGCCTGTGATGTGGTCGTTTATGAACGAGTCGCGCAGGTTGAGCAATCAACGCATGAAACGCGAATTGAAGGTGAAATTGATCTATCCGACGATTGCTGATTTTTTATTTACAATCAGATAGATGCAAAAAAGCCGGATCGCTCCGGCTTTTTAACGAGTGTTATTGCGAATGAAGCAATCCAGAATTCTTAAAGAGACTGAATTGCCGCGTCGGCAGGCCTCCTCGCAACGACGGTTTAGCCCGCACGCATCTCCAGCATCAGGTGGTTGATGCGTTTGACGAAACCGGCCGGATCGTCCAGTTGTCCGCCTTCGGCCAGCAAGGCCTGATCGAACAGCACCGCCGCCCAGTCGTCAAAATGCTCTGATTCGGCTTTGAGGCGGATCACCACCGGATGCTGTGGATTGATTTCCAGGATAGGCTTGGATTCAGGAACTTTTTGTCCGGCCGCTTTCAGCATGCGCGCCATATTGCCGCTCATGTCGTCTTCGTCGGCGACCAGGCAGGCTGGTGAATCCGTCAGGCGATGGGTGACGCGAACTTCCTTGACGCGACCGGCAAGCGCTACTTCGATCTTGCCGGTTAAGTCCTTATGTTCAGTCGCTTGTTTTTCCTGATCTTGTTTCTCGGCTTCATCTTCCAGCGCGCCCAGATCCAGACCACCCTTGGCGACCGATACCAGTGTCTTTTCCTTGAATTCGGTCAGAGAACCGACTACCCACTCGTCGACGCGTGCCGAGAGCAGCAGCACTTCGATGCCCTTCTTGCGGAACACTTCCAGATGAGGACTGTTTTTCGCCGCATTGAAGGTGTCGGCGGTGATGTAGTAAATCTTGTCCTGACCTTCCTTCATGCGGCCGATGTAGTCAGCCAGCGAAACGGTTTCATCCGGCGTGTCGGACAGGGTCGAGGCAAAGCGCAACAGGCCGGCAATGCGATCCTTGTTAGCGAAATCCTGCCCGGTGCCTTCCTTGATGACCTGCCCGAACTGTTCCCAGAAGGTGGTGAATTTTTCTGCATCATTGGCCGCCAGATCTTCCAGCAGGCCGAGCACCTTCTTGGTGCAGCCTTCGCGGATCGCCTTGATATCCTTGGATTCCTGAAGAATCTCGCGAGATACGTTGAGCGGCAGATTGTTCGAGTCGACGATACCGCGCACGAAACGCAGATAGGTCGGCAGGAGTTGTTCCGCATCGTCCATGATGAATACGCGTTTCACATACAGCTTGATGCCGTGCTGGGCGTTGTGATCCCACATATCGAACGGTGCACGGGATGGAATGTACAGCAGTTGCGTGTATTCCTGACGACCTTCGACGCGTGCATGAGTCCATGCCAGCGGGTCTTCGTAGTCGTGACCGACGTGCTTGTAGAAGGCCTTGTACTCGTCTTCGGTAATCTCGTTCTTGGAACGCGCCCACAAGGCGGAAGCCTGATTGACGGTCTCATCTTCATCGGTGATGACCTGAGCGCTGTCCTTCCATTCTTCCTTCTTCATCACGATAGGTTGAACGATGTGATCGGAATACTTGCGGATGATGGAACGCAGCTTGTGGCCGGCTAACAGATCGTCCTGATCGTCGCGCAGATGCAATGTGATGGAAGTGCCGCGTGTGGCTTTTTCAACCATCTCGATGACGAATTCGCCACCGCCGTCGGACTCCCAGCATACGCCCTGATCGGTATTTTCACCGGCACGGCGGGTAGTGACCACGACCTTGTCGGCGACGATAAAGGCAGAATAAAAACCCACACCGAACTGACCGATCAGTCCTGCATCTTTTTGCTGGTCGCCGGAGAGTTTGGAGAAAAATTCGCGCGTGCCGGACTTGGCGATCGTACCCAGATTGTTGATGACTTCTTCGCGGCTCATGCCGATGCCGTTATCGGCGATGGTCAGCGTGCGCGCTTCCTTGTCGTAGCTGATGCTAATTTGCAGATCGGAGTCATTTTCGAACATCGCATCGTTGTGCAGCGCTTCGAAACGCAGCTTGTCGCAAGCGTCCGATGCGTTGGAGACCAGTTCGCGCAGGAAAATTTCGCGGTTGGAGTACAAGGAGTGAATCATCAATTGCAGAAGCTGTTTTACTTCTGTCTGAAATCCCATCGTTTCGCGATTAGTGCTTGCAGTCATAGCAGTCCTTTAGTGTTAGAAGAGAGTGACGCACTAGGTGGGGCGCATTTGTCAGATTTCAAGTCCACCGACTCAGATCCGAACAGTGCTACACTTCTGCTGCGGGAACGGATCCACTTTTGACGCAGGACAGCCATGACATCCAATGTAAATTTATACGATATCGCCATCATCGGCGGTGGACCTGTAGGCAGTGCGCTGGCGCTGGCTTTGAAAAACAGTCAATTAAAGGTTTGCGTGATCGAAGCCAGACAGGCAGATCTGCCTAGTGCTGATGCGCGTGCGCTGGCCTTATCTTGCGGCAGCCGCCTACTGCTCGAACGACTGGGTGTCTGGCACAAGATGCAGGACGTGTCCGCGATCCGCACCATCCACATCTCGCAGAAACAAAGCTTTGGCCGGGCCGTGCTGCGCGCGACAGAAATGAAGGTGCCGGAATTGGGTTATGTGCTGCCCTATCCGGTGCTGCAGGATGCCTTGACCGGCGCGCTGCAACAGAGCGCGGTGACCACCATTTATGGCGCGAGCGTCACGCAGTTATCAGGTGATGCTGAACACGCCGTGATCGCCTATCAGCAAAATGGCGCAGCGCACACCCTGCACGCACGACTGGCGGTGGTCTCGGACGGCGGCAAACTGCTGGCAGAGCAATTCCCGCCATCATTTCACGATTACGGGCAGAGCGCGCTGATCACCCACGTCACTTGTGTCTCGCCCAGAGCAGATACCGCCTTCGAGCGCTTCACCCCGCAAGGGCCGGTGGCGCTGCTGCCCTACAAGGACGGCTATGAAATCGTCTGGACTGCACCTCATGAACGCGCAGAAGAGATGCGAAACTGGAATGATGCGCAATTTTTATCTGAGCTGCATCAGCATTTCGGCGACCGGGTCGGTGAGTTTTTAACGGTAGGCACGCGCACCTGTTATCCGTTGGGGCTTAAAAAAGCCCCCGATCAATCCCCGATGCCGCATACCGTGCTGCTCGGCAATGCCGCGCAAACCATGCATCCGGTGGCGGGTCAGGGTTTTAATCTGGGACTGCGCGATGCGTGGGATTTAGCGCAGGTGATACTGGACAGTCCCGCACTCGGTACGGAAGAGATGCTGGAAGCATACCGCAGCCGACGCCGTCTGGATCGCGAAGCGGGCATCCGTTTTACCGACAGTCTGGTGCGTTTATTCTCCAACGACTTGCCTGTGGTCGGTGCCGCCCGTGCCGCTACGCTCACCGCGCTGGACTGCCTGCCCTTCGCCAAACGCTTTGTCGCCAAACGCATGATGTTCGGCGCGAACGGTTAAAAAAGGCAGCTCAATCCGCAGATTAAGCAGATTTACACAACAAGTTACAAAACAGCCGCACATCGTCAAAATAGCGTCTCGATAGTTACAGGCAACCATCTGATTAATCAGATTTTTTAACGATTACAGCTCTACCACTACGGGGGTGTGATCGGACGGGCGCTCCAGTTTGCGCGGAGTCTTGTCGATGATGCAGCTTTTGCATCCGGCGACCAGCGGGGAGCTTACAAGGATATGATCGATGCGCATGCCCATATTTCGGCGAAACGCCATCATCCGGTAGTCCCACCAGCTGAAGGTTTTTTCCGGTTGTTCGAATAAGCGGTAACTATCCTTCAGCCCCAGTGCTTCTAACCCCTTGAACGCCGCGCGTTCAGGTTCGCTGACCAGCACATTGCCGACCCAGCCCGCCGGGTCATGTACGTCGCGGTCTTCCGGTGCGATGTTGTAGTCGCCCAAGAGCACCAGCTTCGGATAGCGAACCAGTTCCTCTTTTAACCAATCGTGCAGGGCGGCTAACCAGCCCAATTTGTACTGATATTTGTCGGAATCAGGGCTTTGACCGTTGGGGATGTAGACGCAAACGACGCGTACGTCACCAAAGGTCGCGGCGATTACCCGTTTTTGATCATCCACATAGCCCGGGATGCCCGTCTGCACGTCAGAGGCCTGTTCGCGGCTCAATATCGCCACGCCGTTATAGGTCTTCTGGCCAATAAACACGCTGTAATAACCCGCCGCTAGCAATTCCGTATCGGGAAAGTCGGCGTCCTGCTGCTTGGTTTCCTGCAAACACAGCACGTCGACCGGATTGGCGGCCAGCCAGTCCAGCACCTGCGGCAGACGCACTTTCAGCGAGTTTACATTCCAGGTCGCTAGCTTCATCAGGCCAGCCCGTTATGGCGCAGCAACGCGTCGATGGAAGGTTCGCGGCCACGGAAGGCGGTGAAGGAATCCATCGCGTCGCGCGAGCCGCCGACCGCCAGCACCTGGCTGCGAAAACGCGCGCCGACATCAGGATTCAACACGCCGTGTTCCTCGAACAGACTGTACGCATCGGCGGACAGCACTTCAGCCCATTTATAGCTGTAATAACCGGCGCCATAGCCGCCTGCGAAGATGTGCGAGAAGCTGTGCGGGAAGCGGTTGAATTCAGGCGGAATCAGCACGGCCACCTCGGCGCGCACTTCGTCCAGCAGCTGCAGTATGGTTTTGTTGCCGGCAGCATCGAAATCGCTGTGCATCAGCATGTCAAAAAGCGCAAATTCGATCTGGCGCAAGGACTGCAAACCGCTCTGGAAATTCTTCGCCGCCAGCATCTTGTCAAACAGCGTGCGGGGCAAGGATGCGCCTGTCGTGACATGGCGGGTCATAGCGCGCAGCACGTCCCACTCCCAGCAGTAATTTTCCATAAACTGGCTGGGGAGTTCCACCGCGTCCCACTCCACGCCGTTGATGCCGGATACGCCCAGATCTTCTACTTCGGTGAGCAGATGGTGCAGGCCGTGACCGAATTCGTGGAACAGGGTGATGACTTCGTCGTGGGTAAATACGGCCGCCTTCCCGCCTACCGGGGCTGAAAAATTGCAGTTCATGTAGGCCACCGGCGTCTGTATTTCACCATTCGCCAAACGGCGGCGGGTGATCACGTCGTCCATCCATGCGCCGCCGCGTTTGCTGGCTCTCGCGTACAGATCGAAATAGAACTGACCGACCAGCGCACCTTGTGCATCGCGAATATCGAAAAAGCGTACCGTTTCGTGCCAGATGGGGGCAGAAGCTTCGACGATTTTCAGCCCGTACAGCGTCTCGACCAGCTTGAACAGGCCGGAGAGCACGGCGTCTTCCGGGAAGTATTCCTTTACTTCTTGTTCGGAAAACGCGTAGCGCTGCTCGCGCAGCTTTTCGCTGGCATAGGTGGTATCCCAGGAATGCAGTTCATTCAGTCCTAAGCTGGTTTTGGCGAACTCGCGCAGCTCTGCCAGATCCTTCTCGGCAAACGGGCGCGAGCGCAGGGCGAGTTCTCTCATAAATTCAACAACTTGCTTTGGTGATTCAGCCATCTTGGCGGCCAGAGACAATTCGCCGAAATTATTAAAGCCCAGCAGGCGCGCTTCCTCGCCGCGCAGTTGCACGATCTCCTTCATCAGGAGGGAGTTATCCCAGCCCTCCTTGCCGAACTCGGAGGCACGGGTTGCATAGGCGCGGTAAATCTTTTCGCGCAGCTCACGGTTGTCGGCGAACTGCATCACCGGCAGATAGGAGGGGGCTTTTAAGGTGAACAACCAACCGGCTTTTCCTGCGGCGATGGCCGCTTCGTGCGCAGTCTGCAACGCATCTTCCGGCAGGCCGTTGAGTTCCCCCCGGCTCTCGATCACCAGCGTGTAGTCGTTGGTCGCATCGAGCAGATTGTCGGAAAACCGCGATGACAGTTCGGACTGACGTTCCTGGATTTCCAGATAACGTGCCTTTTTCTCGTCGGGCAACTCTGCACCGCCCAGACGGAAATCGCGCAGTTCATTCTCGATGATCTTGCGGCGCGTGGCAGTCAGCGTCTCAAATTCGGCGCCGCTACGTAGCGCTTTGAATTTATTAAATAATTCTAAATTCTGCCCCAGCTCTGCATAATACTGGGTCATCAACGGTAACGCCGCGTTATAGGCCTCGCGCATTTCGGGAGAATTCATCACCGAATTCAAATGACCGACCGGGCCCCAGGCGCGCGACAGGCGCTCATGCGCATCTTCCATGGGGACGATGAAATTTTGCCAGGTCGGCATTGAGGCATCGGCCAGCAGACGAGTGATCAAAGCGCGGCATTCAGCCAGCAATTGTTCGATGGCAGGGGCTACATATTCGGGTTTAATTTCCGCAAAGCGCGGCAGGCCTGAAAAGTCGAGCAGAGGATTATTTGTATTCATGGGTCTTTTTTGTGGTGAATTTACATGGGTTTGAACCGTGCATGCGGATCAGAACCCGTGGATTATGACGCAGTATTTTACTATGGAATGTCTGACGCTCAGGCGGGCAGACTATCGCGCAGCGCATCCCGATCAAACCACCAGGAATCGGCCACCAGCGCATTGACGACCTCGGCCAGTCCAGGCAAAAAAACCCGGGGATCACGCAGACCCAGTTTGTCCATCCATGCATCGAGCGCCTGTTGACTTTGCACCTGACTGTGACGGGCAGCGACCCTAGCGATCAGATCGTTCGCCAGCAAGCCCCAGTTTTCATGCTCCCCCTCTTCCGCGCGCAGATCGATCACATAACGCACCGTCATGGCGGCGAACGCGGCATCATCGGTATCATCCGGCGTTTCGGTGATGACGTGATCGAGCATGGCATAAGTGAGTTCAGGCGCCACAGGGAAAGTCACCGCCAGCCAAACCCCCATACCCAAGGCCGCGAGCGCGCCCTCTTGTCCGCTCTGATACAACACGTTGCAAGCTTCCACCGCATCCTGCCAGGATGCATTTTTTAGCGCGATATCAAAAGCCATGCGTGCCAGTGTCCAGGCGGGTGCCGCTCGCTCAAGCAAAATCAGAATTTCGGCGATATCCAGTTGCAGACGCGCCTCTTCCAGCGTATCCGTGCCGGCACATCCCTCCAACAACAGATTTTTCTCGCTCAGCTGGCTGATAAACTCTTTTTTTTCGTCTGCAGTCAGTTGACGGCCCGACATTTCAACGTTTGGAACTGAAATATTTTCACTCATGTCAGCATTTCGTCATCATTATTCAAGAGCACGATTCTAACCTGAAAATCGAAAACCGAGATTGCAAATATACTCGTTTATAATCAGTATATTATTGCCAAATCAAAGCACTCCGGTGTAATATTCGCTCGCTAAATCCTGCGAACCTGAGTCCCGAACCCAACCTCCGCCTCAAAGCATAAGCTGGCTAAATTTTAAGGAAGAGTCATTGAATCTCGGCATTGATCTTGGCGGCACAAAAATTGAAATTATCGCGTTAAGCGATGACGGTGCTGAGCTATTGCGGCGACGAATCGCCACACCCTTCGGAGATTACCCGGCAACGCTGTCTGCGATAGCCACACTGGTGCGCGAGGCCGAAGAACAACTGGGACAGCATGGCGCGGTCGGCATCGGCACGCCCGGCACCCTGTCGCGCGCTACCGGCAAACTGAAAAACTCCAATTCGGTGCATCTGAATGGACAGCCTCTGCGCGAAGATCTGCAGGCGCTTTTGCATCGCCCTGTGAAAATCAGCAATGACGCCAATTGTTTTGCGCTATCTGAGGCGACCGACGGCGCTGCGGCAGGAGTAGCGGTGGTGTTCGGCGTCATCATAGGAACAGGTACGGGCGCTGGCATCGTGGTGAACGGACAGGTATTGACCGGCCCCAACGGCATCGCTGGCGAATGGGGCCACAATCCACTACCCTGGCCGAATTCACAGGAGTTGCCCGGTCCGGAATGCTACTGCGGCAAGCGCGGATGCATAGAGACTTTTTTATCTGGGCCCGGCATGAGTCAGTTGCATCTCGCTGCAACGGGTGCAAGCCTGAGTCCGGCAGAAATCGTAACCCGCGCCGAAGCTGGCGAACCTGCCTGCGAACTCAGTATGCAACAATACGAAAGCCGGCTGGCGCGCTCGCTGGCCCATGTCATCAACATCCTAGATCCGGATATCATCGTACTGGGCGGCGGCATGTCCAATATTGAGCGGCTGTACAACCGTGTACCCGAACTCTGGGGCGAGTGGGTATTCTCAGACCGGGTTGACACCCGGCTGGTACAAAACAGGCATGGCGACTCTAGCGGCGTGCGCGGCGCCGCATGGCTCTAACGCAAATTTCACATTAAAGGCTAACCCCGGTAGACGATCTTTCCGTCGACCAGCGTGAAGCGCACCCTGCCCTGAACTTCCATCCCGGTGAACGGCGTGTTCTTGCCCTGACTCTTCAGGGCGGCAGGCTCGACTGTCCAGTACTCATCAGGATCGAAAATACACAAATCGGCGACCGCGCCCACACTGAGGTGCCCGGCATCCAGTCCGAGTATCTGCGCGGGACGCACGGTCGCGCGCGACAGCGCATCGGATACGGACAAATTGTCCTGCTGCGCCCATTTGAGCAACAGTGGCAGCAACAACTCCAACCCGGTCGCCCCCGATTCCGCCTGCGCAAAGGGCAACTGTTTGGCATCCTCATCCACCGGCGCATGATTGGAACAGATTGCATCGATGGTGCCGTCCAGCAATCCGGCACGCAGGGCGGCACGGTCGCGCAGACTACGCAGCGGCGGTGTCAGCCGGCAATTCGGATCAAAGAATCCTATATCGCGGTCAGACAGATGCACATGATTCATCGACACATCGCAACTTACCGCCACTCCTTGCTGTTTAGCCTCACGCACCATCTCGACCCCCGCCGCACTGGAGAGACGGCAGACATGCAGCTTCACCCCTGTCTCGCGCGCCAGAGTCAGCATGGTCGAGAGCGCAATCGTCTCTGCACAGACAGGAATCGCCGGCAGGCCGCAACGGGTGGCGACTTCGCCATCGTGCGCCACGCCGTCTCTGGCCAGAAAACTATCCTGCGGGCGCAACCAGACCGAATAGCCAAAGGTGGCGGCGTACTGCATGGCACGGTACAACACGCGTGTATCGGTCAACGGCGCATCGGCCTGACTGAAAGCCACGCAACCGGCATCCACCAGTTCGGCCATTTCGGTCAGCTCTAACCCTTTTAACGACGTGGTGAGCGCTGCCACCGGATACAGACGCGCCTGATGCAGATTTTTGGCGCGATGTTTGAGCATCTCCACCAATCCGGGTTCATCCAGCGGCGGGTCGGTGTCCGGCGGACATGCCAGACTGGTGATGCCACCCGCAACGGCCGCCTGCATTTCCGACTCCAGCGTCGCCATATATTCATAACCCGGTTCACGCAAGCGCGCCGCCAGATCGATCAGACCGGGTGAGACGATCAGCCCGGCCGCATCGATCACCTCCTGTGCGACGAACCCTGCCGGCGCATCGCCTGTGGCCGCGATCAGGTTACCCGCGATGTAAATATCGCACCGCGCATCGATCTGGTTGCGCGGGTCAATCAGACGACCGTTTTTGATATGAATATTCATTGCTTGCTCCCTGCCAGCGTGCTCATCACCGCCATCCGCACAGCGATACCAAAAGTGACCTGAGACAGGATAACGGATTGCGCACCATCGGCGACACGCGAATCTATCTCGATCCCGCGATTCATAGGCCCCGGGTGCATCACGATCGCGTCGGGTCTGGCATAGGCCAGCTTCTCTTCGGTAAGCCCATAATTCTTAAAGTATTCCTGACCTGAAGGCAAGGCAGCACCCTGCATGCGCTCGTTCTGCAGGCGCAGCATCAACACCACATCCACATCGCGCAAGCCTTCGACCATATCGTGATAGACACGAACCCCCAGATTTTCAACCTGCGTCGGCAACAGCGTCTTGGGTGCGATCACCCTCACCTCCGGGACACCCAGCGTAGTCAGCGCATGTATCTGCGAGCGCGCCACGCGCGAATGCAGCACATCGCCCACGATGGCGACACGCAGATTGTGAAACTCCTGCTTGTAATGCCGTATAGTAAACATATCCAGCAGCGCCTGAGTCGGATGCGCATGACGACCGTCACCCGCGTTGATCACGTGTATCTCGGGGGCAACATGGCGTGCGATCAGGTGTGCGGCTCCGCTTTGCGAATGGCGCACCACAAACATGTCGGCATGCATCGCACACAGGTTATCTATCGTGTCGAGCAGCGTTTCTCCCTTGCTGGTAGAGGATGAACCAATATTCAGGTTGACTACATCCGCCGACAATCGCTTGGCGGCGATTTCAAAGGTGGTACGGGTGCGGGTACTGTTTTCAAAAAACACATTGAACACCGACTTACCGTGCAGCAACGGCACCTTCTTGATTTCCCGTCCTTCGGCAACATCAAGAAAACTGGCTGCACGATCGAGTATGTCTCGCATGATGCGTACCGGCAAACCCTCGGTCGTCAGCAGGTGGTGTAACTCACCGTGTTTATTGAGTTGCGGATTTTTCATAAGGATAACCTCTATCGGCATTAACGATTTCGCATACAGACGGCGCATCCAGATAAGCCTGCAAAATCTGCTGCGCAGCATATTGATCGATCAGACTTTTTTGCTGACGACCCCGTATACCCTGTGCATTCAATTGTTCACTGGCGGCGATTGAGGAGTAGCGCTCGTCCACCAGCAGCGTCGGCAGGCCGTGGCGTCCGTGCAGGCGTTGGGCGAAGCGGCGACATAACGCGGTCAACGCATGCGGCGATCCGTCATCATTGGCTGGCAATCCGACCACCAGTGCGGCAGGCTGCCACGCTTTGACCAGCTCAGCAATCGCGGCAAAACGCAGCGCATTTTTTTCCTCGTCTATCGTGATCAGTGGCTGCGCACTGGCTGAAAAGGTATTACCTGAGGCCACGCCGATGCGCTGAGTACCGAAATCGAAAGCCAGCAAAGTACCAACCACAGTATGCGGGATACCGGATACCGGATTCAGCAGTGCTGATGATTTGGAATCTGAAAGTGAGTGCGGCAGCGCATCCTCCTCCGGGCTTCCTGCCTCCTTCCTCCTGCCTCCTGCCTTATCAGGCATGCCCTGCATCCTCGACCAGCATGGAGTAACTCACCCCCAGCAAGCTCATTGCCGCAGCCAGTCGTTCCTCCGGCGGCAACGCAAACAATATATGCGCATTCGCCGGCACAGTCAGCCAGGTATTTTCGTTGATTTCATGCTCCAACTGCCCCTGATCCCATCCCGCGTAGCCTAACGTGACCAGTACATTATCCGGACCGCTTCCCTCACCCATCGCTTCGAGTATGTCTTTAGAAGTAGTCAACGCCAGGTTATCGTTGATGCGCAAGGTAGATTGCCACTCGCGTCGGGTATCATGCAGCACAAAGCCGCGCTCAACCTGCACCGGACCGCCCGCGTAGACAGGCATCTTACCAAGCTCAGGTTGATGCAGCGGGATTTTGATCTGATCGAACATTTCTGCCAGTGTCAGACTGATGGGACGATTCACGACCAGACCTAATGCGCCGTTTTCATCGTGCTCACAAATATAAGTCAAAGTGCCGGCGAAGAAACCTTCTTGCATGGCTGGCATGGCAATCAGGAAATGGTTGGTAAGATTGAATTTAGACATGGGGGCATTGTAGCTGGCTGCTGCACACTACACAATTATCGCTGGTTGAAATTTTTAAGCGTGCGGCAAGACGCTGAACAGCACAGTCCTGCCAACTGCTTGCGTGCGCAACCCGCCTGTCAAATATTGACAATAAAATCAACAGGTTGCGCAAACAATTAAGCTTGCTGTTCGATAAAGCCGGCGATCTGTGCCAGCAAGGATTCTTCCTGGAACGGTTTACCCAGATAGGAATTAACCCCCAGTTGCAGCGCGAAATCACGGTGTTTATCCGCAGTTCGCGAGGTGATCATGATGATAGGCAGGTTTTTAGTCTTCTCATCACGACGCAACAGCTTGGTCAATTCGAAACCATCCATGCGCGGCATTTCCACATCCAGCAACATGACCGCCGGGGTAATTTCCACCAACTGTTCCAGCGCATCCACACCGTCGGTCGCGGTAATCACCTGATAGCCTGCACGCGTCAGCATCCGGGTCGTGATCTTGCGTACCGTCAGCGAATCATCCACCACCATGATCAACGGCTTGGTATTGAGGACGACTTCTTCAGCCTTGTGCGCCTTGCGAGCGACTGCGGCAACGCGTCGAGTCATTTGTACCGGATTGAGAATCAACACCACCGAGCCGTCACCCAGCACGGTCGCACCGGCAATACCAGGCAGACGCGAGAGCTGAGGCCCGATGTTTTTAACCACCGCTTCACGATTACCGATAAGTTGATCGACATGCAAGGCGATACGCTGATTACCGTTGCGCAGCAACAAAAGCGGATTATGCTTCTGGCTTTCCGGCACATGCTCGTCATTGCCCAGCAAAGTGGCCAGATAATTAAACGGATAACTCTTTCCTTCCCATTCCACCATCTCAGCGGCATATAGCGAGGCTAATTCAGTCGGTTTGACCTGACGTACCAGCTCGATCATGGTGGAAGGAATGGCGTAAATTGTCTCACCCGCGCGCACCATCAACACCTGAGTAACTGCCAGCGTTAAGGGTAAATGGATGGTGAACTGCGTACCCTGACCGGCTCTGGAACTGACGTCGATACGTCCGCCCAGCGCGGTGATTTCACTGCGCACCACATCCATGCCGATGCCGCGACCGGACACTTCCGTGACCTCACGCGCCGTTGAGATACCGGATGTGAAGATCAATTGCGCGATCTGATCGTCGGTCACCGTCTGGTCATTCTCTTCCAGCAAACCCTTGTAAATCGCCTCCTGACGCAGCGCGGCAAAATTCAACCCCTTGCCATCATCGCTGAATTCAAAGATAACTTCATTACTTTCCTGCCGCAGGTTGAGCCTGACTTCGCCAATTGCGGCTTTGCCGTTTCTGATGCGAACCTGTTCATCTTCCATACCGTGCGCGATTGCGTTGCGCAGCAGATGTTCGAACGGCGCCGTCATTTTCTCAAGCACGCTTCGATCCAGCTCAACGCCTGTACCAGTCAACTCAAGATTGGCGCGCTTATTCAGTTCCTTGGCGGTTTGTCGCACCAGCCGATACAACCTTTCACTCATACTGCCAAACGGCACCATGCGCACATTCATCAAATTTTGCTGCAATTCGCGGTTCAGCCGCGCTTGGGCAAAAATGACCGAATTGGTTTCGTCGATATTCTTCAACAGCGATTGCTGCACAGTCTGAACGTCGTGCACACTTTCGTTCATGAAGCGCGTCAATTCCTGCAAACGGGTAAAGCGGTCGAATTCCAGCGGATCAAACTGTTCGTTATTTTCGGTCGACAGGGATATACGCGCCTGAATCTGGCTCTCAGCCTGAATTTCGACCTCACGCAACTGCTTGCGCAGGCGCGTCACACTGCCGGTCAACTCCATCAGGCCTTCCTTGAAGGCGCGCAACTCGGTTTCCATTCGTGAACGTGCCACGCTGATTTCACCAGCCTGATTAACCAATCGGTCAACCACATCCGAACGCACACGCAGCATGCTGGCCACTTGCGCCCGTTCTGCACCGACATGCAGCGACGGCAACTCGGCTCCCGTTGTAAACTCTTCCGCCGCATCCTCAACCTGACGGCTAGCTTCTGCAATCTGAACGGTCGGCACCTTACCTGTGCGCAACTCTTCGAGCATCGTATTGACATAGTCGAAGTCGTTTTCCAACTCGTCCCACAAGGTCGAATCCTTAGTGTGCTGACCCGTCAGCAGCCGGCCTTCCATTTCATGGGCGATTTCACCCATGCGCATGGCACCGGTCATCCGCGCGCTGCCCTTGAGGGTGTGCAGCAGTCGATTCATCAACTGCAACTGATGCTCGTCTTCAGGCGTTTCACGCAAGGCACGCAGGCCCGCACCTATGCTAGGGCAGAGTTCATCGGCTTCTTCGAGGAACACCGGCAGCAACTGTGCATCCACATCGTCGCGCATCAAACCTTTTTGTTCTTTCGCCAGCGCGGTGAGCGACTTAGACTGTGCAACCGGCTCGGGTTTGACTTCGACCGGCTCAGAGACCACCGCTTCGACAACGGGCGCTGCGACCTCTTCCAGATCGCTGATTACTTTGTCCTTATCGCCTAGCACCTGCAGCACCAAATCGCTACAGGCAACCGGCATGCGCTTGGCACAAATACTCTGCACCATGCCATCCAACGCAGCGATTACCTTGTCCAGCATCTGCAATTGCTCGGAAGATGGACTGACCGGACGGTCGATGTGCGCCTGCAGCCATCCTTCCATCGCGGCGGCCAGATCCACCACCGCCATAAAGCCCAGACTGCGGCAGATACCGGCGAGGGTGTGGGCGGCACGCATAAAATCGTATTGCACCAAAGGAGGTTGAGTCTCGCACATCGACAGATACTGACTGCGCAGTGCAGACACATTCTGACTGGCTTCCTCGCTGGCGATCTTGAACAGGGTAGGTGAGAGCGCGATCTCGCCTATCATCACCGAGTCCGGTTCTTCGAATACCGCCACCGGTTTGGCCACTTCCTGCGGAATGACGACTTCTACCGGCGCGGCCGCCTTGACCACCGCGACACCGCTGTCGTTACCACTTTCAATTTGATGGGCGTAGGCCACCAGCTCATCGCCTTCGACAATCACGCAACCGCGTTTTTCCAGTTCGGCAATCCAACCGGAAAAGGCCACGACCGCCATGTCGATAAACTTCAGCAAACCGGGTGTAGCCGGCTTTTTGTCCTGCACCCACTTGTTGGTGGCGCGCTCTGCCGCCCAGGCGACTTCGCCCAGATCCGTCAGCCCCACCATGCGACCACTGCCCTTGAGGGTATGAAAACCCCGGCAGATGGTGATCAGTGTTTCAAGATTTTCAGGACGCCACTGGCTGATTTCGATGTTGTCGCGCATGATGCCCAACACTTCGTTTGCCTCTTCCAGGAAGATATCCAGCAACTCCATGTCTTCGCCGACCGGGCGCTGAATTTCCATAGCCGGACGCTCGGCTTCCACCGTCGCAGGGGCGTGTACCACAGGCGCAATCGGTGGCAGAGTGGGAACCTGATGCAATCTGGACAACTCAACCAATGCCACCAGCAGTGCAGCGGTATTTTCCTGCTGTCCGTGAGGCAGATGATGCAGATAATCGTGCAGGGCACTCACGGCTCCCGCCAGCGCTTGCGTTTCAAGCGGCTTAGGGCGGGTATCCCGCTCGGCAAAGGAACTGATACAAGCTTGTATCTCGATGAGCAATTGCTCGGCCTGTTCCAGTGACAAAATGCGCAGACCGCCATGCACCTGAACCAGCAACTTCAACAGCGTAGGCAATTCTTCACGATAGGCTGTGTCGGCGAAGAAGGCATTCAACCCTTGCTCCACCAGCTCCAGATTCGTCAGCATTTCATTGGCCAGCGACTCGGTCACCGAACCGCGCTCAGTCTGTCCGTACAGATCGATCAGTTCAGCCATGCTGCGCTGCGCGTCCTCCGGCTGTTTACTCATCGCCGCATCGATCTGATCCGACAAGATATGCGCCTGTTCCTGAAAGCGCGAATCCAGCGCTTCATGATGCGTCATACCGCTGCGCCACAACACCAGCGCCATCGCCACGTCTTCACCGATCAGGCGTGCATATTCAGGATTGCGCAGGTAGTCGGCCAGCACTTCGATTTTTTTAGTCAGAAAATTGGGCGAGTTAGGCTCTAAACGGTCGCTCTTTTCGGCTATTTTTTCAACATACTGTACAAATTTCGCACACGATTCTTTGTTGCCGGCGACGCATTGTTCCCAGTCTTCCTCGGCTTCCTGCAATTGGCCGCGCAGTTCTTCCAATGACTGCTTCTCTTCTGCCGGCGTCAACACTGACAACGAAGGAAAATACAAATCCAGCGCATAACACTGTTTAACTGCCTCGACTCGTGCGCTGGTTGCGGCACAACGTCCAATCAGGTAGAGCATTTCATTGATCAGCGCCTGAACATCGCCTGTATTATCCTTGATCAGCGCGCGCATCTGACGGTCAATACCGGACAATAACTTGCGCACGTTCAGTTCGGGATCGAGCTCACCCAGCTTGACGCAATCGAGCATGGCATTGGCGATCCACCAAAAGGCACGTCCGCCATCCGGCGGCACGCAACTCAACACTGTATCGAGCGCCTGTTGCATCAAAGGCAGCGCATTGGTCACATCATTTTGACGCAGCCAAAGCAGCAAACCCTGCTGATACTGGGGATGAGCGGCCTTGATACGGGAGACTGCTTGAGAGGGCTGCTCTATCGACAATACGCTATCCGGCAACGGCACTGCCAGATTCGGGAAAAACAAGTCCTGTTCGAAGGACATTTCCATCCCGCGCAGATGTTGCATCGCTTCGTATTTAGGGAACAGTCTCAAAGTTGCGTTATCCGCACCCTGAGAAATTTGATCCATATACTGACTCAAACCCAGGATCGCGCGATGCAGCACGGTGCGGAAAAGCGGCGAAGTCAAACTGGTGTTGGCCTGTAGTTCGGCTAATACCTGTTCGATTTCGGCGCAGTACGCGGCAACCCCATCCAGACGGATCATGGTGAATACGCCGAGTATACGGTGCAATTCGGCGCGCGCCTCATCCAGCGAGGCCGTGTTGCTGGCCGGCGCATCAAAGTATTGCGTCAGACGCGCATTTACCACTCCGAATGCCTCGTCCATGCCGGGCTTAACAACGGAGAGGGTTGCTAGGTCAAATTGTGTTTGGTTAGGCATGTTTACGTATTTACCTGACGTGATCAGAGCTTAAAGCCGGCGACCGAACCTCTCAACCCCGATGCCAAACCTGTCAGTTTGATCGCGGAATCAGAAGTCAAACGCGAACCTTCCGCAGTCTGTCTGGTCAGTTTCATAATTTCATGCATCACACTGGCCACTTCACCCGCCATATCGGTTTGCACCTGAGTCGATACCGAAATACTGTTGATCAGCGTGGCCAGTTCATCGGACACCTGCTCAATTTCTTTCAACGACTGTCCGGACATTTCAGAGAGTTTCGCCCCTTCAACCACACCCAGCGTACTCTTTTCCATCGCAGCAACCGCATCGTGGGTATCGCTCTGAATCATCTTAACCAGTGCACCGATCTGCTTGGTCGCATCCGCTGAACGCTCAGCCAGTCGCTGAACCTCTTCCGCAACCACCGAGAAGCCTCGTCCCGCTTCACCGGCTGACGCCGCCTGAATCGCCGCATTCAACGCCAACACGTTGGTTTGCTCGGTAATGTCGGAAATCAGATCCACGATTTCACCGATTTCCTGCGAGCTCTCGCCCAGTCGCTTGATCCGCTTGGAGGTTTCCTGAATGTGTTCGCGAATACCATCCATGCCGGTAATCGTGTTGCGCACCGCCAGCGCGCCCTGATTGGTTACCAGCAGGGTCTGCTTACCCACTTCGGTCGCCTTTATCGCCGCCGCATCCACCTCACCGATCGAACGCACGATCAGCTGCACCGATTCTTCCGCTTCGCGAATCTCCTGCTCCTGCTTCTGCGTGGCCAGCAACAGACGCTGCGCCATCCCTTCTGATTCCTGCGTCGCCACACCCATCTGCTCAGCCGCGTTGGACACGTTGGACACCAGCTTGTGCAATTCTTCAGCGGTGTAGTTCACCGAGTCGGCAATCGCGCCGGTAATGTCTTCCGTGACCGTCGCACGCACCGTCAAGTCACCATCACCCAAGTCGCTCAATTCATTCATCAGACGCAAAATCGCCTGCTGGGTCTGCTTGTTGGTCGCTTCAGCCGCACCGGCCGCACGACGCGCTTCACCCAGATACACCCTGAACAGACCGCCGGCTAACATCAGCAGGGTCAGCGCAGAAAAGCCCATCAGGTAACTGGTCCAACGACCACCCAGAGAGTCGGTATAAGCCTGTTTCAGCTCACCCGCAGCTGTCACGAACGCCCCCTTCTTGGTCACCGACACATCGTCAAAGAAGGCATTCGCGCCGTTCTTCGCCGCGAACAATCCCTTGGCTTGACTCACCATAGACAGCACCGAATTGCGGAAGGCTTCAAATAAATCGACCACTTCCGCAACGTTTGCGTTGGTCTTATCGAAGCCGGCCAGCAAGGCTTCCGCTGCTGCCGTATCAGTTGCCAGGGCGCGCACCATTTCATCGGTCACCACGCGGCCCATCATCGCGTTAGCATCCTTACCGACGCGCTCAAACAACAGGCCAAAACGCGTGGTCTGCTCGGTGACCGGCAAACGGGCAAGCGCTGCGCGCATCGGCTCTTCCACGTCGGACATCGCCTCGATCGCACGCGACACGGTCAAAATACCGGCACGCCCATCTTCGATTTCCTTGATGTGCAACAGCGATTTTTGCGCTACTACAGTCAGCTTATCCAGTTGCGCTCTGGCTGCACCGCTAGTAGCCGGAGCGACCGCATCGCCTTGTGTCAGCGAGGTCAAAATACTTTCAATTTCAGAACGGGCGTGGGGCAAACCGTCGATCGCGGTTTGCTTACCTTGCAACGCGGAGCCCGCATCCTTCGCGGTACGCTGCGTCAACATCACCAAATCACCGGCCAAATCCAGATGATGCGCACCGTGCGACGAGGCACGGTTATCCAACACCACGGACACCGCACCGACCAGAAAGGTAGCGGCCAGCGCACCGGTCAGTATTTTCGCCTGCTGCGCAAAGGGCAGATGCCCGATGAGTGGCAGCAACTTTTCACTGGAACCGGCTGCTTTTTTTGAATTTGGTAAATTTAGATTAAACGCCATGCTATTTTCTCCCTGCTGTCCGGAACGGCTAAATGCCTATTTGCAAAAAATCTGGTTGTTCAAGCAGGTCGACCACCCCCAGCTTGTGCCACACTCCACCTTGTTCATCTGTGTACTGGTGAGAACGAACCACGTCGTTCTGCCAGCGCGTCACATCGCGCAAGCCCAAAACACTATCGACCAGCAACGCCGCATTGACGCCGTAGCGCTCCGCGACCAGCAAGAGTCGATTAGTAAACGAGCCCGAGGCTTCGCCCTGATTCATATAGGCCGCCAGATCGGCGATGCAATACAAATTGCCTCGCACGTTGGAGACCCCTCGAAACCAGGGCTTGGTCAGCGGCACTTTAGCCATGGGCGGGGGCGACAGCACTTCACTGATGTCCCGCATCTCCACCAGCCAGTTTTGCCCGGCAATCTGCACACCCAGCAATGGCAGCTGTCCGCCCATACGGCTCTTATCCAGCATGCGATTACTCAGGTTTTGCTGAAATTCGCGCAGATTAGTTCGCTTAGCCATGTTTGTTTTTTAGTTTTGTGCCGCTATTTTGCTGAGCAGCTCGCCCGCGTTGACCGGCTTGACCAGATAGTCTTTGGCGCCCTGACGCAAGCCCCAAACCTTATCTGTTTCCTGATCCTTGGTGGTGCAGAGCAGCACCGGAATATGGGCTGTTTCAGGATCTTTAGTGATGGCGCGTGTTGCCTGAAAACCGTTCAGGCCGGGCATTACCACGTCCATGATAATCAGATCCGGCTTATCCTGTTTGGCGCGCGTCACACCAGCCTCACCGCTTTCGGCGAATGAAACTTCAAAACCATTTTTCGTCAGCATTTCACCGATGATGTGCCTTTCCGTTGCGGAATCGTCCACCACCAATACTCTCTTAATTGCCATCTTATTGCTCCTATTGCTGTGTATGTCTGATAACGGATTCTATCAGGCTTTTTTTGTTAAAGGGTTTAATGAGATACTGATCGGAACCGACCAGTTTGCCGCGTGCCCGGTCGAACAAAGTGTCCTTGCTGGTCAACATCACCACCGGAATCTTCTTGAACTGCTGGTGATTTTTAATCAGCGCACAGGTCTGATAACCATCCAGACGCGGCATCATCACATCCACGAAAATAATATCGGGCTGAGTGTCCACGACTTTGGACAGGCCATCGAACCCGTCCTCGGCAAGCACGACCTGACAACCCGCTTGTGTCAGGAATATTTCGCCGCTACGCCGTATGGTGTTGCTATCATCAATCAACACCACTTTTACGCCCAACAATGGCAATTCTGCGTCCAACTCCCCCCCCTGTTCAGCACTTGCGCGCCTCTATTCTTGATGTTCAGTAAATTCAGGGTGCAATCCTAACCGATAGCCGCCTGCGTGTCTTGTGTAATTTCACCGGATTGCTCAACTACTTCCCACGGTTTTCCCGGTGATCGGCCATTGCGCCGGGCGCAGTGCCGTGAAAAAAACAACATCTTATTACAACATATTGATTGTATTAAAAATTATACGGTCAACTTACATTACCTCTTCCAGAATTGGGGCGTGAACAGGATCAGCACCGTAAAAATCTCCAAACGGCCGATCAGCATGGCCAGCGTGCATGTCCAGGTCTGGAAGTCCGTCAATCCCTGGTAGTTGCCCGCCGGCCCGACCACACCCAGCCCGGGGCCGCAGTTATTCAATGAAGCCAGCACGGCAGTTAATGCAGAGACAAAATCCAACCCGCTGATCAACAACATAAAAGTCAGTGAGGCAATCACCATAAAATACAGAAAGATAAAGCCCAGCACCGAGAACACCACACTGTTGGGTATCACCTGCCCGCCTATCTTCATCGGATTTACCGCCGCAGGATGCAGGAGCTTAACGAATTCACGACCGGCCTGCTTGATCAAAACCAGGGTGCGTATCATCTTGATTCCGCCGCCGGTGGAACCTGCACTGGCCACCGTGGCGGTGAGCAGCATCATCCACAGCGGAGCGAATATCGGCCACTGGGCATAATCGACACTCGCAAAACCTGAACTGGTGGCGATAGAAACCAGATTAAAACTGGCATGCCGCAAAGCGGTCAGAAATTCCGGATAGACTCCCTCCCACCACAAGAAATAAGCAATTCCGGCGCAACTTGCCAGAATCACCCCCAAAGATGAGAGCGCCTCCGGATCGCTGCGATAAGCTGCGAGACTTCTGCTGCGCAGGACGACAAAGTGGGTGGCAAAATTGATCACCGCAATCAGCATAAAAATCATCAACAGAAATTCGATCAGCGGCGAATTGAAATAACCCACACTGGCATCGTGCGTGGAAAATCCGCCCAGACCCATCGCAGAAAAGGAATGGCACACCGCATCTAGCCAGCTCATTCCGGCCAGCTTTAGCGATGCGATGCAAAGCACCGTGATCGACACATAGACTATCCACAGATTGCGCGCCGTCTCCGCGATTCGGGGTGTCAGTGCCGAATCTTTCATCGGCCCCGGCGTCTCCGCCTTAAACAGCTGACGCCCCCCTATACCCAATAAGGGCAGAATCGCCACCACCAACACGATGATCCCCATCCCGCCCAGCCAGTTGAGTTCGTGTCGCCAGATATTGATCGCCGGCGGCAAGGTATCCAATCCCGTGAGTACGGTAGAGCCGGTAGTCGTAATTCCAGACATGGTTTCGAAATAGGCATCGGTAAACGACAACTCAGGCAACACCATCAACAACGGCAGCGTAGCGAAGGCCGGCATCCCGGTCCACATCACCACCACCAGCAAAAAGCCGTGACGGATGGACAACTCCCCCTTATAACGGTAAGTCACCGCCCACATCAACACGCCCGAAGTCAGCGTCAACACCATCGCCATCAGAAAATCCTGCAGCACTTCGGCCTGACCATCAATCAACGCGGCGAGCAACGGCATCAGATAGGCTGCGCTGAACACCACCAACATCAGCCCCAACGCATGAATAACGGTCAGCGTGCGTCCCATCAAAAGAACCCGAGGTTAACCTGGAACAGCTTCTCGACCTTTTTCACCATCGGCTTGTTGATGACGAAGACGATCACGTGGTCTTCGGCCTCGATACGGGCATCGTGATGTCCCATGAGCACCTCTTCACCGCGCACCACAGCGCCGATGGTCGCGCCCTTAGGCAGATCGATCTCATCGATACGACGCCCCACCACACGGGAAGATTTACGGTCGCCGTGTGCCACCAACTCCAGCGCTTCGGCGGCGCCCCGGCGCAACGAATGGACGGCTGCCACATCGCCCTGCCGCACATAGGCTAACAAAGATCCGATGGTCACTTGCGCCGGAGACAGCGCGATATCGATCTTGCCGCCCTGCACCAGATCCACATATGCACTGCGGTTGATCAGCGCGATGACTTTGCGCGCCCCGGCCTGCTTGGCGAGCAGCGCCGACATGATGTTATTTTCGTCGTCGTTAGTGAGTGCGCAGAACACATCCACCTCATCGACGCTTTCCTGCTGCAACAACTTTTCATCCGTACCGTCGCCGTTGAGCACCAGCGTATTAGCCAGTTCGCCGGCCAGTTTGTTGCAGGCTTTCTTGTTGAATTCGATCAGTTTGACCTGATAATCGTGTTCCAGAGCGCGTGCCAGTCGACGACCAATATTGCCGCCGCCGACGATCATCACGCGGCGTGTAGGCCGGTCCATCCGGCGCATTTCCTTGAGCACCTCGCGGATGTTTTTGGACGCAGCGATAAAAAAGATTTCATCACCGTCCTCGACCACCGTATCGCCTTCCGGGATCAACGGGCTATTTTTACGGAAGATGGCGGCCACCCGCGCATCGACGTGTGGCATATGGCTGTGCAGAAAACTCAGCGGATTGCCGACCAGCGGCCCGCCCTTGAAGGCACGCACCGCGACCAGCGACGCTCTACCCTCGGCAAACTGCAACACCTGCAAAGCCTCGGGGAACTCGATCAGCTTGCTGATGTAGTCGGTGAGAATTTGCTCGGGGCAGATGGAAAAATCCACACAAAAATTATCCTTGTTGAACAGCTCCGGTCGCGTCAGGTAATCGGTCGAGCGGATACGGGCAATCCGGGTGGGCGTGTTGTAGAGACTGGCGGCCAGCTTGCAAGCCACCATATTGACTTCATCGCTCTGCGTCACCGCCAGCAGCATATCGGTATCGTTGATCCCGGCCTGCTCCAGCACGGAAGGACTGGAAGCGTTGCCGACCAACGTGCGCAGATCCAGCCGCTCCTGCAACAGCGCCAGCTTAACGCCATCCGAATCGACCACCGTGATGTCGTTTGCCTCGCTCACCAGACTTTCCGCCACGGTTGATCCGACCTGCCCCGCGCCCAATATCAATATTTTCAAGACTACCCCTTATCGAAAGCTCGCATCACGCCTGCGCGCGTATCCAGTTTTTCCATTCGTGGAACAATGTTTCGCTGCGCGCGGCGATGACCGAACGCTGCCAGACATTACCCGAGCAAAAATCATCGCCCTCGATACAACAGGCATAGCCGCCCGATTCCGACAGAATCAGCATCCCGGCCGCATAATCCCAGAGCTTTTGTCCGCCGTGCAAGTACAGATCGTAGCGTCCTGCAGCGGTGTAACACCAGTCCAGCGCACTGGCACCGAAGTTGCGCTGCGAGGCGCAAGGCGGCTCGGTGGCTAATTTTGCCGCAAGACGGGCATTGAGCCGCTTCAAATCCACATTCGCCAGCGCTTCCTTCATGGTAGCCATGGTCATGTGACCGATCAGTTTTTCACCGTTCAGAAATGCGCCCTTGCCCGCTTCGGCGGCGAATACCTCATCGGCGACCGGATCGTACACTACGCCCAGCACGCTGCGGCCGTTGCGCTGCAAGGCGACCGACACCGCAAAATAGGGCAGGCCATGCACAAAATTGGAGGTGCCGTCGATAGGATCTATACACCACAAGCCATCCTGAGCCGATTGCCAGATCGCCCGCTGTTCCTCCTCGGGCATTTCCTCGCCCAGCACCGGCACGTTGTAAATCGCCTGCAACTTGCGGGTCAGCGCGGTTTGTGTGGCGATATCCGCATCGGTACAGACGCTGCCATCGCTTTTGTGCTGATGCGCCACTTTGAGGTAGCGGGGCATAATTTCTTCGGCCGCCACCAGCTTGACAGCCGCGATCGCCGCCTTGAGCAAGGCGCTCATCCCCACGGTATTGTTCCTGGACATACGTCGCCTTTCCATAATCATTGCATTACTACGCCGGATACACAGCGTTTACTTCCACTTGATCGAACAACCCATGCTGGCGATTTGCGCCTCGGGTCCCCGCCCGGTCACAGCCACTTGCAGCATCGCGTTGTACAAGTCGCGCGATGCATCGGGCACCGCTTCCTTGCGGGAAGCATCCAGGCGGCCTCGATATTGCAATTCCATATCGGCATTGAAGCCGAAAAAGTCCGGCGTACACACCGCGCCGTAATCCTTGGCTATTTGCTGAGTCTCATCCCAGACATAGGGGAAGGGGTAGCCAAACTGCTCGGCCACCCGCTTCATATTGTCAAAGGAGTCTTCCGCGTAATCTGACGGGTCGTTTGACATGATGGCGATGCTGTTGATGCCGTGTGCTTTTAGTTCCAGCGTATCGCGCACCAGACGGTCGCGTATCGATTTCACATAAGGGCAGTGATTGCAGATAAACATCACCAGCAAACCGTTCGGACCGCGCGCATTCGCGAGGTTGTAACGCACGCCATCGACACCGGGCAGATCAAAATTCGGGGCCTTCCAGCCAAAATCACATAACGGAGGTTGCAAACTGACCATTGGATACTCCTGACAAAATACTTAACGTAAACATCGCGAAGCGATACATTATCACTCTCACCCTCTGGGGGAGAGGTAGGAGAGAGGGGAGGACTACAGCAAGAAGCGTGCTCTAAAATATAAATCGCAACTTCTCGCAAAGTTCGTTGGGCGGTATATTATCACGCCCGTTCGTCACTCTATACTGTGTTCATCATGCCGCGCTTCTACTGTCCGCCTCCGCTACCCGCTCAAGGGTCGTTCAATTTGCCTCCCGATGCGGCGCATCACGCCAGTCGGGTGCTGCGTCTGCGTACCGGAGAACCTGTGCAATTGTTCGACGGCGAGGGACGCGAGTGCCACGGCATCATCGAGGATTTGAGCGGTAAACAGGTGATCATCGGCCAGATTTCAGAGGTCGAGGTCGATCGCGAATCCCCGCTGCGAGTGGTGCTGGCACAAGCCTTATCCAGCAGCGAAAAGATGGACTGGGTGATCCAGAAAGCCACAGAACTTGGTGTGACCGAAATTCAGCCGCTGGCCACCGAGCGCAGCGTCGCCAAATTATCAGCCGAACGTGCTGCCAAACGCACCGAACACTGGCAACAGGTGGTCATCGCCGCCTGCGAGCAATGCGGGCGCAATGTCTTGCCGGTAATCCACCCGCCGCTCGATATCATGGTCTGGCTGCAACAGATGCGCGCAGAAAAATTTAGTAAATTCATCTTGTTACCTCAGGGCGCAAAATCCTTGCAATCGCAGGACAAACCGCAGGGCACCGTCGTGTTGCTGATCGGCGCAGAGGGCGGTTTTAGCGTGGCGGAGAGCGATTCCGCGCTGCTGTGCGGCTTTATCCCGGTGAAACTGGGCGCACGCGTGATGCGCACCGAAACTGCCGCCGTCGCAGGCTTGGCCGCACTGCAAACCCTGTGGGGTGATTTTTGTTAATCAGGAGGCCAACATGCCTTACGTCAATATCCGCGTCACAGGAACATTAAGTCGCGAACAAAAAGCGCAAATTGCAGCAGAAGTCACCGACACCCTGCAGCGCATCGCACATAAACCCGCCTCCTATACCTACATCACCTTCGACGAAGTGAGTGAAGAAAATTGGGCGGTCGCGGGAAAACTGCTCGATGACGAGGCATAATACGCGCACTCAGCAAAGGACTATTCATGCCGCTCAAGACCACTTCCACTGATTTCGTTACCTGGTTTCGCTCTGTCGCGCCGTATATCAATTCGTTTCGCGGCAAAACCTTCGTCATCGCATTTGGCGGCGAAATGGTCGCGGATGGAAAATTTGTTGAATTAACCCATGATTTCAATCTATTAGCCGCACTCGGCATACGTCTGGTGCTGGTGCACGGCGCGCGTCCGCAGATCGAACAGCATCTGGCCACGCGCAATATCAATGACAACTACCATCAGGGCATACGCCTGACCGATGCAGAGACCATGCAATGCGTGAAAGAGGCGGTAGGCCGCGTGCGACTGGAGATCGAGGCGCTGTTGTCGATGGGGCTGGCGAATTCACCGATGGCCAATGCCGACATCCGCGTAGCGGGCGGCAACTTCATCACCGCGCAGCCGATCGGCGTGATCAACGGCGTAGACTTGCAGCACACAGGCTCGGTCCGCAAAGTGGATGTCGCCGCGCTCAATGACCGCATGGAGTTCGGCGAAGTGGTGCTGCTCTCGCCGCTGGGCTTCTCGCCTACCGGTGAGGTGTTCAATCTGACGCTGGAAGACGTGGCCACCGCCACCGCCATCGCGCTGGATGCCGACAAACTGGTGTTTTTGATGGACACCGACGGTGTGCTGGATAAGAAGGATACGCTGCTCAAAGAGCTGACCGTCGCGCAGGCTCAAGCGGTACTGACTTCAAAGCGCAGCCAGCCGGACGATGTAAATCTGTTTTTGCCCTGCGCCATCCGCGCCTGCGAAGCCGGGGTCGCACGCACCCATCTGATCAGCCGTCACACCGATGGCGCGGTGCTGCAAGAGTTGTTCAGCAATGAAGGCATCGGCACCATGGTGGTCGAATCCACGCTCAACACCCTGCGCGACGCGACTATCGAAGATGTAGGCGGCATTTTGCAACTGCTGCGTCCGCTGGAAGAACAAGGGATTCTGGTCAGGCGTTCGCGTGAACTGCTGGAGCGCGAGATCGAGCGCTTCGTGGTGCTGGAGCACGATCACCGCATCGTCGGTTGCGCCGCGCTCTACCCCTTCCCCGATGAGGCTTCGGCGGAACTCGCGTGTCTGGCGGTCGATACACAGTGCCGCGATCGCGGTTACGGTGAGGCCGTACTCAACCACATGGCGGATCTTGCCAAACAGCAAAAACTCAAAAAACTGTTCGTGCTGACCACGCGCACCGCACACTGGTTTTTAGAGCGCGGCTTCGTGGAAAGCGACGTCACCGCCCTGCCCGCACAGAAAAAGTCGCTGTATAACTATCAGCGTAAATCCAAGGTGTTTGTTCGAAAAATCTAATAGGCAGGCGCGAAAAGTGCTTGGTTGCAGAACCCCGCACAAGGTATGCTTAGCGGCGAAAATGCCTTACCCCGGACAGACTGTGACGCTTCAAACCGCTGTCCGGTTCACACAGATTACAAATCACAAGGAAGCCCGATGAAACGTATCACCTACTTATCGATGGCAGTGCTGTTGGCTGCCTTTTCAACGACCGCGTGCTCTGAACAAGCCGCAGCACCTACAGCAAAAATGGAGAAGAGCAACATGAGCGAACTCATCAAAAATGACACAAAACTGGGCACGGGCGCACTGGCTACAGGTGGCAAGCACGTGACCGTGCATTACACCGGTTGGTTATACGACGAAACAGCGCCTGAACATAAGGGCAAGAAGTTTGACAGTTCACGCGACCGCCGCGAGCCGTTTGATTTCGCGCTGGGCGCAGGTCAGGTCATCAAGGGTTGGGATCAGGGTTTTGACGGCATGAAAGTGGGCGGCCAACGCACGCTGATCATTCCTGCCGCGATGGGTTATGGCGCGCGCGGTGCGGGTGGTGTGATTCCTCCTAATGCCACGCTGGTATTTGACGTGGAATTGCTGGGCGTAAACTAAAATCTGCCGTCCAAACTGGCGTAGAATCCTACGTCAGTGTTATACCTAGCAGGAGGCGAAAATGTTTGAGATTCGGGTTCACGGGCGAGGCGGTCAGGGCGTCGTCACCGCCACGGAGATGTTATCGGTGGCCGCGTTTGAGGAAGGACGTCACGCACAGGCTTTTCCCAGTTTCGGTTCAGAGCGCACCGGCGCGCCGGTAGTGGCGTTTTGCCGTATTTCCGATCGCGAAATACGACTGCGTGAACCGATCATGAAACCGGATGCGCTGATCATTCAGGATCCCACCCTGCTGCATCAGATCGATGTGTTCGCCGGACTCAAAGCCGAAGGTTATGTCCTGCTCAACTCGCGCCACTCTCTCGAAGAGCTGGGCCTGAGCGAACTCATCACACACTTCGACGCGACCAGGTTTTGTACCTTGTCAGCCACCGATCTGGGGCTAAAACACATCGGCCGCCCGATTCCCAATATGCCGCTGATCGCGGGATTTGCCGCGCTCTCCGGCCTCATTAAGCTCGAATCGGTGATCCTCGCGATCAACGAAAAATTCACCGGCAAGGTTGCGCAGGGAAATATTGCGGCCGCAACCGAAGCCTATGAAATCGTTAAGACCATGATGAAGGAGCGCGCACATGCTTAAACAGACCGAAGGCTCGAAAGCAGTCGCCGAGGCGATCGCACTGTGCCGCCCTGAAGTGATCTGCGCCTATCCGATTTCGCCGCAGACCCATATCGTCGAGGCGCTGGGCGAGATGGTAAAATCAGGCGAACTGACGCCCTGCGAGTTTATCAATGTGGAGAGCGAATTTGCCGCGATGTCGGTGGCAATCGGTTCATCTGCCGCCGGGGCGCGATCCTATACCGCGACCGCCTCACAGGGTTTGCTGTTCATGGTCGAAGCGGTCTATAACGCCGCTGGACTGGGCTTGCCCATCGTGATGACGGTGGCCAATCGCGCCATCGGCGCACCGATCAATATCTGGAACGATCACTCCGATTCGCTCTCACAGCGCGATTCCGGCTGGATGCAGTTGTTTGCCGAAACCAATCAGGAAGCGGTCGATCTGCACATTCAGGCGTTCAGGCTGGCCGAAGAATTGTCCATGCCCATCATGGTCTGCATGGATGGTTTTATCCTCACGCACGCTTTTGAGCGTATTGACATTCCTGAACAAAATCAAGTGGATAGATATTTGCCGCCGTTCGATCCGCGCCAGGTGCTCGATCCCGCAGAGCCGGTATCCATCGGTGCGATGGTAGGACCCGAAGCGTTTATGGAGGTGAAATATCTGGCGCACGCCAAACAGATGCAGGCCATCGAGCGTATTCCAGTCCTCGCCGCCGAGTTCAAAGAGATCTTCGGGCGCGACAGCGGCGGACTGATTCGCACCTATCGCAGCGAAGATGCCGAGACCATGGTGATCGCGATGGGGTCGGTGCTGGGCACCATCAAGGACACCGTGGACGAGATGCGCGCCGAGGGCCACAAGATCGGCGTGCTGGGCATCATCAGCTATCGTCCCTTCCCGCTGGAACAGGTGCGCGCGGCGTTGATCAACTGCAAGCGTTTCGTGGTGCTGGAGAAGAGTCTGGCGGTCGGCATGGGCGGTATCGTTGCGACCGATGTGCGCATGGCGGTGACAGGTTCCGGTCTCAAGGGCTACACCGCAATCGCGGGCCTCGGCGGGCGACCGATTACCCGGTCAACGTTGCATAAACTGTTTCTTCAGGCCGAGCAGGAGTTGCTGCCGCCGGTCACCTTCGTTGATCTGGACTGGGAGGCGGTCAACAAACAGCTGGCCCGCGAGCAGCAGACTCGTCGCTCCGGTCCCGCCGCCGAAAATATGCTGCACGACAAGGGTCTGATTTCGGCCAAATTCGGATAATTGACACAGACAGCCGACACATCACGTTATCAATTTACAAACGGGTAGCCACAACGACCATGAATAAAGCCGCATTTGCCGGACGATATGCCGCACTGACAGCCAAGTTCGAGGTGCAGCGATCAGAAGAAACGGCATTGAACCGGGCGATTGCTGAAAATCTGGCGAAGATGAAGTTATGAGCGAACAGCGCAAACGAATGGGCAAGGAAAAAGCCAACGTCACCATTCCAGCCGCCTCCAGCCTGCTGGAAATGCCCCGCAGCTACGCGGAATTATTGGAAAGTATCAAAGCGCAGGTTCAGCGTGCCCGCCTTAAAGCTGTATTGTCCGCCAACGCCGCGCTCGTGATGCTTTACTGGCACATAGGTCAAAGCATACTCACGCGCCAAAGCAGCGAAGGTTGGGGAGCGAAAGTGATTGATCGTTTATCATTTGATCTCAAACAAGCGTTCCCGGATATGCAGGGCTTCTCACCGCGCAACCTTAAATACATGCGGGCTTTTGCCGAAGCCTACACGAACGCTGAATTAGTGCAACGGCTCGTTGCACTAATTCCGTGGAAGAGCAATTTGACCTTAATCGAAAAACTCAAGGATGACTCCTTGAGATTGTGGTACGCACAAAAAACCATTGAAAACGGTTGGTCGCAGCCCGTGTTGGTGCATCAAATCGAGTCAGCGTTACACCAGCGTATCGGGCAAACGAACAACAATTTCGTCGAAAGCTTGCCGCCCGAACAATCCGACATGGCGGTTCAGATTTTCAAAGACCCTTATATTTTTGATTTTCTAGCTACTGACACGCCGCGCCGCGAACTGGATATTGAAAAAGCCCTAACGGCGCATGTCGAAAAATTCTTGCTCGAACTGGGGCAAGGCTTTGCCTTTGTTGGGCGGCAGGTGTTGCTGGAGGTCGGCGGTTCGGAATTTCGGCTTGACCTGCTTTTTTACCACCTGAAACTACGCTGCTACGTGGTGGTTGAGCTCAAAACTGGCAAGCTGGATCCAGGGCATGTCAGCCAGTTAGGATTTTATGTGAACGTAGTGGATGACATAATGCGCACCCCCGACGACAAACCCACCATCGGCCTGTTGTTGGTTAGAGAGAAAAATCATCTGATCGCAGAATACTGCCTGCAAGGCTACACCCAGCCTTTGAGCATCGCCGCGTGGCAACATGAAATGCAAAAATCATTGCCACCTGATTTGAAATCGTCACTGCCGAGTATTGAAGAGATTGAGGCGGAGTTGGGGGGAAGCGATGAGTAATGAATCGGGTATGACAAACCGTTGTCGACGAAATGTTTCATTAATTTATTTTAAATCAATGCACTGGATGCCACGCTTTGCTTGCAATGGCAACTTTAATGAATCAATCAGCGTTTCCCTATTAAGAATTTAACACGAACTGCTAGAGACACGACTCAAAAATGCTAGTAAGTATTCGAAAGGAACCATCATGGGATTTCAACCAGTAAAGTTCTATCAGACCGGCACCTTTACCATCGGCAATCGCTTGCTCGAAGCCGATGAGCGCAGTGTGCAATCGGGTCAGACGCGCAGCAACTCGATCAATTCGGGGCATCGCGCCTGTCAGGGGTGCGGCGAAGCATTGGGCGCACGTTATGCGATCGATGCGGCGATGGCGGAGAGTGGCGGGCAGCTGATCGCGGCGAATGCCACCGGTTGTCTGGAAGTTTTTTCTACACCTTACCCTGAATCATCCTGGCAATTGCCGTGGATACATTCCTTGTTCGGCAACGCTCCAGCGGTTGCGACCGGCATCGCGGCGGCCATGAAGGTGAAGGGCAAGACGGAAGTTCGCGTGGTCGCACAAGGCGGGGATGGCGGCACGACCGACATCGGCTTCGGCTGCCTGTCCGGCATGTTCGAACGCAACGACGATGTACTGTATCTGTGCTACGACAATCAGGCGTATATGAATACCGGGGTGCAAAGGTCAAGCGCCACACCGCCTACCGCGCGTACGGCAACCACCATGCCGGTCGGCCCCAATCCCGGCAATGCCTTCGGTCAGGGGAAAAATGTCCCGGAAATCGCCATGGCGCACGGCATTCCTTATGTTGCCACGGCTACAGTTGCCGACCTGCGCGATCTCGAATACAAGGTGCGCCGCGCGATGAAGATGCATGGCGCGCGTTATATCCAGATCTTTGTTCCCTGTCCGCTGGGTTGGGGAACGGCGTCCAGCGACACCATCCGTATGGCGCGACTGGCCAAGGAGTCCGGCATGTTTCCGGTGTTTGAAGCCGAGCACGGCGAAGTAGTCGGTGTATCCAAGATACGTCACAAAATACCGGTCGAAGAATATTTGAAACCGCAAAAACGTTTTGCGCATCTGTTCGGCGCGCATGGGCATCCTGATATGGTGACGCGCATGCAGGCGATTGCCGACCGCAATATCCGCAAGTATGGATTGCTCGACGAGGAGGGTTGCTGACATGTACAAACCATTCGCTATCACGTTGAAACCCGGTACCTCGCTGGCCAACATGACTGGTACCTGGCGCACCGAGCGCCCCGTGTATCTAAACCGTCTGCCCCCTTGCAACAATGCCTGTCCGGCCGGAGAAAATATTCAGGGCTGGCTTTTTCATGCAGAATCAGGCAATTACGAACAAGCTTGGCGGGTGTTGACGGAAAATAATCCGCTGGCAGCCGTGATGGGACGCGTGTGCTATCACCCGTGTGAAACCGCCTGCAATCGAGGGCAGCTGGACAGCTCAGTCGGCATCAATTCGGTGGAACGTTTCTTAGGCGACGAGGCTATCAAACGAGGCTGGAAATTCGCTGTTCCTACCGCGCAATCCGGCAAGCGAGTGCTGGTTGTCGGTGCGGGACCTTCGGGGCTCTCCGCCGCTTATCATCTGGCGCGCATGGGTCATCAGGTCGAGATTCAGGAGGCAGGCCCGCTGGCTGGCGGCATGATGCGTTTCGGTATTCCGAAGTACCGTCTGCCGCGCGAGGTGCTCGATGCCGAGGTGCAGCGCATTCTGGATATGGGTGTCACGCTCAAGCTCAACTGCAAAGTGGCCAGCATCGAACAGAGCATGAAAGACGGGCGCTTTGACGCCGCTTTTCTGGCGGTCGGCGCACATATCGGCAAACGCGCGATGATACCTGCCGGCGATGCGGCGAAAATTGTCGATGCGATCTCGGTGTTGCGCTCGATGGAAGGTGAAGATAAACCGTTGCTGGGACGCCGCGTGGTGGTGTACGGCGGCGGAAATACGGCGGTGGATGTGGCGCGTACCGTCAAGCGCATGGGCGCCGAACCCATCATCGTTTACCGGCGCACGCGCGACAAGGCGCCCGCGCACGATTTCGAGATCGAGGAGGCCTTGCAGGAAGGCGTGATGATCAAGTGGTTGTCCACCATCAAGCAAGCTGGCGACAGCAGTATCACCATCGAGAAGATGGCGCTGGACGATAAAGGCTTTCCGCAACCGACTGGCGAATATGAAACGCTGGAAGCGGATTCCGTGGTGCTGGCGCTGGGGCAGGATGTCGACCTCTCGCTGCTGCAAGGTGTAGCCGGACTGGAAATTGTGAATGGTACGGTGCAAGTCGCACCGAACATGATGACCGGTCATCCGGGTATCTTCGCCGGTGGCGACATGGTGCCGTCCGAGCGCACCGTCACCGTGGCGGTCGGTCACGGCAAGAAGGCGGCACGCCACATTGACGCATGGCTGCAAGGTAAGAGCTATGTACCTGCGGAGAAGCACGAACTGGCGGAATACGGCAAACTCAACACCTGGTACTACTCGGATGCCGACAAGACCGTGCGTCCTATGCTGGATGTGATCCGTCGCCAGACCAGTTTTGATGAGGTGCAGGGCGGTCTCGATGAGACCACTGCACTGTTCGAGGCGCGCCGCTGCCTGTCATGCGGCAACTGTTTCGAGTGCGATAACTGCTACGGAGTTTGTCCGGACAATGCGGTGATCAAGCTGGGTGCTGGCAAAGGCTTTCAATTTAATTACGACTATTGCAAAGGTTGCGGTCTTTGCGTGGCGGAATGCCCTTGTGGTGCGATCAAAATGGAGCCGGAAGAAACCTGATGGGGATGATTTCCCAGCCTCTGCTGGTCACGGCGTTGATGCTGGCTATTTCGAATTTGTTCATGACCTTTGCGTGGTACGGCCATCTGAAAAATATGTCCGCTTCGCCCTGGTATGTGGCGGCGCTGGTCAGTTGGGGCATTGCGCTGTTCGAGTATCTGATACAGGTTCCCGCCAATCGCATCGGCTATACCGCACTCAATCTCGGCCAGTTGAAGATTATGCAGGAGGTCATCACGCTGCTGATCTTCGTGCCCTTCGCCGTGATGTATATGAACCAACCCTTAAAATGGGATTATCTGTATGCCGCGCTCTGCATGATGGGCGCGGTGTATTTTATTTTTAGAACATAATCAATCAGTTATGAACAAACAAACACATATCCATATCCTAGGTATCTGCGGCACTTTTATGGGCGGCATCGCTGCCATCGCTAAACACGCAGGTTTCCGCGTCACCGGTTGCGATACCAATGTCTATCCGCCAATGAGCACGCAACTGGAGGCGCAGGGGATAGAGCTGATCAGCGGTTTCGGCACGGAGCAACTCGAACTCAATCCGGATATCTATGTGATCGGCAACGTGGTCACGCGCGGCAATCCGCTGATGGAGGAAATATTAAACCGCAACTTGCCCTATGTTTCCGGCCCTCAATGGCTCGCTGACACGCTGCTGCGCGACCGCTGGGTGCTGGGTGTGGCGGGGACGCACGGCAAGACCACCACCGCGTCGATGCTAGCCTGGATACTGGAACATGCGGGGCTAAATCCCGGTTTTCTGATCGGCGGCGTGCCGCAGAATTTCGACATCTCGGCGCGTCTGACCGAATCGCAGTTTTTCGTCATCGAAGCGGATGAATACGACACCGCGTTCTTCGATAAACGCTCCAAGTTTGTGCACTACCATCCGCGCACGGTGGTTTTGAATAATCTGGAATTCGATCACGCCGACATCTTTGCCGATCTGTACGCGATAGAAACGCAGTTTCACCATCTGGTGCGCACCGTGCCGGGCAACGGTCTGGTGGTTGCCAACGGTCGTGAGGCGGCGTTAGAACGCGTGATCAAGCGCGGCTGCTGGACGCCGGTAGAGACGTTCGGCCTCCTTCAACCCAGCCCTCTCCCAAAGGGCGAGAGAGTTAATGCCAGTGGTTGGCAAATAGACGATGAAAATCGCGTGACGCTGAATGGCGAACTGCAAGGTGTGCTTAACTGGGACTTGCTGGGCGAACACAATCGGATGAATGCACTGGCGGCTCTGGCCGCCGCGCGTCATGCCGGCGTACCTGTCGCACTAGGACTTGAAGCACTGAGTTTATTCAAGAATGTGAAGCGGCGCATGGAGGTGAAGGGTGTCGTCAACGGCATCACGGTTTATGACGACTTCGCCCATCATCCGACCGCGATCGACACGACGGTGGCCGGTTTGCGCCACAAAGTCGGCTCGGCACGGATACTGGCGGTGCTCGAACCCAGATCCAACACCATGAAGTTGGGGGTGATGAAAGATGCGCTGCCCGGCAGCCTGAAAGACGCGGATCTGGTGTTCTGCTATTCCGGCAATCTGGGGTGGGATGCGAAAGGCGCGTTAGCTCCTATGGGTGACAAGGCCGTGGTGCTGGACGATCTGGATCTATTGATTAAGGCGATTGCTGCCGCCACTGTTCCAGGCGATCACATTCTGGTGATGAGCAACGGCGGCTTTGGCGGAATACACGATAAATTATTGAAAACAATCGTTAATTTATAATCCAGCATGAGTTAAATCCCATCCCGTAGCCGCAAAATCTTTGCTTATACTCTAAGAATAGGTGAATTTAACAATTCCACCATATTGAATATTTGTGCACTGAAAAAACCACTAAACCGTGGTCTGTCCCCGGTTACGGCCCGGTTACGGCCGTGCCCGGTTACGCCCGGTTACGGCCGCCTGTCCCCGGTTACGGCCGCCGGTTACGGCCGGTTGGTTACGTGCCCCGTTAACCCCGGTTAACCCGCTACTGCCACCCCGGCATAGCCGGGGGTTTTCCTATGTTGGGCCATATCGCTCAAAGACGTTCCACTTGATTACCGTTAATCATGAATAGACCACCGACTATCGGCTAACGGTTTGCTTTTCAAATGACAACCATTACAGTCACGCTAACCTGATAGGAATCGAGATGGCAACGAAACATCAACAAGCGGGCGTGACGATGATGGAACTGATGGTGGTGGTCGCCATCGCGGCCATATTGGCTGCGGTCGCCGTCCCTTCATTCAACGGGTTTATCAATCAAACCGCTCAAGACTCTACGGTCAGCCAACTTGTCAGCGACATGAATCGCGCCAGAAGCGAAGCCATCAAACGCAACACGCGCATGCTGATTTGCGTACGCGATGCGGCGGGCACCGATTGCGGAAACGGCACTAACTGGCAAAACGGCTGGCTGATTTGTTACGACACGAATGAGGATGGCACATGCGACACCACGGCCCCACCTGACGGCTCCGCCTCGAATCCCATCGTCGTACACCAGGCGCTCGGCGCCAAGTTGACCCTGACCGGTCTGGCCAACCTGATTCGTTTCAACCCTAACGGTACACAAGGCGGCGGTACTGCAAGCACTCTGGCCGTCGGCGGGACCTGGGCCGGCGCTACGGCGAAGACCATCAACATCGCGCCCACCGGCCATATCGCAAAACCATAGGAACGCGACATGCACAACATCCCAAAAACACAGCTCGGTTTTTCCATGATCGAAATTTTGGTGACGCTGGTCATCATCGCGACCGCCCTGCTGGGAACGGCGGGACTGCAACTCTACGCCATGCGCGTCAATCAAGGCGGACAATTCCGCACTCAGGCAATTTTTCTCGCTGCCGATATCATCGAACGCATGGAAGCCAACAAACCTGCCGCGCAGAACGGTGATTATGTGCTGGGGAACACCACCGCCGCGCCCGCTTTGAGCACCGTCTGCACCGTAAATCCTTGCGACTCAACTAACCTTGCAATCTACGACCTGAACCACTGGAGCAATGCCATTGCAACGCTGCTGCCGCAACCGAGTTGGCAAATCAACCGAACGGTAAACGGCACGGTCAGCACCTATGACGTTATTGTCCGCTGGACCGACCGGAGCACCGACAAAACCAACCACGGCGAAACCTTTTCTTATACTGCAACACGCGTCGTGAGCAATTAACGCCATGAATATCCGACAATTCAAATCGACAAACCCTGGACTCGTACGTGGTTTCAGTCTGGTAGAAATGATGATCTCCGTGACCATCGGCCTGATGATTGTCGCCGCACTCATCGGCGTGCTGACCAGCAATGCGCGCAATGCCAAGACGAATGACCGCAGCGCAGAATTACAGGGCAACGGACGATTCGCCCTCGATCACCTCAAACGCGAACTCAGACATGCAGGCTATCGCGGCTATACCTGGGCAGACCCGAATGCGCTCAGTACGACGATTACGCCTGTCACGACCGAGTGTCTGGGAGCAGGAGCCAGCGCCGGGGCCTTTGTCGCCAATATCCGCCAGGGCATTTGGGGTGCCAACGACAGCAACCCCTTTGCCGCCAGCTGCCTCGCGACAGGCTATTTACAGGGCGATATCCTGGCCATACGCCATGCGGATTACACCCCTTTGAGCGGCAATTCAACCAACGGGGCGTTCTATTTCCGTTCCAGTTATTCAGTGGGCGAAGTATTCAAAGGCACAGGCGCTGCGGCGCTGGCCGGGACGCCTACTATTACCGGCACACCGCAAGCTGATTTCGCCATACAGGAATACGTCTACTACATAGGCAACGACGACAATAACAACACCCTGCCTGCGCTGCGCCGACGTGCCCTAGTCGGCAGCGCCATGGTGGATGAGATGGTTGTCAGCGGCATAGAACAGATGCAGGTGCAATACGGACGGCTCGATACGGCATCGAACACCCAGTACTTCAATGCCAACGGCATCGCAGGAAGCGCCACCGACACCCCCTCGACGATTACCAGCTACGCCTGGGACGAAGTCAATTCGGTACGCATCTGGCTGCTGGCACGTACGGCCCGAGCGGAGAACGGTTACAGCAACACCACCAGCTACGTCATGGGTGATCAGACTTATACGGTCAACGACAGCTTCCGCCGTCAGCTGTTTACCACCGTCGTACAACTGCGCAATTGAGGTAAGCACCATGAAGCCAGCCAACTACCGCCCCTACGGCAATCGCAAAGCCAGACAATCCGGCTCCACCCTGATCATCAGCATGATCATTCTGATACTGCTGATGATGCTGGGTGTCACCGCCATGAAAACTTCGGATACCCAATTTCAACTGGCCGGAAATCTTCAATTTGAAGATTCTGCGATGAATAATGCCGAAACCGCGCTCGTTGCCGCAGAAACCTGGTTGCAAGCCAATTTCAGGAACCCCGGCCTGCTCACCGACACCTGCAACAGCCGCAGCGTTAGCCACTTATATCCGCTCAACACGGCTGTAGCGCCCCCGGCTCCCTGCTTGTCAGCCGAGGCGCCGCTCACCACCATGGCCTGGAACGATACCGATTCGCTGCAAAACGGTGCCAATGACGGCCAGCGCTACTTCATCGAACTGATGTCCGTCAACAACCGCCTGATCGGGTCGGGTGCAACCATAGGCGGGCATGCCAGTGCCGGCTGCAATCAAGTCAATACTTACCGCGTCACCGCACGCGGCACCAGCGCCCGAGGCGCCAGCAAATTTGTCCAGTCCTTCTATAGCGTTCTGAACTGTTAACCCGGAGGTTAATCATGATTACCCCACTGCCAAGAATTCAAAAAGCCCAGTTTTTCAGCCTGTTTGCACTGCTGTGCATCGCGCTGGCCGTGATTAAATTCTCGATCGCAATCACCGCCTTCACACCGAGAGACCAGCCCATCGGCTATGTCGCTCAGGATGAAGTCTCCAACTACATCCTGACCAGCGGCACGGAAACACTGTTCCGCACTGAATATAAAAGGGATTACTGGGGCGGCAACCTGTACGCTTATCCTGTTGACGCCGTGGGTAACGTACAGGCAGGCACGGACCGCTGGGGTGGCGGTGCCGCCGTGCATATGAACGCACAAAACTGGGACACAGGCAGGATGATCGCCACGGTCAACGACAGCACCGGTATCGCCGGCCCTTTTAGAATCGCAAACTTATCGGCTACTCAGCAAAGCGCGCTGTCAGCAACGATCAACGCCACCGCCTACAGCAACAGCCAGATTCTCAGCTTCCTGCGCGGCGACCGCAGCAATGAAGGCGTCAGCGGCTTGCGTCAGCGCAGCTCCGTGCTGGGCGACATCATCCACACCCGCCCTTATTTTGTCGCGGATGCCACCACCCCGACTATTTTTATCGGAGCCAACGACGGCATGGTGCATGCGATCAACTCGGCGGATGGTACGGAGCGCTGGGCCTATATCCCTTCGATGCTGGTTAACAAGCTCAAGACCCTAGCTTATAACCCTACCGATTCCGCACTACCCTATGTGCATGATTACTTTGTCGACGGCCAAATCAATGTCGCCGATGTTGCGATTTCGGGCGCCAGTCACCGTATTCTTGCCGGAGGCCTGGGTTCCGGCGGTAAGGGACTGTATGCGCTGGATATCAGCACGCTTAACGCGGCCAGCGAAACCGAGGTTGCCAGTAAAATTCTGTGGGAAATCACTCCTAGCAAAATTAATTACGGTGGCGCGGTGACGGCGAGTACCGCCTACAACAAACTAGGCTACACCTATGGCACACCGACTATCGCTAAAATCAATAATGGCGGCAGTGCACTGGATGTGGTCATCATCGGTAACGGTTTTAACGAGGCGGCAACCGGTGAATCGTATCTGTATGTGATCAATGCCGCGACCGGTGCGCTGGTTAAAGCGATTCAGGCTGGCACGGCAGGCGGTGTCAATCCTAACGGCTTATCAAATCCTGTCGCACTCGACACCAACGGTGACGGTTATGTCGACCGGGTGTATGCCGGCGATCTGAACGGCACGATGTGGAAATTTGATCTGTCCAGCACCACCCCCTCGTCTTGGCCTGCCGCCACTGCGCTGCTGGTCACCTCGCCGGCTCAGTCTATCACCACCACCCCGGGAGTCGCAGCGCACCCCAACGGGGGCTACATGGTCAGTTTTGGTACAGGGAAGCTGTTTACCGGTGTTTTCGGCTCCTATAATCAAGCCACTTCCACCTGGACGACTGCCTCCACCGGCGATCTGGCTGACACTCAGGTACATTATGTTTACGGAGTATGGGATGGCGCTCCCGTGGGCAATACAAGCGCGCTCACCCAGACTCTCTCAGAACGCAGTTACACTTCAGGCGGAGGAACCACCCGGGTGCGCCGCAGCACGGCCAATCAACCCAACTGGGCCAGCGGAGGCACCAAATACTGGAAGACCGCCCTGCCAGCCGGGGAGCGCGTCATCGGCGAGGGCACCTTCACAGAAAACGGTCGCTTCTACTTCATCGGCTACAACCCGACGGTCGCCCCTTACCAGGTTCCCGGCACCACCACCAGTGTATATGGCGAAAACTGGCTGATGGAGCTCAATTATCTGACCGGCGGTAGCAGCACCACCCCGTTTCTGGACATGGACAGCAATCTGTTGCTCAACGATGCCGACCGCATCGTCTACGCTTCAGGTGACACCCTTCCCGCAGGCAAGGCGATCGGAGATGCGATTCTCAGCCCCAATCAGGACGGCATACCCGTAGGTAAATGGCTGTCTACCGGCGTGCAATCCCAGCCGATTCTGGTTCAGTTGCAAACGCTCAACACCACGCTGTTCAACGCCAATCCGGATGTGATCTTTCCACCCACCACGGCGGCTTCCCGTGGAGTAGCTGGCGGACACTTCGACGTGGATAACTTTTACGGCACAGACAACAACTGTACCAATACCAGTGGCTGGACCGGGGGCGCGAGCGCTACCGGTTCCATTTCCTTCACCTACAACAACTCGGTTGATCCCAAGACGCTGACCATCAAAGTAGGTGCAACCACCATAGTCAGCGGTAAGCCCGGCAACCTCAACGCCAGCGATCTGGCTAAATGGGTGAGGGACAAGATCAACAAAACCTCCACCTATACCGCAAACCGGAACAACGGCGTGGTCACCATCTCCTCCAAAAATCAGGGCACCGCCTATAACGGTACCTTGACACTCAGCTACAGCGGTGCCAACCCAGGTAACTCGCTGGTCGGCATGAGCGGGGGGATAGACCCGACCATTCCTCCTACCTCAATTTCCGGCACGCAGTGTGACTATGTACTGCACTACCACGAATATGACGATGAGTTCGACAAGACAGGCGTGAACATGCTCAACGCGAGCGACTCACAATACAATCTCTCCAAAGCCATACCCAGCACAACGACCAATTTCAAGGTGCTGATGATGAACCAGTACTTGAGTCCTGCGGTGAGCCTGCACATCGGCAACGCGTCCTACACACCGACCAGTGCGGCGGGTTATGTATCTGTTAAAAACTATCAGGCATCGGCGGGGCTCGATGTGACGGCGGTGCCAAGCTATAACCGCACCACCATCGGTAGTCTGGCGATCAACATGCCGGTCGACGCCTTTGCCATCAAGGACTGGTGGGGTAGCGGCGACTCGCGCACCGGATTGCATTCCGTTTCTCCTCAATGCACATGGAGCGGCAGTGATGCCGGCGCCGATATGTACCAACCTGTTACACCGCCTGCAAATGGCACCGATGGTCCTGGTACCGCCGGTACGACCACAGGCGCTCGCCATAACGGGGCATTGACGGTGCAAATCATCAAGGACACCACACCGGCCAGCGCCGTTGAGGAAAATGTGGCAGGACGACCCGAGTACGGCTACCGGGTCAAGCACGCCAACTTCTATCAGTATGTGCTGGTAGAGTACATTTTCTATTGGCACCATCCGCGCACCATGTGCTACAGCACGTCGGGTACCGCATGGAAGAAGACCAACAACAACGGTGACGCTTGGAACACCAATGCACTGATGACAGGTACAGGCTGGACCAAGGCGCCGCCGGAGGACAATGCGGTTTCCACCGCCAATTCCACCCCTGCGGCAGGTTCGACCGATCCTAAACTCGGCGTGCTGGGCAGCACGGGTACCGTATCATCAACCACAACGACCGTATCGGGTAATGTCACGACAACCACGATCAGCTATACGGATGGCACCAATCAGACCATCGTACAAACTGCCAACAGCAATGGCACGGTAACCATTACCACCACCATGCGTGCAGCTGACGGTAGTGTCACCGGCACAACAACGGAAGTGGTCGCTAACGCTTCCGGGTCGGTAAAAACCGGGGGTGACGAGCGGGGTTTGCAGGCGCGGACCGGCCGGGTGTCGTGGCACGAACTGATCAGAAATTAACTGGCAGACCTGTTTCAATACCTCATTTAAGGAGCGAGTTATGTATCACCTTCGCAGCACAGGTTTCAGTCTGATTGAATTGCTCATCGCCATCGTCATTGTCGGCATCGTAGCTGCGATCGCCATTCCCAGCTATAACAATTACTTCATACGCGGTTCACGATCGGCAGCTCAGGGGGAATTGATGGAACTTGCCAGCATCGAGGAGAAAATATTTCTAAATTCGAATGCTTACTCTTCCAGCATCACAGCAGCATACGATGGCACCAGCACGGGTGGTCTGGGCAAAACATCAGGGCAAACTACTGACGGGAAATACGCACTGAGTATTACCGCGACCAGCCAGACCTATACACTGACCGCTGCCCCAGTTTCAGGAAAGTCACAGGTTGGGGATGGCAATATTTCCATCAGTGAAAATGGTCAGCGACTGTGGAATGGCACCGCCTGGTAGCATATTGCCGTTTCAGCAGGCGATAAAAAAGCGACCTTTCGGTCGCTTTTTTATTCTAAATCAAATAATTACAATTATTTGATGATCGCGTTCAATTCACCCTTGGCATAACGATTAGCCATGGATTCGAGTGAGATAGGCTTGATCTTGCCGGCCATGCCTGCGCAACCGAAAGCTTCGTAGCGAGCCTTACAGATGCCCTTCATCGCAACGGTCGTTGCAGCCAGGAACTTTCGTGGATCAAAGTCCTTAGTGTTTTGTGCCAGATAGCGACGGGTAGCGCCAGTCGATGCCATACGCAGGTCGGTATCGATGTTGACCTTACGAACGCCGTTCTTGATGCCTTCAACGATTTCTTCAACTGGAACGCCGTAGGTTTCGCCCATGGTGCCGCCGAATTCATTGATGATTTTCAGCCATTCTTGTGGAACGGATGAAGAACCGTGCATGACCAGATGGGTGTTAGGCAGACGTTCGTGGATTTCACGGATACGGTCGATACGCAATACAGCGCCGGTAGGAGGACGGGTAAACTTGTAAGCGCCGTGTGAAGTGCCGATGGCGATAGCCAGTGCATCCACGCCGGTCAGACGTACAAATTCAGCCGCTTCTTCAGGATCTGTCAGCAACTGGTCGTGGCTCAGAACGCCTTCAGCGCCGTGACCATCTTCCTTCTCGCCTTCGCCGGATTCCAGAGAACCCAAGCAACCCAATTCACCTTCAACGGACACGCCCACTGCGTGAGACATTTCAGCCACACGACGTGAGATGTTAACGTTGTATTCGAAAGAAGCCGGTGTCTTACCGTCTGTCATCAAAGAACCGTCCATCATCACGCTGGAGAAGCCGGAGCGAATCGCATTGATACAAACCGCTTCTGAAGCACCGTGATCCTGATGCATAACAACAGGAATATGCGGGTACATTTCAACTGCCGCTTCGATCAGATGACGCAGGAAAGGCTCACCGGCGTATTTACGTGCACCCGCAGAGCCTTGCATGATGACCGGGCTGTTGGTTTCGTCAGCGGCTTCCATGATCGCCTTAACCTGTTCCAGGTTGTTGACGTTGAATGCTGGCAAGCCGTAGCTGTGTTCTGCTGCGTGATCGAGAAGTTGACGCAAAGATACTAATGCCATTTTTATCTCCTGAGTGATTAGTTTACAAACTGTTTTTAAATACTGTTTTTATGGTGATCGCCGATACGAACGATCTTCATGGTGTTAGTGTGTCCTGATTTACCGACGGCTTCACCGACGGTCACTACGACCAGATCGCCATCTGCGACATAACCCATTTCCAGCAACTTTTGTTCTGCATCGATCAATTCCTGAGCAGGTTGCTGCACGTTTCTGCTAGGGAAAAAGACCGGGTGCACGCCGCTAAACAACGTGACCTTCGTTAAGGTCTGCTCAGCTGGCGTCAACGCAAAAATTGGCACGCCAGCGTTCACGCGGGACATCCACAAGGCTGTTGAACCGGATTGCGTCAATGCCACGATCGCCTTCACCTTGAAGTGGGACGCGGCAAACAGCGCCGACATCGCAATCGACTGATCGATACGGTTGAACTTATGCGTCACCGCACGACGGTCGATCGCATGATCATCGCCCTGATGCTCGGCATTCAGACAAATACGCGCCATCGCCTCGATGGTTTCAACAGGATAATCGCCAACGGCAGTTTCAGCCGACAACATCACCGCATCGGTACCATCCAGAACGGCATTGGCCACGTCGGATACTTCCGCACGAGTCGGAATCGGATTGGTGATCATGGATTCCATCATCTGGGTCGCCGTAATCACCAAACGATTCTTAGCGCGGGCCATCTTGATCATGCGTTTTTGCAAACCAGGAACCGCTGCATCGCCCACTTCCACGCTCAAATCACCGCGCGCAACCATAATCGCATCCGACGCTTCGATGATGTCAGCTAAGGCAGGAATCGCTTCCGCACGCTCAATCTTGGCCATCAACATGCTCTCGCCGCCGGCTTCGTGCATCAATTTGCGCGCAAAACGCATGTCGTCGCCGCTGCGAGGGAAAGAGATCGCAAGATAATCCGCCTTAATCAGCGCGGCGGTCTTAATGTCCTCCATATCCTTCTCGGTCAGCGCAGGAGCCGTCAATCCGCCCCCCTTGCGATTGATGCCCTTGTTGTTCGACAGGACACCGCCACGCACTACGCGACAGATGACTTTAGAACCCTGAACCTCGACCACGTCGAATTCCAGCATGCCGTCATTCAACAACAACACCGAACCGCTGCTCACATCGTTAGGCAGCTCCTTGTAGTCCAAACCAACGCATTCTTGATTTCCCAGCCCGTCAAACTCGGCATCCAGAACAAAAGTGTCGCCCTTGTTCAGCACAATCTTGTCGTTTTGAAACTTACCCACACGAATTTTTGGTCCTTGCAAGTCAGCCAAGATACCCACGGTACGTCCTACAGCGGCCGCTGCGGCACGTACAACGGCGGCACGGTTAACGTGATCAGCGGCCGAACCGTGTGAGAAGTTCATACGTACCAGATCTACGCCGGCACGTATCATTTCCTCAAGTACTTTTTGAGAGCTGGAGGCAGGCCCCAACGTTGCAACTATTTTGGTTCTACGAAGCATATCTACCTTAATTATGATTGGCTTGCAGCCTGCAGCTGGGAGCCGTTTGACTATCCGCTACAGACTACAGACTATTTGCTGTTTTTAGCGCGCTCTTCCAGAATCGCTACCGCCGGCAAAGTCTTACCTTCCAGGAACTCAAGGAAAGCACCGCCTGCGGTGGAAATGTAGGATACTTTATCGAAAATATCGTACTTTTGAATTGCCGCGATCGTGTCACCGCCGCCTGCCAGTGTGAAGGCTTTGGTGTTGGCTATCGCCATAGCGATGGTTTTAGTGCCTTCGCCAAACTGATCGTATTCAAACACGCCGACCGGGCCATTCCAGACTACCGTACCCGCCTTCATGATGATGTCAGCGATTTCCTGTGCAGATTTAGGACCGATATCGAAAATCATTTCATCTTCGGCAACATCGTTCGCAGATTTCAACACAGCAGGCGTATTTTCATTGCCTGGCAGGAATGGTGCAGCAGTGCCAACCACCACATCGGTCGCGATAGGAATAATCGCACCACGGGCTGTCATTTTAGCGATCAGTGCCTGTGCAGTAGGAACCAGGTCGTTTTCGCAAAGTGACTTGCCGACAGCATGGCCGGTGGCTTTGAGGAAGGTGTTGGCAATACCGCCACCGACTACCAGCTGTTCGCATTTTTCAGACAAGGATTCCAGTACGGTCAGCTTGGTTGAAACCTTAGAACCGCCTACGATAGCAACCATGGGGCGGGCTGGGGAGAGCAAAGCCTTAGTCAGCGCTTCGAGTTCTTCCGTCAGCAAGATTCCGGCTGCTGCCACAGGAGCAAATTTTGCCACGCCGTGTGTTGAAGCTTCTGCACGGTGAGCGGTACCAAATGCATCCATGACAAACACATCGCACAAGGCTGCATATTTCTTAGCCAGTTCGTCAGTGCTCTTCTTTTCGCCCTTGTTGAAGCGGCAATTTTCCAGCAGAACCAACTCACCTTCGGCCACATCAAATCCACCGTCGGTCCAGTCACGGATCAGACGTACACTCTTACCCAGCTTGTCAGCGATACAATCAGCGACAGGTTTGAGCGAGTTTTCTTCGGAATATTCACCTTCGGTCGGACGACCAAGGTGAGAGGTTACCATCACACGTGCACCGGCAGCGATGGCGGCATTGATGGTCGACATGGAGGCGGTGATACGGGCATCAGAAGTGACTTTGCCGTCTTTGACGGGCACATTCAAATCCGAGCGGATCAGGACGCGTTTGCCCTTGAGATCCAGATCGGTCATTTTAATTACGGACATGTTCTACTCCAGACATACAAAACTTGGGGAGTAGGAAGTGGCGAGTAGCGAGTAACAGATGGAGAGTGGGGGTGGTAAGCGGCTAGCGGGAACCCCCGACTTGCCGCTCACGACTTACTACTCTCTCTTGCTATTCACCACTCTCCACTTCCCGATTTATTACGCGATGTGACGAACCATGCGCATCAGGTTGCAGGTATAACCGTATTCATTGTCATACCAAGCCACCACCTTAACAAAGGTAGGATCCAACGCGATGCCAGCTTCCGCATCGAACACGGACGGGCAGGTGTAACCACGGAAATCTGTAGAAACCACCTTCTCTGTGGTGAAACCCAGTACACCCTTCAGTGGACCACTTTCAGATGCAGCCTTCATTGCAGCGACGATTTCAGCATAAGTCGCTGGATTGTTCAGTTCAACTGTCAAATCCACAACTGATACGTCAGATGTTGGAACGCGGAAAGCCATACCGGTCAACTTGCCCTTCAGCGCTGGCAATACCACACCAACCGCCTTAGCAGCACCAGTTGAAGAAGGAATGATGTTTTCCAGAATACCGCGACCACCGCGCCAATCCTTCATGGAAGGACCGTCTACTGTCTTTTGTGTCGCTGTTGCAGCGTGTACAGTCGTCATCAGACCGCGCTTGATACCGAAAGTATCGTTCAATACCTTGGCGACTGGTGCCAGCGCATTGGTTGTGCAAGATGCAGCGGAAACGATCGCTTCGCCCTTGTATGTTTCATGGTTAACGCCATAAACAAACATCGGTGAAGTGTCTTTGCAAGGCGCTGACATCACAACCTTTTTAGCGCCGGCTGCAATGTGCTTCTGGCAGCTTTCCTGATCCAGGAAGAAACCGGTACATTCGATAACAATGTCTACGCCCGCTTCATTCCACTTCAGGTTCGCAGGATCACGCTCAGCGGTCAGGCGAATTTCTTTGCCATTAACAACCAGATTGCTGCCATTCACACCAACATCACCGTTGAAACGGCCATGTACTGAGTCATATTTCAACATGTAAGCCAGGTAGTCAGGCTCCAACAAGTCATTGATTGCGACAACTTCGATTTCAGGAAAATCCTTGGCTGCTGCACGGAATACCATACGACCAATACGACCAAAACCATTGATACCAACTTTAATTGCCATGTTTTATCTCCCGTTATAGTTATTTAAACTGTCGTCTTGCAGAAAAATTACGAAGCCGACTCCAGACATCGCCGCTCGTGATGTCTGGGCAGCTCAAATTAAGTTACAGCACGCCCTTAACAGCCTTCACGACATTCTCTGTCGTGAAACCGAAGTGCTTGAACAACTCAGGTGCAGGAGCGGATTCGCCGAAGCAATCCATACCCACGACCGCGCCTTCAAGACCCACATACTTGTACCATCCGCCAGTCACGCCCGCTTCAACGGCAACGCGATTGATGCCCTTCGGCAACACACTGTCTTTGTAAGCCTGATCCTGCTTGTCGAACACGTTAGTCGAAGGCATAGACACCACGCGAACACTGACGCCTTCAGCGGCCAGTGCCTTTTGTGCATCCAGCGCCAGCTGTACTTCAGAACCAGTCGCGATGATCACGGCTTGTGGCTTACCGCCTTCTGCCTCAGAAAGAATATAAGCACCCTTGCGGATGTCAGCAATTTGTTCAGCCGTACGCTTCTGGAATTGCAGATTCTGGCGACTGAAAATCAAGCTTGAAGGGCCCTCACTGCGTTCAACGGCAGCAACCCAGCAAACGATGGATTCAACGGTGTCGCAAGGACGCCATGTTTCCATGTTAGGGATGTGACGCAACGTTGCCGTTTGTTCAACAGGCTGGTGAGTCGGACCGTCTTCACCCAGACCGATAGAGTCATGTGTGTATACAAAAATCACGCGCTGTTTCATCAATGCGGCCATGCGCAAGGCATTGCGAGCATATTCCGAGAACATCAGGAAAGTACCGCCGAATGGCAGCAGACCGCCATGCAACGCCATACCGTTCATGATGTGCGACATACCGAATTCGCGCACACCGTAGCTGATGTAATTGCCGGTAGACTTGCCGTGTACATGCTTGCAACCTGTCCAGTTAGTCAGATTAGAACCGGTCAAGTCGGCTGAACCGCCCAGGAACTCAGGCAATGCCGGAGCCAGTGCGTTGATCGCATTTTGCGAAGCCTTACGTGTTGCAATGGTTTCGCCCTTAGCATCGGTCGCTGCGATCGCAGCGGCAGCATGTGCCGCCCAACCTGCAGGCAGTTCGCTCTTGGTGCGGCGGGTGAATTCTGCAGCTTCCGCTGGGTAGGCTGCGGCATATTCTGCGAAATTGTTATTCCACAGTTTTTCCAGACCTTCGCCCTTGGTGCGAGCATCCCATGCTTCATATACGTGTGTCGGGATTTCAAACGGCTCGTAAGGCCAGTTGATGTGCGCGCGGGTTGCAGCAACTTCAGCCGCACCCAGTGCCGCACCGTGTACATCGTGCGTACCTTCCTTGTTAGGAGAACCAGCGCCGATCACCGTCTTACAGCAGATCAGCGATGGCTTGTCAGTTACCGCCTTTGCCGCTTCAATCGCAGCATTGATCGCTTCAGGATCATGACCTTCTACATTGGCAACCACGTGCCAGCCGTAAGCTTCAAAACGCTTCGCGGTGTCATCAGTAAACCAGCCATTGGTGTGACCGTCGATAGAGATTTCATTGTCATCCCAGAATGCAGTCAGCTTGCCCAGACCCCAGGTACCGGCCAGCGCACACGCTTCGTGAGAAATACCTTCCATCATGCAACCATCGCCCATAAACACATAGGTGCGGTGATTAACGATTTCATGTCCCGGCTTGTTGAATTCAGCCGCCAGTAATTTTTCTGCCATCGCCATACCTACGGCGTTGGTGATCCCTTGACCCAGTGGGCCGCCGGTGGTTTCAACGCCGGCTGTGTAACCATACTCAGGGTGACCCGGTGTCTTCGAATGCATTTGACGGAAGCGCTTGAGTTCCTCGATAGGCAGATCGTAACCTGACAGATGCAGCAACGCGTAAACCAGCATAGAGCCGTGGCCGTTGGACATCATGAAACGATCGCGACCAGGCCATTTAGGGTTGGCCGGGTTGTGGCGCAGATGGCGATTCCACAGTACATCAGCGATTTCTGCCATGCCCATAGGCGCGCCCGGATGTCCGGAGTTCGCTTTTTGCACGGCGTCCACTGCCAGCATGCGAATTGCGCCGGTAATATCATTGAACTTTGGTGGTGTAATGCTACGATTTGCTGTCATGTACTGACTCCTCCGAAACATCCCAGTGGGATGGGTTTATGTTTAACGCTTAAATTTTAATTTGTTGAATTATGCCGCACACCCCGGAATACATCAATAAGCTTTCCAAATTATTGGTTACGCCTATATTTATTATTAATTATCCGGCGCGTCGCCGCACGTTGCCACAAAACTGAGGACATATGCGGCCCACAAGCAAATTTGAACGCAGTAATCGATCAAATTGAACGCCGTTTGTGCGCAACCTGATATTACTCGCTTTAAACAGAGAAACCGCTAATCTGGAATCATTTTATCCGGCTGGCGGTTTGCTCAGCTCTCTGTCAAAGGTCGTTTTCGCCGCTCTTTTTTGCCACTTTGATACCCAGTTGCTTCAATTTTCGGTATAGATGCGTACGTTCCAGGCCTACTTTTTCCGCTACTCGCGACACATTGCCCGCTTCCTTTTGCAAATGATATTCAAAATAAATTGCATCAAAATGCTCACGAGCCTCCCGCAACGGCAAATCCAGCGGCAGCGCAAAATTTTGTGTAGCCCCGTCAATATCAACGTGCAGATTTTCTACCAACTCAGGCGCATTGATGCGCGGCGGTCTGGCCGCACCCTCCTTGATTGCGCGCGCAACGGTGGAGAGCAGCTTCTGCATAGAAATCGGTTTTTCGAGAAAATCGACTGCACCAATACGGGTTGCTTCTACCGCCGTTTCCACCGTGCCATGACCTGACATCATCACCACGGGCATGGTCAGCAAATCCTGCTCTACCCACTCTTTCAGCAAAGCCACCCCATCGGTGTCAGGCATCCAGATGTCCAGCAACACCAAATCAGGCTCATGTTCCAGTCTGAACACACGAGCCTCCACCGCATTTTCTGCTAACTGAACCTGATAGCCCTCATCGAATAAAATTTCCGCCAGCAACTCACGGATACCCACTTCATCATCCACGATCAGAATCTGTTTGCTCATACTCTCACCTCCTCGGTCAGCGGCAAACTGATATTTACACTAGCACCGCCATCTATATGATTATTGACGGATATTTTGCCGCCATGCTCTTCTACAATTTTCTTTACAATCGCCAAACCCAGACCGGTTCCCTTAGTTTTCGTGGTCATGTACGGTTCGAACACCCGCGATAAAACGTTTTCTGAAAACCCCGAACCGTTATCCAATACACGCAAATGAATTTCTCCGGAAACTATTTCACTGCTTAATACGATCTTCGGCTGCGCAACCCCTTGCAACGCATCCTGTGCATTCTGTAACAAGTTGTGCAAGACCTGACGTAACCTCGTTGCGTCACCGCTGATCTCGGCCCGGCTAGCCTGTAAGTCCAGCGTGATGGGCACCGCATTGGCTTCATATAAACCCAAGACCTCTCTGATCAGGTGGTGTATATCCACCCGTGTGAGCTTCAATACCGGGCCACGCGCGTAGTCCGCAAAATCTGTCACCATATTTTTCATCGCAGCCACCTGACTGACGATGGTTTGCGTCGCACGATGTAACAACCTCGCATCCGCCTCATCCAGCTTGGCACTGAGTTTGTATTGCAAACGCTCCGCCGACAACTGGATGGGCGTGAGCGGATTTTTGATTTCATGCGCCAGCCGGCGCGCCACTTCACCCCAGGCAGCCTGACGCTCCGCCTTAAGCAGATGGCTGATATCATCGAATACCACCACATACCCCGCCTCCGAACCATGCGGCAAGCGCGTTCCGCGCATCAGCAAAATCTGCGTGCCATTCCGGCTCAAACGTTCAATCTGACGCTGCCACTCTCCATTGTTAGTCGAGGAAAAAGCTTCCGTAATGGTTTGGCAAAACGAATTCAATAAGGCAAACTTTTCCGCAATCTGCTGCAATGGCATACGCTGCATCTGATGCAGCGGCGCATCCAGAATCTGCGCCGCGCTGGTATTGACCGAGCGCAGACGAAAATCAGCGTCGAGCGCCAAAACACCGGATGATAAATGTGTCAGCACACTCTCAAGATAGCCCTTGGCACTTTCCACCTCGCGCTGCTGCTGCTCGCTGGCACGCTTGGCATCCGCCAGCTGATGCGTCATCTGATTAAACAATCCGGTCAACGCACCCAGCTCATCGCGACTGCGTATCGGACGCTGGCCGGTAAAGTCGCCCTGCGCGACCGCACGAGTCCCCTCTGCCAGCGCTTCCAGCGAAGAACCCAATCGATCGCTGATAAAAAAGGCGGCAGAAATGGCTGTGAGCAAAACCACCAGCAAAGACAAGGTGAGCGTAATGCCGTACAGTCGCTTCAAACCCAACCGGGATAAGGTGAGTTCCTGATAGTCGCGATAAACTGCGCGCACCGTTTCCGCATCCGACTCGACTTGTTTGGGTACAGCCTGGTTAAATTGCAGAATATAATTCTGTCCCGTATAGCTGTTGTTACTCACCCAGGCCAGCACGCGCAAGCTCATCGCCTTGTTGGGCATCGCCTCTATCCCTGCGTATTGCCCTTTTTTGCGCACCTGCTGTAACTGTTTTTCCCCCGGAATATCGGGCAACAAAGCATTATCTCCGGCGGCAAAAGCCAACAATTTTCCGTCAGGATCAAATATCGCCGCCTCCTGAACCGCACCTTCATCGATTAATTGCGCCAACGCGCTCTTAAATTGAGTGGGGTTCTTTTCCGTCAACAGCAGGGCGATAAACTGGGTTTTTTTGGATAACTCCTTCAGGCTGTTGTCCAGACTGCTGCGTCCCAGATTGAGGCCTCCTTCCAGCGCTTTTTCCACCCGCACATCAAACCACGACTCTATGCTTTTGGATAAAAAATTAACTGAAACGGCATAGACCAGAATGCCGGGCAACACGGCGATCAGGGTAAAAAACACCACCAGGCGCAGGGTAAGTTTGGCACCAAACACCTTGTTCTTTAATTTTTCGCGCAACCGCCAAATCTGATATCCGACCAGGCCCAGCAACCCCAACGCCAGCAAGCCGGTCAGTCCCAGCAATCCGTAATAGCTGACAGAAAATACTTCAGTATTGACGCTGTTGCTAGATAACAGATATAGCAACACGGTCACCGCAAAGATACTAAAGGTGATGAGATAGGTCACCGCGCAATCACTCCTTTTTTCCTGCGCTGCGCAATTCTGCCGGTCGTATCACCCAGCGATACCAACCCGAATCAAAATCCCAGTCCTTGCTGGTCAGCACATTGACCTGCATCAGTTTGGGCAACTGCCGGGTATCCAGTCTCAGGCGCACGGCGGCAAGGTAGTTAGCTTCTTTCTTCATCGCCTCGGCGGGGATAAAGGTTGAATTTTGCCTGGCCAGGATACGCAGCATCTCATCCAGGCTGGCGAAATTCTGGAACAGCGCGCCACGCGAGATACGATATTGGCGCGTCAATACGTTATAAGAGAGCTTAAGCGAGTGTTCACTCTGAAAGACCGGCTCGTCCAGCCAATACCACCGTGAACGCGTCAGTGTAAACTCCCCCACGAAATAAAGCGGAACACCCAATGACAATGCTTGCTGCACCGTGTAATTGAGGTTGAGACCAAAATCGGCTGAAAGTTGGTAACCCTCTTCCGTCAGACGCACTTCCGCCTTATTGACATCGATGCCCTCGGCAAAAGCGGGTGCGGCAAACAGCCACACCAGCAACATGCAGAATTTAATGAGTTTTTTGCAATAAGGCATAGAAAAACCCGTCATGCCCGGCACCGGGCAACAGTTGCCCGGCAGAAAAACCCGTCGGCAATTGTCGCGCCCCGAGTGTCGATGCCGCAAACTTACTTATAACCTCTTGATTTTCCTGCTTAAATATTGAACATGTTGCATAAAGCAGCAATCCATCCTTTGCCAGCAACGGCCATAAAGCATGCAGAATATCTAACTGTTGTGCGGCAAATGATGCGATATCCTTTTTGCGGCGCAGCCATTTAATATCCGGATGGCGGCGCACCACACCGGTGGCCGAGCAGGGCACGTCGGCTAAAATACGCTCGAACGGTTTGCCGTCCCACCAGGCTGCGGTATCGGCCGCATCACCCGTCAGCAACGTTGCAGATAAATCCAGACGCTGTAAATTTTCTGCCACGCGCAGCATACGCTTCTCATCCTTGTCGAGCGCCACCATCTCGACATCCGCCAACTCCAGAATATGCGCCGTCTTGCCACCCGGAGCCGCACAGGCATCCAGCACGCGCATGCCAGGCGCTACATCCAGCAGTCTTGCGGCATACTGCGCGCCTGCATCCTGCACCGATACTAAGCCATCAAAGAACCCCGGCAATTTATCTACCGATACCGCCTTATCCAGTTGAATTGCATCCGGCTCTATCAGTCTTGCCGGAATATCGCGTTCGCTTAAGGCTGCAAGATAATCCGCCGTCGTACCGCGCCGTGAGTTGACACGCAGCGTCATTGGCGGATGACCATTGCCCGCTTCCAGCACGGACTCGGCACGCTCACCGTATTGCGCTCTGAGCTCATCTATCCACCAAACAGGATGACTATAGCGCCCTTCCGGTTTCAATGCGGCTTGCCCCAATAACTCATTCTGATTGCGCAAAAAATTGCGCAAAATGGCATTGACCAAGCCCCTGATTTTCGGATTCAGGATATCCGCCGAGCGCACGGCGTGATCGACCACCGCGTGCGGTGCCGCTTTGCTGTATTGCAATTGATACAGGGAAACCAGCAACAAATAGGTGATCCGGTGATCGGTCATATGTTTGTGCAGCAACAAATCGAGCACAGCATTCAACTGGCCGTAGAAACGCAGCGTGCCATAGCTCAAATCCTGCAAGGCGGCACGCTGAGAGGGTGTCCATACCGACTTTCTGCGCAGCGACTCATCCAAAACCTGGTTTAGGTTGCGACCGTCCTCCATCACCTGTTGAACGATCTGAGTTGCTGCCAATTGAATGTTATGCATTTAAATTACCGAAAAGTGATCGCCGAGATGTACCGGCATCGCCTGCAAAAATTGCACGGCGGGTTGTGCGCGTCCTCCCGGACGTTGCAATACTATCAAACGCAAGGCGTCTTTACCGCAAGCGACCGTGATGCCCGACTTATCAGCCGTCAACACTTCGCCGGGGACGCCCGGCCTGTCAGCACTGAGCACCTCAGCCTGCCAAATCTTGACAACGATATCGTTTAGCTTCGCCTGACACACAGGGAAAGGATTATAAGCGCGCACCGCAAGCGCGATTTGCGCCGCATCCTGGCTCCAGTCTATCTGCGCCTCGCCCTTGAGCAGCTTAGCGGCATAACAGGCAAGCGCGTCATCCTGACGAACCGGGATTAGACTATTTTTTTCCAGCAAATTCAGCGCATTAACAATACTGCTTGCACCCATGAAAGCTAGTTTGTCGTGCAGGGTTTGCGCGTTGTCAGTGGCCTCTATAGTACAGACCTCGCGCAACAGCATGTCGCCTGTATCCAGTCCGACATCCATCTGCATAATGGTAATGCCCGTCTCGCTATCCCCCGCCAGAATCGCGCGCTGTATAGGCGCGGCCCCACGCCAGCGCGGTAGCAGCGACGCATGGATGTTCAGACAACCGTAACGCGGCATCTCCAGCACCGCTTTGGGCAGGATCAGCCCGTAGGCGGCGACCACCATCACATCGGCATTAAGTGCTGCGATCTGTTGCTGAGCCTCTTCACCCTTTAAACTGGCCGGTTGCAATACAGTTAAGCCATGTTGCAGCGCCAGTTGCTTAACAGGACTGGCAGTAAGTTGCATGCCGCGCCCGGCCGGACGGTCCGGCTGCGTCAGCACTGCGATGATTTCATGTTCTTTGAGCAGGGCTGCCAGCGCGCTGGCGGCAAACTCCGGCGTACCGGCAAAAATGATTTTCACTAAAAATTAACCTGTATGAAATTGTTTCACATCGCTTCGCGACGACGCTTCTTCAGCTTTGCGCGCAACCTGGTTTGTTTGAGTTGCGATAAATATTCGACGAAGACCTTGCCGCGCAAATGATCTATTTCATGCTGGATGCAGACGGCCAAAAACCCTTCCGCTTCCAGCGTGAAAGATTCGCCATTCAGATTGAGCGCCTGCACCGTCACCTTGTCTGCACGTCGCACCGTCTCATAAATCCCCGGCACAGAAAGACAGCCTTCCTCGCCGTCCTGCTCACCGCTGATGCTTAGAATTTCCGGATTGATGAACACCTGCAATTGATTGTGCTCTTCGGAGACATCCACCACGATGACCTGCTCATGAACGTCCACCTGAGTCGCCGCCAAGCCCACACCAGGTGCAGCATACATGGTTTCCGCCATGCTCTTCACCAGTTTGCGGGTTACATCATTCACCTGCACAACCTTTTTTGCGATGGTGTGCAAACGTGTATCGGGGTATTGCAAAATTTGTAAGATCGCCATAATGCTTGCTAATTTGATTGTCTGGATGCAGAATTTGAAGCGTCACGGTATGCCGTGAACCTTTGTGTGACTCTTCCGGGCCTTCCCATGCGTAAGATTATATCGCTGATTTGCTTTTTATTCCCCGTCATGGGTTTTGCCGGGCAGCCGGCCAACACATTACAGATCCGCAACGATGCGCCAGATCAGTATATCGTGGTCAAAGGTGACACGTTATGGGACATCTCCGGCAAGTTCTTCAAAGACCCCTGGCGGTGGCCTTACATCTGGGGAATGAATAAAGACGCCATCAAAGATCCACACTGGATTTATCCGGGCGCAACCATCGTTCTTGATCGCATAAACGGCAGTTTGCGCATGGGCGGCTCGGGGATGAGCAACACTGATGTGGTCAAGCTTTCGCCATCGATACGCAGTCAGGACAGCACTGAAAATGCCATTCCCAGCATCCCCTCGAAAGCCATCGCCCCTTTCCTGAGTCAGCCGCTGGTCGTGGCTGAAGAAGCGCTGGCGCATGCGCCAACTCTGGTTGGCGTAGCCGAGGAGAGAGTCATCATAGGGACCGGCGACACGGCCTATGTGAAAGGACTGTCGGAAGAGCAAGGGAAAAAGTGGCAAGTCTATCGCCCCGGCAAAACATTTATCGATCCGGACAGCCACGAACTATTGGGTTATGAAGCCATTTTTCTCGGCAGCGTGCAGGTAAAAGCCTTCGCTGATGTCAGCACCGTCGTCATCACCGATGCCAAACAGGAAATCAATCCCGGCGATCGACTGTTAGTTCCAGAAGCGGTGGTTGCACAGAACTATCTACCCCGCGCACCGGATTTCGATCTCAGCACCCGTGTCATTTCAATTTATGGCGGCGTATCTCAGGCAGGCCAGAATACCGTGATCACACTAAACAAGGGTAAAAGAGATGGTTTACAAACAGGCCATGTGCTGGCTTTAACCAGTAAAGGCCGGGTGATGCAGAGCGATGGCAAGAAACTCACACTGCCGGACGAACGCTATGGTTTGGCATTCGTTTTCCGCGTGTTCGATAAAGTTTCCTACGCGCTGGTCATGCAATCGAGATTGCCCGTGCAACTTCTGGACCACGCCATTACACCTTGAGTACTCTCGATGCGCGTTTCGGGTAAACATGTTCGTCGATGACTCACTCAAAGCCTGGCTTACCCTCAGCCTGATTCGCGGATTAGGCGGCGAGGGAGCGCGGCACCTGCTCAGGGAGTTTAAGTCCCCGGAAGCCGTACTGTCCGCCTCAAATAAAGCCCTCTGCACCGTCGTCAAACCGGAAACAGCCGCTATCATCGGCAAAGGTGTTTCCGATGAATTGCTCGAACCAGCTCTCAACTGGCTTGCGGACGACAACAATCACATCGTCACACTAGGCGACGCCGACTATCCTCAGTCTTTGCTCAACATTACCGATCCCCCCCTGCTGCTCTACGTTAAAGGCCGCCTCGATCTGCTCAATAAGACGGCGCTGGCCATCGTCGGCAGCCGACACGCCACACCGCAAGGCATCGGCAACGCCGAACAATTTGCCAAAACGCTGAGCGATGCGGGGCTATGCATCATCAGCGGCATGGCACACGGCATAGATGCGGCCGCCCATCACGGCGCACTGGATGGCTCCTCCGCCAGCATCGCCGTGGTGGGAACCGGCCTTGATAAGGTTTACCCCTCCGCCAATCGCGATCTGGCTCATCTGCTGGCGAAACAAGGCACGCTGATTTCCGAATTTCCCTTAGGCACGCCGCCCATCGCGGGCAACTTCCCACGCCGCAACCGCATCATCAGCGGCATGAGCATCGGTTGTCTGGTCGTCGAAGCCTCGCTGCAAAGCGGTTCGCTGATCACCGCGCGACTGGCCATGGAGCAGGGGCGGGACGTGTTCGCCATTCCAGGCTCCATCCACACACCGCAGAGCCGTGGCTGCCATAAACTCATCAAGCAAGGCGCAAAACTGGTTGAGTCAGCGCAGGATATTCTGGATGAACTCCCAGGCAAAATACGTGCGGCAACACCCGCACCAGCGCCTTCCCCAGCAGTTAACGAAGAGGCTAATTTACTGGACTTAATCGGCAACGATCCGGTGAGCATGGAGGTCATTTGTGCACGCAGTGGCTTGACGGTTAGCCAGCTATCCGCCATGCTGTTGACGTACGAACTGGAAGGGCACCTTGCAACACTACCCGGCGGCTTGTTCCAACGCATTCATTAAACGACATAAATCATGTTTGAAATTTTAATTTATCTATTTGAAAGCTATATCGATGCGGGCAGTTATCCCGCACCGGACAAACTCTCGCGCAAACTATATGCAGCGGGTTTCGAAGCGGACGACATAGACGATACCTTGAGCTGGTTATCCGCCTTACAACTGCAGACGCCGGACAATTACCCGGCAACGCTGGAACATGCCGGCACACGTTTTTTTGCCGAGCTGGAATTCGAACGCATCGGCTTTGAGGGGCGTCAATTCCTGTTATTCGCCGAACAACAGGCGATGATATCGGCGGTCGAACGCGAAATCATTATCGATCGCGCCGTCGCCCTCAAGCAAAAGGACCTAGGTCTGGAAAAACTTAAACTGATCATGCTGATCGTGCTGTGGAACCGTCGTCAGGACATCAATCCGCTGCTGATCGAAGAACTGCTCAGTCCTCTCTATTCATCTCAATTACATTAAACGCATGGCAATTAATCTTCTGATCGTCGAATCCCCGGCCAAGGCCAAAACACTCAAGAAGTATCTGGGGAATGATTACGAGGTACTGGCCTCCTATGGCCATGTGCGCGATCTGGTTCCCAAGACTGGTGCGGTAGATACCGAAAACGGTTTTGCCATGAACTACGAGACTATCGCGCGCAACAGCAAACACATGGATGCGATTGCGAAAGCAGCAGCGGGCGCCGACAACATCCTGTTAGCACCCGATCCGGACCGCGAAGGGGAAGCGATCGCCTGGCATATCGCCGAGCTGCTTAAAGCCAAAAGAGCATTAAAAAACAAGAATATGCAGCGCGTCGTATTTTACGAGATCACCCAGTCTGCGGTTCAGGCAGCCGTCGCTAACCCGCGTGAAATCGCCATGCCGCTGGTCAATGCGCAGCAGGCGCGACGCGCGCTGGACTATCTGGTCGGCTTTAATCTGTCACCGCTGTTATGGCGCAAAATTCGCCCCGGTTTATCCGCCGGCCGCGTGCAGAGTCCGGCCTTGCGTCTGATCGTCGAACGCGAACTGGAAATCGAAGCGTTCCGCACTCAGGAATACTGGACGGTGCATCTGGACAGCCATAAGGATCACCAACCGTTCACGGCACGATTGTTTCAGTATCAGGGCAAGAAGCTAGAACAACTGACCATCGGCAGTCAGGCCGAATACGATGCCATTCACGCGCGTCTGCACGATGCGAAGTTACCGCCGAAAGTGGTGCGTGTCGAGAAGAAAGCCAAGCAGCGCTATGCCGCCGCACCCTTCACCACCTCGACCCTGCAACAGGAAGCCGTGCGTAAACTCGGCATGTCGGCCGAACGCACCATGCGCACCGCGCAAACACTCTATGAAGGTGTAGACATCGGCGGACAAACCGTCGGTCTGATCTCCTATATGCGTACCGACTCGGTGTCCCTGGCCAAAGAAGCCGTTACCGAAATTCGCGACTACGTTCAGGAACACTTTTCCTCAGACTATTTGCCGTCCAGCCCGCCGACTTACAAGAGCAAGACCAAGAACGCTCAGGAATCACACGAAGCGATACGTCCGACCTCCATCATCCGTACGCCTGACAGTCTGCGCGACCGTCTGACGGTCGATCAGGCGCGTTTGTATGAAATGATCTGGAAGCGCACTTTGGCCTGCCAGATGGCACCGGCGCGTTTCGATACGGTCAGCGCCGACATCCGTTTAGGCGGTGACGACACGCTGTTCCGCGCGAATGGCCAAGTGCTTGTTTTTCCTGGATTTATCAGCGTCTACATGGAAGATGTGGATGATGCCGAAGAAGAGCAGGGCAGCAAACTTCCTCCTCTTGCTGAAGGAGACATCCTGCCGATAGACAAGTTGTACGGCGAACAGCATTACACCCAGCCGCCACCGCGCTTCACGGAAGCGAGTCTGGTCAAATCGCTGGAAGAATATGGCATCGGCCGCCCGTCGACCTATGCGACCATTATCTCGACACTGCAAACCCGTGAATATGCCGTTCTGGACAAGAAACGCTTCATGCCGACCGATGTGGGCAGGGTGGTCACGCGTTTCCTGACCGAACACTTCACGCGCTACGTCGATTACAACTTCACCGCTTCGCTAGAAGACGAGCTGGATGATGTCTCCGATGGGAAACGCGACTGGATCGGCGTACTGGATGAGTTCTGGAAGGGCTTTTCCGGCCTGATCAAGGAAAAAACCAACATTGAGCGCCCTCAGGAGTTGATCGATGAAGCTTGTCCTGAATGCGGCAAGCCGCTGGCGAAAAAGCTCAGCCGCTACGGCAGCTTCATCAGTTGCACCAATTATCCGGAATGCAAATACAAGCGCAGCGTCAGCGGTGAGTCTCAAGACGATGCTTCAGCCCGCGTCGAATTGGGCGTTCATCCCGAAACGGCACAAGCAGTCTTGTTGCTGCGCGGCCCTTACGGGCATTACGTGCAACTGGGTGAACAGATTGAAGGCGAGAAGGCAAAACCTAAACGCGTCTCCTGGCCCAAGGAAATGCCGGTCGATACGGCCGATCTGGCCGGCGCACTAAAGCTGTTGTCGCTGCCGCGCGATTTGGGTCTGCATCCTGAAACCAACAAGAAGGTCATCGTCAACATCGGTCGTTTCGGCCCTTACATCGGTCACGATGGTAAATTCAAATCGATTCCGCGCACCGACAGTATTTTTGATATTGAACTAGGTCGTGCGGTCGAGTTACTGGCGCAGGCTAAGGACGGCAACACCGTGCTGCGCACGCTGGGCGATCATCCGGTAGACAAGAACACGGTTGAGATATGCAGCGGGCGCTACGGTCCTTATGCGCGGCACGGTAAGATCAATGCCACCTTGCCTAAGGATGTGTCACCTGATGAAATCACGCTGGAACAGGCACTGGAACTGATCGCAGCAAAAGCGGCCAAGGGGGACACCAAGCCGGTGAGGAGAGCTGCAGCCGCTAAAACGCCCGCTAAGGCCAAAGCTAAACCGAAAGCAGAGCCTAAAGCCAAAGCTGAGCCTAAGGCAGCGGCTAAACCTAAAGCGGCTGCGAAACCTAAAACGGCAGCCAAGACAGCAGTTAAGAAACCAGCTAAACCCGCCACCAAGAAGGCTACAGCAGAAAAAGCATAATATTCAAATAGTTATTTGATCCAGCAAAAAGGCGACTGAACCCAAGTTCAGCCGCCTTTTTTATCGCTCTGAGCTTAATCGCTGATCAGAACAGCTCGATATCGCCTTCCGGTTGATGCTTACGCTTGCGTTGCATAAATTCCTCGAGGGCCTTCTTCACATCGCGCGTTTCCATCAGTGTATCGAACATATGCTTGTCGTCTTCCGTCACGTGTTTCGCACGAATCTTCTGCTGCAAAGCAACCCACGCATACGGGTTGTAGAGACGCACCGGATCGTTGACCAATACACCCAAATCGTCAAGATTGCGGCAGACATGAGACAAGCGCTGCGACATACGGTCGTAAAACTGGAATGCGACGATCGCCTGGCCTATCTTGGCGCTGACTTCGTTACCTAAATTTTGAATTTCCGCCTTGGCGGGTGCCACATCAGGGGTATCCGGCAATTGATGGGCGACTTCTTTCATCGCGCCCAGCGCATCGGAGATCGACGTGAATGAATCGGTCAACTCACCTACTGAACTGGATGAATCTGTCAGGGCCAGTTCGATTTGCGTCATGGAAAGATTCAACATCAGGATGGTTTCTCGTACCTGACTCCAATCCAGATCGGGGCGACTGGCTAACGAAGGCGCGACCATGGCACTTGTTTCAAGATCACTCACGTTTTATCTCCACATTTATTCCAAGTACGGCAGTTTACCAAAGCTACGAGAGACTGACATCCTAAATACTTTATGTATTTGCAATATATCAGGATCAACACTCAATTTGATGATTTTGCCGGTCGGTCACCGTGTCTACGAATATCACAGACGACTTAGAGTAATATTGCACGCTATTCCACAACCAGCCACCCCGATGTCACCACACGCTATTAGCCCCACGTCCTCCGGCGCTGAGCAACCTGTACAGACCGATCTTCGTTCCATCGGTCGATTATTTCCCTATCTTTGGGAATTTCGCGGGCGAGTCTTGTTGTCGCTCGCACTGTTGCTGGGTGCAAAATTCGCCTCGGTCTCTGTTCCGCTGGTATTGAAAGAAATCATTGACTCGCTGAGCAAGACGCAAGCTGCACTGGTTTTACCGCTGACCCTCATCGTAGGCTACGGTCTGTTGCGCTTCGCAAGCACTACCTTTGCCGATCTGCGCGACGTCGTGTTTGCCAAAGTCACGCAGCGTGCCATGCGCCGCGTCAGTCTGGTGGTATTCGAACACCTGCATGCCTTGTCGCTGCGCTTTCATCTGGAACGCCAGACCGGTGGTATCACCCGCGACATCGAACGCGGTTCTAAAGCCATCTCCAGTCTGGTCGGGTTCCTGCTATTTCGCATCACACCCACCGTACTCGAAATATTGATGGTGGCAGTGATTCTGTTCGTCACGCTGGACTGGGTATTCGGACTGATCACGCTGGCGACTCTTGCAGCCTATATCGGCTTCACCGTGACCATTACCGACTGGCGTACCCAGTTTGTTCGTCGCGCCAACACGCTGGACTCTGAGGCTTATGGACGCGCCATCGACAGCCTGTTGAACTATGAAACGGTCAAATATTTCGGCAACGAGCGCTACGAGGCCGCACGCTACGACCAGAGTCTGGCCGAATGGGAGGAGGTCGCCTTGCAGTCGCAGCGTTCCTTAGGGTTACTCAATGCCGCGCAGGCAGGCACCATCGCCATCGGGGTTACGCTGATGTTGATACGAGCCGCCAACGGCGTAGTTGCAGGCACGCTCACGCTGGGTGATCTGGTGATGGTAAATGCCTATCTGTTGCAGATGTTCCAGCCATTGAGTTTTCTGGGCGTGATGTACCGCCAGATCAAGCAATCCGTCACCGACGTGGAGCGTATGTTCACCTTGTTGATGCGCCCCAGAGAAATCGAAGATGTACCCGATGCCGGCAAACTTGCCTTGAATGGCGGCGAGGTAAAATTCGAACACGTTAGCTTTTCGTACAACGCCGACCGCCCGATCCTGCACGACGTAAGCTTCACCATTCCCGCCGGAAAAACTCTTGCCGCTGTCGGTTCTAGCGGCGCTGGAAAATCCACTCTTGCACGCTTGCTTTTTAGATTTTATGATGTAAATCAAGGTGTTATTAAAATTGATGGACAGGACATACGCCACGTCAGTCAGGAGAGTCTGCGCTCTGCCATCGGCGTTGTACCGCAAGATACCGTGTTATTTAACGACAGCATTTACTACAACATTGCCTATGGTCGCCCTGACGCCACCCGGGAGGAAGTGATCAGCGCAGCGCGTGGCGCGCACATCCTGAACTTCATCGATTCACTGCCGCAGGGGTGGGATACGGTGGTCGGTGAGCGCGGACTCAAACTCTCAGGCGGTGAAAAGCAGCGCGTTGCCATCGCCCGCACGCTGCTGAAAAATCCGGCAATCCTGATACTTGATGAGGCAACTTCCGCGCTGGACACCAAGACCGAGAAGGCTATTCAATCCGAACTGCTGGAAATTGCCCGCAGCCGCACCAGCCTCATCATCGCTCACCGCTTGTCGACGGTGGTTGAGGCCGATGAAATTTTGGTGATCGAAGCCGGTTGCATCGTCGAACGAGGGCGTCACAACGAACTGCTTGCACAAAACGGCGCATATGCCATGATGTGGGCGATGCAGCAACAGACAGATGAAACGGAGTAGGGCAGGGCACATCCTGCCAAGTTACTGATTTTAATCAATCTTCAGTATCTGTGGTGACACCGCAGCATTTCTTATACTTGCGACCGCTGCCGCACGGACATTTTTCGTTGCGGCCGATTTTTGGTAATGAACTGCGAAGCGCGGGATCATTAACGACGCGGCGAACTGGTGTCCATAAGCGATATAGTTCTGCAACGCTGCCTGGCACTAATTTCGCCAGCTCTTCGCGCTGTTCAGGCGTTTCGATCAGCGCTTCTTCTTCCTCGGTCAAATCCTCTGTTCCCAGCAAATAGATCGGGCGCAACATTTCAACTTTGTCCGGATTTTCAAACAAGGGTTGCCATTCCTGACGCTGAAGAGCGATCCCTGTCATAAAACCATAAGCCCACATCTCGCCATCGACATACTCACGCGGACTTTCAGGATAAACTGCACTATCGAATATTGGCTCGCAAGCGTCCGGATTCTCCTGAAGGCTCACGATCAGGCTGCTCATGTGGCGCATGATCAGTCCTGTGATGCGTTCAAGCTGCGCATAACTGGTAAATGCAGGTTCATCCTTTTCCGTCACCCCCCATACCATGGGCAACCAGACGCTAGCAGCAGGCATGGCAGGCGAGGTAACCAACGCAGTCAAAAATCCATCCAACCTGTCCGGCATCATCGTTTCGTCGGATGTCGCGTCCGACAGCAAAAACTGGGCGAGTTCGTCCATTTCCTCATCGGACAGAGGTGACGGGTTATTTTTGGTGGACAAGTTTATTCCTTTGTGAATTTAGGGTGACTAAGCGGGCGTGCATGGTACAGGCTGATGGTCGGCGTTTCGATCTTCAGTGAAGCGACTTAACTTTGGCCGGATTATATCGATTGCCATGGAGCAGCGTCCACTCAATCGCATGCTCCTCCTGCTTTTATCATTTTTTCTCAGAAACAGCTTAAAAGCGGCTTTAAATCGATTTACTTTAACTTCCCACCCCGCTACCTTCCCGCCAACCCAAGAAGCTCGAAAAACGAATTTAAACACGATCAGTCTGCAAGCCTTGTATTTATTGGCTTACAGCGCTGCCACTATTGGTAATCGTTGAAATTTGCCGCACTTTTGTGCTTTATATAGCCAAAATATTGCTTTATAAATTTTTTAATAACTAGCATGAATAAAATTTCGTTATGTCACGGCGCCTGAAAAGTTCATTTAATGCCCTTGAACTATCCTGCTCGCAGCAACAATTCAAACTGTTCTATCGGTAGCGGCTTACTAAATAAGTAACCTTGATAATTCAGGCAACCTAATTGTTCCAGCAGTAATTTCTGCGCTTCTGTTTCCACCCCTTCTGCAATCACATTCAGTCCAAAGTTTTTTGCCATATCGATAATCGTTTGCACCATCACCGCATCATTTTGATCGGAGGTCATATCACGGACAAAACTTTGGTCAATTTTGATTTGATCGAGTGGAAGCTGTTTTAAATATGATAGCGAGGAATAACCGGTACCAAAATCGTCCATCGACAATCTAACGCGCAAACCTTTTAATGCCTGCATTTTACTGATGACATCAGTGACATCATTTAGCACAACGCTTTCCGTCAATTCCAGCTTTAAGCGCGAGGCGTCCGCCTGATACAACTGCAAAATCCCGGCGACTTTTTCCACAAAATCGCGTTGTTTGAATTGCTGACCGCTTACATTCACCGCCAGTGTCAAATGGCGCGTCAGTTCCGATCCTGACCATATCGCCAATTGCCGACATGCCGCATTCAGCACCCATTCGCCTATCTCTAAAATTAAAACGCTCTCTTCTGATAGCGGGATAAACTGCGCGGGCGGAACCATACCCCGTGTAGGATGATTCCAGCGCAGCAGGGCTTCTGCGCCTATCGACTGCTGATTCCTATCCACCTGAATTTGGTAATACAACTGCAATTGCTCTTCGGGCACCGCGCAGTGCAAATCTGCTTCTAGAGACGCGCGCGCGCTGACTAAATGTTGCATGACAGGATCAAAGAATCGTACGGCGTTACGTCCTGATTCCTTTGCTTCGTACATCGCCATATCGGCATGTTTGAGTAAATCTTCGACCGCTCTCTCGTTACCACAATATAAATTCACGCCTATACTGGGTGAGCTGTGATATTCGTGATCTTTAATTTTGTAAGGCACTGACAGCGCTACCCGGATTTTTTCCGCGATCATCGAAACTTTCTGCGAAGCCTCCTCAACATTTTTCCCGACTTCTTCCAGCATGACAACAAACTCGTCACCACCAAAGCGCGCCGCCGTGTCGACCTCTCGCACGCAGAATCGTATGCGTTTGGCCACTTCAATCAATAGCAAATCGCCATAATCATGCCCCATCGTGTCGTTGAGCATCTTAAATCTATCCATATCCAAAAACAAAACTGCGCCATATAAACGACTGCGGGCTGAGGCCGATAACGCTAATTGCAACCGATCCAGCAAAAGTCGACGATTCGGCAATTTAGTGAGTACATCGTAATAGGCCAGATTGTGTATCTCTTCTTCAGCCCGTTTTCGCTCGCTGATGTCACTAAAAATGCTTACATATTCCGTCGTCTCACCCAGTGCATTTTTGACTGCGGTAATAATTAAATTTTTTGGGTAAATGTGCCCGTCTTTATGCCTGTCCCACAACTCACCAGACCACGTGCCGTTAGCGATTAACTGTTGCCACATAGCAGCATACACAGCTTTATCCTGCCGTCCCGAGCTTAAGATTCGCGGATTTTTTCCTATTACCTCTTCCGCACGATAACCGGTTGTATCCTGGAATGCCTGATTAACGCGGATAATATTCGCATTTGCATCCGTTATTAGAATAGCTTCGTGCGTATCAAACGTAGTTGCAGCAATGCGCAAATACTCCTGCGCATCACGCAAGGCTTTTTCAATATGCTCGCGCTCGATAATTTCTTCCTGTAGTTGCTCATTGCTCTCTTGTAATTCGCGTGTACGTTCTTCTACCCGGCCTTCCAGCAAACGATATGAGGCTTGCAGATTTTCTGTCATCCGGTTAAAGTTTTCTGCCAGCATGCCAATTTCGTCTGTACCTGCTTCCTCAATTCGCTTACTCAAATCACCCCGGGCAATTTCATCTGTAGTACGCGAAATGCGCTTGATGCGTGTCACAAGCTGGCGTGCTAAAAATAGTGATACCACTGCGGCCAGCACCATCAAGGCCAGTAAGATTCCCAGTAAATTTTTTCGTTGCTGATACAAAGGCGCGAACACTTCATCGGCATCAATTTTTACCACCATGCCCCAGCGAAATTCAGGCAAATACCGCCAGGCTGCAACCACTTCTATGCCACGGTAGTCCTTCACAATACCGCCAGATTTTATTCCCGACAGCGCTTGACGCATCGGCAACGGCACCTTGCTATATGCTCTGGGCTTGAATATTTCCAGCTCTAATTCACGTTGCAGAGGCGCGATATACATGACATTTTGTGCATCATAGTAAGTGGAAATCACCGTCTCACCCGTTTTGCCCAAGCCTACGTTATCACTCGCAACATGGTATATACGCTTCGTATCCAACTGAAAGGCCAGCACACCCAGCAGTACACCTGCACGGATAATCGGTACGCTGATAAATGCAGCTTTCGATCTGGAAGGCGAATATTTTTCGATATCGGAAATCCCATTTTCCTGGGTCATGCGCGACTGGTTAAACACTCGGGCGAGTCCAGTTTCACGATAAGGGCCACTGAGCAGATTGGTAGCAAAATCATTTTCATGCTGATAAGTGAAAATAATTTCGCCTTTAGGCGTAATGAGAAATACATCATAAAACAACGTACTGTCGCCATCACCTATATAGGCAGCAAAACTACTCTTAAAAGGCTTTGCCGACTTCTGATATTCAGCCGAACTACTACCGTGTTTCCAGTAAGCGTTCAACAAGACGGGCATCGCGTCTTCCACTAATTTGCTGCGCGACAACAACCATGCATCTTCGCGGCGTTCAGCCAGATATGTTTGGATTTCCTGCGTTTTCTTATCAGACAATAGTGCTAAGCGCGTTAATGTTTCATTGCGCAAGGCTTCTTCGCTTTTTTGCAAACTCAAGTATCCAAACAAAGCCAAGGGCAACAGCGCGACAACAATAAACCAAAGTACCAGACGCCAGGTGATGGTCATATTTTTAAACCATAGCATCTTTTTCATGGTTGATCCTTCAGCATATCTTGCTGTATAGAGATCCATTCAGCACGACTACGGTAACCGGGAAAGGGTGAAGGCTGTAGCGGTTTTTCAGTCTGCCAGACAATTTCAAATTGACCATCAGCCTGCGCTCGACCGATGTACGCTGCTTTCCACAAATGCAGAGTGTCATGGTCTATAGCGACAACACCTTCTGGCGCAAGATATGTTTGCTGCGCCAGAGAGGTTTTAACTGAAGCCAAGTCGTCAGTATTTAAGTTGCGCATCACCTCCGCCCAAAGCTTTACGCCGATATACGAGGCTTCCATCGGATCATCCAGTACGCGATTATTACCGAAGCGTTGTTTGAAGCGTTCTACAAATCCCTTATTTTCTGGCGTAGCCAAACTTTGAAAGTAGTTCCATGCGGCGTAATGTCCCGTCATCAAATCTGCCCCCATCGCCGCTAACTCGACTTCAGCAATGCTGGTTGAAAATACCGGTGTTTTTTCAGGTGAGATAGATGCTTCATGCAGCGCTCTGAAAAATTGCTTATTGCTGTCACCGTTGAGCGTATTGATGACAAAATCAGGGCGGAAGGCGGCAATCTCTTTAACAACCTCTGTTAATTCATTTGAACCCAGCGGCAAATATCGTTCTCCCAACAATTTTCCCCCTTGCGCCAGCAGCACATCTTTAACCATACGGTTTGCGGTACGTGGAAAAATGTAATCTGAGCCGATCAGATAAAAACGCTTGCCGCTTTTTTGCAACGCCCATAACGCCATTGGAATGATTTGCTGGTTAGGTGCCGCACCTGTATAAATAATGTCCGGTGATTGCTCAAGCCCTTCGTATTGCACCGGATAAAACAGTAAATGGTGATGCTTTTCAATTACCGGTTTAACCGCTTTACGGCAAGCCGATGTCCAGCAACCAAACACGGCTTGTACCCGTTCCTGAACAATCATTTTTTCTGCTTGTTGCGCACAGTACTCGGCATCTGATCGGCAATCGGCAATCACCATTTCTATCTGGCGTCCATCGATGCCACCCGCTTTATTTTCTTCTTCCACCGCTAATCTCAGGGCATCAACCAACGGTCTTTCGCTGATTGCCATCGTACCTGTCATCGAGTGCAATACCCCAATTTTCAGATTTGGTTTAACTTGTCCTTCTTGTAAGTACAACAAGCCAACGCAAAGTATTGCTAGCATCGCGAAGACAATGCTTACTAATCTTATCTTCGGGCATTCATTGCGTTGCATAGTGGAATTTAATGATAGTTGTTTACTGAATGAAGGATACTGCACTTTAACGACGCAAGCAAAAATGGGCCTATCGTTAAGCTCAAACTGCTCTTCGTCTCAAATATCGCTCAAAACCGCGTTTAATCGATTTCAACCTCCTTCCCACCTCACGGTATTCCCGTCTTCATTTAAGCCCGCAAATCAGTGTTTAAAAGAGCTACGTCTGGAAGCCTTGTATTTATTGGCTTGCAGCGTAGTGAGTTTCATAAATATGCTCAAATTGCATCAATTTTCCTCTTTTTGTGAATTTTGACTTAAAAAAAGGCCACGTGTAATCGCGGCCTTTTTTAGTCAATCAGAAAATTTAACTTCTTTGATTCTGCTTTTTATACATCCAGATTTTTCGCACCCAAAGCATTTTTCTCAATGAACGCGCGACGAGGTTCAACCAAATCTCCCATCAGTGTCGTGAACACTTCATCGGCTGCAATGGTGTCCTCGATACGTACTTTCAGCAAAATCCGGTTTTTCACAAACATCGTGGTTTCCCACAATTGTTCCGGATTCATTTCACCCAGTCCTTTGTAGCGTTGTATGCTCAAACCACGTTTAGCTTCTTCCAGCAACCACTCGATCGCCTGTTTGAAACTGGACACGCCACGCTTTTGTTCACCGCGCGATACAAAGGCCGTTGGACTCATCAATCCTTCCAGCGCATCGGCTGTCTGACGGATTTGCTTGTAATCGCCACCGTGCAAGAAATCTTTGTCCAGATAACTGACTGAATAATTTCCGAAGTAGAGTTTTTCCAAACGCAGGCGCAGTTCACCCTGTTCGTCGTTTTCTACCAGAACTTTAATCACACCACCGCTGGCAGCTTCCAATAGTTCTGCACTCTTTTGTGCTTGTTCGGCATCTTCAAGAGACAGCGTAGGCAGTATCAGCAAAGCATGACTGGCTTCCGGTGCGATAAAATGCGTCAGTCTGTCAATCACGGCTTCTGCCAGGAAATATTGCTTTGCGATCAATCCCAGTGCTTCACCCTGTATCGGTGTTGCATCTAAAGCCGGGAACAGCGATGCATCTTTCAGTGCATTGCCGAGCAAGTAGCTCTTCATCTCCAGATCATCTTTGAGATAACGCTCTTCACGGCCTTGTTTGATTTTGTACAGCGGTGGTTGTGCGATGTAGATGTGACCGCGCTCGACCAGTTCTGGCATTTGGCGATAGAAGAAAGTCAGCAACAGAGTTCGGATGTGAGAACCGTCCACGTCCGCATCGGTCATGATAATGATGCGGTGATAGCGCAGTTTATCGGGGTTGTATTCGTCCTTGCCTATCCCTGTGCCTAATACAGTGATTAGTGTAGCGATTTCCTGTGAGCTGATCAGCTTCTCAAATCTGGCCTTCTCGACGTTAAGAATCTTACCTTTGAGCGGCAAAATCGCCTGGAATTTACGATCACGGCCTTGCTTGGCTGATCCACCCGCAGAATCCCCCTCGACCAGATAGAGTTCAGACAGGGCAGGGTCCTTTTCCTGGCAATCCGCCAGCTTACCCGGCAAACCCATACCATCCAGAACACCCTTACGGCGGGTTAGATCGCGTGCCTTGCGTGCCGCTTCACGAGCACGTGCCGCTTCAATGATCTTGCCGACGATGATCTTCGCATCGTTGGGTTTTTCCAGCAAAAATGCGCTCATCTGTTGACCGATCAACTCTTCGATCACTGGTCGAACTTCAGAGGAAACCAGTTTATCTTTGGTTTGTGATGAAAACTTGGGGTCAGGCAATTTAACCGACAATACGGCGGTTAAACCTTCTCGCATATCGTCACCGGTCGGTTCAACTTTGGCTTTTTTAGCCAGTTGTTCGGTTTCAATGTAATGGTTCAGGGTACGCGTCATCGCCGCACGCATCGCGGTCAAGTGAGTACCACCATCCCGCTGCGGAATGTTATTGGTAAAACACTGTACATTTTCCTGATAAGTATCGTTCCACTGCATGGCAATCTCAGCCGTCATGCCGTCTTTTTCACCGATAGCATGAAACACAGTAGGGTGCAGGGCAGTTTTGTTACGGTTCATATATTGAACAAAACCTCTGATTCCGCCGGTAAAGGAGAAATTTTCTTCCTTGCCGTTGCGATGATCGATCAGTGCAATTTTTACGCCATTGTTCAGAAAAGATAATTCACGCAGACGCTTGGCGAGTATATCGAAGTGAAATTCGATCACACCAAATGTTTCGGTTGCAGCCAAAAAGTGAACCAGCGTTCCTTTCTTTTTTGAATCACCGACCACCTTCAGCGGTGCTACCGGATCTCCGTGACGGAACTCCATGAAGTGTTCCTTGCCATCACGGTAAATAGTCAACTTCAGCCATTCTGATAAGGCATTGACCACAGATACACCGACGCCATGCAGACCGCCGGATACTTTGTAAGAATTGCTGTCGAACTTACCGCCCGCATGAAGGATAGTCATGATCACTTCAGCTGCAGAACGGCCTTCTTCTTTGTGAATATCGGTTGGAATCCCGCGACCGTTGTCGCTCACGCTGATTGAATTATCGGCGTGAATAATGACATTGATTTCATCGCAATGTCCGGCTAGCGCCTCATCCACCGCATTATCAACAGCTTCGAAAACCATGTGGTGCAAACCAGTACCGTCGTTCGTGTCCCCGATGTACATACCCGGACGTTTACGGACTGCCTCCAGGCCTTTTAACACCTTGATGCTACTGGAATCATATTCACTCATTGGTTTCTTTCTCGTTCTGAAATTGTTTCACGTGAAACATTTGTTCTTTGAAATATTATTTAAAGCTTAAATACGCATCGGCATAACAACATAGCGGAATTCCAAATCTTCAGGAGAAGAAATCAGAATACTACTGTTCGGGTTGCCGAATGAAAAAATGGCGGTGTCGCAGTGGATGCAAGCAAGACCATCCAACAGGTAATTGACATTGAAACCGATATCGATAGCCTCACCATGGTAATCAGTCTCGATTTCCACCTGAGCTTCTTCCTGTTCACTGTTATTGCTGATAATACATAGATTTTTTTCAGTTAATACAAAGCGCACGCCTCGAAATTTCTCGTTAGACAGAATCGCGGCACGCTGCAAAGCCTGCTGTACCAGCAGACGATTGATTGCCAAGTGATTGCTGTAATTTGGTATAACTCTTTGATAATCCGGGAATTTTCCTTCAATAAGCTTAGTCACCAACTGAATTCCTGAAAAGCTGGCCTTAAGCTGTGAAGCTGAAAATTCAATTTCAATTTCTTCGTCTTCATCGTCAGAGAGCAATTTTGAAAGCTCAACGATCGCCTTACGCGGAACAATAACTTCAGTTTTATCAAAATTGCCTTCAATCGCAACTGAGTTATACGCCAGTCTGTGACCGTCCGTAGCTACAGCGCGCAATTTCTCGCTTTCGATTACAAAAAGCACTCCATTCAGATAATAACGCACATCTTGTTGTGCCATAGCATTTTGAATGGTACCTAACAATTTCTTCAGGGCAATCTGACTCATTTTGAATGAATGAGACTCGGCCAATTGATTATTGAGTTTAGGAAAATCGATTGCAGGCAAAGACTGCAAATTAAAACGACTCTTATTCGATTTGATTTGAGCCTTACTGTCCTTTACTTCAATTGAAACTTTAGACTGATCCGGAAGGATACGCAAAATTTCCTGCAATTTTTTTCCGCCTACAGTAATCGCAGAATGCTCTGAATCATTATCTGCAGTCTGGATAGTCGTTGTAATTTGAATCTCAAGATCGGTAGAAGTGAAACGAATTTTATTAAATTCTTTTTCAATCAATACGTTAGCTAATATAGGCATAGTCTGTTTACGTTCAACTATACCAACAACCAGTTGAAGCGGCTTTAGCAGCGCTTCTTTCTCTATCTTTTCAATAAACATATATATAAATACCTAATAAGACTAATAATGTCTTCAAATAAAGTGAGTAAGTATAAAATAAACTTACAAAACAATAGGTTAAATGTCAAATTTGCATGTTGGCCATTCGTGTACAAAAAAGGAATTAATTGTGCATAACTAACTCACTAAAAAGAAATTCCAACTTACCCACAATTATTACACAGTTAAGTAACAGCTTTTAAAACGCGAATTATCTTGTTTAAATCGGGAAAAAAATAAAACACTTTAATCTGCCAGTGACAATTCGAGTACTTAAAAAAACGGATTGACGACAATCAATCGTTAAAAGTTGGAAAATAGACGAAAACAAAGGCTTTGTGGATTGCTCTTCTAGTACTAATAAGAATCTATATATACATAACAATCATAATAAAGCAGAATACAACTGTTAATGACTTATAAATAAATATATAAAACAATAAGTTACATTAAAAAATTGACTGTGATTCTAAAGTGGAACGAAACAAGGGCAATTGTGAATAACAATGGCTGAGTTTAAAAATATGAAAAATCCCAACATTTTATACACAGTTTAAACACAGCTTTATCCAGTCAAGGTTTGAATCAGAATTTTATAATCTGCATCAATGGTTGAATCAGCTTCTCTAAGTTCAACTATCGTTTTGCAGGCATGAATTACGGTAGAGTGATCTTTACCGCCAAATGCATTGCCGATCTCGGGCAGACTCATGGTGGTCAACTCGCGCGCCAGACTCATGGAAATCTGTCTGGGACGGGTGATATTTCGAGTACGCTTCTTCGACAACAGATCAACCAGCTTGATGCGGAAATAATCGGCAACGGTCTTCTGAATATTTTCGATCGAAATTTGTCTGCTTTGAGCTACCAGAATATCTTTTAATGCTTCCTTGGCCGTATCGACGGTGATGATGCGCTTGTGAAACTTGGAATAAGCTTCGACACGTTTGAGCGCGCCTTCAAGTTCTCTGACATTGGAATTGACATGCTTGGCAATGAAAAAAGCCACCGAGTCGTTAAGTGAATAACCGCTCAGCGTTGCTTTTTTCAGCAAAATCGCCACGCGCATTTCCAGTTCCGGCGGTTCTATGCCGATAGTGAGTCCCCAGCCGAAGCGGGACACCAGACGGCTTTCCAGTCCGGTCAGTTCCTTGGGAAAAGTATCGCTGGTCAGAATAACTTGCTTATGTGAATCGACTAATGTATTGAATGCATAGAAGAATTCCTCCTGTGTTTTGGCTTTTCCGGCAAAAAACTGAATATCATCGATCAACAATACATCCAGTGAATGGTAGTACTGCTTGAATTCTTCAAATTTATTGGTCTGATATGCGCGAACTACGTCAGCAACATAACGTTCGGCGTGCATATAGCAAACTTTAGCTTGTGGACGGTTCAAAATAATTTGATTGCCGATCGCTTGAGTCAGATGCGTCTTGCCTAAACCCACGCCACCGTAGATGAACAAGGGGTTGTAAGAATCACCAGGCAATTCAGCTACTTGCGTCGCAGCTGCAAAGGCAAGTTGATTCGCTTTACCGATAACGAAATTATCAAAAGTCAGGTTAGGATTGAGCTTGCCATAGCCACGGAAGGAAGTGTCGATTTTAGGCTTGGTCTCGACGACAAGTTTCTTCTTTTCTGCAACAGGCGCGGCAGGTGCAGGGGTATTGTTAGCCGATGCTTCAGCGACACGGAACTCAAATTGCGGAACGACAGGGTAAGCAGATTTAGCTAACCGGTTGATATCCTGAAAAAATCTGTCCTGGACGACTTTCAGGGTGAAGGTGTTTGGTGCAGTTAAAATCAGGCGATCGTTTTCGCTGGAAATCTTAAGCGGTTTAATCCATGAATTGAATTGTTGGGGCGGGAGACTTTTCTCGAATGAGAGCAGGCATGAATCCCAGAAGCTAAGTTCTTGCATATAAACCTAAAATGTACCTGCAAAACAGCAGTGGATTCAAGCGATTATACAGGCCATCAACAATCTTATCCACAGGCAAAATTGTAAATTTATCTTGACAGAACACACCTAACCCATTGTAATACCGCGTTTTACGACTTACCAAGGACAATTCAGAATGAAACGCACATACCAACCTTCAGTTACGAAGAGAAAACGCACTCACGGCTTCTTAGTTCGCATGAAAACACGCGGTGGCCGCGCAGTCATCCGCGCACGTCGTGCCAAGGGTCGTGCAAGACTCGCTGTGTAAGCATCAAAATAGCTTTGCAGCTGCGCAGCGGATTCCGCGCAGCGAAAGCTATGCTAAATGTCTGAAATCCCCCGTGATGTCAGACAAGTATTTCAAGCTTTTTTTAGTACCTAATCAACTGAAAAAAGCGAGGCTGGGTATCGTCGTTGCCAAAAGGTATTTGCCAAGGTCGGTAGATCGAAACCAGACAAAAAGAGAAATTCGTGAATTGTTTCGCAACCACGAAATCAAACGTTACAACGTTGATTTGGTGGTGATGGTGCGGAACACGGATCGATCAGACAAACGTGTCATTAAAGATGGTTTGAGTAAACTTTTCAGTCGGGTAGCAATGCGATGCGCAGAATCCTCATAAAATTGATACATGCATATCAGTATCTGATCAGTCCGCTCAGTCCACCGACATGTCGCTTCATTCCAACTTGTTCACATTACGCATGTGACGCCTTATCTAAACATGGCCTGTTGACAGGTATGTGGTTGAGTATAAAGCGAATCGCACGCTGTAACCCCTGGAATCCGGGTGGTTATGATCCTGCACCATAATTAAATAAAATACTATCATGGACTTCCAGAGACTCTTCCTGTTTGTAATATTTTCATTCTCATTGATTATGGTTTGGGATGGCTGGCAACGTTATCAGCATCCGGAATTAGAAAAACCTGTAGCTGCAGTTAAATCAGATTTGCCAGTGCCTGCAGCAGTTATAACTGACGTGACACAAAATGCAGTTATTCAGCAGGCAACCAAGATTGAAACCGGCAAGATCATTAAGGTTAAGACCGATTTTCTGGAAGCCGATATCAACACGGTCGGTGGCGATATTCAACACTTGGATTTCCTGAAACATCCTGATGGTCAGGACAAGACGAAAAACTTCGTTCTGTTTGAAAAAGGCAATGGAACACATAACTATGTGGCCCAATCCGGCCTGCTGGGTGCAGGAATGCCCAATCACAACACATTATTTAATGCAGAAAAAGACAGCTACGAGTTGAGCGGCAATGCTGATCAGATTCAGGTGAGATTGTTAGCGGAAGGCGCTGCCGATGTTAAAGTAACTAAGATACTGACTTTTCATCGTGGAAGCTATGTTATTGATATTTCATATGAAATTCAAAACGATAGCGCTGCTGGGATCGCTAATACCTCTGCCTATTATCAGTTTACCCGCGACGGCGTAGATCCAGTAGGCGGGTCGAAGATGGTACCCACCTATACAGGGGCTGCTGTTTACACAGATAAGGAGAAATTCCAAAAAGTCGGATTCTCTGATATAGATAACGCCAAAGTAGATTATCCAAAAGAATCCGATGATGGATGGGTCGGGATGTTGCAACACTATTTCGTTGCAGCCTGGATACCTAAAGATAAATCACACCGTGAATTCTTCACGCGAAAGTTGGAGAGCGGCTTATACACAGCCGGCCTCGTAGTGCCAGTGCCGGCTATCGCTGCGGGACAAAAAACAGTGGTCAGCGTACCTCTGTATGCAGGACCTGCACAAACTCAATTGAACGACATTGCTCCGGGACTGGGTTTGACAGTGGATTACGGCTGGCTGACCATCCTGGCTACGCCGATATTCTGGATGTTGACCTTTTTGCATGGCATGGTGCAAAACTGGGGCGTCGCGATTATCGTACTTACTCTGTTGATTAAATTGCTATTTTTCCCGTTGTCTGCAGCTAGTTACCGCTCTATGGGCAAGATGCGCCAGGTCGCTCCTAAGCTGGAAAAACTGAAGGTTCAATACGCAGATGACCGTGAACGATTGAATCGCGCCATGATGGAGTTGTACAAGACTGAAAAAATTAACCCGCTAGGTGGTTGTTTGCCTGTCTTGATCCAGATTCCGGTGTTTATCGCGCTGTACTGGTCGATTCTGGCCAGCGTAGAAATTCGTTATTCACCCTTCTTCGGGTGGATTACCGACCTGTCGGCGGCAGATCCTTACTATATCTTGCCGTTGATCATGGGTATCAGTATGTATCTTCAATCCAAGCTGAATCCGGTTCCAGCTGACCCTATGCAGGCGCAGATTATGAGAATTATGCCGATTGCGTTCAGCGTGGTGTTCTTCTTCTTTCCAGCCGGACTGGTGTTGTACTCTATCGTCAACAACGTACTTTCTATTGGTCAGCAATGGTATATCACCAATAATCTGAAGGTTGAAGGTGACGCAGCAAAAGTCTGACACCATCGCCGCCGTCGCCACCGCACAGGGTCGGGGTGGCGTCGGGGTGGTGCGGATTTCAGGTAGCGATAGCATCGCCGTTGCCAACGCCGTCTTAGGAAAATTACCGGCTCCGCGTCACGCGACTTTCGGTGATTTTCTGGACGAAAACGGGGGTGTGATCGATCAGGGCATTGCCCTGTATTTCCCCGGCCCACATTCCTATACAGGTGAAGATGTACTCGAACTGCAGGGGCATGGTGGCACCGCTATACTGCATCTGTTGCTGCAACGCTGTCTGAGTCTGAATGTCCGATTGGCCGAACCGGGAGAATTTACCCGCCGCGCTTTTTTAAACGACAAGATTGATCTGGCACAGGCAGAGAGCGTTGCCGATCTGATTGAAGCGACCACCACCGAAGCGGCGCGCAGTGCGATGCGCTCTTTGCACGGCGAATTCTCCGCGATTATCCACACCTTGGTCGATGAGCTGATTACCTTGCGTATGCTGGTGGAAGCCATGCTGGATTTTCCCGAAGAAGACATAGAGGTGGTGGATACCACGCTGCGCGATCAGCTCCTGGAAAATATTCAGATTAAATTACAGCAAACCTTATTGAGCGCCAGGCAGGGCAGTTTGCTGCGTGAAGGCGCGCATATCGCGTTAGTCGGCAGACCGAATGTCGGTAAATCCAGTTTGTTGAACCGTTTATCCGGTGAGGAAGTCGCGCTGGTTAGCGATGTACCGGGTACTACCCGCGATGTGATCCGTCAGGCGATACAAATTCGCGGTGTGCCGCTGCACATCATGGATACCGCAGGACTGCGCAGTTCGGAAGACGAAGTCGAAAATATGGGGATGGCTCGTACCCACCAAACCCTGCAACGCGCTGATTTGATTTTGCTGTTGCTCGATGGTACTGCTGGTCTGAGCGTAAAGGATGAAGAAATCTTAGCCTCCTTTCCGGCCGATATTCCACATCTGCTGGTTTACAACAAAGCGGATTTGCTTGTGGATAAGAATTTGCCTTTGCGTGCCGATGCGATCAGCATTTCGGCAAAAACCGGAACAGGGATCGAGGAGTTGCGCGAACGCATGCTCAAACTGATAGGCTGGCAAAATCAGGAAAGCGGCGCATTTATCGCTCGTGAGCGTCACCTCAATGCGTTAAATCTGGCGCAAGCACATCTGTTGCAGGCCACGTTGGTATTGAATCATCCCGAGTTGTTCGCCGAGGAGCTGCGTCTGACACAGCACGAACTGAACAGTATCACCGGTAAGTTCACTGCCGACAATCTGCTGGGTGAAATATTTAGTCGATTCTGCATCGGCAAATAGAATATTTGTCGGCGCAATCTATTGGCTCTATCAGCTGATTTCAGAATGCGGCTGGTCTATTGTATGATGCGCGACCTTTTCTAATCTGTGGCGACATGAAATTCTCTGAAGTATTCGACGTAATTGTGGTGGGTGGCGGGCACGCCGGGACTGAGGCTGCGCTGGCCAGCGCGCGCGCGGGCTGCAAAACACTGCTGTTATCCCACAATATCGAGACACTCGGACAAATGTCCTGCAACCCGTCGATAGGCGGTATCGGTAAAGGACATCTGGTCAAGGAAGTCGATGCCTTGGGCGGTGCGATGGCGCATGCGACCGATATCGGCGGCATCCAATTCCGTATCTTGAATTCCAGCAAAGGTTATGCAGTGCGCGCAACCCGTGCGCAAGCCGACCGTATGCTCTACAAACAAGCTATCCGTACGATGCTGGAAAATCAGCCCAATCTGTGGTTGTTTCAGCAGGCGGTGGATGACTTGCTGGTGGAGCAGGACAAGGTTGTCGGTGTCGTCACGCAACTGGGACTGCGCTTTAGCGCGAAAACGGTCGTGCTGACTGCCGGTACATTCTTGGCCGGGCTAATCCACGTCGGTCAGGCGAATTATCAGGCGGGCCGTGCGGGGGATCCGCCGTCGTTGAGTCTGGCGCATCGTTTGCGTGAACTGCAATTGCCGGTAGGCAGGTTGAAAACCGGTACGCCGCCTCGCATCGACGGTCGCACAATCGATTATTCGGTGTTGCAAGAGCAGCCGGGGGATGATCCTGTGCCGGTATTTTCCTTTATGGGAAATGCAGCGCAGCACCCCAAGCAAATGCCCTGCTGGATTACTGAAACCAGTGAACGGACCCATGAGATTATTCGGGGCGGACTGGACCGTTCACCCTTGTTCACCGGAGTGATTGAAGGCGTCGGTCCGCGCTACTGCCCGTCTATCGAAGACAAGATTACCCGTTTTGCAGGTAAGACTTCCCATCAGATTTTCCTCGAACCGGAAGGTCTGACCACCCATGAAATTTACCCTAACGGGATTTCAACCAGCTTGCCGTTTGATGTTCAGGTCGAATTAGTCCGATCAATCAAAGGGTTGGAAAATGCGCATATCTTGCGCCCGGGCTATGCGATTGAATATGATTATTTCAATCCTTGCGGCTTGAAGAGTTCGCTGGAGAGCAAGTCGATCAAGGGACTGTTTTTCGCCGGACAAATCAACGGCACGACCGGATATGAAGAAGCCGCAGCACAAGGTTTGCTGGCAGGGCTCAATGCGTCACTGCAAGTTCGCGAAATGGACGCCTGGTGTCCGCGCCGCGATGAGGCTTACATGGGCGTGATGGTCGACGATCTGATTACTCAGGGCGTCATCGAACCGTATCGTATGTTCACCAGTCGTGCAGAGTATCGTTTGCAGTTGCGTGAAGACAATGCGGATATCCGATTGACCGAGATCGGACGCCAGTTGGGAATTGTCGACGATGTGCGCTGGCAGGCATTTGAGAAGAAGCGCGAGTCTATCGCATTGGAGCAGCAACGACTGCGCAGCACCTGGGTGAATCCGCGCAGCTTGCCGGCTGAAGATGCGCAGCGCGTGCTGGGAAAAAATATCGAGCGCGAATATTCGCTGCATGAATTGCTGCTGCGTCCGGATGTGAATTATGCGAGTTTGATGACGCTGACAGGTGCCGGGGTTGCGGTGGAAGATGAAAAAGTCTCCGAACAGGTGGAAATTCAAGCCAAATATCAGGGCTACATCGACAGGCAGCACGAAGAAATCAAGGGCAGTCTGAAGAATGAGGCACTGCAACTACCGGATAATCTGGATTATCGCGAAGTGCGCGGTTTATCCACAGAGGCTGGGCAGAAGTTAAATTTACATAAACCTGAAACGATAGGGCAGGCCGCAAGAATCTCAGGCATTACCCCGGCAGCGATTTCGCTGTTGCTGGTTCATTTGAAGCGCGGTTTCAAAGATAGCAAAGCAACGACATGAATGAAGAATTGCAACAAGGAATAATACAACTGGATCTGTCCATCGACGATGAGACGCAAAAAAAGCTGCTCGCCTACCTGGCGCTGCTGGTCAAATGGAACAAGGTGTTTAACTTGACGGCGATTCGCGATCCAAAGCAGATGGTCAGTCATCATTTGCTCGATAGTCTGGCGGTGTTGCCGCACATAGGTGCGGGACGCTGGCTGGATGTAGGATGCGGTGCGGGATTGCCGGGCGTGGTCATGGCGATCGTTCGCCCCGATTTGCAAGTGACGATGCTGGACAGCAACAGTAAGAAGACGGGGTTCGTGCAGCAGGCAATCATAGAATTGGGCTTGCAGAACGCGCAGGTGAAATGCACAAGGGTGGAAGATTTTCAGCCTAGCGATAAATTCGACGGCATTATTTCCCGCGCTTTTACCGAGTTGGGTGATTTTTTGCGGATCACGCGCCACCTGATATCGCCTACGGGGAGCTGGGTTGCCATGAAAGGGCTGGCCGAACAGGAGTTACCCGGTGTGCCGGTAGATTGTAAAATTGAAAGTGTCATTAAGTTAGCGGTGCCGGGATTGAATGCGGCGCGCAGTTTGGTTATTGCAACACCCACAGGAGCGTTGCCACAGTGACTAAAATAATGGCTATCACCAACCAGAAAGGCGGTGTCGGCAAAACCACGACCACCGTGAATCTGGCCGCCAGTCTGGCCGCAGCGAAACAGCGCGTGCTGCTGATCGATCTGGACCCGCAGGGCAACGCGACCATGGGCAGTGGTATCGAGAAACGCGATCTGGAGGTTACGGTCTATCACGTGTTGCTGGGTACGAAGACTATCGCCGAAGCGTTGAAGCGGTCCGAAGTGGGCAAATACGATGTGTTGCCGACCAATCGCGATCTGGCTGGCGCGGAAGTGGAGATGGTTGATCTGGCGCATCGCGAGACACGATTGCGAGACGCGTTGAAACTGATTTCAGACCAGTACGATTATGTGCTGATCGATTGCCCGCCCGCACTTAACTTATTGACTTTAAACGGATTATGTGCGGCAAAGTCGGTGATGATCCCAATGCAGTGCGAGTACTATGCGTTGGAAGGCTTGAGCGATCTGGTCAACACGATACGCAAGGTCAGAGCGAGCTTGAATCCTGTACTGGAAATTGAAGGTTTATTGCGCACCATGTTCGATCCGCGCAATACCTTGGCGCAGCAAGTTTCAGCGCAATTGCAGGAACACTTCGGCAGCAAAGTCTATCGCACGGTGATTCCGCGCAATGTCCGTCTGGCGGAAGCGCCCAGCTACGGTGTGCCCGTGCTGTATCACGATAAATCCTCCAAGGGCACGTTAGCTTATCTGGCGCTGGCCAGTGAGTTATTGAACAATGCGGCGAAACCTGCCGCCACGGTATAAAGAATACGACGATGACTAGACCACAAAAGGGACTCGGGCGCGGGCTGGAAGCGCTGCTATCGGGTGGCAAGAGTGAAAAAGACGATGTGCTGCGCGATTTGCACGTCACCATGCTCAAACCGGGAAAATATCAACCGCGTTCCAGCATGGACGAGCAGTCGTTGCAGGATTTAGCTTCGTCGATCAAGGCGCAGGGTGTAATGCAGCCGATATTGGTGCGCCAACTGATCGATGACAGCTATGAAATTATTGCCGGAGAGCGCCGCTGGCGCGCAGCCCAGATCGCGGGTTTACAGCATGTGCCGGTGCTGGTGCGCATCGTGCCGGATAAAGCGGCCCTGGCAATGGCGCTGATCGAAAATATACAACGCGAAAATCTCAATTCTCTGGAAGAGGCGATCGGTATACAGCGCTTGATCGATGAATTCGAGATGACCCATCAGACGGCAGCGGAAGCGGTCGGGCGTTCTCGAAGCGCAACAAGCAACTTGTTGAGATTGCTGAAGCTACCGGAAATCGTGCAGCAGATGTTGATGGAAAACCGGCTGGAGATGGGCCATGCCAGAGCTTTGCTGGGATTAGAAGGCGCGCAGCAAATTGCGACAGCTAATCAAATTGCCTTAAAACAGCTGTCGGTGCGCGAAGCCGAGTCGCTGGTTCAGTTGCTGCTCAATCCGGTCGTGCCCGCAGCTGCTAAAACGCCCGATCGAGATTTGCTGCGTTTGCAGGAGGAATTGTCTGAATCGGTCGGAACTAAAGTCGTGATCAAGCCAGGCAGTCGCGGTGCGGGCAAATTGATACTGGACTACACAAGTCATGAGCATCTTGATGAATTAATTGCTAATTTACAAAAAAATTAGAGAGAGGGCTTGACTTTGACACATGAAATCAATGACAATGCCAGCCATTCGGAAATCCATGGATGTGAAAAGTTGAGTGTAACGCCCGGGATGGATGAAACAAAAACAACAATAAATCAAGCTTTTAAAAAAGCAGCTCGCTGGCAAATAATCGTAACAGTGGCCTTCTGCTTCGTCTACCTGCTGTTTAGTACGGTAAATGCAGCGATATCTTCCTCTTTGGGCGGTGTAGTTGCGCTCGCAGGTGGCTATGCGGGGGTACAGATGACGCGCAGGCGGGTAGATCAAACGGCGGGTGGTGTGCTGATCGCGTTGCTTAAAGCGGAGCTGACAAAAATAGTGGTGATTGCGGTGCTTTTGCTCGCAATATTTAAACTTTATAACGGGCTGGTACCATTGGCTCTGATAGGCGGTCTGGCAGCATCTGTGCTCGTATCTGGCGCAGGTCTCGGGGCCGTGGGAAATAATAAAAAATAACTGGATTCATCAATGTCTACAGAACACGTGCTAACACCATCTAGCTATATTACCCATCACTTAACCTTCAACTCCCAATCAATCGGCAATGGCGGATTCTGGTCGTTGCATATGGATACTTTGATTGTGTCCGGACTGCTCGGTCTGCTGACTTTCGGTATTCTCTGGTGGGTAGTTCGCGGCGCAACGGCGGGCGTTCCGACCAAGCGCCAGGCTGTCGTCGAATTGCTGGTTGAATTCATCGATGATCAGGTTAAAGGCATTTTTCATGGCGATCGCAGCAAGTTTATTGCTCCGCTGGCGCTGACCGTATTCATGTGGGTATTGATGATGAATGCCATGGACTTCTTGCCTATCGACGTGATGGCCTGGGTTTATGAGAACGTATTCGGCCAGGAACACTGGCGCGCAGTTCCTACTTCAGACATCAATACGACATTCGCACTGGCTTTGTCGGTATGGTTCCTGATGATATTCTTCAGCATCAAGGTTAAAGGTTTGGGCGGTTGGATACACGAGTTGTTCTGTGCTCCGTTTGGTTCTAATCCTTTGATTTGGCCTGCAAATTTCTTGTTTAACCTGATCGAATATGTTTCCAAGCCGCTGTCGCATGCTCTGCGTCTGTTCGGTAACATGTACGCCGGCGAAATCATCTTCCTGTTGCTGGGAATGTGGGCCGCTACCGGGTTGGTAGGCACGATATTCGGTGCAATGTTGGGTGCCGGATGGGCGATCTTTCATATTTTGATTGTTGTACTGCAAGCCTTTATTTTCATGATGCTGACCGTTGTTTATTTGGCGATGGCTCACGAAAGTCACTAGTTGTAGCAAATTGTAGCAAAAGTAATTTTTATAACCACTGTTAGTAACTTGAAAGGAAACACTATGGAAAACTTGGCACTTTTGGCACAGATTCAAGCGTTCACCGGCATCGGCATCGGTCTGATCATCGGTCTGGGTGCATTGGGCGCATGTATCGGTATTGGTATTATGTGTAGCAGCTTTTTGGATGGCGCAGCTCGTCAACCAGAAATGATCCCAGTATTGCAAGGTAAAGTGTTCCTGTTGCTCGGTCTGATCGACGCATCTTTCATTATCGGTGTTGGTCTGGCTATGATGTTCGCATTTGCTAACCCACTGTTGAGCGTCATTCACTAGTTTGTGCTTGGCCAAGCGCTGTGTTGGCCAACGTAAGGATCTGAAATGGATATTACATTTACACTAATTGCGCAGGCGTTAACGTTTGCAATATTAATTTGGTTCACAGCCAAGTTCATCTGGCCGCCGTTGATGACGGCAATCGAAACCCGCCAAAAGACAATTGCGGACGGGTTGGCAGCAGGTGAGCGTGGTAAGCATGATCTGGATTTGGCCGCAAAGCGTTCAGCAGAAATGTTGCGCGAAGCGAAGCAAAAAGCGGCAGATATCCTGGCTGCTGGTGATAAGCGCGCAAGCGAAATCATTGAAGCAGCTAAGGTTCAGGCTAAGGTTGAAGGCGATCGCATTATCGCTGGATCCAAGGCTGAGCTCGAACAAGAAGTATTCCGCGCTAGAGAGCAATTGCGTTCCCAAGTGTCAGCCATTGCATTGGCAGGCGCTGGCAAGATTTTGGGCCGCGAAATTGACGCTAAGGCGCACAACGACTTGCTCGATAAACTTGTTGCGGAAATGTAACCACCATGTCTGAAGCCATAACCACAGCACGTCCCTATGCGCAAGCGGCTTTCGATGCTGCGCAAAAACTGGCAGATTTGAAGGGCTGGTCGGAGGCTATCTTGTCTCTGGCCGAAGCGGTCAACCATCCTGAAGTTCAGGCTATCATCAACAGCCCGCGCGTTGCGCAAGCTGATATTGAAAGCTTGATGGACGGACTGTTGGGCGCTAAAGCCGTCGTACAGCTTCGCAATTTTGTGCGAGTGCTGGCCGAAAACAAGCGTATGCAAATTCTTCCTGAAATCGCATCCCTCTTTGAGGCTTTGCGTGCAGATGCAGAAAAGACCGCGCTCGTTGAGGTTGACTCAGCCTTTGAATTGTCAGATAAGCAGCAAGAAAACATCATCAGCTCACTGAAGAAACGCTTGGGCCGCGATATTAAACTTGTCTGTAAAATCAATAAAGATTTGCTGGGTGGTGTGGTCATCCGTACCGGAGACCAGGTGATCGATGGTTCTGCACGAACCCGTCTTGGCGAAATGGCAACCGCCCTAGCCTGATAAAGAATTATCAAGATAAGGAAATCCAGATGAAGCTTGACCCTTCTGAAATAAGTAATTTGATTCGCAGCCGCATCGAGAACTTCGAAGCGCTGACTCAGGCACGCACCGAAGGTACGGTGGTCAGTGTTACTGATGGTATCGTACGTGTATACGGCTTGTCCGATGTGATGCAAGGTGAAATGTTGGAATTCCCTGGCAACACATTTGGTCTGGCTTTGAACCTGGAACGTGATTCTGTAGGCGCCGTTATTCTGGGTGAATACGAACACATTACCGAAGGCGACACTGTTAAGTGTACCGGACGTATTCTGGAAGTTCCTGTAGGTCCTGAATTGTGCGGTCGCGTTGTTAACGCGCTCGGACAGCCTATCGATGGCAAGGGTCCTATCAACGCCAAGATGTCTGACAAGATTGAAAAGGTAGCGCCTGGCGTTATCGAGCGTCAATCTGTTGATCAGCCTGTTCAAACAGGTCTGAAGTCAATTGACTCTATGGTGCCTGTAGGTCGCGGTCAACGCGAACTGATTATCGGCGATCGTCAGACTGGTAAAACAGCCGTTGCGATCGATGCGATCATCAACCAAAAGGGCCAGGGTATCACTTGTATCTACGTTGCTATCGGTCAGAAGGCTTCTACCGTTGTTAACGTGGTTCGTAAGCTGGAAGAGCACGGCGCGCTGGGTTACACCATCGTGGTTGCTGCTACCGCTTCTGATTCCGCTGCGATGCAGTTCCTGGCACCATACGCCGGTTGCACCATGGGTGAATACTTCCGTGATCGCGGTGAAGATGCACTGATCGTTTACGATGACTTGACCAAGCAAGCTTGGGCATATCGTCAAATCTCTTTGTTGCTGCGTCGTCCACCAGGTCGCGAAGCTTATCCTGGAGACGTTTTCTACCTGCACTCACGTTTGCTCGAGCGCGCAGCGCGTGTCAACGCAGAATATGTTGAAAAGTTCACCAAGGGTGAAGTGAAGGGTAAGACCGGTTCTTTGACCGCGTTGCCTATCATCGAAACTCAAGCCGGTGACGTTTCTGCATTCGTTCCAACCAACGTAATTTCGATTACCGACGGTCAGATCTTCTTGGAAACAGACTTGTTCAACGCAGGTATTCGTCCAGCGATCAATGCGGGTATTTCCGTGTCTCGCGTGGGTGGTGCTGCTCAGACCAAGGTTATCAAGAAACTGGGTGGCGGTGTACGTCTTGCTCTGGCTCAGTATCGCGAATTGGCTGCATTTGCGCAGTTCGCCTCTGACTTGGATGAAGCAACACGTAAGCAATTGGAACGCGGCAAGCTGGTTACAGAACTGATGAAGCAATTGCAATATTGCCCTCTGTCTGTTGCTGAAATGGCTGTGACTTTGTTCTGTGTGAACAAGGGGTACTTTGATGACGTTGCAGTGCCTAAGGCATTGGCATTCGAATCTGCAGTACACGCCTATCTGAAGTCCAAGAACAAGGACCTGATGGATACGATTGAATCCAAGAAGGACCTGAGCGCGGATAATGAAAAGCTGTTGGCTGCTGCGATTGAGGAATTCAAAGCAACTGCAGTTTACTAAGGCGGGGTGAAAAATGGCTGGCAGTAAAGAAATCCGCACGAAAATCAAGAGTGTAGAAAATACACGAAAGATTACACGCGCCATGGAAATGGTTGCCGCAGCCAAGATGCGTAAGGCACAGGAGCGCATGCGCGCTGCCCGTCCTTATGCTGAAAAGATTCGTGCAGTGGCGGCTCATCTTTCACACGCTAACCCAGAGTACAAGCATGCGTTTCTTGTTAAGCGTGATGCCATCAAAAAAGTTGGCGTTATTCTGATCACGTCCGATAAGGGCTTGTGCGGCGGTTTGAACAGTAACCTGCTGCGCCTGGTTGTAACCCAGATGAAGACCTGGGAAGCAGAAGGAAAAGCAATCGGTGTTTGCGCAATCGGTAACAAGGGACTGGGCTTCATGAACCGTATCGGTGCTGAAGTTAAGTCTAACTTGATCGGTCTGGGCGACGCACCGCATCATGCGAGTTTGATCGGCGTGGTCAAAGTAATGTTGGATGCCTATGTCTCCGGTGAGATTGATGCCATTCACATTTGCTACAATCATTTCGTGAATACCATGAAGCAAGAGCCTATCATCGAGCAATTGTTGCCGCTCAGTGGCGAAAAGATGGGTCTGTCTGAAGGTAACTGGGACTACATCTACGAACCTGATGCTAAGGTCATCGTTGACGAATTGCTTTTGCGTTATGTTGAATCTCTGGTGTATCAGGGCGTTGTTGAGAACATGGCGTCTGAGCAGAGTTCTCGTATGGTAGCGATGAAGGCTGCTTCTGATAATGCCAAGAGCGTTATCGCTGATCTGAAGTTAGTCTATAACAAGGCGCGTCAAGCGGCTATTACCCGTGAAATTTCCGAGATTTGCAGCGGAGCGGCAGCGGTAGGCTAGTGCCTGTATAGTTGAATACAGCGGTAACACTAAAATTAATTTGATGGGGAAATCCAAATGACTCAAGGTAAGATTGTTCAGTGCATTGGTGCGGTGGTGGATATTGAATTTCCGCGCGACAAAATGCCTAAGGTATACGATGCGCTGACGTTGCAAGCTGCAGCAGGTTCTATCGTTGAAGCGGGTTTGACGTTTGAAGTACAGCAGCAATTAGGTGATGGCGTAGTTCGTACCATTGCGATGGGATCGTCTGATGGTCTGCAGCGCGGTATGGCTGTAGTTAATACCAACGCGCCTATTTCAGTTCCAGTTGGCGCTGGTACACTGGGCCGCATCATGGATGTTCTTGGTCGTCCTATCGATGACGCAGGTGAGATTCCATGTGAAGAGCGCCGTCCTATTCACCAGAAGGCGCCTCGTTTCGACGAGTTGTCACCTTCTGTTGACCTGTTGGAAACAGGTATCAAGGTTATTGACTTGGTTTGCCCGTTTGCTAAAGGTGGTAAGGTTGGTCTGTTCGGTGGTGCGGGTGTGGGCAAGACCGTTAACATGATGGAACTGATCAACAACATCGCTAAGCAGCACAGCGGTTTGTCAGTATTCGCCGGTGTTGGTGAGCGTACCCGTGAAGGTAACGACTTCTACCACGAAATGAAAGACTCTAACGTTCTGGATAAAGTATCCATGGTGTTCGGTCAGATGAACGAACCGCCTGGTAACCGTCTGCGCGTTGCGTTGACCGGTCTGACTATGGCTGAGAAATTCCGTGACGAAGGCCGCGATATTCTGTTCTTCGTTGACAACATCTACCGTTACACACTGGCCGGTACTGAAGTATCTGCGTTGCTGGGTCGTATGCCTTCTGCGGTGGGTTATCAACCTACACTGGCTGAAGAAATGGGCCGCTTGCAAGAGCGTATCACTTCAACCAAGGTTGGTTCTATCACTTCTGTTCAGGCCGTTTACGTTCCTGCCGATGACTTGACCGATCCTGCTCCTGCTACGACCTTCTTGCATCTGGATTCAACCGTTGTTTTGTCTCGCGACATCGCATCACTGGGTATCTACCCGGCTGTTGACCCTCTGGACTCAACTTCTCGTCAACTGGATCCATTGGTTGTCGGCGAAGAGCATTACGCTGTTGCCCGTCGCGTTCAGCAAAATCTGCAGCGTTACAAAGAATTGCGTGACATCATCGCGATTCTGGGTATGGATGAATTGGCTCCTGAAGATAAAATTGCTGTGGCTCGTGCTCGTAAGATCCAGCGTTTCTTGTCACAGCCTTTCCACGTTGCTGAAGTCTTCACAGGCAGCCCTGGTAAGTATGTAACACTGAAAGAAACGATCAAAGGCTTTAAGGGTATCGTTGACGGTGACTACGACCACTTGCCTGAGCAAGCGTTCTACATGGTTGGCGGCATCGAAGAAGCAGTCGAAAAAGCCAAGACACTCCAATAAGGGGAATTCAAATGGCAATGACAGTACATGTCGACGTAGTAAGTGCGGAAGAATCCATTTTTTCCGGCCTGGCAGAGATGGTTATCGTTCCAGGACAAATGGGCGAGCTGGGCATCTATCCACGGCATGCTGCATTACTGACTCGCATCAAGCCAGGCTCGATCCGGATCAAGCGTCCGGATCAAGCTGAGGATGAGTTGATTTACGTTTCAGGCGGAATGATTGAAGTTCAGCCTAATGTCGTGACGATACTTTCTGATACGGCAATTCGCGGTAAGGATCTGGACGAAGCACGCGCTTTGGAAGCTAAACAGGCGGCTGAAGAAGCGATGAAGAATCGTTCATCCGATATCGACTACGCTCAGGCTGAATCCGAGCTGGTCAATGCGATTGCGCAGTTGAAGGTAATACAGCAATTACGCAAAAGAGCCGGCCACTAACATCTGGTCAACTCAACAAAGAAAGCAGCTTAGGCTGCTTTTTTTGTGCCTGCTATTTAACCATGATAGACTGGCGGCGAAGTGTGAAAGTCAAATCCCAACTCGAAGGCAACCGATAAACTGAAGATTGTTTATAATTTTACTTCGTGTCTAAGGAGTCCTATGAAACCGTTAAACATTGTAATTCTCGCCGCAGGCAAGGGTACGCGCATGTATTCCGCGAAGCCCAAGGTGCTGCACGCGCTCGCAGGTAAAGCATTGGTCGCTCATGTTTTAGATTGCGCGCAATCATTGAATCCTGAAAAAATATGTGTGGTTTACGGTCATGGCGGGGAATCAGTCCCGCAGGCAATGGCTCAGTACGGGGCAAGTTTTGCGCTCCAGGAGCCGCAGCTGGGCACTGGGCACGCAGTGCAGCAGGCGGTGCCGCACCTATCTGATAACTCGCAGACGCTGGTTTTGTACGGTGATGTGCCGCTGATACAGCAAAAGACCTTGCACCAGATGATGCAGTCGGGTGGAATGATGACGTTGCTCACGGTCAATATGCCCAATCCTGCTGGTTACGGGCGCATCGTGCGCGATGAGTCAGGTTCTGTGCTTGGAATCGTTGAAGAAAAGGATGCAACGGATGCGCAACGACTGATTACTGAAGTTAACACCGGTATCATGCTGGTCGATACGGTTTTGCTGCGTGAGTGTCTGGCCAAATTGGGCAACAACAATGCGCAGGGCGAATACTATCTGACCGATGTAGTCGAGCTGGCAGTCGCGCAAGGCGTGGCTGTACATACCTCACAGCCTGCCTGTGAGTGGGAAATTCACGGGATCAACAACAAGTCGCAGTTGGCGGTGCTTGAACGCACCTGGCAGCAGGTGCAGGCAACGGCGCTGTTAGCGCAAGGCGTGACACTGGCTGATCCTGCCCGCATCGATGTGCGCGGTAATCTGCAATGCGGTCAGGATGTTGAGATAGACGTCGGCTGTATCTTTGAGGGTAGCGTCAAGCTGGCTAGCAACGTACAAATCGGGGCATACTGCGTCATCAAAAATGCCTCTATTGCAGAAGGTACACAGATTGCGCCGTTCAGTCATATCGATTCGAGCGAAGTAGGACATAACTGTCATATCGGCCCCTACGCGCGTTTGCGTCCCGGCACTAAATTGCACGATGATGTTCATATCGGCAATTTTGTCGAGATCAAGAACAGCGAAATAGCAAAAGCCAGCAAGGCGAATCACTTAAGCTATATAGGAGATGCGACCATAGGCAGCCGGGTCAATGTGGGCGCGGGGACCATCACCTGTAATTACGACGGCGCGAATAAGTTCCGTACGGTCATCGAAGACGATGTGTTTATCGGTTCAGATACCCAGCTGGTCGCACCTGTGACTGTGGGTCGTGGTGCGACCATCGGTGCGGGTTCAACCATCACGCGCAATACGCCGCCTGATGAGCTTACGCTGTCGCGCAGCAAACAAATGACCATACCTGGATGGAGTCGTCCGGTTAAGAAGAAATAATCAGCTTGTAGCTTGTAGCTTGTAAATTAAACTATCAACTTTTTAGGTTATCAATTATGTGTGGAATCGTAGGAGCAGTAGCTGAACGCAATGTCGTGCCTATCTTGCTGGAAGGTCTGCAACGTCTGGAATATCGCGGCTATGACTCGGCGGGACTGGTCGTCATACAAAATGGCCAATTGCAGCGCGAGCGCAGCACAGGGCGAGTTGCAGATCTGAGGCTGAAGACAACGGACACTAACGGTACGTTAGGTATAGCGCACACGCGTTGGGCAACCCATGGTGTGCCCAGCGAGCGCAATGCACATCCTCATTTGAGCAACAATCTGATCGGCGTGGTGCACAACGGTATCATCGAAAACTACGAATCGCTGCGCACCCGTTTGAGCGCTGCCGGATACGTGTTTACCTCGGACACCGACACCGAAGTGATTGTTCATCTGATACACAGTCATTACAAGAACGGCACTAGTCTACTGGAGGCAACACGAGCCTCGCTGACCGAACTGATCGGCGCGTATGCGCTGGGTGTGATCGCGGTAGATAATCCCGATCAACTGATCTGCGCGCGTCGCGGGAGTCCCTTGCTGATGGGTGTCGGTGTCGGGGAGCACTACATCGCGTCTGACGTGTCTGCGTTGCTGCCGGTGACTAACCGTGTCATCTATCTCGAGGAAGGCGATGTCGCCGAGATTGGGCGACAAAGTTACCGCATCTTGAACGCCAGCGGGACTGAGGTGACTCGCCCGGTTCAGGTGAGTGAAATCAGTAACGAGAGCGTGTCGCTGGGCAATTATCGACACTACATGCAGAAAGAAATCCACGAGCAACCACAGGCCATCGCCGATACGCTGGAATCCGTTTGCAACAGCACCTCGATTATTCCGGGTGTGTTCGGTGCGGAAGCGGCAGCGGTATTTTCAGATATCAACAGCATCCTGATACTGGCTTGCGGTACTAGTTATCACGCAGGACTGGTTGCGCGCTACTGGCTGGAAGAAATCGCCGGTATACCGTGTACGGTGGAAATTGCCAGCGAATACCGTTACCGCACCAGTGTGCCTAATCCGAAGGCGCTGGTGGTCGTTCTTTCGCAATCGGGCGAAACCGCAGATACGCAGGCGGCACTCAACTTCGCGATGTCGTTGGGACATGTCCACACGTTGGCGATCTGCAATGTGGCTGAAAGTGCGCTGGTGCGACTGGCTAAGCTGCGTTTCCTGACCCGTGCAGGCCCCGAGATTGGTGTGGCATCGACCAAGGCGTTCACCACGCAGTTGGTTGCCCTTTTCCTGTTGACACTGGTGCTGGCTAAACAGCGCGGACGTCTGACTGAAGCACAGGAACGTCAACACTTGCACGATTTACGCCATCTGCCTGCCGCCACACAAAAAGTGCTGGATCTGGAACCCAAGATCGCGAAATTAGCCGAGCAGTTCGCCACTAAGCATCACGCGCTGTTTTTAGGGCGTGGTATGCACTATCCAATCGCCCTTGAAGGCGCACTCAAGCTCAAAGAGATATCCTATATCCACGCCGAGGCCTATCCTGCAGGCGAACTCAAGCACGGCCCGCTGGCATTGGTCGACAAAGATATGCCGGTGATTTCGGTCGCTCCTAACGATGTGCTGCTGGAAAAGCTCAAATCCAATCTACACGAAGTGCGTGCACGGGGAGGAGAACTGTTCGTTTTCGCCGATGCTAACACCCATATTCGCGAGGAAGACGGCGTGCACATCATGCAAATGCCCGAACACGCAGGATATTTAAGCCCTATTCTTCACACTCTCCCCTTGCAATTGCTGGCATATTACGTCGCATTGCAAAAGGGCACTGACGTCGACAAGCCGCGCAACCTGGCGAAGTCAGTCACTGTCGAGTAGGGTTAATCACCCGAAACCGGGGATAGCAAATGGCGGTCATCGCCGTATTTAATCAAAAAGGCGGGGTTGGAAAAACAACCACTTGTCTGAACGTGACGGCGGCACTGAGCATAGCTCAGCAGTCGCCGATTGCACTCGACCTTGATCCGCAGGGACATCTTACGCTCGCCAGCGGAATTAAGGACGTTCGCGCCGAGGTGAGCATGGCCGCGTTCTTCAAACACAAGACGCCGTTGGCAGGATTGTTGCGCGACACCTCTCGCGGATGGCAGGCGGTTCCAGCTGCGCTGGAACTGGCCAAACTCGATGCGATGCTAGGTAGCGACCCTCAGGCTGCCACCATGCTTAAAATCGGACTAAGAGAAGATCTGGCGCTCACAGGCGCTCCTATCATGATCGACTGCTGCCCGATGCTGGGTGTGCTTACGTTGAATGCCTTGCTGGCGTCTGACAGGGTGCTGGTACCCGTATCGGCTGACTTCCTCTCGCTGCAAGGGGTGCACAGGCTAGATAGCGCGCTCAATGTGCTGGAAATCAAATTAAAACGCAAGATAGAACGTCGCATCGTGGTGACACGCTTCGATTCCCGTCGCAAGTTATCATTTGAGATTTACGAGAAGCTAAAATCGCGTTTTGGCGAATTGGTGTGTACCACGCGTATCTCTGAAACCGTCGGACTGGCAACCAGCCCGATGTACGGGAAAGACGTCTTTGAATATGCCCCAAAGAGTCCTGGCGCGGCGGACTACCATGCTTTAACCCGCGAGCTTTGGGATAGCGGATTCTTTGCTTGATTATTGTTAATAATCAATAAATTAATAAGATTTAGCCCAGCAGTATCCAAGCCGTCTGCAGCAGTAAAATCCCCACGATGATGGTTAGCAAGGTGTTGCGGCGTTTTTGTTGCGCCAGCAGTTGCTGCATGTTGTGCTCTAGCCCCGCAGTGGGGTTCTCGATCAGGCGTTGATGCAGCAAGCGGGGCAGATGCGGCAGGATAGAGGCGTAGCGCGGTGCCTCTTCTTTGAACGATCTGATCAGGCCGCGCCAGCCTATTTGTTCACTCATCCAGCGCTCCAGCCATGGTTTAGCAGTTTTCCACAGATCCAGTTCAGGATCCAGTTGCAATCCCAAACCTTCGATATTGAGCAAAGTCTTTTGCAGCAAGACCAGTTGTGGCTGGATTTCGATGCCGAAGCGACGTGAAGTCTGGAACAAGCGCAGCAGCACGCGTCCGAAAGACACCTCGCGTAAGGGGCGGTCGAAAATGGGTTCGCACACTGCACGTATCGCGGACTCCAGTTCATCCACACGCGTCTCGGCAGGGGCCCAACCGGATTCGATATGTACTTCGGCTACGCGCTTGTAATCTCTGCGGAAGAAGGCGAGAAAATTTTGTGCCAGATAGTTTTTGTCCACATCGGTCAGCGTGCCCATGATGCCAAAATCCAGCGCGATGTAACGACCATCGGCGGCGACCATCACGTTGCCCGGATGCATGTCGGCATGAAAGAAGCCGTCACGGAATACCTGCGTGTAGAAGATCTCCACGCCGTTGGCTGCCAGTTTAGGGATGTCGACCCCGGCGCTACGCAAGGCATCCACCTGGCTGATCGGCATGCCATACATGCGCTGCATGACCATCACATCGGTGGTGCAGTAATCCCAGAACATTTCCGGCACCAGCAGCAAGTTGGAACTGGCGAAGTTGCGACGCAACTGGCTGCCGTTGGCGGCCTCGCGGGTTAAATCCAGCTCGTCGTTCAGATGCTTCTCGAACTCTTCGATCACAAGACGCGGTTTTAAGCGACGTCCATCGGCCCACAGCCAGGCGATCAAGTCGGCGGCAACCTTCAGCAGCGCGATGTCGTGCGCGATGATGCGGGTGATGCCGGGGCGCAGGATTTTGACGGCGACTTCACGACCGTCGTGCAGCACAGCGAAATGCACCTGAGCCACCGAGGCACTGGCGACCGGGGTTTCCTCAAAGGTTTTGAAGACTTCAAGCAACGGCTTCCGGTAAGTCGCCTCCAGGATGGATACGGCAAGCCTTGATGAAAATGGCGGTACTTGATCCTGTAGTTTGGCTAGTTCATCGGCCAGATCGGTCGGCATCAGGTCGCGGCGGGTGGAGAGCATTTGTCCGAACTTGACGAAGATTGGCCCCAGACTCTCCAGCGCAAGACGCAGACGCACGGCACGCGGTGTAGAGACATTGCGCAAAAACAGCAGCGCGTTGAGCGGTTTGCGTAGCCAACTAACGCTCTCGTGCGCCAGCAGGAATTCGTCTAATCCGAAGCGAATGACGGCGGAGAGTATCTTGAATAGTCGAAAAAAACGCATGTATTTGAATGGTTATTTTTTTAGTTGATCGGTCAGGCGGGATACGCGTTGTTCCAGTCTGGCCAGATCATCTCGCAGCGTATCGACCTGCAGCATGAAGGCGCTGATTTGTTGAGGTTTGGCGATAAGCGGATTTTCCTCCGTCCAGTACTCGGCAGCGGCTTGCGCCAGATTAACCGCCGTTTCGTGTAGGTGCTGTTGCTTCCCTTGTACCGCCTGCACGATACGCTCGGCGGCAATGTCACCGGTGTAGCGGCTTAAATCTTCGGCCGCATCCCAGCGCAGATTGCGGGAGAGGAAAAATATTTCGGTGAGCAGGGAGGCATCGCCCTCGCTTTGGATTTGAGCATAAGCACGTTCATCCTGCATCGCCAGACGTGGCAGCAGTGAAGGCGCGAGGATACAGTGCGCATCGGCATTGTTATCCGAACTCGCACTGGTGAGCATCCCGTCGGGAAGAATCGTATATGAAAAGGAAAACGGCGCGAGTGAGAACCGTGCCGTTTTGCCCGAGTAGCGTGCCAGCCTGTCAAGCGCCCATACGTTCTGCGTGAGCAGGTGATTGAGTGCTGCGACAGTGACTGGAGTGAACATGGTTAGTGTTGAGTGGTCTGTTGAATACCTGATAGCAGCCAAACCGACTTATCGTCCTTGAGATTCTTCTGTACATGCCAGATTTCATCAACATTTTCTGCGGGGGCGTTGTTCTCGCTGAGCTGACCGGTAAAGCGCACGCTGGCAATCGCCCAGTCGCCTTCATTGGTAACTTCCAACAGTTCTCCGTTAATGGCGAGCACGTCTGTCTTTTGCGGCGCGTTGTCGCGTTCCTGCATCTGCATGGAGATTTCTGCAAACATTTCCGGTGTGGTGTATTCGCGGATGTCATTCAGATCTTTGCGATCATTCGCAGCTTGCAGACGTATGAACGAGGTCTTGGCGCTGCGTAAAAAACTTTCCACGGGAAAGTCAGCCGGAATATGGCCAGTGCTTGAGGTCGCTACAGGTGCCGAACTGCCACCTGCGTATTGTTGCTGCATCGGTTGTGGTGCGCTGTACGGTGCACCCGCACCGGCGTATTGCATGGCCGGTTGTTGTTTCTTACGGAACATGGTGATTGCAAACATCACCGCGCCGGCTACTAGCAGCGCCATCAGTATGCTACCCATCGCGCCGCCCATGCCACCTAAACCGCCGGCGAACATCGCACCCAGACCTGCGCCAATTGCGAGGCCAGCCAAAGGCCCCAGCCACTTATTGCCGGTTGAAGCGGGAGCTGCCGGAGTGGGTGCGGCAGCAGGTGATTTCTGTGCTTGTTGTGGTGCCATGGTGCGTTGTTTGCCGGCACTGCTGCCTCCGCCAAAGCGTTTGGCTTCAGCCGTTGTGGCAAATAAACTCAAGCAGGTCAGGACTATGGTCAACAACATTAATAATTTTTTCATTTCTTCCTCGTTCGTGGTGAAAATTCAAGCGGGTGGAGTATAACACTGGTCGTCATTATATCGATGCGAGGGTTCAGGCAGTGCGGCGCAGGATAAGTTTCATTTTTACACGATTATTGCTTGACGAGTTTGACGTCAGTGACAAAATACTCAGTTTCCCCGAAGCATGAGGTGGGTAGTCCTTTGTGTTGTTCGTAAGTTAGCGCAACGCGATTACCTACCATCGCATTGATTTGTTGTGCAATGGCCTCCTCTCTTACCGAGAAATAAAATTTTTCGGGTGCTGCGCCGGGGAGGGCGACCAGTGATAGTTCGCCTTCCCATGTCTTGCAAATCCAGCCTTTGTGCGACAGTTTTTGCATGAATCCTGCACGCTCACCTTCCGAGTAACTCCAATGCAGAGCCAACCAGACATAGGCGGTAACGATAGTGACAAACACGGCGAGGAAACCAAGGCTAAGCAGAGCGGGGCGACGGGTCATGAGAGATATCTGATCCAATAAGCGAAGTGTGTATTATGCCATTCAGAATGCCGCCTCGCACCTAAGGATGAGCGGTGTCTGCGCTGCCGGATGCGACAGGCTTAGCGATAGCGCGTGCAGCAGCAGTCTTGGCGCGCTGACGAATTGCTCTGCAGCTTGTATATTTGTCGCATCGCCATACAGTGTGTCGCCCAGTATGTGGTGGCCCAGTGCCGACATGTGCACGCGCAACTGGTGTGTGCGTCCGGTCACGGGTTCTAACTCCAAGCGGGTGGAACAGGCTTGATGGGACAGTACCCGATAGCGGGTAATCGAAGGTTTGCCCTTCTCCATGTCTATTTTTTGTCTGGGGCGGTTCGGCCAGTCTGCGCCGACGGGCAGATTTACCTGGCCGGATTCAGGTTTGAGTGTCCCTGAGACGATCGCCACATAGATTTTTTTAACTTCGCGCTCGCGAAACATCTCCGAGAGACGCCGCTGCATGGCGATGCCCCGCGCGAAAACGATCAGACCGGATGTCGCCATATCGAGGCGGTGTACGATCAGCGCGTCCGGGTATTGCTGCTGGACTCGCGCAGACAGGCAATCCTGTTTATCTTCGCCTCGTCCCGGCACGGCCAGTAAGCCCGCCGGTTTGTTGAACGCCAGCAGATATTCGTCGCAGTAGATGAGCTCCGGCGGGCTATTTGTCATCGGGAGGTGGGGTTGAATTTACCGGGTTCGCTATCACCTTTTTCGGACGGTTCTTGGCAGGATCGGCAAAACGGAAACGACCGAACAGCACGCACCCTTTCATCCCCAGATCGCAGGGAATGTTGTTGACGCGTGAACACTTGCCTTCTATGTCGTGCGGACAACCCCAAGCGCTCATGATTTGCTACGCCTTTTTGACAAACTCAGTCTTGAGCTGCATCGCGCCGATGCCGTCGATCTTGCAGTCGATGTCGTGATCGCCATCCACTAGGCGGATGTTCTTGACCTTGGTGCCGACCTTGACGACTGAAGATGAGCCCTTGACCTTCAGATCCTTGATTACCGTGACCGAATCGCCGTCCACCAGCACATTGCCGAAGGCATCCTTGAAAACCTTAGCCTGTTCGCCAGCTTCAGCGGCGGCTTCTTTCGACCATTCGTGGCCGCATTCGGGACAGACGTACTGGCTGCCGTCGTCGTAAGTGTATTCAGAACCGCATTTGGGGCATTTTGGTAAACCGCTCATATTTATATCCTTTTGATTAATAATAAATTTTATTTTGTCGTGATTAAGGATAGCCCATTCTGCTGCGCACTTGCAGCCAGTCGGGTATCCAGTGTAAAAAACGCTTCTGCACGTACATGCAGCGCCAAAGCCAAATGTAGCGCATCTCCTGTCCGCAAGCCGTTATCGCTTTCACGAATTAATTGTGCGGCTTGGGTATAAACCTCCCGTTCTAGCGGCAACAGGCGTAATCCGCTGCTGCAAAACTCGCAGAATACCTGCCATGCGGTATCGCACTGTTCGCAGGAAAGTTGTCGGGTTCGTTTCTTGAGCGCGAGTGCGCTGGCAAATTCGGTCATGCACCAATCACCGGACGTCAGCAGACGAGTTTCGTCGGCGTACCAAAGTGTAATATGACTGGCGCTCGCCTCGTTGGTGAACAGCGCTACCAACACGCTGGTATCCAGATAAACCATCAGTAACGCGCCTCATCACGCAGGGTATCCATCACGCTGGTGGTTTGCGGCAGAGTGGTTTGTAGTGCAGTGAGTGCTTTGAGCAAGCTAACCTTGTCCGCCGAAATAGTGCTCGGTGCAAGGTGCATTTCACCGCCGGGCGTGATTGTGGCTTCCAGATAATCACCGCTATGAATTCCGGATTGCTTTGCATAAGTAGCGGGCAGTCGGACTGCCAGACTATTTCCCCACTTTGAGACTTGCAAACGCATGGCTTACTCCAGATGTATATCTATGTAGATACATTGTAATGAGCCATAGAAAAGTGTCAAGGGGGGATTCTTCGCCCATTTCTGTGCTGAAATAATAGTAGCAGGGTGGAATGTATCGCGGTTTCACCGGATAATAATGACGAAATCCGGGAAATCCCGGATTTCATTCCTTTTTGGCTACGCTTGCCAGATTCTGTTTTTACAGCTTATAACCTCTGTGCACCGCCACCACACCGCCTGTCAGGTTGAAGTATTCGACGCGCTCGAGACCTGCTTCGACCATCATCTGCTTCAACTCTTCCTGTCCCGGGTGCATGCGGATGGATTCGGCTAAGTATTTGTAGCTGTCTGCGTCCCCTGCGATCATCTGTCCCATCTTGGGCAGCAGCTTGAAGGAGTACAGGTCGTAGGCTTTTTCCAGCGGTTTAGCGACCTTGGAGAATTCCAGCACGATGACGCGTCCGCCCGGCTTTAACACGCGCTTCATTTCGCGCAGCGCCGCATCCTTGTGGGTGACATTGCGCAGACCGAAGGCGATGCTCACGCAATCGAAGTAGTTGTCCGGGAAGGGCAGATGCTCGGCGTCGCACTGGGTGACTGGAGTGGCGATTCCCTCATCGAGCAGGCGGTCGCGTCCCACGCGCAGCATGGCGTTGTTGATGTCAGTCAAGACCACTTGGCCGGAACTTCCGACTTCCTTGAGGAATAGTCGTGACAAGTCAGCCGAGCCGCCCGCCACATCCAGCACGCGCTGACCACGGCGCACGCCGCTGACGCTGATGGCGAAGCGCTTCCACAGGCGATGTAGGCCGACCGACATCAAGTCGTTCATGATGTCGTACTTGCTGGCAACCGAGGTGAACACGCCCGCGACGCGTTTTGCCTTGTCATTTTCGTCTACGGTCTCAAAACCGAAATGGGTCGTTTTGCTCATGGTATTCCTCCTATTTCGGGTCGCGGCTTGCGCCCGCGTCTTCCATCCGTGCCAGGTAGTCGTGCCACATACCTTGCTGGTATTTACCCATTTCGTACAAATAATCCCACGAGTACAGACCTGAGTCGTGTCCGTCATCGAAGGTCAATTGAATCGCATAGCTGCCTACCGGTTCTACATTGGTGAGCATGACATTGCGCTTGCCCACTTGCAGCGTTTCCTGGCCTGGGCCGTGGCCGCGCACTTCGGCGGAAGGTGAGAACACCCGCAAAAACTCGAAGGGCAGAGTAAAGCGCTCATTATCCGCGAAGGCAATTTCCAGTGTCTTGGATTGCTGGTGCAGGGTGATTTCGGTAGGAAGCGGTGTGTTATTCATAAGGATCTGATTTTTTTCAATAATGAGGTTGTGGAGCGCTCGTGCAGGAAGGGAATGCTGTGTACTGTGCCGCCCCAGGCTAGGACTTCGGTGCTGCCGACGATGTTCTCCGGTTTCCAGTCGCCGCCCTTGACCAGCACATCGGGGTGGCAGGTGAGAATCAGATTCAGCGGCGTATCTTCATCGAATTGAACCACCAGACTGACCGATTCCAGTGCCGCAAGTACCGCCATGCGATCCTGTTCGGCATTGATCGGCCGGTCAGCGCCCTTGCCCTGACGTTTCACCGATGCATCGCTGTTTACGCCGACCACCAGTGACGCGCCCAAGGCGCGGGCTTGCGCCAGATAGGTGACATGACCGCGATGCAGGACATCGAAGCAGCCGTTGGTAAAGACCAGCGGTCGGGGCAGCGTTGCGATACGGCTGCTGAATAGCTCAGCGTCGCAGAGTTTGGCTTCGAAAGCGGGTGGATAATTATTCAACATATTCAAATAGTTGTATGACGCGCGAGACACCTTTGGATGCGCTGGCTACTTCGGAAGCGGCTTCCGCTTCCCGGCGGTTGACTATACCTAACAGATAAACGATGCCATTTTCAGTGATGACTTTGACGTTGGTGGCACTAAAGCGTTTGTCATTAAGGAAGCGCATTTTAACGTTCGAGGTGACCAGCGAGTCGTTGCTGCGGGACGCCAGTGAGCTACTGATGCCGACAGTCAGTTCATTGTATATTTTTCCGACATTCTGAATATTGGCAACGATGCGTTCGACTTGAGCCTTGGTGGCTTGATCGGGCACTTCGCCGCTGAGCAAAACATTACGGTTATAGCTGGTCACATTGACATGTACCGTGTTTTTATATTGAGTGGTGATCCGGTTGACGGCCTTGTCTTCAATCGCTTCATCCTCGATATAGGCACCGCTGGTGCGTCTGTCCTGTGCCATCAACGCGCCAGCGCCTGCGCCAGCGGCGATAACCGGAAAACAACCTTGCAGGGACGCTGAAATTAATAATATAAACAGTAAGTTGTGCATTTATTCCCCCATTAACTGATAATCGATCACATCGCAGATGCAATGTAAGGCAAGCAGGTGAACTTCTTGAATCCGCGCGGTGCTGCGTCCGTCCACGCAAATAGAGACATCACCGTCTCTTAGTATGCTGGCCATTTCCCCGCCATCGCGACCGGTTAAAGCGACCACACGCATATTCCGTTCATGCGCTGCGTGTATCGCCGCAACTACATTGGGCGAATGACCGCTGGTCGAAATCGCCAGCAGGCTGTCGCGGGGTAACCCCAGTGCGCGCACCTGTTTGGAGAAAATCAGGCTGAAGTCGTAATCATTGGCAATCGAGGTGAGCACGGAGCTGTCTGTAGTCAGCGCGACGGCGGCTAATCCGGGACGTTCAATCTCGAAGCGATTGAGTAACTCTGCTGCAAAGTGCTGGGCATCGGCCGCTGAACCGCCATTGCCACAGCATAAAATTTTACCGTCGTTGGTCACACAGTCAAAAAACAGTTGCGCAGCGTTGGCAATGGGAACGGCCAGCGTGTCTTTAACCTTCAGCTTGAGTTCGGCGCTGTCGGTGAAGTGTTTGATGATGCGTTTGTTGATGTCCATAAAATCCATTTTCCGGGCGAATCGCTGTGTTGCGTGCTCGCTCATTCTTCGTCTATCAATATGATATGCCTCGTCATTTACTGCGCGGCGCCTTGCGCTTCATCCCGCAAAATAAATTTCAGGTACTTCACCGTCAAGGTTGCAAAGGCGAATATTAACCGAATCACGCATCGAACGCATTTTTGACCCATACAACATCGCGGCCTTCGGCGTCCGTCATCAGCATGGCATCGAAGCGGCAAGGCGGTGTGTGACCTAAACGGGCAAGGTATTGTTGCGCGGTGCGGATCAATTTTTGCTGTTTGTGAAGATCTATGCTGGCGGCTGCGCCACCAAAATGACTGCTTCTGCGCTGGCGCACTTCCACGAATACCAGCGTCTCCTTATCCTGCATGATCAGATCGATTTCGCCGAAGCGTCCCCGATAGTTGCGTTCAATCAGCTTTAGCCCCTGTGAAAGCAGATATTTTTCAGCCCAATGTTCAGCTTCGGCGCCGTTCACGGTTTGGCAGTTACACCAACTGCGGAGGCAGCCTCGACCTGCGATGCGTTTTTGAACTGTTTGGGGAACAGTTGCAGGGCAGGGGCGATGGGGGTGTCGGCTGTTTGAACGCGTCCTTGCACGAAGACTGCCGGAGTTGCCTCCCTTACAAATGTGCGCCCGTTAAGACGCAGACGACCAGTGACGCCATCGAGTGGCATCGCGGATTTTGCCTGACCTGCAATTAACAGATGTATGAGTTTATAGGCGTCTATCCCTAGCGCGTAGAGTCTTTCCTGATCTGCTGTCAGCGGTGAATTGGCGCGCGGATAGGCCATGACAGCTGGCAGGTCGGTTTGCAACAGCCAGGGCATGTCGATAAAACGAATCTCATTTAAATCAAAGTTAAGCAGTTTTTCGGTATTGCCGGTGAACAACTGCGAGGTGCCGTAACTGGTCAGAATGTTGGGTAAATAGGAATGTATTGAGCGGGTTTTTTTGCTATCTGTCGCGAAAAATACCATCGTGTCGGGCGGGGCGGTGATATCTGCAAATACCGACGTGTCATTGGTGTACTCGATTTCGCGCAAAACTGAGCCGCCTGAATGCGTCCATTTGTCTTCAAATGCGAATTGAAGACGTTGCGAAAGGGCGTCCTGCGTGTAGATGACGATCGCTTGTTTAAAACCTTGTTGTCTTGCCAGTTTGGCGATTTGTCGCGCTTCGCTGTCGACCGCCATGCCGAAAAAATACATCTGCGGTGGAACCAGTCCTTCGATGACGTTCAGGGTGAGGGTGGGCACGGGGATATTTTTTTCTTCGACCAACTGGTGGATGCTGTCGCGGGTCAAGGGACCCACCACGGCCACCGCGCCGTTGGCGACGGCGCTTCGATAGGCGGTAACCACGCTGGCAGGCTCAATAAAATCGCTGTATACCCGTATCGGAAAGTCTGAAGCTTTGATGCTGGCAGCCGCTTGAAAGCCTTGATATACCGATTGGGCGGAAGGGCCCAGACTGGGCGAACTTAAAGGCAATAGCAGGGCGATATGCGGTGTCGATTTCTCAGGCTGGGTTGTATCGCCAGTGGCGCAGGCCATACCGCTCACGTATAGTGCGAGCAAGCCGCAAAGTAGAGGAAATCGCATATGGAACACCCGCAAAAGTTAGAACCCGCATTATATGTAGTTGCCACCCCGATTGGAAATTTGCGTGATATCACTTTACGCGCACTGGACGTGCTGGCGGGGGCCGATGTGGTCGCGGCAGAGGATACGCGCAACACATCGCATTTATTGAAGCACCACGGCATATACGCAAAACAGCTGATTGCGGTGCATCAGCACAATGAACGCGGCGCTGCGGAAAAAATGGTCGCCTCCATTCAATCCGGACAGAGCGTAGCTTTCGTCAGCGATGCCGGGACGCCTGCCGTCAGCGATCCGGGCGCCTTGCTGGTGCAGGCCGTGCTGGCCGCCGGATTGCGGGTGATTCCGATTCCGGGCGCCTCCGCCGTGGTGGCCGCCTTGTCGGCATCCGGTATTCATGCACCGCACTTCCTGTTTTACGGTTTTTTACCGAATAAATCTGCGGCACGCCGGACCGTGATGCAGGGCTTGATCAGTCACCCTTATACGCTGGTGTTTTATGAAGCGCCGCATCGCATCGTTGAATGTGTCGCCGATTTGCACGCGGTATTGGGCGGGGTGAGGCAAATCGTGCTGGCGCGTGAAGTGACCAAATTGTTCGAGACGATCCATTCCTGTTCGCTAGCTGAGGCTGAGGGCTGGCTGTTGTCGGACGCTAATCAGCAACGCGGTGAATTCGTCGTGCTGGTCTCGGGGGCGCAAGCCGCTGAAGGGATGCCCGCCGAAACCCTGTCCACGCTCGCCTTGTTGATGGAAGACTTACCGCTCAAGCAGGCCGTGCAGCTTACCGCAAAGATCACCGGCGCGAATCGCAGCGAGTTGTATCAGCTGGCGCTTGAAATGAAAGACGCCGGGTAGGTTCATGTTGCCGCCGCTCATCCAATCATTGCTGACCGATCCGGCTTGCTACGATCATCCGGTGGTGAAGGTGGATTTGGTCGAGACGCATATTTCCTGGGTGTTGCTCACAGGTCTTTATGCCTACAAGATCAAGAAGCCGGTTAATCTGGGTTTTCTTGATTTTTCTACGCTGGCGCTGAGGGAGCAGGACTGTCGCGATGAGTTGCGCCTGAACCGTCGTCTGGCCGAAGATTATTATCTGGATGTCGTTGCCATTACGGGGACGCTGGATGCGCCTCGCATCAACGCCTCGGGTGAGCCACTGGAATTTGCCGTGAAGATGCGTCAGTTTCCGGCTGATGAGACGCTGGATCGGTGTGCCGCGCGAGGTGAGTTGGGTAATCTACAGATAGATGCGCTGGCTGCCCGGTTGGCGCATTTTCATCTGAGCGAATGCGAGAGGGCGACAGCGGACAGCCCTTGGGGTGAGCCCGAAACGATTGCCCGTCCGGTCGAAGAAAACTTTCAGGTATTGGCGCGCGGTGCCAAGGCGGATGAGCTGACCGATTTACGCCGCTGGTGCAACGACGAGCATGCGCGGCTGACTCCTGTGATGCGGGTCCGCAAGGAAAGCGGTTTTGTGCGGGAGTGTCACGGCGATCTGCATCTGGCCAATCTGGCCTGGGTGGACGCAGGATTGGTGATCTTTGATGCGCTGGAGTTTAGTCCCGCGCTGCGTTGGATAGATGTCATCTCGGAAGTCGCCTTCTGTTACATGGATTTGCTGCACCGGAAGTTTCCCGCTCTAGCTTCGCGTTTCCTCAATTCCTGGCTGGAAGCGACGGGTGACTATCAGGGCGTGGCGCTGTTGCGCTATTACGCGGTCTATCGGGCGCTGGTGCGCGCCAAGGTGGCTGCACTGCGTGTCGAGCAAGGCTGTTCATCCAGTGTTGCCGAAATGAACGAGTGCTTGCACTTAGCCGAACAACTTTCCACTGCCCACTCTCCACTCCCCCTATCTTTATTGATTACTCATGGTCTCTCCGGTTCCGGCAAAACCACCATATCTCAACAACGGCTGGAAAAACACGGCCTGATACGGCTGCGTTCCGATGTCGAGCGTAAGCGTCTGGCAGGCTTGGATGCCTGCGCACGCGGAGGTGAGGCATTGGGGATTTATAGCGAGTCGTTTGGGCTACGCACTTATCAACATCTGGCTGATCTGGCTGAGGGTTTGTTGCTTTCCGGCTGGAGTGTGGTTGTCGATGCGGCTTTTCTGATGCGCTGGGAGCGGGACATGTTCCGCGATCTGGCGCAACGAGTCGGGGCTGTCTTTGGGATACTGGATATTCAAGTTGCGCCGGATATTTTGCGCGAGCGTGTCAGCCGCCGTAGCGCGGAGGGGCGCGATGCTTCGGAGGCGGACTTACAGGTTCTGCAACACCAGATCGAAACGCATCTACCTCTGAGTGAGGATGAGCTGAGTGTGACGGAACGATTGTGAGGTTGCTATCCCGGAAACGAGCTGCGCGAAAATCCGCTGCGGGAAAACTCGCGATCCGATGACATGTAGTTCGACAGCACCGATTGTGTGGACATACTGAAGCCGCGATACATGTCCAGATCGTAGTCGGACATGCGGATCTGGTGTGACGCATTGCCCAGATCGCGGATAAATTCATCCCAGGTGCTGTAGCGCAAATCCTTGTCCTTTTTCAGCGCGCGCTCTATTACCGCGATCAGTTCTTTGGGCAATTTTTTGCGGTAGGTCTGAACCGGAACGATAGGGTAGTGGAGTACGGCGATTCGGGCATCGAAGGCGTTGTCGGCTTCAAAGGTGTTTTTTCCTGTCAGCAGGCGGTAGAGCACCGCGCCCAGCGAATAGATGTCGGCGCGCTGATCCAGCGCATCGCCATCGAGTTGTTCCGGGGACATATAGGCCAGACTGCCGGCAACGATCGCGCCCATTTCGCTGGCCGGAATTGCGCAACCGAAGTCTGCCAGCTTGGCGAGCCCGTCTTTCATCAGGATAATGTTGCCGGGTTTAACATCGCGGTGTACGACGCCGAGGTTGGCGGCGTAACGCAGCGCGCCCGCCATCTGCTCGACTACCGACACCACCGTGCGGATAGGCAGCAGCGTGTCGCCGGTATCGTGGCTGTCCAGTGACACTCCGTTGATGTATTCCATCACCAGATACGGGCCGCTTTCCTCGTTCAAATCGGCGTCCAGCACCTTGACGATGTTCTTGTGGCGCATCTGTTGCCCCAGTTCCACCTCGGCGGTGAACATCGCCTGATAAATCTCCGATTGACGTCCACGGCGCAATTGCTTGATGGCGACCGAGGCGAGCGATCCTATGCGCTGTGCGTGATACACGTTGGAGGTCGCACCCTCACCTAACAGGTTGACGATGGAATAATTGCCGATTTGGGCTGGGATGACGGCCATTCATAAAATTCAAATACAGGATGGCGTATCCGACAACAATAGTCGGGAAAGTTCCATCGTCATGCTGGCTTTCGCCGGAGCGATGCCTTATTTGAACACGATGGTCTTATTCCCGCGCTCTCGGGCTAAGCGTTGCAGTTTGTGTCAGGAGGCTTACAGGAATAGACAAAGTTAGTGGCTGTGCAACTTTTCTTGAAGCCATACCTTGATCAGCGACTGGTAAGGTACATCGCGAGAATTCGCAGCGGCTTTAATGGAATCCAGCAGATGCTGGGGCAGTCGTAGCGAAATCGTTTTTGTTGTAGGCTTCAAATTAGGCAGCACAACCTTTTTAGCCTTCGTCCAATCCAAATATTCCGTTGAATCCTCTTTGTTCCAGAAGGCTTGTTCTTCCGCCTCATTAGCAAATTTCGGAACTGGTTTAAGTTGCTTGTTCATAAATCGTGCGCTCCTTCTTGTGCATATCTCTGGCCGAAATCACCCGGATTTTTTCACCGGAATTGCGTAGCGTGAAAGTAATATGTAACGCACGTCCATCATCTGTTTTACCTAACGCGTGAAAGCGTGCTTCGCCTTGACTGTGTTTTATATCGGCAAGCAGTAAAAGTGGTTCATTGAAAAATATTTGCTCCGCTTCAGCCATTGAAACACCGTGTTTTTCATTTTTACAGGCGTTCCCTTCGTCCCAGTTAAAACCGGAGATTTTGGTCAGGTCAATCATGTGTGTATATTATGGAAATATACAATAAATAGCAATGGTTCCACGGTGTAGATGTTTTGTCGTCCTTCATTATTTGAACACGATGGTCTTATTCCCGCACACCAGCACGCGGTCTTCAACGTGGTAGCGCAAGCCGCGCGATAGCACGGTTTTTTCGATATCGCGCCCGTAGCGCACCAGGTCATCCACCGTATCGCCGTGGTCGATGCGCACCGTATCCTGCTCAATGATCGGGCCGGCATCCAGTTCATCGGTGACGTAGTGACAAGTAGCCCCGATCAGCTTCACGCCGCGCTGATACGCCTGATGATAAGGCTTCGCGCCGACGAAGGAGGGTAGGAAGCTGTGGTGGATGTTGATGATACGACCGGAGTAGCGCTGGCACAGAAAGGGCGGCAAAATCTGCATAAAGCGCGCCAACACCATGGTGTCGCCCTGATATTCTTCAAACAGTGCTGCAATGCGCTCGAAGGCGGCAATCTTATCGGTCATCTCTACATGGATAAACGGAATGCCGTGCCATTCGACAAAGCTGCGCAGATCTTCGTGGTTGGAAATCACACAGGGAATGTCTACTTGCAACTCGTCCGTGCGCCAGCGATGCAACAGATCGTCCAGGCAGTGATCCTGTTTGCTGACTAGAATCACTAGTCGCTTGTTGCGCGCGGAATCGGACAGTTGCCAGTTCATGGAAAACTCGTCGGCCAGCGGGGAAAACAATCGGTTAAATTCGGCGGCATCGAAAGGCAGCGAGTCGGCGCGGATTTCCTGTCTCATGAAGAAGCGTTGCTCATCTTGTTCGGTGTGATAACTCGCTTCGACGATGAAACCGCCGTGCTGTGCGATAAATCCCGTTACCGCAGCGATGATGCCCGCGCGGTCGGGACAGGAGATGGTCAGGGTGTAGTGGCGGTTCATGTTCGGTTTCTGTGGCCTAGTTCACGCAGATTGAAAACGTTGCTGTAGATAGCTGATGATCTCTTTTGATTCATACAGCCACTGGACTTTGCCTGTCTGGTCGGTGATTTGTAAACAGGGCGTTTGGATTTTTCCGCCGCCCAGCATTAGCTCATCGCGATGCTTGTTGTCATGCTGCGCATCACGCAATGCGATCGGCAGGGACAATCTGGCCATTTCGTGGCGAACCTTGATGCAAAACGGGCAGGTTTTAAAGTGATAGAGCGCGAGTTTTTCGCAATCCTGATCAATTTTTTCCTGTACTTCGGACGGGCGAACCACCCCTTTGGGTGTTGCCAGACTGGACCATAACAGCATGAAAGGCATCAGGATTAAGCGCAGAGTACGGAAAAATATTTTTATCATTTTTTATTTAAAATCAATAGGTAATGGTTTAACTTCGATTGTGCTGCCCCATAGCGACGAGATAATGCGAGTAGCCTGGTCACAATCTCCGCTGGTGTAAAAGAATTCGTCAGGTTGAGTTGCAGAGCGGCAGGGTAGCTCGCTTAGCAGGCGACGCTGTAAATGGCGCGCGACTGCTAAGCCGGTATCGATTAGTGTAACCTGTTCGCCCACCACCTCGCGGATCAGATTGCTCAGAAATGGATAGTGGGTGCAGCCGAGTATCAGGGTGTCCGCTCCCCGCGCCAAGAGCGGTGCGGTGTAGCGTTCAACCAACTCGCGTGTCCGGATACCGTGCAGATCGCCGGATTCGACCTGCTCGACCAAGCCCGGACAGCCTTGAGTGACGATTTTGACTTCGCCGGCATAGCGCTCCAGGAGGGCGGCGAAGCGAGCGCTCTCCAGTGTGCCTATGGTCGCTAGCACGCCGACAACGCCGCTTTTTGTGGCGGCAACCGCCGGTTTGACCGCAGGTTCCATGCCGACGATAGGTAAGTTGAACTGACTGCGCAAGGTGGCTGCCGCTGCCGCAGTCGCCGTGTTGCAGGCGATCACGATGGCGTCTGCGCCTTGTTCAATCAGGAAGCGGGTGAGGGTGATGGCTCTTTGTTCGATGTAGTGAGCCGACTTGTCGCCATAGGGGACATGGGCTGAATCGGCAAGGTAAATCAGGCGTTCATTCGGCAAGGTCTGGCGAATGTGGTGCAGCACGGAGAGTCCGCCGACACCGGAATCAAATACGCCGATTGCACCTGTAGTCATCATTTAAACACCGGTCATCCCTGCCGCAACCTGTTCTCGAGTGAGGCTGTCGAGGCGGGGATGAATTTGGCGTTAAACCGCCATACCTTGATCGCGCAGATATTCTTCATACGTGCCGTGGTAGTCGGTGACGCCCTTGGAGGTGATTTCGATAATGCGCGTGGCCAAGGACGAGACGAATTCGCGGTCATGGCTGACGAAGATTACGGTACCCTTGTATTCGAGCAGCGCGGTGTTGAGCGCTTCGATGGATTCCATGTCCATGTGGTTGGTCGGTTCATCCATCAACAGCACATTGTTGCGTTGCAACATCAGTTTGCCGAATAACAGGCGACCCTTTTCACCCCCTGAGAGCACCTTGACCGGCTTGTGCGCATCGTCACCGGAGAACAGCAAACGGCCCAGCGTGGCGCGCACGGTCTGGTCATCGTCGTTAGGGCCACGCCAGTAGGTCATCCAGTCCGTCATGATCTTGTCTTCGGCGAACTCGCTGTAGCTGTCCTGCGCGTAGTAACCGATCTTGGCTTTTTCCGTCCACTTGATGACGCCGTAGTCGGGCGTCAGATCGCCGGCCAGACAGCGCAGCAGGGTGGTTTTACCGATACCGTTAGGGCCGATGATGGCTACCTTCTCGCCCGCATCGACGCGCAAATTGACGTTCGAGTACAGCACGCGATCGAAACCCTTGGACAAATTCTCGACTTCCACCGCAGTGCGGTGCAGTTTTTCGCGGTCATCGTATTCAAAGCGGATGAACGGATACTGGCGGCTGGAAGGCTTGATGTCTTCGATCTTGATCTTGTCGATCTGACGGGCACGGGACGTCGCTTGTTTAGCCTTGGAAGCATTGGCCGAGAAACGCGCAACGAACGCTTTGAGTTCGGCGACTTTTTCCTTGGCCTTCGTGTTGTCCGCCGATTGTTGTTCACGCGCCTGAGTCGAGGCCAGCATGTAATCGTCGTAATTGCCCGGATAAGTGGTGATCTTGCCGTAGTCCAGATCGGACATGTGGGTGCACACGCTGTTTAAGAAGTGGCGATCGTGCGAGATGATCACCATGGTGCAGGTGCGCGCGTTGAGTATATTTTCCAGCCAGCGGATGGTGTTGATATCCAGATTGTTGGTCGGTTCGTCCAGGAGCAGGATGTCTGGATTGGAGAACAGCGCCTGCGCCAGCAATACCCGCAGCTTGAAGCCGGGTGCGACTGAACTCATCGGGCCGTTGTGCAGTTCGATGGCGATACCCAGACCCAGCAGCAATTCGCCGGCACGCGCTTCGGCGGTGTAGCCGTCGTATTCGGCAAACTCGGCTTCCAGATCGGCGGCGCGCATGTAGTCTTCTTCGGAGGCATCAGGATTTGCGTAAATCGCATCGCGCTCAGACATCACCGCCCACATTTCGTCATGCCCCATCATCACCACATCGAGCACGCGATTTTCTTCATAGGCGTACTGATCCTGGCGCAGCTTACCCAGGCGTTCGCTCTTGTCCAGCATCACCTCGCCCGAAGTTTGCACCAGATCGCGGCCCAGAATCTTCATAAAGGTGGATTTTCCGCAACCGTTCGCGCCGATCAGGCCATAGCGGTTGCCGTTGCCGAATTTCACGGAAACGTTCTCGAACAAGGGCTTGGCCCCGAATTGCATGGTGATATTTGCTGTGGAAAGCATGAAAAACTCAATCTTGAAAATTTTTGGAGCGTAATTTTAACACTGTGCGCCGATTGTGCCGCGACTAAAATGTGCAATCCGGTTGATTAAAATAACAAAATTCAGTATTTAAGCGAAATTAACGCGAATAAAGCCTATCCTTCGACAGACTGCTAGAATGCGCATAGTTAATTAATTCGCAAAAAACACATGGTTCCTCATCTCACCACTGCACTGAACGGTCCGTTGCTCGATCTTGAGCGGCGCTTTCTGGCGGCCATGCCGAATATTGAACACTGGTTCCGCAAACAATGGCTGGATCATGCGGCGCCGTTCTACACCTCGGTGGATTTGCGCAATAGCGGATTCAAGCTGGCACCGGTCGATACCAATCTGTTTCCGGGCGGCTTCAATAATCTTAACCCCGATTTTCTGCCCCTGTGTGTGCAGGCGATGCAAGGCACGGTGGAGAAGATTTGTCCCGAGGCGCGCGGCGTGCTGCTGATCCCTGAGAATCACACGCGCAATATGTTCTATTTGCAGAATGTGGCGCAACTTGTCACCATCCTCAGGCAGGCCGGGATGCGGGTGCGTATCGGCAGTCTGTTGCCTGAGATCACTTCGCCTACCGACATTCAACTGCCCAATGGCTGCGTGTTGAAGCTGGAACCGCTGGTGCGACGCGGCAATCGCTTAGGTCTGGAGGATTTCGATCCCTGCGTGGTCTTGCTCAACAACGACTTGTCATCCGGCGTGCCCGATATATTGAAGAATCTTGAGCAGGCGGTCTATCCGCCCCTCTCGGCCGGCTGGCATGCACGGCGCAAGTCGCAGCATTTCGCCGCTTATGATCGCGTGGCGAATGACTTTGCCCAAATGCTCAGCATCGATCCGTGGTTGATCAATCCCTATTTCGAGACCTGCACTCAGATCAATTTCCAGGAGCGGATCGGTGAAGAGTGTCTGGCAGCCAAAGTGGACAGCGTGTTGCAGAAGATGCGGGTGAAATATGCCGAATACGGCGTGAAGCACGATCCCTTCGTCATCGTGAAAGCCGATGCCGGCACCTACGGGATGGGTATCATGACGGTCAAGGATGCCAGTGAAATCACCGGCCTGAATCGTAAGCAGCGCAACAAGATGGCGGTGGTCAAAGAAGGCGTGGAGGTGTCCGATGTGCTGGTGCAGGAAGGGGTTTACACCTTTGAAAACATCAACGAAGCGGTGGCGGAACCGGTGGTCTACATGATCGATCATTCCGTGGTCGGCGGTTTTTATCGTGTGCATACCGGGCGCGGCGTAGACGAGAATCTCAATGCACCGGGCATGCAATTTGTGCCGCTGGCGTTCGAATCCTGCTGTACCTTGCCGAATCCGGATTGTGCACCGGACGACACGCCGAATCGTTTCTACGCTTATGGCGTGGTGGCGCGTCTGGCATTGCTGGCAGCCTCGCTGGAACTGGAAGCGCTGGAAGAATGAGCGGATTCACACTGCAAGGTTCTTCGCCTAAAAATATAGTCGCGCTATGCGCTGGTAGTTTTGAGCGAAGGATTCAGTATTCATTATTCAGCGTATGGTTGCTGCGCGGCATTGGATTGCTTCTGCTGCCTGTGATGCGGCTGACCGCTCGAATCCTGCTTCCCGCATGCTGCATCCTGATGACAGCTTGCGGCAAGGAGCCTTTGTATCAGGAGCAGGGCTATGTGTTCGGCACGCTGGTGGAAGTGAGCATCTACGGCGACAACGAAGCACACGCTAAGCAGGCCATCGTCTCCGTGATGCATGAGTTTCAGCGCCTGCACAATGAGCTGCATGCCTGGCAACCTTCTGAGCTTAGCGAGCTGAACAAGGCCTTTGCTCGCGGTGAGAGCCGGCCTGTTACACCGGAACTGGCCGGTATGATTGAGGGTGCGACAAAATTATCAATAAAATCAAATGGTTTATTTAATTCCTCGATCGGCAATCTGATACAACTGTGGGGGTTTCAGGCGGATGAATTCAAGCCGGTGCAGCCGGATGAGAGGCTGATCGCACAACGGGTCGCGACTAACCCGCAGATGAGCGACATCACCCTCTCCCTCAATAGTCGGGGAGGGATTTTGGCGAAGAGTTCTAATACGGCGGTGCAGCTCGATCTGGGCGGTTACGCCAAGGGTTACGCCTTAGACCGTGCGGCGATTTTGTTAAAGCAGCAGGGCATCCACAACGCGCTGATCAATATCGGCGGCAATATTCTGGCGATCGGGCAAAAGGGCAATCGCCCGTGGCGCGTCGGTATCCAGCATCCGCGCAAGTCCGGTGCACTGGCGGCATTAGATCTGCATGACGGCGAGGCGATCGGCACCTCTGGCGACTACCAGCGATATTTTCTGCTGGGAGATAAGCGCTATTGTCATCTGATCGATCCGCGCAATGGCTACCCCATGCAGGGCGTTCAAGCCGTGACGATTCTTACCCACGGGGTTAATGCCGGGCTGCTCTCGGACGGCTCATCCAAGCCTTTGTTTGTTAGCGCTATTTCAGGGTGGCGTGCGGCGGCCACAAAGATGGGACTGAATGAAGCGATGCTGGTCGATGATCAGGGCGTGATTCATATCACTGGCGAATTGAAGAAACGGCTAGAATTCACCGATAAAGAAGTAAAACTACAAGTGGAATAGGGGAGCGCAATTGGTCGGAATTTTATTGGTGACGCACAACGGGCTGGGCGATTGTCTGGCAGACTGCGTCAAGCATGTGTTTGGCGAAATACCGAAAAATCTGAAAGTGTTGTCGGTATTGGCGGCTGACGATCCTCAGCACAAACTGTTAGAAGGTGAAGAGCTGCTGAAGGAACTCGACAGCGGCAGCGGTGTCCTGATTCTGGTCGATGTGTTTGGTGCCACCCCCAGCAATATCGGCCGCCGGCTTTGTCATGCCGAGCGTGTCGAGGGCGTGGCCGGCGTGAATCTGCCTATGCTGTTGCGCGTGGTCTGTTCGAACAACAAAAATTTGCAGGAATTGGCCAACCTCGCGGTCGAAGGTGGACGCGAATGTATTGTTCATATGGAGCATTAAGATGCAACAAGACGCACTGATCATCAATAAGCTCGGCCTGCACGCGCGTGCCTCGGCCAAACTCACTCAGACGGCGGGAAAATTCAAATGCGAGGTGATGCTCACGCGCAACAATCGCCGCGTGAATGCCAAGAGCATCATGGGTGTGATGATGCTGGCGGCGGCCAAAGGGGCGACCATCGGTATCGAGACCATAGGCGAAGACGAGGCGGAGGCCATGGAGGCGCTGCTAGCCCTGATCAATGATTACTTCGGGGAAGGCCAATGAGCAGCGGGAGACGGTCATGAGTTTTACCCTGCACGGCATTGCGGTCTCCAGCGGTATCGCGATCGGTCATGTGCATTTGCTGTCGCACTGCTCGCTGGAAGTCGCGCACTACGTCTTGCCGAAACAGTTTATCGCCGAAGAAGTCGCGCGCTTTGATGCCGCTTTGCAGGCGACGCGCAGCGAGTTCGCCGGTTTACGCAGTAATCGCCCGAGTTACGCCGCCGCAGAATTCGATGCCTTTTTAGAATTGCATCAGATGATCCTCGACGACCCGCTGCTGAGCGTTGGGCCGCGCGAGATGATAGAGCGTGAACGCTGCAATGCGGAATGGGCCGTTAAGGTGCAAACCGATGCGCTGGCGGCACAGTTCGACGAGTTCGAGGACGCTTATTTGCGCGAGCGACAGGCCGATGTGAAGCAGGTGGCTGAGCGACTGCTCAAGCAGCTGTCCGGGCAGCCCGGCCATCAGCCTAGTCACCAGCGGCATGACATTGAAACCATCCTGTTTGCCTACGACCTGAGTCCTGCCGATATGATCGGTTTCAGGCCGCAGCAGTATGCCGCTTTCATTACCGATGCCGGCAGTGCGACTTCGCACACGGCGATTGTGGCGCGCAGCCTGAGTACGCCTTGCGTCGTCGGTCTGCATCACGCCCGTGAGTTGATCTGCGAAGATGATCTGCTGATTCTGGATGGCGAACAGGGCGTGCTGATCGTCAATCCCGACAAGGCGGTACTGGCAGAATACAAGTTGCTGCAAAGCGAATGGGAACTGGAGCGCAAGAAGCTCAAGCGTTTGCGCACCGCGCGTGCCAACACCCTGGACGGTGTGGCGATTGAGTTGCACGCCAACATTGAGAAACCGGAGGATATTGTCGAGGCGAAGGAAAATGGCGCGACCGGTATCGGTCTGTTCCGCAGCGAATTTTTATTTTTGAATCGCGATCAATTGCCCGATGAAGAGGAACAGTTCGAAGCTTATCGCGCTTCGGTGACCGGCATGAAAGGCATGCCCGTCACCATACGTACCTTCGATCTGGGTGCGGATAAACAGATCAAGGGCGCCGAGCGCGTCGCCAGCAATCCGGCGTTAGGCCTGCGCGCGATTCGCCTATGCCTGGCTGAACCGCAGTTGTTTCGTACCCAGTTGCGCGCCTTGCTGCGTGCCTCGCACTATGGCAATTTGAAAATTCTGATTCCTATGCTGTCTTGTGCGGCCGAACTGAATCAGACCTTGCAGTTTATCGCTTCGACCAAACAGAAACTGGATGACGAGGGGATTCCTTACGACCGAGAGGTGAAGATAGGCGGCATGATAGAAATTCCCGCTGCCGCGCTGGCTTTGAATGTATTCGCCCGCAAGCTTGACTTTCTGTCCATCGGCACCAACGATCTGATTCAGTACACGCTGGCGATCGACCGCACCGATGAGGATGTCGCACATCTTTATGACCCTTTGCATCCTGCCGTGCTGCAATTGCTGGCGCATGTCATCAGCACCGCCAATAAGCTGGAAGTGCCGGTTTCGGTGTGCGGTGAAATGGCGGGCGAGTTGGCTTATACCCGGCTGTTTTTAGGGATGGGGCTGCGCCAGTTTTCGATGTTCTCGGCTCAGGTGCCTACCATCAAGCAGCGCGTGCTGACCACTTGTTTGCCGGAAATTGCACTGTTGACGCAGAAGATATTGCGTGCCGACGATCCTTTGAAAATTCGCGAACTGCTGGATAAACTCAACAGCTAAAAAAGCCCGCCACGCCAATTAACAAGTTGTATCGAATTTAATCCGGTTTCGCCCGGCTTCTTTTGCTTGGTACATCGCCGTGTCGGCCCTCGTGAGGATATCCTTATGGCTCGCGTCTTCGCGGTTAAATAAGGTCACGCCGATACTGGCGGTGCACAGATGTTCGAGGAGCGCTTTTTCACCCTCTTCCGGGTTGGACGCGAGAAGATAGGGCCGCGATAGCGTGAGGCGGATTTTTTCAGCAACTAGGCCAGCTTGTGAGGCGGACACCGTCTTGTCCTGATCCAACTCATGGAGCATCACGACAAACTCATCTCCGCCGAAGCGTGACGCCGTATCCGTATCCCGTATGCAGTTTTTTAAGCGAATGGCCACTTCAATCAGGAGTAAATCGCCAACCGCGTGGCCTTGCGAGTCGTTGAGCGGTTTGAAATTATCCAGATCGAGAAACATCAGCGCGCCATAATTACCGCTGCGTCCGCTGGCGGCGATGCTCTGATCCAGCCTGTCGTTGAGCAGACGCCGGTTGGGCAGTTGGGTGAGCGCATCGTAGAACGCCAGCTTGCTCACTTGTTCTTCCGTTTGCTTTCGTTCGGTGATATCGCGGTTGCAGGTGCGCCGGCCTAGCGATTTTCCGGTGGTGTCATAGACGGATCGACAGGCATGGGATAGCCATCGATATTCACCGCTCTTGGTGCAATAGCGAAAATCAATCGGCTGCGTCTCACCTTGCGCTGACATGTGTTGAGTGTGTTCGGCATAGAGTGCCTGATCATCAGGATGTATCCGGCGGGTGAGCAGCCCGGGGTCGATATAAAACTCCTCGGCCGAATAGCCTGTGATCTGCTTGCAAGAGGGCGAAACATATTTGAGTACGCCGTCCGGCATGATCCAGAACTCCCAGTCTGAGGTGAAATCCGCTACGGTACGGTAGAGCAGCTCGCTCTCCTGCAACTGAATTTCACGCTGCCTGAGTTCTTCAGTCAATTCACTGGCAATCCGGTTTGCGATGGCCCTGATATTGATTTTTGACAGCGTTAGACCAAACATCAGGATGCTGAGCGTGAGACCGCCAAACAGTGTTGCCCATGCATCGGCATAGTTTATGTCCGAAATATTGGCCGCACGATCAAATACCAGCGACCAGGAGTGGCCGTTGAATCGGATTTCCCGTTGCTGGTAGAACAGCGAGTGAGGGTCTGGCGTATGCGCCGGTTTGCTGTCGAACAACAAGGCGGCGTGTGAGGTCTGTGTCCCATCGTAGATATGCAGGTCGACGGCTTCTCCTTCGCGGTTCTCCCAGTCGTGCAATATGCCACTCATTAAATCGTTCATGCGGTAGGGGCTATAGGCCCAGCCTGTCAGTGCTGCTTGCCTTTGTAGTATGGTGACTTTTGGCATGTCGTTACGATAGACCGGCACATACATCAAAACGCCCGCCTGTGCATTTTCATTCGTTTCCTGTTGTAGTCTGACTTTGCCTGACAGCGTTGCCTCACCGCTGTCGCGGGCGAGCTCCATTGCCACGCGCCTGACCGTTTCGGAATACATGTCATAGCCAAAGGCACGCAAGTTGCGTCCGGAGAAAGGTTCCAGGTAGATGATAGACGTTTGCACCGGACGTATCCCGGGCGGGGCTGGGTTGTAGTTCGGAAAACCTTCTGCGCGTATTCGCGCTGTGTGCGCAGCAAGCTGGCCGGTCGGGATGAGTTGTGCAAAACCAATGCCCTGTACGCCGGGGATGCTGGCCTCTGCGCGCAGGGTGGAGACATAATTACGCCAGTCTTCACGACTCACGTCTCCAGATGCTGTAAACAGTGCACTGCCACCGCGCAGAATCAAGGCGTAGGCCGCCAAACGCTCTTCGATTTTCACGATCACCGGATCGCAGGCCAAGCTAAACTGCCTGATCGCATCCTGTTCAATGACCTGTTTGACATGGCGTGTTGCGAGGACTGTGAACAGCACGCCCAGACCAAGCAGCAGCCAGGCCGACCAGGACTTTTTGGACGGGCAGGAATGTAACATCACTGTAGCCCTGTTAAACGAACCGTGTGAAAAGCAAAGCCGGGCGTGAACCTCGATTGCATGGATAACCTCCAGTTTTAAAAAGCGTGGTTAGCAGCATCGTCGACCAGTTTATACTTATCTGGGTGCGATGAGGGGATAGTTTTCGCGGCTCCCCTCAGGCTAAAACGATCTTTCTGATATAGTTAATTTTTATTTATTAAAAACAGATAGATATGACATTGAATAAGGCTCTCCTTGTCGCGGATAAGAATTAAATATTTATTCGTAAAGCAATAAGCGTATAAGCGAGCTTAGGGATTCGAATCAGGGGTATCCGGGAATTCAAATTTGATTGCGCCGCGCTCATAGAGGTTGGAAATATGATAGAACGATTTTCGGAAGAGGTGATTACCAAAATATTGGATCAATCAGTCTTTTATCAATGTGCGTGTCCTGCGCAGGTTTGCAAACTCATCAACCAGCAGCGCGAGTTGTTTGTTTACCAGACCAATTGTCTTAATCTAACCGATACCGACCGTGCGGTTCATCAATGCATAGCAGAGGCTGTGCGGCGCAACCATACCGAAATGGAAGCGTGTCTGGAAGATATTTTACGGCTGGAAGGATGGGACCTGAGCACGTTTGAAATGCCGGAAGCCTTAAAATCGCGCATTCTTGCGCAGATGTAAGTTAAATTCAAATGCAAACCTATCCCCGTTCTATATGCTGGTTTCGTCGTGATTTACGCCTGAACGATCATGCCGCGCTGTATCACGCGTTGCGGGAAAGCGGGGCGGTGCACTGTGTGTTTGTGTTCGACACCGATATTCTGAACCGGCTGGACGATAAGCAGGACAGGCGGGTCGAATTTATCTGGCAAAGTCTGCACGAGTTGAATCAACGCTTGCAGCAGCACGGCAGTACGCTGCGGGTTTTGCATGGCAAGCCGCAGTCGCTGATTCCTAAGCTTGCGCAGGAGCTGGATGTGCAGGCAGTGTTCTGTAATCACGATGACGAGCCGGATGCACAGCTGCGCGATGCAGCAGTCGAAGCGGCGTTGGACGAAACAGGAATTGCCTTTCATCACTACAAGGATCAGGTGATCTTTGAGCGTTCGGAGATACTGACCGCGACGGGCAAGCCCTACAGCGTATTCACGCCCTACAAGAATGCCTGGCTGAAAAAGGTGGATGATTTTTATCTGCGCGCCTATCCCACGGAGCGTTATTTTTCTGCTCTGGTTCAATGCGCAGCGCAAGCGTTGCCGGAGCTTGCATCCATCGGTTTTGCGCCGGGTAAGCTTAGCGGTTTGCCAACTGGTGCATCGGGTGCGGCGAAACTTTTCGATGACTTTATGTTGCGTATAGACACGTACAGCGAGGCGCGCAATTTCCCGGCGGTTAAAGGCGTGTCCTATCTGTCCACCCATCTGCGTTTCGGCACGATTTCCATCCGCTATCTGGCGAATCTGGCGTATCACACGGCGGGCATAGGCGCACAAACCTGGTTGTCAGAACTCATCTGGCGCGAGTTTTATCAGATGCTGCTTGGATTTCACCCCCATCTGGCGCAAGGGTTGGCCTTCAAGCCGCAGTTCAATGCGATCGCCTTTCCGAACGATGCGGTTAAGTTTTCCGCTTGGTGCGATGCACGTACCGGTTTTCCGCTGATCGATGCGGCGATGCGCCAACTCAATCAATCCGGCTATATGCACAATCGTTTGCGCATGGTGGTCGCCTCATTTCTGGTGAAGGATTTACACATAGACTGGCGCTGGGGGGAGCGCTATTTTGCTCAGCATCTGCTGGATTTCGATCTGGCGGCGAACAACGGCGGCTGGCAGTGGGCGGCCTCCACCGGTTGTGACGCGCAGCCCTGGTTTCGTATCTTCAATCCGATTACCCAGTCGGAGAAGTTTGACCCTCAGGGCAAATTTATCCGTCGCTATGTGCCGGAACTGGCTAAATGCCCTGATAAATGGCTGCACGCGCCCTGGCTGATGCCGTTAGCCGAACAGCAGCGCGGCGGTATCCGGATAGGGATGGAGTATCCTGCGCCCTTGGTGGATCATGCGGTGGCGAGAATCAAGACCCTCGCGCTTTTTCAGGCCGCGAATGAGGCGGCGGCATCGACTGGTGGATGAGATTCCTATAAAAACAATTGTTAATCAAATAGTTATCTTTGACTTGTCCTGGATGTTGCGATGGCGGTGAGTTTAGGTAGCAGTCCGGCCTCGTCGCTCAGGATGTGTGCGGCTTCGTTGAGCAGGATGTCTTTTGCGTTTTTACGGTTGTTTTCCAATGCCAGATCGGCTTCAAGGTTGCGTTCATTCGATTGCAGTCCGTCATCCTGAGGAAGAGGGCTCTTGCCAGCGGTGTCACGGCGTTTTGCCCTGATTTCTTGAGCCGAGCGATCCTTGCGGCGCTCAGTTTCATTGAGTGAAATCAGATTTTTCTTGCGCTGAGCGTTCAATTCGGCAATGTCTTCCTTTAGATACTGGAAGTCTTTGTCATGGCTGATGCGCAGTTCGTGATTGGCTTTCAGGGCTGACATAATGCTGTCAAGCTCACCGGTTGACCTGTATTCAGCCGCCTTGATTTGTGTCCAGGGCAGAGCATTATCGTAGCTGGATTCTCCAAAATCTTCTTCGTCCATCATGGACGGCAGGTGGATGTCCGGTTTGACGCCGCGCAACTGGGTGGTGCCGCCGTTGATGCGGAAAAACTGCGCGATGGTCATCTTCAGGTCGCCAAATCTGGGTTTATCATTTTTCGCCAGCTGATCGAGACTCAAAACCGATTGCACCGTGCCCTTGCCGAAACTGGTCGCACCGATCACTACGCCGCGGCCGTAATCCTGTATCGCTGCCGCAAAAATTTCGGAAGCGGAGGCAGAACCCCGGTTGATCAGCACGCCTAGCGGGCCATGCCACGCCAGCCCGCTATTGTTGTCTTTTTCGATGTTGACACGTCCCTTGGAGTCGCGTTGTTGTACGACCGGACCCTTGTCGATAAACAACCCGGTCAATTCAATAGCTTCATCCAATGAACCGCCGCCGTTGTTGCGCAAATCCATCAGCACGCCGTCGACTTTATCCTGTTTGAGTTCACCCAGCAGGAGGGATACATCGCGGGTTGCGCTCTTGAAATTCTTGTCGCCACTCTGACGGGCGGCAAAGTCCTGATAAAACCCCGGCAGGGAAATCACTCCGATGCGCCGCGTGATGCCGCCGTCCTTAACTTCGATGATGGACTTTTTGGCCGCTTGATTATCCAGACTGATTTTTTTGCGGATCATGGAGACAGTCTTGTGTTTTCCGTCCGGGCCGGCTTCAGCCGGCAATACGTCCAGTATGACCACGGTATTTTCACTGCCGCGTATCAATGCGACCGTGTCGTCCAGACGCCAGCCCATCACGTCGACAGGGATGGCATTGCTGCCTTGACCTACGCCCACGATGCGGTCGCCAACTTTAAGTTTTCCGGATAGCGCTGCAGGTCCTCCGGCTACCAACTCCCGGATGGTGGTGTATTCGTCCTTGTCTTGCAGTACAGCGCCTATGCCGACCAGTGACAAGCGCATCGAGATATCGAAGTCTTCTGAGGCGCGCACGCCCAAATAGTTGGTGTGAGGATCAATCGCGGTGGCATAGGCGTTCATAAAGTTTTGAAAGACATCTTCGCTTTTGATTTTGGCTAAGCCGTTCAATGAATTGTCATAACGCTTGCTCAGTGTTTCGGCGATGATTTTGTCATTCTTGCCGGCCAGCTTGAGGCGCAGCCAATCATTTTTGACGCGACGACGCCACAGGTCGTTGATCTCTTCTTCAGATTGTGTCCACGGCGCACTCTTACGGGTGTATTGGTAGCTTTCCTTGCTATCAAAATCAAACCCGCGGGCGAGCAGGCTGCGTGCATAAGTGTATCGTTCGGTGATGCGTTGCTGGTAGAGATTGAAAATGGCAAAAGGTACGGTCAAATCTTCGGTGAGAATTGCATCGTCCAGTTTGTTGCGATAGATGGAGAATTGGTCTATATCTGCCTGAATAAAAAATATTTTTTCTCCATCCAGCGCCTTGAGATAGTTGTCGAATATTTTTGCCGAGGAGGCGTCATCCAGCGGGATGCGTTTGTAGTGGTAGCGGGTAAGCACATCGGCAGATAAATGCGCGGCACGGCTTTGTTGCGGCAACGGGTTGAGCGGTGCAAGTGCGTGAGCGGCATCCAGCGTCAGCAAGGTGAAGGTCAGCAATAGCCAAACTAGGTTCTTTTTCATGAGGATTCCCGAAAGTAGGCGAAAATTATATCCTACCCGGCGAAGCAGAGCTTGTTCAGCGTACAGCCGGTGATATTTTAACTTCGTTAAAGGCTGGAAATTCCTGTGGGTTCACTCGATGATTTGCATGATATTTTCCGCCGCTACGCAGGGCAAGCCAAAGGTGTCGGCAACGGCCTGACAGGCGATTCGTCCCGCCGCGATATTCAGCCCCGGCCGCAAAGACGCATCATCGCGCAGCGCCTGCCGCCAGCCCTTGTTGGCCAGTTGCAAAACATAAGGCAGGGTCGCGTTGGTCAGCGCCAGTGTCGAGGTGCGCGGTACGCCGCCCGGCATATTGGCGACCGCGTAGTGGATGATGCCATCGATGCGATAGACAGGATTTTCGTGAGTGGTCGGATGGGTGGTCTCGGCGCAACCGCCCTGATCCACCGCTACATCGACGATGACTGCGCCCGGCAGCATCATTTTTAAGTCATCCCGCTGAATCAGCTTTGGTGCAGCTGCACCGGGAATCAGCACGCCACCGATCACCAGATCGGCGGTCGATATTTGTTCGAGCAAATTGGTTCGGTTGGAGTACAGCATGGCGACATTCGCTGGCAGCACCTGAGCCAGATGGCGCAGGCGTTCCAGCGACAAATCCAGCAAGGTGACGCGCGCGCCCATCCCCGCCGCGATACGTGCGGCATTGCTTCCCACCACGCCGCCGCCCAGAATCACCACGTGTGCGGGTGCAACACCGGGCACGCCGCCCAGCAATACACCGCGTCCGCCGTGCAGTTTTTCCAGATATTTAGCGCCTTCCTGCACCGCCATGCGGCCTGCCACCTCTGACATCGGGGTGAGCAAGGGCAGTTCGCCGGACGGCTGTGTCACCGTCTCGTAAGCGATGCAGGTCGCGCCGGAGTCCAGATGTGCTTCGGTCAGATCACGGTCTGCGGCGAAATGGAAATAGGTGAAAACGGTTTGTCCCGCGCGCAGCCGTGGCCATTCGGCGCGTACCGGTTCCTTGACCTTGACGATTAAATCCGCCGCAGCCCAGACCGCTTCTGCATCGCCAACAATATGTGCTCCGGCGAGCAGATATTGTTCATCGCTAAAGCCGCTGCCCAGACCCGCGCCGGTCTCGACCCGTACGTCGTGTCCTGCCGCCACCAGCGCGGCGACCCCGGACGGGACGATAGAGACGCGGTATTCATTGGTCTTAATCTCTTTGGGTACGCCGATGATCATGATAAATATAAATTAATCAATAGGTTAAATTTATTATGGCGTTTCTTCCAGAAATCCGCCGGAACGGAAGGTCAGCACCAGTGTGTCTCTGTGCCCACCTGCAGCGGTCGGCTGGATGGGGGTGGATTCGTGGATGACGCGCTGATCGTCCAGCATCAGCAGTGTCCAGGGCTCGATCAGGGTGAAGCGTTGTCCGTTAGGGCCGTCGGCATCAAAGATGCGGCTCTCGCCCCCGCTGACTTGCTCGCGGGCAACCAACAGGATAGCGACGAAATCCACGCCATCTCGATGCGCGCCTTCCGGTGTCGGACGTCCGATGCCGTTGCTGGTGTCGATGCGGAACTGATGGGCTTCTACATACCAGGGTTGTTCGCCTTTCACCGCAGAGCAGATGCGGCAGAGGTACTGTAAAAATTCAGTCCAGACCGGTTTCGCGACCGTCTCGGCTGTCATCGGATCGAATAAGCGGTGCATCCCGCCGTGCAGCGCGTTGTAGGACAGCGGCTGGTAATGCGCGCGATGCGCCACCTGCGTGACTTGTTCACCTTCAACGACAAAGCTCGAATGACGACGCCTGCGGTAATGACCGCCGTCCTTGAGAAAGAGATCGGGCGGCAGGGCATCCCAGTCGGCTTTGATGGTTGCCAGTGCCGGCAATTCGACCAGCGTAGCGACGTCGGCCTGACCGAGTACGCCATAGCCTTGAGATTTTAGTGCGTCGACCAGTTGCGAGGGGCGAATACAGGTAGGGGTGAGGACGGTGATCGTCATGGTGGGGTGTTCAGCGAAAGCGATGAGCTGATTTTACGCCTGTGTTCGAGGGGGCATGGACTAAATTGAGTGGAAAAATTTGGATGCCTGCGTCTGGTCTATGGGTAAACGCGTTGCCTTTAGTAACGGAAATGTTATTATTGTGCTATGAATTACACCATCACCTATTACCAATGAGGCTGTTGAAGAGGATGTGCTCAGGCTTCCTGCTGGCTTGTTGGCGCGCTACTTCAATTTGACTGACAGGATGGTCGTTTACGGTGCGAATTTGGGTGAGCCGCATACCGAAGCTTTTGGTGGGGGATTGTTTGAGTTACGGCTCAAAGGTGCCGAAGGAATTGCCCGGGTTTTTTACTGTACGCTGATTGGTCGCCGGATTGTGATGTTGCACAGCTTTATCAAAAAGACACAGAAAACTCCGCCCGGTGAGCGGCGCACTGCCGAAATTCGTTTAAAGGAAATTAAAGATGCGAACCCATGAAGAATTGAAAGCAATTGCACTCGCCAATCCTGTCGTGCGCGCCGAATATGACCGTATTGAACGTGAAGAAATGCCCATGTTTGAATCGATATTGAAGGCTAGAAAAGAGGCTGGATTGACGCAGGCGCAGGTGGCTGAACGGATGGGTACTAAAGCCCCCGCCATTGCCCGACTGGAAAATGCACTGATTACCGGGACGCCGTCGCCTTCGCTTTCTACCCTGCGTAAATATGCGGCAGCATTAGGAAAAAAGCTGGAAGTGCGATTGGCGTAATTGCATTTAGGCGGGTGCCGTCGGTGTAAAAATTGACACGCTGCGCCAAAACGCGGAAACTTCACACCGTGCCGATTTGACATCAGCTTGCGGGGCACGGACAGGATGGAGGGAAACCATGTTTCACTCTCCTGTTAAAACATACCAGCTAAAGCGAGGACACCCGTTTTGGCTAAGCTAAACGGGTTTTCTTTTGGAGTTTTCTTGGGTACTTCTATAGGCATAGTCCAGGCGCAGCGCGCGCTATTTGACACACCGTTGACGTTTCGCAGCGGCGCGATGTTGCCGCGCTATGAGTTGATGTATGAAACTTATGGCACGCTCAACGCCGATAAATCCAACGCCATCCTGATCTGTCACGCCTTGTCCGGCCATCACCATGTGGCGGGCTACTACGCGGACGATGAGAAAAATATCGGCTGGTGGGACAATATGGTCGGTCCCGGCAAGCCGATGGACACCGATAAATTTTTTATCATCGGCTTAAATAATCTGGGCGGTTGTCACGGCTCGACCGGACCTTCTTCGATCAATCCTGAAACCGGCAAGCCTTATGGCGCGAGTTTCCCGGTGATCACGGTGGAAGACTGGGTCGAATCTCAGGCGCGGCTGGCGGATTATCTCGGGATCAAACAATTTGCAGCGGTGATCGGTGGCAGCTTGGGCGGGATGCAGGCCTTGCAGTGGTCGCTGGCCTATCCTGAACGGGTGCGTCATGTGTTGACCATCGCCAGTGCGCCACGCTTGACCGCGCAGAACATCGCGTTTAACGATGTGGCGCGCAATGCGATCTTGACCGATCCTGATTTTCACGGCGGCGACTATTACCAGCACGGTGTAGTGCCGACACGGGGACTGCGCCTGGCGCGCATGTTGGGACACATCACCTATCTGTCGGACGATGCGATGGCTGACAAGTTTGGCCGCAAGCTGCGCACCGAGCAATACAACTACGGTTACGAGGTGGAATTCCAGATCGAATCCTATCTGCGCTATCAGGGCGATAAGTTCGCGGCCTATTTTGATGCCAACACTTATCTGCTGATGACCAAGGCGCTGGATTATTTCGATCCGGCGCACGGCTGCGATGGCGATCTGAACCGCGCATTTGCGCGTGCCAAGTCTGATTTTCTGGTGATCTCGTTTACCACCGACTGGCGCTTTTCGCCGCTGCGCTCGCGGGAAATCGTGCGTCCGCTGTTGCACAACAAACGTCAGGTCAGCTACGCGGAGATCACCTCCAATCACGGGCACGACTCGTTCCTGATGGAACATCCGCATTATTTCGATGTGGTTCGCGCCTACCTCGGGAATGTGAGGTAACTATATGATTAATAAAGATATTGCAAGGCTTTCCGCAGAGCGTCCGGACTTCGAGGCGATCGCCTCCTGGATACCAAAAGGCGCATCGGTGCTTGATCTTGGCTGCGGCGATGGCAGCTTGTTGCGCTATCTCAAAGAGACTCGTGCGATACACGGCTATGGCGTGGAGATCAGCGACATGGACATCGTCTCCTGCATCGCCAATGGCGTGAATGTGATACAAAATGACTTGGATGCCGGTCTGTCCGATTTTGAAGACGGCGCGTTTGATTTCGTGATTCTCTCACAGACGCTGCAAGCGACCCGGCATACCGAGGCGCTGATCCAGGAAATGTTGCGCGTCGGGCGTGAAGGTATCGTCAGTTTCCCCAATTTCGGTTACTGGAAAAGCCGTCTGAACGTGCTGATGGGTAATATGCCGGTGTCGAGTGAATTGCCCTACCAGTGGTATGACACGCCCAACGTCCATCTCTGCACGCTGAACGACTTCGACGATTTTTGCCGAAAATACTGCGTCAGCATCACTGCGCGCAGCGTGATCACCGGCGGACGCGAAGTTGGCTTGTGGCCTAACCTGCTGGGCAGTACGGCGGTTTATCGCTTTCAGCGCGGCGTATGAGCGTCGTCGGGCAGTTATTCACCCGGCGCATGTTGATCTGCGTATTTACCGGATTTTCCTCCGGTCTGCCCTTATATCTGCTGTTCAATCTGGTGCCCGCCTGGCTGCGCAGCGAACATGTGGATCTTAAAACCATCGGCTTGTTCGCACTGATTCAATTCCCCTATACCTGGAAATTCTTCTGGTCGCCGCTGCTCGACCGTTATGCGCTGCCGCTCTTGGGGCGACGACGCGGCTGGATGGCGCTGACCCAAATCGGTCTGTTGGCGGTGATCGCCGGGATGGGCGGATTTTCACCGGTCTCACAGCTGGCCACCATCGCCTGGTGCGCGACGCTGCTGGCGGTGCTGGGTGCGACGCAGGATATCGTGCTCGATGCCTACCGGCGCGAGTTGTTGTCCGACGCGGAACTTGGGTTGGGCAATGCGGTGCACGTCAACGCCTATCGCATCGCGGGGTTGGTGCCTGGTTCTTTGTCGCTGATCCTGGCGGATTTCATGCCCTGGAGCACGGTGTTTATTATCACCGCGCTGTTCATGCTGCCGGGCATTGCCATGACGCTGGTGGTGAAAGAGCCGAATCTGTCTGCCGCGCCTAAGACGCTGCGCGAGGCGGTGGTCGAGCCGTTTCGTGAATTCATCAATCGGCAGGGCTGGCGCAGTGCTATGTTTATATTAGCTTTTCTGCTTTTCTATAAATTGGGTGACAGCATGTGTACCGCGCTTGCCACGCCGTTCTATCTGGATATGGGCTTTTCCAAATCCGACATCGGTCTGATCGCTAAGAACGCGGGGCTATGGCCGTCGGTGATCGGCGGGATGTTAGGCGGTTTGTGGATGGTGAAGATCGGCATCAATCGTGCGCTTTGGCTGTTCGGCGTGGTGCAGCTCGTGGCGATCTTCGGTTTCGCGTGGCTGGCCTCCATTGGTTTTCACGCCGAGATCGGCGCGTTAGAACGCACGCAATTGGCCATTGTAATCAGTCTGGAAGCGCTGGGTGTCGGGTTAGGTACGGTCGCCTTCGTTGCCTTTATCGCACGCACCACCCATCCGGCTTACACCGCTACGCAGTTTGCGTTGTTCACCAGTTTGATGGCGATGCCGCGCACCTTCGCTAACGCCGCTACCGGCTGGCTGGTCGAATTGATCGGCTGGAGCGGCTTCTTTCTGCTGTGCGCGCTGCTGGCTATTCCCGGCATGTTATTGCTGCTCAAGGTCGCGCCTTGGAATGAAAAAGCAGGGGGTCAGGCCTTTACTTTATAGTTTTGTCGCTAAGGAGCTGTTATGTCTCGTCCATTACGATTGGAATATCCAGGTGCCCTTTACCATGTAACCAGCCGTGGTAATGCTCAGGCGTCCATTTTTCTCGATGAAGCGGATCGGGCACAGTTTGTGTGTCTGTTGAAGGACGAGGTGCAGCAGCAAGGTTGGATTTGTTATGCGTGGTGTTTGATGAACAATCACTACCACTTTATGATTGAAACGCCCGAAGGGAATCTTGCTCGAGGTATGCAGCGATTAAATGGCCGTTATACCCAGCATTTCAATCGTCGTCACCAACGGGTCGGCCATGTGTTTCAGGGACGGTACAAGGCCATACTGGTAGAAAAAGAATCTCACCTGCTTGAGCTTTGTCGGTATGTCGTGTTGAATCCCGTTAGAGCTGGATTGGTCGATGATGTCGGCAGCTGGGACTGGAGCAGCTACCATGATACGCTTGGCAATAATCCAAATTCGACATGGTTGGCGACTGATCGAGTACTTGAGCTATTTTCACCCCGGCATGCAGAGGCTGTTTTACGTTACAAACAGTTTGTCGAGGATGGGGCAAATTCAGATAAGCCGTGGCGTGATTTGCGCGGACAAATTTATTTAGGTGGAGAGGGCTTTTTGGATCGAAGTAAATTGCTGATCGCCGGGAGGCAGATTGATACGGATATTCCGTCGGCGCAATGTCATCCGGAAAGGCTGAGCAAGGATCAAGTATTGAAGGAGATCGCCGAAGTGTATGGGTTGGCTGTGGATGAGGTATTGAATCGTCGCAGTCATCGCGAAGCATATCGGGCTGGCGTGTTCTTGTTGCGCCGTGCCTGCAATCTGAGCTTGAAGGAAGTCGCCGTGCTCGCCGGGATTTCAGCGGCGAGGGTATCTCAGATTCAGAAGCAGGTTGGCGACGAAGGGCTGAACATTGCTTTGAGTAAAACTATAAAGTAAAGGCCTGACCCCGAGGTCTAATGCAGATTCAGAAGCAGGTTGGCGACGAAGGGCTGAACATTGCTTTGAGTAAAACTATAAAGTAAAGGCCTGACCCCGAGGTTGACCCCGAGGTCACTACAGCTTATTTCGCCACTTCGGTGAGTAAAAAATCCTTGAATGCCAGAGCTGCGCTGGACAGGCGTTTGTTGTTGCGATGCGCGACAAACCAGTGGCGCAGCAGGGGGAAAAACTCTACATCCAGCACCACCAGACGATTCGTCTCCAGCTCCAGTTCGATGCTGTGCAGCGACAAAATCCCCAACCCCATGCCGGCCTGCACCGCCTGCTTGATCGCTTCGTTAGTCTCCATCTCCATGCTGATGCGCGGCTGAACGTGATGTTTGGCAAACACGCGCTCCATCGCGCTGCGCGTGCCGGAACCCTTTTCACGCGACAAGAAGGATTCCCGCGCCAGTTGCGAGAATTTAATGTGCTCGATACAGGCCAGAGGATGAGTGGGAGCGGCGATCACCACCAGCGGGTTATCCATAAATAATGTCGCATCAATATCCAGCCCTTCCGGCGGCTGCCCCATGATGGCCAGATCGGTGGTGTTGTCGGCCAGTTGCTTGAGCACCGCATCTCGGTTGGCCACTTGCAAGATGATATTGATATTGGCGTGGCGCTGGCAAAATTGCGCCAGCAGCTGCGGGGTGAAGTAATTGGCCGTGTTGACCACCGACAAAGTCAGCTTGCCGCGCCCCAAACCTTTCATCTCATCAAATACGGCTTCCATTTCAACCAGTTGCTGCGCGATGCTGCGCGCATAGTGAAACAATTCTCTGCCCGCTTCGGTTAGAAAAATTTTCTTGCCCATTTGCTCAAATAACGGCAAGCCAACATGGCCTTCAATCTGCTTGATTTGCATAGACACAGCCGGTTGCGAGAGGTATAGTTCTTCGGCCGCACGTGAATAGTTCAGGTGGCTGGCCACTTTCTCGAATACTTGCAGTTGTCGTAAAGTGAAGTTGAGCATGGGCAGGTAACAACGCCTGGGAGTTGAGGTTTTGCAAGTATAGCAAACCATAAGTAATTCTTATGATTTCAATAAAAACAATTGACTATTACTTATGCTGCAAACCACTTATAGTGACACCCAGTCGCACCTGGAAGCAAACAATCGTTAACACACAGGAGAGGTAAAAATATGGATCAATCTAATCGTTATGCAAATTTGGATCTTGATGAAGCAGAGCTGATCAAGAACGGCAAGCACATTCTGGTCGCTTACACCATGCATCCTGCAGCTGGCTACGGCTATCTGGAAGTTGCTGCACACATCGCTGCTGAATCTTCAACCGGTACCAACGTAGAAGTTTCCACCACAGATGATTTCACCAAGGGCGTAGACGCGCTGGTTTACTTCATCGATGAAGCCAAGGGCATCATGAAGGTGGCTTACCCGAATGAACTGTTCGATCGCAATGTGACCGACGGTCGCGCAATGATCGTATCTTTCCTGACACTGGCAATTGGTAACAACCAGGGTATGGGCGACGTAGCTGATCTGCAAATGCAAGATTTCTGGGTTCCACCACGCATGTTGCAACTGTTCGACGGTCCTGCTGTAGATATCTCGAACCTGTGGCGCATTCTGGGTCGTCCGGTTGTTGACGGCGGTTACATCTCCGGCACCATCATCAAGCCTAAGCTGGGTCTGCGTCCTGAGCCATTCGCAAAGGCAGCTTACCAGTTCTGGCTGGGCGGCGACTTCATCAAGAACGATGAGCCACAAGGCAATCAAACTTTCTGTCCTATCAAGAAAGTATTGCCACTGGTTTACGACTCCATGAAGCGCGCTCAAGACGAAACAGGCGATGCAAAGCTGTTCTCCATGAACATCACTGCAGATGACCACTACGAAATGTGCGCTCGCGCTGATTTCGCGCTGGAAACATTCGGCCCTGATGCAGACAAGGTTGCCTTCCTGGTTGACGGTTATGTTGGCGGTCCTGGTATGGTTACGACTGCACGTCGTCAATACCCAGGCCAGTACCTGCACTACCATCGCGCAGGTCACGGTGCGGTAACTTCACCTTCTTCCAAGCGCGGCTACACAGCGTTTGTTCTGGCTAAGATGTCCCGTCTGCAAGGTGCTTCAGGCATCCACGTAGGCACTATGGGCTTCGGCAAGATGGAAGGCGGCGCTGATGACCGTATCATCGCTTACATGATCGAGCGTGACAGCTGCATGGGTCCATTCTTCCATCAAGAATGGTACGGCATGAAGCCAACTACGCCTATCATCTCCGGCGGTATGAACGCGCTGCGTCTGCCAGGTTTCTTCGAAAACCTCGGCCACGGCAACGTGATCAACACAGCGGGTGGCGGTTCTTACGGTCACATCGACTCACCGGCAGCTGGCGCGATCTCTCTGCGTCAAGCGTACGACTGCTGGAAGTCGGGTTCCGATCCTATCGAATACGCGAAAGAGCACAAAGAATTTGCACGTGCCTTCGAGTCATTCCCTAAAGATGCGGACAAGATTTTCCCAGGCTGGCGCGAAAAGTTGGGCGTACACAAGTAAGCTCAGCATGCATTAATGCAGTGAAAATTCGCCCCCACTTGCTGGGGGCGTTTTTTTCCAAAAATATAAACCGTTCGGCGTGAGCGGTTACACGACGAACAGAGGAGCAAATCATGATTAATGTAGATCAATACAAGGTTCATCAAGAGCCGTTCTATCAGGCACAGGGCGACGAGGTTGCTTTGTACGAAGCCGCTTATGCGGCGCGCTTGCCGGTGATGGTGAAGGGCCCTACCGGTTGCGGGAAATCACGCTTTGTCGAATACATGGCATGGAAGTTAAATAAGCCGCTGATTACCGTAGCGTGTAACGAAGACATGACAGCCTCCGATCTGGTCGGGCGCTATCTGCTCGACGCTAACGGCACACGCTGGCTGGATGGCCCGCTGACCACCGCTGCGCGCATCGGCGCGATCTGCTATCTCGATGAAATCGTCGAGGCGCGTCAGGACACGACCGTCGTCATTCACCCCCTGACCGATCACCGCCGCACTTTGCCGCTTGATAAAAAAGGTGAATTAATTCAAGCGCATCCAGATTTTCAGCTGGTAATTTCTTACAACCCCGGCTACCAAAGTCTGCTCAAAGATTTGAAACAATCCACCAAGCAGCGTTTTACCGCCTTCGATTTCGACTATCCGACAACCGCCGTCGAAACAGAAATTTTAGCCAAAGAAACCGGCATGGATCGCGAGCTCACCGCAAAACTGGTCAAGATTGGCCATGCTGCGCGCAATCTGAAGGGCCACGGACTGGACGAAGGTATTTCGACCCGCTTGCTGGTGTATGCGGCGACACTGATCAAGGGTGGCGTTGAACCCAAAGCGGCTTGTCGCATGGCACTGGTGCGCCCGATCACCGATGATAGGGATATCCGCGATACGCTGGATCATGCAATTGACGCGGTGTTTGCCTAAGTCTCAGCTATTTGATCGCACGCAGGTCGGGCCTATGCCCGACTCAATAGGAAAATCATGGAAATCGTAACCATACCTCAGGAATTTGAACTCTACTGGCAGAAGCTTGATTGCGGATTCCCCAGAGTCGCGCCGATATTTGCAGACTGCATGCGGGAAGCATGGACGGTGCTGACCAATGCCGGCATGGATGCCTATATTGAAAATGCGCGATATCTGGGCAAAATGGGACGCGGTGCCGAACCTATTCTGATCTTTCTGGAAGAGTGGCCCGCTGTTGCCCGTTCCTGGGGTGAAGATTCCCTGCCAGAGGTGATGGCTACGGTAAAAAGAATGGCTAAATCGCCGAACAGCAAAGCGATCGTGCCATTTTTACAGTCTTTGCCTACCGCCGCGCGCCGTCTGCATTCACAAACGCAGATGAGCGACTACATGGTGCTGGTGCTGGACTTTATGGAACGCACTACCGGCTCTGTACACGGCATACACCAGACTTTCCCCAGCCCCGGACTGCCCGAATTTTTCAAACAGATTCCGGTATTGCTCCATCAGCTTGCCCTGGTTGGCCTGAAAAACTGGATTGATTACGGGATTCAGTTCTACAACGATCACCCCGATCGCCAGGTCGAGTATTTCAGTCTGCAGTCTGCCGACAGCCGTGCGGTGTTGCAACGCGAGCGGCACGGCACGTTGCTGGTAGACAGCGAACGCAAGCTCGATATGTATATGCGCAGCCTTTGGGATGACGACGATCTGTTGATTCCCTATTCCGGTAATTTCGATGAGTCGCGTCAACCGACACCGTATTACGACAAACTGGGGATCAGGCTGCCGGATGTGTATCAGGATGACCGTGGACTTTCCGGTTTGGATCGCTATCGAGCTGCGCTTGCGCATATTGTTGCGCATCGCCGCTGGACCCGCGCAATCATCGCCGACAACATGAGCCCGTCTCAGCGCATGGCGGTTGAGTTTTTTGAGGACAGCCGGGTGGAATTTCTGGCGATGAAAGAATATCCGGGATTGCGCCGTATCTTCATGGCACTGCATCCGGCACCCGCTGAAGACGCCTGTGATTACGCGCTGGAGTCAGGGGTGCGTCATCGCCTCGCTATGTTGTCCCGTGCCATTCTCGATTCGGCGCATCCGTATAAAAACGCTCAGATTATCGCTTTTGCCGCGCGCTTTCACGATGCGATGAAACAGAACAATTCCAGCACTCAGGAGATGGCCGACATCGCCGTTTCCTTTGTCGCCAGAACCCGTTTACAAAGCGACAATCTGGCCAAAACACATTTTACGGATACCGTGATCGATTATCGGGACGACAACCGCCAAATGTGGCAATTCATCGAAGAAGGCGACGAGGAAGAAGCGTTCGACGAAGAACGTAAGATTGAGCCGGGCGAGGAGCTGAAAGGTTTGCCGCCACGCCACTACCCGGAATGGGATTACAACAGCCAGAGTTACCGTCCTGACTGGGTGAGTCTGTACGAAAGCCTGCATCCCAAGGGGAATCCTGCCGATATCGACCGACTGCTGGAGAAGCATGCCGGGCTGGCAAAGCGACTGAAGAAAATGCTCGACCTGCTCAAGCCTCAGGACAAGGTACGCATCCGCTATCAGGAGGAAGGCAGCGAACTGGATCTGGACGTCGCCTTGCGTTCGTTGATCGACTACAAGGGCGGCTCATCACCCGATCTGCGCATCAATATGAGTCATAAGACCAGCGGGCGCAACATCGCAGTGACGGTATTGCTGGACTTGTCACAATCGTTGAACGAAAAGGCTGCTGGCAGTAACCAGACGATTTTGGAACTCAGTCAGGAAGCAGTGTCGCTGCTGGCCTGGGCAATCGAGAAGCTCGGCGATCCGTTTTCAATCTCAGGTTTTCATTCCAACACGCGGCACGATGTACGTTTCATGCACATCAAAGGCTTCAGTGAGAAGTGGGATGACGAGGTGAAGGGACGGCTGGCTGCGATGGAAGCGAGTTATTCCACGCGGATGGGGGCGGCGATGCGCCATGCTTCCCACTATCTTGAGAAGCAACAGGCCGACAAGAAACTGATGCTGATACTGACCGATGGCGAGCCCGCCGATATCGACAGCAAGGATGGCCGCATCCTGATTGAAGATGCCAGACAAGCCGTCAAGGAACTGGACAAGGCTGGCATCTATGCTTATTGCATCAATCTGGACCCTAAGGCGGATGAATATGTGAAGGATATTTTCGGCAAACAGTACACCATTATCGACAAGGTGGCGGATTTGCCGGCCAAATTGCCGCAACTCTTCATTTCATTGACTAAATAAGCCTCAAATAATCGAGGTTAACAAGCAGAACAAGGCCGAAAAGCGGTAGAATCTCAAACAAACAATTACGATTAATAGCAGTTAATAACCGAGGAGAAAAAATGAGTAAGAGCCTGATTCAATTCATCATCGAAGAACAACGCCACATCCCTAATGCAAGCGGCGAATTTACCGGCCTGTTGAGCGACATCATTTCAGCTTGTAAGCAAATTGCCCACGACGTGAACAAAGGCGCGCTGATCGGCGTACTGGGTAGCGCAGGCAGCGAAAACATTCAGGGCGAAACACAAAAGAAACTGGACATCATCACCAACGAAGTCTTTATCAAGGCGAACGAATGGGGCGGCCATCTGGCTGCGATGGCTTCTGAAGAAATGGAAGACATCTATGAAATCCCTAAGCAATATCCACGCGGCAAGTATCTGATTACATTTGATCCTTTGGATGGCTCATCCAACATCGACGTGAACATCTCAGTCGGTACGATTTTCTCCATCCTGCGTTGCCCTGAAGGCGTGACAAATCCGACAGCAGCTGACTTTATGCAACCTGGCACCAAGCAGGTTTGTGCAGGTTACGCACTGTACGGCCCGAACACCATGATGGTTATCACAACTGGCAATGGCGTTAACGGCTTCACGCTGGATCGCGATGTAGGTGACTTCTTCCTGACCAATCCTGATATGCAAATCCCTGTTGATACGGCAGAATTCGCGATCAACATGTCTAACCGTCGCTACTGGGAAGAGCCAGTTCAGCGTTACGTTGAAGAATGTATCCAGGGTAAGGACGGCGGTCGTGAGAAGAACTTCAACATGCGTTGGGTCGCTTCCATGGTGGCAGAAATTCACCGCATCCTGACTCGCGGCGGTATTTTCATGTATCCGTTTGACAACAAGGAAGCCGGCAAAGCCGGTAAGCTGCGCCTGATGTACGAAGCGAATCCGATGTCGTTCATCGTCGAGCAGGCTGGCGGCGTATGTTCTACCGGTCGTGAGCGCATCATGGAACTGACACCGACTGGTTTGCACCAGCGTGTGCCAGTCATCATGGGTTCCAAGAACGAAGTTGAACGTGTAGTTGGTTACCACAAAGGTCTGTAATTTTACGAATGCCCCCGTACGCGGGGGCGTTTTTATGTCTGGAATTCGAGGAAGAAAATGTCTAAACCGTTAGTCTCCATTATCATGGGCAGCAGCAATGATTGGGAAATCATGAGCCAGGCCGCCCAGCAGCTGAAAGACTTTGGCGTATCTTATGATGCACGGGTTATTTCTGCACACCGCTCACCCGATCTGTTATTCGATTACATCAAAGAAGTCACCGAACAAGGTGCACAGTGCTTTATCGCAGGAGCCGGCGGCGCTGCGCATCTGGCTGGCGTGATCGCCGGCAAGACGACACTGCCTGTATTGGGCGTGCCGATTCCATCCAAGTATCTGAAGGGTATGGACTCTTTGCTGTCCATCGTACAAATGCCTAAAGGCATCCCGGTCGCCACTTTCGCGATAGGCGAAGCGGGCGCTGCAAACGCCGGACTGTTCGCCATCTCCATGCTAGCCTTAAACGATGCACCGTTAGCTGCGCGTTTGGTAGAGTATCGCAAGCAACAAGCTGTTAAAGTCGCCCAAACCGTATTGCCCGAATTAGCATAACCGTTCACTGATCATCAAGGAAGCGCCATGTCTGCTCTGCACGAATCCACTATATCCAGTCTGCCACTCTTGCATCGCGGCAAGGTACGCGATCTCTACGAAGTCGATGCAAGTCATCTACTGATCGTACAGACCGATCGTCTTTCCGCTTTCGATGTCATTCTGGATGATCCGATTCCGGGCAAGGGCGCGGTACTGACCACCTTGTCGAATTTCTGGTTTGAAAAATTAGGCCACATCATCCCTAACCACCTTTCCGGCATCGCACCTGAATCGGTGGTGAGTTCAGAAGAGGACAAAGCGCAGGTGCGCGATCGCGCCTTTGTCACCAAAAAGCTCAAACCCCTGCCGATCGAAGCGATCGTGCGCGGTTATCTGGTCGGCTCCGGCTGGAAGGATTATAAAAAGACCGGCACGCTGTGCGGCTTTGTATTGCCGACCGGCTTGCGTGAAGCGGACAAGCTGCCCGAGCCACTGTTTACACCGTCGACTAAGGCTGCGGTGGGCGATCACGACGAAAATATCTCATACGCGCAAGCTATTGAATTATTAGGAGAATCTCGTGCCGCACAAGTGCGCGACGCGGCGATTGCGCTGTACGTTGAAGCGGCCAACTTTGCCGCCAGCAAAGGCATCATCATCGCCGATACCAAATTTGAATTCGGTGTGGATGAGGAAGGTACGCTGTACCTGATCGACGAAGCCCTGACACCGGATTCATCGCGTTTCTGGCCTGCCGAGTCGTATCAACCGGGCAGCAATCCGCCCAGTTTTGATAAGCAGTTCGTGCGCGACTGGCTGGAATCCTCCGGCTGGGACAAGCAGGGTCAGCCACCGCGTGTGCCGCAAGAAGTGCTGCAAAAGACTTCCGATAAATACCACGAAGCGCTGCAACGTCTGATGTCGGTATGAGTCACCTCATGAAGGAGTTTGCATGAGCTGGCCGCAACCGCTGATAGAAGGTTTTTTGCGTTTTCGCGACAACCTTTTTCCCAGCGATGATGTCGAGTACCTGCGACTTTTTGCAGAAGGTCAGAAGCCCAAGTTTTTGATCGTGGGCTGCTGCGATTCACGGGTAGACCCTGCGATTGTTTTCAACTGTTCGCCGGGCGAATTATTTGTAGTTCGCAACGTTGCCAACATCGTGCCGCCCAACGAAGAGCGTCACGGCCATCACGGCACCACCGCCGCGCTGGAATACGGCGTGTGCAATCTGGGCGTGGAGCACATCGTGGTGTTGGGTCACGCGCATTGCGGCGGCATTCAAAATCTGATGCAATCAGCCGGGGTGTCAAATCCCGATTCATTCATCGACGACTGGATGAAACTGGTCGAGTCGGCGCGGGTCAGCGTAGAGCAGGACTATCCGGATGCGGACATGGAACAGCGCCAGCGCATCTGCGAGCAGCGTGCCATCATGGTATCGCTGGAGAATTTACGCACCTTCCCCTGGATCGCAAAACGCGTAGCGGAAAAAACGCTGTATATACACGGCTGGTATTTCGATATCCAGCAGGGGCAACTCTTGGGATACAACGGCAGCACCCAGCAGTTCGAACCGCTATAACCCTTATTTTCCCGTCAGTTCTTTATAGCGGACTTTGTCAGCATCGTATCTGGCATTGATAGATAACTTCTCTGCTTTGTATTTATCAAGATCTTGTTGGGTTTGTTGAACGCGCGCTTGCGCTTCCCGGATTTCATCTGCCGTAGCCACGTGCGCTTTGCCATCGGCACTGTTTGGTGTCGCTGTATTTTTTTGCAATGATATCAGATTGTTATTGTCCATCTTGAGCTGCGCGTTGATGCTGTTGATGCGCGCATCCACCTGCTGCAAGTTGCGTGTGCGGGATAATTCGATCTCTTCCACGCTGTTGTAGCTGTCGATCAGAGACTTGTCGCGACGTTTCAGATCTCTTGCGATCGCCTCATCGCTGCGCCCTTTGGCCTCCGCAGCCTCTTTGGCGCGGCGCTCATCCGCCGTCAACACTTCCTGAGTTTTAACGACGATGCCGGACTTATTGAGCAGCGTTCTATCCTTGTTGGCATACTCGGGCGGTATTGTTTCACCGTAATGGGTGACACCCTTGTCGTCCACCCACTTATAAGTTTTTGCGGCGGCGGGGGCGCTCAATGTTAAGCCTATCAGCAATGCGAGCGCGGGCTTGTTGTAATAAATTGTTTTAAATGACATTTTCAACTCCATAGAGATCGCGATAGGCCTGCACCGCGCCCAGATTTGCTACCATTTCAGGTTCATCGCGCAGGAAACCCAATAGATCGTTCAGTGTGGCAATGGCGATGACCGGGATATCATAGTTTTGCTGCACTTCCTGAACGGCAGACAGATCGCCCAAACCTCGTTCCATGCGATCGAGCGCAATCACCACGGCGCAAGGTACTGCACCCGCTGCGCGTATCAGTTCGATGGATTCCCTCACCGAAGTGCCGGCCGAGATGACATCGTCTATGATCAGCACACGACCTGCTAGTTTAGCGCCGACCGTCATGCCACCTTCGCCGTGATCCTTGGCTTCCTTGCGGTTGTAGCAGTATGGCACGTTGCGCCCCTGCTCGGACAGGGCGATAGCCGTGCCTGCTGCCAGCGGAATACCCTTGTAGGCGGGTCCGAAGATCATATCGAAGGGAATGTCGGAGGCCAGTATCGTCTGCGCATAGAACTGCGACAACGCGCGCATCGAATCGCCGTCATTGAATAACCCGGCGTTGAAAAAATAAGGGGACATCCGTCCGGCTTTGGTTTGGAATTCGCCGAAGCGCAATACTTGCTGCTGTACGGCAAAGCGGATGAAATCGTGTCTGAAATTGAACATGGCGGTGTTGGATATAAGAGTGGGAATCATTATAATCGCGCGCCCTCCACTCTTGCATCGGAAATTTTGTGCGCATCATCTCTATCAACCTGAACGGCATACGTTCCGCCACCACCAAAGGATTTTTTGACTGGCTGGCGCTACAGGACGCGGACGTCATCTGTTTGCAGGAACTCAAGGCGCAAGAGGCCGACATGACCGAACAGATGCTCATGCCGCACGGCTATCACGGCTATTTCCATTACGCTCAGAAAAAAGGTTATAGCGGCGTCGGCATCTATAGTCGCGTAAAACCTGAAAAGGTAATCATCGGTCTGGGCATCGATGAGTTTGATGCCGAAGGGCGTTATATTTGCGCTGACTTTGCCGGTTACAGCGTGGTGTCACTTTATCTGCCCTCGGGCTCAAGTGGAGAGGAGCGGCAGCAAGTAAAGTTCGACTTTATGGCCGCGTTTTTACCGCACCTGCAAGAATTGCGCGCCAGCGGGCGCGAGGTCATCGTCTGCGGTGACTGGAATATCGCACACAAAGAGATCGATCTTAAAAATTGGCGCGGCAATAAGAAAAATTCGGGTTTTTTACCCGAAGAGCGTGCCTGGCTGACCCAGCTTTTCGACGAGGCCGGTTTTGTCGATGTGTTCCGCGTGGTTCATCCAGAACTGGAAGCCTATACCTGGTGGTCGAATCGCGGTCAGGCCTGGGCCAAGAATGTTGGCTGGCGTATCGATTACCAGATCGCCACACCCGGCATCGCGCAGCGTGCGAAATCAGCCAGCATCTACAAGGAACAACGCTTCTCCGACCACGCCCCGCTGACTATAGACTATTTAAATTAACGTATCTATATGAAAGACAGCAACTCATTCAGTACCATTTTTGGCCCCCTGCGCGCCGCCGCAGATAGTCGAAAAATAGCGGTGTAGTTGGGCGAGGACTGTTCGAGCACGTGGTCGCGAAGCGAATCGTGCGAGTTCCGCAGCCCCGCTATTTGTTGGCTATCAAGGGTACGCCGCCGGTCTTGCCTAAGACTGGCTGGCGCGGCAAACCGGGGGTCGCCTTCTTTTTGGTTACTTGTTCTTGGCGACGCAAGAACAAGTAACCAGCCGCCGGTCTGCCACCGGCAATAATAAATTAAAGATTTAAAACACTAAAAACAACATGGAACCAAATTAGCCCTGTACCCATGGCAGGCCGGCGGCACACCATCCGCCGGTGGTGTTGCGGTGACCTGTCGTGTCCTTTTCTCCCTGGAAGCCTTCCAATACATTGTAGCAATCGAGGAATCCCGCGCCGGTTGCTGCGGCGGCCGCCGCATTGGAACGTACGCCGGTGCGGCAGATAAACAGCACCAGTGACTCTTTGTCGACCTGCTGGCCCAAGGCGGCAAGGAAATTCGGGTTGAGCGACATGCCAGGATAAGTTGCCCATTCGATTTCGACGGCTTCGGGGATGCGACCGACCCAGTCCAGTTCAGCGCGGCAGCGTACATCGACCAGTTTTGCGCCGGGCGCAGATTGCAACAATTCATACGCTTCGTCCGGAAACAAGGTACCTTCGTAAGGTAAATTCAGATCCTTTGCGCGCTGTTGAGCGGCTTGCAGGATAGAGGTAATTTTTCCCATGATTATGCTTCCCTTAATCTTTCAGTTTAACGAACCTTGCGCAAATGTTATCCTGCGCCGAATAGCTGCATACTAGCGCAACCGACATGAAAAATCACATACAACCGTTACACACCGAAAAAGAGACCTTTGAGCCGGCAAATCCCGAGCGATATGCCGCCGCGCAAAAAAGTACCTGGGTCAGCATAGTCATCAATCTATTGTTGACTGTATTTCAGGTGACCGGCGGATTCTTCTCTCATTCTCAAGCCTTGATGGCGGACGGCTTACATTCTTTGTCCGACTTGTTGTCAGACGTGCTGGTGCTGTACGCGAACCGGCACGGCAATCGTCATGCCGATGCCAAACACCCTTACGGTCATGCAAGAGTAGAAACCGCCGCCACGCTGATTCTGGGTGCCTTTCTGGCAGCGCTGGGTGCCGGCTTGCTGGTCGCCGCCGCTATACGCTTGCAACATCCGGTTGCCTTGCAGTCCGTAAATTCTTTCGCCCTCGCTATCGCCCTGCTTGCCCTGTTCGCCAAGGAAGGTATGTTCCGTTACATGCTGGCGGTTGCTCTCAGGGTTCGTTCGCAGATGCTGGTCGCCAACGCATGGCACGCCCGCTCGGATGCGGCCTCCTCGCTGGTGGTGGTGGTCGGGATCATCGGCAACCTGTTGGGATACACTTTTCTCGATCTGGTCGCAGCGGCGGTGGTGGGCGTGATGATCGCCCACATGGGTGGCAAGTTGGCACTGGAGGCGTTGTCGGAACTGATCGATACGGGGCTGGATGCTGAAGAAGTGGAGGCCATACGGCAGACTTTGCTGAACACCCACGGCGTAGTGGGTTTGCACGATCTGCGTACGCGCAAGATGGCTGACAATGCGCTGGTGGATGCACACATTCTGGTCGATCCCAAGATCAGCGTATCCGAGGGACACTATATCGCCGAATCGGCCCGCGCCGCAGTGCTCAATAATCATCACGTACTGGATGTGATGGTTCACATCGACCCGGAAGACGATATGCAAGCAAAGCACAACAATAAACTGCCCAGTCGCCCGGTTTTGCTGGCGCAATTGGCAGAGCGGCTGGGCGATGCTCATTTGTTAAGCCGACGCGTGGTGTTTCATTATTTGGAGGGGCAGATAGATGTCGAGTTATATCTGCCTCAAGATGCCTGTGCACAGGCAAATATTTTGCAGGCGCGCTGCGATGAGCTGGTGCGCGGTGACGGATTGTTCCGCGCCATTCATGTGCACAGCAATCATGCACAGAAATAGTGCGGTTTTGTGGCTATTCGCCCGTTATTGGTGCGAATTTTTTTTGTGTTAGGTTGCGGGCTTATGGCACAATGCCATCTTGGTACGCAGGTAGCAAAACGTGAGACTTGCGCAGCAAGTCACTGTCATTCTCGCCCTTTGGGGGGAGAGATGGAGAGAGGGAACGTGCATAGCAAGAAGTATTTATCTTTAGCCGTGCACGTTGGCATGTTTCCTGCGTCTGGATTTTCGGGTTGTAATTTACTGTTCGATTGATACTTTGGGAGAGAGTTATGTCGTTGTCGGCAAATGATGTGTTGCAAATGATTAAAGATCACGATGTTAAGTTCGTGGATTTCCGTTTTACCGATACACGCGGCAAAGAGCAGCATGTTTCCGTGCCTGCCAAGTACGTCGGGTTGGACAAGTTTGAAGAAGGTCATGCTTTCGATGGTTCTTCCATCGCCGGTTGGAAAGGCATTCAAGCGTCTGACATGTTGTTGATGCCGGATCCTTCAACCGCTTACCTCGATCCGTTCATGGAAGATGTCACGCTGGTGATCACCTGCGATGTGGTAGAACCTACCGACGGCAAGGGTTATGACCGCGATCCACGTTCTATCGCCAAGCGCGCTGAAGCGTACCTGCAATCTTCCGGTGTGGGCGATACCGCTTACTTCGGTCCTGAGCCGGAATTCTTCATCTTTGATTCGGTTAACTGGAAGATCGACATGTCCGGTTGTTCAGTCAAGATCAACTCTGAAGAAGCCGCATGGTCTTCCGATGAGAAGTACGATGGCGGCAATACCGGTCACCGTCCAGTGGTTAAGGGCGGCTACTTCCCGGTTCCTCCGGTTGACAGCCTGAACGACATTCGCGCTGCGATGTGTCTGATTCTGGAAGACATCGGCATTGAAGTTGAAGTGCATCACCACGAAGTGGCGACTGCCGGTCAGTGCGAAATCGGTACCAAGTTCGACACATTGGTGCGCCGCGCCGATCAGACTCAAGCCCTGAAATACGTTGTTCACAACGTAGCTCACCAGCACGGCAAGACCGCGACTTTCATGCCTAAGCCTATCGTTGGCGACAACGGTTCCGGTATGCACGTTCACCAGTCTATCTGGAAAGACGGTAAGAACCTGTTCGCTGGCAATGGCTACGCTGGCCTGTCCGAAACCGCGCTGTACTACATCGGCGGTATCATCAAGCACGCTAAGGCGCTGAACGCGATCACCAATCCTGGCACCAACTCTTACAAGCGTCTGGTTCCTCACTACGAAGCTCCGACTAAGCTGGCGTACTCTGCAAAGAACCGTTCCGCTTCGATCCGTATTCCTCACGTAGCGAGCGACAAGGCACGCCGTATTGAGACTCGCTTCCCAGATCCTACTGCCAATCCATACTTGTGCTTCGCGGCACTGATGATGGCGGGTCTGGACGGTATCGCTAACAAGATTCACCCTGGCGATCCAGCTGACAAGAATCTGTACGACTTGCCACCGGAAGAAGATGCAAAGATCCCTACCGTTTGCACCTCTTTGGATGAAGCATTGGCAGCATTGGACAAGGATCGCGAGTTCCTGACTCGTGGCGGTGTATTCTCTAACGACTTCCTCGATGCGTACATCACATTGAAGATGGAAGAAGTGACCCGTCTGCGCATGACAACTCACCCGGTTGAGTTTGAAATGTACTACAGCATTTAATCGCTGACAGGCAGTAAATAGAAACGGGGCCTGGTGCCCCGTTTTTTTACGCCTGAATATTCGGTGTAATCTGTTTGTCATGACCGGTGGCATGCCCTATACTCGGCCGGTGTTCTTGCAGGGAAGATGAAAAATGAAGCTCGGAATTTTGCTGTGGTGTTTTGTGCCTGCGCTGGCGCTGGCTGATATTTACAAGGCAGTGGATGCCGACGGGCATGTTACGTATTCCAGTGCACCATTAAAGGGCGGAAAAAGAGTGGTGGTGTCTCAACCTGCCACACCGTCCGTGGCGCAGCCACCCTCTGAACGTGCGCGGACAACGGCTACGCCGCAGGATTTTCCAAAAGTTAATCAAGAGACTCAGCGGGGACGCGATACGACGCGCCGTAAAATACTGGAGGATGAGTTGCGTGCCGAAGAGGATTTGCTGGGCGTTGCACGCCAAGGGCAGCAGGCAAGCGAGGCAAATCGTCACGTTGCGAAAGATGGAGAGAAAGTGAAGGCGCTGGCAGTACAGGTGGAATTGCATCAGCGCAACATTGATGCGCTGAAAACTGAATTGTCCAAACTGAAATAATCTTGCATCGCCAAACTCGGGCATGGTTGTTGCTTATTAATTTGTATGCCTAATTACGCCCATCTCACACTCGACTACTTATCCACTGCCATCATTCTGCTGGATGATGAATCGCGGGTAACCTATCTAAATACGGCGGCCGAAAATCTGTTTGAGGTGAGCGGCAGAAATTTGATCCGGCAAACGTTGCAGTCTGTTTTTGTCGACACAGCACAGCTCTTTAGTGCGATGCAGCGGGCATTGCGCAACAATGCCAGCTATATTGAGCATGAATTGATGCTGGTGACACATGGTCACAACAAATTGCACGTGCGTTGCACGGTGACGCCGGTGTGTCTGGAAAAACCCTGTTTACTGCTGGAATTTCACCCTATGGACAGGCCGCTGAAACTGGCGCGAGAAGAGCAGATGCTCGATCAGACTCAGGCTAACCGATTGCTGCTGCGTAATCTCGCTCATGAGATCAAAAATCCGCTGGGTGGCATCAGAGGCGCGGCGCAGTTGCTGGAACAGGAACTGGAAAAACCCGGATTACGCGAATACACTCAGGTGATCATCCAGGAAGCAGACCGGTTGCGCGCCTTGATGGAAAAATTGCTCACCCCGCAAAACTCCTCACATTACAGTGCGCTGAACATACATGAGGTTTTGGAGCGCGTGCGTTCTGTCGTGCTGGCCGAGATACCTGAAAATCTGGAAATCCAGCGCGACTATGACATCAGCCTGCCCGCTTTAATCGGCGATAAAGAACAACTGATCCAGGTGATACTCAACATTGTACGCAATGCCGCTCAGGCTATGCACGGCAGGGGGCGCATCATTCTGCGCACCCGCATCGCGCGCCAGGTCACCTTGATCAAGCAAAACCATAAACTGGCGGTGATGATACAGATTATCGATAACGGTCCTGGCATTCCCCCCGCCTTGCGTGACAAGATTTTTTATCCCTTGGTATCCGGACGCGCCGATGGTCACGGACTGGGGCTGACCCTGGCGCAGGATTTTGTCAGCCAGCATCGCGGCACGATCGAGTTTGACAGCGAGCCCGGATGCACACGATTCACCGTGATGCTGCCATTACAGGCGAGCTTATAGCGAGTGGTTTATAGCGGGTAGCCAGCCTTTGCTACGAGCTACCAGCCGCAAGCCTTTTTAAAAATTTAGTAGATAGAGCGATAACATAATGAAACCAGTCTGGATAATTGACGATGACCGCTCGATACGCTGGGTGCTGGAAAAGTCGCTGACGCGCGCCGAGATCGAGTTCAAGAGTTTTGCCTCGGCAGATGACGCCCTCAAGGCCATGAGCCATGAAATGCCGCAAGTGGTAGTCAGCGACATTCGCATGCCTGGCAGCTCCGGGCTGGATTTTTTGCAGATACTGCATCAACGCCACCCGCTGATACCTGTCATCATCATGACCGCATATTCAGATCTGGAGAGCGCTGTTTCGGCATTCCAGGGGGGCGCTTTTGAGTATATGCCCAAGCCTTTCGATATCAACCATGCGGTTGATCTGATACGCAGGGCATTAGAACAGAGCCGTCGCAAATCCACCGAGGCAGGGCAACTTGAAGTCGGCGCGGACATACTGGGACATGCTCCCGCCATGCAAGATGTATTTCGCGCGATCGGTAGGCTCTCGCAGTCCCATGCCACTGTCTTGATCAATGGCGAGTCTGGAACCGGTAAGGAGCTGGTGGCGCACGCACTGCACAGGCATAGCCCGCGCGCAGATAAGGATTTTATTGCGATAAATACGGCAGCGATTCCCAAAGACTTGCTTGAATCCGAGTTGTTCGGCCATGAGCGCGGCGCTTTTACCGGCGCGGCTGCGATGCGGCATGGACGTTTCGAGCAGGCCGAAGGAGGCACGCTGTTCCTGGATGAAATCGGTGACATGCCGTCTGAGTTGCAAACTCGTTTGCTGCGCGTTTTGTCGGATGGGAATTTTTATCGTGTTGGTGGCCATCAGCCGATTAAAGCCAATGTGCGCATCATTACCGCCACTCATCAAAATCTGGAAGAGCGCGTCAAACAAGGTTTGTTTCGCGAAGACCTGTTTCACCGGCTGAACGTAATCCGTCTGCGACTGCCGCCTCTGCGCGAGCGGCGCGAAGATATCCCTTTGCTGGCTAAATTCTTTCTACAAAAGAGTGCCGCTGAATTGGCTGTCGATCAGAAGCAATTTAGCGAAGCGACCCTGCAACATCTGAGTTTGCAGGATTTTCCGGGCAATGTCCGGCAACTGGAAAACTTGTGCCACTGGTTGACCGTGATGACGCCATCGCAAGTGGTTGAGATCGCCGACCTGCCGCCTGAATGGCGCAGCGGGGAAGGCGTTGCAGTTACGCCCGGCGACTGGTGTTCTGAATTGTCCAGTCAGGTTGATGCAGCGCTGCTGCATGGCGATGAAGGCATCATGGATAACTTTATGGCGCAATTTGAGCGCACTATGATCTTACAGGCGTTGCAACATACCAACGGACGACGCATTGAAGCCGCCACTCTGCTCGGTATCGGTCGCAATACCTTGACCCGGAAGATTCAGGAGCTGGGACTGGAAGGGCACGAAACGAAGTAACGCGATTTGAACCTGCAGTGGACGTGGGGTCAGGTCTTGCATTAACGCATATGCGTTAATGCAAGACCTGACCCTGTTTCCTACTCTATGCGTTAATGCAAGACCTGACCCCGTTTTTGACCCCGTTTTCTACTCTACTTCCAGTAACTCAACTTCAAACAGCAGTTTGGCATTAGGCGGAATCACGCCACCCGCACCGCGACGGCCGTAGCCCATTTCAGGCGGAATAATCAAGGTGCGCTGCCCGCCTTCTTTCATGCCCGCAACGCCGGCATCCCAACCTTTGATCACATGGCCTGCGCCCAGCTGGAAATCGAACGGCTGCATGCGATCGAGAGAACTGTCAAACTTGATACCCTTGTTATCAGGTGCGGTCTTGTTGTACAGCCAGCCGGTGTAATGCACGGTGACATGCTGGCCGGGATGTGCCTGGGCACCATCGCCCAAGCGGGTGTCCACGATCTCAGTACGGATGACATTGAGCAGCTTCACCTCGAACACCAGCGTTGCATTAGGCGGAATATCGTCGCCCGCCCCGCTCGCCCCATAGCCCATTTCAGGCGGAATCAGCAACGTGCGCACGCCGCCTTCCTTCATGCCCTGCACGCCTTCATCCCAACCGCTGATGACGCGACCGGCGCCCAGCGGAAAATCAAACGGCTCGTTACGATCGAGGGAGCTGTCGAACTTACTGCCCTTGTTATCCGGTGCGCTCTCGTCGTACAGCCAGCCGGTGTAATGAACGACTACGGTCTGACCGGCACAGGCTTCTGCGCCTTCGCCCAGTTTTGAGTCAACTTTAATGAGTGTATTCATGCTTGTCTTTCTTGGTAATTGTTCAAGTTTGTGTCAAATGAGTACGGATTCTAGCCTTTTCGGTCTCCCAATCCCGGAAAATCGAATGTCTATCGGCAACTATCTGCGCTCGTTGCGCCAACACCTCTCCATGCCAAGCCGGAGATACTACCTTGTCAGCATGACGGCACAGATCATCCCACAAGTATTCCATTGTGCTGATTTTTTCGGCTTTGTCATTCCCGCGCAGGCGGGAATCCAGTTAAATCAAGGCGCTGGATCTCCGCTTTCGCGGAGGCGACTAATAAATCAGCATCTCCTTAGCCTTGAATTTCGGCCATTGGTTATAACCAATAGCTGGATTGTTTGACTGGTATTCCAAAATAAATTTGGACTACAGCCTGTTTATTTCTCCTGCATCTGTGGATTCCATCAAAATCTCCTTCCTGATGGAAAAATCCCTGCACTGTTCTTCAGTAAAATCTTTTTCTACAAGCCCACTATTTACGCTGCCAAAATAGGTCAACGTACCCGTCAGGTCTTTTCCAATATAAATCTTGCCATTCGGGTAAGTGATTTTGTAGATTACTTTCTGCACTTAGTAGCTCAGCACCGGCGCCAGCCAGCGCTCTGCCGTGTCGATATCCCAGCCTTTGCGCTCGGCGTAACTTGCTACCTGATCGCGGTCTATCTTGCCGGTCGCGAAGTATTTTGCCTCCGGATGCGAGAAGTAGAAACCGGAAACGGCAGCGGTAGGCAACATCGCGAAACTGTCGGTGATAGAAATTCCGGCGCGGCGAGTCGCATCCAGCATCGCAAATAGCGGGCCCTTTTCGCTGTGTTCAGGGCAAGCAGGATAACCGGGAGCAGGACGGATGCCGCGATATTTCTCAGCGATCAACGCATCGTTATCCAAACCTTCCTCCGTCGCATAGCCCCAGTATTCCTGACGCACCTTTTTATGCAGCAATTCGGCAAAGGCTTCGGCCAAACGGTCGGCCAGCGCTTTCAACATGATCGCGTTGTAGTCATCATTTTGCGCCTCAAATTCGGCGACACGCGCATCTATCCCGATACCGGTGGTGACCGCAAAGCCGCCGATGTAATCCGCCACGCCGCTATCTTTCGGCGCCACGTAATCGGCCAGACAGAAGTTGGGAATGGATTCCGGCTTTTTGGTCTGCTGACGCAGGTTATGCCAGGTCATGGCAACCGTTGAGCGCGACTCATCCGTGTAGATTTCGATGTCATCGCTGTTTACCGTGTTGGCCGGGAACAAACCGAATACGCCGTTCGCGGTGAGCCATTTTTCAGCGATGATTTGCTTCAACATCGCTTGCGCATCGACAAACAGCTTGGAGGCTTCCTCCCCGACCACCTCATCCTGCAAGATTTTCGGGTAACGCCCCGCCAGCTCCCAGGCATTGAAGAACGGCGACCAGTCGATATATTCGGCGATTTCCGCCAGTGAATAATCGCGCAACTCCTGCACCCCGATGGCTACAGGTTTAGGCGGTGTGTAATTTGCCCAGTCGCTCCTCAAACCGCGCTGACGCGCCTCAGTCAGTGGTACGTAAACCGCCTTACCCTTCTTGGCTTCGAATTGCTCTCGCGCATCGGCGTAGTCCGCCTTGATCTCGGCGATATAGCTGTCGCGTGTCGTGTTGGAGAGCAAATTGCTGCACACGCCCACCGCGCGCGATGCGTCTGTCACGTAAACAACTGTTCCAGAAGGATAATTTTGCTCAATCTTGACCGCCGTATGCACGCGCGAGGTCGTCGCACCGCCGATCAACAGCGGAATCGTGAAACCCTGACGCTCCATCTCTTTGGCGACATGCGCCATCTCTTCGAGCGAAGGCGTAATCAGTCCGGATAAACCGATGATGTCGGCGTTGTGTTCGCGTGCGGCATCCAGAATCTGCTGGCACGGCACCATCACGCCCATGTTCACCACCTCGAAGTTGTTGCACTGCAGCACCACGGTAACGATGTTCTTGCCGATGTCGTGCACGTCTCCCTTGACGGTGGCCATCAGAATTTTACCCTTGGTGCTGGTGTCACCCGAACGCAGCTTTTCCGCTTCGATGAAGGGAATCAGATGGGCGACCGCCTGTTTCATCACGCGGGCGGATTTAACCACCTGCGGCAAAAACATCTTACCCGCGCCAAACAAATCGCCGACCACGTTCATGCCGCTCATCAGCGAATCTTCGATCACCTCGACCGGAAATTTAGCCGCCAGCCGCGCCTCTTCGGTGTCTTCGACGATGAAGGTGGTGATACCGCGCACCAGCGCGTGAGTCAAGCGCTCCTGCACCGTGCCTTTGCGCCATTCCAGATCTTCGATTTGCGTCTTGCCGCCGCCCTTGACGCTTTCGGCTATCTTGACCAGTTTTTCGCCGGCATCGGGATGACGGTTCAACACCACATCTTCCACCGCATCGCGCAGTTCACGCGGAATCTCTTCGTAGACGCCCAACTGTCCGGCGTTGACGATACCCATGTTCATCCCTGCCTGGATGGCGTGATACAGGAATACGGTGTGGATCGCCTCTCTTACCGGTTCATTGCCACGGAATGAGAACGACACATTAGAGACGCCGCCGGAAATCTTGGCGTAGGGAAGGTTAGCCCTGATCCATTTGCACGCCTCGATGAAATCCACCGCGTAGTTGTTATGCTCCTCGATACCTGTCGCAATCGCGAAGATGTTCGGATCGAAAATGATGTCTTCCGGCGGGAATCCCACCGTGTTCACCAGAATGTCATAGCTGCGTTTGCAGATCTCAATCTTGCGCTGATAAGTATCGGCCTGTCCCGCCTCATCGAAGGCCATCACCACGGCGGCAGCCCCGTACTGGCGCACCAGCTTGGCGTATTTGATGAAGTTTTCCTCGCCCTCCTTGAGCGAGATCGAATTGACGATGGACTTGCCCTGTACGCATTTGAGCCCCGCCTCGATGATGCTCCACTTGGAGGAATCGATCATCAGCGGCACTTTGGAGATATCGGGTTCGGACGCGATCAAATTCAGGAATTTGACCATCGCGGCTTCGCCGTCCAGCATCGCCTCGTCCATATTGACGTCGATCACCTGTGCGCCGGTTTCCACCTGCTGCTTGGCGACATCCAGCGCCTCGTCGTATTGCCCTTCCAGAATCAGGCGCTTAAATTTAGCAGAACCGGTGACGTTGGCGCGCTCGCCGACATTGACGAACAGTGAATCGTCGCCGATGTTGAAAGGTTCAAGACCGGACAATCGACATTCAATCGGATTAGTTGGAATCTTGCGCGGCGCGATGTTTTTAACGACGTCGGCTATCGCCTTGATGAACGCAGGAGAGGTGCCGCAGCAACCGCCGATGATGTTCAGAAAACCGCTGGTCGCCCACTCTTTGATGTGGCCGGCCATATTTTCCGGCGTATCGTCATAACCTGTTTCCGCCAGCGGGTTCGGCAAGCCGGCATTGGGGTGCGCGGAGACGTAACAGTTGGCGACGCGCGACAATTCTTCCACGTACTGGCGCAATTCTTCCGCACCCAGCGCGCAGTTAAGGCCGATGGAGATCGGATTGGCGTGAGCTAATGAATTATAAAACGCTTCGGTGACCTGGCCCGTCAGGGTGCGGCCCGAGGCATCGGTGATGGTGCCGGAAATCATGATAGGCAAACTGGTGCCGCGTTCCGCGAACACGGCTTGCACCGCGAAGATCGCCGCCTTGGCGTTGAGCGTATCGAATATCGTCTCGATCAGGATGGTATCCGCGCCGCCGTCCATCAGACCACGCGTCGCATCCGAATAATCCGCCACCAGTTTATCGAAAGTGATGTTGCGAGCCGACGGATCGTTTACATCGGGTGAAATCGTGGCTGTCTTATCGGTAGGCCCTAAAACGCCTGCGACAAAGCGCGGCTTATCCGGCGTCGCATAGGCATCGCACGCCTCGCGGGCCAGACGCGCACCGGCGACATTCAACTCATAGTTGAGCCCGGCCATTCCATAGGCATTCAAGGTGGTCGCATTTGCGCCGAAGGTATTGGTCTCGATGATATCCGCGCCCGCCGCCAGATATTCGCTGTGAATGGCCTTGATCACTTCAGGGCGGGTCAACACCAGCAAATCGTTGTTACCCTTCAGGTCCTGCGGCCAGGTGGCAAATCGCTCACCGCGATAATCCGCTTCGGTCAGTTTGTAACGCTGAATCATCGTACCCATCGCACCATCCAGAATCAGGATGCGTTGCTGAAGGTGTTGTTCGATAGGGTACTGAGTACGGTTCATAGTTGGTCGCCTTTATGTGAACGCGGGTTCGGAAAATTACAATTGCTTTTCTTGCCGGAATCCCTCACGCCTTGCGTGGAAATGAAGCTTAGGCACAAAAATTTGCCCATTTTACCACGCGGCTGCCGGTGCAGTAAGCGGTGAAATTTGAGCTAAATCAATTGTGCAATCATGGCTTTCCTATATCATGATCGTCAGTTGTCATGGTCGGCAGTAAAATTTTTTATGGAGGATTACTATGACTAAGCTGGTCTGGACTAAAGATCTCAATCTCGGTATCGATGTGATTGATAAACAGCATATTCGTATCGTTGAATACATCAATGAGCTCGATGACGCGCGCACTAGCCATAATAAGAGGGAAGAAGTCGGTAAGATTATCGATGCGATGGTCGGTTACACGATCTCTCATTTTACTTTTGAAGAAAGCATGCAGGAAGAAGCGGGCTACCCATTCATCAAGGCACACAAAAAGGTGCATGAACTGTTTATCAGCAAAGTGGCGAGCTTCCAGGAACGCTTCGAGCGGGGTGAAGACGTTGCGGATGAATTGCATAAATTGTTGTTTAGCTGGTTATACAGCCACATTAAGCACGACGATCAGGATTATGTCGAAGTGGTTAAAAAGAATATCAAGCAGGGTGATTTTGTAGAGAAGAAAAAAGGCTTTTTCGGCAAGTTGTTCGGATAACTCGCTGCACATGGATGAAGTCGAGGGTTGTGCGACTTGAGTTTGCGGCGAGATGATGGTTTGTGATGTGTAACTATAAGTTTTTAAAAAAATAATTTTTTCAGGAGGGTTGTCATGGCTAAACTAGTTTGGAGTAAGGATCTCGATACAGGTATCGATGTGATTGATAAGCAGCACAAGCGCATCGTTGAATACATCAATGAATTGGATGATGCGCGCACCAGCGGGCATAAAATGGAAGATGTGGGGCGTGTTATCGATGAGATGGTGGACTACACGCTCTCGCATTTCGCCTTCGAAGAGAGCATGCAGGAAGAGGCGCACTATCCCTTCCTGAAAGCGCACAAAAAGGTACACGAGCTGTTCGTCAGCAAAGTCGCTAACCTACAGGAACGATTTACACTGGGTGAAGATGTCTCGGAAGAGCTGCATAAGATGTTGTTTACATGGCTATATAATCATATCAAGCGTGATGATGCGGATTATGTCGAGCTGGTTAAGGCCAATATTGCACAAGGCTCTTTCGTAGAAAAGAAAAAAGGTTTCTTCGGTAAGCTGTTCGGTTGATGCCGCGTAAGCCAAAATACTGATCTGTTCTATTGGCAACCGGTCGCCGTTATTCAATTGACGGTGGCCGGTTGCATTTTGTAGCAAACAAAATGTTTCGATCACATAGGGAGAAAATACGATGCCGCAAACTAAGTTTCTGCTGGATGAATCTGATATTCCGACTCACTGGTACAACGTTGTCGCTGATATGCCCAACCCGCCAACCCCGCCGCTGGGGCCGAACGGACAAGCCATAGGTCCGGATGCGCTGGCGGCAATTTTCCCGATGAGCCTGATCGAGCAGGAAGTATCTTCTGAACGCTGGATCGCGATCCCTGAACCGGTTCGTGATGCCTTGCGGATTTACCGCCCCTCACCGTTGATTCGTGCGCACCGACTGGAAGCAGCGTTGGGCACTCCGGCCAAGATTTACTACAAAAATGAGAGCGTGTCGCCGGCCGGCTCGCACAAGGTCAATACGGCGATTCCGCAGGCATATTACAACCAGCAGGCTGGCATCAAGCGTCTGGCTACCGAGACAGGCGCGGGGCAATGGGGTTCATCGATCGCCCTGGCAGGACAGATGTTCGGACTGGAAGTGCGCGTGTTTATGGTGCGGGTGAGTTACGATCAAAAGCCGTTCCGCCGCTCTATGATGCAAACTTGGGGCGGACAGGTTTTCGCCAGCCCCAGCATGGAGACCAATACCGGCCGCGCCATACTGGCAAAAGATCCAAATAATCAGGGTTCTTTGGGCATGGCGATTTCGGAAGCGGTGGAAGAAGCAGCCTCACGCGCCGATACCAACTATGCACTGGGCTCAGTACTCAATCACGTGCTGCTGCATCAGACCATCATCGGACTGGAAGCTAAGAAGCAATTCGAAAAGGCTGGCGATTACCCCGACATGATCTTCGCGCCTTGCGGTGGAGGCTCTAATTTCGGCGGCGTGGCCTTTCCGTTTTTTGCCGACAAGGCGGCCGGTAAAAATGTCCGTCTCGTTGCGGTTGAACCCACTTCATGCCCGACGCTGACCAAGGGCGCCTACGCCTATGATTTCGGCGATACAGCGGGCTTTACGCCGCTGATGAAGATGTACACGCTGGGTCACGATTTCATGCCACCGGGCATTCATGCTGGCGGTTTACGTTATCACGGTGATTCACCGCTGGTATCGCAGCTCTACCATGAAGGATTGATCGAGGCTGTTGCCGTTCCGCAGCTTGCCACCTTCGAAGCCGGAGTTACTTTCGCGCGTGCCGAAGGCATTATTCCCGCGCCGGAATCCAACCATGCAATTCGTGCCTGTATCGACGAAGCGCTGCGTTGCAAGGAAAGCGGTGAGGCGAAAACGTTGTTTTTCAACCTGTCCGGTCACGGCCACTTCGACATGGCATCCTATGACCGGTATTTCTCCGGGCAACTGGAAGACTTCAACTATCCGGAAGAAGCGATCAAAGCCTCGCTGGCCACACTGCCTAAGTTCGGCTGATCTATTGGTGCCGCCTGAGTGCGGCACTAATAATCTTTATCCATCCGCCGGTACTGCACGGCTTCGGCGATATGCGCAGTCTGAATAGCTTCGCTTCCAGCCAGATCGGCAATGGTGCGCGCCACCTTGAGGATGCGGTGGTAAGCACGCGCGGACAGGTTGAGGCGGCTGATCGCCTGTTTCAGCAAGCCGATACCTTCCGCATTTGTTGCGCAAAAAGTATCTATTTCAGTCACCGATAACTGTGCGTTCGGTTTGTTCTGCCGATCCAGCTGGCGCTGCCGTGCGACTTCGACCCGCGCTTGTATCGCCGAACTCGCTTCACTGGCCGTCTTACCGAGCAAATCATCCTGCGGCACGGCAGGCACTTCAAGCTGAATGTCGATACGGTCGAGCAGGGGGCCTGAAATTTTGCCGCGATAGCGCGACACCTGATCCGGTGTGCAGCGGCATTTTCCGTTGTAGTGGCCCAGATAACCGCAGGGGCAGGGATTCATTGCGGCGATGAGTTGAAATTGTGCGGGAAACTCGGCGCGCCGGGTAGCGCGCGAGATGGTGATGTGTCCGGATTCCAGCGGTTCGCGCAGCACTTCCAGCACGCTGCGGTCAAATTCGGGCAGTTCATCGAGGAATAGCACGCCATGCAAAGCCATGGAGATTTCGCCGGGGCGCGGATTGCTGCCGCCACCGACCAGCGCCACATCGGATGCCGTATGGTGAGGGGCACGATAAGGGCGGGTTTTCCACTTCCTTACATCGAAAACACCGTCCAGCGACTGCAACGCCGCACTCTCCAGCGCTTCCCTTTCTGTCATTTTCGGCAAGATGCCGGGGAAGCGTGCGGCCAGCATGGATTTCCCCGTGCCGGGCGGTCCTATCATCAGTACGCTGTGTCCGCCTGCGGCGGCGATTTCCAGCGCGCGTTTGACTTGTTCCTGCCCTTTCACCTCGCTCATATCGGGGTAGAGAGGCGCGATGGTTTGCGGCTGACTCAAATAGGGTTGAATCAACTCGCGCTCAGACAGATGCGCGGCCACCTGCAACAGCGTTTTGGCAGGATATACCACGGCGCCTTCCACCAGAGCGGCCTCGGCGGCATTGACCTCGGGCAAGATGAAGGCACGCCCCGAGTTGGCCGCACGATAAGTCATCGCCAGTGCGCCGCGTATCGAACGCAATTCGCCGGTCAGCGCAAGTTCTCCCGCGTATTCATAGGCACTTAATTTTTCTATCGGAATTTGTTCGGTTGCCGCGAGTATGCCCAGTGCGATCGGCAAATCGTAGCGTCCGCTCTCCTTGGGCAAATCAGCGGGAGCAAGATTAACGGTGATGCGACGCGCAGGAAATTCAAAATGGCAATTTTGCAGTGCAGCTCTGACACGCTCGCGACTTTCCTTGACCTCGGTTTCCGGCAGTCCGACGATAGTAAAGCCGGGCAAACCACCCGCCAGATGCACCTCGACGGTGACCAGATCAGCTTCCATGCCGGACAATGCACGGCTGTAGAGCACTGCAAGCGTCATGGCATCATTTCCGCGCGGGTGAAAATTCAGTATTTAATTGGTTTTTCCGGCAACCGCTGCAGCTTCGAGTTCGGCTACCCGCGCTTCCAAGGCAACAAGTTGTTCGCGAGCACGCGATAGTACCTGGGCCTGAATATCGAACTCTTCACGGGTGACCAGATCAAGCTTGCTAAAACCTTGCGTCAACATGGCGCGCACATTCTTTTCGATGTCCTTCGCCGGGCTGTTATTTACCGCCTCGCCGAGTTTGGCAGAGATATCTTCAAAAATCTTGGCATTCAACATAATGAAACTCCTTAAGTAATGTTTACGGTTGTTGCATCCTGCATCTTGTCGTGAGTGTAGCAAAACTGATGCGAGCGGGCACGCTATTGGTGCATTTGGGGTGTATGTTGCATGAGCATGGTGCGCAGTGCATTCATGAAATATTAACGAAATTATATAATACATTGATTATTAACAATAAATATTTCTGGCACGCATCCTGCTTATAAGTTCATGCAGAAAATTCATTTTGTTATAAACCTCAAGAAAGGAAGCATCATGTTACATCGCAAATTATTGAACACCCTGATCCTCGCAGCTCTGGCAGTACCCGGCATTGCAATGGCCGCAGACGCAGCGCCAGCTGTTACGGCAAACGTAGGCTTTACCACCGACTATATTTTCCGTGGTATCGCACAAACTTCTCATAATCCAGCTGTACAGGGTGGTATTGATTATGCGCACACCAGCGGATTTTATGCCGGTATGTGGGGTTCCAATGTGAGCTGGATCGCTGACAGCCAGGCAATTTCAGTTGTGGGCGGTGTTCAGCAAGGCAGCACCACTATGGAGCTGGATACGTACTTGGGTTTCAGAAATACATTTGCTGAAGACTTTGGTTATGACGTTGGTTTTATTCGTTACAACTACCTAGGTAGCTATACACCTGCTGCGAATGCGTTAATTCCAGGTACAAATTTAGCCAAGGCGGATACCGATGAAATCTACGGTGCAATTAGTTACAAATGGATTTCCGCAAAGTATTCCTATGCTCTTGGTAACTTTCTGACTGTTCCAGGTGCTAAAGGTACGAACTATATCGAATTGAATGCCAGCTATCCAATTGGAGATAGTGGTTTTACGGTTGCGGCTCATGCTGGTAAGCAAACATATAAAGGAATCACCGCAGATCTTGCAGCAGCAGCAGGTAATACACCTACATATACAGATTACAAGTTAGGTGTTACCAAAGATTTGGGTGGATATGTTGTTGGTTTAGCCTATACCAGCACCAATGCGAGTCCATTCTACACCTGGCCCGCAGCTGGCGGTAAATGGGGTAAGGGCACCACAGCATTGTCTCTGACTCACGCATTCTAATTAACAAACGGGCGGGATTACTCCCGCCCTATCCGAGGAGATTGTTATGAAAATGGTCACAGCAGTTATCAAGCCATTCAAGCTTGACGAAGTGCGTGAAGCGTTGTCCGCCATCGGCGTGCAAGGCATCACAGTCACCGAAGTCAAAGGTTTCGGACGGCAAAAGGGGCATACCGAACTGTATCGCGGTGCCGAATACGTGGTGGATTTTCTGCCTAAGATCAAGCTGGAAGCGGCCATACAGGCAGACCAACTCGATCGCGTACTCGAAGTCATTGAGAAGTCGGCTCAAACCGGCAAGATCGGCGATGGCAAGATTTTCGTTCAAAGTCTTGAACAAGTGATCCGTATTCGTACCGGCGAAACCGGTCCGGAAGCCCTTTAAGGAGATCGAAATGCATAAAATATTTGCGTCAATTATGCTGCTTTTCGCACTGTGCGGACTGTCAGCGCCGGTATTTGCTGAAGAGGCTGCCTCGGCGGTGGCTGAAACCATCGCTGCTGTCGCAGAAGTGGCAGCGCCTGTGGCAGAAGTCGCCGCAGCCCCTGCACTGGTACCAAACAAGGGTGATACCTCCTGGATGTTAGTTGCGACATTGCTGGTTATCATGATGTCTATTCCCGGTCTGGCCCTGTTCTACGGCGGTCTGGTTCGCAGCAAGAATATGTTGTCCATCCTGATGCAAGTATTCAGCATCTTCGCGCTGATCACCGTGCTCTGGGCGGTTTACGGCTACTCGCTGGCATTTACCGAAGGCAATGCGTTTATTGGTGGCTTCGACAGAATGTTCCTCAAGGGTATCTTCGATCCGATGACGGGCTCTGTTGCCAATGCAGCGACTTTCAGCAAAGGCGTCGTGATTCCTGAATTCGTCTTCGTTGCGTTCCAGGCTACTTTCGCTGCTATCACCGTGGCCCTGATTGTCGGCGCCTTCGCAGAGCGTATGAAGTTCTCAGCCGTCCTGTTGTTCTCCGGCTTGTGGTTCACATTCGCTTATCTGCCGATCGCTCACATGGTCTGGTTCTGGACAGGTCCTGATGCCATTACGGATGCGGCTGCGCTGGCAACCGAAACAGCTAAGGCTGGCTGGTTGTTCCAAAAGGGTGCGCTGGACTTTGCCGGTGGTACCGTTGTACACATCAATGCAGCGGTAGCAGGTTTGGTTGGTGCGTTCATGGTTGGCAAGCGTATCGGTTACGGCAAGGAAGCCATGGCGCCTCACAATCTGGTGATGACCATGATCGGTGCGGCACTGTTGTGGGTGGGTTGGTTCGGTTTCAACGCTGGTTCTGCGCTGGAAGCGGGCGGCACTGCAACCCTGGCTTTTGCTAACACCTTTATCGCTACTGCTGCAGCTGTGTTGAGCTGGTTGGCTGCTGAATGGCTGTTGAAGGGCAAACCTAGTCTGTTGGGTGCTGCATCTGGCGCCGTTGCAGGTCTGGTCGCTATCACACCAGCTTGCGGTTGGGTTGGTATCGGTGGCGGTCTAGCTATCGGCGCACTGTCCGGTGTTGTGTGCTTCTGGGGTGTGACTGGTCTGAAGAAGATGTTGGGTGCGGATGATGCGCTGGATGTATTCGGCATACATGGTATCGGCGGTATTCTGGGCGCGTTGCTCACCGGTGTATTCAATAACTGGAGTCTGGGCGGTACCGGTATCGCTGACTACGTGGCTAACACCGTGGTCAACACCGAAATCGGCGCACAAGTCTGGATCCAAGCACAAGCGGTCGGTACGACTATCCTCTGGTCTGGTGTGGTTGCCTTTGTCTGCTACAAGCTCGTTGACCTGACCATCGGCCTGCGTGTCACAGCGGAAGAAGAGCGTGAAGGTCTGGATACTTCATCTCACGGCGAACGCGCTTACAACTACTAGGATTTACCTCTCCTCCCTGGAGCCAGTCCCGGCTCCTTTTTACAGGGCACCCCAGGGTGCCCTTTTTTATAAAAAAATTAGGAGGATCTTTTCATCGCTGTGCAGTAGTAAATTTATAACATATTGATAATATTTATTATTTTGCATCGATGAAAATATCTTTTACTTTAACAGGAGAATCATAATGGCTGGCGAAATGGAAATACTGTTTTCTTTGGCAGGACGGGTACACACCTTGTTGAGGCGAGAATCCAGTCGCATTATCGATGTTGAATGGCTGTGTGCCGATGCGGCTTATGCAAGCGAAGTGATCCGTCTGGCGGAGGCGACCGAATCAGAAGAATTGCAGAAACTCGCCGAACGCATCAGGGAAGTTCATCCGTTGTTTTTAAAGACGACGGCTAAAGCCGAGCCTGTCATTGTTTCAAATGTGCGTAAATATATGAATACACTGAGGTAGTTTTTGTGCCTGATGCTGAGAATATGAGGTGATGTCTTGAACCGAATACTGATAATAGACGATGTGCGTGACCGTGCCGCGTGGCTCAAAGCCAGCCTTGAAGTGGCTGAGTACGCCGTTATCGGTGTGCTGGCCTGGGAACAGGTCGACGAACAGTCTATTCAGGCCGCTTCAGCAGATGTGATCATTGTCGATGCAGATGCGCCGGGGCGGGATACGCTGGAGCAGATTAGTCTGATGTCACGTACCCTGGAAAAACCTGTCGTGGTGTTGGGCGGACAGAACGATAGTCAAAGTATCAAGCTGGCGATGCAGGCTGGCGTGAGTGCTTATGTGGCGCACACCATACAGGGCGAGGATTTGAGCGGCATCATACAGGTGGCGGCCGCCCGCTTTGCTGAACATAAGCGTTTACGTGACGAATTAAAGGAGGCGAAAAGCCAGTTGGTCGAGCGCAAGCTGGTGGACAGAGCCAAAGCGATTCTGATTAGCGATCACGGTTACAGCGAAGCGGATGCCTATAAGCGCATGCGCAGCATGGCGATGAGTAAGGGGAAGCGGCTGGCAGAGATTGCCGAGGCCATCATTCTGGCTAAGGAGCTGAGCGCCTGAGCCATGAAAAGTCGGCTAGTTTGTGTATGACTGTGCGAGCATAAATTTACAACATCACCTGTGTGCCGAGTTCAATCACCTGGTTGGCGGGTAGGCGGTAGTACGCGGCTGCGCCTTCGGATTGGCGGGTGAGCCATGCATAGAGGTTGCATTGCCAGCGCGGCATTGCCCCTGGTCCATCGCTAATCACTGAACGGGCGACGAAGTAGGAAGTGGTCATGCAATCGATTTCTAAACCAAAATCTGCGGCGTGATTCAGTGCGGCGGGGATGTCGGGTTCTTCGCGGAAGCCGAAGCGTACATCGACTTGGTAAACTCCGTCACTGAGCTGTTTGACGCGCAGGCGTTCGGCGGCAGTGATGTAAGGAATTTCCTCATTGATGACGTGTAAAAACAAAATCCGTTCGTGCAGGACCTTGTAATGTTTTAGGTTATGAAACAAGGCGCTGGGGACAAGTGTGGTGTCGGAAGTCAGGTACACCGCTGTGCCAGCTACACGCGGTACGTCAGGCAAACCTGTGCTAACAAAGTCTTCCATCAAAATATCCAGTTTGCGGCGTTGGGCGGCAACTAACGCGCTGCCTTGTTTCCATGTGATCAACAACATAAAAATAACCGAGCCCAATACTAAGGGCATCCAGCCTCCGCTGGCGATTTTGGTGGCATTGGAGCTAAAAAATCCCAATTCCAGAATGCCGAATAAGGTGAATCCAATCAACAACAAGGTGCGATGTTTGCCGCGCCCTGCCATGATGACGAAACTTGCCAACACCGTAGTAATCACCATCGTGCCCGACACGGCAATACCGTAGGCGGCAGCGAGTGCACCCGACGAGCGGAATTGCAATACCAACACAATGACCGCTGCCAACATCAACCAATTTACGGCGGGGATGTAAATTTGTCCGCGTTCTTGGTCAGAGGTGTGCAAGACCCGCACGCGGGGTAAATAGCCTAAGCGCGAGGCTTGCAAGGTCATGGAATAAGCGCCGGAAATGGTGGCTTGCGAGGCAATTACCGTGGCGGCTGTGGCAAGCGCGACTAACGGTAATAAAAACCAGTCAGGCGCGAGCAGGTAAAACGGATTTTGCACGGCTGCGGCATCACGTAACACCAGCGCACCTTGTCCAAAATAATTGATGATTAAACAGGGTAATACCAGCGAGTACCACGCTACGCGCACGGCTTTCGCACCGAAATGCCCCATGTCTGCATACAAGGCTTCACCGCCTGTTAGTGCCAAAAACACTGCCGATAGGACTAAAAAAGTTGCGCTGGGGTAATGCAGGGCAAAGTCCATAGCGTAAAGCGGACTCAGTGCTTTTAGCACCACGGGATTTTGCACAATGCTGCTCACGCCCAGTATCCCCAGCGCGATAAACCAAACCATAGTCACACTGCCAAATAGTCCGCCGATTTTTCCCGTGCCGTGTTTTTGCAACAAAAATAGCCCGATCAAAATCCCGATAGTAATCGGCAAAACCAGTTTTTCAAATTGCGGTGTGGCGATGCTTAAACCTTCCACGGCTGATAATACTGAAATCGCGGGGGTGATAATCGCGTCGCCATAAAACAGCGCGGCGGCAAAAATGCCCCAGCCGATAATTTGTTTTGCGATGCGAGGACTGGATTGACTCAGTCGATGCGCCAGTGCCGTGAGAGCTAACACGCCGCCCTCGCCTTGATTGTCAAAGCGCAGCACCAGCCAAACGTATTTGAGCGAGATGATCAGCATCATGCACCAGAATAAAATTGACAAGGTGGCTAGGACGTTCGCTTCAGTGAGAGGCATCGGGTGCGCGCCCGCAAAGGCTTCTTTAAACGCGTACAAGGGACTGGTGCCGATGTCACCATACACTACGCCGAGGGCGGCGAGAGTCAGCGTGGGCAGACTGGAGGTGCTGGTTTTTTTCATGATGGCTCCTTGATTAAATTGGCGCAGGTCGGTCTTCAGGCCGACATGTCTTGTGAAAAGCCGACCTGGCCCATTTGGGGTTGAAAGCGGTAGCCCACACCAATTTCCGTTTGAAAATACACGGGTTGGGTGGGGTCGTCTTCTAGTTTTTGGCGCAGGTGGGCGACATAGATGCGCAAATAATGATTGTGTTCACTGTGCGCCCCACCCCAGACTTCGCGCAATAAATGGCGATGGGTTAGTACCCGCCCCGCGTTCGTCAATAGCACGGACAGTAATTTGAATTCCATTGCAGTGAGATGCACGGACTGCTGCGCCTTACTGACTAGACGGCGTGCAAGATCGACTTCAATCGTGCCAAATTTCACCACGGGCGTATTCAGTTCGTTGTCCGCACGACTGCGCCGCAACAAAGCCCGAACTCGTGCCAGCAATTCACCGACCGAAAACGGTTTGGTCAAATAATCATCCGCCCCCGCGTCTAACACCAAAATTTTGTCGTATTCTGTCGAACGCGCCGATACCACCAACACGGGGACTTGCGACCAGCTGCGTAAGCGTTGCACAAAATCCACTCCATTGCCATCGGGTAGTCCTAAGTCCAATATGATCAATTGAGGTTTGAGGTTTGCGGCTTCCTGCAAACCTTGCGTCATGGTTTCCGCCTCGCTCACCTGACATCCCTCACCCTGCAAGGCGAGTCGTACAAAACGGCGAATTTCCTTTTCGTCTTCCACCAGCAACACAGTGTTCATGCAACCTCCTCAGGATCAATCACGGGCGGCGTGCCGAGGGGAAGGGTGAACGTCACGCAGGCGCCGCCTGTTTCAGGATTGTGTGCGGTAATTTCGCCCCCGTGCGCTTCCACCACGGCGCGGCAAATCGCCAATCCCATGCCCACACCGTCCTGTTCGCTGCAACCGCGTTCAAACGGTTCAAACACTTGTTGCAATTTGTCGGGCGGGAACCCCGTCCCTGCATTACATAAACTGATGCGCGCCACGCGCCAGTCTTGCTCAACGCGCAACACAATGCCGCTATTGGGTGGCGCGTACTTGGCGGCGTTTTCCAGTAGATTGCAAAATACCCGTTCCAATAAAACTGCGTCAAATTCCAGCAGCGGCAAGTTGTCGGCTAATTGCACTTTCAAGCTATGTGCTTGCAACACAGCGCCTGACAATTTCAAACTTGCGCCGATGACTTCTTCAATCGGTTGCCATTCCTTGCGTAACTGCACCAAGCCAGAATGCAGTCGTGCCATATCCAGCAAATTATTTACCAAATTATTTAAGCGCATGGCTTGTTCGCGTAGTGCGCTGGCAGTTTCGCGCAACGGCTCTGGCAAATCGTGTTGCGGCAACGCTAAGGTGTCCGCCAAGCCATACAACACGGTGAGCGGTGTGCGAATATCGTGGGACAATGCCGCTAGAATCGAGCTGCGCAAGCGTTCGGTGACGATTTGCATTTTTTGTTGTTGTGCAACGTCGACAAAATGTAGCCGATCCAAGGCGGTTGCCATCAGCGACGCCACGGCCACAACCAGTGGACGTTGCAACACAGGCGCACTGACCAGTATCACCCCGCGAGGACGCGTCACCCCGACCAGTGGGACAATCAAGGTCGGCGGATTGTCGCTGCCCATTTCCACCGTTTGCGGCTGCGCAAATACCGAATGTACCATCAACGATTCTGCTGCATTCAGATGTGTCGTCGTCCCCGCCAAGGGCAGCAACACATCTTGCGACGATGGCAGCAGCACGCGCAGTTCATGTTGCAAGGTTTCCCGCAAAAAATGCTGCGTTTCCAATACTACTTGTTCCACCGTTACCGCCCCCGCCAAGCTTTGCGCCAAAGTATACAACGCGCGCGTTTGCTGCTCGCGCTGCCCCGCCTCCAACGCACTTTGACGCAACCCTGTAGTCAGGTGGCTGATAATCAATGCGACCACCAACATCGCCGCAAAGGTAATGAAATACTCCACATCATTGACGTTAAATGAAAAACGCGGTGGGACAAAAAAGAAATCGAATAACGCGGTGCTCACAAATGAGGCGGTGATAGCGGGCTTGCGTCCTAGTTTCACCGCAATGATGACTACGGTCAGCAAAAACAACATCACGATATTCGCCAAATCCACCCTTCCCAATAGCGGCTGAGTCAGCAGCGTGGTCAGTAGGCACGCCAGCACCCCCCATAGGTGCGGTGAAAAGGTTGAAGTCAAATTCCGCATGAGACACGCTCCGTCAAAAATGCAGGGCAAATTGCGTACGGGCGAATGATGGCAGGTGGAATGTAAAAATGGTGTAAATACTGTGCAACAACACAAAAAGTAACTACTCGCCCCATCAAATTAGCTACACGTTGTGTATTCTATTTGGACTCGACGCGTGTCCCTGCAACCTTGGTCGCCGCATCAAAACCCCCCCTTATTTTTCCATCCGTCAAAGCCGCCCTGGAGGATGCGAACATTTTCATATCCTGCAACCCGCAGGGCGAAGCCGGCCTGCGCGGAAAGCGAACCGGTATTGCAGTAGATGAGAGCAGGTTTGTCTTTCGGGATCGATGCGCGCATTTCCAGCACCTGACGCCATTCCATATTAATCGCGCCGGGAATATGCTCCTTGTCGAACTGCTGCTTGTCACGCGCATCGATCAGGTAAAAGCGATGCCAGTCTTCTGTCGGAATCTGTTCCGGCGCGATGGTGCCTCCGCCGTATTCTGCAAAAGCCAAATACTCCTCCATTGCCTTGACGGCTTCGTTGTTGGCTTCCGCACTCGCAAGTGCAGGGGAAAGCGAGAGTGCAACGCAAATCATCAGACGTGAGAAATTCATTTGTTTTCCTTGGGTGTTAGAGGTGGTGTGTCACAACGGCAGCCGGATTGATGCGTGGATGCGTCTCCTCACCGAACAACCAAAGTAATCCGCCCGATAAAAACATTGAGACCGCGACGAACCAGAAAGCGGCTTCGACCGTGCCGCTGAAATGTGCAGTGATTCCCAATCCCAGCGCGCCGATGCCGTAACCCAGGTCGCGCCAGAATCGGTAAATGCCTATGGCAGATCCCCGCCAGTTTGGATGAGAAATATCTGCTACCGCTGCCGATAGGTTCGGGTACAACAAGGCCATGCCGAGACCGGAAATGGCGGCGGAGAGCGACCACCACGCGATTCCTTCATGCAACATCATCATCGCCACCCCCGCACCGCAGATCCACATTCCCCACACGTTGGGCCTGTGGCGACCGATATGGTCGGACAGTTTGCCGGTAAAAAATTGCGAGCCACCCCATACAAAACCATAGATACCGACGATCCAGCCTATGTCGGGCAGACTCAATCCGCGCTGATACAGGAACACCGGATAGAACACCCACACCAGCGCATCGACGAATTTCTCCACGAGTCCTGCCTGACTGATGGACGCAAGACGTTTGTCGCGCCACGACATCAGTGTGAACACTTCCCAGGTTGTGGGCGTCGCGCCGATGTTGGCAGGATAACGCGCAAGCGGTCCGGTACTCATGCCGGCCTGATATTTTGCCGCCTCAACTTTTGCCCACGGCAGCGTGTCTTTGACCCACAGCAGGGTGAGTGAAAGCGCCAGCAGGATCGTCGTCATGCCAAACAGCAAAAGTCCGGTGCGCGCGCCCAGCATGGTCGCCAGATAGGCGGTGACTATGCCCGCCAGCGCCAGTCCTACATAGCCTGCAAACTCATTCAGGCCGATGGTCAGGCCGCGCTGGTCGGCGCGGGTGATGTCCAGTTTGGCGGTCTGTGTCATCGACCAGGTCAGCCCCTGGTTGATGCCGAGCAATACTGTGGCGGCCACGATCCAGCTCCACGATGGTGCAAAATACACCAGTATGGGAATAGGCAACGCGGCAGTCCAGCCGAGCAGCAAGACCTTCTTGCGGCCGATGCGTTCGGATAGTCGTCCTGCGACGAAATTGAGCGTGCCTTTGACCAGACCAAATGCCACCACAAAGGCGGTGAGCAGCATGAAAGAATTTTTCGGTACGCCGAATTCGGATTCAGATAGCGCAGGCACCACCGTGCGCATCATGCCGATCGTGAATCCGACCAGCAGAACTTGCAGCAGTTGGTGCAGAAACTGGTCAAGATTGGCACGTATGCCGTGCGTTAGCGGATTGCTACTCATCATCCGACGAGATTGGCCGCCACCATCCTGTCCATTTCAGCGGGACGAGGCGGAATGTCCAGAAGCAGGCTCTCGATGAAAGCTTCCTTGCTCATCGAGAGCGCCTGATTCCAGCGTTTCTCGTAGCCTATGGTCGAACTCGGCTTGCCTGAAATTCCTGCGCCGCAGACGCTCCCTGCCTGATGACCGGGGAAGATTTCGACCTCGCCTGACAGATGCAGCAGTTTCGTGTGGATGCTCTCATAAAGTTGTGCTGCCATTTCACGTTCGCGACCCAGCAGGTCGGGGCGACCAATCGAACCCACGAACAGGGTATCTCCGGTGAGAACGAACCAGGGCAATTCACCGCGACGCATATCGGTCACCAGCAGACAGAGACTGTCCGGCGTATGGCCTGGTGTGTGCAGCACCTCGACATTGACGTTGCCGAGGTTGAGCGACTGCCCGTCGGTCAATGGTTCAAATTCAAACTGGACGCGTCCCTGATTTGAGCCGTGCAGGCAATACGGCGCGCCGACCATCTGCGCAAGCTTTCTGCCGCCGGAATAGTGGTCGGCGTGAACATGGGTGTCGATCACGTAGTTGATGGTGACGTTGGCTTTCTTTGCTTCCTCGATGTACCACGCCTCATCGCCTGCGACCACATCCACCGCCATAGACTTGCCTTTGGTGCCGCAGCCGAAGAAATAGGACAGCGAGGATTCCTTTGTTGCCAGTTGTTTAAAAAACATCGAGTTCTCCCTGAAGTTAAAATACTAAAACCTTGTCCGCCCAAGCCGTCCACTCGGCCAGCTCAGCCAGTGTGCTACGATGCGTTTGATCGGCGATGTCGTTATCGGTCATGCCGCGCGCTTCCATGCAGCTGCCACAAATGCCGACCTCACCGTCGTGGCGGGTCACATTGCCGATCATGACCTCGATATTGTAGAAACCCGGAGGCACTTTCTGTCCGCGATGGGCTGCCGATGCGGCATCGCCGATTAGAAAGACACGAACCGAGTGGCCTTCTTGCCGGACAATAGCGCCCGCCACACGCAAGCCGTTGTAAGTGCGCTCGCTACCGTAGGGCGCATCGTTGAGGATGAACAAAGTTTTCATGATTAACTTCCCCCGGTTGATTTATATTCTAGAAATCACTGGAATGTATTAGATGCTGGCGCCTAATTTATGTCAATATAATTTGCTGTATGAGTAATATATTCTGCTATTTAATGGATTGTTGAGATGGAAAACCCGCGCAAAATTAAAAATGTACTCTATGAACAGGTCGCGCGAATCGGCAAGGTGTTTTCCAGCCCGAAGCGCCTGGAGCTGATCGAATTGCTTTGCCAGGGAGAAAAAACAGTCGAGACCCTGGCCCGTGAAGCGGCCATCAGCGTGAAACTGACCAGTTCACACTTGCGCGAGTTGCGTATGGCACAACTGGTTGAGACGGAAAGACAGGGGAAGAACATACACTACCGGCTTGCCAACCAGTCGGTAGCGAATCTATGGGTACAGGTGCACACGCTGGCCGAAGAGCGTCTGGTGGAGTTGCAGCTGGCATTGCAGAAGATTGCCACGCAACCGGATGACATGATTCCCAACGACAGGGAGAGCCTGCTGAAAGCCGCACGCAAGGGTGAGGTGGTGGTGCTCGATGTGAGACCGGCGGAAGAGTATCTGGCCGCGCATCTGCCGTTTGCACGGTCGATCCCGCTGGAAGAGCTGCGTCAGCGTCTGGCGGAATTACCGAAAGACCGTTCGATTGTTGCCTACTGCCGTGGCCCCTATTGCCTGATGGCAGTCGATGCGGTCGCGCTGCTCAAAAAGGAAGGTTATACGGCGCGCCACTTGCGCGACGGTGTCGCGGAATGGGCCGTGTCGGGCAAATCGAAATAAGTCACTTCTGACTGGGTGTCAATATCCGTGCGAGCGTGCACAGCATATCGAACCGGAAAATGCACAAAATTGAGGCGGTCAGTGCATCAATGATCCAGATTGGTGCGTCGAGTGAAATCATGCGGGCGGCACGTAAATATATAACATATTGAATAAAAACAATAAATTATTATTTTTATTGTTGGCATGACTGTTGCTTTGCACTAAGCATCAACGAATCAACGGCGATTCGGAGAATTGCACTACCGGACAAAGGCGTCCCACTGCGTACAAACGCGGTCGGGCGCCTTTTGCTTTTTACGAAACGATAAAAGGGGATTTGAAAATGGAAGCGTCGAAGATCATCACAAGCGAAAATTTTGTGTCAGAACAGAACAGCCGGAGGGATTTCATGAAACAAACGGGAGCGATTTTGGGTGCCGCTGGCATCATGTCTATGGTGCCGATGGGGACGCGTGCCGCAGCCTGGGCGGCAGGGTCGGATGCGCCGGAATTGAAGGAGGTCAAAGTGGGTTTCATCCCGCTGACCGATTGCGCTTCGCTGGTGATCGCGTCGGTGATGAAGTTCGACGAGAAATACGGTATCAAGATCGTGCTGTCCAAGGAGGCGTCCTGGGCCGGTGTGCGTGACAAGTTGGCCAACGGTGAGTTGCATGCGGCGCATGTATTGTACGGTCTGGTCTATGGCGTGCATCTGGGGATAGGCGGCCAGAAGAAAGACATGTCTGTGTTGATGACGCTGAGCAACAATGGTCAGGCGATCACCTTGTCCAGTCAGCTCAAAGACAAGGGGGTGACCACCGGTGGCGCATTGAAGAAGCTGGTCGATGCAGAGAAGCGCGACTACACCTTTGCCCAGACATTCCCTACCGGTACACACGCGATGTGGCTGTATTACTGGCTGGCCAGTCACGATATCAACCCTCTGTCTGATGTCAAGACCATCACCGTGCCACCGCCGCAAATGGTGGCGAACATGCGAGTGGGTAATATGGACGGATTCTGTGTTGGCGAGCCGTGGAACAATCGTGCCATCTACGACAAGGTCGGTTTTACTGCTGCGACGACTCAGGATATCTGGAAAGATCATCCCGAAAAAGTGCTGGGTTGTACCGCCGAGTTTAGCCAGAAATATCCCAATACCTCCCGTGCCTTGATCATGGCGGTGCTGGAGGCGTCGAAATACATCGATGAGATGAGCAACCGCCGCAAGGTCGCTGAAATCATCGCCGACAAGTCTTATGTCAACTGTCCGCTGGAAGTGATCGACCAGCGTCTGGAAGGCAAGTATGAGGACGGCCTGGGCAAAAAGTGGAACGATCCCAACTACATGAAGTTCTACAACGACGGCGCGGTGAATTTCCCCTATCTGTCTGACGGCATGTGGTTTTTAACGCAGCACAAACGCTGGGGCATGTTGAAGGAAGATCCGGATTATCTGGCGGTTGCCAAAAAGATCAATCAGATCGATTTGTACAAGCAGGCCGCCTCGCAGGTGAAAGTGCCGGTGCCCAAAGACGTGATGCGCACCTCCAAACTGATGGACGGCACGGTGTGGGATGGCAAAGATCCGAAGAAGTATGCAGCCAGCTTCAAGGTGAGAGCATCATGAAATTCAGACGCTATTTTGGGGAGCACCTGTTCCCGCCGATGCTCGGGGCCGCCTTGTTCTTAGTGGTCTGGATGATACTGGCGCAGAGCAGCGAGGCGTTGCCAGGACCCATGAAGACGCTGGATTCCGCGATTGCCCTGTTCAGCGATCCGTTCTATCAGAAGACGCCGAACGATCAGGGCATAGGCTGGAATATCCTCAACTCGCTGGGGCGGGTCGGGGTCGGCTTCGGGCTTGCCGCGCTGATCGGCATCCCGCTGGGCTTCATCGTCGGGCGCATCCAGTTCATCGATAAGATGACCTCGCCCATCATCAGCATGCTGCGACCGGTATCGCCACTTGCCTGGTTGCCGATCGGTTTGCTGGTGTTCAAGGCGGCAAATCCGGCTGCCATCTGGGTGATCTTCATCTCCAGCATCTGGCCGATGATCATCAACACCGCAATGGGAGTGCGTCAGTTGCCGCAGGATTATATGAATGTGGCGCGGGTGCTAAATTTGTCGGAATGGAAGATCTTCACCAAGATTTTGTTTCCGGCGGTGATGCCTTATATGTTAACCGGCATACGGCTGGCCGTCGGCACGGCGTGGCTGGTGATCGTCGCGGCGGAGATGCTGACGGGCGGTGTGGGTATCGGCTTCTGGGTGTGGGACGAGTGGAATAACCTGAACGTCGAGCACATCATCATCGCGATTTTTGTGGTCGGCATCGTGGGATTGTTGCTGGAAATGCTGCTGGTGCGAATTGCCAAGCGGTTTTCATATTGAGCAGGTAGCTTGTGGCTGGTAGCCAGTAGCTCGCGCAGTTGCGCTACCCGCTCTAGCCTGCAGGCTACAAAAGGAGTTTTACATGAAAAATTACGTACACATCGAAAACGCGCAGATGTCTTTTGAGACGCGCAAGGGCGTGTTCGTCGCGCTCAAGGATGTCAGTCTGAATATTGCGCGCGGCGAATTCATCAGCCTGATCGGCCATTCAGGATGCGGCAAATCCACGCTTTTAAACCTTGTCGCCGGCTTGCTGATGCCAACGGAGGGCGTGCTGTTGTGTGCCGACCGCGAGATCGGCGGCCCGGGGCCGGATCGCGGGGTGGTGTTTCAGAACCATTCCCTGTTGCCCTGGCTAACCTGTTTCGAGAATGTTCATCTGGCGGTGGAACGGGTATTCAGTGCCAGCGAGGATAAGGCGCAACTGGAAATTCGCACCCGAAACGCGCTGGCGCTGGTACATCTGACTCACGCCGAAGACAAATATCCGCATGAGATTTCAGGCGGGATGAAGCAGCGCGTCGGGATTGCCCGTGCGCTGTCCATGCAACCTAAGGTGTTGCTGATGGATGAACCGTTCGGCGCGCTGGACGCCTTGACCCGCGCCCAGTTGCAGGACGAACTGATGAAGATCGTGGCTAAAACCAACAGTACCGTGATCATGGTGACGCACGATGTGGACGAGGCGGTGCTGCTGTCTGACCGTGTCGTCATGATGACCAACGGACCTGCCGCGACCATAGGCGAAATTCTGGAGGTCAACTTGCCGCGTCCGCGCAACCGTCTGGAACTGGCCGGTGATGTCGAATATATGCGGCTGCGCTCCGAAGTATTGCGTTTCCTGTACGAACGCCACGCTCATCCGGCTGCCGCCTGACTTTTTAAGGAATAAATATGGCTACTAAAAAATTGGTTGTGATCGGAAACGGCATGGCCGGGATACGTACGATCGAAGAATTGCTCAAAAAGGCGCCGGATGAATACGAGATCACCGTGTTTGGCGCGGAGCCCAGACCCAATTACAACCGCATCATGCTCTCCCCGGTGCTGTCGGGTGAAATGCAGTTTCAGGAGACCGTGCTCAATGACTGGGATTGGTACAAAGCGCACAATATCACGCTGCATGTGGGTAAAATAATCAATAAAATCAATCGTCAGGATTGTGTTGTTGAAACGGAAGACGGTGTCGTTGCACCTTACGACCGGCTCTTAATCGCGACCGGTTCCAATCCGATTATGTTGCCAGTGCCGGGTATCAATCTGCCGGGCGTGGTGGGCTATCGCAGCATCGCGGATGTGGAAGAAATGCTGAGCCGGGCGGAAAAAGGCGGCAGGGCGGTTGTGATCGGCGGCGGCTTGCTGGGGCTGGAGGCGGCCAACGGTTTGCTGATGCGCGGCATGGCGGTCTCGGTGGTGCATCTGTGCGACTGGCCGATGGAGCGTCAGCTCGATAAAGCCGGTGGCGGCTTATTGCAAAGTGCCCTGGAAAAGCGCGGCATGAAGTTTTATCTGGCGCGGCAGACGGAGGCGATTCTGGGCGACGAGTGTGTGACCGGTTTGCGCTTAAAGTCTGTCGCGAGCCTAGGGGACGCCGAAGAGATTTCCGCCGATCTGATCGTGATGTCGGCAGGCATCCGTCCCAATATTGCCCTGGCCAAATCGGCCGGAATTTACTGCGAGCGCGGTATCGTGGTGAGTGACACGATGCAGACGGATGATACGAAAATTTATTCGGTCGGTGAATGCGTGCAGCATCGCGGGCAGACTTATGGGCTGGTCGCGCCCTTGTTCGAGCAGGCAAAGGTGGCGGCCAACCATCTGGCAGGCGGAGATCTGATGAGTTACGAAGGCTCGTCCGTTTCCACCAAACTGAAGGTTACCGGTATCGACTTGTTTTCGGCGGGAGATTTCAATCCCGTTGAGGGCGACGAGGAATTGCTGTTGCAGGATGCGGCGCGCGGCATTTATAAAAAACTGGTGTTGCGCGACAACAAGCTGCGCGGTGCGGTGTTGTACGGCGAAACCGTGGATGGTTCCTGGTATTTTCAGTTGATGCGCGATGGGGCGGATATCAGCGATCTGCGCGAACACATTCTGTTCGGTCAGGCGCATATCGGCGATTCGGGGCATGGCGGGGGTGCTAGCGTGGCGAACATGCCCGACAGTGCGGAAGTGTGCGGCTGCAACGGGGTGTGCAAAGGCGCTATCGTCAGCGCCATCGTCGACAAGAAGCTGTTCACGCTGGACGAGGTGCGCGCCCACACCAAGGCGTCCGCTTCCTGCGGTTCGTGTACCGGGCTGGTGGAGTCGATTCTGGCTAACACGCTGGGCGGCGATTACTCGGCCAAACCGGCCAAAAAGCCGCTCTGTTCCTGCACGGAAGCAGCACATGCCGATATTCCCAAGGCGATCCGCGAACAGGGCATCAAGCACATGCCGGAACTGATGCAGGCGCTGCACTGGAAGACGGCGGATGGCTGTCACGTCTGCCGCCCTGCGCTCAATTATTATTTGATGACCGCCTGGCCTGGCGTGTATCAGGATGATTCCCGTTCGCGTTTCATCAACGAGCGGGTGCATGCCAATATCCAGAAGGACGGCACCTATTCGGTCATCCCGCGCATTTGGGGCGGGGTAACGACACCTGCCGAATTGCGCGCCATCGCCGAGATCGCCGAGCGCTATGAGGTACCCACGGTGCATATCACCGGCGGTCAGCGCATCGGTTTATACGGCATCACCAAACAGCATCTGCCCAATATGTGGGCTGAGCTGGTAGAGGCGGGTTTCGTCTCCGGCCACGCTTACGGCAAGGCGCTGCGTACGGTGAAGACCTGTGTCGGTCTGGATTGGTGTCGCTTTGGCACGCAGGATTCCACAGGATTGGGCATCAAGGTCGAGAAGATGACCTGGGGATCGTGGACGCCGCATAAATTCAAGATTGCGGTCTCGGGCTGCCCGAGAAATTGTGCCGAGGCCACCATCAAGGATTTCGGTATTGTCTGTGTGGATTCAGGTTATGAGATTCACGTGGGTGGCAACGGCGGCATCAAGGTGCGCGTCACCGATTTTCTGTGCAAGGTCGAAACCGAAGCCCAAGTGCTGGAGTACTGCGGGGCGTTCATGCAGCTCTACCGCGAACAGGCGCAGTACATGGACCGCACAGCACCCTGGATCGAGCGCGTGGGACTGGCTTATGTCAAAGCGCATATCGTCGACGATGCCGCCGGGCGTGCGGATCTCTACCAGCGCTTCCTGGAGTCTCAGCGATTTTCACAGGATGATCCGTGGGGCGAGCGCGCAATGGGCAAAGAGGCGCATGAATACACACCCTTGGCGGTAATTTCGTAGGTTGGAATTTATTCCGACAGGGTTTGTGTATCGAAGAATCGTCGGGCTGAAGCCCGACCTGCAAATACGAAAGGGAACACAATGAACTGGGTACAGGTAGGAGTGCTGGAAGATATTCCGCGTCAAGGTTCGCGGCTCATCAATACGTCAAATGGGGAGGTCGCACTGTTTCGCACCCTGGATGATCAGGTGTTCGCGCTCAATAACCGCTGCCCGCACAAGGGAGGCCCGCTGTCGGAGGGCATCGTGCACGGACATCGCGTCACCTGTCCGCTGCACAGCTGGGTGATCGATCTGGCCAGCGGTGAGGCTATCGCACCCGATAAGGGATGCGCTCATCGGCATGAAGTGCGCGTGGCGCACGGCGTGTTGTTCCTCGAAGTCGAGGGCGGGGTATGCAAAGCGTGAGCGAGGTTCGCAGCACCTGTCCGTATTGCGGTGTAGGTTGCGGCGTGCTGGCAGAGGAAGGGCGGGTTGCCGGGGACAAGCTGCATCCGGCCAATGCAGGGCGCTTGTGTTCCAAGGGGGCGGCGCTGGCCGATACGTTGGGGCACGAAGGACGGCTGCTTTACCCTGAAATCGACGGCGCGCGGGTGAGCTGGGATGAGGCGATCGGACGGGTGGCGGATGGCTTTGGCAAGATCATCGCCGAGCACGGTCCGGATGCGGTCGCCTTTTACGTCTCGGGGCAACTGTTGACCGAGGATTACTATGTCGCCAATAAGCTGATGAAGGGCTTCATCGGCAGCGGCAACATCGACACCAATTCTAGACTGTGCATGTCGACCGCTGTGGCGGCGCATAAACGCGCCTTCGGTGCGGATGCGGTACCTGTCTGCTATGAGGATGTCGAGCTGGCGGATCTGGTGGTGATCACGGGTTCAAATTTAGCCTTTGCGCATCCGGTGCTCTACCAGCGACTGGTTGCGGCAAAAAAGTTGCGCCCGGAAATGAACGTCATCGTGATCGACCCCAGACGCACCGCGACCTGTGACATCGCCGATCTGCATCTGGCCATCGCTCCCGGCAGTGATGCGTTCCTGTTCAACGGACTGCTGCACCATCTGCGCCGCGAGGATGCGCTTGATCTGTCCTATATCGAGTCTCATGTGGACGGTTTTGCAGCCGCTTTCGAGGCGGCGCGACATGCGGGTGGCATAGCAGAAGTGGCGCAGGTGTGCGGCATTGATGAATTGCAACTTATTGATTTATATAGTATATTTTCGAAAACAGAAAAGACGGTGACGATCTTCTCGCAGGGGATCAACCAGTCGTCCAGCGGCGTGGATAAGGCCAATGCGATCATCAACGTGCATCTGGCAACCGGACGCATCGGCCGCCCCGGCATGGGGCCGTTTTCGGTGACAGGTCAGCCCAATGCGATGGGCGGGCGCGAAGTGGGGGGGCTGGCCAATCAACTGGCGGCTCACATGGATTTTGCCGATACTGCGAGCATCGCTCTGGTCTCAGAGTTCTGGAATGCGCCCAATATCGCAAAAGCGCCGGGACTCAAGGCGGTGGACATGTTCCGCGCCATAGCAAGCGGCAAGATCAAAGCAGTGTGGATCATGGGCACCAACCCGGCAGTCAGTCTGCCCGATGCGGATCGGGTGCGGGATGCACTGATGGCTTGCGAACTGGTGGTGGTGTCCGACTGCGTGCGGCACACCGACACCACGGCGTGCGCCGATATCCTGTTGCCGGCACTCGCCTGGGGCGAGAAGGACGGTACGGTGACCAATTCCGAGCGCTGTATTTCGCGCCAGCGCCCCTTTTTGCCGGCCCCCGGCGAGGCGAAGTCCGACTGGTGGATAGTGTGTCAGGTCGCCAGCCGTCTGGGGTTCGCCGGGGAGTTTGCCTATACCCAACCTGCACAGATATTCCGCGAACACGCGCGTCTGTCGGGCTTCAAGAATGATGGTAACGGGCATGGCAATTTCACTGAAAATACATTCCAACATGCCCGTTCCCTCTCCCCAACCCTCTCCCGCGTTGCGGGCGAGGGAGCAAAAGAACGCATGCGCGAATTTCATTTCCCGCGCGCTTTCGATATCGGCGCATGGTCAGAGCTGAGCGACGAAGAATACGACGCGCTGACGCCGATACAATGGCCGGTGCGCCGTACTCCCCCCTTGGCAAAAGGAGGTGCGGGGATTAAAGGTACTGCGCGGCTTTTTGCTGACGGGAAGTTTTATACGCCCAATGGCCGCGCCCGTATGGTGGAAGTCGAGCCGCGTCTGCCGGACAGGGATGACGACTATCCCTTTGTGCTCAACACCGGGCGTATCCGCGACCAGTGGCACACCATGACGCGCACGGGCAATGTGCCGCGACTGAACGCGCAACGTCCCGAGACATTTGTCGAAGTGCATCCTTGCGATGCCATCGATTTACCTGACGGCAGTCTGGCACGCATCAGCAGTCGTTTTGGTTCGATGCTGGCGCGTGTGCAGTTAAGTTCGGATCAACGCAAGGGTTCTTTGTTTGTGCCTATGCACTGGAGCGATACGTTTGCACATGCTGCCCGGGTGGATGCGCTGGTCGCCCCCGTCACCGATCCTATTTCGGGTCAGCCAGAATCGAAACATACGTCCGTTTGCATCGAACCGTTTAATCCGGCGTGGCAGGGATTTTTGCTCAACCGCGCGCGTTTGGAGCTTGAATGTACGGCGTATTGTGCGAGATCCATGGGTGCGGGACACTGGCGTCACGAGCTGGCGGGGGAAGCGCTGCCGGTTAACTGGCGCAACTGGCTAAGTGAAGCGGCGGGTCCGGCTGGTGAGTGGATGGAGTACCGCGATCACGCGAAAGGGATTTTCCGCGCCGCGATAGTGAGTGAGGGCAGATTGCAGGCGGTGTTGTTTGTCGCGCCCGATCACCGGCTGCCCGAGCGTGAATGGCTGGCAGGATTGTTCGATAAACCTTCGCTGGAACCTGCCGATCTGGCCGGGTTGCTGGCAGCCCGTCCTCCTAAAGGTTGTGATGCGGGGCGCACCGTATGCGCTTGTTACGGGGTGGGCGAAAAAACCTTGCAGGCTGCGATCCGCGATCAGGGACTTAAAACCGTCGAAGCGGTGGGGCAGTGCACCAAAGCCGGAACCGGCTGCGGTTCTTGTGTGCCGGAAATCCGGCGCTTGCTGGTGTGAGTGGCGCTAACTTTTGGGAGTGAAATCCGGCAATATTGCGGAAACGCCAGCAGCCCTTCAATTTTCAGATTCTGATCGACTGGTTTTTCTAAGGAAACACTGAATTATTCACCGAAACTGTCATTGCGACCGCGAACGAATTGTGGCGGGTGGCAATCCAGTATGTTGATATAAAACGAGTTCTGGTTTGCCACGTTCCACCACGATTCTCTTGCAGTCCTCGCAATTTACTCAGCATTTTCCTGATAAAGCGGTCAATGTTGAGTAGAATGCACGACGGGCAATAGTCCGCGACAAGGCTTTTTAAAAGGGGTGCGCATGAGCGTTTCAATGTATTACAACCCAAAATGCAGCAAATGCAGAGCAACCTTAACCTTACTACAGGAAGCAGGGGTTGAACCGGAACTGATCCTTTATCTGGACACGGCGCCTTCAGTGGCTGAGCTGGCGGAGGTGCTTAAAAAGCTGGGCAAAGGTCCGAAGGAGCTGATCAGGTTCAATGAGGAAATCGCAAGCCAACTCGGTATTTCCCCGGAAGATGAACGGCCTGATGCAGAGTGGCTGGAAATCATTTCAGGCAACCCAACGCTGCTGGAGCGTCCGATCGTGGTCAAGGGCGACAAAGCAGCGATAGGCAGGCCGCCTGAGCGAGTGCTCGAAATCCTCTAAGCGGTAGGAAGCGGATTTCTTATGCGCTTCAACAGCCGAGGGGTCAAATTGGTGGAACTGATCAAACAGATGGCGGTTCTTCAGCCCCAGCCACGTCCGGCGACCGAAGAGAGCGAGGTTGAGCGACATGTTATGCCTTTACTTTGGATAGCCAGTCTTGGAACCACTCAATGGGAAGGCGCTCATCTTCGAATGAATATGAGCGCAATTCTTCGATTTTATAAGTGTTGGCTAGGTACAAATCCCATTGGGTTTCAACGTTCGTGAGGGTGGGGGGTAAACGTTCAACTTCGGGTATTGCATCAACATCAATGTACTGACACCAGAATCGGTCGCACAACCCAGCAATTTTTTTATGGGAGTACGGTGACCGTTCAGGATGCGAGCCCCACTCAAGCACCTGAATCACGGCCTCGGGTGTGAATGGCAGTGTGACGGGATTAATGTTCGGTGACGGCGCAGAGTTCATAAGGCATAACGTGGAGGTCCCCGGCGCTGCGCGACTTTATCGCGCAGCGTCAGGTGGGCCGCAGAGTTTGTCTCTTCATTGGACTAGCAAAGCGCCTTCAATAAGCTTCGCATTTGACTCGGTAGCGTGCTTTATCCAAGAATGTCTGCGTTCCCTAAGTTCCTTTCCCTTGCGCTCGAATTCATTCACGCTTTCCTGGGTTAGGGCTGGCTTAGGTGTCTCAAATCTATATGCCAACTGCAACGAAACAACAGCCTTCCCATCGTTGCTTTTCCAGAACCGGAACACATTTAGCTCCATGTACTTTTGATCTTTCGGCCAAGTCAGGAAGTCAATAATCGCCTCATTAGCATGTTCGTTCTTGAGTACCTGGAAATTGGCCTGTGGATTCGCCTGCTTAACCATCTGCCCCATAGCTGAGGCGTATTTGATTGGATCGTTTCCCAATCCAGGCAGTTGTTGGTAACGATAGCCGACCAACTTTGTCCAGTTGTTGAATGACTCGCTATTTCGGACAAATTCAAGAAGCTTGTCTCCATTGGGAGGCTTCTCAACTAACTTTATTGTGAAGGTCTCCCCATCAACGGTAGGAAACACATCTTCGGCAACAGCAACCTGACAAAAGGCTAGCAGCAGTAGGACTTGAGCAAAATGGCGCATAAGCAATCTCCTAAGAGGCAACGTAAAAGTAAGGGGCGGCGCGCTTTTGCGCCGTCCCTCTTGACTGCCGGGTTGGGGCTATCTCTTGCCTTGCGGCGGTATAGCCGGTTTCTGCGGTGGTGGTGCTTTAGGTGGAGTTTCAACGTTCCCTTTAACCAGTCGAGTTGGCGGAGGTGGAGGAGGTGGTGGTGGGGTCTTTTCATTTGCCATCTTTTTTCTCCTGGAGTGGTTTCACGATTTCGACACCTTCCTTAATTAGCCGTGAGGGCGGTGGTGGCGGTGGTGGCGGTGGGCTTACTTCTTTTGGGGGCTCTGGCTTTTTGTCGTTCACGATGACTCCTTTGAGTTCTACAGGTTTAACGATAACAACTTCAGTGGGCTTACTGGCCTTTGTTTTGTCTAGGTCGCCCGTAAAGAAAACTAGATACGAAGCAGCAACCAATATGGCTGAGGCAATGAGAGCGCCATTGGTTTTGTGAAGGTATAGCGAACGCAGGTCGTTGCATTGGGTGTTTTGTGTGGCGCACGCAATATACTTTGTGCAGAGATAATCATTGAGGTACGTTTCGGCCAGAGCATCACCGTCCTTATACTGCTCATAAGTCTTTTGAAGGAGATGTCGATACTGCTCAGTTGCTTCTGCTGATGGAAGGAATGCATAGGTATTGCCATACCAAGAACGAACAAAAAAGTAGACGGCAATTACAAGGATCACGCTGCTCAAAACAAACAAGAAGAGAAATGCGGTTACAGAGTTACCGTTATGATCTTTGTCGAAGTTTTGAAGCAAATAAGTAAGGACACCTATCAATGACACGATGATTGCCATTGGTGTTTGAAGTCGCCCACCAAGCTTTTCACGAACCTCTATTTCGTGGAAGTAGAGTTTTTCGTATAGTTCAAATAGAGGGTTCTTCGACATGGTTATATGGTGGTTCCAGTGTAAAAGCCCCAACGTTAAGTGAACAAAACTTTTCAAATGTATGCAGGATAGTGTTCTGTATAAACCGCCCTGATATTCTAAAGACTATTGATTTTAATAAGTTTTTTATGGTGTTATATTTCAGGCGCTCCTGCATACTCAGCACCTCATGCCGTTGGAAGTCGTGCATGCATCCGGGCGAAACGGTCGGGAAACGGTGCAATCATACACGGGTTGGGTTAATCGCTTTGTGCATTTCTACCACAATAACCATCTGCTCGATTGGGGGCGGAAGTAGCTGAACTATTGACCGGGTTAGCGGCCGGGTTTCTGGGACGCGATTGATGGAATGCATGCGTGTAAAGTTGAGGACTTCGATCATCAGGTGCGCACGCCATAACCCCGGTTGAGCAGTCGCAGCGCATACCAGAAAAGCACCGCGTTAAATCCTATGATGGTCAGGTACGCCACGCCCAGATTGACATCCGACACCCCCAGCAATCCATAGCGAAACGCATTGATCATATACAGGATAGGGTTGGCCAGCGAGACGGATTGCCAGAACGGCGGCAGCATCGCGACGGTGTAAAACACGCCGCCCAGATAGGTAAGCGGGGTGAGCACGAAGGTCGGCACCACGGTGATGTCATCGAAACTGTTCGCATAGATCGCGTTAATCAGGCCGCCCAGCGAGAACAAAGTGCTGGTCAGCAGTAACACGGAGATTGCAACCCAGAGGTTGTGCAAAGGGATGGTGGCGAAGAACATCGATACTACCGTTACCGCACCGCCCACCGCGATTCCGCGCGCCAGTCCGCCGCCTATAAATCCGATCATAATCAAATAGTTGGGTAGTGGTGAAACCAGCATCTCCTCGATGTTGCGTTGGAATTTTGAGCTGTAGAACGAGGCCACCACATTGCCGTAGGAGTTGGTGATCACCGCCATCAGGATCAGGCCGGGTACGATGTAGTCCATGTAGTGAAAGCCGTGCAGGTCGCTGATTTGACTGCCGATGACCTGACCGAAGATCACGAAATACAAGGCGGTGGTGATCATCGGCGGCAAGATGGTCTGTATCCACAGGCGTGAAAAACGCAGCACCTCTTTCCACAGGATCGCCTTGATGGCGATCAGTTGTTCGCGGGCGTTCATGCGCCTTCTCCCTTGTTGCCGACCAGACGGATGAATAGCTCCTCCAGGCGGTTGGTCTTGTTGCGCAAACTGCGAACCTCGATATGCTGCGCGGATAAGGCGGCAAACAAGCCGGTCATGCTGGCATCCCCCGGCACCTCGACTTCCAGCGTGTGTTGATCTATGCGGCGGGTCACAAAACCCGGCAAGGCCGGCGCCTCTTCGATAGCACGCACCAGATCCAGCACTAACGTATGGGTATCCATGCGGCCCAACAACTGGCGCATGCTGGTGTTCTCGACGATGCGCCCGTCATCGATGATGGCGATGTTGCGGCACATCTGCTCCGCCTCTTCCAGATAATGCGTGGTCAGAATGATCGTGGTGCCCGCCTCATTGATTCCGCGCAAAAAATCCCACATCGAATGGCGAATCTCGATATCGACGCCTGCGGTAGGTTCATCGAGGATGAGCAATCGCGGTTCATGCACCAGTGCGCGTGCGATCATCAAACGCCGTTTCATGCCGCCGGATAAATCCCGTGCGTGTTCCCGCCGTTTGTCCCACAAGCCTAACTTGCTCAAATAGACTTCGGCGCGTTCCAGCGCGAGCGGGCGAGGAATGCCGTAATAACCCGCCTGATTGGCCAGTATCTCGATTACAGGTTCAAACTGGTTGAAGTTGTATTCCTGCGGCACGAGACCGATGCTGGCCTTGGCCGCAGCGATGTCGGTATCAAGATCATGCCCGAACACTTTCACCGTGCCCGCGCTCTTGTTGACCAGAGACGAGATAATGCCGATGGTGGTGGACTTGCCCGCGCCATTGGGGCCCAGCAAGGCGAAGAAGTCGCCCTGTTCGACGGTGAGATTTATGCCGCGCAACGCGACCACGCCGTTTTTGTAGACCTTGGTGAGATTCTGAATGGAGAGGGCAGCAGGCATGAGGTAGACGCAGTTTCTAAAGGCTGAATTGTAATGGTTCTGCAAACCTGCGGTGGACAGACTTCACGCAGTCCAGAAACAGCACGGTCGGAGGTCGATGAATATATTCTGTGTCGTTCAGTATAGGTTTGCTAACCCAACCATTTTAAGCGTGCAGCAGGTGACGCTAAGGAGCCGTGTTTAATCCCAAAGCCCTCCCAGTCTGTCATGCAGACTGAGGATGATTTCGAACAGAATCAGGCCGATGACATACCATTCAAGTTTGTGCAGCTGCTTGTTATCCCATACGTCGGTCAGGGTTTGTGCCGTATCCGAGATGAGTCCCAGTTTACGATCCAGTGCTGATTGACGTTCTATCAATTCAAACTCGTCCTCCATACTGGCGTACAAGCCGCTCAATTGAGGAAATTCCCACAGCGTCTCCGGTTTGTCACCGATTTCGGCACGCCCCACCATGCGATGCTGGATCAGCAGCATGTGGCCGATCTTGGACAATAGCTTTTTTGAGTCGCCGCTGACACGGCCAAAAGTGGCCAGTTCTTGAGCCAGCGGTTCAATCTTGTCGAATTCATCGGCGACGTTCTTTTCATAGAGGGACAGCACCAGATTTTTGCTTAACGCATCGGCGATGATTTGTAACTTTTCCAGCGAAATATCGTCCAGCGAGACAGCGCCGCTTTGCACGCCGATGTTGTTCCTGCCGCTGTGGATCTCCATCGTTTCGATTTCAGGCGTCGCGTAGGGGTTGGCAAGCAACTTATTTATTTTATTAATGAATATGTTTTCGTCCGGCAGCGGGACGCCAAACAATACGACTACGCCGTAGCGAAACAGTACGGCGATGCCGCCCTCGTTATCTACTTCCACTGTTAGCGGGGTCGTCGCCAGACAGTCGGCAATCTTGAATGACTTCAAGTCCAGCCGGTCACCGAGCAAAAATGCGCGTGCGATTAAATCCTGACGGTTGTTGAGTTTCAACATGATGCAGCTGTGTCTTCAGGTTAAATTTTGAAGCGACCGACCGCCTGTTGCAGGGAGTTGGCCAGCCCCTTGAGTTTGTCGGCTTCAAAGGCGGTCTCGGCAGCGGCTGTGCTGTTGTCTATCGTCATTTGCGCCACTCGTTCAACCTGACCTGAAAGTTCGTCATTGGCGCTGCATTGTTCGGCTAGCGCCAGCGAAATACTGCTGACCACGCCGACCACGTGTGCCGCACCATTCTTGATCTGGATGATGGTTTCGCCGGCTTGATTCGCCAGCGTGACGCCGTTGCTGACCTCTTTGACGCTATCGCTCATCGCCCCTACCGCAGCATGAGCGCTGTGCTGAACCACGTCTATCATGCGGGTGATCTCTTCAGTCGCACGCGCGGTTCGTTCAGCCAGTTTGCGCACTTCATCGGCAACCACGGCAAAGCCGCGACCTTGTTCACCCGCACGCGCTGCTTCAATGGCTGCATTGAGCGCGAGGAGATTGGTCTGGTCGGCGATTTCCTTGATCAGTTGCACCACGGATGAAATCTGATTGGAGTTCTTGCCAACCTCCTCTATGGTGTTGGAGGTGTCGCGCACGGTGTCGGCGATGCGCGACATTTCGTTTGAAGCGCGGTCAATGATCTCGCCGCCGCGTGTCGAGAGTTCGCCCGACTGGCGTGAGATTTCCAGCGCTTCGCGTGCGCTATCGGATACCTGATTTGTACTGACGGACATTTCCTCGACGGCTGCCGCCATGGCCGAGGTCGAGTCACTTTGATTGGATGAGCTGGTGGCCAGATGGCTGGAAGAGAGGGATAAGCTTTCGGCTGAGGCGGAAACCTTCGCGGCGCTTTCCAGCACCTTGCTCAGGGCCTGCTGCAAGCTGCCCATCAGTTCGTCGAAAGAGCGGGCGGTTTCTCCTACTTCGTCCGTATTGAGCAGCGCTATCCGTTGAGTGAAATCGCCGCTTTGCTGCACATCGCTGATCATCGCGCGCATGCGGTTGAGCGGGATGATGATAGAGCGGATGATCGCTATGGCGCTAAACAGTCCGAGCAGCAGTACAACGCCCCCGACCATGATGGCGGAGTCGCGTGTCGCATTGGCGGCTTCCTTGATCTGTTTGGCGCTGGCATCAACTTTACTTTCCTGATATTCATCCAGATTGTTCACCGCTTTGAGAAAAGGGGCCAGCATCGGGATCATTTCCTCGCCAGCCACATAGCTGGCTTCTTCGCGCTTGCCGTTTTTGATCAGTGTGACGACACGATCCAGTCCTGTCACATACAGGCCGCGATGCTTCTTGATTTCGGACAATAGCTTTTCATCCTGTGCGGAACCGGCCAGTTCACGCGATAAGGTTTCCAGCAAAGCCGCATTCGAATTGTTGCGCTCTTCGATTTGACGTGCAATTTTGGCATTCAGGCCGCTGTCTGAATTAAGCAGCATTTCCATGCTGGAGATCGCATTGTCCTTGACGGCGGTGTTGATCGTGTTTACCCGTACCTTGTTGGCTAAATCCGCTTCTATGCGTGCGGCATCGTGATTCATACCGATCAGTTTGGTGACCACCAGGGTCGCCAGCACCACCACTAAAAACAGGATCAGGCCGAAACCTAAACTTAGCTTGGTGCCTATGGTAAATTTCGACAAATTCATGGTTGCAGCTCCCGCTAGATTAATGAGGCCGGGTTAGCGATGTGCAAATTGCAACCCGTCTATCAGAGTACATTTATGGAGATACTGATTTATTCACCCGGTTGCGAGCGTAGCGCGGCTAAAGGCCGCACCTTGACGATTTAATCAGTGCCTCTTTATTTCAACGCGCACAGGCGTCACATGCAGCGCCCGGCAATGAAACGCCGGGGCTGTTTACACGTTAACGGATTAAGTCGACGATACTTTAACGTGAAACTCGCGTAGCGGTTCTTTTTCCCTTGCCCCCGCTTGAGGGGGAAAGGACAAAAGAGGGAACGGGCAGGGCGAGTTTTATTATCAGGGGTGTTTTCTTATCCCATGCCCGTTAGTTGTCCAGCTCGCTGGTCAGCGACTGGCATTTCGTGATTCTTTCTTTTTGTATCCCGCCCGCGATTTTTTTCGCTTCGTCATCGTTCCCCTTGAGTATGGCTGGCACTAATTCCTTTTCGCGGGTTTCTTTAAAGGCTTTCCATGTTTCTACCAATTCCTTGAACTGCGCTTCCTTGCCGGCAGGCGCTTTCATTTTGGCCAGCTGTGCGCTGACGGCATCGGCAGAATCCTTGACGAGCTTTTGTTGTTCCGGACCGCGCTGCTCCTTGTGTAACATCATGGTGATCAAGGTTTCTCTGGCGCTGCTCAGCTTGGTGCGCAAATCGCTGAAATCCCCTGCGTGGGCAGAAAAAGTCATTGCTGACAACACAATTGCTGCAAATAGGGCTAACCGTTTTTTCATGGTATTTCCTTCAAGAGGTTATTAATCGTGTTCGTGAACAGGAAATATCCTCTACACGTACAGACAATATATAGCAGAACCTGTCGGATCACACCGAGTAACTGCGGTTAAAAACCCCTTCAATTCAAATGATCTCCGGCTAAGGTGACCCTTGCCTGAAGCCCGGCGATGCCATATGACCTTGCTTGTATGAGGCGTATTTCTTTACTTTCAAACAAGTGTTTGATATGTTGCGCAACCTGATTCAACTTTGTTGTATCAATCGGCGCGTCATCGCGACAACTTACCGTTTTCTTATCATGGGAATCCCTATGTTTGCCAAACCTTATCTACCCGCCCTATTACTGATTTCCCTGCTCAGCGCTTGCGGTGGAGAAAACAACAAACCTGCTGCCGGACCGGGTATGCCGCCGCCCGAAGTGGATGTGATCACCGTCGGCCGGGGAGACGCGACGCTCACTCAGGACCTGCCGGGGCGCGTGCAGGCCTGGCGCACCGCGCAAGTGAGAGCGCGCGTCGAGGGTATCATCGAGAAGCGACTGTTTGTAGAAGGTTCAGATGTCAAGGCGGGAACTTCGCTGTTCCAGATCAGCGCCAGAACCTACAAGGCGACAGCGGATGCTGCACAGGCCGATGTGGTCATTGCACGGCAAACGGTAGAGCGCTACAAGCCGTTGATCGCGGTCAAAGCGGTCAGCCAGCAGGAATACGATGTCGCGGTGGCCCGTGTTAAACAAACCGAAGCAGCGCTGGCCCGCGCCGAAGAGGATCTGGAAAATTCAACGGTACCCGCCGCCATCTCAGGCCGCATAGGGCGAGCTATGGTGACGGAAGGCGCACTGGTCGGCAAGGGCGATGCGACTCAGTTAGCCACCATCGAACAGCTCGATTCTGTGTATGTCAACTTCACCCAACCCGGTGCCGATTTGTTGCGTCTGAGACAAGCGGTCAGAACGGGTAAGCTCAAGCACGCTGATTCTGCCAGGGTCGAACTGCTGCTCGAAGACGGCCGCCTCTATCCGCAGCACGGCAAGATTTTCTTTACCGATATGGCGGTTGACCCTTCCACAGGTTCGGTGTCTCTGCGCGCCGAGTTCGCCAATCCTCAGCACGAACTGCTACCCGGTATGTTCGCACGCGTTCGTTTCCCTGAGGCGCTGGCTGAAAATGTCATACGCATCCCGCAACGCGCCGTGCAATCAGGCCCTCAAGGTCAGTTCGTCATGGCGGTAATCGAGGGTAAGGCTGCGCCTGTGCCGGTCAAGACCAGCGGTATGGCCGGTGTGGACTTCATCATCGCCGACGGACTCAAGGGCGGTGAGCAGGTGATCGTCAACGGTCTGCAAAAAGCGCGCCCCGGCACGCAGGTGAAGGCGGTTCCCTGGGACCCTGCCGCGCCGATGATGGGTAAACCTGCTGAAAAATCAGCCAACGGTAAGCCTGAGACGGGTGCAGCCCATGTTCGCTAAATTTTTCATAGACCGGCCGATTTTCGCCTGGGTGATCGCGCTGATCATCCTGTTGGGCGGAGTACTGGCGTTGAAGAATCTGCCTGTCTCTCAGTATCCGTCGGTCGCACCACCGGCTTTGACGATTTCCGTCAACTATCCGGGGGCCTCGGCTCAGGTGATAGAAGAAACCTCGATCGCCCTGCTTGAACAGGAGATGAACGGCATCGAACATCTGCTGTATATGGAATCGGCGTCTGAACTGGGGACAGGTAGCATCACGCTGACTTTTGAGGCCGGATCGAATCTGGATCTGGCCTCTGTCGAAGCGCAAAATCGTATCAAACGAGCCGAGGCGCGCCTGCCCGAGGACGTGCGGCGATTAGGGATCACCGTGACCAAGACCGCACGCAATTATGTGATGTTTGTCGCGCTGTTCTCACCCGACAAGAGCATGAGCGATGTGGCGCTGGGCAGTTATGCGACCGCCAATGTGGTCGACAGTCTGCGCCGGGTGCCCGGTGTCGGTGAGGTGCTGCTGTTCGGTACCGAATATTCAATGCGTCTGTGGTTGAAACCCGAACGTCTGCAACACTACAATCTGTCACCCGCCGATGTGTCGAGCGCCGTGCGCGCGCAGAATTCGCAGCTGGCCACCGGTGAGTTGGGACAACTGCCATCAGCACCGGGCCAGGAGCTCAATGCGGTGATCGTCACCCGCAGCCGTCTGTCTACGCCCGAGGAGTTCGGCAACATCATCGTGCGCACTAACTCTGACGGGTCATCCCTGCGCGTGAAAGATGTGGCCAGGGTCGAACTGGGCGCGCAAGACTACTCCCGCACCGCGCGTATCGACGGAAATCCGACCGCTGCCGTGGCGATCCGTCTTTCTCCCGGCGCCAATGCCCTGTCTACGGTGAAGGCGGTCAACGCCAAAATGACCGATCTGGCCAAATTTTTCCCCAAATCGGTAGACTGGGTGGTGCCCTACGACACGTCCAAGTTTATCGATGTGTCGATCAGCGAAGTGTTGAAGAGTCTGGCCGAGGCGCTGGTGCTGGTGGTGCTGGTGATGTATTTGTTCCTGGAGAACTGGCGTGCGACCCTGATTCCGACCATAGTGATTCCGGTCGCGCTGGTCGGTGCACTGGTGGGACTGTATTTGCTGGGATACTCGATCAACGTGCTGACCCTGTTCGCCATGGTGCTGGCGATAGGTATTGTGGTGGACGATGCGATCGTGGTGGTGGAAAACGTCGAACGCATCATGACCACCGAAGGTTTGTCGCCACGCGAGGCGACCCGCAAGGCGATGGATCAGATCGTCGGTGCAATTATCGCGATTACGCTGGTGCTGATGGCAGTGTTTATCCCGATGGCGTTTTTCCCCGGTTCGACCGGCGCGATTTATCGTCAGTTCGCCGTTACGCTGGTGTTGACCATGATGTTCTCGGCGCTGATGGCGCTGACCTTGACACCTGCGCTTTGCGCGACCCTGCTCAAGCATGAGCCGGGTCGGGAAATGATGCCCAGTCGTGGCTTTTTCGGCTGGTTCAACCGCTTCTTTGCCAAAACTACCCAGCGCTATACTGAAAATGTAAGCAAAAACATCAAAAAGACTGCGCGCTATCTGCTTGTTTATGCGGTTGTTTTTGTTGCCATGGGATGGCTGTTTGCCAAGCTGCCAGGCAGTTTTCTGCCGGAAGAGGATCAGGGCTATTTCATTAACGTCATACAGCTGCCTTCGGGTGCTACGCAGGCGCGCACCCTGGAGGTGCTGGGCCAGGTTGAGCAGTTCTATATGAAGCAGCCTGAAGTCGCGCATGTCATCGGCGTGGCCGGATTCTCGTTCTTTGGTCGGGGCCAGAATGCGGCGATCGCCTTTGTGCGTCTGAAGGGCTGGGATGAGAGGCCGGATGCATCCAGCGCGGCCCCGTCCATGGTGAAGAAGGCCAATATGCAGTTCTTCCGCATCAAGCAGGCGATGATCTTCGCGATCAACCCGCCGCCGATTCCTGAGCTTGCGGCGGTGGGAGGTTTCGATTTTCGCCTGCAGGACAGGGGCGGCATGGGGCGGGAGAAGTTGCTCGAAGCGCGCAATATGGCTTTGGGGTTAGCGTCCAAAAATCCGGCTCTGGCCGGGGTGAGACCGGAAGGTCAGGAGGCCGGGCCGCAACTGATGATCGATGTGGACAGACTCAAGGCGGAGAGTATGGGCGTATCTATCGCCAGCCTGAACGAGACTTTGCAATCGGTGCTGGGCGTGGCTTATATCAACGACTTCGTGCGGCAGGGGCGTATCTTGCGCGTACAAATGCAGGCGGAGTCCGATCTGCGCCGCACACCGGCTGACATCATGAAGCTGACCGTGAGGAACAATAAGGGCGGCATGGTGCCTTTGTCGGAACTGGCGACACCGCGATGGGTGGCCGGTTCGCCTAAACTGGACAGATACAACGGACAGGCCGCGATGAAGATCTCAGGCGGGCCCGCACCGGGTCGCAGCACCGGTGAGGCGGTGGCGGCGATGGAGGAGGTGGCCAAACAACTGCCGCCCGGCTTCGGTTTCGAGTGGTCGGGCACTTCGTTTGAGGAACGTCAGTCCGGCGCTCAGGCACCGCTGTTGTTCGGCATTTCGCTGATTGTGGTGTTTCTGTGTCTGGCGGCCTTATACGAGAGCTGGTCTATTCCGTTTGCCGTGCTGCTGGTGGTGCCGCTGGGTATTTTTGGTGCCGTGCTGGCGGTGACGCTGCGCGGTCTGCCCAACGATGTGTATTTCAAGGTCGGGTTGATCGCGATTATCGGATTGTCATCGAAGAATGCCATATTAATCATAGAGTTCGCACGAAAGCTGCAGGACGACGGGATGAGCCTGATCGATGCTACGTTAGAAGCCTGCCGCTTGCGCTTCAGGCCTATCCTGATGACCTCTATCGCATTTATCGTCGGCGTGTTGCCGCTGGCGATTTCCACCGGCGCGGGGGCACAAAGCCGCCATGCGATCGGCACGGGCGTGATGGGCGGTATGATCGCGGCGACCTTGCTGGCGGTATTTTTAGTGCCGGTGTTCTTCGTGGTGGTGCGCAAGATCTTTCCGGGTCACGCCAGAAAACATGTCGAGGGCGAGGAGAGCCATCATGATTAAAAAGACCAGCCTCGTTATCCTGTTGGCCGCAATCAGCGGTTGTTCCATGATGCCGGATTATCAGCGCCCTGCAGCGCCAGTCGCAGCCGCCTGGCCCGATACGGTAGTGAATGCCACGGGTGCGGCGCAATCGATGCCGGACTGGCAGGCGTATTTTCCCGATCCGCGCCTGCAAGCCTTGATTGCTGCGGCGCTGGAGAACAATCGTGACCTGAAGATTGCCACCGCGCGCATCGCTGAGGCCCGCGCGCAGTACGGTATACAGCAGGCTGATCGACTGCCGAATGTCAGTCTTAATGCCAGTCGCACCGCATCCTTGTCGCCTGCGAGCACGTCCTTCACCGGACGCCCCTTTCAGGCGCAGCGCTATGAGGTGAACGCGAGTCTGGTGTCATTCGAACTGGATTTTTGGGGACGCGTGGCCAGTCTGAATGCGGCCGCGAAGGCCAGTTATCTGGCGACAGAAGAGGCGCAGCGCGCCTTCCGTTTGTCGCTGATTGCCGATGTGGCCAACGCCTACCTGTCCGTGCTGGAGTTGCAGGAGCGCACTCAGTTAGCCGCTTCGACCGCACAGGGACGTCGGGAGAACAGCGAATTGATCGCAAAGCGCCGCGATGCCGGTGTCTCAAGCGACCTGGACGCTTTGCAGTCGCAGGGGATTTATCAAACAGCGCTGGCGGATCAGGCGAATCTGCAACGGCAACTGGCTGCGGCCCAAAACCTGCTTGCGCAGCTGACAGGGAAAATGCCGGTTACTCTGCCGTCCGGACGCTCTCTGGCAGAACAAGGGATTAGCCCTGTCATGCTCGCGGGCCTGCCGTCTGAAGTCTTGCTGCAACGCCCGGATGTCCTGGCCGCCGAACAGCGACTGATCGCCTCGAATGCCAGCATAGGCGCTGCGCGCGCCGCCTTTTTGCCGCGCATCAGCTTAACCGGCGCATTTGGTACCGCCAGTCGCACGCTGAACGGACTGTTCGGTGCAGGCAGCGATGCCTGGAATTTCCAGCCAGCGCTCACCTTGCCGCTGTTTGATGCCGGACGCAGCTCCGCCAATCTGGATGTCGCCGAGGCGCGCAAAGTCATCGCGGTCGCCGATTATGAAAAAACCATCCAGCAGGCATTTCGCGAAGTGGCGGATTTACTCGCCGCCCGCGACAGCCTGACTGAACAGCTGGCCGCGCAGTCTGCCAGTTCAAAGATCCAGCAGCAGCGCCACAAACTGGTTGAGGCCAGATATCAGGCGGGCATTGCCAATCATCTGGAGCTGCTGGATGCCGAGCGCGATGCCTATGCCGCAAGGCAGGCTGAGGTGCAAGTGTTGCGCGCGCAGCTAAGCGCCTCGACGCAATTGTATAAGGCGCTGGCCGGCGATACGGCCGATAAATAGCCATGGCTGAAACACAAGCATCCTCCTGCGAGCAAACCCGTTCACGACTGCTGGAGGCCGCCCGCGAAATTTTTTCGCAATGCGGATTTCAGGGCGCGACCGTGCGTGAAATCTGCCGCCGTGCCGACGCCAATGTCGCGGCGGTGAATTATCACTTCGGCAGCAAAGACGGTCTGCTCGCCGAAGCGCTCAACTTCTCCGCGCTCAAGTCGCTGCAAAGCGCCAATATCGCCGCCAATAGCTGTCCGGAAATGCGTTTACGGCTGTTTATCCGCGACTTCATGCTGTTGTTGCTGGACGACGACAACGCCTCTCAGCAATGCCGCATGATGGCGCGTGAGCTGGCAGACCCGAGTCCGGCGCTCGACAAGATTGTGCGGGAGGCGATTGCTCCGCTGCATGAATTCTTAGGCAAACTGGTGGGCGAGATCGTAGGCGACAAGGTTAATGAAACGGAGCAACGTCGCTACGTTTACAGCCTGTTCGGTCAGTGCCTGTTCTACCGCAACTCCCACCCGGTATTGCAGCGACTGCACCCGGAATTGCGCTACGACCGTGAAGAGATTGAGGCGATTGCACGGCACATCAGCGATTTTTCACTGGCTGCGATGAACCAGTTTGCCCAAAAAAATGGCTAACATCTACTCAGGGTTGCCAGCTCAACTTGATCAGGAACTATTCGGGGAGTTGCTTCGAACTGAAAACCTCAGGATAGAGCGCATCGTATCCAAAGGTCATGCGTCACCTGAACACGGCTGGTACGACCAGACTGAAAACGAATGGGTAATTGTGCTCGAAGGCTCCGGTCGCTTGTTATTTGAAGTGGGCGGCGAGGTTGCGCTAAATAGAGGCGACTATGTGAATATTCCTGCACATTCAAGGCATAAGGTCATCTGGACCGATCCTGATGTCGTCACGGTCTGGCTGGCGGTCTTCTATTCGTAACTGAGCCGCACACGCTGGAACGGGGGCGGGACACCGCCCTTTGATTTATAATCACGCTCACCTTTTTGCCGGAATTGACCATGCAACAACTCACCATCACCCGCCCCGACGACTGGCACTTGCACTTGCGCGACGGCGCACTGATGCAGTCGGTGCTACCCGATACCGCAAGGCAGTTTGCCCGCGCGATCGTCATGCCCAACTTGCGCCCCCCTGTCACCAGCACCGTGCAAGCGGTGGAATATCGCGACCGCATTCTGGCGGCACGACCATCGGGGGCAAAATTCGACCCCTTGATGACGCTTTATCTGACCGACAACACCAGCGCAGCCGAGATACGCGAAGCAAAAGCCAGCCGAGTCGTGCATGCGGTCAAACTGTACCCTGCGGGGGCGACCACCAATTCCGATGCGGGCGTGACCGATATCCGCAAGACTTATGCCGCACTGGAAGAAATGCAGCGTTGCGGCATGCCGCTTTTGGTGCACGGCGAAGTCACCGAGAGCCATATCGATATTTTCGACCGCGAGGCGATGTTTATCGACCGTGTGATGCAGCCGCTGCTGGCCGACATGCCTGATTTGCGCGTGGTGTTCGAACACATCACCACGCAGGATGCCGCCCAGTTTGTGATGAGCGCCCCCTCTAACATTGCCGCGACTCTCACGCCGCAACACTTGCTCTACAACCGCAACGCCATGCTGGCTGGCGGCATACGCCCGCACTTCTATTGCCTGCCTATCTTGAAGCGCGAAACGCACCGCGAGGCGTTGGTCAAAGCGGCGACCAGCGGCAGCCCCAAGTTTTTCCTCGGCACCGACAGCGCACCGCACGCACAGCACACCAAGGAAAACGCCTGCGGCTGCGCCGGTTGTTACAGCGCCCACACTGCCATCGAACTTTATGCGGAAGCCTTTGAGGCGGCTGGCGCACTGGATAAACTGGAGGGCTTTGCCAGCTTCTTTGGGGCGGATTACTACGGTTTGCCGCGCAACAGCGACACCATCACCCTGCGCCGCGAGGAGTGGCAGGTCCCGGCTTCTGTGGGCTTCGGCGAACATCAGCTCGTACCATTGAGAGCAGGTGAGACGATGCAATGGAAATTAGTAGATTGATAGGCGACAGGAGGCTGACATGAGTGCCATTGTAGATACGCTGGTAGCACAAGCTAGGGGATTGCCGGAACAAGACAAACTAGCATTATTAGATGCCTTGTTTGCGTTAGTCAGTCCCTCCGAACCCGATGTCGAGCTGGCTTGGATTGAAACGTGCGAGCAGCGCGCAGCAGCGATTGATCGTGGTGAAATGGCGCTGATAGTGGCAGACGAAGTGATGCTGAAGTATCGTCAGTGATGCAATTGTATTTTTCAGCGGCCGCGCGTCAGGAGCTTGATGATGCTTTCGAATATCTGGAACTGCAACAACCAGGTCTGGGATACCGATTCTCAGCAGATGTAGACGAGGCACTGATACGAATTCGTACTCAGCCGCTGGCATGGCATCCTCTAGCAAAAAACCTGCGGCGTTGCCACCTCAAGCATTTTCGGTACGGTATCGTTTACCGCATTCGGGAAGAACAGGCCGAAATATTAGCTATTGCTCACGATAGTCGCCGCCCAGACTATTGGCACAAAAAATAAAGGAGAATCAAAAACATGGCCATTTCCTCTTACCTCAACACCACGCCGGTTCTGGGCGAACGCGTCTATCTGCATCCTTCCTGCCAGGTCATCGGCGATGTAGTCATCGGCGACGACAGTTCCGTCTGGTGCAACACCGTGTTGCGCGGTGACGTGAACTGCATCCGGATCGGGCGTGGCAGCAACATACAGGATCTGACCATAGGTCACGTCTCGCACAAGTCGGCGAGCCAACCGGAAGGTTCCCCGCTGATCATCGGTGACTATGTGACGGTCGGCCATTCGGTGATTTTGCACGGTTGCACCATAGGCAACGAATGTCTGATCGGTATGGGCTCTTTAATCATGGACGATGTGGTGATTCCCGATCGCGTGATGATAGGCGCGGGCAGTCTGGTCTCCCCCGGCAAGGTTTTGGAGAGCGGCATGCTGTATATGGGGCGTCCCGCTAAAGCTGTTCGCGCGCTAACGGAAGAAGAAATCGCCTATCTGCGCTATTCCGCCAACAATTACATCCACGGCAAAGATAATTATCTCGCCGGCCCCACAGTTTAGGAACACGAATGACTACATCAACACCGAAAGAAATCGTCCGCGCAAAAGTGAATCTGGAAACGGCTCAGATGCATTGGCGCGAGATGCAGCGTTATTTTGCCAGCGGCGCGGCTATCTTTGTTTCCCCCGAACTGGATCTGGTCGAAACCGCCTTCCAGATGTCAGAAGACAATGCTGCTCTGATCAGCCAGTGGATGGCGGCAGGTCAGTTTGGCAAAGTCAGCGATGAACAGGCGCAACATTGGTGGGATGAGGATGCGGCTCTCTGGGCGGTGGTCGTCAGTCCCTGGGTGCTGGTGCAACCGGTGAAGTCGGCGCAAACACTGAGCTGAGCGCAAGCAACAGCCGATTTTCATCGAAGTACGCTGAAAATCTGGTAGGCTGTTTTATCGGAATATGTGTTGGGTGCGCGCTATGGCGATTTATGCGGTGGGAGATATTCAGGGTTGCTACACTGAACTGATGCAGTTACTGGAGAAAATTCGATTTGATCCGGCGGTCGATAAACTCTGGCTGGTCGGCGATCTGGTTAATCGCGGCGCGGATTCCTTGCAAGTCTTGCGTTTGGTCAAGTCTCTAGGTGACAGTGCTATTACCGTGCTTGGCAATCACGATCTGCATTTGCTGGCCGTTGCGGCAGGTACCTCCAGACTGCATCGGGGAGATACGCTGGATGAGATTCTAGCGGCACCCGATCGTGAGGAGTTGTTGAACTGGTTGCGCAATCAGCGCTTGCTGCATGTCGAAGGGGATTTTGTGCTGGTACATGCAGGTCTCTTGCCGGGCTGGACGGTGAAGCAGGCGGTTAGGCTGGCGCACGAAGTCGAAATTTCTTTACAGTCTGTTGATTATATTAATTATTTTTCACATATGTACGGCAATCAGCCCGCCTCATGGGATGACAGTTTGACAGGTTTTAAGCGTTTGCGGGTGATTACTAACGCGCTGACACGGATGCGTATCTGTACGGATGGCGGTGAGATGGAGTTTGACTTCAAGGCTGAACAACACAAGATTCCTCAGGGCTACCTTCCCTGGTTTGATGTTCCTGAGCGTGCGAGTGGCGATAAAACCGTGATATTCGGCCACTGGTCTGCGCTGGGCTTGATGGTTAAGCCAAATGCCATCGCGCTGGATACCGGTTGCCTGTGGGGCGGGCCGTTGACGGCAATTCGATTGGAAGACCGCGAGATCATTCAGGTGCCTTGCGCCGACTCGGCGGTGGCTAAGCACTGGTGAGATTCCTCTATACAGTGATGTTGTGGCTGTTGCTGCCACTGCTTTGCTTGCGTCTGGCAATACGCTCGCGTCGGCAGCCGGAATATTTACAGCATCTGGGCGAGCGCTTCGGTTTTTATCCGCACCCCGTAGGGGATAGCGTTGGGGAAGGCGTGATATGGCTGCATGCGGTATCCGTTGGTGAGACACGCGCCACGGTGAGTCTGATTGCCAGGTTGCGCAGCCGTTATCCCGATCAGCAAATTCTGCTCACTCACACCACGCCCACGGGGCGTGCCACCAGCGAACAGTTGTATGGAGATGGTTTGCTGCGTGTTTATTTGCCTTATGACTATCCTTTTGCCGTGCGGCGTTTTTTTCGCCAGTTTCGTCCAAAAATCGGCATCCTGATGGAAACCGAAATCTGGTTTAATCTGATTCACGAAGCGAGTGCGGCAGGTGTGCCTATGCTGCTGCTCAATGCACGTATGTCTGAAAAATCGGCCAAAGGCTACGCGCGCTTTGCAAGACTATCGCGCCGTGCGTTAAGTTCGCTGGATGCCGTCGCGGCGCAAACACCGGATGACGCGAGGCGTCTGATGCAGTTGGGCGCAAGGCGTGTGTCAGTCATGGGCAATTTAAAGTTCGATATACTTCCGTCTCAGGCCATGCTGGAATTGGGACGGGCGCTGCGCGCAAAATGGGGTTCGAATCGTCAGATTGTTCTTGCGGCTAGCACCCGCGAAGGTGAAGAAGCCTTGTTGCTGGATGCCTGGCAGGTGCAGGCTGATTCAGTCTTGCTGGTCATCGTGCCCCGTCATCCGCAGCGCTTTGACGAGGTCGCCGGGATGTTAGCCAAACGCGGATTGCGTTATCAGCGTAGAAGTGAGGGCGGTGTGCTTGCGGCAGATGTTCAGGTGTTGCTGGGCGATAGCATGGGTGAGATGTTTGCCTATTATGCTGCGGCTGATTTAGCTTATATCGGTGGCAGCTTGTTGCCCTTTGGCGGGCAAAATCTGATTGAGGCCTGTGCGGTCGGCACCCCTGTTCTGATCGGGCCGCACACCTTCAATTTCGCCGAGGCGACGCGACTGGCCATCGAAGCGGGTGCCGCTGTACGCGTCAGCAATGCGGCGGCACTGGTACAAATCGCACAGTGCTTACTGGCTGATCCTGTGGAATTGGCTGCGATGAGCCGGCGGGGCGTGAGTTTTGTCAGTGCTCACCGTGGAGCGACCGACAAGGCGCTGTCAGTCGTCGCTGCTCTGCTGGATATTACTTAAGGGCTTGATTTATTTTCGTTAATTCTGCCTCGTCGAGCCCGCCGACGGCAGCCTTAAGACGTAACTGACTCAGCAGATAGTTATACTCTGCCTGATACAGGTCGCGACGGGTCGCGTAGAGTTGCTGTTGTGCATTTAAAACATCGAGATTGGTGCGAACACCGACTTCCTGACCTAATCGGCTGGCTTCGAGGACGCTTAAACTGGAAGTGAGCGCCTGCTGTAAGGCCTGAACTTGTGCAATACCGCTTACCACGCCCAAATACGCCTGACGGGTTTGCAGCGCAACATTGCGATGGGCATTTTCCAGTTCCTGTTTGGCTCGTTCGCTATTCGCTTCGGCTTCGCGCGCCTTGGAGCTTACCGCCCCGCCCTGAAACAGCGGCAAGTTCAGTTGCACGCCGACACTCTTGCTGGTGGTATCGCTGCCTATGCCAAAGCTGCCGCCGTTAGCGCCGTTTTTCGAGTAGTTCGCTACCAGATCCACGGTAGGCAAATGTCCGCCGCGATTGCGGGTCACTTCTTTTTCGGCCAGTTCGGAGCCTGCGCGGGCTATAGCCAGTTGCGGGTTGTTGATTTGCGCTTCATGGACCCAGACTTCCATGTCGGCAGGTAGCGGTGCCGACAGTTTAAACTGGCTGCCCAGCGGTTTTAAGTCTTTAGGGGCAGCGTTGGTCAGTTGTTGCAAGGCTTGCAGTTTAATCGCCAGATTGTTTTGTGCGGCAATTTCCTGTGCATGGGTTAAATCGTGGCGTGCTTGCGCTTCGTGAGTGTCTGTAATGGTGGCGCTGCCGACTTCGAAGTTGCGTTTTGCCTGCGCAAGTTGCTCGGCAATGGCGGTTTTTTGCGCGCCTGTCAATTGCACACTGTCCTGAGCAATCAGCACATCGAAATAAGCCTGTGCTGTGCGCAGCACCAGGTCCTGTTCGGCGATTTTTAGCTGTGCGTCGGTTTGTGCGACTTGCAGTTCGGCTTCGGAATAAGCCAGCCAGTTTTGTTGGCGGAACAGGGGTTGAACCAGGGTCACACCGTAGCCGTTGCTGTTATATCGATGATTGCCGCCAGCGCCTGGAATCAAGAAGTTACCCCGATATTGCGTGGTTTGATCGTTGAAAGTGCTGTTTGCGCTGAGATTGACGCTCGGCATCAGCAAGGCGCGGCCTTGTGGCAGCTTCTCCTGACCTGCCTGTTGCGCAGCACGTGCGGCGGCGAATACCGGGTCATTGCTCTGTGCGCTGTGAAAAATATCCAGCAGATCGGTGGCCAGTGCCAGGTTGGTGGTGCCGAACGCGGCTAGCAGAATCAGTGTGAGTGGCTTGAGGTTCATCAATTGTGCACAGATATATTAGAGTTCGCTAATGTTACTGCTTGGCTATGCATTACGCAATCCGTGAGGTGGTTCAAAATACAAACCGATCGGGTTGCAGTGCATTTTTCAAGGGAGTAACGCTGGTTTCCATAATGGTCACCGTCTTGTAAATATCGGGGGCTACGCGGGTAATGACTTTTGCTTCCATCACCGGCGCTTCTCCGACAATCGCAAACAGACGTCCGCCCAGATTCAGGCTGCTTTTAAAGGCTTCGGGCAGAATCGGGGTCGAACCGGTTAGCACGATGGCATCATACCCTACTCCCCAACCCTGAGCGGCATCGCCCACTTCCAAGGTAATATTTTCGCGCAGGTAGGGCTGCAGGTGCTGTTTGGCCATCGCGCTCAGCTCAGGGATAATTTCGACCGAGGTGACATGGCCGGCTAAAGCAGACAGCAGGGCGGTCAAATAACCGCTGCCGGTACCGACTTCCAGAACTTTATCGCTGTGCAGCAGATGCAGCTCCTGCAGCGCACGCGCTTCTAGTTTTGGCTGCCACATAGACACGCCGTGACCCAGAGGGATTTCCATATCCATAAAGGCCATCGCCTTCATCGCTTCCGGGACAAAATGTTCACGGCGTACGTGATGCAGCAGATCCAGAATCCGCGCCTCCAGTACATCACATGGGCGAATTTGCTGCTCTATCATATTGAAGCGTGCCTGTTCCAGATTCTGCATGTTGATCACCATCCCTGAGAAATTAGTTGTTATCTTCGGCAGTATAGCAACACACCCCGTCATGCTCAACACAACGGCAAAGGCAAATCGCATCTTTATGTAACCAGCGGAAATTTCCCATAACCGTTTCCCTCTCCCGCCTGCGTGCGAGGGGGACAAAGTTTCGCCGCTTGTATCCACTTATAAGCGAGCGTAAGGGTTGCTTTTCCCCATCTTTTCCAGTAAGTTGCACGACTCGCTAGGGGTCTTTGTCTGTTTTTTTCAGCAAAGTGAGAAACACCCTTTGAACCTGTACGGGTAATGCCGTCGTAGGGAAGCTCGATGCTTCCCTTTAATTTTAGGAACATCAGATGAACGCAAACACCAAATTCACCGCCGATGCCGCGCACGTTGATGCCGCCGCAATCAAGCCACTTCCCAATTCCCGCAAGATCTACGTAGAGGGCAGCCGCCCGGATATCCGCGTGCCGATGCGCGAAATTTCTCAGGCTGACACACCGGACGGCATGGGCGCGGAAGTCAACGCGCCGATTTACGTTTACGATTGCTCAGGCCCCTATACCGATCCTGCCGTCAAAATCGACATCCGCTCAGGCTTAGCACTGATGCGCGAAGCGTGGATTGTCGAGCGCGACGACACCGAAGTATTGCCTAAACTGACTTCCGATTATGGTCAGAAGCGTCTGGAAGACCCGGAGCTGGCCGAGATGCGTTTTAATCTTAGCCGCGCGCCGCGCCGTGCCAAACCGGGCAAGAATGTCACTCAGATGCACTACGCACGTCAGGGCATCATCACGCCTGAAATGGAATACATCGCGATTCGTGAGAATCAAAAAGTCGACGGCATGAACGAGATGATGCTGCGCCAGCATCCCGGGGAAAATTTCGGCAACTCCATGCCGAAAAAGATCACGCCTGAGTTCGTGCGCGATGAAGTCGCCGCCGGCCGCGCCGTGATCACCGCCAACATCAACCACCCTGAAATCGAGCCGATGATCATCGGCCGCAAGTTTCTGGTCAAGATCAACGCCAATATCGGCAATTCAGCACTGGGTTCCAGCATCCAGGAAGAAGTCGAAAAGATGACCTGGGCGATACGCTGGGGCGGCGACACCGTGATGGATCTGTCTACCGGCAAACACATCCACGAGACGCGCGAATGGATCATGCGCAATTCTCCCGTGCCGATCGGCACCGTGCCGATTTATCAGGCGCTGGAAAAGGTCAACGGCAAGGCCGAAGACCTGACCTGGGAAATCTTCCGCGACACCCTGATCGAACAGGCTGAGCAAGGCGTGGATTACTTCACCATTCACGCAGGCGTCTTGCTGCGCTACGTGCCGATGACGGCGAATCGCATGACCGGCATCGTGTCGCGCGGCGGTTCCATCATGGCGAAATGGTGTTTGGCGCACCATAAGGAAAACTTCCTTTACACCCATTTCGAAGACATCTGCGAAATCATGAAGGCCTATGACGTGACCTTCAGCTTAGGCGACGGTCTGCGCCCCGGTTCGATTTACGATGCCAACGACGAAGCGCAGCTGGGCGAGCTCAAGACGCTGGGCGAACTCACGCAAGTGGCATGGCGCCACGACGTTCAGGTGATGATCGAAGGCCCGGGTCACGTGCCTATGCATATGATCAAAGAGAATATGGACTTGCAGGCTAAGTGGTGCAACGACGCGCCGTTCTATACGCTAGGCCCGCTGACCATGGACATCGCGCCGGGTTACGATCACATCACCAGCGCGATTGGGGCTGCGATGATAGGCTGGTTTGGCACGGCGATGCTGTGCTATGTGACACCGAAGGAACATTTAGGCTTGCCGAACAAGGCGGACGTCAAGGAAGGCATCATCACCTATAAGATCGCGGCGCATGCAGCGGATCTGGCCAAGGGACATCCGGGCGCACAGGTTCGTGACAATGCACTGTCCAAGGCGCGCTTCGAATTCCGCTGGGATGACCAGTTCAATCTGGGTCTGGACCCTGATCGCGCGCGCGAATTCCACGACGAAACCTTGCCTAAGGAATCGGCCAAGGTCGCGCACTTCTGTTCGATGTGCGGCCCGCACTTCTGCTCGATGAAAATCTCGCAGGATGTACGCGACTTCGCCGCAAAGGAAGGCATCTCGGAACAGGCTGCGCTGGAGAAGGGTATGGAAGTCAAATCCATCGAATTCGTCGCGAAGGGCAGCCAGCTCTACAGCAAAGCCTGATGACGCCCGCGACCTCTGAATCTCCCTGCATCGGTCACTGCACCACGGTGCTGGGGGACGACGTGTGTCGCAGTTGCTTGCGCACCTTCGAGGAGGTGACCAACTGGGTGTTGATGAGCGAAGATGAGCGCTATGCAGTGAACCACCGCATCGCCGATTTAGTGGCCAATTTTTGCGAATGAATTTGCACCGACAAAACCTTTAATGGCAGGTTAAAACCCGCCCTACAAGTCCGACCTACAAGGGGAATATGGATATTATTCTTTTACTTAAAGCGGTCATCCTCGGCATCGTCGAAGGCTTGACCGAGTTCCTGCCGATTTCTTCAACCGGTCATCTGATTTTGGTCGGCGACTTGCTCGATTTCAATGACGAGCGCGGCAAGGTGTTCGAGATCGTGATTCAGTTTGCGGCTATTCTGGCCGTATGTTGGGAGTACCGTGCCAAGCTGCAATCTGTCACGACAGGGTTGTTGCAAAAACAGGAAGCTGCACAACGCTTCACATTTAATTTGTTCCTTGCTTTTCTGCCTCTCGCCATTCTGGGCTTGTTGTTTGGCAAGATGATTAAGGCGCATCTTTTTGCCCCCGTGCCGGTTGCGCTGGCGTTCATTATCGGCGGCTTTATCATTTTGTGGGCAGAGAAGCGTCAGCATACCGAACACATCGCCAGTGTGGACGACATGCACTGGAAAGATGCGCTGAAGATGGGCTTTGCGCAAGCGCTGGCGCTGATTCCCGGCACTTCGCGTTCGGGTTCGACTATCATCGGCGGGCTGTTTTTTGGCCTGTCGCGTCGTGCGGCAACCGAATTTTCGTTTTTTCTTGCCATTCCGACACTCACCATGGCCACGCTGTATGAAGTCGTGAAATATCGCGACCAGTTTCACGCCGACGACCTTGGTATTTTTTTGGCAGGTTCTACCGCTTCGTTTATCAGTGCATTCATCGCGGTGCGCGGTCTGTTGCGCTATATCAGTCGCCATGACTTCACGATTTTTGCCTGGTATCGTATCGCTTTCGGCCTGCTGATACTGGCTACCTCTTACAGCGGTTTGGTGAATTGGTCGGCAGCTTAACCGCTGCTGTCACGTTAATGTCATAATCACAACATACAATCACTCATATGGAGAGCAATAAAATGGCAAGAATGGTGCAATGCGTAAAACTGGGTCGTGAAGCCGAAGGACTGGATCGTCTGCCCTATCCCGGCCCTTTGGGTCAGCGTATTTTTGAAAACGTTTCCAAAGAAGCATGGGCTGGCTGGATCAAATTTCAGACTATGCTGGTCAATGAAAATCGCCTTAATCTGGCTGATTTGGCCGCGCGCAAATATCTGGCTACCCAGATGGAGAACTACTTCTTCGGCGCCGGAACACAAATGCCGGATGGCTACGTTCCCCAGTAAGAATTAATCAGTTCGCGACCGAGTTGTCTTGCGCGGGTTCTTCGAGAATTTAATTATCAAATACTTATCTTGACAAATAACTTCGTAGCAAAACAATTCCTTAACCGCGAACTGGGTCAGCTTGAGTTCAACCGGCGTGTGCTGGCACAGGCCGAAGATACCAGCATCCCGCTGCTTGAACGCTTAAAATACATCTGCATCGTCAGCAGCAATCTCGATGAATTTTTCGAGATCCGCGTAGCGGGTCTGATGGAACAGATCAAACTGGGCGGCATCAGTACCGGTGCGGATGGCATGACCGCACAGCAGACGCTCAAACGCGTGCGCGAAGAAGCGCATCAGATGATTGAGCACCAGTATCAGCTGTTCAACACCGACATCACGCCCGCACTCGCCAGTCACGGCGTTAAATTCCTGCGCCGCACCCACTGGAATGAAGCTCAACAGGCATGGGTGAAGGATTTTTTCTTCCGCGAAGTCATGCCGGTATTGACCCCGATCGGACTGGATCCTGCACATCCGTTTCCCCGCGTACTCAACAAGAGTTTAAATTTCGCGGTAGAACTGCAAGGCAAGGACGCCTTCGGTCGAAATTCCACCCGCGCCATCGTACAAGCGCCCCGCGTGTTGCCGCGCACTATTGCGATGCCGCCGGAAATCAGCGGCTGTGAATTCGGCTTCGTGTTCCTGTCCTCCATCTTGCACGCCCATGTCGGCGAATTGTTCAGCGGCATGGAAGTATTGGGTTGCTTCCAGTTCCGCGTCACGCGCAACAGCAATCTGTTCGTGGACGAGGAAGAAGTCAAAAATCTGCGCCTCAGCCTGCAAGGCGAATTGCCGCAACGCCATTTCGGCGACGCAGTCCGTCTGGAAATCGCCGACAACTGCTCACCGCAGATCGCCGAATTGCTGCTCAAGGAATTCAAACTCACTCACGACGACTTATATCGGGTACACGGCCCGGTGAATCTGGTGCGTCTTATGGAAATCCCGGGACTGGTTTCCCGCGACGATCTGAAATGCCCGCCGTTTGTGCCGGGTGTCCCGCCGGTATTGCAGAAGAAGGGCGCGGACATGTTCAAGGTGATCCGCAAGAGCGACATCCTGCTGCATCACCCCTACCAGTCCTTCAAGCCGGTGATCGACTTTATCCAGCAGGCCGCCAGCGACCCGGCTGTAGTCGCCATCAAGCAGACGGTGTATCGCACCGGTGCAGATTCCGCGCTGATGGAAGCCCTGATCGCCGCCGCGCAACGCGGCAAGGAAGTCACCGTCGTGGTCGAATTGCTCGCGCGTTTCGATGAAGAAGCCAATATCAACTGGGCGAATCGTCTGGAGGAAGTCGGCGCGCATGTCGTGTATGGGGTCGTTGGACACAAGACGCACGCCAAGATGTTGATGGTCGTGCGCCGAGAGGACGGCAAACTTAAACGCTATGTGCATCTGGGCACCGGCAATTATCATCCGCGCACCGCACGACTCTACACCGACTTCGGCCTGTTTACCTGCAACGAAGCGGTTTGCGCCGATGTCAACGAGGTGTTCAGCCAGCTCACTAGTTTAGGCAAGGCGCGCACGCTCAACCATCTGTGGCAGTCGCCGTTCTCGCTGCACCCGGAAGTGTTGCGCGCGATACAAAATGAAACCAGGCTGGCCAAAGCGGGAAAGCGGGCGCACATCATCGCCAAAATGAACGCGCTCTTAGAACCTGAAACCATCACCGCGCTTTATGAAGCCTCGCAAGCAGGTGTCAAGGTGGATTTGATTGTGCGCGGGGTGTGCGCGCTGCGTCCCGGGGTCCCCGGACTATCCGAAAATATTAAGGTGCGTTCCATCATCGGACGTTTTCTCGAACACACGCGCATCTTTTATTTTCGCAATGATCTGAAGCACGATGTTTATCTGGCCTCCGCCGACTGGATGGACAGAAACTTCTTCCGTCGCATCGAAGTATGCTTCCCCGTGCTCGACAACAAACTCAAGAAGCGCGTGATAGACGAAGGATTGAAGGCTTACCTGCAAGACAATTGTCAGGCGTGGGAAATGGATAGCGAGGGGCAATACCGCCACAAACAGCCGCGCCGCGCCGTGCAAAAATGCGCACAAGGCGAACTGCTGTTGCATCTCGCCGGTACAACAAAATCTTAACCGTTCCGTGCTCAGCGTTTACTGAACGCTGAGCTGCAAGTAATTAATGCTTGTTCGGACGTCCGGTTTTGATTTTCTCCAAACCGCTCAGCGCCGCCTTTAATTGAACATCGTCCATGGCGCTCAACGCCTTTAGGCCGGCACGCAGCACCTCGCTCTTCTTGACCTGCAAGCCGAGAATCAGACCCTTTTCCTTGATTTCGGCGATCTTGGCGTATTCATTTCCCGGCATGGTAAAGCTGTCGCGCACAACCTGTGGCTTCTTGGGTAACTTAGGCTCTTTGAGCGCCTTAGCTTCTTTTGCTGCTTTAGCTGCTTTGACTACCACTTTGGCAGCCACTTCGCCACCTTTGACTTCTTTAGCCGGTTTCGCGATTTTAACCGGCTCGACCACCTTTTTCACAGCAGGCTTAGTCAGGGGCTTAGCGGCCACGATCTGAACGACAGGTTCTTCAACCTTGGCAGTTTTTTTGGTTTTCATAGCATTCCTCGCAGATTAAAGTAGAATAAACAGTGTATACAGTATTCCCCGATAAATGAACTGTAATATTGGAGGTCATGATGGATTTGATTTTATGGCGTCATGCCGATGCAGAAGAGGGATTTCCTGATCTGGCTCGCCAGCTGACCGAAAAGGGTCGCAAGCAAGCAGAAAAAATGGCCGCTTATCTGAGCACTCATCTCCCCTCCGATACACGCATTCTCTCCAGCCCTGCCATCCGCACCCAACAAACCGTCAGCGCACTCACCAAAAATTTCACCATCGTACCCGCCATCGCGCCCGATGCTTCTGTGCACGCCGTATTGCAAGCCGTGCGCTGGCCTAACGGTCCCGGCACCGTACTGGTAGTCGGTCATCAACCTACGCTGGGCGCTGTCGCTGCGCAACTCTTAGGCAGTACTCAAACCTCGTTGCGCATCAAGAAAGGCAGCCTGTGGTGGTTTAGTTGCCGCGAGCACACATCTGAAACAACGCTGCGAGTGGTTCTCACTCCCGAATTACTGTAAAGGCTAGCCATGTTTGAATCAGCTGAGCTCGGTCACAAAATCGACAAAGACACCTACGACAAGGAAGTGCCGGAACTGCGCGCCGCCTTGCTGGCAGCGCAAACCGAATTGGCTGCACAGGCAAAATTCCCTGTTATTATTCTGGTCTCCGGTTTAGATGGGGCGGGACGTGGGGAAACCGTTAATCTGTTAAATGAATGGATGGATCCGCGTTTCATGCTGACCCACGGCATGGGCAAACCCTCGGACGAGGAACTGGATCGCCCGATGATGTGGCGTTTCTGGCGCGAACTGCCACCGAAAGGGCGCATCGGTCTGTTCCTGGGTTCCTGGTATACCTGGCCTATCCTCAACCGGGTGCATGACCGTACCAATACCGCCGATCTTGACCAAAGTCTGGAGCGCGCCAAACGCATGGAAAACATGCTGATCGACGAAGGCGCGCTGATCATCAAGTTTTGGCTGCACCTATCCAAAGAGAAGCAGGAAAAACGACTCGAGCGACTGGAAAAAGATCCCATGACGCGCTGGCGCGTGACTCGTCGCGACTGGAAACATTACAAGCTGTATGACAAGTTTCGCGTCGTGCATGAAAGCGTGATCCGCCACACCAGCACGGCGCTGGCGCCCTGGATCATCGTTGAGGGCTTCGACACCCGTTATCGCAGCCTGACCGTCGGCAGAATGATATTAGCCGCGCTGCGCAAGAGACTGGATGAGGTCAAGAAGAAGCACGCCGAGGTGGTAGCACCTCCGCTGCTACCGTCGATAGATAATCTCAATATCATCAGAACGTTAGATTTGTCGTTAAAACTTGAGAAAGCAGAATTTGAACGGGAGCTGGAAAAATACCAGGGCAGGCTGGCACTGTTAACGCGTCGCGCCAAATTTCAAAATATCTCTGTTATCGCGCTCTTTGAAGGCAACGATGCTGCGGGTAAGGGAGGCGCGATCCGTCGCATCACCGGCGCTCTGGATGCCCGCTATTACAGCATTATTCCGGTTGCCGCCCCCACCGAGGAAGAGCGCGCCCAACCCTATCTGTGGCGCTTCTGGCGCCATATTCCGCGTCGTGGCAGGCTGATCATGTTCGATCGTTCCTGGTACGGTCGTGTGCTGGTCGAACGCATCGAGGGATTCTGTTCTAAGGCAGACTGGATGCGCGCCTACAGCGAAATCAACGATTTCGAGGCGCAACTGGTGCGTCACAACATCGTGGTGGTGAAATTCTGGCTGGCGATCAGTCAGGAAGAACAGCTGCGCCGTTTCAAGGGGCGTGAAGAGATCGCCTTCAAGCAATTTAAAATCACCGCCGATGACTGGCGCAATCGCGAAAAATGGCCGGAATATGAACAGGCGGTATGCGACATGGTGGACAGAACCAGCACGGAAATCGCCCCCTGGACGCTGGTCGAGGCTAACGACAAAAACTATGCGCGGATCAAAATCCTAAAAACCTTGTGCGCGCAGATTGAAGCCGCTCTGCAGTAACCCATGTAACCTTGAGACTTTAAATGGCCACCTTTCCCACTCTGCCTGACAAACTCAAAGTTCCCGGCGATTTCTGGGGCGGCTTGGCCTCCATGCTGGTGGCTCTGCCGGCATCGGTCGCCTTCGGGGTGACCGTCTATTCGGCGATCAGTCCGCAATACGCCGTGTTCGGTGCCTTAGCCGGGATACTCGGGGCTGCCGCATTAGGACTCATCGCCCCCACGCTGGGCGGCACAGACCGGTTGATCAGCGCCCCTTGCGCACCAGCCGCCGCCGTTCTCGCCGCCTTCGCAATCGAATTGGTACATCAGGGCGTCTCGCCAACTGGCATCGTCTTGCTGCTGACCGTGCTCGGCATCTTAACCGGATTGATCCAGATTTTGCTGGGTTTTCTCGGCGTAGGCCGGATGATCAAATACATTCCCTATACCGTGGTCAGCGGTTATCTGAGCGGGGTCGGACTCATCATCATCGGCAGCCAGATTCCGCGTTTTGTCGGTGCTGCGGTCAACACACCGTGGTGGCGCGCGGCAATCTCACCGGAGTTATGGGATATGCGCGGCATCGCCGTGGGCTCCGCCACCGTCATCGTTGCGCTGCTATCGCCCCGGTTCACCCGCGCCATACCCGGCACCATACTCGGCATTTTGGCAGGACTCGTCGTCTATCTGGGGCTGGCCAATACCGATGCCTCGATGATGACGCTCGACGGCAACAAACTGGTGCTGGGCGCACTGGGCGCATCCGGTGAAGGGTATCTCAACACCATCACGACCCGCTGGTTCGAGATGGGGGAATTGAAGCTGTCGCAAATCGCAGGGCTGTTCGGCAGCGCGTTAACCTTGGCCGCGCTGCTGTCTATCGACACACTCAAAACCTGTGTGGTGATCGATCAGATGACGCGCACCCGTCACGATCCCAATCGCGAACTGTTCGCGCAGGGACTGGCCAACGTGACCGCCTCCGCGATAGGCGGCATACCCGGTGCCGGCACCATGGGTGCCTCCATGGTCAATCTGTCCAGCGGTGCGCAAACCCGCATCTCAGGCATTATCGAAGGTGTGCTGGTGCTGGTCGCCGCGCTGTTGTTGAACGTGTTTATCGCCTGGATTCCGATCGCCACGCTGGCGGGCATCCTGATCGTGGTAGGCCTGAGGATGATAGATCCGAAACCGCTGCGATTTCTCGAATCTCGCGCAACCGTGGTCGATTTTGCCGTGGTCGCCGTCGTCATCGGCTGTGCCTTAACGGTCGGACTGATCGCCGCATCTGCTTCCGGCGTTGCGCTGTCCATCCTGCTGTTTGTCCGCGAACAAGTCGGTGGCGCGGTGGTTCGTCACAAAACCTTTGTCAATCAACGTTCGTCCACCTGGTATCGCCCGGAAGCCGAAATGCGTTTGATCGCACAAAAAGGCGATAAAGCCGTTATTTTTGAGCTGCAAGGCAGTCTGTTTTTCGGTACCACTTACGAACTGTACTCCGTGCTCGAAGCGGAAATACAGACGCGCCACTACATCATTTTGGACTTGCGACGAGTGCAATCGGTGGATACCACCGCCGCCTACATGCTCAATCAGGTCAAGGATATGATGCGAGATCGCAACATTCCGCTGCTGCTGAGCAATGTGCGCGAACATCTGCCCAATGGTCGCAATCTGCTGGAGTTTTTCAAGCAGACCGAGCTGATCGATGGCACCGACGCGGTCAGGGTGTTTCCGACTATAGAGTCCGCCATCGAATGGGTGGAAGACAGGCTGATCGGCGACTTGTCTAAACCTGCTGACGAGGAAGTGCCGCTGAACCTTCAGGAGATGGACTTATTCCAAGGCCGTAAGGATGAAACCATCGCAGCCCTCGAAGCCCGCATGCAACAAAAAACCATCAAGGCGGGAGACCCGATTTATATGATCGGCGATCAGGAACGGGAGCTCTATCTGATCCGGCGCGGCGCGGTGCGCATCATGGCACCGATTAGCGGCAGCCGTCAGTTGCACCACATCGCCACCTTCGGCAGGGGGGACTTTTTCGGCGGTTTAGCCTTTTTAGATGATAGGGCGCGCGGCGACAATGCCATCGCCTATACCGACATCGACCTGTTTGTCCTCTCCATGGATCAGTTCAACCTGCTGGCGGAAGAGCATAAAAAACTGGCTATGCTGCTGATCATTTCGATTTCCCGCACGCTCGCCCATCGTCTGCGCCACGCCGACGGAGAGCGTACCCTGATGCACGTGTAAGAGAGCCGGCACCTCACTTCGGTTAAACTCGCGTTTAACGATGCAACCCGACGATTATGAGCGATTTATACATTAATGAAACACGAGCACGGCTGCGCACGCTGTTAGCCGCAGGTTATGCGCTGTTCCTCGCGTATGTCAGCCTGTCGCCGTTCGTTGGCTGGCGCGAACAGGGGCTGGATTTCTTCGATGTACTGCATCTGCCGCTGATGCTGACGTTTACCCTCTTCGATGCTGTCATCAACGTGTTGGCCTATATTCCCTTCGGCTTTTTGGCGGGACTGGCTTTACGCGCCCACTTCGGTGTCATGGTAAGCGTAACCCTTGCTGCGGCTTGCGGGCTGGCCTTATCCGGCAGCATGGAATACCTGCAAATGTACTTGCCCATGCGCATCAGTTCCAATCTCGATATTCTGACCAATAGCACGGGGACCTTGACTGGCGCACTGCTGGCGGTCAGCGTCGCGTCATGGAGTTGGTTCCGGCAAGGATTGATGCGCTGGCGCATCGGCGTGTTTCATCGCAGTCGTGAAATGGATTTCGGGCTGGCTTTGCTGGTGCTCTGGATATTCGGTCAGATCAATCCTTCTTTGCCGATGCTGGGCAACGTGTTTATCACCGAGGTGGCGCGTCAACCCTTTGTCACCCCGTTGCCCGAACCGTTCGGCTGGCGGGAGAGCACCGTCGTCACGCTGAACCTGCTGATGCTGGGCGTGTTGCTGCTCAGCGTGCTGCGTTCGCCGCGCCGCCTAGTGTCCTCGCTGCTGGTGGTCTTGAGTGCAGTCGCGCTGATCAAATTCGTCGCGGCAGCCGTCTTGCTCAAATCCTGGGCCTTGCTGCTGTGGATTAACGGAGAGGCCGTGCTTGGCATCCTGACGGGAATCGCACTGCTGAGTGCCGGTCTGTGGTTGTCCCGCGCGGCGATGATCAGTTCGGGAGCGGCGATCGCACTGTGTTATTTTGCGCTGATCAATTTTATGGTGGACAGCAACAACCCGGCAGCGGCGATGTCGATTTACCACTGGCATTACCGGCATTTGCTCAATTACAACGGTCTGGCGCAGACCATCACCCTGATTTTTCCGGTTCTGCTGCTGTTTCATTTGTGGCGGATACGCAAGGCGTAATTCCGCTGTACAGAAACAGCATAAACAGCTGAATATTCATTCGCTTATATGATTTTAGCTGCTGGCGGGATTTTGCGATGTATTGCAGATTAATTCAATTTAATCATGCAGTTACAGCGGAAGTGCGCCACCCGTTCGTTTAATGCATCTCTACTGCCTGCCGCTATAGTTGTCAAGGCGCTTGCTAGAAGCGCAACTTGTGCCGTAGAATGCGCGCCCTTTCGTGGAATTTGGGTTCGCTTGTCGAGCGCAATTTCAGACGAGTAGTAAATCTCCTGCATTACGGAATGATAAGTTTTTCCGCTAAGGCATTGCTTTGCACACAGGTCTTTTTTAGGCTGTTAATTTAGATAGGTTTTTTATGGTCATCATTCGTCTTTCCCGTGGCGGTTCAAAGAATCGTCCATTCTACAATGTAGTTGTTGCTGATTCTCGCAATCGTCGCGATGGTCGCTTCATCGAGCGCGTAGGCTTCTACAATTCAATCGCTAACGAAAAGCAAGAACCGTTGCGTCTGGATCTGGCTCGCGTTGCATTCTGGCAAAGCCGTGGCGCGCAATTGAGCGACGCCGTTGCTAAGCTGGTTAAGCGTGCTGGCGCAGCCGTTGCCGTTGCAGCCTAAAGACTCCGAACCCATGGTTATCATGGGTCGCGTAGCATCGGCGTTTGGCATTAAGGGTTGGGTCAAAATCCAGCCGTTCAGTGACTACGTCGATAGTCTGTTGGATTACAAGACCTGGTATCTGGGTCAGGAACACGGTCCGTGGCGTAAAGTTGAAGTGTTGCAGTCCGAGACGCATCACAAGACACTCGCCGCGCTGTTTACCGATTGCCCGGATCGCACCGCCGCTGAAAAGCTCAAAGGCATTTTGATCGCCGTGCCCCGCAGCAGTTTGCCCGAGCAGGAAGAGGGCGAATACTACTGGGCTGATCTGATCGGTATGACGGTGATCAACGAGGCGGAAGTCAACTTCGGTACCGTGGTTGAGTTGCTGGAAACCGGCGCGAATGACGTGTTGATCATACGTGGCTCAGCAGGGCCCGATGTGTTAATTCCGTTCCTCAAAGATGTGATCCGGCATGTGGATGTGCAGGGTCGTGTGATTCGTGTGGACTGGTCGGCAGATTACCTGTTGTGATATTCGACGTCATCACGCTGTTTCCTGAGATGTTCGATGCGCTGACGCAATGCGGTATCACGCGTCGTGCAGCAGAACAGGGGCGCTATGTGCTCAAGACGTGGAATCCGCGTGATTTCACGACAGACAATCACCGCACGGTAGACGATCGCCCTTATGGTGGTGGTCCCGGCATGGTGATGCTGGCCGAACCGCTGGCCGCTGCGATCAATGCGGCGAAACAGCGGCAAAAGGCGAGTGGCGTTGAGAAGAGTCGCGTGGTGTATTTGTCACCGCAAGGACGTTTGCTCACCCACGCGGTCGTGAAGGAAATCGTCGCGAATGCTTCGGAAGGATTGATCCTTTTGACCGGACGTTACGAAGGCATCGACGAACGTTTAATCCGCCAGTTGGTGGATGAAGAAATTTCCATCGGCGACTATGTGTTGTCCGGTGGCGAATTAGCGGCGATGGTGTTGATGGATTCTCTGGTGCGGCAGTTACCCGGTGTATTGGGTGATGCCGACTCAGCGGAGCAGGATTCGTTTGTGCAGGGCTTGCTCGATTGCCCTCACTACACCCGCCCGGAAGTGTTTAATGGTGAAGCCGTGCCCCCGGTGTTGTTGTCCGGCAATCATGCCGTGATACAGCGTTGGCGGCTTTCCCAGTCGTTGGGCAGAACGTGGTTGCGCAGGCCGGATTTATTGGCTAGGCGTGATTTGACAAAAGAGGATGCTCGTCTTCTGGCTGAGTTTCAGAAGGAACAAGATCCGAAAACCAAGGAGTAGTAAAAGTGAATTTGATCGAAATATTGGAACAAGAAGAAATCGCCCGTTTGGGTAAAGTTATCCCTTCATTTGCGCCAGGCGACACAGTCATCGTCAGCGTGAACGTTGTCGAAGGCGAACGCAAGCGCGTTCAGGCTTTCGAAGGTGTCGTGATCGCTAAGCGCAATCGCGGTCTGAACTCTGGCTTCATCGTTCGTAAGATGTCAGCCGGTGAAGGTATCGAGCGTACTTTCCAGACTTACTCACCTGTGATCGCAGGCATTGAAGTTAAGCGTCGCGGTGCAGTTCGCCGTGCCAAGCTGTACTACTTGCGCGAGCGTTCAGGTAAGTCAGCACGTATCAAAGAAAAGCTGGCAGTGCGCCGTTAATCGGCAGCAGGTTTTTCGCAGCACAAAAACGGGGGCTCTGGCTCCCGTTTTTTATTGCCTAAATTTTATGGCATGATTGTGTTTGATAGTTTCAGGTGGAGACACAACAGGCTAAACTGTGATGCCTCAGTAGACTAACTTTACCGACTGTGTCAAATTATAGATAATGTTCAAATTAATCAATGGATTGGATGTTTTTCCTAAATATGCGCAAACGGCTTCCTGTGCCCTGTTTTGGGTCGTCGTCACTGCGGGGGGCGTTTCGCCCGCCATATGCGCGGCAAAGGATTTAGCGATGGCAATAACGCCACCGTTGATTCTGTATATCGGTGACTCACATTCAGTGGGGAGTTTCGGTATCCAGGAAGATGCCTTGTTGCGTAGAATGGAAGGCTTTCGTGTGGCAAGCTACGCGACCTGCGGGAGCTCTCCCGAGTCCTGGCTGACCGGCATGAAGACGAGTTGCGGCTATGTATTCAAGAATACCAGCGGTAAAGAGCGTCGTGGCTGGGATGCCGAGACGCCGTTGATCGTTGAATTGTTGAAGACCCATCAGCCGCGCTACACCGTGGTTCAACTTGGTGCCAATATGTATGGAGGAACGGCCCAGTGGATGGAGAAAACCTCTCATGATCTGGCGATGTCTATCGTCAATTCGGGCAGCAAATGTATCTGGATCGGTCCACCACAGGCGCGTATCCAGTCTGAAGCCGGTGTATCCAGGATCTACAACGCATTGAAATCGTCCGTCGGATCGTATTGTCTGCTTTTTGACAGCCGGGATTTTACTCATTACCCGGCAACAGGTGGAGATGGCGTTCATTTCAACACGCTGGGGGAGCCGGGGCAAAAAATTGCAGAGAACTGGGCGCTGAATGCGTACTATGCATTCAGCCCCGTGTTGACACTTGAAAAGCCGGCCAAGTGGAATGATGCGCGTTGAACACGTGCTAGCGCGATGATATGTAATCTATTTTTGATAAATATTTTTTTGCAAACGAGTCCCTATGATACTTTCTGCACTTTCTCAATCGGATCGCTACGCCGCCCTGCACCCGCAGTTCGCACAGGTATTCGACTACATCCGCAACACCGATCTTTATGTATTGCCCCCCGGGCGTTACCCCATCGCCGGTGAAGACGTCTTTGCTATTGTCGAGCATGTGCCAGCGCGCACGCGCGAGATGGCAAGATTAGAAGCCCACCGACGTTACATCGATATCCAATTGGTGCTGGATGGCGATGAGCAAATGGGTTGGAAACCGCTGGCCGATTGTTATAACCCGGTGAGCGAACACAGCATGGAAAAGGACATCGGGTTTTTCCACGATGCACCTGCGTCCTGGGTAAGCGTTCCGCCAGATCATTTCTGCATTTTCTTCCCCGAAGATGCACATGCGCCGCTGGTCGGCACAGGACAAATCCGCAAGGTGATTTTCAAGATCGCCGCTTAAGCCAAATCGGCTCTCGGTTATAATCGCCCGATACCCATTACACACAGGATTATTAACATGGCAAACAAACAATTTATCCAGACCCCTGATGCACCGGCCGCCATCGGCACTTATTCGCAAGCGATCCGCGTGAATGACACCGTGTATCTGTCAGGCCAGATTGGTCTGGATCCTGCCACCATGCAGATGAGCGATACGATAGAGGCGCAGATCCACCGCGTATTCCAGAATCTGCGCGCAGTCACCGTCGCCGCTGGCAGCGATCTGGATGGCATCGTGAAGTTAAATGTGTTTCTGACCGATCTGAAGCATTTTGCAATGGTCAATGAAATCATGTCGGGTTACTTCCAGCAGCCATATCCGGCTCGTGCGGCGGTTGGCGTATCGGCCCTGCCACGCGGCGCGCTGGTTGAAATGGACGGCGTGCTGGTCGTAGGCTAACTTCGCCAGGCTGGTATAAACTTCAACTGTTTTTCAAGAACTGCTAAGGAGACCTGCCATGCAATGCAACATGCTCGAAGCCAAGAACCAGCTATCTCGATTGGTGCAGGCCGCATTGGCAGGAGAAGATGTCGTGATCGCCAACAAAGGCGTGCCTGTCGTCAGACTGGTTAAAGTGGCTACACAGGAATTCACTCGTAAACCGGGGGCGTGGTCTGCGCTGCCTAAAACCGATGCAGATTGGAACTCAAACCCACTCCAATTTTGAGCCATGTACTTCGAGATAAGCGGAGAAATTTCGGCTATAGAAACCATTGCACAGGGTTCTAGCATACGCTGTCTGGGCAGATTGCAAAGAGCGTATGGCATTGGTAGTTGGAAGAAGAAAAAAGGATATGCCACTGTTATCTTTGAAGATGGCGTCTCAGCACGAGCTGAGGTGCATTGGTATGAAGCGCACGGCATTGGTAAGATGGAAATGAAAATCAAAGAGTTTATTTGAGGAAAATCATGGATAAATATGTAATTTGCCTTAATAATCAAGGGTATAAGGCATCTCTTGAGGTTCGCAAGCTCTATTTGCAATTGCCTGACCAGAAAGCTGAGGCCATGCACTGTATTCGAATTTTGGATGAAGATGGTGAAGACTACGTTTATCCAGAACAATTTTTCATGCCAATGGAAGTCTCTGAATCGGTATCTATTGCACTGCACAAACTGGCGGCCTGAATTTGACATACCAAACTAGCCCTTCAAACTTGAAATCTCACAATGTGATTTCAAGTTTGAAGGGCTACGCCACAAAATATATACCATGAGCCTATACGCCCAACTCCAGCAAGCCCGTAGCGAAGAAGATGTTAAATACGCATATATCAAGGCGCTTGGCCTGACGAACTTTACCAAGGACTTGATCGTACAGATGAACACTTCCATAGCAGAATAATCTATATAAAAACAAAAGGTTGCAAATGAGCGCCAACTATCCTTTTTCTCTGCGTATTTTTGTTGCAGATGGCGACCCTGACGGGTTACGCATTGTCGAGCGATCAAATTGGATCGGGAAAGCGTTGATGTTTCCTAGGACAATTTTTCCGTCTATCAAGCAACGCAATGAGTTCGCGCAAACAGGTGTTTATCTACTACTTGGTCCACGAGATGATGGCGACGGGGAGCAAATATATATCGGTGAAGGTGACCCGGTTAAACCAAGGCTGGAAAGTCACTACGCATCTAAGGATTTTTGGAATCGTGCCGTATTCTTTACCTCAACAGGTTCGACACTCAACAAAGCTCACGTACAATTCTTGGAGGCGCGCTTAATTACATTAGCCAGCGAAGCGAAGCGCTCACCACTCGATAATAAAAATCAACCTGCTGAATCTCACCTTTCCGAAGCAGACCGTGCAGACATGGATGTTTTTCTTGAGCACCTGCTAGGGATGCTTCCGGTTTTGGGTATTTACGCATTTGAACAACCCAAGCGCACAACCAAAAATTCACAACCAGAAACCTTATACCTAGATTCAAAAGGCATGCAGGCGCGCGGATATGAATCATCACAGGGATTTATCGTGCTGAATGGTTCACAAGCAATGTTAAAAGAACAACCATCGGCAGCTACGCATGCTCGCGGCGCGGTGGAATTAAGGGCTGATTTAAAAGAGCGCGGCGTAATCAAGGAGGAGGGCAATGAGTTAATATTCACTCAGGATTTCAGCTTCAGCTCACCATCAACGGCTGCAAGTGTCATTCTTGGGCGAGCAGCGAATGGCCGAACGGAATGGAAAGATAAGCAAGGGAAAGCCTTAAAAGCCATTCAGGAAGAAGACGCAAAGTAATGACTGAAAAACTGCAATCGCAAGCTTTTGAGCTGGGATTACTGGCGTGAGGGCCGTTGCGCAGCAACGGGGACGCCACGGACCTGCCGGGTATGAGATGAACCGAGCTAGACTGCTCCGTCATTCCCGTGCATGCGGGAATCCAGCAATTGGAAAAATTCGGCACAGCCGACAAAACCAAAGTGTTGACCCGCTACGCGGGCAATGTCTAATTGCCTGGATTCCCGCATGCGCGGGAATGACGACCTGAATTGACCGCTCCCGCCAAAATTTCTCCCGCCACGTTAGCTCGGCTTGCCAAGCTAGGCATCCGCCATCGTTCGGATCTGTTGCTGCATCTACCGTTGCGCTATGAGGATGAGACCGAGCTGGTGTCGATTGCCGATGCCCAACCCGGCGAGACAGTTCAGGTGCAAGGCGTCATCACGCACTCGGAAATTCTGTTCAAACCGCGCCGTACGCTGGTTTGCCGCTTGCAGGACAACGGTGAAGAGCTCTATCTGCGCTTTTTGAATTTCTATCCCAGCCAGACCAAGTTGCTGGCGGTGGATCGCCAGATACGCGCTATCGGTGAATTGAGGATGGGTTACTACGGTCTGGAGATGGTGCATCCGAAGTGCCGCGCAGTGGGCGACGCGACGCCGTTGCAGACCAGCCTGACCCCGGTTTATCCCGCCTCGGCAGGTTTGTCGCAAGCTACCTTGAAAAAACTCATCGCCAACGCGCTGGAGGTTTTGCCGGTAGCAGACCCGCTGCCGGAGATGATTCGCAATAAATTGAATTTATTGGGGTTTTTGGAGAGCATAAAGCTGCTGCACAATCCCCCTGCAGATATTGCCACGAGTTGCCTGCAAGATCGCACGCATCCCGCCTGGCGGCGCATCAAATTCGATGAACTGTTAGCCCAGCAGCTCTCGATGCGGGTACACCACAGGGAGCGCAGTGCACGTATCGCCCCTGCGATGAAAGCAAAAGATCATTACACCTATAAACTGTTGAAGATTCTGCCGTTTGCCCTGACCCGTGCGCAGCAAAAGGTGTTGGGTGAAATCAGCCTGGATCTGGCCAAACCCCACCCTATGCAGCGATTGCTGTTAGGTGATGTCGGCAGCGGTAAGACGGTGGTCGCCGCGTTAGCCGCCTTGCAGGCCATCGAAAACGGCTATCAGGTCGCCTTGATGGCGCCGACCGAAATCCTCGCCGAACAGCATTATTTGAAACTGTCCGACTGGCTATCACCGCTGGGGATCGTACCGGTCTGGTTATCCGGCAGCCTGAAGAAGAAGGACAAGCGGATCGCGGCGGAAAAAATCGCCTCCGGTGACACGCTGCTGGCTATCGGCACGCACGCGCTGTTTCAGGAACAGATCAGCTTTCACAAGTTGGGATTAGCCATCGTCGATGAACAGCACAAATTCGGCGTGCAGCAACGTCTGGCGCTGCATGCCAAAGGCAAGACTCCGACTAACGATGCCGGGTTAAAACCCGGCCTACCTGTCAGCGAGCCGCACCAGCTGATGATGAGTGCGACGCCGATTCCGCGCACACTGGCGATGAGCTATTACGCCGATCTGGATGTGTCGGTAATCGACGAATTACCGCCGGGGCGCACACCCATCATCACCAAACTGGTCAGCGATGCGCGCCGTGACGAGGTGTTCGATAGGGTCAGAGCCGCCTGCATGACCGGGCAGCAAGCCTATTGGGTATGTCCGTTGATCGAGGAATCCGAAGTGTTGCAATTGCAGAATGCAGAGGAGACCTACCAGTTGTTGACCGACACTTTTCCGGATTTGCGAGTGGGACTGGTGCATGGCAGGATGGACAGCGCGGAAAAGGTGCGCGTGATGGGCGAATTCAAGGCGGGCGCGTTACAATTGCTGGTCGCCACCACCGTGATCGAAGTCGGCGTGGATGTGCCCAATGCCAGTCTGATGGTGATCGATCACGCGGAACGAATGGGGCTGGCACAACTGCATCAGTTGCGCGGACGGGTAGGGCGTGGAGCTGCGCATAGTTTATGCATCCTGCTGTATCAAAAACCGCTATCCGAAGTAGCGCGCACCCGACTCAAAGTCATCTTCGAGAACACCGATGGCTTCGTGATCGCGCAACAAGACTTACAATTGCGAGGACCCGGCGAACTACTGGGAGCGAAGCAGAGCGGAGTGGCGATGTTGCGTTTTGCCGATATCGATGCGGACGAAGATTTACTGATCCACGCGCGGGAAGTTGCCGACCAACTGCTGCGCGATTACCCCGATGTGGCGCGCGCCTATTTACGCCGCTGGATGGCAGACAAACATGACTATTTGCACGTTTAAAGACGAATACTGGAATCAGATGGCGCAGGGAGCCGATGCACAAATACTGCCCTGGTTGCGCGATCACGGCTCACTCACGCAGCGGATACAGCAGCGCTGCGAATACTTTTCTGTGGTTAATGTAAAAAGCGGACAGGCGCGCATCGCGCTGGACGAATCGGCACTGTTGCATATCGCACCGCAGCAACTGGCCTGGTCGCGTGAGGTGTTTCTGTGCGCCGATGAGCAACCCGTGGTGTTCGCTCATAGCGCGTGTCGCGCAGGCGATCTACGCGGCGCCTGGCATGCATTAAAAGGGCTGGGCAACAGACCGCTGGGCGCGGTGCTGTTCTCTCACCCTCAGGTGGTGCGTCAGCCGCTGCATTACAAGGCCTTGCCTTCTCATCATCCGCTGTACAAACGTGCCGCTGTTAAATTGCTAAATTCTCCCGCCCGGCTCTGGGCGCGCAGATCGCTGTTTTATTTGCATGGTGCGCCGCTGCTGGTTACCGAGGTCTTTTTGCCGCAAATACAGGAACTTCTAAGGTGAGGGAGCGCGGAGTCGACTGCTACAACCCCAGCTCGCTCCACATCGCATCGACCTTAACCTTGACCGCATCATCCATCACGATAGGCGTACCCCATTCGCGCTGCGACTCGCCCGGCCACTTATTGGTCGCATCCAGCCCCATCTTGCCGCCCAGGCCCGACACGGGACTGGCGAAATCCAGATAATCGATAGGCGTATTCTCGACCAGCAAGGTGTCGCGCACCGGATCCATGCGCGTAGTCATCGCCCAGATCACCTCCTGCCAGTTGCGAATATCGATATCGTCATCCACTACCACGATGAATTTGGTATACATAAACTGGCGCAGGAACGACCAGATACCAAACATCACGCGTTTGGCGTGCCCGGCATACTGCTTCTTGATAGACACGATCGCCATCCGGTAACTGCACCCTTCCGGTGGCAGATAAAAATCGACGATTTCCGAAAATTGTTTCTGCAACAGCGGCACGAACACCTCGTTGAGCGCGACACCCAGCATCGCCGGTTCATCGGGCGGCTTGCCGGTGTAGGTCGAGTGATAAATCGGGTCGCGGCGCATGGTGATGCGCTCTATGGTGAACACCGGAAATTTATCCTGCTCGTTGTAATAACCGGTATGGTCGCCATAAGGGCCTTCCAGCGCGAGTTCATCCGGATGAATCACGCCCTCTAAAACGATTTCAGCGGAGGCTGGTACTTGCAGATCGCTGCCCAGACATTTCACCAGTTCTGTCTTAGAGCCTCTGAGCAATCCGGCGAACTGGTATTCGCTCAAGGAGTCCGGCACAGGCGTGACTGCGCCCAATATGGTGGCAGGATCAGCGCCTATCACCACGGCGATGGGAAACGGAACGCCGGGATTTTTCAGGCAATGATCGCGAAAATCCAGCGCGCCGCCGCGATGCGCCAGCCAGCGCATGATCACCTTATTTGGACCTAACACCTGCTGACGATAGATACCCAGATTCTGACGCGTTTTTTCAGGACCACGGGTGACGACCAGACCCCAGGTGATCAGCGGTGCGACATCCCCCGGCCAGCAATGCTGAATTGGCAAGCGGCTAAGGTCCACGTCTTTGCCTTCCCAAACCACATCTTGGCAAGGTGCGCTGGAGAGCACTTTGGGTGACATATTCAGCACCTGCTTTAACACCGGCCATTTATCCCAGGCATCCTTTAAACCGCGTGGCGGTTCAGGTTCTTTGAGAAAGGCCAGCAGCTTGCCCACTTCGCGCAAGGCGGTCACCGATTCCTCGCCCATCCCCAACGCGACGCGGCGCGGCGTACCGAACAGATTGGCCAGCACCGGCATCTTGTGTCCGAGCACATTTTCGAACAAGATCGCAGGACCCTGCGCACGCAGCACACGGTCACAGATTTCAGTCATTTCCAGATGCGTGGAAACCGGCATGCTGATGCGTTTGAGTTCGCCGATTTTTTCCAGTTGCGCGATAAAATCGCGCAAGTCTTTGTATTTCATTGTGTCTCCATTTGAGTCAGCAGCAGGCTGCATTGCGTCGACAGCTACAAGTAGCGGCTCAGTAGTATTTTTCTTCGCCTTCAGGCCGGGTCTTGAAGCGTTTGTGCAGCCAAAAATATTGCTCCGGCATTTCGCGCACGCGCTGCTCGATAAATTCATTCATGCGCCGCGCATCAGCTAACTCGTCGCCGCTGGGATAGTTTTCCCACGCTGGGTAAAAAGTCAGCACATACCCCTGTCCCCCGGGTAACACGCGGGTAATGCTGGGCACCACCTTGGCACCTGTCATCTGAGCAATACGCGAAACCGACGTCATCGTCGCAGCGGGTACGCCAAAGAACGAAATAAACGCGCCATCCTTCACTCCCTGATCTTGATCCGGCGGATAAATAAACGGCATGCCGGCACGCATCCCTTTGATGATCGGGCGCAATCCCTGCTGGCGCGAGTAGAGTAACTGCGTGCGAAAACGTGCACGTTTCTTTAAGAGCAATTCGGTCAGATAAACATTTTTTTGATTCGCGTACATGCATACCGTATCGGCATGCTGCGCAATCCACTGCCCACCTGCATCCATGCCCACGAAATGCGGCGTGAGCAGGATAGAAGGGTGCCCTGCCACAGCTTCAAAATGTTCGACGCCTTCGACACGAATCAGACTGCTGATATATTCGGCGCTCGCCCACCACAAAATACTGCGCTCGATTAAGCCGCGCGCAAACATCTTAAAATGATCGCGCATCAACCGAGTTCGCGCCTCATCGCTCTTCTCGGGAAAGCACAGTTTCAAATTGATTTTGCCGACCCGCCTGCGCTCTGCCGCAACCAGATAAATCAGCGAGCCTATCCCGTTACCAAGCGCGACTATCATGCGAAATGGTAGAAAATGAATCAGCCATAAAATTAAAACACCTAAACGTACCAGCACTATTTCTCCCTGCCACTATCCGGCGGCAAAACGCCGCGCACAACTTTATAACGGTTATAACTCCATAAATACTGCTCAGGGAAGGTGCGTATTACACGCTCCAGCGCACTATTGATTTGCCTCGGAACAGATCGTGAAAAATCCAGATTCAGCGGTTCAAAACGCAAAATATAACCACGGCCATTCGGTTGTCGTTCAGCGCTGGCCAGGAGCACTGCGGCTCCGCTGGATTCTGCCAGGCGGCCAACTAGCGTCATGGTATAGGCAGGGCGGCCAAAAAAATCAGCCCATTCGCCTTCTCCGCCACTAGGTACCTGATCAGGCAGTAAGCCAATCGCTTCACCTCTCTTGAGTGCCTTGTATAACAATCGAACACCACTCATGTCGGCTTTGGCAAGTTTGGCGTGCCCGCGAGCGCGTCCGGCACACATGACTTCCTCCAGCCAGCGTAAACGGGGTGGGCGATACAGTATGGTAATCGGCAAATGTTGTGCCATGTATAGCCCGGTAATTTCAAAGCAACCCAGGTGCGGGGTTAAAAAAATAATCCCGCGATGGCTAGCTTGCGCCGATTTCACATGCTCGATTCCGATGCATAGACTTGCGGCACCTAAGACGACATGATAGGGGCGGCCCCAAATCCACGGCAGCTCAGCAATGCCCTTTCCTGCTTCCGCGATTGCCCCGCGCAGTATGCGTTTTCCTTGCTCATCATCCAGTGAAAACCCTGCCTGTTTTAAATTTTCTTTTATACGTGCGGCATATGTACCCGATAAGGCATATGCTAAATGTCCTAGCAAAATGCCCAGTACATGCAGCACGCGTAGAGGGAGCCGCGAAAATAATTGGAAAACAATTTTGAACATGTTTTGGGTGTCGATGCTACCAACGTGTACAAAAGTTGATAGAATAGTTGCCTTTTGTTAGATAATTTAAGCGAGGAAGCATGAGCGAATTTCTGTTTACATCCGAATCTGTATCCGAAGGCCATCCGGACAAAGTATCAGATCAAATTTCTGATGCCATTCTGGACGCGATTCTAGCGCAAGATCCGTATGCGCGGGTAGCTGCTGAAACCCTGACTAATACTGGCCTGGTGGTTCTGGCCGGTGAAATCACCACCACCGCCAATGTTGACTACATTCAGGTAGCGCGCAACACCATCAAGCGTATCGGCTACGACAACACCGAATACGGCATCGATTACAAGGGTTGCGCTGTGCTGGTTGCCTACGACAAGCAAAGCCCGGACATCGCACAAGGCGTGGATCGCGCATCCGACGACTTTTTGAATCAGGGCGCGGGCGACCAGGGACTGATGTTCGGTTACGCCTGCGACGAAACGCCAACCTTGATGCCGCTGGCGATTTATCTGGCCCATCAGGTGGTGCAACGTCAGGCGCAATTGCGCCACGACGGCCGTTTGCCATGGTTGCGTCCGGATGCCAAGTCGCAGGTCACCATTCGCTATGTGGATGGCAAACCGCATTCCATCGACACTGTGGTGCTCTCCACTCAACACGCACCGGATATGACGCTGGAAACCATTCGTGAAGCGGCGATCGAAGACATCATCAAACCGATGCTGCCAAAGGAGCTGATCAAGGGCAACATCAACTACCTGGTCAATCCGACCGGACGTTTCGTGGTTGGCGGACCGCAAGGCGACTGTGGCCTGACCGGTCGTAAGATCATCGTCGACACCTATGGCGGCGCAGCCCCTCACGGTGGCGGCGCGTTCTCCGGTAAAGATCCTTCCAAGGTGGATCGTTCCGCCGCCTATGCGGGTCGCTATGTCGCGAAAAACATCGTCGCAGCGGGACTGGCCAGCAAGTGCCTGGTGCAGGTGTCCTACGCGATCGGCGTTGCCAAGCCGACCAGCGTGATGGTCGATACCTACGGCACAGGTAAAATTAGCGACGATAAGCTGACTGAACTGGTGTTGCGCCATTTCGACTTGCGTCCTAAAGGTATCGTGCAAATGCTCGATCTGCTGCGCCCGATCTACGAGAAGACCGCCGCTTACGGTCACTTTGGTCGCGAAGAACCTGAATTCACCTGGGAAAAGACAGATAAGGCAGCTGCACTGCGGGCTGATGCAGGGCTGTAAAGCTCGGCGCGTAGCACTTTGCGGTGTTTCGGTGCAGCCAAAACACGGATAAGGTGGCGGCTCTCCGGGCAGACACTGGCCTGTAAGTCGTCGCTTGTCATTCTGTAGTCAATCAAACCGCACCGGGACAACCCCGTGTGCGGTTTTTTGTATTAGAATCACCCACACTTCTAGTCATTCGAGCAGTTCATGCTAAAGCGAATTCACATTGAGCAACTGCGTCTCGGGATGTATATCCATGAGCTGGGTGGTTCTTGGATGGAAAACCCATTTTGGCGCACCAGCTTTCTTTTGGACAACCCCAAAGATCTTAAAACGGCACTCTCTACGCGTATTCGGGAGCTGTGGATTGATACGTCCAGAGGGCTGGATGTCGAAGTGGATGAAGCTGAATCAGCGTCGGCAGTCACTGAAGAAGTGGTTGCGGAAGAAGTTGAAAACACCCTGGCGCAGGCTAATACACCGGTTAAAGCAAGCTCGCGTTCAACGCTGAGTCAGGAAGCCGCCGTTGCGGTTAAAATCTGCTCATCGTCCAAAAATGCAGTCTCCTCAATGTTTAAGGAAACTCGCATGGGGCAGGCGTTGAATGCCGAAGATGCCTTGCCTATCGTTGAAGAGATCTCCAATTCTGTCTTGCGCAATCCGGGTGCGCTGATCAGCCTGGCTCGCTTAAAAGACAAAGACGATTACACCTACATGCACTCGGTCGCAGTGTGCGCACTGATGGTGTCGCTGGCTAAGCAACTGGATCTGGATGACGGGCAAATTCGCCAGGCTGGTATGGCAGGTTTGCTGCACGACATCGGTAAGATGATGATACCGGAAGAGATTTTGAATAAACCGGGAAAATTAACCGAGGAGGAATTTATTGCGGTCAAGTCTCATCCTGCGGAAGGTTACAAAATGCTGCTGGAAGGTCGGGGAGTTAGTGATGTTTCGCTTGATGTGTGTCTGCATCACCATGAGAAAATTGATGGGAGCGGCTATCCTGATGGTCTGACCGATCAACAAATCAGCTTGTTTGCCAAGATGAGTGCCGTCTGCGATGTGTATGATGCGATCACCTCTAATCGCCCTTACAAAGATGGTTGGGAGCCAGCTGAATCGATCAGAAAAATGGCTGAATGGAGTCGCGGGCATTTCGATCAGCGGATTTTTCAGGCGTTTGTGCGCAGCATTGGAATATATCCGATTGGCTCACTGGTGCGTCTGGAATCCAATCGTTTAGCCGTGGTCATCGAACAATCGGAAAAGTCGCTGCTCACCCCTGTGGTCAAGATTTTTTTCTCGATCAAATCCAATGCGCGCATCGTTCATGAGCTTATGGATTTGGCTAAGCCTGCCTGTAAAGACAAAATCCTGTCGTTTGAAGAACCCGCTAAATGGGGGATCGGCGATATTCAGGAGTTATGGAGCGGTTTGCCCGCCTCCAACTGGTAACAAACCCATACTAATTGAAAGTTTAAAGTTCTGGATTTACGCGTTTTTTCGCGCCGTTAGACTTTTTTACCAAATAATTGTTTATAATTCATCCCCTCCGAGAGGTGCTGCAGCGGGTTTTATCACCCCCGTCAGGCTCGGAGCAGTGATTTCGTTTCAACGGCACCTATTCATTAACCAACATCAATGAATGGATTACTTATGAACGCTGTTACCAACGGATTCACCGACTATATCGTCGCCGACATGTCACTTGCTGACTGGGGACGCAAGGAGCTGGCCATCGCCGAAATCGAAATGCCTGGCCTGATGGCGATCCGCCGTGAATTTGCCGCATCCCAACCACTCAAGGGCGCACGAATCACAGGTTCGCTGCACATGACCATTCAGACCGGCGTGCTGATTGAAACACTGACAGCCCTAGGTGCTGAAGTTCGCTGGGCTTCTTGCAACATCTATTCCACACAAGATCACGCTGCCGCTGCCATCGTTGCAACCGGCACGCCGGTATTTGCCGTTAAGGGCGAGTCACTGGCTGACTACTGGGATTACACGCACCGTATTTTCGAATGGAAAGACGGCGGCCTGTCCAATATGATTCTGGATGACGGCGGCGATGCAACCCTGTTGCTGCATCTGGGCGCACGCGCTGAAAAGGATGCATCACTGTTGAACAACCCAGGTTCAGAAGAAGAGATCTGCCTGTTCAATTCTATCAAAGCCAAACTGGCAACCGACAATACCTGGTATTCAACACGTCTTGCCGCGATCAAGGGCGTGACAGAAGAAACCACTACCGGCGTACATCGTCTGTACCAGATGCATGAGCGCGGCGAGTTGAAGTTCCCTGCGATCAACGTCAACGACTCCGTGACTAAGTCCAAGTTCGACAACCTGTATGGCTGCCGTGAATCTCTGGTTGATGCGGTCAAGCGCGCAACCGACGTGATGATTGCCGGCAAAATCGCGGTCATCGCAGGTTACGGCGATGTGGGTAAAGGTTCTGCACAAGCCATGCGCGCCCTGTCTGCACAAGTTTGGGTTACTGAAATCGATCCTATCTGCGCACTGCAGGCAGCGATGGAAGGCTACCGCGTCGTGACCATGGATTACGCTTGTGAGCACGGCGACATCTTTGTCACCTGCACCGGTAATTACCACGTCATCACCCACGACCACATGGCCAAAATGAAGAATCAGGCTATCGTTTGCAACATCGGTCACTTCGACAACGAAATCGATGTCGCATCGCTCAAGGGTTACACCTGGGACAACATCAAGCCGCAAGTCGATCACGTGATCTTCCCTGACGGCAAGAAAATCCTGTTGCTGGCCGAAGGCCGTCTGGTCAATTTAGGTTGCGGTACCGGCCATCCGTCTTACGTGATGTCCTCTTCATTCGCTAATCAGACCATCGCTCAGATCGAGCTGTACACACGCAATGCAGACTACCCGATCGGCGTTTATACTTTGCCTAAGCATCTGGATGAGAAGGTTGCGCGCTTGCAACTGACCACGCTCAATGCACAGCTGAGTGAATTGACTGACCAGCAGGCAGCTTACATCAGCGTATCGAAGGCCGGCCCGTACAAGGCTGACCATTACCGTTATTAATTCAGCAACTGCCTAGGCGGGCTGCTGAACCATGGTCTCCTCACGTAATCAATTCGTAGATTATGTGCTGGAGACCATGTCGCATTGGGCTACCGTAAATTCGCGCAAAATGTTCGGCGGTTACGGTTTGTACCGGGATGAATTGATGTTTGCCCTGATTGCCGATGACACGTTGTATTTCAAAGCAGATGAATGCAATGTGGCCCAATTCGAACAGGCTGGCAGTTTGCCATTCCTCTATCACAGCAAAACGCGCGTCGTACAAATGTCATATTGGTCAGCACCCCCTGAATGCCTTGAATCACCTGAAGAAATGCGCGATTGGTGCAACATAGCCTACGCTGCTGCATTGCGTAGCGGTACAAAAAAGCGATGAAATTGCTGATTATCTGGATGTTGAATGCCACCGCTTTGATTGCCGTGGCCAGTTTTATCCCGGGTATTCATGTAGAGGGCTTTACCGCAGCGCTGGTAGCCGCCTTTCTGCTGGGACTGGTCAATACCTTGATACGTCCCATCTTGCTGCTGCTGACTTTGCCGGTTACCATGCTGACACTCGGTATTTTTATATTTATAATCAATGGTCTGCTTTTTTGGTTCGTCGGGTCGATATTGCGAGACTTTATCGTAGATAGTTTCTGGCACGGCGTACTTGGCGCACTGTTGTATAGTCTGTTTTCGTGGGCGCTATCATCAGCAGCCTCACAACTAATGAGAAAATAATGAGCAATTCACCTATCAGCTTTGAATTCTTTCCGCCCCAGACAACGGAGGGTGTGGAAAAACTCGCCATTGCGCGTGCTAAACTCGCTACGCTTAATCCCGAGTTTTTTTCGGTAACCTTTGGTGCGGGCGGTTCCACCCGTGACAGGACACTGGAAACCATCATTCAAATTAAAAATGAGGGCTATCAGGCGGCGCCCCACTTGTCCTGCATAGGATCGACGCGCGAGAACATCCACGCAATCTTGCAAACCTATAAGCTTGCCGGAATCCGCCGCATCGTAGCTCTGCGCGGCGACTTGCCTTCCGGCATGGCAACAGCCGGCGAATTCCAGTACGCCAACGAGTTGGTGGAATTCATCCGCAACGAGTCAGGGGATTACTTTCATCTGGAAGTGGCGGCCTATCCTGAATTTCACCCGCAGGCGAAGTCTGCTCAGGATGATATTTTAAATTTCAAACGTAAAGTAGATGCGGGAGCAGATTCCGCAATCACCCAGTATTTCTACAATCCCGACAGCTATTTTTACTTCGTGGACAAGTGTCAAAAACTGGGTATTACCGTGCCTATTGTGCCGGGCATCATGCCCGTCGTGCGTTTCTCTCAACTAGCGCGTTTCTCTGATACCTGCGGCGCTGAAATTCCACGCTGGATGCGCAAGACCATGGAGGGATTTGGCGATGACAATGAATCAGTGCAGGCTTTTGGCCGCGACGTGGTCACACAGATGTGCGAAAAGCTGTTAGCTGGCGGCGCACCGGGTCTGCATTTCTATACGTTGAATCAGGCTGCACCCTGTATGTCGATCGTTGATCGCCTGGGTTTGGTTAAATGATGCGCGCTCCTGAGTTGTTGTTGCCCGCAGGCACACTCGATAAAATGCGTGCAGCCTACGCATTCGGTGCGGATGCCGTCTATGCAGGCCAGCCCCGCTATTCCTTGCGTGCGCGCAACAACGAATTCAAGCTTGAAGAGTTGCAAACCGGCATCGCCGAGGCGCATGCGCTGGGGAAAAAATTGTTTGTCGCCAGCAACCTTATGCCGCACAACGCCAAGCTTAAGACTTATATGGCGGATATGGAACCGGTCATCGCCATGAAACCTGATGCGCTGATCATGGCCGATCCTGGCTTGATTGCCATGGTGCGTGAACGCTGGCCTGAAATCGATGTGCATCTGTCTGTGCAGGCGAATACGGTCAACTATGCTGCCGTTAAATTCTGGAAATCGTTGGGATTGACGCGCGTCATTTTGTCGCGCGAGCTGTCCCTCGATGAAATTGCCGAAATTCGGCAGGAGTGCCCTGACATGGAGTTAGAGGTCTTCGTTCATGGCGCGCTGTGTATCGCCTATTCCGGGCGCTGCCTGCTGTCCGGTTACTTTAATCATCGTGATGCCAATCAGGGTACTTGCACTAACTCCTGCCGCTGGGATTATAAGATGGAAAATGCGGAGGAAAACGGCACGGGCGACATAGAAAAACTTGATTTTGATTTCGACAAGGCATTGAGCAACTCGGCTTTGTCCGATTGCGGATCGCAGCCGCGTCATCCGATGGCCGATCGCGTCTATGTGATCGCTCGACAGGATCATCCGAACGAGCTGATGCCGGTTATGGAAGACGAGCACGGCACTTACATCATGAACTCCAAGGATCTGCGGGCTGTGGAGCATGTTGAAAAGCTGGCTAAAATTGGTATCGATTCGCTTAAAGTCGAAGGTCGCACCAAGTCTATCTATTACGTGGCGCGCACGGCTCAGGTGTACCGTCAAGCGATTGATGATGCGGCAGCAGGCCGCCCGTTCAACTATGGATTATTGGGCGCCCTGGATGCGCTGGCTAATCGCGGTTACACCGATGGCTTCTACGAGCGCCATCACACCCATGAGCAACAAAATTATATGCGCGGTCACTCTGAGAGTACCCGTCAGCAGTATGTTGGCGACATTGTTTCTTGTGCGGGCGGTTACGCCGAGATCGATGTGAAGAATAAGTTTCAGATCGGTGATCAGCTAGAAATTATTCATCCGTCAGGCAACCAGCTTGTGCATTTGACCGAGATGAGGGACAAAAAAGGTGAGACCATCAGCGTTGCGCCGGGTAGCGGTCACCGTGTACAGATACCGATGCTAGGTGATATGACGAAGGGGATGATCGCAAGGTTTGTTTAAAAGTTGTTGTGCGGATATGAGGACTGAATGGCCGACTTTAGGTTGAAGGCTCAGCGCTCGCACCAGGCTGGGGTTTAATCTTTGCTCGTATAAAATAACTCAAGCCGGTAGCCTGACGGCTTGAGATCCGCTATCCGCAAACGCAATTTGATATTAATTTCCTGATTCCTTTTCAGACCGACTGAGTCGCTTTCTCCGTAAGGGAGATATTCAGCAGGAAGAAATAGTCGACGCGCCAGCGGTCTGTCTTGATTGTCATTGAGCGTGAGCGACAGTACAGGATAGGCAAGAGGGTAGCTTGCGCGGTTGCGCAGCAAGGCATTGAGTGTGATCTGATTTGCTTTTACCGGATCCGCGTCAAGACTGGATGATTCCATACTCATCAAGTCGATATTTTTCGGCAGGGGTACGCTACAGTTGAGGGCGTCGCAATAGGCCAGCAGTGTTGGTTTCAAGGCGGGCATATGTGATGCCAGACTAACGCGGAAAAAGTAAGCCGACTGAGCCAATAGTATGAAAATCAGAACAAATATGCCAGCCAGGCCAAGGCGATTAGATAATCCCGCATTGCCTTGTGCACTTTGTCTGTGTAAGCGCAGGTGTGAGAACCAATTTGTGTCAGTAAGGACTTTATTTCGTGAGGCTGGTTGAGCGGCTATGACCTCGGCTTGAATAGTGCTTGCCGATGCCTCGAGCGGAGAGGGCGCTATCTCCGCTGGCGGCACGACTGATTGCTCGCTTTCGTCTTTGTTCGTTAAGTCGGGTGGCGTCTCGGCGGAGTCGGGAATGAAATTCGGCCCTGCATCAAACGCTTGCAGGCAATGCCCGCAGCGCACCATGCCGTGGTGCGCTGTCAACTGCGCATCTGAAATTTTGAAGCGAGTTTGGCAGTGTGTGCAAAGCGTTGTGCCATTAATCATGGCATCAACTTAACGTTTCTGTCCGGACAAACACGACCAGCCGTCTTCGAAGATAGGCGAATTCAAATCAAACCATTGCTCGTATATGCTCATAACGTCCTGAGCCTGTGATTCGAGTATGCCGGATAGCACAATCTGACCGCCCTGCCGGGTTGCATTGGCCAGCAGGGGGGCCAGCATGCGCAGTGGATTGGTCAGAATATTAGCCACAACCAGATCGTAGCTATCCTTAGGCGCATTGTTCGGCAGGTAGAACTCAACGTTTTCAACCTGGTTAGCAACCGCATTATCCCGGCTGGCGGTGACGGCTTGCGTATCCACATCCACTCCGACCGCGCGCGCAGCACCAAGTTTAAGCGCAGCAATGGCCAGAATTCCTGAGCCGCAACCGTAGTCCAGAACAGACTCTCCACCTTTGATGTTGTTGTCCAGCCAGCGCAGACATAAACGGGTAGTCGGATGACTTCCTGTGCCAAAGGCTAAACCGGGATCCAGCACGATGTTGATAGCCGTAGGATCTGAGGGTGTATGCCAGGTCGGCACTATCCACAAGCGGTCTGAAATAGGTATCGGTTCAAATTGGGATTGCGTTAAACGAACCCAGTCATTGTCCGCGAGTGTTTCGATGCGATGCTCCGGCAGTTGCGTAAGTCCTACGCTAAAGGCTGCAGCGCGTAAAACTTCAGTGACGTCCACATCGTTGTCGAACAAGGCGCTGACACGATTGTGCTGCCAGACGCCCGGAGGCGGCTCACCCGGTTCACCGAAGATAGCCTGTTCATCCGGCGTGTCGGCATCGGCATCGAGCAAATCGACCGATAACGCACCGCGCTCCATCAGTGCATCACTGAGTGATTCAGCGTGTGCGGCGTCTGTGTCGATAATCAGCGTTAACCAGGCCATTATTTATCCTTGCTGCGTTCAGCAAGACGTTCTTCCAGATAATGGATGCTGGTTCCGCCGCCCATAAATGCCGCATCCAGCAACAAATCGCGATGCAAAGCGATGTTGGTCTCTATGCCTTCTACCGCCATCTCCGATAAGGCGGTGCGCATGCGCGCCATAGCCTGCTCACGGGTGTCGCCGTAAGCGATGACTTTGCCTATCATCGAATCATAGTGCTGCGGCACATAGTAGTTGTTGTAGGCATGTGAATCCACGCGGATGCCGGGGCCACCAGGGGCGTGCCATGACGTGATACGACCGGGGGACGGCGTGAATTTATACGGATGTTCAGCATTGATACGGCATTCGATGGCATGACCACGGAATTGAATATCGCGCTGACGGAACGGCAGCTTTTCACCGGCGGCAATCATGATTTGCTGGCGAACGATATCGATGCCTGTGATCATCTCGGTGACAGGATGTTCAACCTGTACACGGGTATTCATTTCGATGAAGAAAAATTCACCATTTTCATAGAGGAACTCGAAAGTTCCTGCACCGCGATAACCGATCTTGCGGCAGGCTTCCGCACAGCGCTCACCGATCTTGTTGCGCAGGCGAGGATTTAAGAATGGTGCCGGCGCTTCTTCGATGATCTTCTGGTTGCGTCGCTGCATGGAGCAATCGCGCTCACCCAGATAAACCGCGTTGCCGTGTTGGTCTGCCAGTATTTGAAATTCGATGTGACGTGGATTTTCCAGATACTTTTCCATGTACACCGTCGGATTGTTAAATGCCGCCTGCGCTTCGGACTTGGTCATGGTGACCGCACCCAACAAAGCCGCTTCGGTATGCACCACGCGCATGCCGCGTCCACCGCCACCACCGGAAGCCTTGATAATGACCGGATAACCGATGCTGCGCGCGATCTTGATGATCTCGGCAGGGTTGTCTGGCAGTGCACCTTCTACGCCGGGTACGCAAGGTACACCGGCCTTCTTCATGGCGATCTTGGCGCTAACCTTGTCGCCCATCAGACGGATCGTCTCGGCGCGAGGGCCGATAAATACGAAGCCACACTTTTCTACGCGTTCTGAAAAGTCGGCATTTTCAGAAAGAAAGCCGTAACCGGGATGGATCGCCTGTGCATCGGTCACTTCAGCCGCGCTGATGATGGCCGGAATATTTAAATAGCTGAGTGTTGAGGGAGCAGGTCCGATGCAAACGGACTCATCCGCCAATTTGACGTACTTGGCGTCAGCATCTGCTTCGGAATGGACGACAACGGTCTTAATGCCCATTTCGCGACAAGCGCGCTGAATGCGCAAAGCAATTTCACCGCGATTAGCGATCAGTATTTTTTCAAACATGGTTTGCCTCCGCGTTGAAATTGCTTTCGCGGCTTACAGCCGCTACGCGATTGGGCTTCGCCGCTGTGCCGTCTTTCGACAGCTGGTCACCGCGATTGGCGATTAATATTTTTTCAAACATTGAGTTACTCCAAAACTAGTGATGCGCAACTGCATTAGCGGATGGTATTAACCAATAACAAACAGTGGCTGACCAAACTCGACTGGCTGGCCGTTTTCGACCAGAATTGCCTTGATAACGCCGGAATAATCCGCATCAATTTCATTGAGCAGCTTCATCGCTTCGATGATGCACAAGGTGTCTCCGCTATTTACATTTTGTCCGATATCTACAAACTGTTTCGATCCGGGTGAGGGAGAGCGATAGAATGTTCCAACCATAGGCGATTTGACGATATGTCCTTCATCGGCCGCTGCGGGTGCAGGTTCCGGGGCATCAACTACAACCGATGCGGTCGTCATCGGTGCGGCAAACATTTGTTGTGGCGCCGGTGCAAAAAATTGTTGGCCTGCTGCTACCGTGCGGGTAATGCGCACACGTTCTTCACCTTCACTGATTTCCAGCTCTGCAATACCGGATGCTTCAACCAGTTCGATGAGTGTCTTAAGTTTACGTAAATCCATGTTGTCCTCCTGACTTAGTTTTTATAGTTCAGCGCATACTGCACTGCGTATTCATACCCGGATGCACCCATGCCGCAAATCACACCGACAGCGATATCGGAAAAGAATGATTCACGTCGAAAGGCTTCGCGCGCATGTACGTTGGAAAGGTGTACTTCAATAAAGGGGATTGCAACCGCCGCCAGCGCATCGCGGATTGCCACGCTGGTATGGGTGAAGGCGGCCGGATTGATGACAATAAATTCTGTGCCATCGGCGCGAGCTTGATGAATGCGATCTATCAGCACAGATTCCGAATTGCTTTGCAGGCAAACCAGATTTGCACCTTTATTTTCGGCAAATAACACCAAACTTTGATTAATTTCATCTAACGTGGTGCTCCCATAAACAGACGGCTCGCGGGTTCCGAGCAGGTTCAAGTTGGGGCCATGTAGTACGAGAATAGCTTTCATGTGCACAGTTTGCCGCAAAATCAGGTTAATTGTCTATATTTTTTATGTAGATAGGTAAAAATCATTACAGTCCGACGCGTTTCAATGAGTCAGAAAAGGTTGTAGCATCCTGGTAACCTACTACACGAAAATCGCTCATTTCGCGGCCATTTGCATCGAAAAACAAGATGCCTGGCGGGCCGTACAGGCCAAATTTTTTAAGCAATTCTTTATCTGCCGCGTTGTTTGCAGTTACGTCTGCCTGTAAAACAATGGCCGATTTAAGTTTTTCCTGCACGGCAGGATCTGCAAAAGTGAAACGCTCCATTTCCTTACAGGAAACACACCAGTCCGCGTAGAAATCCAGCATGACAATTTTCCCGCCAGCATTCGCCACCCTTTGGTTTAATTCTGCTAAGTCTTTAATGCGCGTAAAAGTGACGCCCGTCTCGGTATCGGCCCGGCAGACAGCGCAAACGGCATCCAATGGACGCAGGGTGTCCCGTGCACCTGACAGCGCCCCGATCAGATAGGAAATCCCTACGATCAGCGCCAGTAAACCTATCCCCTTCAGCAACTTTTGGCTGCTGTGGGCGTTCTGCGGCAGACTGTCGAGCACGCGTAAATAGCTGGCGGATAACACCAGCAATATTCCCCACAGCAGCATTTGCACATTGACTGGCAGCAGCGGTTGTATGATCCAGATTGCCAACCCCAGCAGGATCACGCCAAAGAACTTTTTCACGCCATCCATCCATGCCCCCGCTTTGGGTAGCAGCACCCCAGCTGAGGTGCCGATCAAGAGCAGCGGAGCTCCCATACCCAGCGCAAGCGTAAACAGCGCGACTCCACCCAAGACAGCATCGTGAGTCTGGCCGATATACAGCAATGCCCCGGCCAAGGGTGCTGCAACGCATGGCCCCATGATAACAGCCGAGAGTGCGCCCATCACGAAGACGCCCGATAGATGACCGCCATGCAAACGGTTGCTGGTGTCGCTCAGCCGGCTCTGCCATGAGTTGGGCAGTTGCAATTCATAGAAACCGAACATCGAGAAAGATAGCAAGACGAATACGGCGGCGAAACTGCCCAGTACCCAGGGTGTTTGCAGCGCATTAGAAATGAGTTCACCGCTCAAGCCTGCGGCTACGCCCGCTGCGGCATAAGTTATTGCCATGCCCAGCACGTAAGCCAGCGAGAGCACGAAGGCATGCATCTTGGTGATTTTATGACCGCGACCGACGATGATGCCTGACAAGATGGGGATCATCGGAAACACGCAAGGCGTCAGTGCCAGCAGCAATCCTGCACCGAAAAAGAATGAAATGATCAGCCAGAAGCTGCCGTGCTTGAATAATTGAGCAATTTTTGAGTTGTCGGTTTGAGGTGTCGCGCTATCTGTTTGCAGTTCGATGTTTGCAGCTGCCTGATTTTCCCGGCCAGATTGTGGTTTGAGATCGGATAAGTCGATTTGCATGACTTTATCTTGACTCGGGTAGCATAAGCCCTGTTCGCTGCACCCCTGATAGGACGCATTCAGCGTGATGTGAGATGCCGTCTTAGGTTGCAGTGCGATCTCGGCCTGAAAAGGGTGATGATAGACTTCTGTTTCGCCGAAATTAGGGTCTTGTTTTAATTCACCTTTAGGAAGATTGATCGAGGTGATCGAGGCCGCATCACCTTCAATCGTAAAACTCACCTTATTCCGGTATAGATAATATCCAGGCGTGATTTTGAAATTCGCTTGTAGGGTGTTCTTGTCGCGCACCAGCACTTCAAGCGCAAACGCCTGATCGGGGGGTAAAAAAACGGGTTGTTGTTTCCCGCCAAAGGCGGGCAGTTTGTCCAGCAGGTTCTCCGCGTGTACCACGGACGTTGTGAGGCAGATCAGCAACATTAATACAAAACGCATGATTACTCCTTGCAGTGATTAGCGTAAGACTCGCGTAGTGAGACATCATCACTCTCCCCCTCAGGAGGGGGAGAGGTAGGAGAGATGGACGCGTGCATGGCATGATTGATGCTTTGCACTTTGGTTTCCTGATTAACCCACGCCAGATAGGCGGGCAAACCAGCGGATACAGGGACAGCGATAATCTCGGGAAGTTCGTAGGGGTGTGCTGCGTGAATCGCGGCTTCCAGGCGTGCATAAGCTGACACAGTTGTTTTAATCAGCAGCGGTACTTCGCTGGCAGTTTCAATTTTGCCCTGCCAACGATAAGTCGAGACGCAGGGGGCGAGCTGATTGACGCAGGCGGCAGCATTGGAGTCAACCAGATGCTGTGCCATACGCTCCGCAGTAACTGCGTCCGGCACGTTGGTGATCACCATTAAAACATCACTCATGGTCTGGCAAACCGTAAACCGAGTTGCAAGAGCTCATCCCATGCGTCACCATCACGTAATCCTTTGATTATTTTGTCTAATTTTGCGGCATGTCCGATTGCGCGTTCTATGTGCACAAATTTCATACGTCTTGCAGCCTGTTCGACCAGTCCTACTCTGTCGCGCCGGACGCGCATGCTGGTCAGCACATCGCGCAGATTGCCGCCGCGTGCAACCGCGTACAGCACTTTACCTACCAGACGGATATCTTCGCCCAGTGCCCAGAGTATCAGTACGGTGGCTGTGCCCTCTGCACGCAGTCCGTCTAGTATATGTGCGTAACGTGCCATATCTCCACTCAACATCGCTTCAGCGAGTTTGAAGATGTCGTAGCGTGCCACATCCACCACGGACGCTTTAACCTGATCGAAAGACAGTTCGCCTGCCGGAAACAGCAAACTCAGTTTTTGTATTTCCTGAAACGCCGCGATCAGATTACCCTCACAGCGATCGGCCAGAAATTCCAGGGTGGCGCTATCTGTCGATTGAGACTGATGTCCAAGACGACCGGCTAGCCATTCCGGTAATTGATGACGAGGGATGTCATCGGCGCAGATCATCACGCCATGCTGTGCCAGCGCGCTAAACCACTGTGTTTTTTGAGCCGTCCAGTCCAGTTTGGGTAGCGTGATCAAGGTCAGCACATCCTCATTGAGATGTTTTACATACTCCTGCAATGCCTGTCCGCCCTCCACCCCCGGTTTCCCGGAAGGAATGCGCAAATCCACCACGCGGCGCGTGGCGAATAACGACAGACTTTGCGCGCAATTGCGCAACGCTTCCCACTTGAAGTGCTGCTCGGCAATCAACGTGTCGCGTTCGGCATATCCGGCTTTGCGTGCCGCTGCTCGTATGCTGTCCGCAGCTTCGCTCACCAGCAGCAGGGCATCGCCGTACACCACGTATAGCGGTTTGAGCCCGGAGGCCAAATGGCGCGGCAGAGCTTCGCTGGATAATTGCATTATTTTTGCGTTAAAGGCTGAGGCTGGGCGTGACTCAAGCGACGCATGATTTGCTGCGCCATATCAGAGCGCATGTATTGATAGAGCTGCGCTTCTTCGGCTTCCTTTGCTAAAATCTGCGTATCGTCGTAAGAAAAATCGCGGCTTAACTGCAGCTCATCTGCAGCTAACCAATCACGCTGTTGCTGATCATAGGCGCGCAATGAGACGCGATAACGCAGTTGAAACTCGCTCACGCGTCCGCTGCCACCCAGTGTCAGAATCTGTTTTTCAGGGAATTCTTGCGAGAGGTTGAGGACCAAATCGGCTTGATCCGCCTTGCTGGTTAACTGAATTTTATTCGCCAGCATAAGACGGCGCAATTCACCGACAAGTAAGGAGTTAGGGTTAGCTGCTTCGATGAAAATGCTGTTAAACGGCATTTTCGCCTCACCGCGCAAATGAAAGCCGCATGAGGCCAGCGATAGCGCCAGAAGCAGCATCAGCGACTTGGGGAAATACTGAGCAGGCAGTTTCATCGAGATTTCCTTATGCAACGATATTAATCAAGCGACCGGGTACAACGATAATCTTTTTGGGTTGCGCACCTGCCAGTTGTTTCTGTACCGCTTCATGTGCAAGCGCTAACTGTTCCAACGTCGCTTTATCGGTCGTCTTGGCAACGGTGATACTGCCGCGCAACTTACCGTTGACCTGTATCATCAGTTCAATTTCGTCCTGCACCATCGCGGCCTGATCGGCTTGTGGATAAGCCTGATCCAGCATGTCGCTGCCTGGACGCAAAGCGGCCCATAAAGCCTGACCGATATGCGGCACGATAGGGTTGAGCATCAAAGCGACAGATTCCAGCACTTCCTGGGCGACGGCACGACCGACAGGTGTGGTGTCGGTAAACTTAGCCAGTGCATTGAGCAATTCCATATTCGCCGCGATGGCGGTATTGAATGTCTTGCGGCGACCGATATCGTCATCCACCTTCTGTATGGTCAGGTGTAACTGGCGGCGCAACGTTTTGGCTTCAGCCGACAAATCCCCCGTTACCCCCCCTTTAACAAAGGGGGGGGTGCCTGCCGGAGGGGATTTTTCAACGTGATCGTGCGCCGCTTTCCATACGCGTTTAAGAAAACGGAAAGAACCTTCCACGCCGGCATCAGACCATTCCAGCGACTGTTCAGGGGGGGCAGCGAACATCATGAATAGCCGTGCGGTATCCGCACCGAACTCATCGATAATGGCTTGCGGATCGACGCCGTTGTTCTTGGATTTCGACATTTTTTCCGTGCCGCCGATGACAACCGGCAGCCCGTCTGCACGCAACGTGGCGCCAATCGGACGTCCCTTGTCATCGTTTTGCACATCCACTTCGGCGGGATTGATCCAGAGCTTCTTGCCGTTCTCGGCTTCGCGATAGAAGGTCGGCGCAATCACCATGCCTTGAGTGATCAGATTTTTGAACGGCTCATCCAGGTTTTGAACCTGAGTCGCATCGCCAAATACGCCAACATCGCGCATCAGTTTCTGGAAAAATCGAGCGTACAGCAGATGCAAAATGGCGTGTTCGATGCCGCCTATGTATTGATCGACCGGTAACCAGTGTTGGGCGCGCTCATCCACCAGCCCTGTGGTGCAGCCGGGGCTGGTATAACGTGCGTAATACCAGGAGGACTCGACGAAGGTATCCATAGTGTCGGTTTCGCGACGCGCTGCTGCACCGCATTTCGGACAGGTGGTCTCGTAAAATTCCGGCATTTTAGCCAGCGGCGAGCCTGCACCGTCGGGCACCACGTCTTCCGGTAATACGACAGGCAGTTGATCATCCGGCACCGGCACATCGCCGCATGTCTTGCAATGGATGATAGGTATCGGGCAACCCCAGTAACGCTGGCGGGAGATGCCCCAGTCACGCAGGCGGAATTGCACCTTCTTCTCGCCTAAACCCAGCGCGGCCAGATCCGTCGAAATCGCATCGATCGCCTGATCGTAATTCAGTCCGTCGAATTTACCGGAATGGGCGCAAACGCCCTCTTTGCTTGCATACCATTCCTGCCACGCCACATCGCTGAATGTCTCATTGTTGACGGCGATAGATTGTTTGATCGGCAAATTGTATTTCTTGGCAAAGCCAAAATCGCGCTCGTCGTGGGCAGGAACAGCCATCACGGCACCTTCTCCATAACCCATCAGCACGTAGTTGCCTACCCATACCGGAACCTGTTCGCCGGTCAGCGGGTGCGCCACGAAGATCCCGGTCGACATGCCCTTCTTTTCCATCGTCGCCATGTCAGCTTCGGCTGTGCCGCCGTGCTTGCAGTCTTCGATAAATGCGGTCAGTTCAGGATTGTTTTGGGCTGCGCGGGTGGCTAGCGGATGTTCAGCGGCCACGGCGACAAAGGTCACGCCCATGATGGTGTCGGCACGCGTGGTGTAGACCCACAGCTGTTCCTGTTTGCCATCGAGCTCGTAAGGAAAGGCGAAACGCACGCCGAAACTCTTGCCTATCCAGTTGGCCTGCATGGTTTTCACCTGTTCCGGCCAGCCTGTCAGCTTATCCAGATCGCCCAGCAGTTCGTCGGCGTACTGGGTGATGCGGAAAAAATACATCGGGATTTCTCGTTTTTCCACCAGCGCACCGGAGCGCCAGCCGCGACCGTCGATGACCTGTTCGTTTGCCAGCACGGTTTGATCGATCGGGTCCCAGTTTACCGAAGAAGTTTTCTTGTAGATAACGCCCATTTCGAACAAGCGGGTGAACAGCCATTGTTCCCAGCGATAGTATTCCGGCGTGCAGGTGGTCACTTCGCGTGCCCAATCGACACCCAGTCCCAGACTTTGCAGCTGGCGACGCATGTAATTGATGTTGTCGTAAGTCCACGCCGCCGGCGGCACGTTGTGCGCCTGAGCTGCATTTTCAGCGGGCAGGCCGAACGCATCCCAGCCCATAGGCTGCATCACGTTAAAGCCCTTCATGCGGTGATAGCGTGCGAGCACATCGCCTATGGTGTAATTGCGCACGTGCCCCATGTGCAGCTTGCCCGATGGATAAGGGAACATGGACAGGCAGTAGTATTTGGGCTTGTCGGTGGACTCTGTCGCTGCAAACGCGCCGGATTTATCCCAGTGTTGCTGGGCTTGCTGTTCTATGGAGGCGGGATGATAAATAGATTGCATGGTTTATTGCCTGAATTCTCGAATGCGGCATTATAGCGGCATCATCCATCACCCGCGAATTGCCTGTTGCATGGATATCGGTAATTTTCCGAGAAAAAATAAATACGATGGCGCTGTTCGGGGTGTGTGCATCTTCATATACTTGAATTAAACAATATTGCACAAACAAATAAATAGAATATTCATGTGGTTAGCGTAATTTATCGGTGTGGACTAAAAAAATTTACTAAATTTCAGAGAATTTTTATCAATAAAACGAACTTGCCTAGTAGTGGCGCGTGATTGTTTGTTATAAAATCAGCGACCACAAAAATTACACCAACATTTCAGGAGAGGTCAATATGTCGAGCAAGCACCCCGTTATTGCCGTTACCGGTTCTTCCGGCGCTGGTACCACTACCGTTAAACGCGCTTTTGAAAATATTTTCCGTCGCGAAAAAATCACTGCGGCAGTGATCGAAGGCGACAGTCTGCACAGTCTGGATCGCATGGCGTTTCGTGCGGCTTCCGCTGAGGCTGCCAAATCCGGCAACAACACGTTCAGTCACTTTGGCCCGGAAGCAAATCACTTCGACAAGATCGAAGGCATGTTCAAGGAATACGGCGAGACCGGCATGTGTCAGCGCCGTTACTATGTACACAGCGATGCAGAAGCAGTTTTGCACAACAAACACTTTGGTTTGACTGACCTGACTCCCGGCGTATTTACGCCATGGGAAAATATCGATGAGAACTCAGATCTGTTGTTCTATGAAGGTCTGCACGGTTTGGCCAGAGACAACAAGGGCATTGATGCGGTCAGATATGTCGATCTGGGTATCGGCGTGGTGCCTGTAGTCAATCTGGAATGGATCCAGAAGATACACCGCGATCAGGCTGAACGTGGCTATTCCGCTGAAGCGACCGTGGACACCATCATGCGTCGCATGCCGGACTACATCAAATACATTACGCCTCAATTCTCACGCACGCATATCAATTTCCAGCGCGTGGCGACAGTCGATACATCGAATCCTTTCATCGCGCGCGATATTCCAACGCCGGACGAAAGTTTTGTCGTAGTACGCTTCCGCGATCCTAAGGGTGTGGACTTCCCTTACATGCTGGCTATGATCCCTGGTTCTTTCATGTCTCGCGCCAACACGCTGGTTGTGCCCGGCGGCAAGATGAGCCATGCGATGGAAATCATCCTCGCACCTATCATGCATGACATGATCCAAAACAAGAAAAAGTAAGCGGGTTTTGGTATAGAAAAAGGGCATGCAAACTTAGGTTTGTATGCCCTTTTCAATTGCGGCTGCAAAAAATGCAACCTGTTGTTTATTTATTATTTTTTGCAAGTCGCCAGAGTGAGGTCAATTCTGCCGCACGCGCCGCATACAAGGGATCGCTGCTGTCCGCAGTTTTGGGGTGATGTGGTTTAACATCCGACTTGCTCAAAACTTGTAGACCTGCCGTCTCTATCATTTCCAGCAATTCCGTGCGGCTACGCAATCCCAGATGTTCGGCCAGATCAGAGAGAATTAGCCAGCCTTCGCCGCCCTCATCCAGATGCTCCGCCAGGCCATTCAGAAAACCGCGCAACATACGGCTTTCAGGGTCGTAGACCGCATATTCCAGCGGTGAACTGGGGCGTGCAGGCACCCAGGGGGGATTACACACGATCAATGCGGCTCGCCCCTCGGGGAACAAGTCGGCTTGCGTGATTGCTATCTGGCCATCCATTCCAAGCCGGGTAATATTTTCGCGTGCGCAAGCCAGTGCGCGCTGATCCTGATCGGTGGCGATGATGCGTTTGATGCCACGGCGCACCAGCACCGCCGCCAGCACCCCGGTACCCGTGCCGATATCGAAAGCGACCGACCGGGTTGTGAGCAACGCTGGCAAGGGGGCATCGTTCACTAAACCTACATATTCGCCGCGTATTGGTGCAAACACACCGTAGTGCGGATGAATTTTAGCCTTTAAGACGGGAATGTCGACGCCATTTTTGCGCCATTCGTGCGCGCCTATGACGCCTAGCAATCCGCGCAGCGATGCAATATACGGCTCGGTTGCCAGTCCATACGCCTCTTCACAAGCCACATGCACATCCGGCGCGCGACGCAAAGGGATGCTGTGATCCGCGTTGAATGGCAGCAGCAACATTCCCAGAGTGCGCGAGCGTTGCGATTGTGCCAACCGGTGCATGTGAAAGGCTTCCGTGGGCGAGGCGGCCATTTTTTTCGGTTTGCGTGGCTTTTCATCTGCGCGCCGCGCCATCGCCTGCAATAACTGGCGGGCATTCTGGTAATCGCCGCGCCACAACAGTGCAGTTCCCTCACAGGCCAGTCGGAATGCGGCATCTGCGGTCATGCGGTCATCGGCGATCACTACTTTTTTTGGGGCAGGCGCGCCGCTCTCAGAGTGCCAACGGCAAACTTTATCTTCGCCTGCTTCGTGCCACTGAATTACCGGATGAGTTGTCATCTATCTGCCTTCTGCACGTTTGATTTGCTGGTAGTGCAATTTGGCTTCGTGATCATCGCGCGCGGAGGTGATTTCGCGCATCACAGAATAAACGTCAGCCGCCTTTTCACTTTGTTTAAAGCGTCCGGTCAGCGGCGTGTCCGGCAGGAGCTCGCCGCGCTGATAGATTGCCCATATTTCTTTGGCGTATTGTGTATTCAGCAATTCGGGTGCGAATTGACCAAAGTAATTCGCCAGATTTTCGACATCGCGATCCAGCATGCGGCTGGCATTGTTGTTTGCGGCGGCATCCACCGCCTGCGGCAAGTCGATAATCACCGGGCCATGCTCGTCGACCAGAATATTGAATTCGGAAAGGTCGCCGTGAATGATCCCGGCGCACAGCATCAGTACCACCTGCCGGATCAGCATCGCGTGAAACTCGCGGGCCTGTTCGGGCGTCAATTCAAGGTCGTTGAGTCTGGGGGCTGGCATGCCATTTTCGTCCGCTACCAATTCCATCAGCAGCACACCCTCGTAAAAACCAAAGGGATGCGGGACGCGCACACCGGCATCGGCGAGTTTATACAGCGCATCGACTTCGGTGCGCTGCCAGGCGGCTTCCTGCTCCTTACGACCATAGCGCGAACCTTTTTCCATCGCGCGCGCCTGACGGCTGTTTTTTACCTTGCGACCTTCGGTGTAATGAACGGCCTGATGAAAGCCGCGCTGATTGGCTTCCTTGTAAACTTTGGCGCAACGAATCTCGTCACCACATTGAACGACGTAGACGGTCGCCTCTTTGCCGCTCATCAACTGGCGCACGACCATATCAACGAGGCCGTCTTCGACCAGCGGTTCTATTCTCTTTGGCGTTTTCATCGCGGCACCTTACTCCTGCTCATCCGGTTCGCCGCGCAGAGAGTGCACACGGGGTTTTACCGGATTTTCCAGCGCATGCTTGATCATCGCCTCACGGGATGAAGGCGACTCCAGGCTGATGCGGCCTAATTTTCCGGCGCGATATTCGGTCAACAAGATCATTGCAGCCTTTTCAATATCCAGTTCGCCGCCGCGCCCCTTGAGGATGCAGCCGCGCTTCTTGGCAACGGCTTCCACTACGCCGAATCCGTCCATTCCTTCTACAGAAAAGCCGAAGCGTTCGGTTATTCGTTCCGGATAACGCGCCAGCAGATTGGTCGCCAGGTGTTCGGCGATTTCTTCCTCTATCACCGCATTGCGACCGATGGCGTGGATGGCGGCGAGAATAAAGCCGTCTTCCTCGTATTCAATTTTCGGCCACATCAGTCCGGGCGAATCAGTCAGCGTCATATGGTCGTTGATCTTATGGCATTGCTGCGACTTGGTCACCGCCGGTTCGTCACCGACATTCGCCACGCGGCGTTTGAGCAGCATATTCATCAGCGTAGATTTGCCGACGTTGGGGATGCCCATGATCATCAGGCGCAGCGGTTTATGCGGGCTGTCGCGATGCGGCGCTAAGGGGTGGCATAACTTCGGCACGCGTGCAGCATCGGTTGCGCTCTTGCAACTTAAGGCGACTGCTTTGACGCCTTCCTGTTTGTTGTAATAGTCCAGCCATTCCTGCGTCGTGGCGGGATCTGCGAGGTCGATTTTATTGAGTATCTTCAGGCAAGGCCGCTGGCGATGTTCGCGCAATTCGCGAATCATGGGGTTGCAACTGGCCTCGGGCGCACGCGCATCCAGCACTTCGATGATGACATCGGTAAACTCCATCGTCTCGGCGGCTTTGCGGCGCGCCGAGGTCATGTGTCCGGGAAACCACTGTATTGCCATGATAGTTAAACCTTTAAATAAGGTGGCTTCAACTGCGCCAGTTGCTGCGCGTCGAGATAACACCATTCACCCGCAGCCAACCCTAGTTCTTCGAGTTTAAGATTGCCGATCTGTGAACGATTGAGCGCCGTGCAATGATTGCCCGCTGCCGCTAACATGCGTTTAACCTGATGGTATTTGCCTTGTTCCAGCACGATTTCAAGATGATTTGCATCAATCATCCGGCAGGTTTCGGCGGCTAGTGGTGCCGGCTCATCGTGTAATTTAACCCCGCCCAGTAACAGCGCGATCAATTCGGGCGTGACCGGATCGTGTGTGGTCGCGACATACACCTTGGGTACATGGTGCTTGGGGGAAGACTGGGTGTGAATAAACGCACCGTCATCGGACATCAGCAGCAATCCGGTGGTGTCGTGATCCAACCGGCCGACAGGCTGAACGTCGCGTAAAGTGAACTGATCCGGCAGGATAGTCAGCACGCCGGGGTGATGGCTGGGCTTACGGGAACACTCAAAATTTGCCGGTTTATGCAGGGCGATGTAGACGCGCTCACGAAAAATCCAAGGCTCATCAAAAACTGTGAATTCCAGACCATCGGTTTCGATCGCCGTGTTGCTGTCGTCAAAAACACTGCCTGCGATAATCACTTCACCGCTGTTAATCAAATCACGGCATCGTTTTCGAGTACCGAAGCCCTGGGTGTGTAGAATGCGGTCTAAAGTTAATTTGCTCATGCGGTGATTTTAACAGAATCAAGACGTTAACGCCCTGCCATGGGAAATCGTGAATAACAACTCACTTGCTGTCGGGAAATTCGCCATCCACGTAAAACCATAGGCCGTCCTGGCGTGAAAACTGGCTGACCTCGTGCAGGCGATGGGCGCGTCCGGCAATTTTGTATCGTGCGATGAATTCGACGCTGGCGCTGTCAGCTGATTTAACCATGTACTTTTTGACTTGCAGCCCTAGCCATTTTGCCGCGTCATCTGCTAAATCCAGTGTGACAGGACGGGTGTCCGGATGCCAGGTGGCCAGTAGATAGGGCTCAAGCTTTAAAACATAAGCGCTGTAGCGTGAACGCATCAGCGATTCGGCATCGGGAGCTGCGGCACCGTTGTGGTAACGAGCGCAACAGGCCGCATAGTCAGCTGAACCGCAGGGACAGTGTGTTACTGCCATGACTGTGCCGAGGGCATTTTGCCGTGCCAGATGACGGGTTCAATTTCTACCACGCCGTCATCGCTGGTCATCATCACACTGCCTTCTTGTATGGTGCACTGCAACTGCATGCCGCGACAGACCAGTTTCGCCAGCGCCTGGGTCGTTTCGGTCGGCAGTCTGAGCACCGTGAGGTTGTCCAGACGGATCAGTTTGCTGCGATTTTCGTTCCACCAGATATCCGCAGAGCGGCCGTAGCTGACGATCACCACTTGTTCTGAACGCCCGCAAGCTTTGCGTATTGCTCGCTCGTCAGGCAAGCCGACGACTATCCAGCGTTCAATCGCTCCTGTGAGGTCCTTGTGCCAGAGGTCCGGTTCCTCTTCGCCGGTGATGCCTTGTGCAAAGGTCACCGCCTCATCCGCATACAGCGCGAAGGCCAGCAGACGCACCATCATGCGTTCCTCCGTCTCCGACGGGTGCTGGGCCAGCGTCAGCGCATGATCGGCATAGTAGTAGCGATTCATGTCGGCGATCTGAAGGGCGACTTTGAAGACGGTTGCTTTAATAGCCATGAAGGATAATCGAGTGGTGGACAGTAGTGCATTCTAACAGGCTGGCCGGTTAGCGAACGGCCAGCGTGCCGTGTCAGAATAAGCTGAAAGCCAGCCGCTCCAGCATGCCTACCGGCACGATCACTATCAGTTGACAGATGATCAGCAATATCATGGAGGACAGATCGATGCTACCCAACATAGGAACGATGCGCCGTAACGGTTGTAAAAATCGTTCGGTGATCACTGCCAGTACCGAGGAGATGGGTGTGTGCGGATTTACCCATGACAAGATAGCCTGAGCGAACACCGCGCCCATCAGTAAGTACAGACTGATTTTTATCAGTTTGACCGCAGACAAGACGAATAAACCAGGCCAGAGACTGCCTGGATATCCTTGTATCCACAACACGCCAGTCAGATAAAGGAGTTCGATCAGTAAGGCTAGCACCAGTGTCGCACTGTCGTATCCCCAGGCGGAAGGAATATAGCGGCGGGCGCGCAGTACGATAAAGTCGGTGAATACCATGACGAATTCACCGACGGGATTGCGCAGCGGGGCGCGTAACCATTGTAAATGAAAGCGCAACAACAAGATGGCAGCGAACGATTGCAGTACCACATCCAGCAAAAATAACAGCGCTTCGTTCAGCATTATGCGCGCCCCAATTCATCGCCCATTTCACGCGAACGTGCACAGGCCGCTTGTGCTCCCTGCACGATATGTTCTGCGACTGAATTGGCGGTCATGGAGAGCAGCGCGCGTTCGGTGGTGCCGTTCTTTGAGGTCACGCGTGCGCGCAATTCGCCGACATTATCGGGGCTGGCTTGCGCTAATTTTGCCGCACCCAGAAAGGTGTCGACAGCCAGTTGGCGTGCGTTGTCCTCTGCAAAACCCATCTCCTGAGCTGCGCGCTGCAAGGCTTCGATAAAGTAAAATACATAGGCCGGGCCGCTGCCGGAAATGGCGGTGACGGCGTCCAGCATAGACTCATTGTCTACCCACAGTGTGCTGCCTACCGCGCCCAGCAGGTTTTGTGCAATGTCGCGATAGGCGGCTTCAACCCCGTCCATCGCGTATAAACCAGTTACACCGCTCTTAATCAGGGCGGGGGTGTTCGGCATGGCGCGCACGACGGACTGGCTGCCCGACCATCTGGCCAGATCCACCGCGCGGATGCCCGCCGCGATCGAAATCAAAAGTTGTCCGCTGAGCAGGGGCGCTAACTGTTGCGCCACTTCATGCAACTGCTGAGGTTTGACTGCGAATACGATCACCTGACTGCCGGACACGCCATCGGCCAGATTTTCTGTTGCCCGCACCGAGAACTCGCGTTGCAGCTTTGCGCGGTTGTCCGCATTGATTTCAACCACGCTGATCTGTTGCGCATTCAAGCCTTGAGATAACAGGCCGCCGATCAGCGCTGTTGCCATGTTGCCGCCACCGATAAAGCAAATATTCATATATAACCCATTGAATTTAGTTAAATTTTATTTATACGTCCGGTCGCCAAAAATGGCGGAGCCGATGCGTACCATGTTTGCACCTTCAGCTATTGCCGAGGCAAAGTCATGCGACATGCCCATCGATAAGGTGTCCAGATGAAGACCCAGCCGGTTAATTTCATCCCGTAGTTTGCGCAATCGGGCAAAGGCATCGCGTTGTCCGACGACATCATCGCAGGGTGCGGGAACCGTCATCAGTCCTCGCAATGTCAGATTGGGCAGCGAGCTAATTGACTTCGCCAACTCGAGCGCCTCAGCGGGGTCAACACCGCTTTTGCTGTCCTCATCGCTGATGTTGACCTGCAAACACAGTTGCAAAGGCGGCAAATGGGCGGGGCGCTGCGCCGACAAGCGTTCTGCGATTTTCAAGCGATCCACACTGTGCACCCAGGTGAAGTTCTCTGCGATCACTCGGGTCTTGTTGCTTTGTACCGGCCCGATGAAATGCCATTCGATCGCCAAATCCTGCAACAACGCGATTTTCTCCTGCGCTTCCTGAGCATAACTCTCGGCGAAGCACGTCTGTCCTGCCTGATAGGCCTCACGGATGGCGGACGCGGGAAAGGTCTTGCTCACTGCCAACAGGCCTATTTCATTCGCCGTTCTTCCTGACGCTACGGCGGCGGTCAGCATTGCCGCTCGGACTGCTTGCAAGTTGGAAGCTATTGTAGTCATAATCTCTCTTGCCGCTTTCCTCAAATCAGGTCACTACTCGCGCGCTGTCAGCCGCCATAACGGGAACATTATAATGGATATCACCGAACTGCTTGCCTTCGGCGTCAAGAACAAAGCCTCCGACCTTCATCTCTCTTCAGGTTTGCCGCCGATGATACGCGTGCACGGCGACATGCGGCGGATCAATCTGCCGCCTATGGCGCACAAAGAAGTTCATGCGATGATATACGACATCATGAACGATGGGCAGCGCAAGTTTTACGAGGAAAACAAAGAGGTCGATTTTTCTTTTGAGATTCCGGGGCTGGCTCGTTTTCGCGTCAATGCTTTCGTTCAGGAGCGCGGCGCGGCAGCGGTGATGCGCACGATTCCTTCCAAGGTGTTTACGCTGGAGGAACTTAAATGCCCGAAAATTTTCACCGACATTGCGAGTTTCCCCCGTGGGCTGGTGCTGGTCACCGGACCGACCGGTTCAGGTAAGTCCACCACGTTGGCGGCCATGATTAACTACATCAATGAGAAAGAAATGGGGCATATTTTGACCGTGGAAGATCCCATTGAGTTTGTTCACGAGTCAAAAAAGTGCCTTATTAATCAAAGAGAAGTGGGAAGAGATACGCTGTCTTTCAACAATGCGCTGCGCTCTGCATTGCGTGAAGATCCCGATGTGATTCTGGTCGGTGAAATGCGCGACCTGGAAACTATCCGGCTGGCGATGACGGCGGCTGAAACCGGCCATCTGGTTTTTGGCACGCTGCATACCAGTTCCGCCGCCAAGACGATAGACCGTATCATCGATGTCTTCCCTGCCGATGAAAAGGAAATGGTGCGTGCCATGTTGTCAGAGTCGTTGCGTGCGGTGATTTCCCAGGCGCTGCTCAAGACGAAAGATGAATCCGGGCGCGTTGCTGCACATGAAATCATGATGTGCACACCGGCGATCCGCAATCTGATCCGTGAGGCTAAGGTACCGCAGATGTACTCGGCCATACAGACCGGGCAAAGTTTAGGTATGCAGACGCTGGACCAATGTTTGAGCAATATGGTGAAGGGTAATTTGATTACAGCCGCAGAGGCGCGCGGCAAGGCGATGAATAAGGATTTGTTCCCGGGATAAAAGCAGCCTGTAGCCTACAGCTTGTAGCAGAGTAAGTCAGTATTGAGGAGTTTCAAAATGGAAAGAGATCAAGCTACCGAGCTGATTCACAACTTATTGCGTGGCATGATCACTAAAAATGCCTCCGATCTGTTCATTACGGCGGGCTTTCCGCCTGCGTTTAAAGTGGACGGGCGGATGACTCCTGTATCCAGCCATCCATTGTCTCAACAACATACTCGAGAGTTGGCGCGCAGCATTATGAATGACCGTCAAACTGCCGAGTTTGAGTCGACCCATGAATGTAATTTTGCCATCAGCCCGCACGGTATCGGACGGTTTCGCGTCAACGTGTTCATGCAGCAGCAACTGGTCGGGATGGTCATGCGTACCATAACCACAGAAATCCCTGAACTGGATACCCTGGGTATGCCCTCTTCTCTTAAAGATGTCGTGATGACCAAGCGGGGGTTGGTGATCGTGGTCGGTGCGACCGGTTCGGGTAAATCGACTACCCTGGCGGCTATGATAGGCCACCGCAATCAGCACAGCTACGGACACATCATCACCATCGAGGATCCCGTGGAGTATGTGCACGACCATGGTCACTGTATCATCACCCACCGTGAAGTGGGGGTGGATACTGATTCGTGGCAGGCTGCACTGAAAAATGCGTTGCGACAGGCACCCGATGTGATTTTGATCGGTGAAATTCGCGATCGTGAGACGATGGAGTATGCCGTTAATTTTGCTGAAACGGGGCACTTGTGCATGGCCACGCTCCATGCCAACAGCGCCAATCAGGCATTAGACCGCATCATCAATTTTTTCCCCGAGGAGAAGCGCGAGCAATTGCTGATGGATTTGTCACTAAATATCAAGGCATTGATATCGCAACGGCTGATTCCGGTCAAAGACGGGGCGGGGCGCACCGCAGCGATGGAAATCCTGCTCAATTCCCCGCTAATCTCAGACTTGATTTTCAAAGGTGATGTGCATGGCATCAAGGGCGTGATGGCCAGTTCACGCGAACTGGGTATGCAGACTTTTGATCAGGCCTTGTTCGATCTGTTCGATGCCGGCACTATCAGTTACGAGGAAGCGCTGAAGAATGCGGACTCGGTCAACGACCTGCGTTTGAAGATCAAATTGGAAAGCAAACACGCCGTTGGACGTGATGTCATGAGCGGCACGCACACGATGAGGATGACATAAAGGCAGGATCGATGATTCAGAAATTCCTGCCCGCGCCGGCAGGTAGGCAGGCGATTGTCGGCAGCTACTCAGGGTGGTAAATAACACAATCTTCATCGCGTTATTTACTTTTAAAGTTTTTACTTTGCTTGATAAATATCACGTAAGAAAGCAGATAGTCGCTGCTATAACGGTCATTCACGAAAGACACAAAATTCTGTACCCCCTCGTTTTTAGTCTTCCAATGGGCGGTGTTCATGCTACCAGTTCCATCTGCTGCTGAGTATTAAGCCAGTCATCTAGGAACTGAATTGGTGACCTGTAAAGTAGGGGATTATCATAGGATGTAATGCATTTCGGATTTAGGAGTGTTCGGACAATATAACAAATTGGCTGTTCAACTCATTGAAAACGACAGTAAGGAAGATGCCGTTGAGTGTGCGTGGCTGCTGGCTCTGAATGTGGCTATCCCTGTATCGGTCAATTCAGCGTAGTGCAGGTTTAAATTCGGTCTAGCGGTCGTCTATCGTTTAGAATCGCACCCTTATCCAAAATACATGAATTTGACGAGATGAAGCACATCGGACTATTGACGAGCGGCGGCGACGCACCTGGCATGAATGCGGCGATACGCGCTGTGGTGCGTGCGGCTACTTTCCATGGCATCGAGGTGACGGGCATAGAGCGCGGCTATAAAGGCATGATAGACGGCAAGATACGTCCGCTCGGCCCGCGCGATGTCAGCGGCATCATCAGTCGGGGCGGTACCATTCTCCACACTGCACGCTGTCATCGCTTTATGGAGATCGAGGGACGTAAAAGGGCGGCTGAGAATCTGGTGAAATGGGGCATCGAAGGCATCGTGGTGATCGGCGGTGACGGCTCTTATCAGGGGGCCGCGAAGCTGCATGAGGAATTCGGCATCAGCTGTATCGGACTGCCCGGCACCATAGACAACGACATCGGCGGCACCGACTACACCATCGGCTTCGACACCGCCATCAACACCGCGATGGAAGCCATCGACCGCATCCGCGACACTGCCGCCTCGCACGACCGCATTTTCTTCATCGAAGTGATGGGGCGGCGCAGCGGTTATGTCGCGATGATCAGCGGCATCGCGGGTGGCGCGGAAGACATCTTGTTGCCGGAAGTCGAGACCTCGGTCGAGACGCTGATCGAGCATTTGCGTAGCGGACAGCAGCGCGGCAAGCAATCCTCCATCGTCATCGTCGCCGAAGGCTGCGAATACGGCGGCGCGCTGGCTCTGGCGAAAATGGTGGAAGAACGTTCCGAATATAAGGACAACCGCATCACCGTCATCGGTCACCTGCAACGCGGCGGCTCTCCCTCCGCCTTCGATCGTGTCCTCGCCAGTCAGATGGGGGTTCGCGCCGTCGAAGCGTTGATCGCAGGCGAATCAGGAAAGATGGTCGGTATCTCCGGGCAGAAATTACAATTGCGCCCGTTCAGTGACGCATGGGAACAACGCACCCGCTTTGACATTGATCTGCTGCGGGTGGCGCATGTGCTGAGCATCTAGTTCAGGAAATAGCTAGCCGCCATCAATCCAATTTCTTGCGCAGTTCGTCGCGCTCAAGCCAGCATCATCGCCGACGATGATGTTGACCACGTTCCCCATGCGCGTCAGGAAAACTTGCGGAGTTTGTGCGACTAGTTTCGGTAGTAAAGCGGCTATTGGCAAGTAAAATTCCTGACAAAACAATCCGCCATAAACTGACATTTATTTCGTATGTACTCATGGATGGACAACTGACAGCTAAAACCCTAGTATGAATCGGAGTAATAAATATGCTGAGATGCATTGGCTGGAGCTATATATGTGTTTAGCTTAACCGGCTGCCGCTGTGTCAGCATTTGTTGTTTTTGCTGTAAATGAAGTAGAGAAAATGGGCTGTTGTGGATCTGCATTCGTTCCAGAAAAGGCAAGAAGACTAACGGGTTCAAACACCCCGCCAGAGATGCGTATTTATGTGGAATGTAAGCGCTAATATCTCGCCTAACCCTACTATAAGGACTTCCAATTCAAATTGATTTTCTTGCGTGTTGCCGAATCGCACCCTGAAATACTGCGAGAATTAGCCGTTTAAAATTTACAGCTTGTAAGCGCTCAATGAATGCCCGTCTGTTCAAGAACGGTTTCATGTGAGCCGCGTGGGGGCAGTTAACACTGCCACCGGTGACTATTTTGTCGGCCTGTTGCTGCCTGAGACGATCTTGTATTCCAGCAAGCGGCACTCGATGGCGCCGTTAAACAAGGGCGTGCGTTTGGAAGGCGACAGGCGCATCAGTTTCAAAATCGCCTTGTCAGCGGTAAACAGATAGGCCGTCCAGCCGCCGAATTTCCGCTTTAGTGCATCACCCAGTTTCGGATAGAGTTCGGCCAGTTCATCCAACTCGCCCATACGCTCGCCATAAGGCAGATTTGCCACCATAATGCCGTGGTCAGCGGGGGCTGAAATTTCCAGTACGTTCGCCTGTTTGAGTTCGACGCAATCCACCAGACCCGCATCGCTCAAATTGCGCCAGGCGGTTTTCATCGCATCGCCGTACATATCGCTGCCGTAAATTTCCAGCGGCTTGGGCGGCAATTGTACAGCGATCGCAGCGGCTTTCATCGCTTCCCATTTGGCGGCTTCAAAATTGAGCAGCTTCTCGAAGGCAAAGCGGCGCGCAATGCCGGGTTGGATGTTCAGCGACATCTGCACGGCTTCAATCAGAAAGGTTCCGCTGCCGCACATAGGATCTAGCAGCGGTGTGCCGGGTTTCCAGCCGGACAGGCGCAAGATACCTGCGGCCAGATTTTCCCGGATCGGCGCAATATTGGTGTGCTGACGGACGCCGCGTTTGAACAAAGCATCGCCTGAGGTATCCAGATATAACATCAGCTTTTCATCTTCGATGAACACGTGGATGCGGACATCCGGTTCCAGGGTGTCGACGCTCGGGCGCTCGTTGCAGTGCGCGCGGAAACGATCGCATACGGCATCCTTGACCAGCAAGGTGATGAACTCTAGGCTCTTCAGTGCGCAGCGGATCGCCGTGGTGTTCACCCGTATGGTGTGACTGACGTTAAACCAGCGCTGCCATTGCAGATCGAACACCGCCTTGTAGATATCCTGTTCGGTGCGGTAATAGGTTTCCTTGACGCGCCACAACACGCGGCTGGCGACACGGCTCTCCAGATTGACGCGGTAACACAGTGACCAGTCACCGGAAAAATGTACGCCGCCCTCGGTGCTGCGCACGTTCTGCGCATTCATCGCCACCAGGTCGTTAAATAAAACGGTTTCAAGACCGCGCGGGCAGGGAGCAAAAAAATCAGTCATAAGATACTTTTAAAATGGTTTGACGGTGACAAGGATGACCACCGCGGTCAGGATAAGGACAGGAATTTCGTTGAAAAACCGGTAAAAAACGTGGTTGCGGACATTTTTATCGTCGGCAAAGCGTTTGACCAGTATGCCGCAATAGTGGTGGTATGCGTATAAACCCACCACCAGTGCAACCTTGGTGTTTAGCCACCCACCACTAAAACCATAAATAAACCAAAGAGTTAGCCCGGATGCAATGGCCAGCCAAGAAATCGGCGTGACGAAACGGTACAGCTTGCCCTCCATCAGTTTCAGGCGTGCGATCTCGGCAGGTTCAGTCGCCATCGCGTGGTTGACAAACAAGCGCGGCAGATAAAACAGCCCGGCGAACCAGGAGACGACAAAAATGATGTGAAATGCTTTGAGCCACAACATATTAATAAACCGGTCAATTAAGAATTGCCGAATTATACGGGTATCTGGCCTTCAAATCTGAAGACAAAGATTATTGTCTATCTTGTTGAGTGCGAGAGTCCTGTTCTACGCGGCTCTCACCCTTTTTACGCACGATGCGCACGCGATCTCCCGCGCTGAATGCATCCGGCTTGCCGGGTTGCATGACGTAAGTGCTTTGCGCCTCATTGTCCAGTTTGACCCAAATCTCCAGACCGGGTTGAGTGGCTATGCCGGCCTGATGTCCGAGGGTGCCACCCAGCACAGTTCCTAATAGCGAACCGACCACAGCACCGCGACCGTCACCGGTGTTGGCGCCACCAACCTGACCAAAAATACTGCCTGCAGTAGAGACGCCTCGTGAACTGGCGTCCAGCGTGACAGGCGTGACGCTTTCAATCACGCCATACTTGATGGTTTCGCGTAACGGATCTCCTGCTGTGCCATGCTGACCGGTCGCACAACCGGTCAGCAACAGGGCGAACGTGAGTAGCAGATAGCGCATGTTTTACAGAGGCACTTCAAAGCCAAAGTGATGCAAGAATTGCGCCTTGATTTCATTGAGGGTTGGAGCGTGGTTCTGACCGCCGCGACTGGCGATCTTGATCGAACCCATCAAAGAGGCCAGACGTCCTGTGGTTTCCCAGTTCCAGCCGTGCTGGATGCCGTGCAGGAGACCTGCGCGATAGGCGTCACCGCAACCGGTCGGGTCAACCACCGCAGCAGGTTTTGGCGTCGGAATCGCGATCTCTTTGCCGTCTGCGTAAATCATCGAGCCGTCGGCGCCCAGCGTGACGATCAACGCCTTGACCGAGCCTGCGATTTCGGCGAGCGTTTTGCCCGTTTTCTCCTGCAGAAGCTTGGCTTCGTAATCGTTAACCGTGACATAAGTAGCTTGTTCGATGAAGCGCAACAGATCCGGGCCGGAGAACATAGGCATGCCCTGACCAGGGTCGAAAACAAAAGGAATCTCGGCGTCGACAAACTGTTCTGCGTGTTCAATCATGCCTGTGCGGCCATCCGGTGAGACGATGCCCAGTGTGACGCCGGCAGCATCGTTTACCTTGTTCTGTTCGGAATAGCCCATCGCGCCCGGATGAAAAGCGGTGATCTGGTTGTCGTCCAGGTCGGTGGTGATAAAGGCCTGCCCGGTAAAACTGTCTGGTACATGACGGATGTGCGTCTGCGCAATGCACAGCTTTTCCAGTCGTTTTGCATAGGGTGCAAAGTCATCACCTACGGTCGCCATGATCAGTGGTTTGCCACCTAAAAGGTGCAGGTTGTAAGCGATATTGCCCGCGCAGCCACCATATTCACGACGCATCTCCGGTACCAGAAACGCAACGTTGAGGATGTGGATTTGTTCGGGGAGGATGTGCTTCTTGAATTGATCCTTGAACACCATGATGGTGTCGTAAGCCATAGAGCCGCAGATGAGAGAATTCATGCTTGCTTTCTTTGTGAGTTAAGTTGATGTACGGATTATATCGCGCGCAGCGCCAAGGTCAGGATTTAACCAGCTTTTTGTGCGTCTGTATGCTCATCAGTATGCCGAAACCTAGCAGCAGGGTGAGCATGGAGGTGCCGCCATAGCTGAACATAGGAAGCGGGACACCAACAATCGGTAAAATTCCGCTGACCATGCCCATGTTGACGAAGGCGTAAGTGGTGAAAGTGAGCGTGATGGATCCGGCCATCAGCCGGGTAAAGTAGGTCGACGCATTGGCGGTAATGATAAAACCACGCCCGATCACGAAGAAATACATTGCCAGCAAGATCAGATTGCCGATCAGTCCAAATTCTTCGGAATAAACGGCAAAGATGAAGTCGGTGGTGCGCTCAGGTAAAAAGTCGAGGTGAGTTTGAGTGCCCTTTAGATATCCCTTGCCAAAAATGCCGCCTGAACCGACTGCGATCATCCCTTGTATGGTGTGATAACCCTTGCCGAGTGCGTCCTGAGAAGGGTCGAATAGCATCTCGACGCGATGTCGCTGGTAATCGTGCATGAGCGACCAGAGCACCGGCGCGCTGAGTATGGCCGTCACGGTTAAAGCGCCTATGATGCGCCAGCTTAGTCCGGCCAGAAACAGAACATAAAATCCGCTGGCGGAAATTAATAGCGCGGTGCCTAAGTCCGGTTGTCTGGCAATCAGCCCGACCGGCAGCAGCAGAAGTCCAGCTGCGATGGCATAATTTTTGAAGGTGAGTGCGGCCTCGTGTTTTTCAAAGTACCAGGCCATCATCATGGGTACGCCGATTTTCATCAATTCCGAGGGCTGTATCGTCGTCACGCCGATGTTCAGCCAGCGTCGTGCGCCGTGGCTGATTTCGCCAAACAGCGCCACGCCGATCAGGAGTGTCATACCGAACACATAAATTGGCACGGCCGCACGCATCAAATAATGTAGCGGAAGATTGGCGACCACCCATAAACAGCAAAAAGCCACCAGAATATTTCTGCCTTGCGAAAATACGCGCTCCAGACTATGGTCGCTCGCACTGTATAAAGTGAGCAGACTGACCAACATCAGCAAGCCCATCCCAGCCAGTAGAGGCAGGTCCAAGTGCTCAGTGATACGTTGCCAGAGCTGTCGTCTAGTCATTTTAGTCTGCCTCGATTTCAGGAATTCCGGAGGCGGCCGGGATGCTGCTCGCCGGTGTTATGACGGGAACAACGGGCTGCGGGACTTTGCCCAGCAGATAATAGTCCATTACCTTGCGCGCGATCGGTGCGGCTGTGCCGCCACCATGCCCGCCGTTTTCCGCCAAGACCACCACGGCGATGCGGGGCTGCTCGACGGGCGCGAAGGAAATGAACCAGGCATGGTCGCGATGCCGCTCATCAATCTTGCTGGCATCGTATTTTTCGCCCTGCTTCATGCCGATTACCTGAGCCGTGCCGGTTTTTCCGGCAATGGTGTAAGACGCACCGGCGGAGGCTTGAGCAGCAGTGCCGCCGGGTTGGGTGACAGCCATCATGGCGCGTCTGACCAGATCAAGGTGTGACGGATCTAGTTTCATATCAATGCCGGGTTGATTATCCAGCTTGCGAGATTCGTTGGTGCGGGAATTTTTTACTTCCCTCACCAGATGGGGTTTATAGCCGATGCCCCCATTGGCCAGCGTTGCCGTGGCGGAGGCCAGTTGTAACGGGGTCACCAGACTGTAACCCTGGCCTATGCCCACCGAAACCGTGTCGCCTGCATACCACCTTTGCTTGAAGCGTTTCATCTTCCATTCTTGTGAGGGCAGCAGGCCGGAAGTTTCACCTTCCAGGTCGATGCCGGTTTTCTTTCCGAAACCAAAGCGGGATAAAAATTCGAAGATATTGTCGATACCCATGTCGATGGCCAGACCGTAATAGTAGGTGTCGCAGGAGATGACGATGGATTTGAACATGTCCACCGTGCCGTGACCGCCTTGTTTCCAGTCGCGATAGTGGTGGCTGCTGCCCGACAGCGTGTAATAGCCCGGATCGCTGATGGTATGCGAGGGTGAACGTATGTTGTAGAACAGTCCGGCCAGCGCCATGAAGGGCTTGATCGTTGAGCCTGACGGATATTGTCCTCGCAATACGCGATTGTTGAGCGGATGGTCAGGAGACTCGTTAAGTTCCTTCCAGCTCTCGGCGTCGATGCCGTCGACAAATAAACTGGGGTCGTAGCCCGGGCGGCTGACAAATGCCAGCACTTCGCCGTTGGCAGGGTCGATTGCGACAAGTGCGCCGCGATAATCTCCGAAGGCCTGTTCGGCGATCTCTTGTAGTTTGGCGTCTATGCTCAGTACCAGCGTATTGCCGGAAATAGGCGGCGAGCGCGAGATGATGCGAACTGCACGTCCGGCTGAATCTACTTCAACTTGTTCAATGCCGGTGGTGCCGTGCAGCTCATTCTCGTAATATTGCTCCAGGCCGGTCTTACCGATGTAATCGGTGCCGCGATAGTTTGCCGTGGCGTCGTTTTCCTCTAAACGATCGACATCGCTCTGGTTGATCCGTCCGATATAGCCGAGCAGATGAGCCGTTTTTTCAGAATAAGGATATTCGCGGAACAGGCGTGCCTTGATCTCTACGCCGGGGAAACGATATTGTTGCGCCGCAAAACGGGCGACTTCCTCATCGCTCAAACGGCTGCGTATCATCAGGGTCTCAAAATCGTGGCTCTCTGCCATCAGTTTTTTGAAGCGCTTGCGATCACGCGGGGCGATGTCGACCAGCGTGGCTAATTCGTTGATCGTTCCCTGTAAGTCGCTGACTTTGCTAGGGGTAATTTCAAGCGTGTAGCCTGAATAATTGTGTGCCAGCACCACGCCATTCCGGTCCAGTATCAGGCCTCGATTGGGGACGATGGGGACGACGGAGATGCGGTTTTTTTCAGCCAGTGTCTGATAGTAGTCGTGGCGCACCGCCTGCAGGTAGACGAAACGAGCCAGCAAAGTGCCCAGCAGCAGCAAGGCAAAACCGATGCTGATGAAGAGACGCAAGCGAAAATTAAATATCTCTTGCTGGTGATTCTTCAGCTCAATCCGCTTGTTCATTCACGATCCGTGCGCATTTGTCGCATAGATTGCAGCAGTGCGCTCATGGGAGCCCATAACAGCGTCGAGGTCACGCATCCCAGGAAGTAAACCCAGGCAACATGGCCGTTTGCCTGCCAGTGCACCAGTGCATACACCGCGTAGGTGAGCAGCAGGATCAGGGAGACCTGAGTGGTTTGTTCGCGCAAGTCAAACATGCGGATGCGACGGCTTAACACCACGCCGCCAAATGCCAATACGGTGTAGGACAGGGCGTGCTGACCGAACAGGCTGGCATCCGAGACGTCTGCAAGCAGGCCGACTAACCAGGATAGGCCGATACCCACGCGCAGCGGCTTGTGTGTGCACCAGTAAAGCATGACCACGGCGACAAAGTCCGGACGCAGCGTCAGCCACAGGCCCTCCCACGGCAGGCCGTTGAGAAACAGTGCGCAAGCCACGCTGGTGAAAATGAACAGGCTGCTGACCGGTCTTAGTATTTCAGGCTGATTTTGGTCGAGATAAGGCATTAATGTGCCACGGCTTTCTTGATTTTTGTCGCTGTTGGTGCAGGTTCTGGAGCCGGACGCTCGGGCGGCGGCGGGGTTGCGGAGAGAACCAGCAGTTGACGATGTTTATCTACGCCACCCAATGGCAGGCAAATGATTTGTGCAAAGGGGTAGGCTGCGTCGCGTTCTATTTTTTCCACCCTTGCAACTGGGATGCCGGGCGGGTAAATGCCATCAATGCCTGACGTCACCAGTATGTCGCCGTTCTGAATATCGGTGCTGACGGGCATATAGCGCAGTGATAACTGGCTGGTATCGCCAGCGCCGAAGGCGACGCTGCGCAATCCGCTGCGCAGCACCTGTACTGGAACTGCGTGGTCTTTTTCAGTGATCAGCGTGACTTCAGACAGCCATGGGTAGACACGGGTAATTTGACCTACGATGCCTTTGTCATCCATGACCACCTGACCTGCTTGCATGTTTGAAGAAGTCCCCTTGTTAATCAATACCTTACGTCTGAATATATCGCGTTCTGCGTAGACAATTTCGGCAAATTGAGAGGCGAACGGCGTGCGCTGCTGGAGTGACAGTAATAGTCGCAGTTGCTGATTTTCCTGCAATAGTGAATGCCACTGAACCAGCTGCGCGGAATCACGCTCATGCTGAGTATGCAATGTATTGTTTTCATTCAGTAATTTACTCTGAGTGACAAAAAAATCACTCGCTTGTAACCACAGTGTGTTGGGCAGAGTTGCCAGACGTTGTATAGGCGAAACCAGCATCGACAGCACGCTGCGGGTGGATTCCAGATAGCGGTAGCGGGTGTCGACAAACATCAATAGAATCGATAGAACGACGAAAAACACCAGCCGCGCCGTGTGACCTGGTCCACGGTTTAATACCTGAAATGTTTGCGTGCTGTCCATCTTGGCTGGGAAGTCGGGGGTAGAAAGTGGAAAGTAGGAAGTGGTGAGTAGCTAAAGTGGGTGAGTGGCAAAAAGCCGATTTCCCCATTTATAACTTCCCACTCACCACTACCAGCACTAATTATTCCGTGGTGAAGATGCTGGTGGATTTGTCCATGTGTTCCAGTGCGTGGCCGGAGCCGCGCACCACACAGGTCAAAGGATCATCGGCGATCAGCACCGGCAAACCGGTTTCTTCCATCAGCAGACGGTCGATGTCACGCAACAACGCGCCGCCACCGGTCAGAACCATGCCCTTGTTGGCGATATCGGCACCCAGTTCAGGCGGTGTCTGTTCCAGCGCAATTTTCACCGCACTGACGATATTGTTGAGCGGATCGGTCAGCGCTTCCAGAATTTCATTGCTGGAGATGGTGAAGCTGCGCGGCACGCCTTCGGCCAGATTGCGGCCCTTGACTTCCATTTCGCGCACTTCGGAACCCGGGAAGGCGGAGCCGATGGTCTTCTTGATGTCTTCTGCTGTGGTCTCACCAATCAACATGCCGTAGTTACGGCGGATGTAGTTGATGATCGCTTCGTCGAACTTGTCTCCACCTACGCGCACCGAACCCGAATACACGGTGCCGCCCAGCGAGATGACGCCGACTTCGGTCGTGCCGCCGCCGATATCCACCACCATGGAACCGGTGGCTTCTTCGACCGGCAGGCCGGCACCGATGGCAGCTGCCATCGGTTCCTCGATCAGTTCCACGCGACGTGCACCGGCGCCGACTGCAGATTCACGAATCGCGCGGCGTTCAACCTGGGTCGAGCCGCAGGGTACGCAAATCACGATACGCGGGCTGGGGCTGAAGATGCTGGCCTTGTAAACCTTGCGGATAAATTGCTTGAGCATTTGCTCGGTCACGGTGAAGTCGGCGATCACGCCGTCCTTCATCGGACGAATGGCGGTGATGTTGCCGGGTGTGCGTCCCAGCATCTGCTTGGCACCTAAGCCCACCTGCTGAATGATTTTCTTGCCGTTAGGGCCGCCTTCCTGGCGGATGGCCACTACAGAAGGCTCGTTCAAAACGATGCCTTGTCCGCGCACCCATATCAGCGTATTCGCCGTGCCGAGGTCAATCGCCAAATCGTTAGAAAAGTAGCCGTTAAAAAATCCAAACATGTTGATTCCCGAAAAGTCTTAAAATGTGTGCCGCTGAAACTTGTTATGATACTCTATCAGCCTCATTTATATAAAGCTTTTACTATGTCATTAAGCACTGCCGACGTTCAAAAGGTTGCGCGCCTTGCGCGACTTGCCATGAATAACACCGAAATCGAAGCTGCCAGGGCGCAAATGTCCGGTATTTTTGAATTGATCGCCCAAATGCAGGCCGTGGATACCACAGGCATTGCCCCGATGTCGCACGCCCAAGATTTATCCCAGCGCCTGCGCGAAGATCGGGTCACCGAAACCAATCAGCGCGAACTGTTCCAGGCTATCGCGCCGCAGGTTGAAGACGGTCTGTATCTCGTACCTCAAGTTATAGAGTAAATATCATGTTGAATTCCAGCCTTATACAGCTAGGCGACGCTTTGCGCGCCAAAAAAATCTCCAGCGTCGAATTGACTCAGACTTATCTGGATCGCATCGCGACGCATAATCCGGTCTTTAATGCTTTTATCACTGTTGACGCTAAAGCCAGTCTGGCACAGGCGCGTGCGGCGGATGAACTGATCGCATCAGGTGGCGCGCAGCCCTTGACCGGCATTCCTTTTGCGCAGAAGGATATTTTCTGTGCAAAGGGGTGGCGCACCACCTGCGGCTCTAAGATGCTGGCGGATTTCATCGCCCCTTATGACGCGCACGTGATCGAGCAATTCAACAAGGCGGGTGCGGTCAACTTGGGTAAGACCAACATGGACGAATTCGCCATGGGTTCATCCAATGAAACTTCGTATTTTGGTCCAGTCAGAAATCCGTGGAATCAGAAAGCGGTGCCCGGCGGTAGTTCCGGTGGGGCGGCGTCTGCTGTGGCAGCGCGTCTGTGTGCGGCGGCAACCGGTACGGATACCGGCGGTTCTATCCGTCAACCGGCGGCGCTGTGCGGGATCAGCGGCATTAAGCCGACTTACGGTACGGTGTCGCGTTACGGCATGATCGCTTTCGCTTCCAGTCTGGATCAGGCAGGGCCGATGGCGCGCAGCGCGGAAGACTGCGCGTTGATGCTGAATGTGATGACCGGCTATGATGAGCGCGATTCCACCTCTTTGCAGCGCGAAAAGGAAGATTACAGCCGCGATCTGAATAAGCCGCTGACCGGATTGCGCATCGGTCTGCCGCGCGAATTTTTCGCCGAAGGTCTGTCCGCCGATGTCGGTGGTCGTATTCAGGAGGCGATTGCCGAATATCGCAAGCTGGGTGCCACCGTAGTGGAAATCAGTCTGCCCAATACCAAACTGGCGGTACCGGTGTATTACGTGCTGGCACCGGCGGAAGCGTCCAGCAATCTGTCGCGTTACGACGGTGTGCGTTATGGACATCGCGCCGATGAATACAGCGATCTGGCGGATATGTATGAAAAGAGCCGTTCGCAAGGTTTCGGCGAAGAAGTCAAGCGCCGCATCATGATCGGCACTTACGTGCTCTCGCACGGCTATTACGACGCGTACTATTTGCAGGCGCAGAAAATACGCCGATTGATCGCGCAAGATTTCACCGATGCATTCCAGCATTGCGATGTCATCATGGGGCCGACGTCTCCTTCCACCGCCTTCAATCTGGGCGAAAAGGGCGATGATCCTGTGCAGATGTATCTGTCCGATATCTACACTATCGCGGTGAATCTGGCAGGACTGCCCGGCATGTCTATTCCTTGCGGCACGGGTCGCGACAATATGCCGGTCGGTTTACAGATCATCGGTAACTATTTCGACGAGGCGCGCATGCTGAACGTCGCACATCAATATCAACTGGCGACCGACTGGCACACGCGTTGTCCTGAAGGTTTTTAAGGAAATACTATGTCTTGGGAAATCGTCATCGGGCTGGAAGTGCATACGCAACTGTCCACCAACACTAAAATTTTTTCCGGCGCCTCGACTACATACGGCGCTGAGCCTAATACACAAGCGGATGCGGTGAGCATCGCCTTGCCGGGCGTGCTGCCGGTGCTGAACAAAGGCGCGGTTGAACGCGCGGTCAAGTTCGGTCTGGCAGTCGGTGCGCACATCGCGCCGCGTTCGGTGTTCGCGCGTAAAAATTACTTTTATCCCGATTTGCCCAAAGGCTATCAGATCAGTCAGTTCGATCTGCCGGTGGTGGGGATGGGTAGTCTGAAAATTCAGGTAGAACCCTTGTCCGGCAAGGCTGCGTCTTACGAAAAAGTGGTGCGCATCACCCGCGCCCATCTGGAAGAGGATGCGGGCAAATCGGTACACGGCGCATCGCAGGGCATGACCGGCGTGGACTTGAACCGCGCAGGCACGCCGCTGCTGGAAATCGTCTCCGAACCGGATATGTGTTCTGCCGCCGAGGCGGTCGCCTACGCCAAAACCTTGCACACCTTGGTGCGCTGGATCGGCATTTCCGACGGCAATATGCAGGAAGGCTCCTTCCGCTGCGACGTCAATGTGTCTGTACGTCGTCCGGGCGAGCCGCTGGGTACCCGTCGTGAGATTAAAAATCTCAATTCATTCAAATACATGCAGCAGGCGATCGACTACGAGGTTCAGTGGCAGATCGACACGATCGAGAACGGCGGCAAGATACATCAGGCGACCATTCTGTTCAACCCGGATACCGGCGAGACGCGCGCGATGCGCAGCAAGGAAGATGCGCACGACTATCGTTATTTCCCCGATCCTGATTTATTGCCGCTGGATATCACGCCCCAAATGCTGGAAGCCATGCGTGCGACTCTGCCTGAACTACCCGAGGCGCGCCGCACACGCTACGTGAACGACTTGGGTTTGTCGGCCTATGACGCGAGCAGTCTGACTTCGTCGCGCGAAATGGCGGATTTCTTCGATGCATGTGTCAGCGTAGTTGGCAACGCCAAGTTGTGCGCTAACTGGTTGATCGGCGAATTGTCGGCGCAGCTCAATCGCGACGGCCTGGATATGGCGCAATGCCCTGTTTCGGCACAACAAATGAGCGGTATGTTGGCACGCATTGCGGACAACACCATTTCCAACGCGGGTGGTAAGGATGTGTTCCGCACCTTGTGGGCGGAAGGTGGCGATGCCGATGCGATTATCGAAGCTAAAGGCTTAAAGCAAGTTTCCGATTCTGGCGCAATCGAAGCGCTGGTGGATGAAATCATCGCAGCGCAAGCCGACAAGGTCGCTGAATACCGTTCCGGTAAGGATAAGCTGTTTGGCTTCTTTGTTGGATTGGCGATGAAGGCCAGCAAAGGCAAGGCTAATCCTGCGCAGTTGAACGAAGTGCTGCTGAAAAAACTGGCTGGTTAAACTAAGAAGGTGTGGATTTATTCGTCATCTCTGCGCAGGCAGTGAAATAGGCGAGCAGCGATGCGGTTGCGCGCAAAACGGAGATTCTGTGCGGTAATTGCACGGCAATAGGTGGTAATTTTTTATATAATTATTTGATTGTATTGAATTAAAGTAACGCGAGCTCGGTTCTTTTCTGTTTAGCTTTCGTTCAAAAACACCTCGCCGGCTTGCTAGCTCGAAGCATCGCGGCTGGCCGCAGCTTATAGGTTGCCGATAGGCTTGATTACGGGTAATATTCCAGCCCTTTCGCTTTTGTATGAGCATAGTTGGTTGGTATGGCGACGCGTGTCGTCTTTTTTGCTTTAACAGGGCGTATGCAATACAGGCACAAAGGGCAGTGCAGGCGGTTCATTCGTATCGCGTTGCTGTCCGGCGTAGCAGTTTTTAACACCCAGTTTGATTTGATTGAGGTACACCGTGGTTAATTTGCCGAAGCAACAAGGTTTGTATGACCCGCGCCAGGAGCGCGATGCCTGTGGAGTGGGTTTTGTCGCCCACATCAAGGGTAAAAAAAGCCATGACATGGTCAGTCAGGGCTTACAAATTCTCGAAAATCTGACCCATCGGGGGGCGACGGGCGCAGACCCGCTGGCTGGCGATGGTGCAGGTATTCTGTTGCAAATCCCGGATGCCTTCTTCCGTGCAGAATGTGCGGCGCAAGATCTGGTACTGCCGGAAGCCGGTCGCTACGGCGTCGGTATGATTTTTATGCCTAAAGAGCCGGCAGCGCGTGCCGCCTGTGAGCAAATTGTCACGGAAAAGGTCAACGCCGAAGGTCAGTCGGTACTGGGCTGGCGTTATGTGCCGGTCGACAGCACCATTTTGGGCGAGAGCGTTAAGCTGGTTGAGCCTATCGTGCTGCAAGTCTTCATCGGTTGCGGTGAAAACTGTGCGGATACCGAGGCATTCGAGCGCAAGCTGTTCGTCATTCGCAAGACCGCAGAACATGCGATCAGCAATCTGCCGGATGAGCTGGGTCGCGGCTTCTATGTGCCTTCGCTGTCTGCGCGCACTATCGTCTACAAGGGCATGTTGTTAGCCGATCAGGTTGGCAAGTATTACCCCGATTTGCAGAACCCAGCTGTGGTCAGCGCGCTGGCGCTGGTTCATCAGCGTTTCTCGACCAATACTTTCCCAACCTGGAATCTGGCACATCCGTTCCGCATGATTGCGCATAACGGCGAAATCAATACGGTGCGCGGCAACGTGAACTGGATGGCGGCGCGACATGCGGCAATGTCATCCAATTTGCTGGGCGAAGATCTGGAAAAGCTCTGGCCGCTGATCGTAAGCGGTCAATCTGACTCGGCTTGTTTCGACAACGCGCTGGAATTGCTGGTGGCCGGTGGTTACTCACTGCCGCACGCGATGATGCTGTTGATTCCGGAAGCCTGGGCGGGCAATCCATTGATGGATGAAGAGCGCCGTGCGTTCTACGAATATCACGCAGCCTTGATGGAGCCATGGGATGGTCCTGCTGCGGTAGCCTTTACCGATGGTCGCATGATAGGCGCGACACTGGATCGCAACGGTTTACGTCCGGCGCGTTATCTGATCACCGACGACGACGTGGTGTTGCTGGCGTCCGAAATGGGCGTGTTGAATATTCCTCAGCACAAAGTGGTCAAGAAATGGCGCTTGCAGCCGGGCCGTATGTTCCTGATTGACATGGAAGCCGGTCGCATCATCGACGATGACGAACTGAAGAGCCAGTTGGCGACAGCGAAACCTTACCGTCAGTGGATCGAAGAATCACGTTTCTTCCTCGGCGACATGCCGGCTGCCGTCAGCGAAAACAAGCTGAACGCGTCGCTCCTCGATACTCAACAGGCATTTGGCTATTCGCAGGAAGACATCAAGTTTGTCATCGCGCCTATGGTCAACGCCGGTGAAGAGCCAACCGGATCTATGGGTACGGATGCCGCGCTGGCGGTTTTGTCGAACAAGAATCGCTCGTTCTACGATTATTTCCAGCAACTGTTTGCGCAAGTGACCAATCCGCCGATCGATCCGATCCGCGAAGAAATCGTCATGTCGCTGACGTCCTTCATCGGTCCTAAGCCTAATCTGTTGGGTATCGATGAAACTGTGCCGATGTTGCGTCTGGAAGTGCATCAGCCAGTGTTGTCGAATGACGACATCGCGAAGCTGCGCAATATCGATCAGTTGACGCAAGGCCGTTACCGCTCGCAAGTCTTGGATATCACTTATCCGGTCAGCGAAGGTGCCGAGGCGTGCGCTTCTTACGTCAATGCCTTGTGCGCTGCTGCCGACAAGGCGGTCGCGGATGGTTACAACGTATTGATTCTGTCCGATCGTGCGATGTCGAGTGAACGCGTCGCGATTCCTGCGCTGGTTGCCTGTTCGCGCGTGCATCAGCATCTGGTTCAGGCAGGTTTGCGCACCAGCACCGGTTTGGTCGTCGAAACAGGTTCAGCGCGTGAAGTGCATCACTTCGCACTGCTGGCAGGTTACGGTGCAGAAGCCGTTTGCCCTTGGCTGGCCTATGAAACCATCGCGTCGCTCAATCTGCCTGCCGGTGTCGATGCCTATGAAGCCAAGAAGCGTTTTATCAAGGCGATCGACAAGGGCTTGATGAAGGTCATGTCCAAGATGGGCATTTCTACCTATCAGTCCTATTGCGGCGCGCAAATATTTGAAGCGATTGGTCTGGATGCGTCCTTCGTTGCGGAATACTTCGCAGGTACCGCGACACAGATCGAAGGTATCGGTCTGAATGAGGTGGCTGAAGAAGCACAGCGCATGCACAAGGATGCGTTTGGTAAGGATCCTGTTCTGGCTAATGCGCTGGAGGCGGGTGGTGAATATGCTTACCGCGTTCGTGGCGAAGAGCACATGTGGACGCCGGACTCTATTGCTAAGTTGCAAATGGCGACGCGCACCAACAATGCTTCGACCTACAAGGAATATGCAAAGCTGATCAACGAACAAAGCACTAAGCTTAAAACTTTGCGCGGACTGTTCGAAATCAAGCCTGCCGGTGAAGCCGTGCCGCTGATTGAGGTTGAATCGGCGAAAGAAATCGTCAAGCGCTTCGTCACGGGTGCGATGTCTTTGGGTTCGATCTCAACCGAAGCGCACACCACGCTGGCGATTGCGATGAACCGCATCGGCGGTAAGTCCAATACCGGCGAAGGTGGTGAAGATGCTTCCCGTTTCGCTATCTTCAAGGGTGGTGAAATGCTCTCCGATATCATCGGTAAGAGCCGTATCGAGACCGATCGCGAACTGTTGGCGGGTGACTCCTTGCGTTCGAGGATTAAACAAGTCGCATCCGGTCGTTTCGGTGTTACCGCCGAATATCTGGCCAGTGCGGATCAGATTCAGATCAAGATGGCGCAGGGTGCGAAGCCCGGTGAAGGCGGTCAGTTGCCAGGCCATAAGGTGTCCGAATACATCGCCAAGCTGCGTTTCTCGGTGCCGGGCGTGGGTCTGATTTCTCCTCCTCCTCATCACGATATTTACTCCATCGAAGATCTGGCGCAGTTGATCCACGATCTGAAGAATTCCAATCCATCGGCTTCGATCTCGGTCAAACTGGTTTCCGAAGTGGGCGTAGGTACGGTGGCTGCCGGTGTTTCCAAGGCGAAGGCCGACCACATCGTGGTGTCCGGTTTCGACGGCGGTACGGGTGCATCTCCACTGTCTTCCATCAAGCACGCGGGTACGCCGTGGGAGCTGGGTCTGGCCGAAGCGCAACAGACGCTGGTGCTCAATCAGTTGCGCGGACGCGTTGCTTTGCAGGTCGATGGTCAGTTGAAGACTGGTCGCGATGTGCTGATCGGTGCGCTGCTGGGTGCTGACGAGTTCGGTTTTGCGACCGCACCGCTGGTGGTTGAGGGTTGCATCATGATGCGTAAGTGCCACCTCAATACATGCCCTGTTGGGGTTGCGACCCAGGATCCTGAGTTGCGCCGCAAATTTACCGGCCAACCGGAACATGTGGTGAACTACTTCTTCTTCGTCGCCGAAGAGTTGCGCGAACTGATGGCGCAGATGGGTATCCGCCGTTTTGTCGATCTGGTTGGTCGTTCCGATCTGCTGGATGTAAAGCACAGTATCGCGCATTGGAAATCTCAAGGTCTTGATTTCTCAAAAGTATTTTATCAGCCTGAGGTTGCTGCAAGCGTAGCACGCCGTCATGCCGAGACGCAGGATCACGAACTAGACAAGGCGCTGGACAATACGCTGATAGCAGGTGCCGAAAAAGCGATTAATAATCAAGAGCCTGTTGTTATTGCAAGCCCGATCCGCAACGTCAATCGCACGGTCGGCACGATGTTGTCGCACGAAGTGGCCAAACGTTACGGTCATGCCGGATTAGCCGATGACACCATACAGGTAAATTTCACCGGTACGGCGGGTCAGAGCTTCGGCGCGTTCCTGTCGCATGGTATTTCGTTTGAATTGCGCGGGGAGGGTAACGATTACGTCGGTAAGGGCTTGTGTGGCGGTCGTATCGCCATCATGCCGCCTCGTGATGCGAAACTGGTTGCGTCTGAAAATATCATCGTCGGCAATACCGTGATGTACGGTGCGACGGCCGGCGAGTGCTATTTCAACGGGGTGGCGGGCGAGCGATTTGCTGTGCGTAACTCCGGAGCAATCGCGGTGGTTGAAGGTCTGGGTGATCACGGTTGTGAATACATGACCGGCGGTATGGTGGTTGTGTTGGGACAAACGGGTCGCAACTTTGCGGCAGGTATGTCGGGCGGTGTCGCTTATGTGCTGGATGAAACGGGTGACTTTGAGAAGCGTTGCAATTTGACCATGGTCGCGATCGAGCCTGTTATTGCGGAAGTGGAGTCGCAAGATGCGACGGAAGAATTGCCGACAAGTCACGGTCGGGTACACTTTAATCACCTCAACATGGCGGACGAGCAGGCTTTGCGTGCACAGATAGAAAAACATCTGAAGTACACGGGCAGTGAACGCGCCAAGACCATACTGGAAAACTGGGCGGACTACCTGCCTAAATTTACCAAGGTCATGCCGACGGATTATCGCCGCGCGTTGAAGGAACAAGCTGCAGAACAATTAAAGCAAGGGGGGGCTGCATAATGGGTAAGCCAACTGGATTTATGGAATACGACCGCCTGTCTGAGGCGAGTTTGCCGGTGGCTGAACGTCTGGCGAATTACAGTGAGTTCGTTCTGCATCTGACCGATGATCAGGCCAAGACGCAAGCCGCGCGCTGCATGGATTGTGGTGTGCCGTTTTGTACTTCAGGTTGTCCGATCAACAATATTATTCCTGACTGGAATGATCTGGTGTATCGCGGCAACTGGGAGGCCGCGCTCGCCGTGTTGCATTCGACCAACAATTTCCCGGAATTCACCGGTCGTTTGTGCCCGGCTCCCTGCGAAGCGGCCTGTACCCTGAACATCAATAACGATGCAGTCGGCATCAAGTCGATCGAACACGCCATCATCGACAAGGGTTGGGAAATGGGCTGGGTCGTGCCTCAAGTGCCGGCTCAGAAAACGGGCAAAAAAGTAGCGGTGGTCGGTTCCGGTCCTGCCGGGATGGCTTGCGCTCAGCAGCTTGCGCGCGCCGGTCACGATGTGACGCTGTTTGAAAAGAATGACCGCATCGGCGGGTTGATGCGTTACGGTATTCCTGATTTCAAGATGGAAAAGTCACACATCGATCGCCGTGTCGCGCAGATGGAAGCCGAGGGTGTCACATTTAAAACCTCGGTCTTTATCGGTACTGAGTGTGAGGCGGGTGTGAACAACATGGCAACGGAAACGATCTCTCCTGAGACGTTGCTGGCGGACTTTGCGGCTGTTGTGTTGACCGGTGGTGCTGAAACGCCGCGTGATTTGCCGGTTCCGGGCCGTGAACTGTCTGGGATTTACAATGCGATGCAGTTTCTGCCGCAACAAAACCGCGTCAACGCCGGGGACGAGTTGCCTGAGCAGTTGCGTGCAACCGGTAAGCACGTGGTGGTGATCGGTGGCGGCGATACCGGTTCTGACTGCGTGGGTACCTCAAATCGTCACGGCGCATTATCTGTCACGCAGATCGAAGTGATGCCGCGCGCGCCGGATCAGGAAAATAAGCCGCTGACCTGGCCTAACTGGCCGATGAAGCTGCGCACCTCCAGTTCGCATGAAGAAGGCTGCAACCGTGACTGGGCGATCGCGACCAAGGAGTTTATCGGCAGCGACGGCAAAGTCGAAAAATTGCGCGCAGTCCGCGTCGAATGGAAAGACGGCAAGATGACCGAAGTGGCAGGTAGCGAGTTCGAGCTCAAGGCCGATCTGGTGTTCCTGGCGATGGGTTTTGTCAGTCCGGTGAAAAAGGTGCTGGAAGCATTCGGTATCGAAAAAGATCTGCGCGGCAATGCAAAGGCTGACACGGACAATTATCGTACCAGTTGTGATCGCATATTTGCCGCCGGTGATATTCGCCGTGGTCAGTCCCTGATTGTATGGGCGATACGTGAAGGTCGTCAGTGTGCGCGTTCAGTCGATGAGTTTTTGATGGGGTCTTCTGCTTTACCTCGTTAACAATTAACGTAGCTCGGGTTTTAACCCGACATGTCGGGTTCCGCAAATACAATAATAAAGGCAATACATGAACTTCAAACTTAAGAATGACACCTTTTTGCGCGCCTTGCTGCGTGAACCGACCGAATACACGCCGCTGTGGATGATGCGTCAGGCTGGCCGTTTCTTGCCTGAATACCGTGCAACACGTGCGCGCGCAGGCAGTTTTTTGGGGCTGTGCAAGAATCCTGACTTTGCAACTGAAGTCACTATGCAGCCTTTGGATCGTTATCCATTGGATGCGGCGATATTGTTCTCCGATATTCTGACTGTACCGGATGCGATGGGTTTGGGTCTTTATTTTGCCGATGGTGAAGGTCCTAAGTTTGAACGTCCGTTGCGCGATGAGGCGGCAATCAAGGCGCTGCAAGTTCCTGATATCGACAAAACATTGCGTTACGTGACCGATGCGGTTTCGCAAATTCGCAAGACGCTCGATGGTCGTGTGCCGCTGATCGGTTTCTCCGGCAGTCCGTTTACCTTGTCCTGCTATATGGTCGAAGGTGGCGGCAGCGATGATTACGCGCGCGTGAAGACGCTGATGTACAACGAGCCTAAGCTGATGCACCACATCCTCGAAGTGACGACTCAGGCAGTCATCGCTTACCTGAATGCGCAGATCGAAGCGGGCGCGCAAGCCGTGATGATCTTCGACTCCTGGGGTGGGGTGTTGTCTCACTCGGCTTACCATGAGTTCTCGCTGCCCTATACACAGCGCATCGTGGAAGGCTTGATCAAGGAAAAAGACGGCGTGCGGATTCCTAACGTCGTATTTACCAAGGGTGGCGGTTTGTGGATAGACAGTATCGCGGCAACAGGTTGCGATGCGATCGGTCTGGACTGGACGATGGATATCGGTGTTGCGCGTCAGAAGGTGGGCAATAAAGTAGCGCTGCAAGGTAATCTCGATCCGGCCGTATTGTTCGCAAATCCTAATGCGATCCGCAATGAGGTTGAAAAAGTGTTGAGCAGCTACGGTTACGGTAGCGGTCATGTATTTAATCTGGGTCACGGCATATCTCAGCATACCAATCCTGAGAATGTCGCCGCGATGGTCGCGGCAGTGCATGAATTGAGCCGTAAGTATCACTAATCAATGCCGACCTTCCCGTGCGAGCGGGAATCCAGTCTTTAAGATAGACGCTACAAAATCAAAAAACCGCGGGTGCTCCCTGCGGTTTTTTGATTTTGTAGCGTGCGGCAGATAAGTACTGCAGTATATAAATATCCATATAAACAACGCATCAAAGATTGAATGCAGCAATATTACCGAAAAGAGTTGACGGGATAAATTTAAGCCCTATAATGCGCACCTCTTCACCGGAACAGCGGCGGAAACGAAGCGGATCTGGCAACAGAAAAGCTTAATAATCAGTAAGTTGGTT
>JBAZVL010000002.1:0-416894 GCA_041660905.1 Gallionella sp.
GACTGCTAGATTCGGACAGTTCGTTCCGATATTCAGTTCTCCATGAAATTTGCTTGTTCGACTCAGGCAAAACAAAGGTGATGGTTTCATCGAGCGGCGTGCGGTTATGGCTCTCAATTGCCGGATACCCCCCAAGATTGTAGAAGCGTTCCGCAACGATGATCTTTCCATCGTGCAAAACCACTTCTTCCTTCCAACTCATCGTTGCAGAATATGCATGCATACTTACCCCCATCATCAAGATCAATACAAGATTCTTGATTTGCTTCAGCCATAGTTGAAGTATTTTCATGCTGCACTCCTATCAAATTGATTTATTTCATTATTTGCCGAATTACATAACAGAATATCGTTCCCTTCACATCTGTCAAACAGGTCAAAGCCGTTGCCGCCGATCAAGACAGCAAGCGACTTCCCTCAACACATGCTTCACATGTGGCCGCTGAATCCTCGCGCAACGCCGGGCGATGAATTTCCAGCCAGAGTCGTTTGGGGCATTGTCGCCAGGCGATCAGTTTAGATTTTGAGAGATTACGCATAGTAGTTCCGAATCAAAATGAGTCCGTATTATTCACTACCAAAGCGACAAAATGCGTCGCAGCAAATATGAAATTTTTGCTTTATGCCTATCCCCTCTGCAAGGCCACTGGTTCAGACATTGCCTACTTCGGCTGATATTCCATATTTGCTTTCGCCACAATGCAAAACGCCGCGCGACTCTAAGCCGCGCGGCGTTTTGCAGGTACTACAGACGAATTACAGGCCGCGTACGTTGCGCTTGCGTTCGTTTTCTGTCAGGAAACGCTTACGAACGCGAATTGAAACAGGGGTGATTTCAACCAGTTCATCATCGTCGATAAACTCAACCGCTGATTCCAGCGTCAGGCGTACTGGTGGTGTCAGACGAACTGCTTCATCCGTACCGGATGAACGCACGTTGGTCAGTTGCTTACCCTTGATCGGATTGACGATCAGATCGTTATCGCGACTGTGAATGCCGATAATCATACCTTCATACAGCTTGTCGCCTGGAACCACGATCATGCGACCGCGATCTTCCAGCTTCCACAACGCGTAAGCAACCGCTTCGCCTTGCTCGGAAGAAATCAACACGCCGTTGCGACGACCCGGCATATCGGCCTTGACCGGTGCATAATCATCAAACACGTGCGCCATGATGCCGGTGCCGCGTGTCAGCGTCATAAATTCAGACTGGAAGCCGATCAGACCACGCGCAGGAACGCGGTATTCCAGACGCACACGACCGTGACCATCCGGTTGCATATCTTGCAGATCGCCGCGACGACGACCCAGTTCTTCCATAACTGCGCCCTGGTTGGTGTCCTCCACATCCACGGTCAGCATTTCGAAAGGCTCGCATTTTTCGCCGTTGATTTCACGGTACACGACACGCGGCTTGCCCACGCCCATCTCGAAACCTTCACGGCGCATGTTTTCCAGCAGAATCGTCAGATGCAATTCACCGCGACCTGACAACAGGAACACGTCGGTATTGTCTGTTTCTTCAACACGCAAAGCCACGTTGACCAGCAATTCTTTGTTCAGGCGATCGCGAATCTGACGGCTCGTGATCATCTTGCCTTCCTGGCCGCACAATGGCGAAGTGTTCACCATCAGGTTCATGCTCAGGGTCGGTTCGTCGATCTTAGGCAAAGGCAACGCTTCAGGCTTGCTGGCATCAGCAATGGTCACACCGATACCGATCTCGTCGATACCATTGATCAGCACGATATCGCCCGCCATCGCTTCTTCGAGCAATACGCGTTCGATACCACGGAAACCCAACACTTGATTGATGCGAGCTTTTTTGGATGACTTATCGCCATTCATGACCATTACTTCCTGGCCAGGACGAATCTTACCGCGAGTCACACGCCCCACACCGATACGACCGACGAAACTGGAGTAATCCAGCGCGGAAATTTGCAATTGCAGCGGCTCTTCGGTAGCCGCGACGCTAGGAGCAGGAACATTTTCCAAAACAACGTCCAGCAACGCGAACATATTGTCGGTAACTGTTTCCAGTTCGGTCTTAGCGTAACCGTTCAAGGCAGAGGCGTAAACAACCGGGAAGTCCAACTGCTCGTCCGTCGCGCCCAGCTTGTCGAACAAGTCGAAAGTCTGATCCACAACCCAATCCGGACGTGCGCCCGGACGGTCAACCTTGTTGATCACAACGATAGGACGCAAGCCCAGCGCCAATGCTTTCTTTGTGACGAAACGGGTTTGCGGCATAGGGCCGTCAACCGCATCGACCAGCAGCAAAACGCCGTCTACCATACCCAGAACGCGCTCAACTTCGCCGCCGAAGTCCGCGTGACCCGGTGTGTCGACGATATTGATGTGCACGCCCTTGAACTCAACAGCGCAATTCTTTGCCAGAATGGTAATGCCGCGTTCCTTTTCCAGGTCATTGTTATCCATGACGCGTTCAGCGACTTGTTGGTGTGCCGAGAAGGAGCCTGCCTGTGACAGCAGCTTATCGACCAGGGTAGTTTTACCATGGTCGACGTGAGCGATAATGGCGATATTGCGAAGTTGGCGTGACATGTAAACAGCCTTGCTAGATGTATGGGGGGCGCATTCTACCACATGCGATGGAACAATTTTTTACTTAACGTCATAGCTTATGTGCAATCTAGCAAAATACTGACTCAATGCATGCAGACACGACCTCAACGCACGGCATCAGGCTGCGCCAGCCCTTTGATGGTATGACCCGCAACGATGCCATGTCTGGCAAACCAGCCCCGCTCCATTTCCAGCGCATATAGCGCATCAAATTGCGAGACATGATCTTCCGTACTTTCTGCCTCCATATCGACGATCTGCACGATGCGCCCTGCACCATCGATGAATGCGACGGATAACGCCAGCGGGGTATTTTTAGACCAGAACGACCATTTATCGGAAGAAGGAAATACGAAAAGCATACCGCAGTTAGCACACAATGCCTTGCGTAACATCAAACCCGTCGCGCGCGATGCTACTGACTGCGCCAACTCAGCACGGATAATTTCATCATTGACCGACAACGCAATCGTTTCACCGGCAGCGGCCAACGAAATCTGCGCACAAAGACAAGCCGACAACAAGGCCGCACAAAACCTGCGTTTAGCTTTCATAAGGAATTATCAGGCATCAATAAAGGAGCGCCATCAGAGATGACGCCCCTTTGTTGAATACTGGCTACTTGCCGCCTATCGTTCCGGCCTCATTGGCCGAGGTATTGTCTTTACCGACTGACACCGCAGTAGAATTCTTCTGTTTGGCTTGTATCTTGGTATTACCCTGAATCTGGGTACCACCCTTGATTGCACCCGCCGTATTCTTAGCCGTATTGCCTTCACCGACAGAAACAGCAGTCGAATTTTCCTGTTTAGCCTTGATCTCGGTATTTCCCTGTATCTGCACACCTTGCGAATTAGGGGAAGACATACCGCCTCGCGGCCCGCTTTGCGATGCCTGAGCAAAAACCGCACCGGATGCGAACACAGACAACATAGCCACCAACAATACTGAATATTTCATTTTTTACCCCTTGTATTAGTTACCACCAATGACACCCGCTTCATTGGAAGCCTTGTTATTCTTACCTACTGCAACGGCAGTCGAATTCTTTTGGGAAGCGTTGATCTTGGTATTACCCTGAATCTGGGTTCCACCCTTGATCGCCCCCGCCGTATTCTTGGCGGTATTTCCTTCACCGACCGACACTGCGGTAGAGTTTTCCTGTTTGGCTTTAATCTCCGTATTACCCTGAATCTGCACGCCCTGCGGATTGCTGGAGCGCTGAGTTTGCTGGGCCAACACAGGCGTTGCAACAACCAAACCTGCCACTAACAAAGTAATGAAACGCATATAAACCTCCTTTTAAGAAATTAAAAATATCGTTTAACCAACTACCTTAAATACCACGCGCCGGTTTTGCGGATTGCGTGGATCGAGGTTCTTTAAGGGCTCGCTTGAGCCTTTCCCAACCGGTATCAGACGCTTCTTGTCTAAACCGGCTTTATCAGAAATATAATTGACTACGGCATCGGCCCTGTCGCGTGAAAGCGCATTGTTCCGGTCCGCATTACCTGTCGCATCGGTATGCCCTTCCACGATCACGCATTTACTGCTCAGCGCCAGCACCTTGGCAATTTCGTGCAATACCTTGTCAGATGAACTGGCGATCTGGGCGCTACCCAACTTAAACTGAATAGTAAAATCTACCACCGTCAACCTGGCATCCGGCGGCACTACACTGCAATCACCGGAACCACTAGAAGCCGCCTCGGGAGTTGGATCAAAGACGATGGCGCGCGTGCGCGGCTTCTTGGTTATTTCTGCCGCAGGTGCGGTCATCGCGTGTTCCAGCTCCCTAATTTTTTCCATGTCGTCCGCCACCGCCAGATAGCCGTAACCTGCCAGCAGCAGCCCGAAACACAAACCTAAATAATGTTTCATGATGTCTTCACCTATTTGCACACATTGATCACTTCTTTTGTGGTAACCACGATTTCCTTAGGTGCCTTTTGTCCCGGCTGAACCGTGCCCACATTGACATTACAGTCGTTGGACCGGCGGCTGCCGACGTTAACCACCCGCTTATCCTGTTGAGCCTTATAACCATCTCGAGAGGTATCGGTGTTCGACCACTTTTTGGCTAGCGAATTATTGACTTTACTATTGCCTGAAGCATCCAGTCCCTGCACCGCCATTGCACTCGTGCTAACTACACCGATACATACGCCGGCCACAAGCCGCCTCCACTTATTTGCATTCATCGCTGACAATCCCCCCGATATTGGTACATGCTTTTTTGTTACGCCCGCCCGTCACCGTGGTTACATTTCCCGCGTTAACGGTAATTTTGGTGTCGCCTCGTTTATTGCCCTGCACCACACCGATCCGGTTGCGTGCCACGTTATTTTCACCGGTCGCAATCGCAGTGGTATTTTGTGTCGACACGTTGATCTCCGTGTTCCCCTTGATCGTGGTGTGCGACTGGCTGACTTGCGCAGAGCCACCGGCAGAAAACAGCGCGAACACCATTCCGTATAGCCATTGATTATTCATCTCGCCTCCTTCACATGGGTAGTTTGGTCGGTGGCCGGCCCTGCCTGAACAATGTCTTCATCCCCTCCCACTCTGTCTCATCGATACCCAAGCGAGCGGCGCTGATAGAGTTCGGATCGGGCGTAAACATCAAATAAGCCTGCATCTCATTGATCAACAACTCCTGTTGATTGATCGAATAGTTGTAATTGGACAAGAATCGCTGAAACACGCCGCGCTGCGCTTCGCTCAATTTGTCCGCCCAGAATTTACGGCAGTAATCCGCGTAATAGGGATTGGTGTAAAACTCTGCGTGCGCAATTTCGTGAGTGAAAATCGCTCTGCGTGCCAACTCATTGATGCGAGGCTCATTGTCGTGGCGCTCCTGAACCTGAGGAATCGATAAAATCACCACATCCGGCATCAAGGCACGATAGAAGCCGCGCCACTCTTCCATCATGCCTTGTGCGACTAAAAACTCACGCACCTTGACCTCTTCCGGCAATAGAACGATCTTGTCCCTATTAGCCAGATTGAAGAACAACGCTAACTCGCTGACCAAAAAGTCGTGGCCAAAGGCAAAATTTGCCTGATTGCGACGTATCGCATTGAGATATTTACTCATCTCATCTGTGCCCAATACGCGCTTATACGATTCGTTGTATTGCTCGGTTAACTGCATGGCGCGGTTAAACGCCTGCCCCTGCCGCCGCAGTTCCGGAAAATCAAAAACATAAACATTTGAATTCCCTGAATATTTCCAGATACAGAACTCACCGCTTCGACCATTCAAAATAGCCTGGAAATCAGCCGAGATAATCTCTTCGGCATAGACCTGCGAGACACACAGAACCAACACACAGGAAAGCCATCGGGTTATGCGCATAAAAGCCGGGATAGTATTCACGTCTCGTCCCCTTTACCTGTAGTAGTCCAAACGAAACGCCTGAGCCCGCGCCCGGTTCCCTCTGGCTGACTTCTGGCTGGCGGTAGGGTTGCCGCCCGGGGTATAGACCAACCCCAGCCCGTTATTGCCAGCCTGATACACAGACCAGGCATGCGCTCCCTGTACTGCGCGCGACAACTGAGGCGAACTCGACGCGCTGGGCGCGGCCAAAATCAGCGATGGCATCAACTTATTCCCGCCGATGGCATAAGCGGTTGCCGGAGGGATAAAAGCCAACGGTATCCGGGAACCTGCCACACTACCATTCACAGAAACATAGGCGCGTGGTGCCAGATAACCCTCTTCAACGGTGAACTCATCGATCGATTCGTCGAATGCGACAACCGGGCTTGCCGATGCCCCGTCGTAGATCAGATAAATACCCGCGTACGCGTTTGTCATCACAGCAAACAGCAGCATAAAACCCGGCAGTAGAAGAATATTTTTCATTTTTCCGTCACGGTTACGTTGCCATCCCGCCCCCACTCTATCCGGTACACCTTGCCCGTTTTACGTGAAACCACTTCACGCTTGCCTCTGGGAACGAGTACACCATCGATAAAGACTTTTTCATTGATGATCGTGACCCCTTCGATTTCCACATCGATACCGATAGTTTCACTCTCATTTTTTTGCGACTTATCATCGGCAAACGCCGGCTGTATCGTCAGGCCAACCATCAGGGCGACGAGTTGCCATTTTCGCTTGATCATTTGCATCGCGCCTGCACCTGCTTACCGTTCATCCAGACCGTGATGACGCTGCCTGACTGACTATCGTCACCAATACGCCCGGTGACATTGTTCACATTGTCACAAGACACCACTGGGAACTCAGCAATGCGCCGTGATGCCGGACTCTTCATATAGGCACGCGCCTTTGAAACATTAGCCGCTGTCGAATCAGAAAAATTAGCACCGTTTCTAAGTTCGTTATCCGGCATTGCCGCGCCATTGGATTGCCTGTTTTTTGCCCCCTCACGCATGGCATGTGCTTTTTCATCCAATACACTGTCATCGCCATGCTGCGGGAAAATATCCTCTTCACCGATATCCATGAGCACTGCGCTGGCCGGTTGTATCAATTCGGCAGGCAGGTTCTTGCTGCGCGCCCGTGTATCCAAGATGATCTCCCCCGCCAGTACGACCCGACACACGAGGCTTACACTTACGAAATACAACATCAAAGCAAACTGCCTCATCAGATACCCCGTCTCAATTCAATCGTCCGAAGTGACGCAAGGATTACACGACAAACAGAAGATAAATATCAGGCAATGCTGATTCTGCTATCGTCCATCACTCTGAGAGACTGGGAATTTTCTGATTTGCAATGAAGCAAGATTAACAATCCTGAATTCAGCCCGTCTGTCAGCGCACGGTCAGTTCAATCTGGGCGCTGGTGAGCGCGGGATTGGCGGCACGAAACTTATCCAGCACCTCATCCAGAGATTTGACCGGGAGTGGTGCCAAATCGCGCAAACCCACCAACGAGGGCGGGATAACCACCTCCAGATCCGAACCTAAGCACGCCACACGCTCAGTGCCTTTACGGTCAAATTTGATTTTGAATCCACCGCTGGGTAGACGCATGGGGCTGTTCGGAATCAGTCTGGAATTTGCATAAAACTGATTGGGGAAGATGCGCGCGGTATTTTTTGTCGCATCTTCGTAATAGCAGTAGACAGAGCCCGCCGCACTCACCGACACGTTCATATTTAACGCATCCCCCACCTGATAAATCGGCTGCGTCCCCTTATCGGTTTCAACGCGAACCGCAAAAATGGCCGCGTTCTGCACAGGTGCCGCGACCATCGGGGTATAGACGGCATGCTCTTGTTGCGTCACAGGTAAGGCCGCTAGCTGGTTTTGTATATCGTCTATCATGCTGTAGTACAGATCAAAATTGATCCTAGCATCCGCGATCAGCCCGGCCGCCGCCTGATATTCGGCAATCGCGCTTTTCAAGCTATCGTTCATCACGCCGTCCAGCGGACCGCTATATCGATTCATCCCGGCCAGTTTGCGCTGAATAAACAACACGAGATCCTTTTCCTTGACGGTTTCAAACCATTCTTGCGCCTGCGCTATCATGGCCGGATTGGTCGAGTCCGCATCGAGGCAGCGCCAGTAGGGAACCCGGGTAAATTTTCCCAGCGTTTCGATCAAACCCAGTTCGATCAGAGTACGGCTGGCCGCGCCCACCCCTTCCGACCTGCTAATGTCCAGATTAAAACTCAAGCCCAGCTTGGCGACCTTACCGCCCGCCTCGCCCGATTTGCCAGCCTTGGTGAGTATCATGGTGTTAGAGGTGCTCGTCTCCGGCAAAATACGCCGGCTCGCGGCCTCGCCCACACTCATGTCCATGCTGATCACATCATAGGATTCATCCTTGGACACACCCAGATCAAAAAACGGCAACGCTAATCCCGCGCCCTTGTTGGTGCGCACCGCATTGTCATCCATCTGCGTGACCGAGCCGCGAATGTAGTAATCCGGCATCAATGCCTGCGCATTCCCCCGAGTACCGAACAGCAAGCCCAGATCATCATCGGCCCTGTGAAAATCGATGAAATCAAAAGCACGGCTCTTCAGTGTCATTTTTGACAAGGCGGTAATCAGCATTTCCTTGGAACCGACCCTCGCCTTGCCTGTTTCATCCGGAATACCAGCCGATGTGACAACGATGCCTTTTTTGCCATATTGCAAGAAGAGTTCATCCATGCAACGCAAGGCTTGAGAAAAACTGGTGATCGTTTTGGTCGCCGGGGTTTTCGGCCCTGCCGCTACCAGTGCCGCAGCCCCCTTTACGCCAGCGGCAGCGGAAACGGTATTGGCCTTTTTCGACATGGATGAATAATCGCTCTGGGCTACCGCACAGGTCGAGACGGCCAGCAGAACCGCCAATAGATTAAATTGTTTAAACATGTTCACATTCTCCTGTCATTTCAGGCGCAGATGGCAATACGACAAGCCGCGCTTTATACATAACTAACATATTGATTTAATTTATTATTTACGCCTAATCAAAACAATCTTATAGATCAAAGTCTCGCCCGCCTCATCCTTCTTGTAGTAAATCTTGGTGTCATAGCGTCTGACCTGATCGACCATGCGCTCTTCCTGCATATTTTTCAAAGAACCGAACGCGTTAAATATCATCGGAATAAAACCGAATATCGCGCGCGTTTTGGGAGCCTGCTCACTGGGCAACAGCTCTACCTTCCCCTCTTCGGCTGAACGCACCACCCACTTATCGATACGTGGCGGAATATTGCTCAGCGGCACGCGCCCTGACACATCCACCTCCACCATATCCCTGCCCGCTTCTAGCTCACGACTTAACTTCATGTCGAACAGCTTTGAATCCATAAAGGTTATGCTGGATTTGCCTTGCAAAGGTGATTCACCAATTGGAACGGCAATCTGCGCGGGCGGCGGCACACCGCTCATGCGCACCGTAGGCGCAATACCAACCGGCGCGGGCGTCTTTGTTTGCGTACCGGCATCTGTCAAATCCCCCTCATCGGCATAAGCCGACAGCAACACCAGCGACATCCATACAGATAGCACTAACTTTCTCATCGCATCCCCCTGCTAATTGGCGGCCTCAAAAATATATTCCCCACCCGCCGTGTGCCCCGCCGAGATCACCGCACCGTACTGAGGCTCTTGAGGAAAGTCCTTCATCACCTGGCCGTGCACCACGCGGTAGATTTCAAATCCGGGCGCGACGCCATTGGTAGATTTCAAGGTATTGATAAAGCTCCAGGCGAAAATCGAATGCCCTTCCTTGCCGCCATCGGAGACCGGCTCCTCACCGCCCGAGGAAAAGGCCAGCACCGAACGGTGTTGCAGCACGCGGCTCACATTCGATACGCCGCTGGTCATCTTTTGCTCACGAGTTAACGAACCTGAGAAACAACTGTCTGAGACCAAAATCAACTGACGGGCATTGATCGCAGAGAGCAACTTCGAAATATCCGAATTGGATATCCAGTTAGCGGCCGTCTTAACCGAACCGTCGATGGGAATCCAGTAGCCCATCTGAGTGTCATCCATCAGGTAACCGTGTCCGGCATAAAACAACAGCACACTATCGTCGGCTTTAGCTTCGGCAGCAATCTCATTAAGCGTCTGAATTATTTCTTTTTTTCTTACATTCCTCAATATGCGGGTTTCGTAACCATAATGCTTCCTGAGCGCCTCAGCGATCCCTTCCACATCGGCGACCGGCGTACCCAATTCGGGTATCGGATCTTTATAACTGTTGATACCAAAGAGCACCGCAATCTTGCGACGGAGCGTTTTTTCAACCGGCGCAGCAACGGGTGGAATGACAACAGGCGGAACTGGGGGTGGCGTAGCGACAGGAGGAACTAAGGGAGGCAACACTGCGGGCGCAACGGTTGCTACCGATGGATCAACCGGCACTGCTGCAATGGCAACAGGAGGAAGAGCAACGGTATCTTTCTGCACAGGCTTAGTCAGACACAAAACGCCTTTTGCTGATTTGCCTGCCGGACAATCGGGCACATCCGCCGCATGAGGATTGTTGCGCAATTCCTCGAGCGCTTCCCGATAAAGCAGGGTGCGCGCCTGATGGCGCTGCAATTGAATAGCCTGAAACTGTGCACGACCGGGGATGCCGCCCAGAAAGGCCGGAGGACGCATAAATGGTGCCGCATCAAGAGGGGCCGTCCACAGCAGGACAAACAAAAATATCGCCTTCATTTTACGTGATCCAAAACGGATGGCCGGCCCAGCAATTTGCCCCAGTCGCGCACCCAGCAACATTCATGATCAAAATCGCTGACGACTTTCAGAAATCCGCCTCTGCGGTTTACAAATGCTTCAACAACTGACACCGCTACAACTTTATCGCTGCTCCCGACAAAATGAATACTCAACGGAAGCCGCCCGGTCAAGTCCGCCGGGTCAAGAGAGCCGGTCAATGGCGATGCGTTATGCCAGGCCACCCATGCCGAAACAGACAAGGGGGATGCCACGGTGATCAATTCATCCACATCCCCACGGCTCCCCGCCAGCAAAGTGGCAATCACCCCGCCCCCCGAGTAACCGATCAGTCTGATACGCCTGACACCCATCTGTTGCATAAGCCTGTTCACAGCGGTGTCATAGGCGGCGATCACTTCGGGTGAAAAACGTTTTTCAGTCCAATAAGCTAGATCGCAACGTTTTAGCGCTTGCTCATTCAGGTACTGACAAGGCCGCCCCAGATATGCCACCTTCAACAAAGGATCAGCCCCCGCCAATGCCAACGCAACAGGATATGCCGGCGTCGGATCGTGAGGCGGGTGATAAGGCGTGATCCATGCAGCGCCATCCCCTTCGATATAGATGTTCATCGTATCGCCTGTCGCTCCCCGCGCAAAGGCAGCAAGACGAATCGCATCAGACGGCCCAGCCACCTCTACAGCAGAGAATCCCAGCTTAGCTGCCGTCGTATGCACCGTATCAACCGTACTGCAGGCTGATACGCTCAACAGCAGCCATATCCAGCTCCTGCCAAAAAACATCAGAAACGAACGTTAACGTTACCCATCAGACTATTGTTTTTAGCGTAACTGCGGCCCGTTTCCTGGTTATAGGAAATTCCGCCTGTCACACTGTTTTGAATGGAGAAGAAGTTAACCCCCAGCGTCCAGAGAAGAGCATTTTTACCCAGTTCTTTTCCCAACTGAGCGGCCGCAGCAACTGTTGTTGAACGATTGATATCGTTGGAATAACCCAAACCGAAGTACGGCATCGCATTGTCGTTCAGCCAATATCCGGCTTGCCCCGCCAGACGCAATTGATCCACTTTATTGTTAGCCGCTGTTCCTGCCATCACCCCCCCTATGGCATTGGTCATGTCGCCTGACTTTTCCTGACCGTGCAAATAACTCCCCTTACCCGTTAGCTGCCAGCTGCCGGTATAAGCGACATAGTTCACATTAGCACCGTAAAAGAGTCGATCCGCTTTACCCTTAATCCCATCCGTGTCTGTCTTAACCGACCCCATACCTAAAGTAGCGTCCAAAGACCAGTCCTGGTCGATTTGCCACCCCAGGTAGGGCGCTACCGTGTATCCGCTGCTGCTCTGAGTGGCAATACCCAGCGAGCCACCGTTCAGAAAGGACTCACCATTACCGCTGCTCTTATCAGAGGCCGCAGACAAACCGACCACCAGCGTAGGCGAAATTTGATAATCACCGCCTATGGTCAGATTGGTAACGGCCGCATCGTATTTGTTGTTGCGAGTAGCTGCTGCCGCATCCAGGTAACCGCCTCTATCGTAAGTATTTTTATCGCGATTGACGCTACCCCAAAAATTCCACTGAACTGCCGTAGCTCCGCCGGCCAGTCCAAAACTTTGTGCAGAATCAGAAACCTGAGTGCGAGCTTTTCCCGCCGACATGCGCGTACTGATAACCCGGGACACAGCTTGCATTTGCTGGAATGAGGTGCTCGAAATCGCCTGCGTGGATGCAGCCGTACTGGAAGAAGTGCCAAAACACTCGGGATGATTGGCCTGAATACTGGCCACACAAGCGGCTTGTGTAAGAGGGTTGAGCGCACATTGAGGAATACCAAACTGCGTGGCAGAAACACACTGAGCAGAAATGGCCGAGGCTGTGCCGCTAGAGAGTGCCAGGGCCATAGCGCCAAGCAGATAGATCAACTTCATGATTTTCTCCTGATTATTATCGTTACGTTATAAAACTCTGAACATTTTTCCTGAATCACATGGCACAGACATATCAATTCCGTCCTTGCCTGACCGTTAATTAGCCTTCTCGGCTTTAGCCAGACCAAGAACAAACTTTACCAACCCCCTCATTTCGGCCTGCTTCACACCATCCGGATCATTGGCCGGCATATGAATCAAACCAAAAAACCCTGAACTTCCCTTTGAAACACGAACCATCAGTTTCTCTTCCGCCGCCGGGTCATTGAGATATTTTTTAGAGACCTCCATCCAGGCAGGTCCGACAACCCGCTCATTGATCGCATGACAATTGACGCACTCATTTTTCTTAGCCAATTCAGGCATCTCCAGCGCCGCCGCAAACGAACAGCACAGCAGCCCGGCGAAAATCTTAAAAATGATCCCTCTCATTCGGTTCATGGGATTTCCTGTAGATATTCTGAAACGTGGCGAATTATGTGCTGATCATTTTCAAGCGAACAATCAGGTAAGGCTGATTTAAAATCTGGAAAAAGCCGAGTTTACATAGGGAATCCCCTACAAATTCCATATAAAATCACAAAAAAACGGGTACAGGAAAAAGTGATGGCAATGTTCGGGTAAATCAGAATCGGCGTTGTCAGAAGAAACCGAAAATCGCGATTTACAGCAAAGAGGGGAATGTGCAGGAGTGGGCTGTTAGTGTCAGACAGTCTAAATTTTCGGCCTAAAAGTATAGGGTCATAACAGAGAGTGAAGAATTCACCATTACAGCCCGGCTCACTTTATCAGACGCAAGGCAATCACGCGGCATCGGGCAATTCGAACACCACCATGGCCCCGCCCTCGGGCAGGTTTTCTATCCAGATTCTGCCGTGACGGCTTTCGACGATGCGGCGCGCAATGGATAAACCAATACCGCTCCCCCCTTCCCGTCCGGACGGACTCAAACGCTCGAAGATCTCAAAAACGCGTTCCAGATACGCTTGAGGAATGCCGGGTCCATTATCGCAGACGCGAAAGCGGCTCAACTCGCCGTCACGTTCACCACTGATCCGGATGCGCGGCGTGACATTCGGATCAAGGGGTAGACCGTGTCGCAGCGCATTATCCAGCAGAAGAGAGAACAGATCCAGCAACCTTGGCCGATCCAGCATCGTCGGCGGCACGGAGGCAACCTCCAGCACAGCACCCAGCGCCGATAATTGCGCAGCGAGGCGCAATTGCACATCGGCCAGCAAGACGGCGCTATCCTGCATAACTAAATCACCGCGCGGCGCACTGGCGGCAAGATAAAGCTGCACATCCCGTATCATGGTGCGCAAACGCGCCGCATCGCGTTCTATATATTCCAGCGAGGTGCGCAACTCACCACCCTCGTCCGGCAGATCCTCAAGCAAAGTACGCAATTGCTGAGAATAACTGGTCAAACGCCGCGCAGGTTCCATCAGATGATGCGCGGAGACATCCGCAAAGCGGGTCAGATCGGCATTGGCGCGCAGCAGCGCGTCCAGCATGTGGTCGAGATGACGCGCCAGCACACCAATCTCATCCAGACGCCCGGTATCTGAACGTGAATCGCGATCCCCTGACGCCACCCGCGCGGCCACGCCCGTTAAGTGAGCGAGTCCCCGCGTCAAACTGCGCGCCAGCAACTGCGCAATCAGCGCCACCACCAGCACGGCAAACAGCACAAAACCGATCCATGCATTGTAGAGCGCATCCAGATTGGCATTCATCGAATCACGCCGCATTTCCACACGCACCCAGCCTAGCCGCTGATTCCCGTTCAGTACCGGATGGGCTACCGCAATCAGCGACTGCCCGCTACTCAAAACCTGAGCATCTGTCGCCGTCGAAGCCAGCATCGTGCGACTCAAGCGATCAGCGGCATACAATCCAATTTCGGCCTGATTAGTCGACGCGAGCACTTCACCGCGCGCGCTGAGAAAATAGGCGCGCTGCAAATCCGGCGTCTTGGCAAAACCCTGCACCACCTCCTGCAAACCGGCCAGATCGTTGGCCAAAGCCCAGGAGGTGCTGCTGATGGCAAGCGCATGCACCAGGGAAGTCGCATTATCATCGGAAGCGCGCAACATAAAATCGCGCTGCTGCGCCAGCAACATGTAACCGAAACTGAGCAACAACACCAGCGAGGTTAGTCCGAATCCGACGATGAGTTGCCAACGTATCGAGATACGCCACAAACCGGATAGTCGCTGAAAAATTCGCATTTACTCTTCCAGCGGCCGCACGGTGGCGGAGAAAACCTGCAGATAATCGCGAACCGGCTGGTAAGTCTCATCGGTCGCCGATTCAAACCGGGAGACCGGCAAACGGGCCAGCATCAATCTTCCCGCCTCACTGTCGCTCATACCTGTCAACAGTCTGGCAAAGTGTCCGGCTAGTTCGGGCGGCACATCATGCCGCACCACCCAACTGTTATTGGGCAGCGTGCCGGTCTGCCACTTGACCTCCAGTTGGTCTGCCCAGTCAGGATGTTCCTGAGTGAATGTCATCCACGGCACAGGCCAGGTCGCGGCGGCGGCGACGTGACCGCGCAACACATTCATGATGGAGGATTCCTGAGAGCCTACATACAGATTTTCGACATCGCGATTGATATCGATGCCGTGCGTATGCAGATAGTATTGCGGCATGATGGCGGCTGCCAGCGCGGTCGCGGCGGGATAGGCGACCTTGCGCCCCTTAAGGTCGTGCACCGAGCGGATCCCGCCGTCTTTGCGCACGAGGATGATGCCGCGAAAGTTCTCATCGTCACCCATCTTGCCGAACACCCGGTAACCGTGCTTGAGCGATCTGACCGTCTGATAAGGATTGGGCATGGCGAAATCAAAGTACCCGCCATACAGTTTTTTATCAAACTCTTCGTAATTGCGCGATGCTTCAAGCTTGAAGCGCACGCCGGGAGTATTTTCCTGAAGATAAGCGATAATCGGTCCGTACACCTCGGCCAGTCGTTTTGGATTGTGCAGCGGATGAATGCCTACCACATATTCCCTGACACCCTCCGGTGCCTGTTTTGCAAAGGCAGGCTGATACACTTCTTCCTGCCGGCTGCACGCTGCAAGCAATAACACGACGATTATCAGCATCCAGCGTTGCATACGTGCTCCTCCTGATTGCATCCTTTATCGATGCGGCCCGCTAATTTTTTCTGGGCAATCTTGCCAGCACAAACCAGTAGTTATCCAGCTGGCGTATCGCCTCAATAAACTGCTCCATATCTACCGGCTTGGTGATATAACCCGCAGCGCCCAGCTTATAGGAGGCGACGACATCGCGCTCGACATCCGAGGTGGTCAGCACCACAACCGGAATCGCACTCAGTTCCGGATCACGCTTGATTTCAGCCAAAAACTCACGACCGTTCATACGCGGCATATTCAGATCGAGCAGGATTAGATCCGGTTTAGGTGCCGCATTGTTGTGTTCGCCCTGTCTGCGTAAAAACGCCATGGCGTCTACGCCATCGAGCTCATGGTGCAGAGTGCAAAACACCTTATTGGTTTTTAACGCAGAGCGCACCAGATTGGCATCTGCCGGTTCGTCTTCCACCAGCAGAATATCGAAGGCAATCGCATTTTCTGTCAACATTCGCTCCATCCCCCCAAGTCCAAAAAATCATCAACAATCAATTCATTGCAAATACATACCAGCGCTTGCATCTCACCGCGCGGATATTAGCACGCCTGCGGTGTGGGACAAGACGGATCTGCACCCACCGGCAGCTCGAAGACAAATTTACTGCCGCAGCCTTCACCGGCAGACTCGGCCCAGATGCGGCCATGGTGATGATCGGCGATTCGACGACACAGCGCCAGCCCCATGCCGGTTCCCTCAAAGCGTGCTCTGGACTGAAGACGACTGAAGAACTGAAACAGGCGATCCATCTGTTGCGGATCTATCCCCACCCCTTCATCCTGCACGCTCACCCGCCAGAGGTTTTCCTCGACGACGGAGATCACCTCTACCCTGGGGCTCTTGCCCGACTCATGAAATTTGATCGCATTGCCGATGAGATTCTGAAACAAGCGAGTCAATTCGTCGCGACTGGCAAACACCTGCGGCCACACACCGAGGCAACGTACATCTGCGCTGAGCTCTTCGATCAAAGGGGAGAGAAAGCCCAGCGCCTCGTCCAGCGAGACGCGACTATCCATCCATTGCATGGCAGCGGTTTTTCTGCCCACGCGCGAATAATCCAGTAAAGATACGATCATAGAATCCATGCGTTTCGCGCCATCGAGTGCGAAATCCATGTTGATCCGGTCATCCTCATCCAGACGACCCTTCAAGCTGCGTTGCAGCAATTGCAAGTGTCCGCTGATCGCACGCAGGGGCTGACGCATATCGTGTGAGATGCTGTAGGCGAAACGCTCCAGATCCGCATTAGAACGCTGCAAGGCATCCTCGGTCTTCTGACGCTCGGTCACATCGCGCGCCACGGCCAGTTGCACCCACTGGCCGTGTTCCTGCATGGGAACCGCATGCGTCTCCAACAGACGTCGCCCGCCCTTGAGCCCCATCACTTCGAACTTCAACCGCATCGCCTCGCCGGCAAGCACACGCTGATGCATCTGTGCGAACGCCTCGCGGTATTCCGGGACGATCAGCTCCAAAACAGGATGACCGGCCACCTGTTCCAGCTGCTCAGCCTCTATCATCGCCAGACCAGCCGGATTCATCTGTATCAGCAATCCCTGCGCATCGACGATATTGATGCAGTCCGGCTCATTATCGATAATGGTGCGCAGATGCACTTCACTCTCCTGCAATCTTGCCTCAACCCGCTTGCGCCGGGTAATATCCACCACAGAACTGATGAAACACTCGGCCACACCGCCGGCATCCCGCAACAGCGCCACCGACAAATAAACCCAGACCGGCGTGCCGCTCTTGTGCAGATAGCGCTTTTCCATCTCATAATGCTCACGCTCACCACTGAGCAGCGCTTGTACGTTGGCGATATCATCCGTCAGATCTTCAGGCGCGCTGATTTGCTGAAAAGAAAAATGCTGCGACAACACCTCATCCTGCGTGTAGCCGATGATATTGCAAAACACCTTATTGATTTCCAGAAACACCCCTTCGATGGAAACCCGCGCGATACCGACCGCCGCATGATCAAAGGTGGCTCGATAGCGCGCTTCACTCAAGCGCAATGACAGTTCGGCGCGCTGGTATTCACTCACATCGCGACTGATGCCAAAAATCCCCACCACGGTTTTACCATCCTCTGCAAACACCGGCCATTTATTCGTGCTCACCCAACCTTGCTTGCCTTGCGCATCGTAATACGGATCGATGCGATTGAGTATCGGCCTGCCCTCGTGAAACACCGGCAGCTCTTCCTCGGAATAGATACGCGCGGTATCCTCAGGGAAAATTTCCGTATCGTGTCGACCGATCATCTCGCGCCAGCTCTGATAGCCGGTGATGGCAGCGAGCGTTTGGCTGCAAAACCGTATCCGGCTGTGCTGATCCTTGAAATAGATGAAATCGGTCGTATTCTCCAGCAGGATGACAAAATCGCGGTTTAACAATTGCAGCGCCTGTACCGCTTCATGGCGACGCTTTTCCCCCCGCCAGATCAACCATGCCGAACTGACCGTCAGCAACATAAATACCCCGAGCATGGCCGCCAACTTCTTTGAAAAATCGTCCCATTCAGCCAGATAATCGACACCGGCAAAGCCTACCGTCACATACAGCGGATGGATGGAAATTTTCCGGTAGGAAAAAGTCCTCTCGACATTATCCAGCACCCCCGGCACGCGATACGTGCCCGACTGCAAACCGGCGGCAAGCAATGCGATCAACGGCGGACTCAGTGTGCTCTTCCCGATCGCCTCTTGCATCGTCGAGGGCTCGGGATAGCGCACGATGATATTCATGTCGCTGTCCCGCAGATTGACGATACCGTGTTGACCCGCATCCAGATGCGAGAACATCTCACTGATTTTCTCCAGAGAGATCAAAGCATAAACTATCCCTGCGAAGGAACCGTCAGGATGACTGAGCCGGCGAGAAACAGGCAGCACCCAATTTTTATTGATGCGGGTAAATATCGGCCCGGAAACAAATAATTTCCCGTCGTTATGAGTTTGAAAATAAGTAAAATGCTGACGATCATTGATATCCACCCGGGAACCTGCAGGAATGCCGTGACCGTATTTGATAATGCCGTATTCATCCGCTACGCGCAGGCTGTCGATTTCCGGCAGGCGCGCCTGATGACGGTTGATAAAGGTATTGAGCGGCTCGGCATGGAGTGTGCCGCCTTCGTATTGTCGGTTGACTTCATCGCTCACCGCCAGCAATGACATGTCGATTTTTTCGATCATTCCGGCGAGCGATTCTTCCAGAATATGCGCAAAAACTTGCGTCATTTTCTCGGCGTCCGACTGATATTGCTGATAGCTCTGATAGAGTATCAGTCCGACCAGCGCGGTCATAAACAGATTGATCAGCAATGCGCCCAGAATAATGCGCAGCGGATGCCAGGAATGTGATTCGGTCAACATCGCTACAGCACCGGCAGACGCGCCAGCCAGACATCGACGGCTTCAGGACGTCCATACAAATAGCCTTGATGAATGACCTGGCCACGCGCATTGAGAAAAGCGGCCTGTTCAGCCGTTTCCACCCCTTCGGCCACCACCTGAAAATGCAGATGCAAGGCGATAGACAAGATCGTTTCGACCAGCGCCGCATCATTGGGATCGGTGGTGCAATCCTGAATAAAACTCTTGTCTATCTTAAGTTCTTGGATAGGCAGGCGCTTGATATAGGCCAGACTGGAATAACCCGTGCCAAAATCATCGATAGAGAAATGAATGCCTAGCGTCGACAGCAAAGTCATCTTGGCGATGATATCGCCGATATCGCCGATCACAATACCCTCGGTTAACTCCAGCACTAGGTGACTCGGATCGGCACCGCTCACCCGCAATTGCCGCTTAATCTCTTCGACAAAATCAATCTGTTGAAAATGTCGCGGACTGATATTGACCGACAGACGCAATGAACGTCCCTGTGCATCCAACTGTGCCAGCAGCTTGCAAACAGCGGACAGCATCCAGCGATCGAGCGCCACAATTAAATCGGAGGTCTCTGCCATCGGAATAAACAAGCCAGGCGGCGTCAGGCCGCGCACCGGATGCTGCCAGCGCACCAGCGCTTCCGCACCGACCTGCACCCCGGCGGCATTGACCTGAGGCTGCAAATACAGGCGCAACTGATTATCCGCTATAGCCAGACGCAATTCCGCTTCCAGTTGAAAGCGCTCCCTCACCGTCTCACCCATCGCCAGTTCAAAAAACGTGGTGCGCGAACGTCCGTCCGACTTAGCCTTGGCCATCGCCATATCGGCCTGCCGCAACACTTCGCCGGCTTCCTCATGAGGGGTATCGGGCAACAGGGCGATGCCGATACTGGCATCGACATGTATCAATTCTCCTTCGAGTTCGATCGCATCGCGCAGTGCCGCCCGCAGCTTTTCCGCCACGGCCAGCGCTTCGCGGCCGGCCTTTTCTCGCGGAATATGCAATCTGGGCAAGAGCACACCAAACTCGTCCGAATCCATGCGCGCCAGCAAATCATCGGCATGCAGGGTCTGGCCGAGGCGTTCGGCTACTGCACGTAGCAGCGCATCCCCCGTTGCCAGACCACGAGCTTCGTTGATTTCCTTGAAACGGTCCAGATCGAGCAGCAGGACAGCGGCAAAGCAACCATCCCGCCGCGCCCCGGCCAGCGCCTGCTCCACCTGACGCAGAAACAAGGCGCGATTGGCAAGGCCCGTGAGCGGATCACGCCAGGACAGTTGCTCAACCTTGTCCTGAGAGCGTTTGATCTGGCTCATGTCGGAAAAAACCGCCACATAACGCGTAATCTTTCCCTGCGCATCTTTGATGGTGCTGACAGATTGCCACTGGGCATACACTTCGCCATTCTTGCGGCGATTCCAGATTTCACCGGACCACATGCCGGAGCCGATGAGTTCGGCCCAAAAATCGCGATAAAAGGCCGGTGCGTGCACCCCCGATTTGTAGAGACGGGGATTCTTCCCCAGCGCCTCCGCTTCACTGTAACCTGTGATCTGGCTGAAAGCCGGATTGACCGCGATGATATTCCCGTCCAGATCGGTCACCACGATCGCCTCGCTGGTAGTATCAAATACGCGCGAGGCCAACTCCAAGCGATCCTCTATCAGCTTACGCTCGGTAATATCGGTGATAAATCCATGCCAGAGTATGCTGCCATCATTCTGCTTCTCGGGTCTGGCATCACCGCGCCGCCAACTGATCCCCTGCCCGGGCAGCACAATGCGATATTCATGATGCCAGGGCGTGAGCGTGCGCGCAGATTCCCGTATCGAGCCGGCAATACCCTCCGCATCATCCGGGTACTGATAGGCAAATACCGCCGAGGCATCCTCGCGCACCTGCTCCGGCGTCACACCATATAGATCAAACAATCCGCGACTGGCAAAAGGGAAACTCATTTGACCGTTAGGATCTAGCCTGAACTGAAAAATCAATCCGGGGACCTGATCGGAGAGTTTCAGCAGCAGATCGTGACTTTGCTGCAAATTAGCCGACAACAGGGTACGCTCTATCGAGTAACGGATGGCACGTACCAGCGCATCGGTGTCGAAACAACCCTTGATCAGATAATCCTGAGCGCCTGCCTCCAGCGTCTGCAAGGCAAAACTGGTATCGTCGTGACCGGTCAGCACCACCAGCGGCATGGACGGCGCGACCCGGCGGATGGCCTGCACCGTTTGCAGGCCGGTAGAATCCGGTAGCGACAAATCCAGCAACATGACATCGAATGCCTGTTGTTGCAGTGCCTGCAAGGTCTGAGCCAGCGTAGTCACCCAAACCACATTGAACAGCGGCCCGCTGCTCGCGCGCAAGGCCTGTCGTGCAAGACTGGCATCGGAGGGATCATCCTCCACCAGCAAAACAGAATAAGTGACCGTTGAATTGAGGATAGGCATCGTTTTTACATGAACTCTGCTTGAATTTTTAAGGGGTTGACCCGCAAATTAAATCGCATGATAGCAGGCGAAAACCGCTTGCAGATGCCCCCGTCCAACAATTATTTGCACGCCAGCCAATTTTCACTATTCAGCGCGAGGATTTACTGTTAAATTTCCCCGCAGGTTGGCTCCGCCGTGCGGAGCTTGTGTAGCATCACTGTCATCCCGGAGAGCGTGTCGTGCAAACTGATCAACGTAAGGAAAAAAGGTCCGCTTTTACGCGCCAGCCCAAAGGAAAGCTGCAAATATTGCAAGCCGATCGCTGCATTAAGGTCACTTCGGTCAAAGATGTATCACCCAAGGGAATCAGACTGGAACTGGGCACCCAACTCAACATTGGTGAAAACATCCGCGTCTGGTATCTGACCGGCGCCGTCGACCTGAAATTAAACGGCACCGTCGTATGGAACTCCGGCCAAAAGGCGGAGGAACAAGACGAGCACTACATCGTCGGCATCGAACTGGCGAACCCGTCGCTGTTACAGGCTTTCTGGTAATCCGCGCTTATTTCCATTCGATCAGACCGCCGTTGACATATCCCTGATATCCCTCCACACCCAGACTTTGCAGCAGAGGAAGAATAGCCTCATCCTCGACGCCCAGTGCAAACACCCGGATATCCAGCGAACGGGTAATATTCACTACCGAGGAAATGAAGAACTGATTCTCCAGATTGGCTTTCAAGTCGCGAATATAGGCCGGACTGAGTTTGACGTACAGCGGCTTTAGGCTTTGCAAGTACTCGAAAGCCGAGTGATGCAGGCCGAAATTATCGACCGCAAACTGACCACCCAGTTTACGGATATCATCGACAAAATGTGCGATACCCACTCTATCCTGCACCAGACCAAACTCGGTAAACTCAAAAACCAGCCTTTGCGCCACCTCAGGATGGTCATGCATCGCTTCGCCCAACCAGGACAACAGCATGGTGTCGTGTATCGAGTGTATGGATAGATTGATCGCCACCGATTCCTTGCCGCCGTCCACCACCATACGGGAGACCAGACGCTTCAACACCGACAGATCGAAAGAGGGCGTGAGCTGAAAACGATTCGCCATCGGAATAAAGTGTTCGGCCGGCACCATCTCGCCGGCGGTGTTGACCAGTCGACCGACCACTTCCGATTGCAATCGCGGATCCCCGCCAAAATTCATCACCGGCTGAGCCAGCAGCATCACGCGCTTGTCCAGAATGGCATCCTGAATGAACTGCTTCCAGTCCTGCGATCCCCGGCTGCCGTCTTCCTCCTTAACATCCTCCAGCAGACTGATCCCCGTCCCGTTGGACATAGCCTGCTGCATCACTCTGTCGCACTGGGCGAGCAGCACATTGAGCTTCGCCTTATGCCCTGAAAAATGCACGCCGCCGCAACCGTACACCAATCCGGATCCGGTGCGCCCGTTCTGCACCGGCAAGCCAAATGCAGCGCACAGCGCCTCACCCAGCAGGACCGCTTCTTCCCGGCTGAGATTAAAAGCCATCACGGCGAAGGTGGCACCGTTGATGCGGCAGCGCAGCAGATCCCGTCCCGGCCTGACCCCCAGCAAACCATGTGCCACCTCTTTGAGCAGCGCATCGCCTTCACGATACCCTAATTTTAGATTATATTCATTAAAATCAGATAGTTGCATCATGTAAAAAGCACCGGACAAGACATCACTGCCGTTGTCTAGCAAGGCATGCACATGTTGCTCGAAACCGCGCCGGTTATCCAGTCCGGTCAGCGCATCCAGTCTGGCCTCATCGCGAAAACGGGTCGCCTGCCGCACTTCGTGGGCGATGATGTCGCACAACTTGGCGGACATGGAATTGATCGCCTTCACCACACTGAGCAGCTCGCGGGCGCGGGGCAGTATGCCAACCTGCTGAAAATCGCGTTCGCTGATGGCATGAGCCACCCGTTCGATTTCCTCCAGCGGCCGCAAGATCCGCTTGAGGAAAGCATGAGCCGCGTACAACGACAGCGCATACAACAGGATCATGCCTATGGTTGCCTCCACCGTCGTACGCCAGAGCTGCTTATAGGCAAAATTGGGATGACTGGTCACCACCACCCGCCCCAGTTGCTGCCAGCCACGGGTGATCAGCGACTCGGCAGAAGGTTCGCTCATGGGAAACTTGCGGGTAAACCACGCCGGCACACCGGGCGGTACGGGTGCCAGACTCTTCTCGATCAAGCGCTCCCCTCTGGTATTGAGCACCACCACCGAACGGTAAAAGCCCCGGTCGAACACGGCATTGACGGTGATCTCGGCGAGCAGCACATCCTGATTAGCCAGCGGACCTGGCAGCACCAGCCCCAGCGAGGTCGCCACATCTTGCGCATGAGAGGTGAGCTGCTCCTGCATATAGACTCGGGCATTGGAGATATAAATACTCTCGACCAGCGCCAGCAACAGCAGGAAAGCGATGGAAGTACCGATAAATAATTGTCTGAACAAGGTCATGCTATTCTCCTCTAGGGTCGCACGCGGCTACATCGCGCGCTCTTTATCCATTTTTTCACGCAACACCTGCCACAGGCGAATCTGAGTCGATTTACCGCCGGCCACTGAGGCTCCCGGCAACCAGACATCTTCGTCATTGAAACTGTAAACCGGCACCAGATCCGTGCGTTCTGACGCCAGCGAGACGCGTTTGTTGAGGTTGTCCAAAATATAAGGATCTGCATCCGGCGTCGGATAATAGGCCAGCACCATGTGAGCCTCGTTCCAGCGCAGTGCACGCACATAGGTGATTCTTAGATTCTGAGTCGGCACGCCCAGAGATTTGAGGCTGAAATACTTGGCTATCGCATAATCCTCGCAATCGGCGCCTTCCGAGGCGAGCGACTCGATGGGCGTTGCCCAGTAATCGGCTACCCCCCAGTGTTTGATATCGGTGTAATAGCGGATATTGTTCCAGTACCAGTTGAAATCCTCCAGATATCGCAGGGTGTCCGCACTGCTGGGCGTTGCGCTGCGCTGACGTGAGATTGATTTTCGCAGTTCATCCCGCCAGTCGGTCAGGCGCTCGGGCGCATCGCTGCCCCACCGGTTTGCAACAAAGCGCAACAGACCGGGTGAAAAATCGACCACCTCGGCCGCCACAACCGTGGAACACAGCATCAGCATCGCGGCGATACGTAGAGTTTTCCGGCACATTTATAAAGCGAGACTATCCGCAAAGACGTAAGGGTGGCAATCATAACTGAATACGTGAGAAAAGGAGGAAGGGCAGGAATAAATTCCTCCCCCCCTCCCCCTTTAGCAATTTTGGATACAGATTCAAAGCGCATCGCATCTGGCTCCCAGCAATAAGCCTGATAGCATGAGGGTTTTTAGCCGCAGGCTTATGATTTTCCAGCGATAAAGCGCTGCCCGTATTCGTTCAAAAATCTGAGAATTTTTATCCGCTCTGGCGTATCATCGTGCCATGTTTAATTTACGCTGCTGCCTGTTGTTGGCGCTACTTTTTACCAGCCTGCTCACCCCCGCACAGGCTGAAGAAACCGCTCATGTTTTGCTGTTAAATTCCTACCACAACGGACTGGACTGGACCGACAACGAAATCAGCGGCATCCGGGAAGTGCTCGCCCGCAGCCCGCAGCCTATCGAGTTACATTACGAGTACATGGATACCAAACGGATTGCCGATGCAACCCACTTTGCCAATTTCCGTGAACTGCTCGCCTACAAATATCGCACGACCCGTTTCTCGGCCATACTGACGACCGACAATGATGCGTTCAACTTCCTGAAGATCTATCGAAATGATCCAGCCTTTAACCGGGTTCCGGTCATCTTCACCGGCGTGAATTTTTTCCAACCGGCAATGCTCGACGGCCTGCGCGGCTTTACCGGTGTCGCCGAAACGCAGGAAGGCGGGCAGACTGTCGCAGCGATGCTCCAGTTGCACCCTGAGACTAAGCGCATCGTGATCATCCTCGATGCAACGACCACAGGCAGCGCAATACGCCGCGATCTTGAACCCATGCTCACGCCTTATGCCGCACGGGTTCAGTTTGAGTTCTGGGATCAATACAGCCTGAAACAACTGCCAGACCAACTGGCGGCGCTGGATGCGGCCACGCTGGTGCTGCTCATGCCGTTTGCCCGGGACAGCAGCAATACCTTCATCACCTATGCCGACATGGCAGGCCTGGTCTCCCGCAGCTCGCCCTCTCCCGTCTACGGCACTTATGATTTCTACATGGGACACGGCATCACGGGAGGACGGTTGACCAGCGGCGTTGCTCAAGGGCGGGCCGCCGCAGAGCTACTCTTGCAGGTGCTCTCGGGCACAAGGCCTGAGCAGATTCCGGTCCTGACGGTCACGCCCAGCGAATTTCAATTTGACACACGCGAACTGGCACGCCGCCACATCGCCATCTCGGCACTCCCGCCCGGCAGCCAGCTGTTATTTCAACCCTGGTATCGCACTTATCAGACCCGACTCTGGCTGGGCGGAGCGCTATTGCTGCTCACCCAGATTATGCTCTGGGGCTGGTGGCGCACTTATCGGGTCAAACGAAAGAACGAACTGCAACTTGAGCGTAACAGGGAGCAACTCGCCGCGATCCTGAATGCCACCACCGAGAGCGTATTTCATGTGGATGAAAGCGGCATGATTCTGGCGCTCAATGATATCGCGGCGCATCGCCTGAACCGTAGTCCGCAAGAGATGCGGGGACAATACGTCTTCGATTTCTTTCCGCCCGAGGTAGCCAGGAAACGGCGCGACAGCCTAGCCCGTGTATTTCACACCGGACAGGGTATTTATACGGAGGACACCCGCGAGCAACGCCACTATTCGCTCAATTACTATCCTATCGTCGATAAAGACGGACGGGTAGGTTCGGTGGTGGTCTACGCCGCCGACATCACCGAGCGCAAGCTGGCTGAAATCGCGCTGCATGAATCCCATCAACAGATACACCTGCTGCTCAATTCCATGGCTGAAGGCGCTTATGGTGTGGATATGGATGGCCGCTGCAAATTTGTCAATCAGTCGTTTTTACGGATTCTGGGCTATGAACGTGAGGATGAGGTCATAGGCCAGCCTATCCACGAGCTGATCCACCACACCCACGCCGACGGCCGCCCCTACCTGGCGACCGTCTGCAAAATGTATCAGGCCTACCGGAACAACCAGCCGGTCCACGTTGACGATGAGGTGTTCTGGAGTAAAAACGGCATGGCCATTCCGGTCGAATACTGGTCGCAGCCCATCCTCGTGGATGGCGTCATGCAAGGGGCGATCGCCACCTTTATCGACATCACGGAACGCCGTCAGGCCGAAGCGCAGATCAGTCATCTGGCTTTTTATGACACCCTGACGCAACTGCCCAATCGTCGCCTGCTTAATGACAGACTGGGTCAGGCCATCGCCGCCTGCCAGCGCAACGGGTTGTATGCGGCCCTGCTGTTTCTGGATCTGGATAATTTTAAACCGCTTAACGACCTGCACGGCCATGCGACCGGCGATCTGCTGCTGATCGAAGCGGCGCACCGTCTGGGCGATTGCATACGCGAGACAGATACGGCGGCACGCTTCGGCGGCGATGAGTTTGTGGTGGTACTGGGTGAGCTGCATCCAGATCAGGAAGAAGCTACCCGGCAGGCTCGCCTCGTGGCGGAAAAAATCCTGGCCGCTTTGTCTGAGCCCTATTTCTTAAACTCGGTTCAGGATGAGGGCGGGCCGGAATATCGCATCGAGCACCACTGCACGACCAGCATAGGTATGGCGATATTCAACCACCCGGCCAACCGGGATGACATACTTAAATGGGCAGACATGGCGATGTACACGGCCAAACAAGGCGGACGCAATCATGTGGTGGTTTATCAACCGGCACCAGCCTTACGCACGAATGAACCAGCCTGAATATAGACGTTAAATTTAATTTTTAATCAAGGGGTTAGCATGAAATCATGGTGGAACGCGCTGTCGATCCGTAGCAAGCTACAGTTTCCGATCCAATTTTTATTATTGATTGTGATGTTTCTGGTGCAAAACTTCGCCCTTGATAAATTTGAGCAACATGTTCTGGCGGAAGCCAAACACAATGCGCTGATTTCTGCCGACGGTGTGCTCAACGGATTGAACATGCTGATGCTCAACGGCATCATCAGCGATGTCGACCAGCGCGCGCTGTATATCGAGAAGATGGGCGCATCGGAAAAATTGACCGAGTTGCGCATCATACGCAGCCAGTCTATCAACGAGCAATATGGCCCGGGACCTGCTTCAGAGCAGGCGACAGACGCGCTGGACAATGAAGCCCTGCGTACCGGCAAGGTACAACTGCAACAATCAGAACATAACAACCTGCACAAGCTGCGCGTGGTCGTTCCTTTTATCGCGCAGGCCAATTTTCGCGGCACCAATTGCCTGACCTGCCATAACGTCCCTGAGGGCACAGTGAACGGCGCGACCAGCGTAACTCTGGATTTGACCGAACAGTTTGATTTGATCGCACGGGTGAATTACTGGGTATGGGGCTTACAACTGGTATTGCAGATCCTGCTCTACTTCCTGATCGGCAAATTAATCTTCCGGGTCACCGCACCAATATTGCATTCTGCCGAGATTGCCAACCGCATCGCAGGGGGAGACCTCAGCTCTGTCATCATGACAGGAGGCAGCGATGAAGTGGGTCAGCAACTACAGGCGATGCAGAAGATGCAAGACGTTTTGCATGAACTGGTCAGCGAAATCAAATCCATCGTACAGGCGGCCGCCCACGGCGATTTCCGCATTAAGATGGAAATGAACGGCAAGTCCGGCTACACGCGCGAACTGTCTGAGTTACTCAACCTGCTGACCGGCACCGTCGACACCGCCTTTAAAGATACCATACGCGTCACTCAGGCACTGTCCTGCGGCGATTTAAGCCAGAAAATCACCAAGGAGTATTCCGGTGTCTACGGCGAAGTCAAAACCAGCGTCAACACCACCGCAGAATCGCTATCCGCGCTGGTGGCGGAAATCAAATGTATCGTCGAAGCCGCAGCGCTACACGGCAATTTCACCGTAAGAATGAGCATGGAGGGAAAGACCGGATACGCGGCGGAGTTGTCCGAACTGCTCAATCAGCTCTCCCGTGTCACCGAAGCCGGGCTGGGTGATATCTTGCGCGTGGCCAATGTGCTGGCGCAAGGCGATCTGACACAGATTATCGACAAGGAATATCCCGGCACCTTCGGCAAAGTGCGATCCGGCGTCAATGGCACGGTGACGCATCTGCAAGAACTCGTGGTGCAAATCAAAAACACCTCAGACATCATCGATACCGCCTCCAAGGAAATCGCGGCGGGCAACGCGGATCTCTCTCAGCGTACCGAGCAGCAGGCATACAGTCTGGAACAAACCGCCACCAGCATGGCGACGCTCACAACGACCGTCAGACAGAATGCAACCAGCGCGCAGCAGGCCAATCAACTGGCGGCGGGGGCCTCATCGATCGCCGTCAAGGGGGGGGTCATGGTCAATCAGGTGGTGGAGACGATGTCCTCCATCAGTCAGAGCACCAGCAAAATTGCCGACATCATCAGCATGATAGACAGCATCGCTTTTCAAACGAATATTCTGGCACTGAATGCCGCCGTGGAGGCTGCGCATGCCGGCGAACAGGGGCGCGGCTTTGCCGTGGTGGCCACCGAAGTACGCAATCTAGCCGAACGAAGCGCCCATGCCGCGCACGAGATTAAGGCACTGATCAGCGATTCTGTGGATAAGGTGGCGACGGGAACCTGCTTGGTCAATCAGGCGGGACAAACCATGGATGAAGTGGTCAGCGCAGTCAAACGCGTCACCGACATCATGGGTGAAATTACCGCAGCGTCTACCGAGCAAAGTCACGGAATCGAGCAGGTCAACAAAGCTATCGCGCAGATAGACGATGTCACGCAACAGAACGCCGCGCTGGTTGAACAGGCAGCCGCAGCGGCAGAATCGATGGAAGAACAGGCACAACAACTGGCCGCTGCCGTCTCGGCCTTCAAACTCAAAGGCTAGACGGCACTGCGCGGGTTTTTGCCCCGCGCAGCAATTTGTTGCTCAATGGTGAGACTTGGCCATCAGCTTGAGTATCTTCAGATTGATCACGACAAAACGCACCCCCTGCCAGAGGAGACAAGTTCTCATGAAGCGGGTAAATCCGGTGGGGGCCGGCGGATAATAAGCTTGCTGGTAAGGCTCTTTGTTGGCTGCTTTGCTGGACATAGTTGTCTCCTGAAGATTTTATTGCTGTTTAATGAGAGGCGCGTATTTGCGCGCCCCGTCCCCCGCAGCTTAAGCGGGAAGAACGGGCGTGACGCGATTCACGATGAGTCCCTACACCTTAGTCGGGGATCAATGACCAGCCCGGCTTCATTTTTGCCTGATAAATAAAGGCGTGGTGCAACAGATACTTCATCCAGTGCCCTGCCAGTCCAATTTCTCCGAAAGTCAGGTCGATGTCGCGACCATAATCGGGATATTTCTCAAAGTCCGGCACCACCGGAAATACCGTCATCGTCGCTGCCGTGCCCTTGAAAAAACCGGCTCCGGTAGAGGCGACACAAGCAGCGCCCATTTCAGCCATCGAGGCCGTATGGGTAGGTTGCTTCGCACCGTTCAACATATCGCTGATACTTTGCGCAACCGCCATCGCCATCGCTGCCGAAGGCATCCCGGTTCTGGGGGCGGTCGGATTGATCGGCGTACCGTTCGGACTCTGCATAGGCTTACTGATCATATGAGGTGGCGCAAAGGCGATGCCCACCGCAAAGACATTGCCATAGGCCGGCGTCTGATAGGTCTTGGGCCAGTCCTTCGCACTCCATTCCGCATAGGGGCGCGCGGTATAATCCGCATCCACCTTCATAAAGCCGTTGGGGGCGAACACCCGGGCGGTGATATCCTCACCGGCTTTATCGTAAGCCTTCAGACCGACACCGGCGAAAGGCGGAATCAGCATGGAGAAATCGAACTCCAACTCGTGAAAAGTACCGTCTATGGTCTCGTAATGAATTTTACCGGCTTCGACTTTCTTGACGTGGGCACGGGTAATCCATTCGATGCCGCGTTCCACCATCAAGGACTCGGCAAAAGTCTTACCGTTGGTGATGTAACCGCCTCGCTTGATATGCACGCCCCCCATACCGAAATCGCCCAGTTCATACTCATTGCTAAGCCAGACGATACGCGCCTTATCGCGAACGCCCGCTTCACGCAGCGCATGATCCACGTTATAGATATATTCGAAAGCTGCGCCCTGACAGGTGCACATACCGTGCCCCGTGCCGATAACGATGGTGCGGCGCTGGCCGCTGCGCATCGCCGCGATGGTGGCCTGCAGCTTATGGTTAGCTTCCAGTGCATGACTGGCGGTGCAAACCGAGACGGTATGACCGTGCTCGGGCCCCAGCCCTTCTGTAGCGCCGAAATTAAGCTTGGGGCCGGTGGCATTGATCAGATAGTCATAGCTAATTTCTTCCTGCACCCCCAGTTTACCGGGCAGGGTGTACTCGATGCTGACAAAGGGTAGCGCACTGCCGGGCTTGCCTTCAGGATTGATCGACAACGCACGCGCCTGACGGAAACTAACCCGCGTCTTGGCATAAACCTCGGCCAGATCAAAAGTCACTTCCTCTTCTTTCATCTGCCCGACCCCCACCCAGATATTTGAAGGGATCCAGTTCCATTTTGCGTTAGGCGAAACCACCACGATCTCGTGTTGTTTCCCCAACAGCTTATTCAAATGCCGGGCCGCGGTGTGCCCCGCAATACCCGCGCCTAAAATCACGATTCGTGCCATTTTTTACCCCTGAGACTGTTATATTTATATTTAAAAACAGAAAATTACAAAATCAACCGCCAAAATCGGTGTGATCCTTGGCCACCGACTGATGGTGTGCTACCCAGCCGTCAAAGCCGCCCGTCATCGATAACACATGGAGATAGCCCATTCTTTGCAAATTGTACGCTGCCAGCACCGAACGTCCGCCGGTTTTACAGTACAGCAAAATCTCTGCATTTTTATCCGCCAGTGCAGGGTGATCAATACTCTTAAACTCGATCACACCGCGGGGAATATTAAACGCCTCCGCCAGATGTGCGGCCTCAAATTCAGCCGGCTCACGCACGTCTATCACTATGCTGCCGGCCTTGATATGCGCAGCGGCAGCGGCAAAATCGATTTCCTTAATCTGCGCCTTCGCTTCGGCGACCAGTTGTTGCGGTGTCAGATACATGAATTACTCCTGATTAATCTATAAACCTTAAAAAAACTGTTGTCCGCAGATTGTAGGGATTTACGCTGATTTAACAAACAGATACCTATCAACATGGCTTCACGGTATAGCTGAAGCATCGCGGTTTGGTAACTGATGGTTAATCTGTGTGAATCTGTGTGAATCTGCGGATTGAACTGCCGCTTTTAGGATAAATGTGTCAAATAAATGCAAAATCTATAGCACAAACAGCCTACCTGATAAGTATAGTCAAGCTTGGGCGCAGCGTATGTGATGTTAGTCACACAGCTGCCTCAGCGGCAAATACACCCTGAACACCGAGCCTCGACCTAGTACACTTTTCACGTCGATACGCCCGTGATGTTTCTGCACAATACCGTAGGAGAGTGACAAGCCCAAACCGGTGCCACTCCCTATCGGCTTGGTGGTGAAAAAGGGGTCAAAAATTCGCGTCAGATGTTCGGGGGAAATTCCCTTGCCGGTATCTTCCACTTCCACCCAGACTTCATCGCCCGAAATACCTGTGCGCACGGTAATCTCGCCTTGCGTCTCAATCGCCTGCGCCGCATTAAGCAACATATTCATAAAGACCTGATTGAGCTGCGATGGCAAACACTCCACCTCCGGCAGTCCGGCATACTCCCGGTGTACGGCCGCCTTGTACTTGATTTCATTCGCGACGACGTTGAGGGTGCTCTCCAGCCCCTGCTCTATGCTCGCATACTGCCAACTGGAATCATCCACATGGGAGAAATCCTTTAAATCCTGAACGATGCGTTTGACCCGTGTAAGTCCCTCACGCGACTCTTGCAACAGATTGGGTATATCTTCCAGCAGATAGGGAAAATCAATGGACTTCTTCAGCGCGGCGACGGGTATAAAGGCGTCCGGCCCGGCCTCGGCCTCCACCGCTTCATAAGCCGAGATCACGCCAAACAGGCTGGTCAGATAAGTCGACAGTGTGCCCAGATTTGAATTTACAAAACCGACCGGATTATTGATCTCGTGAGCCACGCCGGCGGCCAGTTGACCGATGGAAGCCATTTTTTCAGATTGCAACAATTGCAATTGAGCGGATTCGAGTTTTTCATTCGCTTTGAGCAACTCGACATTATTGCTGAGCAATTTCTGCATCAGTTTTTCTGTATCCGCAGTACGCTGCGCGACACGCTCTTCCAGCTCCTCGTTCAACACCCGCAGCGCTTCGTGCTCCGCCACCAGCTCCTGATTCTTTTGCATCACCTCCAGGGTCTTATCCCCCAGCCGTCCATACATTTCATTGAGGGCTTCGAGCAACACATTCGCGGACTGAGACATCACCTGGTTGGCATGACGAACGGCTTGATCAGGCGTCGCACCCGCCTCCAAGGCACGAATTTCCTGCGCCATACGCATATCCAGCCCCAGAATATGCTGAACCAGCCAGTTGGTCAGATATTTGAGCAGAGGAGATACCATTTGACTTGATACATCCCGATTGCCCAACAGCAGTTTTGCGGCCACGTTCACTTGAGCGGTGAAATGCGCATGCGCCTTGACATGCGCCTCCTGATGGGCAGGATCTACCCGAAACTGCTGCATCAAGGATTTTTCGGTATCGAAATGATAGATGGTGTAACGCGCCAGTTCGCTGAGTATATCGCCCAGCGCAGCAGAATCGGCAAGATGCGTACTGATCGCCCCCAACTGGTTGATCAGATCCACCAGTTTATGGTGCTGCTCATCCACCTTATCTACGCCGGTATTGTATTTCTTGTCCCAGCTGAAAGCCTCAAATTTATCATCGCTCATCGTGTTTACTCTCATCGCCTGGAGTTCATAAGTGACCAATCGCTACGCCGGCTGTTTTAGCGGCAACCAAATCCTGAAAGTCGTCCCCTTGCCCACTTCGCTATCTACCTCCATACGCCCGTGATGTTTCTGCACGATGCCATAGGACAGCGATAAGCCTAGGCCTGTCCCTTTTCCTACGGGTTTAGTCGTAAAAAAAGGCTCGAATATTTTTTGTATCTGCGCGGCCGGTATGCCACTTCCCGTATCGCTAATATCCACCCAAACCTCATCCCCGGCACAGCCGGTACGAATGGTGATGACCCCGCGCTCACTGATGGCGTAAGCCGCATTCACCAGCAGATTCAAAAACACCTGATTCAACTGTGAAGAGATGCATTCGATTTCGGGAATATCCCCATACTCTTTCACCACGTCGGCTTTGTACTTGATTTCGTTGTTGACGATATTCAGGGTGCTGTCCAGCCCCCGGTGCAGATCGAAAAAACTCCATTCATCAGAGGCCCCCACATGTGAAAAGTCCTTGAGGTTTTGCACGATCACTTTGACTCTGACGATGCCTTCCTTGGACTCTTGCATCAGGGCGGGCAAGTCTGTTTTCAGATAGGCGATATCCAGATTTTTTCGGGCCGCCTTAAGTTCTTCGAGCAACTCACGGTTATTGATCTCACCTTCAGCCTGCTCGTACAGGGCGAGCATAGTAAAAATATCCTGAACGTATTTCTCCAGCGTACCCAGATTGGAGTAAACAAATCCGATCGGATTATTGATCTCATGCGCCACTCCGGCAGCCAATTGCCCTATCGACGCCATTTTTTCGGATTGCAGCAATTGATTATGGACGTCTTCGAGATTTTTGATCAACAGCCGCTGCTCGTCCTTTTCCTTTTGCAACGCCAGTTCTGTACGTTGACGTTCCACCAGTTCATTGCGCAAACCGGTATTCGCTTCGGTCAACTCCTTCGACATCAGCTCAAGAGAACGCTCTATCATCAGCCGGTCTGCGTCCGCGCTGGTATAAGCGGCATCAACCGCCGCAATAAAACCGGACAGTGCAACCGGCAAATTCTCGCCTATATAACGCCGTACCTGCCGCTCAAGCAATCTGTGCACTTCTCACACTCCGCCGATATAAAATCGCAACATATTGATTTTATTTATCGTAAACATATATCGTCAGCTTGCCACCGAGTTGTTCAAAGGTCTTGATATCGTCGATAAACGAATTATCAAGCATATGATCCTTGGACAACAACAGCTCCCCGTGCACGCTGATCAGGTCGCGGGATAGCACCATGCCGAATTTAAGTTGCCCGGAATGCAAGGCAATTTCACGTACCGGCGGCTCGACATGGCTGTCGGATACCAGCACACTGAAAAAAGCGTCCACCACGTTCGGGTCGTAACGCTTGCCTTTGCCGCTTTGAATCAGCTTCTCAGCCTCGGCAGCACCCAGACGACGACTCATCAAGGTGCCCAATTGCAAGCTATCATATTCATTAGCCAGCGCGATGATGCGCGCGCCCAGCGGAATTTCCAGCCCGGCCAGGCCATCGGGATAGCCCATTCCGTCGAAATGCTCGTGATGACTGCGTATCAGTTTCGCAGCCTGCCGCAACTGCTCCAGCGCCATCAGCGCTGTCTGCCCTTTGGCAGGATGCTTGATCACCAGCCCGCGCTCATCCGCCGTCAAACTGGCATAAGGCTTTTCCAGCAGATAGTCCGGCAGTCCTATCTTACCGATATCGTGCAACAGAGCGGCAAAGAACACATCCTGCACCTCAGCCTCATTCATCCCCATCTGATGCGCTATCTGCCGCGACAACTCGGCCACACGCTGCGAGTGTCCGGCCAGCGTGCTGTGCCGCATATCGATCAGACTGGAAAAGACCCGTATCGAAGTTATAAAGCTCTTCTTGAGTGTCTCATTTGCAATTTCAAGGAAACCCATAGTCTGGCGCACTTCTTCGGTTCGCGACTTAACCTTCTGCTCCAGACTGGCATTCAGTTCTTTCAGCTCCTGGTTCTGCCTGCGGGTGAGCGCCTCCAGCCCCTGATTTTTCCGTTCCAGATTTTTATGATGCAAGGCCTGTTTGACCGACAACACCAGATCGTTATCTTCCCAGGGTTTGGCGATATAGCGGTAAATATGGCCATGATTAATCGCGTCTATGGTTGCGCCGATTTCAGCGTGGCCGGTCAGCAGGATACGCACCGTCTGCGGCCAACGCTCATTCACCTGAGCCAGGAACTGTGCACCATTCATTTCCGGCATACGCATATCGGAAATCACCAGATCAACCGGCTCGCGGGCCAATATCTCCAGGCCCTCAGCCCCACTCTCCGCCGTGAAGATGCGATATCCGCACGGTCGGAACAGACGCTTGAGCGAGGACAAAATATTAACCTCATCATCCACGAACAGCACCGTCTCAATCGCTGGGCTTGCTGTTAACGGTAATTCTGTGTTTTCACTCATCTGCATATCCACTCCTGCCCACACTACGCCGCCAGCATCAGTTTGGCTACCGCATCCAACTGATCCGCTTGCGGCAAGCAGGCGTTCACGCCTTCCGCACTGATGTTTAAACGGCTAAGCAAACGTTCAGGCAAACTGCTGATCAGCGCGTCGTCACGCAGACCGCTCTCCAGCATAGCCGCTACATGCACCAATCCTGTGACCGTACCGAACGGTTCATGTAGCGGATCGCGCCAGTAGTGTATGGCCTGCTCGATTTCCGGTGGAAAGTTCCAGCGTCTGGCCATTTCGGCACCTATCCCGGCATGGTCAAATCCCAGCGCAGTCCGCTCAATTTGAATCAACTCGCCGCCACTCGCCTTGTGTTGCGCCAGCACCGCTGCGTACATTTCCGGTATGCAGATACTCAACACCAGTTGTCCTACTTCGTGAAACATGCCGGCGGTAAACGCCAGCTCTCGTCCACCGCGGAGACACTTGGCCAGCGACTCTGTGTAGGTCGCAACACGAAAACTGCGCAACCAGTAGGCCTGACGATCAAAATTTCCATCCTGACCGCTCGGAAAAGTACCCATAAAACCGGCCGACACCACCAGCGAGCGCACGCTGTCAAAACCCAGCACCGTGATCGCATCCTGTATCGAACCGATTTCACGCGGTAAACCATAGAACGAGGAATTCGCTACCCGTAACACTCTGGCGCTCAAACCCTGATCCTGAGCGATCTGCCTTGCCAGCACGGCACTGCCGGCACGGGCATTTCTGAAACTGGCCAGCACTTCCTGAACCACCTGCGGCATTGCCGGCAATTGATGCAGTTTATCCAATATCGCACGGTCACTGATCATGGTTAAATACTCCTAAACAATCAAAACATTAAGCTAAAAACGGCAGGCAAGCGCATTTATTGTGCTTAAGTATCATTCCGCATCGACAACCAGAACGATACCCCGGGACGCAGAACGCTCACCCATCGGGCTGATCCAGCACTTCACCTCTCGTCCGTCAGTTAACTGACAGGTAAGTTGCCTCGCCGCTTTACAGTGCATCTCGTTTAATACTGAACTTAACAACGGGGCAGGAATAACATCCTCGGCGGCTTCACCCAGCAAGGGCCGATGCCCGCCAGCCGAATACAAACGATGCGCACTCCGGTTGGCGATTGCAATCACGCCGTCATCCCCGATACCGATCACCGCCACCGGCAGGCGTTCGAGCACTTCCTGAGAGACCTGGAGCACGTTGAGATTCCGCAGCACTTCACGGGTTTTATCCTCGACGCGCTGCGCCAGTTCGCGGTTGACCAGTTGCAATGCTTCGTTGGCAGCCTGCAATTCCCGGGACAAACGATCATTCTCCCGCTTCATTTCGTATCGCTCAAACGCCTCACGCACATGGGCGCGCAACAGATCATCCTCCCAAGGTTTGGTGAGAAACTTATATATAGCCCCCTGATTGATCGCATCGGTGACGGAGGTCAGTTCGGTATAACCGCTCAATACGATGCGTACCGTATCCGGATAGAGGATTTTAACCTGACTCAAAAACTCCACACCGGTCATTCCCGCCATGCGCTGATCGGAAATAATCACTCCGACCTCGTGCCCCGCCAGCAACGCAAGCCCGGCTTCTCCGCTGGTCGCATGCAGAATATGGTACCCATCGCGTCGCAACAGACGCACCAGCGAAGAAACCACACTTTCTTCATCGTCAACCAGCAATAAAGTACGCTCCATCATGCCTCCGCCGATAAATCCAAATTATTTTGAGTGTGCAGCAAGGCGGACATCTCAGCCACCGGCACCGGACGGCTATACAAATAGCCCTGAATTTCATCACAGCCCATCTTGCGTAAATGCGCCTGTTGCGCGGCCGTCTCGACGCCCTCCGCGATCACATTCAGCCCCAGGCTGTGACCTAAGGCGATGATCGCAGCCACGATGGCCTCATCGTTGTGATCTGTGGTCAGATTACTGACAAACGACTGATCTATCTTAAGGCGATTGATGGGAAACTGTTTCAAATAACTTAGGCTGGAATAGCCAGTGCCAAAATCGTCGATCGAAAACTGCATTCCTGCCGCATGCAATTTATTGAGTGTGTCTATCGTCGCCGCCACATTATTCATCAACAAACTTTCCGTAAGTTCCAGTTCGATTTGATTCATCGCAGGATCCAGCTCGTATGCGCCGAGTATCGCCAACACCACACTGGCGAAGTCAGGCTGTTTGAACTGCAGGGTCGACAAATTGACTGCAATGTGCACATTCGCCAACCCGGACTCCTGCCATAAACGCGCCTGTTTACAGGCTGAACGCAGCACCCACTCCCCCACCGCTAAAATCAATCCGGTTTCTTCGAGCAGGGGGATAAATTCACCCGGCGCAACCAGTCCGCGCGACGGGCTCTGCCAGCGCAGCAATGCCTCCATACCGACGATACGACCTCGCAACAAATCAACCTGCGGCTGGTAGTAAAGCACAAACTCATCGCGTTCTAGCGCATGGCGCAGCTCGGTTTCCAGTTTCAGATGCTGCAGTGCCGCCGCATTCATCGCCCCCGCGTAATACTGAAAACTGTTGCACCCTTCCTGCTTGGAATGAAACAGCGCGGAATCCGCATTTTTCAGCAGCGTCGTGGTATCTACGCCATCGAGCGGATAAATACTGATCCCCATGCTTAGCGTGACAAAAATTTCATGTTCTCCGATGGGAATAGGCTCAGCCGCGAAGGATTCCAGAATTTTATGCGCCACCTCACCTGCATCGTGCGCAGACTTCATATCGGCCAGCACCAGACCGAACTCATCTCCCGCGATGCGCGCCACCGTATCACAGGTACGCAAATGACGGCTCAATCGCTCCGCCACCCGTTTGAGCATCTGATCTCCGACCGCATGACCAAAGGAGTCGTTGATTTGTTTAAACCGATCCAGATCAACCGATAAGACGGCCACCATACGCTTGTCCCGATGCGCGCGCACCAACTCCTGCTCAACACGATCGATAAACAACAATCGATTGGGCAAATCGGTCAGCGTATCATAGTGTGATATGCGCTCAATCTGACTATCCTTGTCTAAAATCGCCGCCGCCAGTTCCTGATTGACTCGGGCTAGCGTTGCGTTGGCCTCCTTGATCTCCTGCATCAAGCGGGCTTTCTCTCGCTGCAATTCGTAACGGGCAAAGGCTTCCAGCACATCGGCACGCAAGGTAGCGTTATCCCAAGGCTTGTTAAAAAACTTATAGATAGCACCTTGATTGATGGCTGCGGTTACCGATTCGATATCGGCATAACCGCTAAGCACGATGCGTACAGTCTGCGGATAGCGCGCTTTGACACGTGTCAAAAAATCGACGCCGGACATGCCGGGCATGCGCTGATCCGAGATCACCACGCCAACTTCGTGTTGCGCGAGCACGTCCAGCCCCTGCTGGCCGCTGGCCGCTCGCAAGATAGTATAACCGTCGCGTCTTAGCAGTCGCTCCAGCGCCGCACCGATCGCCTCCTCATCATCCACCAGCAACAAAGTCCGTTCCACAGCAGCCCCCTTTCATTTGTGACATCCGGGCAATGGAGCACCGGCAGCTACGCGATAACCTGAATCAGATTTTCCAGATGAGTACGTCCTTCCGGCGTGGTCATCACCATCAGCACGTCGCGCTGATTGAGAATATAGCTGGCAGGCGGATTGAAAAACCACGAATTATCCCGCTGCACGGCCAGCACCAGACAATCATGGTTACCGTGATAGAGCTGATTCAACGGTTTACTGATCAGATTATCCGGAATAATGATTTCTTCCATGCGCAGCGTGCTGTCAGATTTGAGCATTTCATCGAGAAAACTCATCACATTAGGCCTTAACATCGCGGAGATGATGCGCTGCCCGCCGCTGAAATCAGGTGAAATCACTTCATCCGCCCCGACACGGCGCGTTTTTTCGGCATTCTTCATATCGTGACAACGCGCCACTACGCGCAGCCGGGGATTGAGCTGTTTGGCACTCAAACTAATCACCAGATTCGCGCTGTCATCGTGCGCCACGGCAAACACCCCTTTGGCCCTTAGCACACCTGCCCGCAGCAGCACATCGTTATCGGTGGCATCACCGTGCACGAAGAGCTGCTGGGGATGAGTATCGAAGTAGCGCTGGATATTATTCAAGTCGTTTTCAACAATCACGAACGGGCGGTGCGTCATCGCCAGATCATTGGCCACATTGCTGCCGACCAAACCGACGCCGCACACAATATAATGTCCTTCCAGCTTGTCGATTCTTTTCTGCATTTTCCTAATTCTCCAGGATACGTTAAGGTCTTTTTCCAGAATAAACGCGGTCACGGTAGATAAAACATAACCCAGCACACCAATACCGGCCATGCCGATAAACACCGTGAACAAACGCCCGTACTCGTAATGGGTGACATCGACAATCTCACCATAACCTATCGTGGTGATGGTGATAAATGTCATGTAGAAACAGTCTTCCCAGGAGTAGCGAGGGCCGCCCAAAAATTGAAATCCCATTGTGCCGATGACAAAAATTGCGATCAGCAAAATAAATGAAATCAATAAGTTACGAACAACCTTGGATTCCTGAAGTTCTGAAAATTGCACTTATTCCTCGTCAGGCAAATTATGATCGGGGAACAGCATCTCGGAAAAACCAAACCGGCTCATGTCCGGCATACGCATCGGATACAGAATGCCGTCCAGATGATCGCATTCATGCTGCACGACGCGAGCATGAAATCCGCTCACGGTGCGGTCTATCAGCGCACCGAATTCATCGCACCCCTGATAGCGCAGGCTGTCGTAGCGCGGCACCAGTCCGCGCATGCCGGGCAGACTCAGACAGCCTTCCCAGCCGTCGACCATACGCGTGTCCAGCGGCGTGATAAATGGGTTGACCAGCACCGTTTCCGGGACAGACTCCACCTCGGGATAACGGGCGCTGGCCTCTACGGCAAAGATCACCACCCGCAGTGCTACGCCGATCTGCGGTGCGGCCAGACCGACACCGCCCAGCGCCTGCATGGTGTCGCGCATGTCAGCCAGCAAGGACGGCAAGCTGGCAAAATCGCTGACAGGCCCGGCTCGTTGCAACAGACGAGCATCGCCCATGCGCAAGACCGGCCTAATCGCCATTTTCTTCAGTGCATTTCACCACGCACTCCAGAATCTTGAGCACCCGCGCCATGGAACTGGTCGCCGTTGCATTCACACCGTCAAGTTTTACAGCAAGCTGACATTCGCCTCGTCCGGCCGCACAATTGACCACAGCAGCAATAGTGGCATAGTCGATATCCAGTTCTCTGGCCAGTGCAGTTTCCGGCATCCCGGTCATACCGACCATATCCGCCCCGTCACGCTGATAACGGTTGATCTCGGCGATACTATCCAATCGCGGGCCTTGCGTTGCCGCATACACACCGCCATCGATACAAGACTGCCCTACCTGCAACGCGCTGCGTAAAATACGGCTGCGCAAGGCCAGATTATAAGGCAGGGTGAAGTCGACATTGCTGTAACTCATGTTGCGGGTATCGAAAAAAGTCGAATCACGGCCATGCGTGTAGTCGATAATCTGATCCGGCACCACCAGTTTGCCGGGCGTCAGATCCGCGCGTATACCGCCTACCGTGGCAACCGACACGATCTGGCTGACGCCCTGCTCACGCAAAGCCCATAAGTTGGCACGGTAGTTCACCAAATGCGGCGGGATGGTGTAGCCATAACCGTGGCGCGCCAGAAAGATCACTTCATGTTCATTGAGCGTACCGAAGATAAAGGCGCCGGAGGGCTCGCCATAAGGGGTACGCATCACCTGCCGGTGCGTGATTTTGAGATTGGCCAACTGGGTTAACCCCCGACCACCGATGATCGCCAACATATAAACAACCCCCTATTAGGATTCAGGAATGCCTCAATCCGATTCCACTACCGCATAAATCGCCGGCAGATTACGCCAGGCACCTTCAATATCCATGCCGTAACCGAACACAAAACGATCAGGCAGCTGCACTCCTACAAAATCCGCCCTGACTGGTTTCGCTTTGCCATGCATCTTATCGGCAAACACCGCGATATAACAACTGGCTGCGCCAAGTTCCATCACGCGCCTGCGCAAGGCGTCCAGCGTATGCCCTTCATCCAGAATATCATCGACCAGCAGCACCACCCGCTGGCGGACTGATTCATGTGGCGCAACCTTCCAGTGCATCGCACCGCCAGCACGTGCATCGCCATAACGCGACACATGCACATAATCAAAATCCAGCGGAAAATTGAGCAAAGGCAGCAATTGGCCTGAAAACACCACCGCCCCCCCCATCACCGACAAGACCAAAGGATGCCGCTCCTGCAGCACATCGTTGATTTCTTCAGCGACGCGGTGCAAAGCGGACTGCACCTGCTCTGCAGAACATAGCACCTCGGCATGCTGCAAAATCTCGCGTGCGCGCTGAATATTCACGTCAGCCTTGAACCTTCAAGTTTCGCAAATAGGCTGCAAATTCATCTTTCACCTCGGGATGTTCCAGACCCAGCGCAACCGTGGCTTGTAAATAACCCAGTTTCGAACCGCAATCATAACGCTCGCCCCGGTAACGATAGCCCAGCACCCGCTCTTCCTCGATCAGGGCAGAAATCGCATCGGTCAGCTGTATCTCACCGCCCGCGCCGGGCTTGACGTTCTGCAAGTGATGAAAGATGCGCGGAGTCAGGATATAACGACCAACCACCGCCATCGTCGATGGCGCTTCTTCAGGATCGGGTTTCTCGACGATCCCGGTTACCTGCTCCAGTTCCGCATTGACCCTGACACTGCTGACGATACCGTACTGGCGGGTCTGCTCGCGCGGCACTTCCTGCACGGCCAGCACCGAATTGTGGTGGCGCTCATACACTTCAGCCATTTGCCGGGTAACCGAGACTTCGCCTACCATCATGTCGTCGGCCAGTATCACCGCAAACGGTTCGTCTTTGACTACAGGCAGTGCACACAGCACGGCATGCCCCAGCCCCAGCGGCTCTGACTGACGCATGTAAATGCAGTTGATCCCGTCGGGAATCACTTCACGGGTGATGCGCAGCAATTCCATCTTGCCGCGACGCTCCAGTTCGGCTTCTAGCTCATAGGCCTTATCGAAATGATCCTCAATGGAACGCTTGCTGCGTCCGGTGATGAAGATCAGATCGGTAATTCCTGCCGCAACAGCCTCCTCGACCGCATATTGAATCAGCGGCTTATCTACAATGGCCATCATCTCCTTGGGACTGGCCTTGGTGGCCGGCAAAAAACGACTGCCCATCCCCGCCACCGGAAACACCGCCTTACGAATCACCTTGATTTTTCTCATCTCTATAACTCCTTGATTAACGTCATCAAATCTTCTTCATTCAAAACAGGAACAGCGAGTTCTCTGGCCTTATCCAGCTTGCTGCCGCTCTCGCTGCCGGCCACCACATAATCCGTCTTTTTCGATACGCTACCGCTCACCTTCGCGCCCAATGCTTCCAGCTTTTCTTTGGCATCCTGCCGCGATAAAGTCGGCAGCGTGCCGGTCAATACAAATATTTTCCCGGTAAGCGGCAGCACACGGTTGAGTTCAGGTTCAAATTCCTCCCAGCATATGCCAGCCGATCGCAGTTGCGCGATCACCTGCAGATTATGCGCTTCGGCAAAGAAATCTGTCATGCTTTGTGCCACCACCGGCCCCACATCGACCACCTGCTGCAGGCAGGCTGCGTCGGCTTTCATCACATGATCCAGCGAACCGAAGTGTTTTGCCAGATCCCTGGCGGTGGTTTCACCGACATTTCTAATTCCCAGCGAAAAAATAAAGCGCGCCAGCGTAGTGTGACAACTATCAAGGATGGCCTTGAGCAGATTTTGCGCTGATTTTTCACCCATGCGCGGCAGCGCAGACAGCGCCGCTAAATCCAGCCGATAGAGATCGGCCGGGGTACGGACCAGATTCGCATCCACCAATTGCTCGACCAGTTTATCACCCAGACCATCGATATTCATTGCGCGCCGGCCGGCAAAATGCAACAAGGCCTGTTTACGCTGAGCAGCACAGAACAGTCCTCCCGTACACCGCCATGCAGAGGCTTCCTCCTCGCGTGCGATATGCGATGCACAAACCGGGCAAACAGCGGGCATCACGAATTCACGCACACCGGGCAGGCGATGTGCCAACACCACACGCGCCACTTCGGGTATCACATCCCCTGCGCGGCGGACTACCACCGTATCACCGATGCGCACATCTTTGCGTCGTATCTCGTCCTCATTGTGCAACGTGGCATTAGTTACGGTCACCCCCCCGACAAACACCGGAGCCAGACGCGCGACCGGTGTCAGTGTACCGGTACGACCGACCTGAACATCGATATCCAGCACTGTGGTCATCGCCTCCTCGGCGGGAAATTTATGTGCGATTGCAAAACGCGGCGCGCGGGAGACGAAGCCTAGCTGCTCTTGCAGCGCGATTTTATTAACTTTATACACCACACCGTCGATCGCAAAGGGCAGCGTGGCACGCAGCTCGCCGATGTCGCGATAAAAGCGCAGCAAACCCTCGACGCCTAGTACCACCCGACGTTGTGCGGCAACCGGAATCCCCCACCGCGAGAGCAGTGCCATCTGGCGCTCATGTTCACCGGGCAGCTCAAACCCCTCGCACAAGCCCAAACCATAGGCGAAGAAGCTCAGGCGGCGTGTCGCGGTAATTCTTGAATCGAGCTGGCGCAAGGAACCGGCTGCCGCATTGCGCGGATTGACAAATTCCTTCTCGCCTGAGGCGCGCTGCTGAAGATTGAGTCGCTCAAAATCACGGCTGAACATCAGCACTTCACCACGCACCTCGACATCAATGTCCAGCGCCTGCCCCGCCTGATCATACAATTGCAATGGAATCGTGCGCACCGTGCGCAAATTTTCCGTGACGTCCTCGCCGGTTTGACCGTCACCCCGTGTCGCCCCCTGAACAAACTGACCGTTACGGTAACTTAAGGTAATCGCCAGCCCGTCGAACTTGAGCTCGGCCGCATACTCGACCTCGTCCACCTCTAACGCCTCGCGGATACGCGCATCGAAGGCGCGCACCTCGTCCTCGCTAAAAGCATTGTTTAACGACAACATCGGAGTACGGTGATGAACTTCAGCGAAACACTTTAACGGCGCACTGCCTACCCGCCGTGTCGGAGAATCCGCCGTCAGCCATTCGGGATGCGCCGCTTCCAACTCCTGCAACTCACGGAACAGGTCATCATATTCCGCATCGGAGATGACAGGTTCATCCCTCTGATAATAAAGCACATTGTGTTGCGTCAACGCAGCGCGCAACTGGACAATGCGCTGTTGCACAGAGAACAGCGACATCAGGAGAACAATCGACGCGCCTGTTCACTGCCCGGCACAAGATGGTTGTCACACATCTTGCTCTCAACAGCCGCGATCTGGGTGCGAGTATGCGCCAGTGCCGCCTCGGTTAACTGAACACGATGATCGTCCAGCAGATGGGCTGGCAGCGTTCTGGCCAGAGAGTGCGCCATTTGCACCAGCAGATCGAAGCTTGCTGCCGGATGCGCCACCCGGGGCACGTCCAGCAGCAGCGTGAGGCCAGCCGTAGCAAAATGCGCCAGAGTTTGCGGCTGAAACAGCCGTCCATCCTGGTTGACCAGCGTAATCACGCTGTGCCCTGCCTCATCGCGCAGATGGAATACGCCATCCGCCTCCAGCTTCATCCCCAGCAACGCCACGGCCTGCGCTATTTTTCCGGCATTAAACGGGCGCTCGCCCTCAGGCAGCAGATTCACACCGACCATTTGATCGACTTCGGCACAGAAAGCATCCAGCACCTGCGCATTGCTGTGTGTGACCGCAAGGTCAGGAATGAGTATATCAGCCTGTAGATGCCGTGAAACCTCCTGCACCATCTCACGAAAATCACCCAATGCGTTCGCACTGATGACGCCGCCCCGGTCTACCAGTTGCAGCGCAACCTGAAACTTCGAATAATACGATGTGCTGTCAACGTCCACCTTTTCCCACTGAACCGAGTTTAAAGTCAGACCGCACACGTGCACCGGCTTGCGCTGCCCCCCCCGGCGTTGCCATAAGCCGTCCAGAGCCGCAGCCGCACAGGGTACATCCGGGTGAATTTCGATGATAAAATCGCAGCGACTATCCAGCAGGGTGCAGGGTATTGCGGGTTCGGAAGACTCAGTCTCTCCGGTCATATCTACCGGCTTCTCAACAGGCATCAATGGCGCAACAGTCGCATCGATAGCCGGCAACTCGATCTGAGCATCAACAGGCATCGCATCCCAATTCACCATCGCCGCTTCTTCCGTCTGGGGCAGCTCAGGCGTAACCGGCTGTGCCACTGCAACCGCCGCCCCCCTGAGCGGTTCGGTTTTGAGCGGCTCGGCCTTGACCTGATACAAGGCGTCATCGTGACTCTGCCTGAAAGCCTCTCCGAACTTGCGGCTGTACTGGCGCTGCTTCCACCAGCCAAAAACATACACCGCCAGGACGACACCCAAACCTATTGCCAACAATGCTGCTTGTAACTCACTCATGTTCTATATACCAGGGCGCAAATGCGCAGATTATCTCAAGCGACGTGAAAAATGGCAAAGCTAAACCAGCGGTAATTCGGGAGAACTGACCCCGATCACGGCTATTTCCCGCAATGCCTTGAGAAATTCGGGATCCTCATGGAGTTTTGCCATCGACACGGCATGTGCCGCTCCACGCATCTGGACGATACGAGCACGACTGGTTACCGGCATTTCCCAGTGCAGACCAGACAGCAACATATCGGCGGAAACCTCATTATTGCAGACCAACACCATGTCACAACCGGCGTTCAAGGCGGCGGAGGCGCGTTGCACAATACCGCCGGCGACGGTTGCACCTTCCATGGATAGATCATCGCTGAAAATACACCCCTCAAAACCCAGTTGCCCTCGCAGCACCTCTTTGAGCCACACGGGTGAAAATCCGGCCGGACGGCTGTCGACTTTAGGATAAATCACATGTGCCGGCATCACCGCCGTCAAACCGAAATTAATCATCTGCCTGAAAGGAATCAAATCGCAGAACTCGATATCGACAAATTCGCGTTCATCGACCGGAATGGCCAGATGAGAATCCGCCGCGACAAAACCGTGTCCCGGAAAATGCTTACCGACCGAGTGCATTCCACCCTGTTTGAGTCCCAGCAACAGGGCATGCGCGAGCTCGGCGATGGCCTGCGGATTGCTGTGAAACGCGCGGTCACCGATTACCCCGCTATTTTCATGATCGACATCCAGCACTGGGGTAAAACTAAAATCGACTCCACAGCCGCGCAATTCAGCGGCCAGCACATAGCCCGTTTGTTGTGCAAGATGACGGGCGCGCTGCGCGCTAACATCCCATATCCGCCCCAATTCACGCATCGCAGGAAGCTTAGTAAATCCATCCCGAAAGCGCTGTACCCGCCCGCCCTCATGATCCACACCTATCAATAATGGGGAACTGCGCAACGCGTGTATCGATGCGGTGAGCTCAGCCAGTTGAGACGGTGACTCATAATTGCGTTTAAATAAAATCACCCCGCCAACCAGGGGATGTTTCAGGCGAACTTCATCCTCAGCGGTCAGCTTCGTTCCTGCTACATCCAGCATTACCGGACCTAACCCCATACCCGCCCCCAATCATTACGCCAAAAATGACGCGAATTATAAGGCTTTAACGGGGTCACTGCGCGCCGAAGAACACGACCGGGGCGCTAAAAAAGGCAACAGGCCATAGTATCGTTAAATTTGCGCTTTTTAAACAGTTACATATAGAGATCGGTCAGCGTTTTGACTATATGTTTCAATTGGCCAGGCCGGATGAATCCGCCGAATATGCCTGTCTTTCATCAGGATTGAACTGCCGCTTTTAGCAAAAAACTACTGCGCGTTCAACAATACCAGCAACCAGATGACGACTGCATTAATCAGACTGACCAACACGGCTGCGCTGCCGATATCCTTGGCACGCCCGGCCAGATCATGCTGTTCCAGCGAGATACGGTCGACCGTCGCTTCAACCGCAGAATTGATCAATTCAACGATGATAACCAGCAGCACGCTGCCTATCATCAACGCTTTGCCGGTTAAGCCGACCGGCAACCAGAACGCCAACGGGATAAGAATCGCAGCAAGTCTCACCTCCTGACGAAACGCATCCTCGTGCCGGTAGGCTGCACGAAAACCTGCCATCGAATAACCAAAGGCATTGAGCAAACGCCGCAATCCCGTTTTACCTTTATAGGGGCTTTGCATGTCGTCTACGCTTCAACCAGCAGATCCGGGTGTATTTTGCAATTTCAAGTGATGCAGAAGATGCCATGTTTTTCCTTGAGTTAAGATAAACGCCGTTAATATTTCGCCGGTAGAATCACGTGCAAGCGCGAGGACACTGCCTCTTGTGGCGATGCTGTCGAAAACTGGTCGACCAGTGCACCCGCCCCCCAGGACAGCAGAGAGGCGATAGCAATAACCAGTATATTGCGTGTCATTCCCCGCGGAAGATCATACCGGTCGAACTGCTGGTGCGCATACCAGGCCGAAAGGAAGAATACCAGAGTGGAAACCATCAGACTCCACAGGAGTGCGAACATCGTTTTACCCCGATTGAGAAACCCGCACATGATGTTTTTTCATGAGCGCATTGTCTATACAAAGTCGACATTGTACAGCCAGCTGAACTCACTATTGTTCCTGCTGTTGGTTGAATTTAACCGAAGATTCACCGTTCAACTCGAAATTCAACGTTACAGCTGTGATATATTAGCGCATCCTAATCTCTCGCATCAATCCCATGCTACAGCCATTTAGTGCAGAATCCATCACCGCGCTCAAAGAAAAACTGAACAATCACCCGCTGTATTCTGCCATACAGACTCTGGAAGATTTACAGCTGTTTATGGCTCATCATATCTATCCGGTATGGGACTTTATGTCGCTGCTCAAATTCCTGCAATATCGCATTGCACCCGCAACATACCCCTGGAAGCCGCACGCCAATTCATCCACTCGCTTCTTCATCAATCAAATTGTCTTGGGCGAGGAGTCGGACGAAGGGCTGCCCGATGAAAAAGGCAATCCGACTTATGTGAGCCACTTCGAACTTTACTGCGTCGCGATGACTGAAATTGGCGCAAAGCCTGCCGATGCAATACATTTTTGCAACACGGCCTTTGCACAAGGAATAGACAGTGCCCTGGCGCTCGAAACGGTGCCAGAACCGGCACGCGAATTCATGCGCACCACCTTCGATTTCATCGATACAGGAAAAACCCATGTAGTCGGTGCTGCCTTCGCGCTCGGTCGAGAACATATCATTCCAGAAATGTTCCGTTCATTTCTGGCCAGAATGAACATCACAAAGCAGGATGCGCCTGTATTTCACTATTACCTCGAACGTCACATTCATCTTGACGAGGACTTTCATGCACCTTTAGCCCTAAAGATGATGAATGAATTGATAGGCTGCGATGAGCAGAAACGGGTTGAAGCTGAACAAGCCGCATATGCGGCTGTTCAAGCCAGAATCAAACTATGGGACGGCGTACTCGCTGCGATCGAAGCGCAGCGTATTGCTATAGCTCAGGATCAGACAGATTGTTCAAGACTTTAGCAATTATTCCCTGCATGCCGAAGGCCTATGATAACCATCGTGGTTCACAGGCTTTAGCAGGACAAATCAGCGATTTTTTAAAACTACTGGCATGCAGCTTCATCGCGCTGCTGTACAGCGCGGTCACGCTGGCTGAAACCCATATTTCATTGCGTCCCGATTCTTATCTGTTAAAAACGGACACCACACTCTCTACAGGCCAGGTGCTGGCGGCTGGAACCCGCTGGTATCAACCACCTGATATTAGACGCCTCAAACGCGAAATCACGGCAGCCACCTTCCAAGGTGACACCCAATGGGCTCGCCGCGTAATTTTCGGCTATGACCTGATCACCAACACCTATTTCACCATAGGCGAAGGGCGCAAAGACGGACAACTGCCGATAGCACAAGGCAAAATCATGAACTGTTCGAGCTGCCATGCCCAAGGTGGAACCGTGCCTTATGCCTACGCCTTTTTTCGCACCCTGACCTTTTACGGATTGCGCGAAGAAGGCGACAAAGGCATTTACTTCGACGGACTCTCCTACCACCGCGATGCCAGAACACGCGCACGTGACTGCGGCCGTGAGTGCGGAGGACCTGTCATGCTAGCTGAACAATCCTATGAAATGAATGCGCTGATGGCCTGGCTAAAGGCGGTGCGCGATGGAATTTATCCCGGCGAAGGCCTGCTGATTCCCGCATTTAAACAACGCAACGATATCGACAAGATTCCAGGTGCGCAGATCCCGCTATTCCCCGATGTGCTGGATATGAAATCGGATCCGCTAGCCGGCAAGAAAATTTACGATGAGCAGTGTTCAAGCTGTCACTTGGCGAATGGAGCCGGGCAATGGAATGATGCACAAGGATATGTGATTCCCCCGCTGGCAGGTAAAGGCTCATTTTCTCAGGCTGCCGGCCCGGTGATGCTACCTGTCGGTGCCGCCTTTATTCAAACCAATATGCCGCCAAACCGCCCCGGTTCCCTGTCCCGACAGGAAGCCCTCGATGCGATGGCTTATGTAGCCAGTTTGCCGCGCCCGGCTGTATGGTGGCAAGACTATTATTACCGTCACGATCCTTGCAGTCGGCCCGCTTACCTGCCTCTGCATGTAGGGGTCATCCCTGCGCTCTTTCCATTTAGCAAGCAACAGACACAATTCGGCCCGTGGCGCGCCATCTCGGCATGGCTGTCCAGCGATGCCTGCAAAGCCGCCAATCCTGTCACACCGGGCAGCCTGAAGAATGACTTTATCACTCTGAATCCGATATAGCGTTGAACATCCACTCTTGCAAAGACGGTAAAAAACAGCGCTCCTTTAAATCGACCGGATAGTTCCAGCAACGGCTATAGGCTTAACTCCATGACTTCAGTAGCTTAGATACTGAAAACCATTCACAAAGAGTCGTGACAGTAAAGTCCCGCGTGCAACAATGTGCGATGACTCCCCCGGTCTTGTTTCCCGGCCATTCATCCGCTATTTATCCCCACTCAGCCTGCATTTTCTGCATTTCATCGCATCGCGCTACCCGTTCCTGCGGCGCCAGCTTATAGTTTCGCCATTGCTTGGGAGACAAGATGAAACACTTTGCCATTTTGACCGCCCTGCTGATTTCAATGGGATGCACGGCGGGCGAGCTTAAACTCGAATTACACGGCACGGGGATGACCGGCATCCCGTTAATGATCAGAATCTATGACGCTGACATCTCGTTCCCCAAGGGAAAATATATCCGCGAAATCAATTTGTTAGCCGGATCAGATCACACTGCGACAACAGTCTCCGACCTGCCGACAGGGAAATATGCCATCGCCGTCTTTGCCGACATCAATCAGAACGGTAAACTGGACCGCAGCTTCATCGGCAAGCCTAGCGAGCCATACGGTTTTTCCAACGACGCGCGCCATCTGTTCGGCCCGCCCGACTTTAACGAGGCCAGCTTTGAGCTGAAGGATGCCGCCGTTTTGCAATCCATTCTATTGAGATGAAGATGAACACACCACCGCTGATACAACTGCGCAACATCCGCCGCCGCTTCCAACTGGGGGAAACCTTCATCAACGCGCTGGATGACATTTCGCTGGATATCCACGAGGGCGAATTTCTCGCCGCATGGGGACCGTCCGGCAGCGGCAAGTCCACCCTGATGAATATCATCGGACTGATCGATGCACCGAGTGCGGGCGAAATCAGCTTCGCGGGTAAAAATACACTAAACCTGACCGACGATGCGCTGACCGACTTTCGCGGGGAGAATATCGGCTTCGTATTCCAGAATTTCAATCTAGTACCGGTACTCTCCGCGCTGGAGAACGTAATGTTACCGCTGCAAATTCAGGGGGCACACACGGCACAGGAGCGCGCCACCGCCGTCCTGCAGGATGTCGGTCTGGAGCGCTTCATCCATTCGCTACCCGACAAATTATCGGGCGGACAGCGCCAGCGCGTGGCGATCGCCCGTGCACTGGTGGTCAAACCAAAACTGGTGATCGCAGACGAACCGACCGCTAATCTGGATTCCGAAAACAGCTGTATGGTGGTGGAATTGATGCGTAAGATGAACCGGGCACACAATGTGACTTTCGTATTCACCACCCACGACCCGCGCCTGCTGGAGCATGTAGACCGGAAAATATTACTCCGCGACGGTAAAATCGAAAGCGATGAGGTGTCAGCATGAAGCATCTCAGCCCCAAAAACACCCTCACGCTGGCGCTGCGAGGATTGGCACGCAACCGCCGCCGCTCTGCTGTCACGCTGCTGGCAATCGCCTTCGGTTTCGCGGCCATCACCCTGTTTGCCGGTTACACGCACAATGTCTACGGGGGGCTGGCGCGACTGTCTATCCACGGCGAGATGTTGGGGCATCTGACTTTGAGTAAACGCGGCATGCGCCAGGAAGGCAAACTGAACCCGGAACGCTATCTGCTCACCACCAGCGATGTCGATGCCATCAGCAAATTGCTCAAAGACGAACCGCATGTGGAGATGGTCACGCCCCGACTTGCGCTGTCCGGCCTGATCAGCAACGGGCGTGCCAGCACCATCTTCATCGCCGAGGGCATAGAACCTGCCGCCGTGCTGCGTTTGCGACAAGGTGCGTTGACAGACACAGAAAGAAAGAGTGGCATGTTCGAGACCATGAAGGCGCGACTCGATCCCGACCATTCTGAAGTGGTGAATTTAAGCGCAGGCTTAGTCGATTTACTGCATCTCAAAATTGGCGGACAGGCCGTCGTGCTCGCCAACACATTGGGCGGTCAGGCCAATGCGTTGGATGTCACCTTGGGTCGCACCTTCAACACCGGCAATGCGGGCAGCAATGACAAATTCGCCTTTGTATCGCTGGCACTGGCGCGCTCATTGCTCGATGCGGAGGGACGCGCCGATCGACTGACCGTGTTGCTGGACGATGTCAACCAGACAGAATCGATGCGCGTCCGAATAGGCGATAAACTGCGCGCTGCCGGTTACGATATCGACATCCAGACCTGGCAGGAACTCTCCGATTTTTACAATCAGGTGCACGACATGTTCGACATGATCTTCGGTTTCATCTTCTCCATCGTGCTGACGGTGGTGGTGATGAGCGTCGCTAATTCGATGGGCATGACCGTGATCGAGCGAACCCGCGAGATCGGCACCCTGCGCGCCATCGGCCTAAAGCGCAGCGGCGTGGTCAGACTGTTCACCGCAGAGTCCATGCTGCTGTCCCTGATCGGTTGCATCACAGGTCTGTTACTGGCACTGGCGGTGCGCTACGGCATCAACGTGGCACAAATTTCCTACACGCCGCCCAACAGCGCCAGCGCCGTCCCCTTGCTGGTGGATATGGACAGCGGACGGGTCATCTTCACTTTCGTGCTGATGTGCATCGTCGGTACACTGGCGGCGTATTTTCCGGCCAGACGCGCGGCGAAGCAGGACATCATCGATGCGCTGGGACATGTGTGAGAGATGAGTGGAAAGTGGAAAGCTAAACTAAAGGAACGCCATGAAATTTATAAGCCTTTTTTTCCCGCTGCTGCTCTGGTGCAGCAGCACACTCGCCGCCCCGGATGCACAATCCTTGTTGCAACACGCCGACCGGGCGCGCGGCGGCGGACTGCCAGGCATCGTTTGGGAGATCAAATTAACCTCGCGTGATGGCGACAAGGTATCCGATGAACAGCATCTCGAGGTTCGCGCGGTAGAGGATGCCAGCGTAGCTGAGACGCTTGAGCCGGTGCGTTTCAAGGGTTCCAAGTTGTTGCAAGTAAGCAGGAATATGTGGCTGACACGTCCGGGCTTATCTAAACCCATTCCTATCTCGCCCCGCCAGCGCATGAGCGGTCAGGCGTCTAACGGTGACATCGCCGCGACCAACTATGCGGCCGATTACGAGGCAAAATTGGCTGGTGAAGAAGTGCTGGATGGAGAGTCTTGCTACCTGCTTGATTTAACTGCAAAAAATAAGCGTTCAACCTACGACCGTGTGCGCTATTGGGTATCCGTCAAACGCGAAGTGGGGGTCAAGGCCGAATTCTTTTCGCTGTCCGGAAAATTGCTCAAAATCGCACACTTCGCTTATGACAACACCATCGCCTACGAAGGGCGGCGCATTCCGTTTGTCAGCCGCATGACGATACGCGACGCGCTACTGGATGCCGAAACCACCATGGAATTTGGCACGGTGAAAGTACGCAAAATTCCGGCGGGCGACTTCGATCTGGGACAGATGCAATGACAACGGAAAATTCATCAGGCTCAAGTCGGGCTTTAGCCCGGCTGTGTCTGGCGGGATTGATCTTAGCTTCGACGGCCTTTGCTGAGGAATGGAATACTTCTTTGGACGGCGCGCTGTACGGTTACGCGAGTCACACCACGCCGCGTGCCGACAGCCTGCTCAATCCCGGCAACCAGCTGGCCCGAATACCCCAAAACAGCAGCACGGTTGAGGCGCGTTTTAATTTTAAAGCCGAACAGGAAAACTTGCGTTTTACCGCGCGGCCCATCGTTTTGCATCAAAATAATTCACTTAATAATCAAAAAGATGCATTTCTTAGTCTGTGGCAACTTCGATTGCGTGCAGAGGACAGCTGGAGCATCGCCGCCGGACGCGAGGTGCTCAACTGGGGGCCGGCACAATTTCGCTCCCCCTCCAGTCCGTTCTATTTCGATAACGGGCGCAGCAACCCGATGCGAGAATTGTCCGGCGTAGATGCGTTGAAAGTCTCATGGAATCCAGACATGCAGCGCACGCTGACAATCGCGCACCTCACCGGTTCCGGCCATCTCGCGCAAGATCTCTGGCGCAACAGCGATTTGCTCAAAGCTGACCAGCGCGGCGACGACTGGGCGGGCGGACTGGCGCTGGCGCAGACTCCGGGACAAGGAATATTCGCAAGCGTCCACGGACAATACAGCGCAACTGACGCCCTGTTGATGTACGGCGAAGCCGCCTCTTCCACGCGGGTCAATTCACTGCAATCTCCTGCCGACCCGAATTTGCCCTACAGCATCTTGCCGCGTTCTGCCCGCCAAACAGTCATGCTGGCAGGTATTGCCTGGACTTTCGACAACGGCCAGTCGCTCAACGCCGAATATTTACATGATGGACACGGCTACAGCCCCGCAGAACAGACCGCCTATTACCGACGCGCCTCCGCCTCGCCGCTCAACACAAGCATGGCGCTGCAATTTGCCCCGCCACTGCTAGGACGTGACTACCTGCATCTGGTCTGGCAGAGCAATCTGATGGAAAGTGGCGGCTACTGGCGCATGATGGCGACCCACAGCTTCACCGATCACGGCAACGAGTTATCCGGCTACAGCGAATTTTCGCTCAACCGTCAGGTCACGGTCTTTATGCTGGGCGCGCTGCCTGCCGGTGGCACGCAACAGGAATTCTCCAGCCTGTTACGCTATAGCGTCACGGCCGGCATTAAAGTTGCCCTACCCTGATTTCAAAGAGATAATCGCCCGATGCGCAACAATCTATTTTTGGCCATCTTAGCTAACATCCTGTTCAACACGGCCATCGCCGGATTGCTGACCGCGATCGATTTCGGCGATGGTTTTCGGGTCAATTTCATTTATTCGCAGTGCATCGGTTTATCCATCTATGCCATCAATGCCAGCGTAGTGACTCACCTTGCCGACCCGCGCCGCCGCTGGCTGGTGCTGGCTTTCAGCTTTCCAGGCAGCATCATACTGGGCGTCACGCTTGCCGCATGGCTCACGGGTGTTGGCAACTGGAGCGATCCGCGCGCCTGGGTGGCAGTGGTGCTCGGCCTGTTCTTCGGCGGCATCGGCAGCATCACCTATTTTTTAAACCGGCGCATCACCAAATTGGATGCCGAAGTCAGGCAGCGCCAGTTAAACCAGATGGAGAGCGAAAAGCGGCAAATGGAGGCGCAACTGAAAATGCTGCAGGCTCAGATCGAACCGCATTTCCTGTTCAATACCCTGGCAAATGTCAGCGGACTGATAGACAGCGACCCTAAACTAGCCAAACAACTGCTAGAACGGCTCAACGACTGGTTGCGCATCGCCCTGTTGCGTACGCGCAGCGAGCACACCACACTGGGTGACGAACTGGACATGCTATCCAACTATTTGAATATATTAACTATTCGCTTTGGCGAACGGTTGCGCTGGAAAATTGAAGCCGCAGAGGATGCGCGACGCCTGCCGTTTCCGCCCATGCTGCTGCAACCTTTGGTAGAAAATGCCGTGCGCCACGGCATCGAACCGAAACTGGGGGGTGGCGAAATCATCATCCGCGCCAGCCTGATAAACGCCACCTTGCTGGTTATCGTCAGCGACAACGGAAGTGGTTTTGGCAGCGAATCGGGTACCGGCTTGAACAATGTGCGCGCCAGACTATCCGCCCTGTTCGGCAATAAAGGCAAACTGACGCTAGAGAACCATGACGGCGTCACCGCCACACTGGAGTTGCCGCTATGAAAGCGATCATCGCCGACGACGAAATACATCTGACCGCAGATTTGCAGCGGCGCTTATTGCGGCTCTGGCCGGAATTAAACATAGCTGCCGTGGTGCACGATGGCGTGGCCGCAGCCGCCGCGTTAACCGAAATACAACCCGACATCGCCTTTCTGGACATCCGTATGCCGGGGATCTCGGGGCTGGAGGCGGCAAAATCGGCATTGCCCGACTGCCGCGTGGTGTTCGTCACCGCCTTTGACGAGCATGCGGTTCAGGCATTTGAGCAGGCGGCCGTCGACTATCTGCTCAAGCCCGTCTCGGACGAGCGTCTGGCGCGCTGCGTGGAACGCCTAAAGCGACACAGCGAAGCCGCCCCTGAAGCATTGCTCAACCGCTTGCAGCAATTGCTCACAACACCGGCTCCTGCCCCCTGCTTACGCTGGTTACGTGTGCAATCGGGACAAGCGGTGCGCATGCTATCAGTCGATGAAGTCTGCTATTTTCAGTCCACGGACAAATACACCACGGTGTACACCTGGGATGGTGAATTTCTGCTACGCACGGCCGTAAAGGAACTCATCATGCAACTAGATCCGGAACAGTTCTGGCAAGTGCACAGAGGCACCATCGTGAATGTGCGGCATATCGTCTCGGCACATCACGATCTGGTCGGACGCATCTCGCTCACCTTGCGCGACAGAACGGAGAAGATTGCCGTCAGCCGCAGTTACGCGCATCTGTTCCGGCAGATGTGAGTTCGCTTTAAACTTGATCGAGCAGGCTGATCAGCCCATCCAGCGCTAGATTCGCCTGTTCGACCAAGCCGGAGACGCCCGCCCCTTCCGCCGCATCGCTGACTAAACGGGCGCTCAAACAAAGACGCAAGGCGCTCACCGCCACACCCTCACGCATCCCGCATAGCACAGGCTGCCCCAACTGACAGCGCATGGATGAAGCATCCGATTGCAACTGTAGATACAACTGCCGCGTCTGGCTGGAAGTTAGCGGCGCATAGCCGCCGTCCGCATTCCGCCTGTAGGGCACAAACGAAAATACGCTCTGGCACTGATCCCAATGGCGTTCAGCGGATAAAACAGAACGCTCAGGCACAGGCAAATAGCCGAAATGAGGATCGCTCATCAGCCTGTTCCGGATAGAATCTGCAAATTCTTGAAAAATATGAATAATTTCAGATTCAAGCACAGCGCGAAAGCGGCGCAGCTCTACTAATGCCGCCTCCCATCGCAACAACAGACCAAAGTTCACCGGCTCTATTTGATCTGCATCACCCGCCGGGAGCAGCAGCGCAGCGGAAAACGCCGGGCCGGTGAGGAACTTGGAGCCGGTCAGCGCGACCATAAAACCCTGAGCCAGATAGGCGCGCAAGGTGGCGGGAGCAAGTCTGAACTGACAGGCATCGACCAGCACCTGCGCCAGGCCATGCAGTTTCGCGACGCAATCGACACTGGGGGCAAGCATGCCGGTCTTGGACTGATCCGCCATCACTAACAGGACGCGCTGACCGGCACCTTCCTCAACCAGAGCCGTGACCTCGGCATCGATATCGGCTAAGGGGCGCGGCATGCCATCCTCTGAACGCAGTTTGACGGTATCAACCGGCACACCCAGCGCACCCACCACCCCGCTGCCGGTCTCGCCTGCCTCCACCATCACCACCCGGTCAACCGAGGTGAGACGTGCGGCCAGCGCATGAGCGTCCGTGCCGGAGGAAGCGAAAAGCAGACTCACGTCAAGATCAGACACATCTGACAACAACTCAGAGCGAACCCGCGCCATCTCACGCGCATAAACGACTTCAGGTGTATCGGATTTGAGTGCCTCCTGCAAACGTTGGTGCAGAGTGCAAACAGCGGCAAAGCTAGCCTTAGAAATCACCGAGGCAGTGGAAGAACCAAAGGCGAGCAAATCAGGATTTGGATGCGACGAACATCGGTATTGATTGAGTCCGGTAACCGGATCGAGTGCAATGCGCTCATCGCCGCCCGAAACCAGCAGCGCTTCAACAGACGGCAAAACCATCATGCAGGGCACGCAGTATCTGCCAGCATCCGATAAAACGCCCCGAATACCTTGTGCATTTGCGGCTGTTTATAAGGGAAGATATCCACCGGGTCGACCGCATGCACGATCATGCAGCTATCTACTTCAAAAATAAGCAGTTTTCCGCCCGACGATACTGCGCAGTCTATCCCTACATAATCCAGACCGATGCGTTCATTGATCGCGGCAAATGCATCCTGATGTTGCAACGCGAAACTGCGGTCGAAATCCGCCATCACCTGCGCCTCTTCGGCGCGTTTCTCCGCGTTCTCGGCCATCCCCGCATTCAGATAATGGATCATCCAGTGCGACGAAATCCCCATGTGACACAGATAGGGTCGTCCCTTGATCAGCACGATACGGTATTTGCGAAACAAGCCGTCCGCGTCGCGATAATCGACAAAGCGCGAAATAAAAAATTCACCCTGCTCATTCGCCTGCAAATAAGCCGCGATTTCCGTGCGTACAGCGATCTTATCCAGCCCCTTGCCGGCATGAGAATCTACCGGACGCACGATCACCGGAAAATCGCCGTCATCGATGACCGAAGTGGCCGGCAATGTCCCCTCCCCGATCTGCAACAATTCATCGCGACTGATTCTTACCGTAGCGGGCATATCCAGACCGGGCGCTGATTGGAGCAGCGCGCAATTATTGTCCCGCGACAATAAGGCGATCCGCGCGGGGTTGTTCAAAACGGGACGCGGCCACACGGCGATGTGCGGCTGTATCTTTTGCAGCAGGGGAATATTCGCTTCGGATTCCGCGATCGCGACGAACAGCACATCGTGATCCGGCAGCAGCTCAGGTATATCCAGCTTGTCGGTCACATAGACGATATCCAGCGCCACATCCTCGTCTTCGAGCAAAAATTCGACCGGCGAATTCGCCATCAAATCGCCGGGCCCCATGATGGCCAGCAGACGAATAGATGCTGAATTTCTGTCGCCCAGCCCGCGCTTCATCGGTATCTCGTAGATCTGCTGCAAGAGCAAAGCCTGCGACTGCATATCCAGCGCCAGATCATGATTGCCGCGCAACTGCAACACCGTGGATAAATCCATCAAAGCATTGGCGTCCGCAGTGCTAGGATCGCTGCCCGCCCGGGCGATCAGCTCGGAGCCCAGCGGCCCTAAATCCACACCTGACACTACCATGCGCATCAAGGCAGCCAGCCCGATGAGTTGATGCGCGGGTTGATTCTCTACCAACGATACTGTGTGATTGTTTATTTCATTCATTACTTATTGATTTTATTGGTTATTTTATCGCCAAACAACAGCGTCGCCTCGATCAGCGCATCGATATCACAAGTTTGTGTGCGGTGATTGACGATGGCAGCGCGTATCGCAAAGTGCCCGCTGATCGTGGTGCTCGAGGGGGCTACGATGCCCGACTCCTGCAGCGCGATCACGATATCGGCATTGACACGATCAGGCTCATCGCAGCGATATCGGAAACACACGATATTCAAGGCCACGGGAGCCAACAGTTCCAGCTTAGGATTGGCTTCCACATGTTGCCGTAAATACTGCGCCAGCGCACAGGTATTGGAAATCACCGCGCCCAGTTTTTCCGAGCCGTATACCTGCAAGGTAAACCAGGTTTTCAGCGCCCTGAAACTCCTCGATAAATCCGGGCCGAAATCGCAGGGCCAGGGAGAGCCGGCCGCCATACCTCGCGTCTCGCGTTTCAGATAGGCCACCGGTGAGGCGAAGGTGTTGTGATGCAAATCCCCGTCACGTACCAACACGAATCCGGCGTCATAGGGTACTTGCCCCCATTTATGAAAGTCAAAAGCGATCGAATCGGCACGTTCTATCCCAGACAGGCGCGGCGCAATATCTCCGGCCAGCATGCCCAACGCACCGAATGCACCGTCGACATGGAACCAGATCCCTTCGCGCTTGGCGATGTCCGCTATGGCCTGCAAGGGATCAATCGCGCCCACGTCCACCGTGCCGGCTGTCGCCGCAATCATGAAAGGAATCATGCCCGCCGCCTTATCCTCGGCAATTTTATGTTCAAGATCCGCCACATCCATCTGAAACTGGGCATTTAGACGAATCTTACGCAGCGCATGCGTGCCGATACCAGCCATATCCAAGGCCTGCGCCACGCTGACATGGGCGCTCACCGAGGTATAAGCGGTCAAACGATGGCCATCCGGCAGCCCGTCTTCGCGCACCACTCGACCTAACGCAGCGGTGCGCGCGACCAGCACGCTGATCAGGTTGGCCATGGAAGTACCCGTGACAAACAACCCTGTCGCGCTTTCTGGAAAACTAAACAAATCGCGCACCCAGCGCAACAACTGACGTTCTACTTCGACTGGGATCTGCTCACGCCCGCCCAGATTCGCATTCAGCCCGGCGGCGAGCATTTCAGCGAGCATGCCTACCGGATTGCCGCCGCCATGTACCCAGCCCATAAAACCGGGATGTGAATTGCCGATCGCATAGGGCAGCACATCCTGCATAAAAGTCTGGTGCGCCTCGGCTAAATCGCCGGGCAACTTGGGCAGCGGCGCGGCAAACACGGCACGCACTTCAGACGGTATCGGCTGCCAAACCGGACGATCACGTAAATTTTCAATATAATCAAGCATATCATCCAGCATGCGATGACCTTGCTGCCGGAAATCCTGCCAATTTTCCGGATCCAGCGATGCTTCAGATGTTTTTAACATTCAATTTCCCCATAAAACCCGTGAGGCTGGCGTCAGAATTACATAGAATACCAACATACCGCCCTCCGCTTGCGCTCGTTTTGCAGAACAGCGGCGTAAATTACCTCTTATTCTCTCGCTACACAAAATTTATTTTGTTTATTGTGCAGTAACTTGATAAAAAATCATAAAATCAGCCTAAAGTTTCTTAAGTTTGATCCGATAAGGACACTAGCGATCACAACTTTAGTATCGTCAGATTGAGAGGAAAACCGTGAAAATCGACAAACTCGGCCAACCGCTGCCCACCGCTCCTGTGAGCGATGCAAATGCGCGAGCCACAAAAGGCAGCACCGGCGCAGCACCGCAAGCGAGCACCAGCGTCACGCTAGGCTCAACCGCGACGCAACTGGGCAAGATGGAGGCTTCTATGGCCAGTTCACCGGTAATCGATGATAAAAAAGTCGCCGAGATCAAACAGGCCATCAGTGAGGGACGTTTCCAGGTCAACTCCGGGATGGTAGCGGATAAGCTGATTCAGTCCGTGCGAGATCTCATCAGCAATGGCGCTCAGAGGTAGTGATGAATTCCCTCATCCGCTCAGAGTTGCTGAACGCTTTATCAGACGAGCTCTTGGCGGTTAAGGATTTCGTTGCACTGCTGCAACAGGAACAGCGCTTGCTGACGGAGAATGATACCGAGCAATTGCTGATTCTGGCCGAGCAGAAATCGACTCGTGCAATCAAACTCAATGAGCTGGGTGAAAACCGCCGGAATTTACTGCGTCAACAACTCCCCGACTTATCGCGTGAAAGCATCCGGCAGTGGTTGACCAGCAACAGTCCTGACGGGTTGGCTCTTTGGCAAGAAGTGCTTACTCTGGCGGCGCAGTCGCAGGAAATCAACAACATTAATGGCGAACTGATCCAGATGAGGTTACGCCACATTCAACAAACACTGACCGCATTGGGAGGTGCAGTAAGACAGGCAAGTCTGTATGGCCCCGACGGACAACCCAACTTCTCCCCGGGCAGTGGCCGCTCACTTGGCAACGGTTAGAGCGCTCGCCAACATTCCCCCCGTTTGTCGTTATTGCAAGACCTGACCCCGATCTTGAACAGCTGCGGGGGCGGACTGGGCGAGCGGGATTTCCTCTGTGATTGCAAGACGATCAAACTCAGGAGAGAGTATCGTTATCGACACACGGCGATTCTTGGCTCTGTGCTCGGGCGTATCGTTCGGCTCTATCGGTTGGTTTGCGGCCATGCCTACCGCCGTCAGACGTCTCTCGGCAACCCCCTCAGTTGCGATCATCCTCACCACCACGCTAGCTCGCCCGGAAGACAATTCCCAATTCGATGGAAATTGAGCATTTTTGATCGGCACATCATCGGTGTGCCCTTCTACTTCAATCGCCAAATCCTCTTTCTTCAACACCTGAGCGACCTGTTGCAAAGACTCAACCGCACCGGGCTGCAACTTAACCTCACCCTCCTTAAACAGCATACTAGCGCTGATATCGATCGCCACTCCGCGTTTCGTTTGATAAACCCCGACCTGTCCCTGCGCAATCAACGGCGCCATGACACGGTGCAGACTGTCCTCCACCCCCTTCATGCGCTCCTGTATCTTGCGTTTTTGCTCAACCAGGTTTGCCGTATGTTTATCAACCAGGACTTTATTGTGCGCACCTTCCTGGGGAATACCGATCTTTCCGGTCTGATTATGGGCAATATTGATCGCCGAAGACCCGGCCTGCTGCGAAAAGGCGATGTTCAAGGAATCACCAAAGGTTTTGTACTTACCTTCATTTACCGATGAGATTGAATACATGACGACAAAAAAGGCGAACAACAACGTAATAAAGTCAGCATAGGAAATAAGCCAACGATCGTGATTATCGTGTTCTGCATGATTACTGACACGGCGCGCCATAATTAATCCAGATAGCTCTCAAGTTTAAGTTGAATGAAACGGGGATTATCACCATTCGCAATCGCCCCCAAACCATCTACCACCATATCGCGCATATGCGTCTGCTGCTTAATGATAATTTTCAACTTATTAGCCACCGGCAAAAAAAGCAAATTAGCGAAAGACACCCCATAGATAGTAGCCACAAACGCTACGGCAATACCATTACCCAGCTTGGACGGCTCACTTAAATTTTGCATCACTTGCATCAATCCCAGCACCGCGCCGATAATCCCAATAGTCGGAGAGTAGCCTGCGGCCGACTCCCAAACGCGAGCGGCCTGCCAGCGCAATTGCTCCCATGAATAAATATCCAGCTCCATCACTTCGCGTATTTTTTCCGCACTGTGACCATCCACCAGCAATTGCACGCCGCGACGCAAAAAGGGATCCGCTATATCCGGTATCCTCGCCTCCAACGCCAGAATACCCTCCTTACGTGCAATCGTACTCCAGCTAGTCAGCTGTTCAATCAAGTCTGGCCCGGCTGATTTCGGTGTCACCACCACCCAACTACCCATCCTGACGGCAGTCATAAACACTTTACTGGAACTTTGCACCATTACCGCACCGAGCGTGCCGCCGAACACAATCAAAAAAGCCGTACCCTGAAATAAAAAACCCAGACTGCCACCTTCCAGAACCTGACCGGTCAAGACACCGGCCAAACCGATCAGCAACCCTAATATCGTCAACTTATCCATCAATATCCTTTTAGTGAACTGCGTAAGCGTGCCACAGCCTGACTATGTAATTGCGAAATGCGCGACTCGCTGACGCCAAACACCGCACCAACCTCGCGCAAATTCAACTCCTGTTCATACAACAATCCCATCATCATGCGTTCACGTTCGGGCAGTTTTTCTATCGCCCGCGTCAACTCAGTCTTAAAGCGCTCATCTTGCAACAGTGCCAGCGGGTCGCCATCGTGATTGAATTCAAAGCGCTCGAAGAAATCCTCATGATCCTCATCCTGAAAATCTTCGTAATAGATGAGCTGCGCGCCGCGCGCTTCCTGCAGCATCCGCTGGTATTCATCCAGCGGCACCTCCAACTCCAGCGCGATTTCGGACTCATTGGGCGGGCGGCCCAGCTTTTGTTGCAACCGGCTAACCGACAGCTCAATGCGACGCATATCTCGCCTTAAACTGCGCGGCAGCCAGTCGGCATTACGCAACTCATCCAGCATAGCCCCGCGGACCCGCTGCGTCGCGTAAGTTTCAAACTGGGCACCATGGATCTCATCGTAACGACTGGCAGCATCTAGCAAGCCCATCATACCGGCCTGAATAATGTCGTCGATTTGCACACTGTAAGGCAGTTTGCACATCATCTGGTGGGCGATACGCTTAACCAGCGGCGCATAATCCCTCAGACATTTATTCTTATCGCTCAATCCTAATGCGTTATACATAACCTATTGATTATTAATTATAATTTAAACCGCAGCGACTGACATTTCGCGCTGACGCCCGATCTGCACAATTAAATTCTCCATCATCTGGGAAATTCCTCCCTGCATTTCATCCTGAGGCATTGTTTTATGCAAGACACTTTGTGACAGAATCTGACAACCCTTTGCCGCAGCAGATGCGGGATATGCCTCAATCACAGTGCGAGCCAGTTGCGTCGCACGTTTCAATCTGTCGTCCAAAGGAATACAGCCCAGATACTCAAGCTTGGCTGACAAATGCGCACGGGCAACCTGCTCCATATTACCAAACACCAGACGCGCCATCTGCTCACTGGTCACCTTGTTCACCACCACTTCAAATCTGAGTCTGGCATGCTCCAGCGCCAGACGCTTGATCAGCGAATAACTCTCGGTAATTCCGCTGGCGGTCGGATCCATCACCACCAGCAATCTGACGCCCGAAGCTAAACTGGACGAGACGGAGGTATTCGCATCCAAGATAGCCCCGTCCACCAGCACCACATCCACGCCAACACTGACTTCGGTCAGCGCATTGCCCAGCGCCTGCTGCTCAGGCTGAGTCAGTCTGCTCAAGACGCGCATTAAGCGTGCCACCGGTAGTATCGCATAGCCCGGCCCCTTGAGCAGCGCATCGCGTAACTGGCAGCGCCCCTGCACAATATCCAGCAAATCAAATCGGGCAAACAACCCTAAGCTGTCCGTCAAATTGTGCGGTGCCGGATTTTCATCCAGCACCAGCACATCCTTACCGGCTCCCGCCAGCGCAGTCGCCAGATTGAGCGCAATACTGGTGCGCCCGGCGCCCTGTTTACCAGCCACCAGCGTAATCACCTGAGTCTGATTGCGCACCAGCAGACGACGCAATCCTTCGGCCTGATCGGACTCGCCCAAACGCTGCGGCTTAGCCTTAGCTGGCTTCACCCGTGCGTCATCAAAGGGCATAGGTCACCTCACCGTCCGAAGCATCCGCCTCAGCCGTCATCATCAGGGGGAAATCGATTTCATCCATGGTAAAAGGAGTTTTCTGATCGGCAGGTTTAAACGCCTTGTGCAACATGACGTCGATATCAACAGGATGTAAATCCTCCGGCACGCGCTGCCCGTCCGCCATGAAATACATCACCAGACGATGACGCATCACCACATCCAGCACCGCCCCCAGATTCGCCGCCTCATCCAGTTTAGTCGTGATGCAGCCGATCACCTTATTGCTGTAATACATGCGCACCACGTCTTCGAGCGTATCACCTCCGCTGGTGGAATTTAAAACCAGCAGACGTGCCACCCCGGTCGCATCGAACATTTCATTCTGTTCGGTTACCCGCTCATCGCGCTGTCCCATCCCGACCGTGTCGATCAGCACCAGATGCTTGTGACGCAAGGCCGACAACGTCAGCCTCAAGTCGTCCACATCTCTGACCGCATGCACCGCCACGCCCAGAATTTTTCCGTAAATCTTTAACTGCTCGTAGGCACCGATACGATAACTGTCCGTGGTCAGCAAAGCCACCTTGTCTGCACCATAACGCACCACCGCGCGTGCAGCCAGCTTGGCGGTAGTGGTTGTTTTGCCCACGCCGGTAGGGCCTATCAGCGCATACACGCCGCCCTTAACGACAATATCGTCGGGCTCGCCGGCGACTCGCAGATTGCGTTTCAGCACTTGTTTGATCCACGGCTCGCCCTTGCCATCACCCGAGGGCATTTTATTGAGCAACTGACGCGCCAACAAGGTGCTGAAACCGGAATTGAGCATGCGGCGCAAGAGCCCGGCGCGCTGAGGATCTCGTTGCTGCAGGTTATTCCACGACAGGGTTTCAATCTGCTTTTGCAACTGATTGTGCATGGATTTAATTTCACCCAGTATGGTCGCCTCACCGGTCAGCGCCGGTGCACTCTGCACAATCACCTCAGGCGCTACCGCTGCGTCGGCGCGACTGACTGCCTGCGACACTTCTGCCGGCACCTCAGGCGTTTGCGCTGCCCCGCCAGCTAACTGCACCGTCTCGTCATTCGCCATCGCGACGATTTCCACCCCCAACTCAGTCTTACGGTTGGAGAGAATGATGGCTTCCTCACCCAGCTCATTGCGAACCTCCCTCAGTGCTTCTCGGGCTGTCCCGGCAATGAATTTCTTGATATTCATGCAGATCCTCCTACCAGAGCCGTCACGCGGATGGTCTTAAAGTCCGGTACTTCATCATGTGAAATAACTCGCAAATTCGGTACGGTGCGTTTCAAAAAGCGCGCCAGTAAATCACGCAAAGGCGCCGGCACCAGCATCACCGTCGGCAAGCCCATCTGTTCCTGCCGCTGAACGGCAGCACGCGACTCATTGAGTACAGTATCCGCCAGACCGGGCTCGATTCCCATCCCGTTCTGACTCGATTGCATCGCCTGCATCAGTATATGCTCCAATTCCTTGTCCATACCGATCACCTGCAACTCCTGTTCAGCCGGATAAAACTGCTGCACGATGGCAGGACCCAGCGCCACTCGCACCAGTGCGGTGAGCTGAAACGGATCCTGCGTCCTGGCCGCATTATCCGCCAGCGTTTCAACGATGGTGCGCATATCGCGTATATGCATCCCCTCCTCCAGCAGATTTTGCAGCACCCGTAGCACGGTACCCAACGGCAGCGTCTTGGGCACCAGATCTTCCACCAGCTTGGGCGCTGATTTGCCCAGATGTTCGAGCAACTGTTGCACCTCCTGCCTGCCCAGCAACTCAGCAGAGCGCGTGCTGATCAGATTGCTCAGATGCGTCGCCACCACCGTACCTGGATCAACGACGGTGTAACCCATCATCTGCGCCTGGTCGCGCAAGGCAGATTCTATCCACACAGCAGGCAGACCGAAGGCAGGATCGCGGGTAGGCGTGCCGATCAGATCCCCCGTCACGCTGCCCGGGTTAATCGCAAGAAACAAATTTGGAAATGCCTCCCCGCTGCCAACCTCCACCCCCTTGAGGGTAATGCGATAGGCATTTGGACGCAGATCCAGATTATCGCGAATATGCACGGAAGGGGGCAAAAACCCTACATCCTGCGTAAACTTCTTGCGTATCCCCTTGATTCTTCGCAATAAATCACCATCCTGCGCCTTGTCGACCAGCATGATCAGACGATACCCCACCTCCAGACCCAATACATCGACCTGCGCCACATCTTCCCAACTGGCTTCCGCCGCCTCGGAGATCACCGGCGTCGCGGCAACTTCAGCCTGAACCTGCTCCGCCACCTTAGCCGTCTTTTGCGACAAATGATAAGCTAGCCACATCATCCCGCCAGAGAGCAGCAAAAAGGCAAAATGCGGCATGCCGGGTATCATCCCCATCATGCCGATAATCACGGCAGTCAACATGATGATCTGCGGCTGTTTGAACAACTGGCCCATCATCTGATCGCCGATATTCTGATCGGTGGAGACGCGACTGACCACCACACCGGCTGCGGTTGAAATCACCAGCGCTGGAATCTGCGCCACCAAACCGTCACCGATGGCCAGCAGGGTGTAATTCTTGGCCGCCATGGCGATGTCCATATTGTGCTGCAACACCCCGACGATCAAGCCCCCGATCAGATTGATGAACAAAATCAAAATACCGGCAACAGCATCCCCTCGCACGAATTTGGATGCACCGTCCATCGCGCCGTAGAAATCAGCTTCCTGTCCGACTTCGGCACGACGCTGACGGGCGACATCCTCACCGATAAGACCTGCATTCAGGTCGGCATCGATCGCCATTTGCTTGCCCGGCATCGCATCCAGGGTAAAACGGGCGCCCACTTCGGCGATACGTCCGGCACCCTTGGTAATGACCATGAAGTTAATCACCACCAAAATAGCAAACACCACGATACCCACGGCGTAATTTCCACCTACCAGAAAATGGCCGAAGGATTCGATCACCTTGCCGGCGGCGTCCGGACCGGTATGTCCTTCGAGCAGAACCACCCGTGTCGAGGCCACGTTAAGCGACAGACGCAACAAGGTGGTGATCAGCAAAATAGTCGGGAAAGACAGGAAATCGAGCGCCTTGGTGGTATTCATGCTGATGAGCAACACCATCACCGCCACCGCGATATTGAAGGTGAACAACACGTCCAGCAGCATAGGCGGCAGGGGCAGCACCATCATCGCCAAAATCATGATGATCAGGATAGGGCCCGCCATGCTGCGCAGTTTTACACTGTTTTTAAGGAATTCGAAGACGGCACTGAAGTTCATGATGGTATTCCTGCATTAGCCGGATCAAGTTCCGCCGGCACGGGCAACGCATCCGGTTGTTGCGGACGAGAACCGCCTTCAGTCTGATAGCGCTTTAATTGATAGACATAGGCCAACACTTCGGCCACCGCAGTATACAAGGCTTCAGGGATAGTTTCGCCTATCTCGGTATGTTTATGCAAGGCGCGAGCCAACGGCGGCGCCTCCAGGATCGGCACGTTGTTTTCCACCGCAATTTCACGTATGCGCTGCGCGGTCAGATCCGAACCTTTAGCCACCACCGTCGGCGCGCTCATCCCCTTATCGCTGTATTTCAACGCCACCGCATAGTGAGTCGGATTGGTCACAACCACATCGGCAGTGGGGATCGCGCTCATCATACGGCGACGAGACGCTTCACGCTGCATATGGCGGATGCGCCCCTTGAGCTGAGGATCGCCTTCCGTTTCCTTATTCTCCTGACGCACCTCTTCTTTGGTCATCATCAGTTTCTTGTTGTGATCCCAAAGCTGGAAGGGCACATCGATCGCAACGATCAAAAGCATGGCAGCGACGATAGCCAGAAAACTTCCACCCACCAGCATACCCATTTGCGGTATCGCCGTAGTAATCGACAACGTTGCCAGTTGTAAGACATCATCGCGATGACTCCAGACAACCCAAGTTGCCACACCACCCACCACCAGCGCCTTGCCCAGCGCCTTGGCCAACTCCACCAGCGCATGGGTAGAAAACATACGGGCGATGCCGGAAACCGGGTTCATGCGGGAAAATTTCGGCCCCAGAGAATCAGTACTGAACAGCCAGCCATTGAGCATCAGCGGGGAAAAAAAGGCGGCCAGCAGAAACATCAACAACACCGGCGCAAAGGTTAGCAACATCGTAATGGACAGTTCATACAGACGAGGGATCATCAGTTCGGGTTTAAAAGCCAGATCGCGGCTGATGGTCAAACCGTCGTGCAACATCTTGACCATATCCGCATTGAGCGAACCGCCCATAAACCAAAGCGTGGCACCTCCGGTCAACAGGATAGAAAAAGTCGACAACTCATGCGAGCGTGCGACCTGACCTTTTTCTTTTGCCTGGTCAAGTCGCCGCTGTGAGGGTTGTTCTGTTTTTTCTAAATCGCTGTCTTCTGCCATGACGGGCTCCGATGATGACGCAGATTATCATCAAATCCAGTGCGATTCAATCACGGGAATAAAGAGGGAATTGGCTGGCTTTTCAATACGTTCAGCAAGGGAGATAAAGTAAAAAGCTAAGATTGCCGGACGGGCTCCGGATCACCTTGCTATTTATTCATGATTAGCCGGCAAATTATCCAGATAAACTCCATGCTGATCAGGTATAACTTCAACTTAAAACAATACGGTTGCGCCCGGTTTGCTTGGCGTGATAGAGATTTTCATCGGCCCGTTTGAGCATACTGTCCAGACTGGATGGCAAATGTCGGGTCAAACCGATACTAATCGTGAAGTTAATGACGTTCTCGTTAAAACGAATCTGAGATTGCGCCACCTTCAGACGGAACGCCTCGCAATCATCCGCCGCTTTTTCGGCATCGGTGAACAGCAGAAAAAATTCCTCGCCGCCTACCCTGGCTGTCAACTGCGCGCTAAAGTGTTCACGCAACAGGGCGGAAAAATGTTTAAGCACCACATCCCCGCCATCGTGACCGTGGCTGTCGTTGATTTTCTTGAAGAAATCGATATCCATCACAGCAGCGGCAAGCGACCTGCCCGCCCCCACCGATTCACCGAACAGCCGGCTGCCCTGCTCGAAGAATGCGCGACGGTTATACAAACCGGTCAAATAGTCGTGCTGAGCAAGATGACGCATCGCCTCGACACTCTCCTGCATTTCCAGATTTTGGCTGACACGACAGACCAGTTCTTCGTAGCTAAATGGCTTGCAAATGTAATCATTCGCGCCCAGCTTGAGAAACTGAGCCGACATGCGCGTATTGCCGGTACCTGACATACCGATCACAGCCAGCCGGTCGCGCGGCAGTTTGCGACGCACACTGGAGAGGAAATTAAACCCGTCCATCCCGGGCATCTCATGATCCAGCAGCACCAGTCTGATATCCCGGTACTGCTCCAGCATCGCCAGCCCCTCAATACCGTTGCTCGCCGTCACCACTTGCAGCCCCTGGGTTTTCAACATCCCGGTCAGCACACTGCGGATACTTTCTGAATCATCGACCACCAGCACCCGGGATTGCCTGTTTCTGAACAGTCTGCCGACCAACTCAACGATATACTCATAAGAGTTGATACTATCCTTGAGCACGTAGTCGATCACGCCGCGACTCATAATCCGTTCATGCAATTCCTCGTCATACAAGCCGGTCATGGCAACAACCTGAATATTGGCTTCGATCAGTACATCGATGACTTCACCGTGTGGCGCATCAGGCAGATTCAAATCGCTGACCGCGACGAAAAAATGATGTTTATTCTGTGCAATGATGGTTTTGACCTGCGCCAGATTTTCCGCAATCAGCACATGACATCCCCAGCGTTCATACAACATCTTAGCAGCCATCTGAGCCAGGGAGCGCTGATCCTCAACCAGTAAAATCTCTACATCCAGTCCAACTTGTTTATTGCGTTGATGCGCACGAATAATGGCCATAAAGTTCTATCCTTAAAGTTGCACTCAAGCGCCTGAAATCTCGACATAAGCGATCGCTTCAGTGCCCCCGGCAGAGTACTGCAAGGATTTGCACATCGTACCTAGCAGCGCAATACCGCGCCCGTGCCGTTGCACATTCTGACTGAGTTCAGCGCCGTGACGCGAAATATAATCAAAGCCGTCGCCACTGTCTTTGATACTGATTTTCATGTAATTACCGGGCGAGCATCCCAGTTTCTCCATGTGCATCACAATCTGCCCCTGCTCAAGTTCAGCAAGACGGGCTGCGCGTTCGGTGAAATATAATTCCATCCCGTCCGTCTGATTTTTTAGTTGAGAATCGAGTTTCAACACACCGTGATCCAGCGCATTGTTAAACAATTCGGACAAGACCAGGAATAACTTACCATCGGCCCGTCCCCCTTCTATCTGTCCGGCTATATTGAGCAAAAAGGGAACAGCATCAATACGTTTTAGCTGCTGAGCGGTCAAGGTCAGGGAAAATTCCCAGACAGGAATCCCGAGGCCACCCTGACCACAGCCTACTGCGCCGCACCCCTGCCCGCCAAAATCATCCTGAGCGGGACCACCGCCTGATTCAGCAAGCCCCTGCACGACAGGCGGCAAACACTCCACCATGATCAGGGCGATATCATCGGCAGGCGGCAGATCATCGAGCTCATCCTCGATAACATCGATAATCCGGTCGAACAAGTTTTCCGCGTAGGAGCTTTTCGCGCCTGCCAATAAACCGCTCTGTTCCAGCGCCATATTGTCCCCCATCCTAAGCTCGGTCGCGCCGTCAGAACAGAGCAGTATGTGCCCGGGTTGATCGGTCAGTTTAAAATACTCCAGACCAGCATCAAACTCCGCAGCGGAGACCACACCCAGTGGCAAATGACGTGAGGTAAAACGATGGACGATCTCTTCGCCGTCCTGCCCTAACAAGAGAACCGGCGGACAACCACCGTTCCATACCTGAATAATTCCTGTTTTAGGGTTAAAAGACAACAGCACCGCTGCGACAAAACGCGGCAGGGGCAGATATTCGCGCACCCGCCGGTTAATTTCGCGCACGATAGCCGGAATATCAAACCCCTTGGCGGTCATCTGATAAAAAGGCTGAGTAATCGGAATCACCGCGAGAGCGGCCGTCAGGCCGTGTCCTGCACTATCGGCCAGCAGCACATGCAAACAGTCATCCGGCATGCGCGCCACCGCGATCAGGTCGCCGCTGAAGTTTTCCGCCGGTTTCAGAAAAAATCGCACCAGCGGATCGTTGATTTTATCCAGTGCAGTGAGCTGCTTGATGAACTCACGCGCCGTATCGGTCTCATCTTCAATACGCTCACGATAGTCTAGCAAGCGCTGATTCTGCGACAAGCGATCCTGAAAAATTTGTATTTTCGCCTGTAAAATTTCGTAATTAACCGGCTTGAACAAATAATCATCACCACCTGCCCGCAATCCTTCAACCACATCCTGATTACCGGTATTGGCTGAAACAAAGATAATCGGCACCCAGGTATCGAAACGGCGACGCATCAATCTGACCACATCAAAACCGCTCATCTCCGGCATCGCAACATCCATCAGCACAAGATCGGGCATGAATGACTCGCACTGAGCCAGCGCATCCCGGCCGTCAATCGCCAGCATCGCCCGGTATCCCATTTTGGTCAGCATGGCGGAGAGCAACTGACGATTGGTATTGGAATCATCCACCACCAGTATCTTCAGACGGTCGCCCTGATTCGATGCGGCTATATTGACCAGTTGCATGATTTACAGGATCGTAAACAGCTTGCTGAAGTTGGCGATATCTAAAATCTGCGCCACTGTTTTGCTAGGCTTGCTCAACACCACCGTTTTACCCGCAGCCAGCACACGCTCGCGCATCAACATCAGCATCCCTAACGCCGAGCTGTCCAGATATTCAATGTCGGCCAGATCAATCTCCAGCCTTTTGACCTCGGCCTGCTGCAACGCAGGCTCGTAGGCACTCTTGATACTGCGGTGATCGTTAAAGTCAAAACGACCGGCAAGCTTAATCGTCACCTTATCACCCGCCGTAGAACTGTTGATCTGCATCGCCATCGTTATTCTCCCAATACCGTTAAAGCCATAGCGGCCAACATAAAACAATATCTTGTTGATTATGAACTACAATCTATTCCTGACACCGCCGGACATCACGCGCGCCAGCACATGACGCGCTAATTCACCCAGAGGCAGGGATTCATGGGTAGCGCCGATCTCTACCGCCGCACGCGGCATACCATACACCACACAAGTCGCCTCATCCTGAGCAAAATTATGTGCGCCCGCCTCGCGCATCTCCAGCATCCCCACCGCCCCGTCTTTACCCATGCCGGTTAGCATGACGCCGATCGCATTCGCGCCCACAGACTGCGCGGCGGAACGGAACAGCACCTCGACCGAGGGACGATGATGATTGACCGGAGGCGCCTGACTCAACTCGATCACGTAATTGGAGCCGCTGCGTTTAATCAGCATATGTGAATGCCCGGGGGCGATATACACATGCCCCGGCAGTACGCGCTCGTTGTGCACCGCCTCGGTTACCGTCATCTTGCACAAGCCGTTCAAACGGTCGGCAAATGATTTAGTAAACATCTCCGGCATGTGCTGAGTCACCAGGATCGCCGGCGCATCTGCCGGCATCGGCATCAAAAACTCCTTGAGCGCCTCAGTACCACCGGTCGAAGCCCCAACGATGATAAGTTTTTCGGTACTGGCAATCCGTGCCCCCATCAATGGCAGCGCGGGAGCAGGCGCCGCTTTATGGCCTTTAAGGCGCGCTCTCGACGCAATGCGAATTTTACCCGCTATTTCATCGGCATAAGCCTGCATCCCGTCGACCACCCCAAGCTTAGGCTTGGGCAGGAAGTCCACGGCACCCAGCTCAAGCGAGCGCAAGGCTGCCTCGGAGCCGCGTTCGGTTAAGGTAGAAATCATCAGGACCGGCATAGGCCGCAGGCGCATCAACTTTTCCAAAAATACCAGTCCATCCATCTCTGGCATTTCCACATCCAGCGTCAACACATCGGGATTTAAAGTTTTGATCATCTCGCGCGCCTGTAAAGGGTTCGAGGCTGCCCCGACCGCTTCCATATCCGGCTGGCTGTTAATAATTTCCTTCAATATGCTGCGTATCAGTGCTGAATCATCGATGATCAACACTTTTATTTTTCTTGAACCAGTTTGCATCAACAAATACCTTTAGCTTGTAGCGACCGCTCTCCCGCTATGATTAAAACAACTCAACCTCACCCTGAATGTCGGATGAACGTATACGGGTAATATATTGCTGTTCACGCTGAACGATCGTATCGTTATGCACACTGCGCAGTTTTTTAACCAGCGTGCGACCGGTAGCAGGAAAGTAATATACCTTGCGCGGATAAATATCCAATAAGTCCTGCGCCTTTAAGACTATATTTTCGGCCTTAAGATAATCGAGTACAAACTCAGCATTGCGCTGACCGACATTGGCAACCGTAAAGCCGCGCATCACATTGCCGCCGCCAAACACCTTGGCCTCCAGATTACTGCGTCTTGCACCGGATTTGAGCAATTGATTGATCATCAACTCCATCGCATAAGTGCCATAACGCCCTGCCAGCCCAACCGGGCTCGCCCCGTCGGCATTCGCATCCGGCAGCATAAAGTGATTCATCCCGCCTATCCCGGTGAGTTTATCGCGTATGCAGGCCGCAACACAGGAACCCAACACTGTGACCAGCACCATGTCCCGTCCGGTAACAAAATACTCGCCGGGTAGTATCTTCACCGCCTCCACATTGAAGTTACGGTCAAAATATTTATTCGGCGAAACAACTTCTTCGTAATCGTGATTAGCCATCAGTCTTGCCCGTTAAGATTTGTCAGCTTGCACAGCCTTCATGTGTGCGGAAAGTTCATAAACAGTCTTGCTGCGCAGTTTGAAGTAGGCTTCGGCGTGGTAAAAGTTTTCCGAATGCCCGGCATACAGCAAGCCTTCGCTGCGCAGCAGCGGCGCCATTTTCTTTAAAATGGCCAGCTGCGTCTCTTTATCAAAATAAATCATGACGTTACGACAAAATATCGCATCCACTCTGTCTCGTATCGGCCAGGTTGCATCCAGCAGATTGAGCTTGCGAAAGGTGATCATGTTCTGCAATTCAGGCCTGACTTTGACAAAGCCTTCCTGCGCTCCGGTGCCCTTAAAGAAAAAACGTTTGATCACCGCCTCGCTGAGTTTCTCCACTCTCTCCATCGCATACACACCGCGCCTGGCGGTATCGAGCACATTGGTATCCAGATCCGTTGCGATAATTTTGACCGGCGGTGTAAAACTATTGAAAGCGTCCACCGCCGTCATCGCCATCGAATAGGGCTCCTCACCCGTAGAACTGGCTGAACACCACAACACGATAGGACGCGATGAGCCAATTTTCTTTAGCTGATCCGCCAGCAAAGGAAAGTGATGATGTTCGCGAAAAAATGAGGTCAGATTAGTGGTGAGCGAATTAGCAAAAGCTTCCCACTCCTGTTCGTCATTTTGTTCCAGCAGCTTCAGATACTCGCTAAAAGTACTGATCCCTGTCGCGCGCAACCTGCGCGACAGACGGCTGTATACCAACTCCTGCTTGCTGTCATTGAGAGAAATCCCTGCATGATCATAGATCATCTTGCGCACGCGCTGAAAATCTTGCGCGGTGAAGTGGAATTCGCGTGCTGCCGGTGCCTTCATTTCAGCCATTTTTGATTACCTGTATTAACCCTGCATCCCGTATCCTGCCTCTAAAACTCTTGCCAGTCGCCGTCATCCGTATCAGGCAGCGGCGCTCTGGTTCGGACGGCTTGTGCTGCTTTAGGCGCAACCCGCTGCGCCGTCACGGCACGCCCGCGCGCCACCAGCGATCTAGGATTGCTGTCACCGGCCAGCTTGAAGGTGCTCATCAAGGCGGCCAGTTCCTGCGCCTGCTCTTCGAGCGACTCAGCGGCAGCTGCGGCCTGCTCGACCAGCGCGGCATTTTGTTGCGTCACATCATCCATCTGCGTAATCGCGGTGTTGACCTGCTCGATGCCCTGACTTTGCTCGGTGGAGGCAGCGGTGATTTCGGCCATGATGTCGGTCACGCGTTTCACCGAGTTCACTACCTCATTCATGGTCTTGCCGGCCTCATCGACTAAGCGCGTACCCGCACCGACTTTCTCGACGGAATCGCTGATCAAGCCCTTAATCTCCTTGGCCGCTGCCGCACTGCGCTGAGCCAGACTGCGCACTTCGGATGCCACCACGGCAAAGCCGCGACCCTGCTCACCGGCCCGCGCGGCTTCCACAGCAGCATTCAAGGCGAGAATATTCGTCTGGAAAGCGATACCGTCGATCACGCTGATGATATCGACGATCTTCTTAGAACTGTCGCTGATCGATGACATGGTGCCGACCACCTGCCCCACCACACGCCCGCCCTTGACCGCGATATCCGAAGCGGACAGCGCCAGTTGATTCGCCTGTCTGGCATTCTCGGCATTTTGCTTCACGGTCGAGGTCAACTCTTCCATGCTGGCGGCTGTTTCTTCCAGACTCGAAGCCTGCTGTTCCGTACGTGAGGACAAATCGGTATTGCCGCTGGCAATTTCCTTGGAGGCCGTACTGATCGTTTCTGCTGCTTCCTTGATGCGTTGCATGGTTTCTGTCAGGCGCTCCACCGTGAGATTAGCGTTATCCTTAATTTCACCAAACGAGCCCTGATAGTTTGTTTCGATCCGTTGTGAGAAGTCGCCCTGAGAAATGCGTTCCAGCGAACCGACCGTCTCACCGATCACGCCGTGTGCTGCTTCAACTAGGCCATTGATACCCTGACTGAGCGTCAGGAAGAAAGCCTCTTTGCCGTGCAGATCAAGACGTTTAGTCAGATCGCCATTCGCAGCCGCATTCACCAGCTCCGCCACTTCTTTTTCGATCGCCACCTCAACAGTACGATCCAGCCACTCGGCCACCACGCCCAGACGCTCGCCCTTGTCATTGATCACCGGATTTGCAGTGACCACCAGACTATGTCCGCCCAGAACCAGGCTGGAACTGTACGTGGTCTGCAAACGTGCCAGCAGGGAAGCCTGATGTTGCGGATTCTTGTGGAAGGTATCGATATTCACACCGACCATATTGTGCACACTGAAGTTAGGCAGTTGTTTACGGATATCGGCCTCGGCCGCACCCAACACCTTCACCACCGCCTTGTTCACATAGATGATATTGCGCTCATTGTCGGCGATCATGCAACCTGTGCTGACATTATCCAACGCGATCTTGATGCGCAGATTTTCATCCGACATGCGCTTAGCCTCGGCCATATCGAAACCCATACGAGTCGACAGGGCGCGGTACGCCAGGAACACATCGTTCACCTCGTCCAGACGAGGATTAGCGTCGCCGTGCTGATTGGATTCCCCATGAGCGGCATGCTCAATCTGCATCGACACACTGCGAATACGCGGCACGACGGCGCGAAACAGCAAGACCCCCAGCAGGATGACACCGGCCTGACCGCCCAGAAACAATGCCAGCATGACATTGCGCGTGGCGATATATTCTTCCTTTGTTTTGGCCAGATCACGAGACATGGAATTATGCTGATGATCGATGATCTCCGTTGCGCGGGCATTCGCCTTAACGAACAGCGGGCCGGTGGTTTTAACCATCAGGATATTCGCTTCCGCATACCTGCCCGCCTTCATCAGCTCAACACCAGGCTGCAAACCTTCAGCGATGTAGGCCGCGCGCTCCTTGGCAAAGAAATCGGCCAGCTCCGTGCCTTTTACACTGTGCTTGACGGAGGTGTAGTCTTTCCAGATCGCGCTGATTTCCTCGGAATTTTTAGCGATCACATCCAGGTGCTTGGACAAAGGGTGGTCGTGCAATTTGCTCTCAGGCAGGCGCGGATCGTGCATGGACGCCAGTTGCAACTGGCGCATATTTTCACGCATCAAAGAATCGATCTTTGCTACCTGTTCGGCCGACTTCATCTTGTGATCGACGGCGTATTCAAACTGGTCGTTGGAAATTTGCAACTCATACAGACCGTAACAGCCGACCACAGCAAGCAGCAGCGCCACCAGCATATTGGTACCGATGATGCGCTGCTTGATGGTTATATTTTTGATTTTATTAATCAGCCCACCCAGACCTGCATTGGGATTCTTGCCCGCCTTGAGCATGGCGTACAGGGCGACCGCCCCGCTTATTTGTTCCTGCGTCGGTTTGCGCCGCACGGAAACATATCCGTTGACCTGACCGTTTTCGCGTATCGGCGTGACATTGGCATCCACCCAGTAATAATCACCGTTCTTGCAGCGATTCTTGACGATGCCGTTCCAGCTGGTGCCGCCCTTGATCGTTTTCCACAAATCCGCAAAGGCTTCCACCGGCATATCGGGGTGTCGAACCACATTGTGCGACTGCCCGAGCAGCTCAGCCTCGGTAAAACCGCTGATATCGAGAAAGTCCTTGTTGACGTAGGTAATCACACCCTTGAGATCAGTCTTGGTGACGATCATCGATCCTTCCTGCATCTGCCGCTCGTTACTGGTAACCGGTGTATTGATACGCATACAATTCTCCTCGAATAACGCTATCTTATTGGTTTTATAGGTATTTTATTTTATGTCAGCACTTCATCGACCAGCGCCATTTCAGAGCCGAGCATCAGTTTCTCGATATCGACTAAGATCAGCATGCGTTCATCCACCGTCCCCAGACCCAAGATGTAGCGAGTATCAAGCGCCGAAGACATTTCAGGCACGGCGCGTATCTGTTCGGACTGTATCGTCAACACATCCGACACGCTGTCCACCACGATCCCCATCACGCGTGTACCCAGATTGAGTATGACCACCACGGTAAATTGATCATAGCTGATGTCGGGTAGCTTGAATTTAATGCGCAAATCAACGATAGGCACGATGATGCCGCGTAAATTGATCACACCCTTGATGAACTCGGGCATGTTGGCGATGCTGGTGACGGCGTCATAGCCGCGTATTTCCTGCACCTTGAGGATATCGATCCCATATTCCTCTTTGCCTAGAATAAAGGTCAAAAACTCATTATTAGAGACTCCAGACTTCCCGCTGCTATTTTCAGTTGCCATATTCACCTCGCCAACAACGTCCTGCAAAACTCAAGCGCTTGCTTGACCTGTATTTACCTCAACCTGACTTTAACGGTTTTCATACTGTTATCTTAAGTCGAACAGATGAAAAAAAACCCGCCTATTTACGGGTTTAAAACCTGCACCGGCCTTGGGCTCTGTACCAGCCGTTCACCGCCTGCCACACCGCTCAGGATATCCATCACCCCTCCAAACGGTTGTGATGTGCCGGAGTCAGACTGATGGCTGCCACATCCAGTATCAGCGCCACCTGTCCGTTCCCCATGATGGTCGCCCCGGAAATACCGGGCAGCTTGCGGAAATTCGACTCCAGACTCTTGATCACCACCTGATGCTGGCCGATCAATTCATCCACCAGCAGGGCGATCTTCTTACCGTCCGCCTCGACGATCACCACAATATTCGATTCCGCATCCGATTTGCGCGGCAAACTAAAGACTTCGTGCAGAGGCACAACCGGCAAATATTCACCGCGCACCTGAACCAGACGCCCCTGACCGCTGATGGTACGCAAATCAGTCTCTGCCATTTGCAGGGATTCGATGATATAGGCCAGCGGAATGATGTAGGTCTGCTCACCGACGGCGACCGAGAGCCCGTCCAGGATCGCCAGCGTTAACGGCAGGCGAATCAGAATACGGGTTCCCATCCCTTCTACGGATTCAATATCGACACGACCGCCCAGCGCGGCGATATTGCGTTTAACCACATCCATCCCGACACCGCGACCGGACACATCGCTGACCACATCGGCCGTCGAAAAGCCCGCCTCGAATATCAGCATGCAGATTTCAGCGTCGGTAATATCGTCTCGGACCGGCAATCCACGCTCTTTGGCCTTGGCGAGAATCTTATTGCGGTTTAATCCGCCGCCGTCATCGGACACCTCGATGACAATATTGCCGCCCTGATGAGAAGCTTTGAGCGTAATCGTGCCTTTAGCAGGCTTGCCCGCCTCCTCACGTTTTTCAGGCGACTCGATACCGTGATCCAGACTGTTGCGCACCAGATGCGTGAGCGGATCGGCGATTTTCTCGATCAAGCCCTTATCCAGCTCGGTGCCCTCACCCAGCGTTTTGAGTTCGATTTGTTTACCCAGCTTGGCCGCCAGATCGCGAACTACGCGCGGAAAACGGCTGAAGACAAAGGAAATCGGCAGCATACGCACCGACATAATCACTTCCTGCAAGTCGCGTGTATTGCGCTCCAACTGACGCAAACCGGCCTCCAGTCGCTCCGATAAGGCACCGTCTATCCCAGTTGCCGAATCGGCCAGCATCGCCTGCGTGATGACCAGCTCACCGACCAGATTGATTAACTGATCGACTTTTTCCACATTGACACGGATTGAAGTTTCCGCTACCGGCGCCTTATCACCGACGCGCCTGGCAGGCGTTTCCACGGGAGGAGCTGCCTCGACAGTAGGCGCTGCGACAACAGGGGTAATCTTCTTGAAGAAACCGTAACCTTGCTGCGCTTCCTGTTGCGCCTGTTGCGGCGTAGAGGGAAACTGGGTCGGTTCATCGGCAAAAAAGCCGTAGCCCGGTCCGTCCGAACGGGCAACCACTTCATTGATAAAGGCGTAATCGGCAGCCGGCACTCCGGGTTGACCGGGAAAGAAACCATAAGGCGCGATCACTTCATCGACCTGCGCGGCGTCAGCATGCACGGGTTCGTCATCGAAAAAGCCATAACCTTGTGGGTCAGGGACTGCAGCCGGTGCGACCGGCTCATCATCGAAGAAACCATACCCGGCATCTTCCGCCTGCGAGCCCGCCGCCCCCTCTGCGAGCATGACTTCGGGTTCATCGTCGAAAAATCCAAAGCCGGCATCGACCGCCGGTTCCTGATCGAAGAAACCGTAATCTTCCTCCGTCTGGGCGATCACTACCGGCTCAGCCACCATTTCCGTGCTCGAAGCGGTCAAGCGCGCCAGACGATCACAGACAGATTTAACGCTGATCTCGTCTACATCGCCTTCTCCTCGATGCGCATCGAGTTGCATGCGAATCACATCTCCCGCCTCGAGAAAGGCATTGACCATCTCGTCGGTCAGATGCATTTCCTGCTTGCGCAAACGGTCGAGCAGATTTTCCAGGATATGAGTGACTTCCGTCATATCGTTAAAACCGAATGTACCGCTGCCGCCCTTGATCGAATGCGCCGAACGGAAAATCGCATTCAGGTCATCCAGACTGGGATCAGCCACATTCAGTCCCAACAGCAGCGACTCCATGGTAGCCAGATGCTCGGCCGCCTCTTCGAAGAAGACCTGATAAAACTGTGTAATATCAATGTTCACGGAATTCTTTCACTGTGAATATTAGGTATAGCCAGGACGGTTTTATCCTATGACCTTCTTAACGACTTCCAGCAATTTCTGCGGATCAAAAGGTTTGACGATCCAACCTGTCGCGCCTGCGGCCTTGCCCTGCGATTTCATGGCGTCACCGGATTCAGTTGTCAGCATTAAAATCGGCACGCTGCGATAAGCGGGCATGGCACGCAGTGATTTGATCAGGGTCAAGCCATCCATGCGCGGCATGTTCTGATCGGTCAAAACCAGGTCTACTGTTTTTTGCTTCGCCTTATCCAGACCGTCCTGACCATCCACCGCCTCAATCACGATATAGCCCGCGCTTTTCAAGGTAAATGAAACCATCTGCCGAATAGATCCGGAATCATCCACGCTCAGAATCGTTTTTGCCATTTTTTAAATCTCCAGAAATATTAAAAATCCGCTGCTTTTATAAACTGACCTGCCCATGCAGACAGTGCACTTTACTTTATTTGTATGCAGATTTCCTTGTTAAATTAAAAATATTTATTAATCAGACAGATACAAAACAACCAACACGACTAGAACAACTCAATCTCACCGCTGTCCATTTTATCCTGACGAACGGGCTTACGCTCGCTGACTTTTTCGGCATGAGAGAACACCTCGGTGATTTCTTCGCTGATCTGCGCAATTTCCCCCGGCGTAATCAACACGCCGCGCTGTTCGCGCATAGCCATATCATCAATCCGCAGCCAGACATTTTGCATGGTCTCCAAACGCAACCTGGAGTGTCCGAGCAATTGGCCCACTATATCCTGAAATTGCAATGACGTGACGGCAGCACCGACAACCTGATCCACTTTACCCGAAATGATATTCTGCTTGACCATCGCATCGGACATTTTCTGATTCAATTCCTGCACCATTTGCAAACTGTTATCCAGACGCGCTTTTGATTCGAGCGCAAAACTCATGTCCAGCGAAGCCATGTTGCTGATGTAGTCCTCGGTCTCGCCAATCGCCGTATGAACCATACGAATATTGTTGCGTATCTGACTGCTAAAATGTGCCGAACGGGCCGACAATTTGCGAACCTCGTCAGCCACCACGGCAAAACCACGCCCGGATTCACCGGCGCGCGCCGCTTCTATGGCCGCATTCAACGCCAGCAGATTCGTCTGCTTGGCGATCGCATCGATCTCGCCCAACACGGCAAGAATTCCCCTAACCTGCTCGCTGACCGCTTCCATCTTTTCGATCAACTCAACGCCGGCCTTGCTGTTGCTGACTATACTGCCTACCAGCATCTTGAGCGTTTCCGCCGTATCGTTGAGCTGACTGGTCATCATGTCATCTCGCTCTTTGCCGGAGGACTCGGTGACTTGATTGCCAATATCGCGCTGCTCCTCGATCAGATCATGCATGCCATTAAAGCTGCCCATTAACTTTTCGATCGCATCCGACAGCAAGTGTTGAACATGCGCCAAATCGTCATTCGCACCGCTAAAGTGCATGGAAAACTTCCCGTGCGTGCTGACCAGCAAACCATCCACCGCATTGTCCGGCCTGCGTCCGAGACCTTCGGCAGGAGCAGCCACGACGGTTTGCGAGGCGCGCCCGAGGTAATTGACCAGCAACACCGCCGCCAGCATCACGATGCCGTTGGCGATCAGCAACCCGACACCCGTGAGCATCAAGGATGCCAGCCATTGCAGCAAAATCGCGATGACGACAATAATTACCACGGACATCTCAACCTCCTATTAAATACGATAATTTCCGAGGTTTAACTCACACATCCGACAACAGGCCGCCGTCCCGCTCACCCGCGATGGCAATACGCTCCAGGCATGAGAGCACCTCCATACTCGCCGACTCCAGTTTCTTCACTTTGTCCATACCCTGCAGGGCATCACCGGCGCGAAAAATCGTGACCGCTTCGTGTCCGTGCTGATGAAACAGTTGATGAGGATTGGCCAGCGCCGCATAGCCGTCGAGTTTGGAAAACAAATCCCGCCCTTCACCCTTGAAATACCACAACCCCAGTCTACAGTTGCTGTGCGAAGAAAAACTATCCGCACTGCGCCCGGAAATACCCATGAACACCTTGTAGATTTCGAACTTATACAGGATATGATCGATCTTGGCGACTTCAATAAAGCTGCGCAAGGCCGCTGCGGAGATGGTGCCCTCCATCAGATGCGACAGATCCAGCACTTGTTTCATGCTGTTCATCACACTGCCCACATCGTGGCTGAATTGATGTGACTTTTCCGCCAGCCCTTCCATTTGCACGCGAGCCTGTTCGGTTTCACCCTGAATCGCATTGACGATCGCAGAAATTTCACTAGTTGCTTTGGCGGTGCGCTCGGCCAGCTTTCTCACCTCATCCGCCACCACCGCAAAACCGCGTCCCTGTTCACCGGCACGGGCTGCCTCAATCGCCGCGTTGAGTGCCAGCAGGTTAGTCTGATCCGCTATTTCCTTGATCAACTTGACTATACTGCCAATCTGGGCGGCGCGACGAGTCAAACTTTCTACATTTTGTGACGATTGCAGGGTGTCGCCCGACATCAACTCCAGCGTTTGCGCTATTTGCACTACCGCTTCACGATTGCCGGCTGATACGGAAGAAGCCTCAATAGCATGCTGTTTCTCAGCGCGCAACGATTCGGCAGCCGCAACCTGAGTCGACTGCAAGGCGATGAACGATTCGCCAAAACCCTGCATATTGCTGTATATCCGTGTCGCCAGCTCGCAAGCGAGCTCTGCTGCCTGTCTACCTGCACGCAACCCCTCACGTTCGCTTTCAGACTGACTCAATTCGCGGCGCAACTGCGCCACCTCCTGCTCGGACTGCGCCAGTCTGGCCAGCGTCTCCTGATGCTCACGTCTGATTTTTCCGCTAAACATGATTCAATCTTCCCGGTGTCAAATAAAAGGAACTCACGCTATCTGCCGCGCACATCGCTGAGCAATTCTTTAATATCGAGTATCAGCACAATATCGCCTTCACTGGACATGGTGACCCCTGCGACACCCTTAGGCCTGAAGGTATCGAGCGATTTAATCACCACATCGTCATGCCCGGCAAAACCATCAGCCGACAAAATAAAACTATTGCTGCCAAACTGCATCAGCACCCCCACTTCGGGTGCCTTGTCGTTCGGCTCCCATCCGATGAGTTGAGACAAGGGCAGCACGGGGAGTACCTCGCCGCGCACCACCATGGTCGCACGACCCGATACGTGATGTATCTGCCCCTGTGACACGGACAAAATCTCGCGCACCATGGATAGCGGTACGGCGAACGACTGATCGCCCAGACGCAAAATCAACACAGGCAGAATCGCCAGGGTGAGAGGCAGAGAAATCGCAAAAATACTTCCTTTACCCGGCTCGGAAACGATGCTGATCGTACCGTTGAGCTTTTGAATATTGGTCTTGACCACATCCATGCCCACCCCGCGTCCGGACACGCTGGAAATTTCTTCCTTGGTGGAAAAACCGGGCAGGAAAATCAGCTCCAGACACTTGTCTTCATCCAGCGTATTGGCCATTTCACTGGTCAGCAATCCCTTCTCAATTGCCTTGTTGCGGATCACTTCAGGCTGCATACCGCGCCCATCATCGACGATGGTGATCATAATATGATCGCCTTCCTGACGAGCGCTCAATTCGACCATACTCTTTTCCGGCTTGCCCGCTGCGATGCGTTCCTCTATCGTCTCCACCCCGTGATCGACCGCGTTGCGCACCAAATGCACCAGGGGATCGTTCAAATCCTCGATCATCGTCTTGTCCATCTCGGTTTCTTCACCGATCAGTACCAGTTCTACATCCTTACCGAGGGAACGCGCCAGATCGCGTGCCAGGCGCGGATATTTTTTAAACAACCGGCCTATCGGCTGCATCCGTGTCTTCATCACCGCATTCTGCAAATTCACCACCAGCATATCCAACTGGGTGACAGCCTGATCGAGCTCGCGCAAGGTGTCGGCATCGTTATGCCCCTGCAAAATATTGGAACGTAAATGATTTAGACGATTCTTGGTCAGGCCGATCTCACCGGATAGATTTAGCACCTGATCCAGCCTGCCGGTCTCCACGCGTATGGTGAGCTCCTTAGCCTCCTGCAAAGGCACATCACCATCGCGGCGACCGATAGTCGCGCCCGGCACATCACTGGTACGCCGGCCAAACATCTTGCTGGTGGAATCTTCCTCTGCAATCGCTTCGGCAATTTTTTCAGGATCGCGTGTCACGCCCACCTGCTCGACGATATCCGTGCCAACCAGCGCGTTATACATCGCGTCCCAGTCGACACCATCGGCGGAGCCGGACTGAGCAGGACGCGCCACCACTTGCTCTACAGGCTGGCCGCGTCTCGACACCGCCTGACCATCCAGGGCCATTTTCAAATCGTCCAACATCTGAGCCGGTGCAGAATGAGGTTGCTGGCTTTGTTGCAATGCACCGAACATTCTACGCACTTCGCTGGTCGCAGCAAAAATGACATCCATCAATTCCGCATTCAATTGCAATTGATGATTGCGCAATTTATCGAAAAGATTTTCTGTCAGATGACAAAGCGTGACCAGTTCGGTCGCATTAAGAAAGCCGGCGCCCCCTTTGATCGTATGGAATCCCCGAAAAATCTCATTGAGCAAATGACCATCGCCCGGATTTTTTTCCAGCCCCATCAGCTTACTATCAACATCGGATAACATCTCGCCGGCTTCCAGCAAAAAGTCACTCAACAAGTCTTCCATGCCTGCAAAGTCATTCATATCCAACCCCAGTTCTTAGTTAGTAGTCGTAAGTTTTAGCATCTTCGCGCCTAAATTTACGCCTTACATCTGTCTTCAACGGCCTTTAAAACCCTAAACTTTCAAGCAAATCATCTACCTGATCCTGGCTCGTCACTACATTGGTGCGCAAGTGGGGATTGATGACAGGGCCGTTCAGCAAACCTGCATCAATTTCAGCCTTGACATCTGCGGGTGCATTTTCCAGCAGCAGCGACAACAGTTGCTGCTCCATTTTCTGGGTCAATTCAATGATTTTCTTGATGACCTGTCCGGTCAGATCCTGAAAATCCTGTGCCATCATGATTTCCATCAGATAGGCATTGGTGGTCTTGGTTTGTTTAGGCACAATATCCAAAAATGCCTGTGTCTGCGTGACCAGCATCTTGAATTTATCGACATTGAGTTTCTTGTCGAACAGCATCTGCCATTGACCTGCCAGCCGGTGCGCTTCCACTTCCATATTCTGCACCAGCGGTTGCGCAGCTTCCGTGGCATTGAGCACACGTTCAGCCGCTTGCTGCGTCAAGGTCGCGACATAATTCAAGCGGTCACGCGCATCGGGAATCGAAGAAGCGGCACGCTCGATTTCCTTATTCAATCCGAGTTCACGCAAGGTATCGTGCAAGGTACGCGTCATCTGCCCCAACTGCAAAAGCACGCTGTCAGATTTAGCCTCACGACTGCCCACCACCAGCACGGGGCTCGCGACCGGTGCCGGTGTCTCCTCGCTGACATTCGCTGCGACGATACTGTCAAAAAGCGCTTCAAGATCGTCGCAATCCTGGGTTGCAATATTGGTAGCCATGTCAGTTCTCACTTATTCATGTTTTGGAATATTTTTTTCAGTTTCTCGTCCAGTGTGGCCGCCGTAAACGGCTTGACCACATAACCGGAAGCACCCGCCTGAGCAGCCTCGATGATATTTTCACGTTTCGCCTCGGCCGTTACCATCAATACCGGCAGATGTTTTAACTTGGCATCCGCCCGTATCTCGCGCAGCAACTCGATGCCCGTCATGTTCGGCATATTCCAGTCCGACACAACGAAATCAAACGAATCGGCACGCAGCTTAGAGAGCGCCTGAACGCCGTCTTCCGCTTCCTGCACATTCACAAATCCTAATTCTTTGAGGAGATTGCGCACGATGCGTCTCATCGTCGAAAAATCATCCACCACCAGAAATCTTGTACTTTCAATACCCATGACACCCTCCTAATTGCAGGATTCAGGACGCAGGATGGAGAAAAATCCTAAACCTGCTTTAAGCTGAATCCTAAATCCCTAATCCTAAATCTCGTTTTTTAGGTCAACAACGGTCTGAGCGTTGACGACAAAATCATTGAATCAAATTTCGGCACATAATAATCGACGCCCACCCGACGCCCCATCGCACGGTTCGCCTCCGATGACAGCGAAGAATGCATCACTACCGGTATCCCGTCAAAACGGTGATCTTTCTTTATATTATTGGTCAACACATAGCCATCCATTTCCGGCATTTCCGCATCGGTCAATATCACCTGTATTCTGTCGTGCAACTTGACTCCCGTACTGTGCGCCGAATCGGCCAGCGCCTTCAACCTCTCCCATGCCTCATTGCCATTGGACGCCTGAATATGCTTGACCCCCATCTTATCCAACACTTCGATGATCTTCTTGCGCGCCACCATAGAGTCGTCGACAAAGAAGATACATAAATCAAGCTCAGACTCAATACGTTCAACATTACCGACGATCGCTTCCCCAAAGGCATTGCTCAGTATTTGCTCGACATCCAGAATAGAAATCAAGGTACCGTCCGGCAACTCGGTAATCGCGGTAATCAGCGCACCCTTATCCGAGAGCATGCCTTCTGTCGCCCTGACCTTATCCCAATCCACACGGATGATGCGATCCACGCTGTGCACCAAAAATCCCAGAACATGACTGTTATATTCCGCCACCATCATGGTTTGATGGGCTTCTTCAGGATATATGCCCATAAAGCTGGCCATATTCAGCACCGGCATGACATGGCCGCGCAAACTGACGATACCCTCGACACCCGCAGGCATATTCGGTGTACGGGTAATCTTGCCTGCCTGACAGACCTCTTTGACCTTGAATACATTGATGCCGAACTTCTCATCACTGCCGAGGCTAAACAGCAAGATTTCCATTTTATTGGAACCAGCCAGATTGGTGCGCGCATCCACGTGCTCGAGCAAACCATCTTCGCTGATCGTCGAAATATCGTCTAAATAATTCATTTACATCTCCTAATATAACTCAGTCATAAGTTATTAGTTGGCTACGCAGCATCCATTCAAAACTACGTGCGGTTCTAACTAAAAACTTACGTCTTCTGCTATTAATTACTATTAAGTCAACAACCTTGCCAAAGTTTGAGAGAGTTTCTGAGGTTCAAATTTTGGCACATACTCATCCACACCCACCGATTTACCGAGCTGCTGATTAGAGGAGCTACTCAAAGAGGAATGCATCAATACGGGAATACCGTTAAAGCGCTTATCACCCTTAATTTTGCGCGTCAACATATAACCATCCATTTCCGGCATTTCTACATCGGTCAAAATCACCTGCACCAGATTCTTCAGTGGAATATTGGCTGATTCTGCGTAATCCGCCATTTTAGACAATTCAATCCATGCCTGCCTGCCATTGATTGCACCGATGTGCTTAACCTGCATGGCTTCCAGTGTCTTGATGATCTGATTTCTAGCCACCGAAGAGTCGTCGGCAAAAAACACCGTACGATTTTCTTTACCGATAGGCTGCACGTTCTGAAAGGCCAGATCATCGCTTTCTGATCCGCAGGTTTCTGCCAGTACCCGCTCGACATCGAGCAGCATGACCAGTCGCTTATCCTTGAGTTCGGTGATCGCCGTTACCATACCGCCCATTTGCGCCATCAACATCGACGGAGGAACCCGCATCGCCGACCAGTCCAGGCGCAAAATATTGTCCACCGCCTTGACCAGAAATCCCTGAGTATGGCCGTTGTACTCGGTGACTATCATGATCTCAGGTTTGCAGTCTGTGGCCATGCCGATATATTTTGCCAGATCGATCACCGGCACCAGCGCACCTCGCAGACTCACCATACCCTCAACCGCCGAAGGCATTTCGGGAGCACGCGTGATCCCTGGTATACGCATGACTTCGCGCACCTTAAAGACGTTGATGCCAAAGGTTTCTTCGCGGTCCGTGCGCGTGTCCCGCCCCAGCGAGAACATCAGAATTTCCAGTTTATTGGTACCGGCCAGCTTGGTTCTGGCATCAATATTCTTCAACAGATCAGACATTTCTTGCTCCTTAATATAGTAAGTAGTAAGCAAAAAGTGGTAAGAGGAAAAAACGAAACCACTTACTGCTCACCACTGACAGCTTTTCACACCCTGAAGCGGCTCACCGCAACTTGCAAAGCAAGAGCCAGTTCTTCAAGTCGCGCAATATCCTGGGTATTCGATGCCACAGCGGCATGATTTTCTTCAGACATCTGGGCAATTTGCTCAACATTGCGCGCAATCGCATTACTGGCTTGACTCTGCTCACCTACCGAGACGGCGATGTCATTCACGCCCTGACTCGATTGTTCAACCGCTTCTCCCGCTTCCGTCAATACAGCAGAAACCCGCTCTACCTGCTCATGGGTGGTTTGCAGTGAGCGCAAACCAATTTGCACAGTTTCTTCTACATGGGTTGACTTTTGATTCAAGGAGTTGGTTACCCGGTCGATTTCATTGGCCGACTGTGCCGACTTTTCCGCCAGTTTACGCACCTCATCCGCTACCACCGCAAAACCACGCCCCTGCTCACCGGCACGCGCCGCTTCAATCGCCGCATTCAAAGCCAACAAATTGGTCTGATCGGCGATATCCTTAACCTGCTGCGTCATTCCAGCAATCGCCCTCGTGCTGTCCACAAATTCCTTCACCGAGCCGGCAATTTGCTGAACCGCATCCTGTACGCGGCCAATTTCCCCTATCATGCTGGTCACATTTTCATTCCCCAGCCGGGTCTGACTCAAACTTTTCTCAGCCAGCTTGCGCACCCCCTCGGTATTGCCTGCCACCGAATTAATACTAACGGTAATTTCCTCTACCGCAGCTGCCGTCGAAGCCGCCGCTTCGCTCTGCGCCTGCGAGCCACGGGAAATTTGCATGGAGGCGCTCGACAAACTCACCGCCGTGCTGGACATCTGGCTGACGCTGCTGCCGACCTGACGTATGATATTGGCAAAGCTCTCTATCAGTCCATTGAAAGCGATGACGGTATGCGCAACCTCATCGTTGCCGTGTACGACTAAACGTTGCGTCAAATCACCATCCTGTGCCATGCGGGTCATCGCATCACGCATCTCGCCGGTTGAGCGGGAAACGCCGGAAATCACAGAATAACCTAGACTCAAACCCACCACGATCATCAACACCGTCCCGGCCAGCAAGACCATTTCTGCGTTTTGTGCGGAGGACATGGCCGTTTCGTAGGCCAGCTTACCCGCTTTATCTTCATGCTCTGCCACAGCAAGACCTTTCGCCGCAGCCACTTCAAGCAAAGGATTAGACTTGGTGGATAACAAACTGCCAGCATCCACAAAACGACCTTCCTTCACCGCTTGCACGCCGGGCAACAGGCCCTCATTCACAAAACGGGTACGTGCCTCTAACAATTCCTTCAACAGCGCATGCCCCTCTGCGCTGCGGGTATTTTTCTCCATGTCGCTAAAATAATTGTCGATCAGCGCCTTATTGGTGACGATAGCTTCCAGGTGTTTGTCGATCGAATGATCGTGCAATCTGGAGGCAGGGTTGGCAGGATCATGCTGCATCGCCCGCATCAAATGGGCACGATTATCAGCCATTGCATACATCAAGCTGTTCACCGAACGGATTAACTGGATGCGGCGCTCGGCGATATCCTGCGTGGCCTTCTGCAAATTAGAAATGCCGGCATAAGCTGTGACGGTGATGATAACAGCGCTCACCATAATCACGCTCAACAGCATCACTAGCCGCGCCCTGATTGTCATATTGCCTAACATTACACCCTTCCTTTCAAGCTAAAACTTCACACCAGTGCGCTATACTTTGAACACATCCACAGTCTGCCTGACTTCCCGCGCCTTGGCTTCCAGATCGGTGGCCAGATTCAACAAACTCTGGGCAGATCCTGCGTTTTCCTCGGACATGGATGACACGCGTTCCGTGCTCTGAGCCAAGTCGGTCGCGGCGGCATTCTGTTCAACCAGAGAACCTGAGATCTCGTCGATCACATCCGCCACCTGGGAAAAACTTTGCTGTATCAGCGATATCGAGGCCTGCGCCGTTTCCGCATCCGCCACCCCCTGCCGGGTGGTGTTCACCACTTTATCCATACTGTTCAGGGCATTTCCTGCCACCACGCCGATTTTTCCCGACATCAGGTTAATTTCCGTTGTCGCATTGGCGGTGCGCTCGGCCAGCTTGCGCACTTCGTCTGCGACCACCGCAAAACCGCGTCCCTGCTCACCGGCTCTAGCCGCCTCAATCGCCGCATTCAGCGCCAGCAGATTAGTCTGATCTGCGATTTCCTTAATCACTTTAACCACATCGCTGATACGCGAGGCATCTTCTCCCAGACGCGACACCTCAGCCGAGGCCGCCTCGATTTCCTGAGCCGTCGCCATCAAGCCGTTGACGGTCTTATTTACTTCCTGAGCACCCTGCTCGGCATTGCTGCGAGAACCGGTAGCGATACGTTTGGCGTGTCCGCCCTGGTCGCTGATATGGGTAGTCGACACGCTCAGCTCTTCGATCGCCGCCGCCATACCGGACACCGCATCCGATTCATGGTTGACGTTACGCGAGATCTGCTGAGCTGAAGCGGACAGACTGTGCGCCATATCGCCCACGTGTCCGACCTGATTTTTTACCTTGGAGATCATCTCGCGCAGGTTACCCTGCATTTGATAGGCATTGGCCAAGAGACTACCCGCTTCGGGCAGTTTGGCTGGCTGTACCGAAAAATCACCCTGCGCCATCACGTTGACGACATGCGCCACATCGCGCGGATCTCCGCCCAGCTGATTCATCACGGAACGCACAATAAACACAGACAGTGCCAGCGATATCGCAAGCGACATCACCACCCAGGTAAGAATGATGTTGCGTCTATGCTGAAAATCCTCTTCGGCGAGCATGACCTTTTCCTCTCCCTTGGCATCGACAAACTGAACGAAGCTATCACGCAACATTTTAATTTTGGATGCCAATTCCCGGTCTATCCCGGCGACGGCCGCATCGGATTGGGTCGCATTGCCGTTCTGCACATCGATCTCTGCCAGATATTTGCTGCTGACCCGACGATGCTCCTCATCCACGGCATTCAGTTGCGTCATAAATCCATCAAAACCTTGATGTCCTTCGGCCAGCTTTTTTAATCCATTCGAGGCGCGTACACGATGCTCTTCAAACACGCTCTGCTGTTCGACAAACTCACCGCGCAATTTCTTTACTTTTTCCGCATCGGCACCGCGTATCCACACATCCTTGGCTAACTTCACTTCTTTTAGGAAAGCGATATTCATCGTACCGATATCCGCCATCACCTCGATATCGATCTTCAGTCGAGAGATATTTTCCTTCTCATCCTGCGTCGCACCGCTTAGCTGCATCAAACCGAATATCGCCATGCATATAAACATGATGAAAGAAACCGCTTCCAGCGTAACGAATTTGGCCTTGAGCGTGAGGTTATTCAACATGGGTAGCTCCGTATATATCTGCGTATCGTTATCAAACTTTAAATCGGCCTACTGTCCGGCTTAAATTCTCAGAAATCGACATCATTTCCCTGGCATCTTCCACCGTGCGCTTGACTACTTTATTGCTGCTGTTGGACATCTCAGCGATGTGCTCGACGTTGCGGGCGATTTCCTGACTGGAATCGCGCTGCTGGTTGATGGAACCGACAATTTCCTCAAGACCGCGATTTACCCCGTCCACCGAATCATTTGAGGCACTCAATACGCTGGTGACTTCGGAAATATAAGACTTGCTGCTTTGCAAGGCACTGATGCCGCGCTGCACCGTCTTTTCCACACTGGCAGACTGACTGCCTATTGATTGCGTGACTTCATCGATCTGAGAAGCAGAGCGCGCAGATTTTTCCGCCAACTTACGCACTTCATCCGCCACCACCGCAAAACCGCGCCCCTGTTCACCGGCTCTGGCCGCCTCTATCGCCGCATTCAGCGCCAGAAGATTAGTCTGCTCGGCAATATCTCTAACCTGCTGCGTCATATTGGTGATGCTCTGGGTATTGCTGACGAAGTCGCTCACCGAACTGGCTATCTCATTGACGGCACGTTCGACCTGCTCGATCTCCTGCATCATCTCCTGCAAGCTGCGCTGCCCCATGTGGGCGCGCTTTGCGCTCTCCTCAGACAGACTGGCTACCTGCCCTACGCTTTCGGCAACGCGATTGATCGTCACGCTGACTTGACTTACCGTACCGGAAGCCGAGTTGGCCGCATCGGTCTGCAACTGCAAGCCTTGTGCAATCTGGCCGGCATTTTCAGACAAACGGTGCGCCGCATTGACCACCTGCCCTGCATGGCCCTCGACCTGACTGACGATCACCTGAAAGCTCTGCGCCAGATCATTGAAGGACTGGGCTGTTTGACCAATCTCATCGTGACTGAACACGACGGCGCGACGCGACAAGTCTCCACTGGTCTGCATCGCGTGCATAGTCAACTGCAATTCACGTGCTGGCCGGGTCATGAAACTGATTAGCCAGCCGATGATAAAATACAGAAAAATTTGAACCACCAACTGCGCACCCCACATGGTGTAGTTGGCCTTTTCCATCAGGGAAAATTCATTGGTCAGATCCAAGGTGATACTGGCAGCACCATTGACCGTGCCGGCGGGTACATTGTGGCACATCAGACAATTGGTGCCGCGAAACTCAGCCAGCGCAATAAAGGGCACCACCACACGCAACGATTGCTTGCCGCGTTCTTCGGAGAGTTTAGTCTGCACCTGCGCCGTATCAAAAGCGGCGTGATCCATCGCATCGACCGCCTGCTCTGAGGGCAAGCCCGGACCGAACTGATCCTGTACGGGCTTATTGCGTATCACGCGCAATTCATTGACATGATCTGAGGCTGCCATTTTTTTAACATACAAGGCACGCTGATCCGCATCGCTGATAATTCCGTTGATCATCAGCATATTAAGTCCATTCAACACGCCATCTGCAGAAACCAGCGCCTTTTGCTTCGCCTCGTTGAGCACATTGTCTTCGAACTGATTCAGGGCAGTGCGCTGTGCCAAGGACATGACCACCAGCAAGATCAACTGGATAGGAAGCTGTAATTTGTTCTTCAGAGACAGATTACTCCACCAATTATCCATTTTTATTTCTCCCGACCAGACTGTATTGAATGAGATTTATCCTGCGTTAGTACTGTAACGGCAAAATGTAAAACTTCTTTAGGTGAACAGAGAAAAGAAAACCCGCCAATTCGCAGTATCAAAAGCATGAGTCATTTGAAGTTGTCATCCATCCGGCGTAAGAAGAAACCTGACAAAAGTTAAATAAATATAATTACTTATTTATAATCAAGATATTAGAAAAAACACCTGCGATTACATCGCAAGTCAAAAATAATCTGTCGTTACGCGTTTATCCGGGAAGAGATTCCGGCGCGGCTCAGCGCCTGATAAACCAGCGCAAGATGCCCGGGCAATAGGCTATCGATCTGAATATCGACAGGCATGGAACGCAACCAGGTGAGCTGACGCTTAGCTAATTGACGAGTCGCGACAATGCCGGTATCGCGCAGTTCGGTCAGGCTGATCTCACCCTCCTGATATTGCCATGCCTGCCGGTAACCCACGCAGCGCATGGCGGGCAAGTCCGGATTCAAGTCATATTTATCACGCAACGCGCGCAATTCATCGAGCAATCCTTCTGCCAGCATCTGTTCAAAGCGCGTGGCGATGCGTTGATGCAGCGAGCTGCGATCTGAGGGAATCAGCGCGATCGAGGTAATTTGATAGGGCAAGGCTGCGTTTTCGGTCTGAGTTTTGAAAAGTACCGACATCGCCGTTCCGGTGAGGCGGTAAATTTCCATCGCACGCTGTATGCGCTGGGTATCGTTGGGCGACAGGCGTGCCGCCGTTTCCGCATCCACAGCGGCCAGCTGGCGGTGCAAGTATCCAATACCGTATTGCGCGATGACGGCATCGAGTTCCGCGCGAACCACAGGATCGGCCACCGGCAACTGGCTCAACCCTTCGCGCAATGCCTTGAAGTACAACATCGTGCCGCCCGTCAGCAACGGAACCCTGCCGCGCGCGGTAATTTGCGCCATCAGTTGCAGTGCATCATTGCGAAAGGCTGCGGCTGAGTATGCGTCCGTAGGATCGATGACATCAATCAAATGATGCGGCGCGCGCAGTCGTGTTGCCGCATCGGGTTTGGCCGTTCCGATGTTCATATCGCGATACACCAGTGCCGAATCGACACTGATGATTTCTACCGGCAACGTTTGCGCCAATTCCACAGCGACCCCGGTTTTTCCGCTGGCGGTCGGCCCCATAAGAAAAATAGCGGGAGGCAGGATGCAGGTGGCTGGGTTCATGTCAGTTCCTTGTCGCGAGTTTCTTTAATAGCGATTGCTGCCAGCACGCTGATCCCAGCGGCAACGGAGATATAACCGCCCACCCAGCTCAACCCGCCGTACAACACCAATTGCTGCGCGATATAGGGCGCCAGCGATGCACCCAGAATGCCGCCCAGATTATAGGCCGCCCCCGCCCCGGTATAGCGCACGGCGGTAGGAAACAATTCCGGCAACAGCGCTCCCATCGGTGCGAAAGTCGCACCCATCAAAAACAATTCCAGACAGAGAAAAGCGGTGATTTGCACTATGGATCCGCTCGATAGCATGGGACTTAGCAAAAATCCGGACAGCAATGCCGCACAACCGGCTACGATCAACACCGGGCGACGACCGTAACGGTCTCCCGCCAGGGCTGAAAGCGGCGTCGCTGCTGCCATAAAAACCACCGCCACGCAGAGCATAGCCAAAAATTGCGGGCGCGGGATCGCCAGCGTTGTTGTTCCATAACTCAATGAAAAAACCGTAGAAATATAAAAAAGCGCGTAACACACTACCATCACAAGCGCCCCCAGCAGCAAGGCCGGCGTATGCGATCTAAACAACTCAGCTACCGGCAGTTTTACAGGGCGATGTGCTGCCATCGCCTGGGCGAAAACCGGGGTTTCGGACAGTTTTAGCCGCACGTAAAGACCGATGACCACCAGTATGGCGCTGGCCAGAAACGGAATACGCCATCCCCAGTCACGGAACTGTTCCTCATCCAGCCATTGTGATAACAGCAGAAAACTTCCTACGGCTAGCAAAAATCCTACCGGCGGCCCCAATTGCGGGAACATGCCGAACCAGCCGCGCCGTCCCTTAGGTGCATATTCCGCCGCCAGCAGCGCCGCCCCGCCCCACTCTCCGCCTAAACCGATACCCTGTCCGAAGCGCAACAGGCACAGCAGCACCGGTGCGCTCCAACCGATCAGCGCATAGCCGGGCAGCAAACCAATCAGCGTGGTAGAAGTGCCCATCACCAGCAGGGAAATCGCCAGTGTCGCCTTTCTGCCTATCCGGTCACCGAAATGCCCGAATACCAAAGCGCCGATGGGGCGGGCGATAAAGGCTATCCCAAAAGTCAGAAACGCGTTAAGCGACTGAGTGGCCGGATCACTGGCCGGAAAGAACACCGGGCCGATCACCATTGCCACGGCCAGCCCGTAGATGTAGAAGTCATAAAACTCAATCGCCGTCCCGATGAAACTGGCAAAAGCGATGCGCAAGACTGAGGGTGTATGGTTAGTCATTTATTGTGTATAGCCCGCGTGCCCGGCTGCGATGCGACGATGAGATGAAATTAGCTGAGTGGCGAATTTTAACCTGCACAACCGTATAACGCTCGTCCTGAATTTCAGCACCTCATCGCTATCAGCCGCCAGTAGCCTGTCAAACTGGTCTTGCAACACGCTTGGCCGGAAAAATGAGGGCAAAAAAGCGCCAGCACATTATTCTTTTTCGAGCAGGGTTCCCATCTGTTGCAAGGAAGGCAGTTCCTGCAAGGCGCGCAGATTCAAGTCATCCAGCAGTTGTTTGGTAGTGGCGAATAACTCGGGACGGCCTGGGGTGTCGCGCGTACCGACAACCTCTATCCAGCCACGGGTTTCCAGCGTCTTCAATATTTGTGATGAAACCGCGACACCGCGTATCTCCTCGATATCGCCGCGCGTCACCGGTTGATGATAGGCGATGATCGCCAGCGTCTCCAGCACAGCGCGTGAATATCGCGGCGCCTTTTGCGGATTGAGTCTGTCCAGATATTGCTGCATATGCGGACGCGCTCTGAAGCGCCAGCCGCTCGCCACCTGAGTTAGCTCCACCCCCCGCTCCTGCCAGTCCTGCGCAATTTCTTCCAGCAAGGTTTCAAGCTGGCGACTAGTCAATTGCACATCGCAAAGCTTTTTCAATTCGCTCAAGGGCAAGGGTTCCGCGCTGATCAGCAAGGCAGCTTCCAGAATGTATTTCAGTTTCGTCGCAGAGAAAAGCTCAGTCTGCATCGGTCGCGCGTCGGACATAGATATTCCCAAACAAGGTGTTTTGTTGGATCTCAACCAGATATTCCTTGGCCAGTTCCAGCATGGCAATAAAGGTGACGACCAGTTTCGGCAGACCGTCATCCAGATCGAACAGGGTATCGAAAGCGACATACTCGCCGCTACGCAGCGCGCGCAGTATATGCGCCATCTGTTCACGCACCGAGAGTTGCTCCCGGCGCACCACATGGTGGGTATTGATCCTGGCGCGTGCCAGCAAACCCATCCAGGCCAGCTTTAAATCGTCCACGCTAATCTGCGGCAGACGTTCTTCTACAGTGCGTTCAATCAGCACCTGAACGATCTCAAAATCGCGCCCCGCCTGCGGCAGTTCATTAAGTTTCTGGGCGGCCAGCTTCATCTGCTCGTATTCCTGCAAACGGCGCATCAGCTCGACTCGGGGGTCTTCCTCATCGTCGTCCGCCAGTTTGGGCGACTTGGGCAGCAACAGTCGCGACTTGATTTCGACCAGCACCGCCGCCATCAGCAGATATTCCGCCGCCAGCTCCAGCTTATGCTGCTTGAGCAACTCGATATAAGTCAGGTATTGCCGGGTCAGTTCCGCCATCTGTATGTCCAGCACATCCAGATTGTGCTTGCGTATCAGATACAAAAGCAGATCCAGCGGCCCCTGAAAGGTCTCCAGCACCAGTTCCAGCGCATCTGGCGGAATGTACAGATCCAGCGGCATCTGCAGCATAGGCTGGCCGTGAAGACTTGCATACGGAATAACAGACTGAACGAGGATGTCAGACATCCTTACGGCCTATCCATCGTCGCAATATAACGCTGTTTAGGGCTGGATGGTTTGTCCGGTATGGTTGCCGCCAATTTTCCCGATGCGATCAGGGGATTTAACAGTGTATTGCGAAAATAGGTTCGATGCACCAAGCCCACATACTGCATCATTTCGCTGACCGAACGCGGATTTACGCAAAAGCGCAACAGCTTGTCAGCTTGGTCACTAGCTTGGTCACTAGCCTGGTCACTAGCCTGTCCGGTAGCTTGATCAAACCCCTCGGCAAAAGGTAAAACCAGTCGAATAAAATTAGGCGTGAAGCGATAAATGGTGCGCGGATAATGCTCAAGAATGCGCGGCACACCCGAACCTAGTTGCTCAACCATATCCAGATCGCGAAAAACGCGCATCAGTTCCTTATTTTGCGGAACCGAATAACCCATGAAAAATTCCACTAAGTGCACCTTTTTTCAATGAAACGGGTTCTGAATAATGAGCCCTTCAATGTTCAATCCATGTTGCATATCTTCGGATATGAGAATTTTCACACCCGACAGAATGGCTGCAGCACAAATATTGGCATCGTAAAAAGAAATATCGTAACGCTGCGAAATTTTCACCGCTGTCTCGTGCGTAGCTATTGTGAGCGGAACGACTTTACAAGCCGACTTAACCGCAGCGAGCAAGGTCTCGATTTCACTCCAAGGCATTTTAAGTTTGCGGCGGCAAACAGAGGTAACCTCGTTGAGAACCTGTACACTGATGACTCCGCCACCCGCTACGATTGCCTCTGCCTTATCTGCCTTAATGACATCTGCCGACAACAGGTAGAGAATGACGTTGCTGTCGAAAAAAGACAGGCTCATTTCGCTCAATCCCGGCTATTGGCTTCAAGACGATCAAAATGAAAATCAGCGGGAAGAGTGCCCCTTAGTTTACGCAGCCTCAACAATAGTTCTTTCGTATCCGGCTGACGTTCGACCTCAAAGCTTCTGCTGCCCATGGCGTGAAGTTCAATCTCCTCACCTTCGTGCAGATCGAGCGCCTGAACCAATACGGCGGGCAGCCTGACCGCCAGTGAATTACCCCATTTTGCAATTTGCATCGTTTACCTTTCAAAAATGATACACACAAGTGTCAATGTATATCATTTCAATGAGCTAGGCACGCCTATTCTTGAACTCTGCCATATTAGGAGTAGCTCAACCCCATCGCTTCGCGCACATCGCGCATGGTTTCGGTGGCCAGTTTGCGCGCCTTTTCGTTGCCATCGGCGATGATGTTGCGCACCAGTGACGGATCGTCCAGATACAGTTGCGCACGTTCACGCATCGGACGCTGCTCGGTCAACACCGCATCGATCACCGGCTGCTTGCACTCAATGCAACCTATCGCCGCACTCTTGCAACCGGCAATCACGTGTTGTTTGGTGGCATCATCCGAATATACCTGATGCAAAGCCCAGACCGGACACTTGGCCGGATCTCCCGGATCGGTGCGGCGGATGCGCGCAGGGTCGGTCGGCATGGTGCGAATCTTCTTCGCCACACTCACCTCGTCTTCGCGCAGCGTGATGGTGTTGTTGTAAGACTTGGACATCTTCTGACCGTCCAGCCCGGGCATCCTGGACGCCACGGTCAGCATGGCTTGCGGCTCTGACAAAATCATCTTGCCGCCACCTTCCAGATAACCGAACAGACGCTCGCGATCGCCCAGACTCAGACTCTGCTGTTCATCGAGCAGGGCCTTGGCGGATTCGAGCGCTTCCACATCGCCTTGCTCCTGAAATCTATTACGTAACTCTTTGTATAGTTTAGATTTTTTACCACCCAGCTTTTTGACTGCCGCTTCCGCTTTTTCGGCAAAACCGGGATCGCGTCCGTACAAATGATTGAAACGGCGTGCGATCTCTCGGGTAAATTCGATATGCGGCACCTGATCCTCGCCGACCGGAACCTGAGTCGCACGATAGATCAAAATATCCGCGCTTTGCAGCAAGGGATAGCCCAAAAAACCGTAAGTGGACAGATCCTTGTCGGTCAGTTTCGCCTGCTGATCTTTATAAGTCGGCATGCGCTCCAACCACCCCAGCGGCGTGATCATCGACAGCAGCAGATGCAATTCGGCGTGTTCAGGCACCTTGGACTGGATGAACAGAGTCGCATTGGCCGGATCAACGCCCGCCGCCAGCCAGTCCACCACCATATCCCAGACGCTCTGCTCGATGATTTGAGGAGACTCGTAGTGGGTAGTCAGCGCGTGCCAGTCGGCCACGAAGAACAGACACTCGTATTCGTGCTGCATCTGTATCCAGTTTTTCAACACGCCGTGGTAGTGACCCAGATGCAGACTTCCCGTAGGACGCATGCCCGACAATATGCGATTAGCAAACATTCTTATATTCCAACTAGAGTAAAAATAAAATTCTCAACCAGCTTGGACAGGGGGAAAAGCACCTGCCCCAGCACCGGCGTGATCGCCAAAAAAATCAATATAAACATCCCATAAGGCTCGATGCGGCTCAACTGCCAGGCCATCTTGTACGGCAGCAGACTGACCGCGATGCGCCCGCCATCGAGCGGCGGCAGGGGCAACAGATTCAGCACGACCAAAATCACGTTGATCTTGATGCCGACCACCGCCATACCCATCATCGGTTCGGCAAAGTAGTTGTCAGGACTGGCGGCGGAAAACTTAAACAGGATCGCCCAGCCTAACGCCATCACCATATTCGAAGCGGGACCTGCAAGCGCGACCCACATCATGTCTTTTTTCGGGTTGCGCAGCGCTGAGAAGTTGACCGGCACAGGTTTAGCCCAGCCGAACAGGATACCACCCAGTATCAGCGTCATCAGCGGCAGCAACACCGTACCGACCGGATCAATATGGCGCAACGGGTTTAAGCTGATGCGCCCTTGCAGATAAGCGGTATTGTCGCCGAAGTAGCGCGCCACATAGCCGTGCGCCGCCTCATGCAACGTGATCGCGAACAAAATAGGGATCGCCGCGATGGTAATCGTTTGAATTAATTGGTCTATTTGCATTGAATTAAATACCGAACGGCGCGATGTCGCCCATTCCCTGACGCAGCAACACCGGCTTATCACCGGTCAGATCGATCACGGTGGTGAAGTCGCTGCCCGCCGCCCCGCCGTCGATTACCGCATCGACCTTCTTCTCCAGCAGTTCACGTATCAGTTCTGCATCGTTGAGCGGCCAGACTTCATCGGGCAGTATCAGCGTGGAACTGGACATCGGCTCGCCCAATTCCTCGAGCAAGGCCAGCGCCACCGGATGATCGGGAATGCGGATGCCGATGGTGCTGCGCTTGGGATGCTGCAAGCGCTTGGGCACTTCTTTGGTCGCCTCCAGGATAAAGGTATAACTGCCCGGCGTATTGGCTTTCAACAGGCGGAACTGAGCGTTATCCACCCGCGCATAGTTTGATATCTGCGATAAATCGCGACACATCAGCGTCAGAAAATGATCGTCATCCAGACGGCGGATCTGCCGTATGCGGGTCACCGCGTTCTTGTCTTCCAGCAGACAGCCTAAGGCATAGCAGGAATCGGTCGGATAAACCACGATGCCGCCGGCTTTGAGTATCGCCACGGCCTGATGAATCAGCCGCATGTTGATATTGTTCGGATAAATGGTAAAAAATTGTGACATATCGGTTAATGCATCCATTAAATATTACTGTTCTATGTGATTTTATAGAGTGTACTAATATCAGTTTTTACTACTGCCGGTGGCAGACCGGCAACTGGCTACTTTCTTTTGCGTCGCCAAAAGAAAGTAGCACAAGAAAAGGCGACCCCGGTTTGCCGTGCTTGCCTGTTTGATTACAAACAGGCGGCATTCCCTTGATAGCCAAAAAACAGCGGGGCTGCGGAACTCGCACGATCCGCTAGCGGCCACGTGCTCAAACAGTCCTCGCCCAACTACACCGCTATTTTCTGGCTATCTGCGGCGGCTCGCAGGGAATACGGTGCTACTGAATGTACGCAATTTCATTGTAAAATCTAACTTGAAGCTTTCCAATTACCCACGGCAACTCTCTATAAAGCCAATATTACTTTAAAGCCTCCCATACAGGGCGGCAGATCAGTGGCAGATCGGGCAAACGCCCCAGATCACGGTAACTCTCATCCGGCCCGTGAAAATCCGAACCGCAAGACGACATCAGGCCAAACTCCTGGGCATAACGCGAAAACTCGGCGTACTGCTCGGGCGTATGGCTGCCGGTTACCACTTCCAGCGCCTGCCCGCCCAGTTCGACAAACTCGGTGAGCAAAATATGCATGGTCTGTTTTCCCATACTGTGCCGACCGACCATATAACGCCCCGGATGTGCGATGACAGCGATACCGCCGCTATCCTTGATCCAGCGGATCGCATCGCCCAGCACAGCCCACTGATGCGGCACATATCCCGGTTTCCCGGTCGCCAGATAACGGTTAAACACGCTTTTGACATCCTTGCAGTGACCGGCTTCCACCAGATAACGGGCAAAGTGGGTGCGGCCTATCATATTCGGATTGCTGGCGTATTTGAGCGCACCGTGAAACACCCCGCCGATACCGGCACGCGCCAGCTCATCGGACATTTTCATCGCACGTCCGGTGCGACCGCTGCGCACTGACTTCAAGCCCGCTTGCAGCTCAGGATGAGCGGGATCTATCCCTAACCCTACGATATGCAAAGTATGTTTCCGCCATGTGACAGAAATTTCCACGCCGTTGACAAACTTCATGCCGTGCAGAGCCGCAGCGGCAGCGGCTTCCGCCAAACCGTCCGTATCGTCGTGGTCGGTCAGGGCCAGCATTTTTACCCCGCGCAACGCGGCGCGATCGACCACTTCGGTCGGAGTCAGTGTGCCGTCGGAAATATTAGAATGACAGTGCAGGTCGTAATCAAGCAAGGGCGTATACCGGATTTAGCTGATCAGTTGCGATAGTACTCATGCGTCCCCCCCGCCCTTTTTCATGACTTTGCCTTCTTCGGCGCGGCGACGGCGCACTTCCTTTGGATCTGCAATCAACGGGCGATAAATTTCGATGCGATCTTTGTCGCGCAACACGGTATCGGGCTTGGTCAGTTTACCGAAGATACCTAACTTATGCGCGGACAAGTCCAAAGTCGGATATTTGGACAATATCCCGCTCGCTTCTATGCCTCCCATCACCGTGGTGCCTTCAGGCACCTCTTTCTTGATCAGCGTTTGCACATCAGCCAGCGCATAAACCACTTCTATATTGATACTCATATGTTCGGATAAACCTTATCTGCGCGATATATAAATGCATCCACAAAGCTGTTGGCGATGTAGTGAAACACCGGACCGACCAGTTTTTCCAGCAACTTGCTGGAAAACTCATAGTGCAAACGGAATTCTATTTTACAGGCTGTATCGTTCAAGGGGATAAATCTCCAGCAACCGTCTAACTGGCGAAACGGTCCGTCCTGCAAGGTCATGTCGATCTGAAACGGCGGCGTACGCACATTCTCTGTTGTAAAGCTTTGTTTAATATGATGATAATTAATACAAACCGTAGCGTGAACCTTATCTGCACCCTTTTCGACCACACTCGCTCCGCCGCACCAGGGCAAAAATTCCGGGTAATTTTCGACGCAATCGACCAGATTGAACATCTGTTCCGCGCTGTGCGCGACCAATACTGATTTTTCTACGAATGCCATTACGCGAAAGCCGAAATTACAAAGGCTGGTAGAATAGCCGAACACACAGCAAAATTCACCTCTCATGAGCATAGTTCAGAATAAAAAAGCGTTTCACGACTTCTTCATAGAAGATAAATTTGAAGCCGGCATCATGCTGGAGGGCTGGGAAGTCAAAGCCATCCGTGCCGGGCGCGTGCAACTGAAGGAAGCGTACGTCACCATCAGCAACGGCGCGCTGTACCTGTTCGGCTCGCACATCAGCCCCTTGCAAAATGCCTCCACCCACATTCACCCCGATCCAGTCCGCACACGCAAACTGCTGCTGCACAAGAACGAAATCGAAAAGATTCTGGCCAAGGTGCAAAGAGCCGGTTACACGGTGATGCCGCTGGATATGCACTACAAGGCGGGTCTGGTCAAACTGACCATCGGTATGGCCAAGGGCAAGAAGCAGCATGATAAGCGCGCGACCGAAAAGGAAAAAGATTCCAAACGGGAAGTAGCGCAAGCGATGAAGAAGGAACGGCGCTAGCCTTGTAACCAATGCGCGCACTGCTTTTTCTCTTTGCCACCTTGCTATCCACCTATACCTATGGAGCGACCATGACGAGCAACACACAAACAGCATATCTGGCAGGCGGCTGCTTCTGGGGCATGGAAGAGCTGGTGCGGCAAATCCCCGGCGTCATCGACACCGAGGTCGGCTATACCGGTGGCAACACCCCTGCGGCCGTTTACGAGCAAGTCAAAACCGGCAGCACCGGACACGCTGAATCGCTCAAAATCGTCTTCAACCCCACCGTTTTGAGTTATCGCCACCTGTTGTTTGAATTCTTCCGCATGCACAACCCGACTACGCGCAATCAGCAGGGTAACGATAAAGGCACACAATATCGCTCGGCGATTTTTTTTCTTACCGAAGAACAGCATCGCACCGCGCAGGAAGTCATCAAAACCGCCGACGACTCCGGTGACTGGAAGGCTAAAATCGTCACCGAAGTGGTGCCTTATAAAGAATTTTTCCGCGCCGAGGAGTATCACCAGAAATACCTGGTTAAACATCGCGGCGGTTACACCTGCCACTACATCCGCCGACTTCAACTGGGCGAGACGAATTAACCTTGCAGCACAAGTTCTCCGCGTGAGTTAATATCTGCAAAACAGGATAGAGGGGCGAATATGCAGACTGACACCGTGACTAAGCAGGCCAATACACAGGCCATCTACCCCTTCAAGCGCAACATCCTCAGCCTGTTTGCTGCCGTGCTGGTTCTGCTGCTGGGCACCTTCAGCCTGAGTGCAATCTGGTGGGAAAAAAACAACTTCAACGACTCGCTGGCCCGCCAGCAAATTTCAGCAGGGCTTAACTACCAGTCGGCCGTGGAGCAAGAAGCCGACATGCTGTCGGCGACACTGGATACCATCAAACTGAACGAAACCATCAAGCAGGCTTTTGCTACAGGCAACCGGGACACGCTGCTGCATGCGACACAGCCCCTGTTCGAGATCCTCAAACGTGATCACAACATCACCCACTTCTACTTCATCACACCTGAGAGAATAAACCTGCTGCGCGTCCATCAACCGGCGCGATACGGTGACCTGATCAATCGCCACACACTGCGGAGCGCGCAAAGCCAGCACGCACTGGCCTATGGTGTAGAGATAGGCCCGATCGGCACGCTCACCTTGCGCGCGGTCACCCCCTGGTTTGACGGCGGTCACCTGTTAGGTTACGTCGAACTGGGCAAAGAAATCGAAAATGTAGCCCGCGATATCAAACCCGCTTTACATGCAGACGTGACCGTACTGCTCGATAAGTCCCGACTCAACCGCCACGACTGGGAAGAAGGCATGCGCATGCTGGGACGCCAACCGGATTGGGAGCAATTCCCGGATAGCGTATTGATTACCTCGACCATGAGTCACATCCCGGACGTCGCCAAAAATTACATAAAAGGCTGGCGGGGAAATTCAACCGGCCAGAGCCAACAAATCGCGGACGGTACGAACGGCACGCGTCTAGGTATGACGAGCAGCCCGATACTGGATGCCGCCTCGAATCAGGTCGGCGTCTTATTGGTCATCGAGGATGTCACTTTAACTTCGCAAACCATGCACCGTCACTTGTTATATCTGGTCGCCGCCTGCCTGCTGTTAGGCGCCGCACTCTTCGAGGTATTCCGCAGAATACTGGGACGCGTAGAAATCAGCCTGCATGAGGCGGAAACCACCAGACAAAACGCACAGCAATACGAACACACCATGCATCACCTCTCCGCCGTGGTCAATTGCATGGGGGACGGACTGCTGGTGATCGACGGCGAAGGCATCATCACCCACGCCAACCGCTCATTCACCGATCTGTTCAACTTCGATGAATCTATCGTCGGCCTATCATGCCGTGACTTACCCGCTGAAGATTTGGCCGCCCTGGTCGAGCGCACACTACACCACGCAGAACACTTCCCGGTCAGCAGCCAGATTTCACTGCCTGGCCATCGAACGGCCAATGCCATCGCGGCCCTGCTAGATTCGCGAGGAGCCGGCAGTCATGAGGGTGGCGCGGTATTCACCTTCCGCGACATCACCCGTGAACTGGAGATTTCGCGCATGAAGACCGACTTCATCGCCAATGTCTCCCACGAATTGCGCACCCCGCTCACCTCGGTATTAGGCTTTGCCAAACTCATCCGCAAGCAGTTCAGCCAGCATATCCTGCCGGCACTTAACGAACCGACCGAAAAAACCGCCAAGGCGGCGACGCGCATCGCTGAAAATCTGGAGATCATCATCCTGGAAGGCGAGAGATTAACCAATTTAATCAACGATGTACTTGATTTAACCAAGATTGAGGCGGGCAAAGTCGAATGGCGCGATGAACCCGTCGTAGCGGCCGACTTAATCCAGCGCGCCATTGCAGCCTCCTCCTCTTTATTCGAGCAAAAGGCACTGCCGCTGCTCACGGAAATTCCGGATGATTTGCCGGTGCTGCGCGGCGATCCGGATCGATTGATGCAAGTGATCATCAACCTGCTCTCCAATGCCGCCAAGTTCACTCTGCACGGCAGCGTAGTTTGCGGTGCCAAACGGATCGAGCAAGGCGTGGCGATTTATGTGCGAGACAACGGCATCGGCATTTCTCCTGCCGACCAACTTCAACTGTTTGAACGCTTCCGCCAGGTCGGTGACACCCTGACCGACAAACCCAAGGGGACGGGCTTGGGACTTGCGATCTGCAAACAAATCGTCAAACACCACGGCGGCACGATCAAGGTAGAGAGCACGCCTGGGACTGGCAGCACATTCACCATGCTGCTGCCACTGCCCGATACCGCTCTGATCCATGAATCGGAGGTGGTCAGATTGCGCGATTACATCCTGCCTGGCGACATCAACACGACGTCTGGATATACCGTGCTGGTGGTGGACGACGAGGCCAATATACGCGAACTGTTGCGTCAGGAGCTCGAAGCTGCCGGCTACAGCGTGCGCGAGGCGGTCGACGGCTTTGACGCCATCAGCCAGGCCAGAACCAACCCGCCCGATCTGATCGTGATGGATGTGATGATGCCCGGCATCAGCGGCTTCGACGCGGTCTCGGTATTACGCGGCGCACCGGAAACCAGTTCGATCCCGCTGATCATCCTCTCCATCATCGACGATAAACAACGCGGTAAGCAGCTGGGCGTAGACGGTTATCTGACCAAACCCGTGCACATCGAAGAGCTGATCGGCAGCATAGACAACCTGCTCAAACAGCGCGAAACCCACAAGAAGCTGATCGTGGTAGACAGCGATGAAGCCGCCATCACTACCCTGCGCGATGTGCTGCTGGCACGCGGTTACGCCATCGACCACACCTCGGCGAAAATCACCAGTTTGCAGCAGGCGCGTGAGGACGGGCCGCACACGGTGATCGTCACCGGACAGCGCAGCCTGTCAGGTCATGTCATCTCATCGTTACAGATGACGCGCAATCAGGAACGCGTGCTGTTGCTGATCACCACGTCGGAGCAAGCATGAGCCCGTTCAATCCGCGCACGTTCAAACAAATCCTGCGTCACGAGATCGTGAGCAACAGTCTTGCGCAACTGGCACAGCAGCTAGGCACGGCTTACCTGATCATCGACGAGCAGGGAAAATCGCTGGCGGGTGATGAACATTTAGCCGATGAAAATCGCGTTGCGATCGGATATGGCGGAAACACCATCGGCTGGCTGATTGCCCCGCAACATGCAACCGTCCTGGCAACCGCACTGGAAGGAATGATCGCACTGGAAATAGAAAAGAAGGCCGTCGCTGCGGATGGCGTACAAATGTATCGTGAAATCAATATGTTATTTCACCTGCACGAATCGGTCGAAGCGAACTTAAACCTCAATGAAGTGTGCAACAGCCTGATCGGTGAGGTGTGCCGATTGATCAACTGCGAAGCGAGTCTGATCTTTCTGGCTGAATCCAATCAGTTGCAACTGGCGGCGGGCAGCCCGCTGCGACACCGTGCCATGCAAGCCGTCGATGCCGGCATCATCGGCCATATTTACACCAGCGGCGTAGCCGATATTTTCAATCAGGTCGCCCGCGCCCCCTGCTTTGACGGTGAAACCGACTACCCTGCCATGATATGCGCACCGCTCAAAACCTCGGACAACCGCATCGGCATTCTGGTTGCGGCAGGCAACGGCCCCTTTTCAGCGAACGACTTGAAACTGCTGACCACCTTAGCCTCGCACGGCGCCATCGTACTGCGCAACGCGCAGCTCTACACCGAGCTACACGACATGTTCCAGTCCACCGTGTCGGTGCTGGCGGAGACCATAGAAAAACGCGATCCCTACACCGCCGGTCACACCCAGCGAGTGACCGACTATTCGGTGATGATCGCACTACACCTGGGGCTGCCGCTCACCGACATCAGCAATCTGCGCCTGTCGGCCATCCTGCACGATGTGGGCAAGATCGGCGTGCGCGACCATATCCTGCTCAAGAGCACGCCGCTGGAACCGGACGAAGTTGAAAAGATGAAACAGCATACCGAACACGGCGCCGACATCCTCAACTGCAGCCAATTGCTGCACAGCATCGTCGATGGCGTACGCTACCACCATGAGCGCTTCGACGGTCAAGGTTACAATCACGGCATTTCCGGCCTTGAGATTCCGCTGCACGCACGCATCATCGCGGTCGCCGATGCGTTCGACGCCATGACCACCGATCGTCCCTACAGGCGTGGCATGGATTTTCCGACCGCAATCGGAGAAATCAAAAAGGGAGCAGGCAGCCAGTTCGATCCGGCCATCGTCGCGGCTTTTCTCGTTGCACTCGACTCACCCGCATCGCCCAATCATAAAATCAATCAGGAATAGCCGATGAATAACTGTATCGTAATCGTCGATGACGAAACGCATATCCGCATACTGCTGGAAGAGACCCTGGAAGAACTCGAAGATGACGGCATCGAAATTTATCTGGCCAGCAACGGGGAACAGGCTCTGGAAGTCATCCGTCGCCAACAACCCAAGCTGGTGTTTCTCGATGTGATGATGCCGATACTCAACGGATATGACGTCTGCGAACAGGTACGCGCCGATCCTGCCTTAGCCGGCATAGAAATCATCATGCTCACCGCCAAGGGACAGGATCAGGACAGGCAACGCGGCATAGCCGCCGGTGCCAACGATTACATCACTAAGCCGTTCGATCCTGACGTGATTCTGGCTCGAGCCAGATCGGTATTTGGCCTCACGGAATAATCGGTGACGAAAATCGGCGGCCGACGAAAGTCCAACCGCAGAGACACCTTATCGACGAGCTAATTGATCGATATTTTGAACGCTCACGACATGTTGTGCTTTTTCAACTCTGTACGCAGCTCTCTGGCTGAACAATCAAAACGTTCACGAAAGGCTTTGGCAAAATTTGCCGGGCTTGAGTATCCAAAATGTTCACCGATATCAGCGATAGCGATCTCAGTCGTAACCAGCAATTCTCTAGCCATACGCAGCTTTTCCTCCCTCAGCCAGGCAAATACAGGCAGGGAGAAAGCGTTCTGAAAAACTTGATTGAGACGCTTCTCATTTGTACCCAGCAACTTGGCTAGCACATCCGGCGATGGAGGTTGGCTTAAATTTTCTCTCAAATACTGTGTTGCCGTACGCAGCAAAACACTATCGCGGCATGCCATATCAGCTACCGGATCACAATCCGGCTTTGCGTTTGCCCCCCCCTTACACTGCAGCACCAGATTTAAGTGCACCTCCACTCTGGCAATGACTTCCTGTTCATTGTAAGGTTTGCCGACATAGTCGACAGCACCCAATGAAAAACCCTCCAAACGATTTTCAACTTCGCTGGCAGCACTTAAAAAAATAATGGGAATATTGCGCGTCCGTTGATTGTTTTTCAGCATACGGCAAGTGGCGAATCCATCCATCACTGGCATCACCACATCAAGCAAAATCAAATCAGGCTGCTGCATCACCGCCTTGTTGTAGCCATCCTTCCCGTCAAACGCAACATTAAGACGCATCTTCCGCACAGTCATCATCTCAATCAGCAGACGCAAATCCAGCGTCGAATCATCGATGATCAGAATATTGGGCTTTATATCTCCCCGCATGACAGACATTTGCATTGAATTTTGACTTTGAATACTGAACTCCAGAGCCGGATTTTAACGTGATGCAGCAAGGATGAATATATTCCTCACAGGAAAAGTTGTATTCACCATAGGAAAAGTCCTATTCGGTAGGTCAACGCACAATACAACTCGCGCATCGGCCCGAAACCATCAACACAAGAAGATCGCTGCTAACAATGCCAGATACAAAGCAAACAAGCCTTAACGGATGAGTATGAAACGAATTAATGCTTTGTGGACTTATCGTCACTTTGTCCTGAGCAGCATCCAACGGGAATTCCAGTCTAAGTACAGGAACACCTTGCTGGGCGCATCTTGGGCTGTCATTAATCCGCTGCTAATGATCACGCTCTACACCGTCATTTTTTCACAAGTCATGCACGCCAGACTGCAAGGAACATCGGAAAATTTTGCCTACAGCATCTACTTGTGTGCCGGCATACTGAGTTGGGGGCTGTTCAGCGAGATCACAAGCCGTGCACAAACTGTTTTTCTGGAAAATGCCAATCTCTTAAAGAAGATTAATTTCCCAAGATTGACACTCCCCGTCATTGTCATCAGCAATGCCGCCATTAACTTTGCCATCGTTTTCGGACTATTTAGCCTTTTTCTACTCGTTTCCGGTTACTTTCCCGGCATCGTTTACCTGGCACTGGCTCCGTTGCTAGCCATCCTGATAGCAATGGCGATCGGCATAGGCATTACGCTGGGGATACTGAACGTATTTTTCAGAGACATAGGTCAGAGCTTCGGCGTCATCATTCAGTTTTGGTTTTGGCTGACGCCCATCGTATATCCCGTCGATATCCTGCCCCCACAGATTCAGGCGATCGTGAACCTTAACCCTATGACACCGCTGCTAGCCGGCTTCCAGACTACACTTGTTTTCGGACAGTGGCCAAACTGGGAAGCTCAGCTCTACCCTGCTCTGTTGGCGCTGTTTTTATGCGGATTTGGCTTACACTTATTTCGCAGACATGCGGCCGAAATGATAGACGAACTGTGATGAGCGCGCTATGCATCGATAGATTGAGCAAAGCTTACCGGCTATATCCAAACCGATGGGCACGGCTGGCCGAATGGCTTTTGCCCGGCGGCAAACCGCGTCACGAGCTAAAGTGGGTGTTGCATGACATTAGTTTCACCGTGCAACCGGGCGAAGCTTTGGGCATCGTAGGTCTGAACGGTGCAGGAAAAAGCACCCTGCTTAAAATGATCACCGGAACCACCCAACCCACAACCGGCAGCATAACAACTTCAGGGCGTGTAGCGGCTTTGCTGGAACTGGGGCTAGGTTTTCATCCGGAATTTACCGGCCGCCAGAATGCCTTTATAGCCGGACAGCTTTTAGGATACAACAACGAAGAAATCAAACGATCGATGGCACAAATCGAGGAGTTTGCTCAGATCGGTGATTACATCGATCAGCCGGTACGTATTTACAGCAGCGGTATGCAGATGCGTCTGGCATTCAGTGTAGCCACAGCCATACGGCCCGATGTACTGATCATCGATGAAGCGCTTTCAGTAGGCGATGCGTACTTCCAGCACAAGAGTTTCGAGCGTATCCGCGAGTTTCAAAAACTAGGAACCACACTGCTGATCGTGAGCCACGACAAGGCCGCCATCCTGTCGATTTGCAATCGCGCCATCCTGCTCAACGACGGCAAAATTGCCATGCAAGGCAAACCTGAAGCCGTACTTGATTACTACAATGCCATACAAACCGAACGTCAGGGGCGGCAAATCACCTGTAACGCATTGCCCGATGGCCAGATGCAGACCCAGTCGGGTTCTGGTGAGGCCAGAATCACGAAAATCAGCCTGTTAAATGCAGAAAACGAGCCAATCACAACCGTCTATGTAGGCCAGCCCATCCAGATTCGCATCGTTGTGACCATCAATCAGGATATAGACAGCCTGGTGTTGGGGTGCGGCGTGAAGGACAGGTTCGGGCAAATGGTATTTGGCACCAACACCTATCATACCAACCAGATTCTCTGTGATCTCAAACGCAACGAAACCTGCGTATACACGATTTCCTGCCTAGCCAACCTAGGCGTAGGTAGTTATTCGATACACGCATCCCTAGTGCGCAGCCATTCCCATATCGACAAAAACTATCACTGGATCGATAACGCATCGATATTTGAAGTGATTAACCTAGACAAGGTGGAGTTCGTCGGCACACTGTGGAATGAAATGCATTTCCAGATTGAAAAATCCGGGATGCAGCCTGCACTCAAGCACGCAGAGCCTGCTCTAGTTATCGAAAAACAGGCCAGCACTGATAATCTTGGTGAAAAGTCGAACCGCGAGATCGTGATTGTCGACATCGGTTGCAGATGGGGATTTGCTGAAAAATTTACCCGTGGCGGCTACCGTGTATATGGCTTCGATCCTGACACCGAGGAATGCAACACACTTTCCCGCCGCTACCAAAGCAATAGCGTTTCCATCGTCCCTGTCGCACTGGCTGAGGGTGACGGAACGCGAACGCTGCATGTGACACAGGAACCCGCTTGCAGTTCCCTGCTCCGCCCAGATCCTAAGCTGACCGAAGTCTATCCGGCGCTGAGCTGCGCGCGACAGGTATCATCCATCGAAATCGAAACGACCAGCCTGGATGCGTGGGCCAGAAGGAGCGGCGTTCCATGTATCGATTTCATCAAGATTGACACACAAGGCAGTGAACTGGAAATACTCAAAGGTGCCACCATCACATTGCAAGGCGTTCGATGCCTAGAAGTCGAGGTCGAATTTAATCCCATCTATCTGGATCAACCTCTATTTTCCGATGTCGACCAATTTTTGCGCAAAGCTGGCTTTATACTCTGGAAACTGACTAATCAGGTTCACTACTCAAAAGAGGGCGCGCCAGAAACTCAGATCGGCGAAGACGCCATTTTCTACGATGAAAAGCAACAGATCAAACATCCGCTTTACGGCGGCCAGTTGTACTGGGCAAACGCACACTATATTAATAGTGACGTATTGAGCACGCCTGACTCCGAAGCACAACAACTGCGTGACATAACCCTGTTCACCACGCTAGGCATGCCAGATGTTGTCAGCCACTTAGTCGGGGTGACATAAAAATGCTGATCTCCTATGCACAGAATTTTGAAGATGTGATGCTTAACCGGGCGCTATCTAATGTCAGCTGTGGTTTTTACATCGACGTCGGAGCCAACGACCCCTCCATCGACTCGGTAACAAAACTGTTCTACGAGAAAGGATGGAGCGGAATCAATATTGAGCCGCTAAGCCATCATTGCAATGATCTGCAACGGGAAAGAACTCGCGATATCAACCTTTGCTGCGCAGTCGGCGAGGCAATTGGAGATGCCGAAATATGGGAATGCGAGGTGCGCGGCTGGGCAACGCTGGACGGAGCAGCAAGAGACCTGCACTGCCGCAGCGGCCACTCTGGCACACTCTCGCGCGTTCCGCTGCGCACGCTGACTTCAATCTGCGAACAACATGCACAGGCTGAAATTCACTTCCTAAAAATCGACGTTGAAGGATATGAGCGACAAGTGCTGGAAGGCATGGATTTTCAACGCTTTCGTCCCTGGATTATTGTGATCGAAGCCACGCGTCCGAATTCAAGTGAAGAAATACACGAGCAATGGGAGCATCTGCTGAATGAGGCGAACTATCGTTTTAGCTATGCCGATGGACTTAATCGCTACTACTTATCAAATGAACACGCTGAGCTGAGTTTGGCATTCAGGTATCCGCCCAATATTCTGGACAACTTCAAACTAGCCGCTCAATTTACAGCAGAAAAACGCTCAAACGACTTGCTCTCTAGTCTCAGAGCACTCGAAGAGCGTGCCATTCTGGCAGAGTTCCATGTAGATCAAATGAGTCGCAGTATTTCATGGCGTATCACGGCACCAATTCGGCGATTGAAATCCATTTGCTTCAGCAGGCCAGTATATAAGCACCTGTTGCGGCGCATAGTTCGGCATGCAATAGCTCGCCCGGCACTAAGAAAAATAACAGCCTTCGTATCTTCCTGTTCCCCTGAACTTAAATTGCGTCTGGCTTATGCCATAGCAGAAAATTCGCTGCCGACATCCGGCAAGGAATCCAGCCTTAGCCCCCGCGTTCAGGACATCTACCGGCAATTGAAAGCGGCAAGAGCGGCAAATTACAACAAAACAGGGGAGCAACCAGCCTCATCCAGCCTGTTAAAGGCGATAGAGGATTATCTGCCAACTCAGTCTCCGGAACAGCGACAGTCTCGCCGTCCATTGATGGCGTACTTGTCACCGCTCCCGCCCGCCCGTAGCGGGATAGCGGATTACAGCGCAGAACTGTTAGCTGAACTTGCAAAACATTACGAAATCGACCTGATACAGGAAGACGTCACCCAAGCTCACCAGTACGGCAAAGTTAAAAGCTGCGCCGATTTTTTACGAAACTCACACTGCTACGAGCGCGTCATCTACCACTTCGGTAATTCAAGCTATCACCAGCATATGTTTAAACTACTGGAGCAGGTTCCAGGCATCGTGGTGCTGCACGATTTTTTTCTGGGGGATATCTGTTACTACCTGGAAACACAGGCCAAAAATCCGCACAATTTTTCCCGGGCGATTTATACATCCCACGGCTACGCAGCGCTAAAAGAGCGCTTCAATGCACCACAACTGACTGATGTAATACAAAAATATCCCGCCAATTTGCGCATACTGCAACAGGCCAGAGGCATCATCGTTCATTCGCAACATGCAAAGGGACTGGCACAACACTGGTATGGCGTTAGCTTCGCCGAAGACTGGGCAGTTATCCCGCTACTCAAGACGCCCCCTCTTACGTTTTCCCGTGAACAAGCAAGGCTATCATTAGGCATAGCGCAAGACGAGTTCGTCGTATGCAGTTTCGGACTGATGAGTGAAAACAAACTCAATCACCGTCTGCTTAAAGCGTGGCTAGATTCACTGTTATCACAAAATGGAATGCTTGTCTTTGTGGGTGAAGTGAACGAAGGAGCATACGGAGCCATCATCAGGAGCGTGATAGAAAAAACCAAAAAACGCATCCGTATCGTCGGCTGGGTAGACATGGCGACATACCAAAACTACCTGACCGCTGCTGACATCGCCGTACAGCTTAGATCGAACTCCAGAGGAGAAACATCGGCTGCCGTTCTAGACTGCATGAATCATGGCATCCCCACGATCATCAATGCAAACGGCTCATTTGCCGAACTTCCCGAAGATGCAGTCTGCATGCTGCCGGATCATTTCCAGGATCAAGAACTGATCTTCGCATTGGAAGCACTGTGGCAGGATGGAGAAAGACGAATTGCCCTTAAATCACGTGCGCAACAGACCGTAACAAATCAGCACGCACCGGCTGCGTGCGCTGCTCGCTACAAAGAAACTATAGAACAGTGCTATGCGAGCAAAGGTCTCGATGACGTCATCAAACACATTTCGTGTCACGCCCCCCTGAGCGAGGAAGCTTGCCTGAAACTTGCCGCTTCTATCCACAAGGAGTTTCCCGTCAAATGTGCGGCCAAGCAATTGTTCATCGATGTATCCGCTACATGCCACAACGATTTAAAAACTGGGATACAGAGAGTCGTCAGGGCGTTAGTGTGGGAACTCATCCATTCCCCTCCTCCCGGATTTCGCATTGAGCCGGTCTATCTTGCACTGGATGGAGGTCATTACCGCTACGCCCGCGAGTGGACGCTAACTGCGCTCGGCATCGCCACGAAGGAGCTAGACGACGAACCGATCGATTATGCATCTGGCGATGTCATGCTGATGGCCGACTTTTCTGGCGACTACGTGATCAATGCTGAAAAGCATGGCATCTTCGACATGCTGAAAAATAAAGGCGTTAAAGTTCAATTTATCGTCTACGACCTGCTGCCTATGCTCATGCCGGAACACTTCCCGCCAGGACAATTCGGTTTTTCGGCATGGATTGATGCTGTCGCCCGTATTGCAGATGGCGCAATATGCATTTCAAGCTCTGTTGCCGAAGATTTTAAGACATGGCTAAAAAGTTATCATCCGGATTGCGCCACGCACATCGATTGGTTTCATTTGGGCGCAGATCTGGAGCATTCGATTCCGACATCAGGCTTTCAGAAGCACCACAAGCAAATGCTCGCCCGCCTTAGCACGAAACCCAGCTTCCTGATGGTGGGAACAATAGAACCTCGCAAGGGCCATCTGCAAACCATAGCGGCGTTTACCCTGTTGTGGCACAAAGGCGTAGATATCAACCTCGTGATTGCAGGGAATGAAGGCTGGCGCGGATTGCCTGAAAGTATGAGGCGCACCATCCCGTCCATCGTCAATCTGTTGCGTAAACACCCGGAATTTGGCAAAAGACTGTTTTGGTTGGAAGGTATCAGCGATGAGTATCTGGAAAGCGTCTACTCTGCCAGCACCTGTCTGATCGCAGCCGCCAACGGCGAAGGATTCGGACTGCCACTGATCGAAGCGGCGCAAAGAAAACTCCCCGTCATCGCCCGCGACATCCCCGTATTCAGAGAACTGGCCTGCCAGCACGCCTACTATTTTTCAGGAGAACAACCATCTGATCTGGCTGATGCGATTACCAACTGGCTGGAACTTAAAGCGCGCAACCAACACCCATTACCGGATTCAATGCCTAGGCTCACCTGGAGTCAGAGTGCAGCAATGTTAATCGACAAAATGAGACTCAACCCGACATGAGTACCTCATTGCGAAAAACTGCGATCGTTACAGGCGTTACCGGACAAGATGGCGCCTATCTGTTGCAATTACTGCTGAGCAAGGGTTACCGGGTCCACGGCACTTGCCGTACAGTCAGCGATTGCTGGCGTCTGAATGAACTGGGCTTGAGACACCATCCTGCTTTCCAACTAATCAAACATGATTTGTCTGACCTCGCATCCTGCATCGCATTGCTCGATAAGGTGCAGCCCGACGAAATCTATAACCTCGCAGCTCAGAGCTCCGTCGCCCTAAGCTTCGATACACCGCACGACACGGTCACCCATGTCGGAATAGGTGCATTGAACCTGCTCGAGTCAATTCGCCAAGTCAATCGGAAGATACGCTACTTCCAGGCCAGCACCTCCGAGATGTTCGGAAAATCCCGCTTCAGCCCACAGTCTGAAGAAACGCCATTCCACCCATGCAGCCCTTACGCAGTGGCAAAACTGCATGCCCACTGGGTTACGGTCAATTATAGGGAGAGTTACGGACTATTCGCCAGCAGTGCCATTCTCTTCAATCACGAAAGTCCATTGCGCGGACACGAGTTCGTGACACGCAAGATCGCCCAGAGCGCCGCACAGATCGCGCTCGGCACCCAAAAAATACTCGAACTTGGCAACCTCAATGCAATGCGCGACTGGGGCTATGCGAAAGAATACGTGGAAGGCATGTGGCAAATGTTACAAACTGACGAGGCGGACACCTATGTTCTGGCAACCAACCGCAGCGAGACGGTACGCGACTTTGTGCGCATGGCATTCAAAGGTGCCGGTATAGAGGTTGAGTTTAGCGGGACGGCAGAAAATGAAACCGCCATAGTCACGGCTCACACCTCGTGTCGGCATACGCTTACAATCGGCCAAACCGTGATGCGTATCAACCCGACCTTCTACCGTCCGCTTGAGGCTTGCGTGATGAGGGGTGATCCTACCAAGGCGAACAAAAAGCTAGGCTGGGCACCGCAATGCACACTGGAAGATCTGTGTCAGATGATGGTGTCAGCCGATTTCAAGCGATATGAGTTAGCCGCATGAAACTCATACTTTCTATCGACCCCGTACGCTTTCCGCTGACCGGCATAGGCCGCTACACGTTCGAACTGGCACGTCACCTTGAAAGCATGTCCGAGCTAGAAGATCTACAGTATTTTTCAGGACACCGCTTTGTCGATGAATTACCTGATGTCGAGGGCACTTCCGGTCTTTCAAGCGATCTTCGTCACTCCCTGCTTAAAAACCGACTGACTACAAGTCTCTACCAACACATCTCACCGCTCATCAAAAAACAGGCGTTACGCAAACACGCCGACCACCTGTTCCACGGCCCCAACTACTACCTGCCACCCTTTGCGGGTACTTCAGTATGCACCTTCCATGATCTCTCCATTTATAAATGGGCTCATTGTCATCCGCCTGAGCGGGTAAGGTTTATGCGTCACGAAATTGAGCTCACATTAAAAAGAGCCGATATGCTGATCACCGATACGGAATATACACGTCAGGAAGTAGCCGCCTTTTTTAATTGGCCGCTCAACAAGATCCGTGCCGTCCACCTCGCCTGCAGCGATGACTTTCACCCTAGAACGCAACAGGAACTAGCCGCCACACTGAATAAATATCAGCTTAATTCCGGCGCCTTCAGTCTCTATGTAGGCACGATAGAGCCGCGCAAAAATCTGGAGGTGCTGCTCGATGCCTATGCCATGCTGCCCCTATCGGTGCGAATGAACTGGCCGTTGGTACTGATCGGATACCAGGGCTGGGGAAACACGCTTACCCGCATTGAAGCAGCGGTAACAGAGGGTTGGGTCAGATATCTCGGTTTTGTACCCTCAGCAGACGTACCGCTCCTTTTTGCAGGCGCCAGACTATTCCTGTTTCCTTCTCTCTATGAGGGCTTCGGACTGCCGCTGCTCGAAGCCATGGCATCCGGCACCCCCGTGGTCTGTTCAAACGCGTCAACCTTGCCTGAAGTGGCAGGAAATGCTGCCGCCATGTGTGATCCGAAAGATGCGGATGAATTGAGCCGCCTGATTGCAAAAGGACTAGAGGACGAGACATGGCGGAACGAAGCCCGCCTGCGGGGATTGCTGCGTGCGCACAGTTTTAGCTGGGAAAATTGTGCAGAAGAAACTCTGGCCGTCTACAAAGAACTGCGCCCATGAAAAACGAACCGATACGCGTACTACATTTTTTTAAAGTCTATTATCCGGATTCGTTTGGCGGAATAGAACAGGTTATTTTTCAGCTTTGCAAGGGTGGTGCAGCTCATGGCTATCAAGGCGAGGTGCTGGCGCTGTCTCATGATACGCACGAAACTCCGATTGAATTTTCAGGCCATCTGGTCTACCAGGCCAAACTGGATCTGCAGATAGCATCGACCGGGTTTTCATTTTCCGCCCTGAACAAATTTCGTCAGCTAGCTGATACCGCCGATGTGATTCACTTTCACTTTCCCTGGCCATTCATGGATATGATCCACTTTCTCAGCGGCCACGGCAAACCCACTATTCTGACCTACCACTCGGATATCATCCGGCAGACAACACTGCTGAAGCTATATCGTCCGCTCATGAACCGCTTTCTATCCAGCGTAGATCGCATCGTGGCAACCTCCCCCAACTACCTGGCGACCAGCGAGGTACTCAAAAACTATCTGAATAAAGTGGTCGATATTCCCTACGGACTCGATAAAACAACCTACCCATCGCCATCAGCGGCTTTACTCAATGCATGGCGAATGAAGTTTGGCAGCCGTTTTTTTCTCTTTGTAGGCATGCTGCGTTACTACAAGGGATTGCACATCCTATTGGCTGCAATGCAGGGCGTAGATTTTCCAGTAGTCATCATGGGTTCGGGGCCGATGGAAGCCGAATTAAAATCTCAAGCCAGCGGATTAGGACTAAAGAACGTGCATTTTTTAGGCGCTTTGTCCGACGAGGACAAGGTCGCACTGCTGACATTGAGTTACGCCGTCGTGTTCCCCTCCCATCTTCGCTCTGAAGCCTTTGGAATTTCTTTGCTCGAAGGCGCAATGTATGGCAAGCCATTGATTTCAAGCGAAATAGGAACAGGCACCACCTTCGTCAACATTGCCAACGAAACCGGCCTTGTGGTTCCACCCGGCGACCCGAAGGCATTGCGGCAAGCGATGGAAAAGTTGTGGCATCACCCGGAACTCGCCCGCGAAATGGGCGTACGCGCAGAAAAGCGCTACTGGCAGTTGTTCACGGCAGAACGGATGGCCGCATCCTACGCACACGTGTATGCCGAGTTAGCCGGCAGGCCGACACCCGGCAAAACTATCTGAATTCAAGGCTCCGAATTCCAATACCCAGTTGACGCCTATCACCGCTCATCCTCAACTGATAAGGCGAGACAGCATCAGGCAGCGTCAATGTAATCAATACGTCCCTGCCCGTTTTATCAGCCAGATCAATCATCATTTGCTGTTCAACATGAGCCGCATCGAAGCGATATGTGCCAGCCATCACGCCGTTGACACTGACTTGCACCCGCTGCTCATTGCCCCGGTATATAAACCCCTTGCTGTCTATCCGCAACTTGACCGGCGCCTTGCCATTAACAAGTGGAACAGGACAGCGCAGGGTAACCGTGGTATCCGCAGTCCAGGTTCCGAAATCTTCAGCGCTGCTCAAACCCTTTGTATCACAGGGCAAGTAAACATTTCTGTCGGTAAAATCGATGATAGTACGGTTCTGTTGCGATCTAACCGCACAGGCACCATCTAGCAAAATCAGTGCCCCTTCAGGAAACACGGCTCTCCTGCACGAAATATCACGATCCAGCGTTGAATTTTCAGAGGTGAGCACTCTCCCCACGCGATTCCAATCAACGATCCACCAACTATGTGAAGGAAAATCAGCACCGTCCGGAAAAGGCGCCTTAAATAGCCCAATCGACATCATATAAGCGATATTGAACGGCAGATTATCAATGCCGACCACGTAATCGAATTTATCCGCTATTTTTTCCGTATCGTGTTTTTTTAATTGCAAAAGGCGGCGCTCTAACTCAACCACATCCTGAGTGGCAACGAGCGCGCGAACCGAGGTCACGCTAAAAAAGGCGATGACCGTCAGAGCTGGAATCAACACAGAAGCAGAATTCAATATTCCGACTCGCATCCACTTAAATCTCTCCAGATACACAGCGCAGACAAGAACAAGCTCGATCAGCAGTATCGCATCGAGTGCAAATATGTATTTTCTAACCGCATATTCTGAGCCGTGCCCGAATCGCAGCGCCAACAACTGCAACAGACAAAGTGCCGCCACAGATATCCCGAATATGCCGGTATATTTCAAAGCGACGAGTTCCCCCATCCGTTGATTGTCCTTTATCGACAACCAGTAAATCAGCATCAAAAGTGAGCTTGCTAGCAAGATGACGCTTAACGCGATCACGTTATTCAGATTCTCCACATAGTTGGCTGTAACAACACCATTGATTGTGCTGAATTGGCTCATACTTGCAAAGGATGGATGCAATAGCAACATGCCCCATGAGACAGCAAGCAGAAACACAGCAAGCCGGATGTCCTTTATTTTTAATTTGCCATCACTGTTTTTCCTATACGCATCAATCACACATAACATACTGAAAAATAACAATAATTCAAGAGCAGGTAACAAATGAATGCCTGTCGCAATATAAACTGCGGCGATCAATATCAGATAGCGCAACGCGGGTCTGACCGCATTCCTTTCCAAATAGAGTAGCCACGCGATGATACTGAGCACAAAGGCTTGGGCAACCAGTTGCGCATAAAAATAATTCGCAACGATCTCATCTCCGAACAGCGCCGCATGAAGCCAGCGTCGGTTAACGACAAACAGTGCGATCAAAATGGCGCTGGCAATACTCCGTGATTTATTTGGCAAACTGACAAGGATAAAAATTAGACTACCCCAGACCAGAACGATGCTACCCAGCGTGACCACCTGCATGCCGAGCAGCGCCGAACCCAGCAGATGTCCTAATAAAGCGGCAAACAGATGACTGTAACGGGGATAAAAATTCATCACAGACAGACTTGGATCGCCCGAATGCGGAATATTCCAAGATTCTGACAGTCTGGCGATCAAGGCGTAGTGATGTGCATAATCGACAGACAGGCTCCAGATCGAGTCCATCTTCACCATCACTAAAAAAAGCGCGAGTATCGACCAGATCAACACAGTCAAAGCATTTTTGCGATTGAACGCAGAAAAACGCATTGCTCTCATCTTGATTGCTGTTTCGCCAGCCGTGTCGCGATCACTTTCGCACTGCGCTGACCGTCACGGATCGCATAGTTGGTGCCACGGTCTTCAGGGTAAATCTGCGCCATCGTGCTGATCCAGCCATTGGCATAAGGTGTCTCGCTGCCGGGCACATAATTCGAATAGCCACGTTCGGTCACCGGCTGGGCAAAGTCTGCTCGCCAAGTGCGAAAATCCAGCACCCAGTCAGCCTGAAAGTCTGGAAACATGCGCTTCACATGCACCAAAGCAAAAGCCAGGTACGCTGCATCGTCGCTGCGCCAGAGCGGATCGTCACAGGCCAGATATCGGGAGAGAAACACAATATGTTTGCCGTCATAGCTGTCAGATGTATCAAAATTGGTATGTTCAATTACCCCGACAAAGGGAAAACCGGGATCATTGACATTCAGCCAGAATGTATCAGACAGACTTCGATCCAGTTGCAAAACCAAGCAGATATTGCCCAGATACTTCACCCTGCGCAGGCGGGAAAGCCATTCCGGACTGGCAACTCTGTCAAAGATATCCGCAATAACCGAAAAAGCGGGAGTAAAAAGATATTGCCGCCCTGACACCTCTGCATTGCCAGCCACCAGCGTAGTGATTTCCCCGTTATTCACAGTCGCGCTCGTCACCTTGGTATTACATCGCACTTCCCCGCCAAGACGGACAATCTCATCGACCATCAACTGAGCCAACCTGCCAAAACCGCCCTTGAAGTAGGCAAGTTGCTCTCCCCCTTTGCTGTCTCGCGAACTGCCTCGCAACACCAGCTTTTTCCACATCCAGACGGCGCTAACCGCATCTGAAAACACGGAGAACTTATGCTCGATCAATGGTTGCCAAACCACCCTGAATACATTTTTTCCGCATAGCGGCTCCAGCCACTCTTGAATCGAAAGGTGTTCAATCTTCTTCCAATCCCGTATCCGTCGAACCTGCAACACCAGCAGACCAAGCCGCACTCTGTCCAACCAGGACAGCGGTGAAAATTGCAACAAATCAAGCGGCGTAGTCAAACGCCAATGGCGACCGTTAAAGTACATACCGGTCTTAGATGGCATGGTGACGATCTCGCTTTCCGCCCCCAATCCCCTTACCAGTTCAGGCACATACTCATCGTGGTCATACCAGTAGTGATAAAACTTCTCAATCGTGAATCCATCTCTGAATTCGAATGTACCCGACAGCCCCCCCACCCGGTCATCTCCGTCGAGAACCAGAACCTTATGACCTGCGCGCGCCAACTCGAGGCCCGCTGTTAGCCCGGTAAATCCGGCACCGACGATGACGACATCATATTGTTCATTCATGGATTCACCATATGCACATAGTATTGAGCACCGACTGGAAGTCGCTTTATAAAAGGCTCAAGGGGACGCAGCCAGGCTAGAAAATACGGAAAAAACAAGGTATATCCACATCCGGCAATATTGAACCCCGCATCGTTCGCCAAGCGTATCGCAGACTTTAAGGTAAGCATCTGTGCACCTTCATCGAATGGACATCGTTCGAAGACACGGCGCGTGAGGGGGTTGAGCGGGTTATGTTCGAACAGCATGAGCGAACCATTGCAGCTGAGTATTGAACGGCATGCCAAAAGCGCACCGGGACGCGATGAAGGTTCGATATGGTGAAAAACGTTAGCCGCGAATATCAGATCGAATTGATATGCAGCCAGCGCATCCCAGTCTGAAAACAGTCTGGCGGCAGGTGCTCGCTTTGCCGCAACAGCCAGTGAGGCCGCAGACGGATCATAGCCAAAGATAATTGCATCCGGGAACATCTCGGCAAGGCGGGATAAGCTTCGGCCGGAGCCACAACCGAAATCGAGCACTAGTCTGGGCTTATCAACTCCCAGCAACGAAGCAGCCAGTTCAACCTTGTAGTCTGCGTAATACGAATCGGCCCTAAAGCCACGGGGCATCGCTCCGTTCAGCACATGATCATAGTTGTCTGCGAACCGGTCAAATTCAGGCTTACTCATCTCCGCTAGACCTGATCCACAGCAAAAAAGTACGACACCGCAAATGCCATGCACACGAGTTTGCCATCTGTTTGAGCTGGCAAAATCATTCGCCCCCCGTTTTTTCAGGAGCGAAGGTAAACTTCCTATTCAGTGTGTATTGCAAAATCAATACCACAGGCAACGTCATCAGCTTGGCGATTCGACTATCTACTCCGGCCGAATCGATCAAAAACCAGAGCATCAACGCGGAAGTCAGGAAACCGACGCCTGCCACCACGGCAAACGATACAAAACGTTGCAGAACGCTGTCGCGCATACCGAATGTAACAACCCGGTTCAGAGAAAAACTGACCAACATGCCCGTAAGATACCCTAGCGCATTTGCCCCCTGATACCAGAGACCATGCGTGACCGAAAAATAATACACGCCGTAATCAGCGGATACGCCCGCTCCACCACAGAGGCAATACAATAAAAATTGCATCATTCAGCCTTAAAGGGAAACTTCATAGTCCGATCAGCGACCAGATACTGAGGCTTCGCATTGATAGTCAGCAGTACCCTTCCCAAATATTCGCCCAACATCCCCAGTGCCAACAATTGCACCCCACCCACGATCAATATGGTCACAATCAACGATGACCAGCCGTTTGGCATCCTGTCCAGCGTAAACTTTTGAACGATAAAAAGCACTGCCAGCAAAAAGCCCAGCGCGGAGAAGCAAAGTCCCACGAACGAGGTGATACGCAGCGGGACGATAGAAAAGCTGGTCGCCATCTTGAGCCACAACGAAACGGACTTTTTGAAACCATAAGCTGAATCGCCCAAATAGCGTTCATGATGTTCGACCTCGACCATGCCGATATTGCAAGTCGCAGATAGTATCAGCCCGTCGACATAAACATAGGGGCCCTGATAGCGCAGAATATCCTTACAAATAGAGGCTTTCATCGCACGAAACGGAGACAGGTAAAGCGTCTTAGGCTTATTGATCAGATAACCCGCCACCAGATCATTAAAATGGCTTCCTGCAACTTTCCAGCCTACATGCCGTCTTTTCTTGAAGCGGGCGAAAACAACATCGTAACCTCGCTCAATAGCTTGCAGCAAAAGAGGGATATCTGACGGCGCATGCTGCAGATCATCATCCATAGTGACGATAATCTCACCACGCGCAGCGGCGAAACCGGCCATGAGGGCATTGTGCTGCCCGACATTCATGCGCAAAGCAATGCCGTGAACCTGAGAATATCGACTCGAAAGCGACTGAATCACAGCCCAACTTTGATCTGGCGAGCCGTCGCATACAAAAATAATTTCATAATTGACACGCTGATTGTGCGCTGATTCGAAAACGGCCTGTAAACGCTCGACCAGCACTTCCAATACTTTTTCACTACCATAAACCGGAATTACCACGGATACAGCAATTAAGGATGGCTCATGCATAATATTTCCGGATGAGATTCACAACGTACTGTTCATCAAATACGATGCCGATTTCTCTAGCCGCGCACATTGCTAAGCCAGCCTCAATTTCATACTCGCCCCCCATCTCCAGAACCTTATAGTCGGCTCTTTTACCGAGCAAAGTTTCAAATATTTTGACCAGTTCGATCACTGAAATAGACCAAGGCATCGCGATATGCGTGATCGAATCTGGCATCGACCGGCTTCTAATCAAATGCGTCATGATTTCGACCGCATCACAAACATCGATCAGGTTACGTTTTGCATTACCCCATAGTTGAAATGAAGTTCCGCTAAAGACTTTTTGATACAGGAAATTGGTCAATGTGTAAGGATTATTGCTGTGGCCGACAACTTGAGGCAGTCGAAAGACACTGGCACAACAATCAGATTCAGATACCAAGCGTTCCATCTCCAGTTTGTGCCGCACATAGGGCGAATTTTCAAGCTGTGTATCCAGCACAGAACTGCTGCTTAAATAGACGAGGTGGTTGTTTTGATTCAGTGTATGCCGCAGCATTTCCTGCTCCCGCAAGAACTGCTCATTTCTAATTTCACGAGAATTAGAAACACCGGATGCAAAGATGACCACACTAGGATCATCTGAAAAATTAACGGCAAACGCCTTGGCCAAAAATCCGTTCCCGATTACCATATCAATAGATCATTAGCGCCTGTTTGGTTGCACTGATTCAATGCAACCCGACTTTACCGGCATAGACAAGGGAAGATACTACGCGGAACAACACACCCGGATTTTCCTGCGGCTTACAGAACTTTTCTTTTAGATACTTTATTGCACTCTGAGCAACTAGACCGGGCTTGATTTTCAAGTATCACCGTCAGATTGATTACTTGGCATCGAAAAAACACACCGGGATATTTACCACCCTCTACAGGATTGATCATGCATTTGTTTAATAGGGTATTTTTCATCCTGTGTGCACTGTGCACCTTATCTGCAAATGCAAGTGTCATCACAATTAGCAGCGCACCAAGTACGAATCTAACCGAACAAGTTGAATGGTGCATCACCAATGCCAAAACCACTATTAGCGACATTCAATCTGGCACATGCCAGTTCAAAGCGGCAACTTTTGCCGATATGTCACAAGGTTTTTCTAAGCAGGCATACTGGCTGCGCATCACACTGTCAAATCCCGAATCCATCAGCAGCGAACACTGGCTATCCATCGGTCACCCGCGACTGCAACAGGTAAGCATGTTTGAGTCCAATAAGAGCGGGCATTGGCTACGAACCGATACAGGTTTATCCATCCCTGCAGAAAAACGCCCCATCGTAGCTGCACTCCCCTTACTGCCCGTCTCGCTGCAACAACAGGAAATCAAAACCTTATACATTAGGGTGGCGTCCCAAACATCTGTCACTTTAACCCCTACGCTGTGGATACCCAACAGCTATAGAGCCAGCCACGTCAGACTAGAAATCATTCAGGCACTCACCATCGGCGGGTTATTTATGGCGGCGGTTTTCGCTTTGATCATCTATGCCAAACAACGCGAACGTATTTATCTGTACTTCGCGCTCAGCATCCTATTTGAAATCATCTTGGATGCGATCATTACCGGCTTGCTTCCGGCCTATCTGTGGCCGGTGAACTTAGCCTTCGATATACGCGTACAGGTCATTGCGACCTGTCTTAGCATCCTTTTTTTGGTATTGCTCGTGCGTAGCTTCATAGAAAACATCGATAAATATCGGGCATTCGATCTGTTGATCAAGCTTTTTAGCGGCATTTTGATACTGGCTACCGCATGGGCTTGTCTGATCAACTACGGAGAAGCACTTAAGATTATCTCAATTTGTGTTCTGGCCGTTATCTTGATCGGGATTGCACTTTTTTTTCGCGCATGGAACGACGGTTCGCGTCCAGCCGGCTATATGTTGATCAGTTACAGCACGCTCGCTCTGCTGATCATCTACCGGGTGTTGGCGGCCTTTGGCATGAGCAGCACTTCGCCAATTCAGTCATATGGCTTCTCATGGTGTTTCCTGCTAATTACGCCGACCATTTTTATCGGCATGGTACAGCGCACAACCGAGCTTCGTCATGCCCTGAAAAGCGCACACCAGGAAGTGTCCAGCCGGATTGAATTTCTTGCCAAAATGAGCCATGAATTTCGCACGCCGCTCAACACCATACTGGGACACGCGCAACTACTCGAACGCGGCAGTTCACGCTTATCGTTAACCGAAGGCATCAGCGCCATCAAACACAGCAGCAATTTTTTGCTGAGTATGATCGATGAGATACTCGATCACGCACGCGGCGTAGCCGGAAAACTCGCTCTATCCATTGCGCCGGTTCACTGGGAGAGTTTCATCAAATCGTTAAATCACAATTCAACTCTGATGATGCAGTCCCGCGCCAACCGCTTTGAACTTCAACTTTCAGGTCATTTTCCCAGTGCGATCATGGCCGATGAACGTCGTCTGAGCCAGGTTTTAAACAACTTACTAGGCAATGCCAACCGCTATACAAATGGACTTATCACACTATCTGTCTCCGCTTCTATATTGGATGGTGAACATTGCCAACTGACATTTACGGTCAGCGACCAGGGGCGTGGAATTAAAACGGAAGAGCAAAACAATATATTCCAGCCATTCATACGTGGCGAAGCCGGAAAAAATAGCGGGATAGACGGATCAGGCATGGGGCTGACTATTTCTCAACAATTGATCAGCTTAATGGGTGGCAAGATCAACCTTAAAAGCGAAGCTGGATCAGGGAGCCAATTCTCCTTCACACTTTGTTGCGCAACAGCGGTCGCATGCCCGTCCGTCGACTCTGCGACAGAGTACGGTTTATCGTCACAAGCCAAAACAATACTCGTGATAGATGATGAGCCCAACAGCCGCAACCTACTATCTATCCTGTTAACCGATTGTGGATTTACAGTCCACTGTGCCAACTCGGGGCACGAAGCAATACAGCTAATCAACGACAGCATCGATCTGATCATCACTGACCAATTCATGCCGGAAGGAGATGGATGGTACGTATTGCAGCATAGCGCCGATATCCCAACTATCTTGCTGTCAGCAGCACCTCCGACCGTCCCCCACAACTGGCCACCCGAACTCAAATTTTCCGACATCCAACTCAAGCCGTTTAATTCGAATGTATTGCTGAATTCGATCTGCAAAATTCTGAATATTGAAATGACAGAAAAAGTAATATCAGCTCCCGATGTGGACATTCAGCCTCCGCCCATGTTCCTGCTAGCAGCGCTCATACCGATGATAGAGCAAGGTGCAGTAACGGATATGACTCTCTGGTTAGAGGACTTTTCTGCGGCGCATCCCATTCATGCGGCTTACACGAAGAAATTGACAAGTGCCGTGATGACACTCAATATTGCTGAACTACGAAAATTGACGGGAGCCACGCAAGAACCTGCCACCCGTCCTTAAATACTATTTTTTCGAAATTCGAATTTACAGATTTAAAGATTGATCAATACGAAATAGCGGGTATAGCTAAACGATCTCCATGCAACTCTTGCCGCCTGCCACTCGCTTGACCAAAATTTTGGTGGAGATGCGTTCGGTCATTTTCTGCACGTGCGAGATCACGCCCACTGTGCTGCCAGCACGACAACGCCTCATTGACCTCAGGACTGATCAGCCTTTTTTGGCAAATGATTCAAACTGCGCGGCGAGTAACGGTTTGCTATAGAAATAACCCTGCACCTCGTCACAGCCCTGCTCGCGCAAAAAGGCCAATTGCCCTGCTGTCTCCACACCTTCGGCTATAGTCTGCATGCCCAGTCGTTGCGCCATGCTGATAATCGCGCTAACTATGGCCTTGTCATCCGGATCGGTGCTGATATCGCGCACAAATGACTGATCTATCTTGAGCTTATAGACCTTGAACTTCTTCAGATAGCTGAGCGACGAATAACCGGTACCAAAATCATCTATGGACAAACGAATGCCGCGCTCGTGCAAGTCGTTCATCACCGTAATCGCACCGTGCGGATCGTGCATTGCCACCCCCTCGGTGAGCTCCAGCTCCAGATATTCGGGCGGCAATCCGGTTTCATCGAGAATACGCGTCACCAGATTAGGGAGATCGACATGGCGAAACTGCACCGCCGACAAGTTGACCGCCATCACCAGTGGATCAAATCCACTGTCCATCCAGGCTTTCACCTGTTGCACGGCGCTGCGCAACACCCATTCACCGATTGGCAGAATCAACCCGCTATCTTCCGCTACCGGAATAAACTCTGCAGGCGAGACGTTGCCAAGTTCCGGATGAGTCCAGCGCAACAAGGCTTCAGCGCCGATCAGACGACCATCAGAGATAGAGAGCTGAGGTTGATAACACAAATGCAACTGACCGGCGCTGATCGCATGACGCAGTGCGTTCACCAATTGCAAATTGCGGCCCGAGCGCGCCTGCATTTCGGCGGTAAAGAATCGATAGTCGTGGCGTCCGGCCTGCTTGGCACGGTACATCGCCGCATCAGCATTCTTGGAGAGTGTTTCCAGATCGAGACCATCCTCCGGATACAGCGCAATGCCTAGCGATGCAGTGACATTCAGATCATACGGATCAATCTGATAAGTTTGAGCAATCGCATCGAGCAGCTTCTGAGCGACATGAGCCGCACCGCGTGAATCGACACCGGGCAGCAGCAGAATAAACTCATCGCCCCCCAACCGGGAAACCGTATCCCCCTCACGCACCACCGATTGCATGCGTTTCGCCGCCTCCATCAGCAGCGCATCGCCCACGCTGTGCCCCAAGGTATCGTTGATATCCTTAAAATGATCCAGATCGAGGAAGATCACGCCCAGCAGACTCTTGTTGCGTTGAGCCAGACTTAAGGCGTAACGGGCGCGCGCTTCAAGTTGTGCGCGATTGGGCAGACCGGTCAGCTGATCATAGTTGGCCAGATACCGTATATTTTCTTCGGCGCGACGGCGTTCGGTAATATCCCGGGTCACTCCCAAAAGGCGCGTGACCATACCCTTTTCGTCCCGCATAGGAACCGCATGAGTTTCCAGCCAACGCCGGGTTCCCTTTAACCCCTGAATCTCGAATACCAGTGTACCGCTCTCACCGCCCATCACACGCCCGAACAGCTCGCCAAAATAAGGCCGGTATTCGGCCAGCACATATTCCAGCAAGGACTGACATTTCGCCGCTTCCAGCGTGTCGGCTTCGAGCATCGTCAGTCCCGCCGGATTCATCTGCAGCAAATGGCCTCTGTCGTCCAGTATCTTGACGCATTCGGGCTCAGTCTCGAAGATCGCGCGCAACTGTTGTTCGCTCTCTCGCAGCGCCTCGTCTATCCGCTTGCGCGCCGTGATATCCAGCGCAGTGCCGACCGCCAGTGCCGGCCTCACCCCGTCGCGCTGCACAACCCTGCCGCGAATTTGCATCCACGCCCACTGCCCGTCCTGGCATAAGATCCGGCATTCGCAATCTATCGCAGGGCTATCCGTTTTGATTGCCAGCTGACAGCATGACAGGACGCGCTCACGATCATCCGGATGACAGCATTCCATCCAGGCCTCAAGGCTGTCCGGAATAATCTCCAATCCCAGCAGCGCCCGTAAGCTGTCGCTGTAATACAGACTGTTACAGGCGACATTCAACTCCCAAAAACCGATGCCGGAGGCATCTATCGCCATGTGCAAACGCTGCTCGGCAAGCTGCTTGCACGATTCGAGTTGCTGCTGTTGACGCCATGCCTGATCCTGCAACAAAAGCGGGGTAATCCGTTCCATCAGATTGTGCAGGGACAGCATACCCATAAGGCAACCGTCTGCGTCCACGACGGCCATATGACGAATATGCCCCTCCTGCATCAGGCTGGCTGCGACGAATACCGGTGTGCTATGCGCGACAGTGAGCACCGGTGCATGCATCACCTCGCGCAGCAAGAGTGTCTCGGCCTGCCCATCCTGCATACTGACCAGCAACGCTGTAATGTCGCGTTCCGTCAAAATACCGGTCGGACGATTATGCTCGGCAATCAACACATAAGAACTATGATCGCGCAACATGCATGCCATAGCCTTAGCCAGCGTATCATCCGCGTTCAGAATGGGCAGTTCCTTTTCCATCACCGCTTTAAGATCATCGAGCTGACGCAACATCCCCATACCCAGATGACGTCGGAAGTCCGTTTCGCTGGCCATCCCGATCACATCGCCCACTTCGTCGATGACCACCAGATGCCGGACATGATGTTCTAACACCAGCGCATAAGCAGAGGCAAAATCCAAACCGGGCGTGGCGGTCAGTACCGGCGCGCTCATCAATGCCTCTACCGGCGTCGCCTTGTCCACTTTTGTGCTCAGCCACTTCACCATATCCCACTCGGTGACGATGCCCAGCGGGTTTGCACCGGTCATCACCAATAACGATGAAATATGCGCCTCGGCCATCTGTCGTGCAGCTTCCCCCAATGTGCATGCAGGCAAGACATGGCGCACGGCGCAATTCATGATATCTGCAAGGGTCAAGCTGCTAATCTGATTCATGCTGGGACTTTCGGCGATTTCAATTCAGCGCATGTTAGCTGAGGACGCCCTCCGAGACAATCAACCTTTGCCACCGGAATACCCTATACTGCTGCCTTATCGTAGCTACCCCTAGCCTAGGGATATTCCATGAATGAAAAAATCGGCCAACTTCTCGAACAGATCAGCCAACTGGAGGCCGAACTGCAAACTGCCATCGAGGGACAGGAATGTCGTCTGCGCTATCAAATCAAAGATAAGCGAGTAGTTTTTGAAGAAACCATCAAGACCGCGCACCGTCGAGTCAAGATGGGGATATTTCGCTGGTTTCTCAACGTGCGGCCGCAGAACTTTCTCACCATGCCCTTTATCTACGGCATGATTGTTCCTATGCTGCTGCTGGATCTGACCGTAACGCTCTATCAGACGATCTGCTTCCCCGTTTACCGGATCGCACGGGTGCGTCACTCAGACTACATCGTGATGGATCACCAGCATTTATCCTATCTGAATGTATTCGAAAAAGTGCACTGCATGTACTGCTCGTATGCGGTCGGCCTGTTCAACTATGCACGCGAGATCACAGCACGCACAGAACAGTATTTTTGCCCGATCAAACATGCGCAAAAAGTCGTCAGCGCCCATACACGCTACAGACGATTTTTAGACTACGGCGATGCCGATCACCTGCATCAAAAAATTGCCAAATTCCGCGCCGATCTCGAAAAAGAAATATAATAAAACAAAAGGTTATATCATTATCTTGAGGTACACGGGGTCACATACGCGGGGTCACACATACGCGGGGTCAGCACACATACGCGGGGTCAGGCCTTTACTTTATAGTTTTTCAAAAAAAGCGTATTTTGACAGGTTTTGGAGAGGAACTATAAAGTAAAGGCCTGACCCCAAAAAATCTATAAAGTAAAGGCCTGACCCCAAAAACTGACCCCAAAAATCTTCCCAGATGAGACGTTTCCTGCTGAAAGCTTCGGATTCAGCTATTTTGCAAGAAGCTCCCTATCTTGCGTGTTTTCGACCGGGCTTGGGGTTCTCCGAAGCATGGCAGGCACGGCGATAGGACTGCAAGGTTTTCTGAGCTCGACCTAACACTGTGCCATGCGGATACTCCCCGCTCTCATCCGCGACACCGGTCGTCATCCCGGTCAGCAACGCTATTCCGACGCTGACATGGTCGACCGCATAGATGTTAAATAAGCCCTGACTGACCGCCTTGATGACACGATGATCGAGCATCAAGTGGCGGCGATTTCGCGACGGAATCATCACGCCCTGACTGCCGTCCAGTCCCTGCGCCTCGCAGACGCGAAAGTAACCCTCGATTTTTTCGTTGATGCCACCCACCGGCAACACCTCACCGTGCTGATTGACCGCGCCTGTCACGGCGATACCCTGCTTGAGCGGGATACCGGACAAGGACGAGAGCAGAACATACAGCTCAGCGCAGGAAGCCGAATCGCCTTCCACGCCGTTGTATTCCTGTTCAAATACGATGGAGGCATTGAGTGCCAGAGGGGCCAGATGCGCAAACAGGGCAGCCAGATAATTTTGCAATATGAGCACGCCCTTGTCATGGATAGGCCCCGACATCTCCACTTCGCGTTCGATGTTGACCAGACCGTCGCTACCGGCAAAGGTGCGCGCCGTGAGCCTGACCGGAAAACCGAACCGATGATCTCCCAGATCGATCACGGTCAGCGCATTGATCTGCCCTACCCGTTCGCCCTGCACACTGATTAAAAGATCTCCCTCCTGTATCGACTCATGCAAACGCTGATCGGGATAATTGTGACGCTGTATACGCGCCTCCCGTGCGGCTTCGACATCGCTCAGTTCAACCCGCTTGCCGGAACGCGCCTGGCACAACGCCGCGCTTTCCATGATCAACGCTTCGGCACGCGCAAAGTTAGCGCTCTGACGCGACTGGTCGTCTACTTCCCGATGTGCATCCTCCAGCAGACAGGCCACCGCAGCGGCGGAAAAGTGCGACAAGCCGAGACTGCGACAGGTGTGCGAGACAAAAATGGCGAAATCCTGTCGCGTGTCGCAGCTTGAAACAAAACTTTCGGCAAAATCCACCTTGGCACGGAAATGTCGCGCGAACTCGGGATCCTCTTCCTGCAGCTGATAATACTGATCGCGCGAACCGATCAGGATAATTTTGACATCGACTGCCACGGCTTCAGGTTCCAGCGACACGGCGGCGATGGCGGCAAACGTCGTGCCCGGCTCTTCAATTTGCAGCTTGCCGCTGCGCAAAAATCGCCTGAGCTTTTCCCACACCAGTTCATCCACCAGCAAATCGCGCAGATGCAGCAACAGGAAGCCGCCGTGTGCCTTATGCAGAGAACCTGCACGGATACGGGAAAAATCGGTGACCAGCACATCGTTCTCGGATTGATACTCGATGCTGCCGAACAGCGAGCGAAACAGCGGGTTATCCTCAATAATGACCGGCGCACCGTGCAAGCGCTCGTTGTCCACCACCAGATTGACGCGGTAGCGGGACAATACCAGCCCCAACGCCTCCTGCCGCACCTCATCTTCTTCGTCCGCAACCTCAAACAGCGCCAGATTGTCGAGCACGTCCAGCGCCACTTTTTCCAGATAAACGCTGAGCTTAATGGTGTCCTTGATCTGTTTCTTCAAGCCGCTGCGGATTTGCTGCAACTCATGATCCAGCAAGGGTCTGATCACCTGACGTCGCAATGCCGAAAGCGACTCGTTCATGGTGCGCTCCATAGGCCGGGTCTTTTCCAGAAAACGGCTGATCTCGACGCGTAACTCCTGCTCGGCCTGTTCAATTTCAAGCCTGCGTTTCTTAGGCAAGGCGAGCATTTCATGTTCAGTAAAGGCGTGATTTTTTGCATCAAGCAAAGTAAATACCAGACGTCCGGATTCGCGATGCAGGGCGAAGTGGCGCGCTTCTGCAAAGGCATCCAACCCGGCATAAGCCTCGGCTTCTTCCGATTTGTATTTCTTTTCGATGCGCTCACTTTCAGCCTTGAATTCCTGTCCGTTCAGACGCATCGGTATCTCAGTTTGCAGGGTCTTGATCATCTGCATCATAGACTGACGCAGCAAACGCCCTTCACCGGCGGGCAGGCGCAGCGCGCGAGGCCGCTCAGGCGCTTCGAAATTGTGCAAGTAACACAAATCGGGAGGAACAGGTCTGTTCTCGGCGGCGGCCGTCATCGCCTGTTTGAGCAAGGACGATCGTCCGCTGCCCACTTCGCCCAGCACAAACAAATTGTAATCCGCCTGTTGCATGGACAGACCGAAGCGTGCCGCAATTTGCGCCCTTTCCTGCCCTATCCAGGGTAAGGGTTGAGAGAGCAACTCAGTGGTATCTGAGAAACCGAGTGTATCCGCTTCAATAGCAAGACGAAGCTGTTCAGCGGATAGGGGGATCATCGACATAATTGTGGTCAGTTGACAGAATGGATCAATTGTAACGAATAACGGCGGCGTGGATATCAAATTGCATTGTTTGATACACTACAGCATCTCTCACCCGGTTTGCGACCATGACCAAATCGTTCATCCAACGCTCCTTGCTGTTATTCATCCTATTGGCCATTCATGCGGCGTATGCCGGAACAGATCCGTTGTATGAGTTGCGCACCCTGGCCACACAAGGCAATGCGGAAGCGCAATTAAGAATGGGCGGATTGTATTTCAAGGGAGAAGAACTCGATCAGGACTACCAGGAAGCGGCCCGCTGGTTTCGACTGGCCGCCCGACAGAACAATGCGCAAGCCTGTTTCAACCTGGCGATGTTATACGACACAGGACATGGCGTAGAGCTTGATCACGTAGAAGCGGTGCGCTGGTATCGTCAGGCGGCCCGTCAGGGTTTGCCCATCGCGCAACTGAATCTGGGTGTGGCGCATGCAGAAGGTCTGGGGGTCGCCAAAAATGAAGCGGAGGCAGTGCGCTGGTTTCATTTGGCCGCAGCCGGCGGGGAAGCTCAGGCCTTGTTCAATCTGGGCGTGATGTACGCCAATGGTCAGGGCGTTGCGCAAAACCTGATCGCCGCATACCGTTATACAAAACAAGCGGATGAACTGGGGCACGGAATGGCGCGTGCGCTGATCCAGGACCTGGCGAGAAAAATGACGCCCGAACAATTCGATATCGCCAATCAAGCTGCCTACGTTCCTGCAACGCCCGCCCCGGCAGAAAAAATCTATTTGCAGCTCGGCGCTTTCAGATCAATCAGTCAGGCCGAAAAATTCATGGCTCTGCTATCCGAAAAGCTGAGCAACCATGTGCTCAGTCTGCATACTCAAGATGAACTGGTGCGCATCCAGACAGGTCCCTATACCTCTACAGCTGAGGCTAAGCGCAGCGCAGAGTTGATCAAACTAAAACTGGGCATAGAACCGCTACAAAAAATAAGATAACTAAATATAATCAATAAGTTATATAAATCAACATATCCTCGGCAATTGCTCGCCAGCCAGCCAGTCCACCATGCGGCGACCGCCCATCCGGGTGGTCATTTGCACGAAGCCGTGCGCATCTTCGATGACTTCACCGATGACAGCAGCCTGAGCACCCAGCGGATGAGAGCGCATTGCCGCCAGTAATTGTTCCGCATCGGGTGGTGCGCAAATCGCGATCAGCTTGCCTTCGTTGGCGACGTACAAGGGGTCTAAACCCAGAAACTCACAGGCCGCAGCGACCGTTGTATTGACAGGTATCGCCGCTTCATCGAGCGACATACCAACATTAGATTGCTGTGCGATCTCATTGAGTGTGGTTGCCAGACCGCCGCGCGTCGGGTCGCGCAACACGCGCAAGGTCGCGCCAGTCGCCAGCATGGCTTGCACCAAACCGTGCAGCGCCGCCGTATCCGAGACGATGGGCGCATCAAAACTCAAATTTTCGCGCTGCGACATCACCGCCATGCCGTGATCGCCTATCGTGCCCGACAGCAGTATCTTATCGCCAGGCTTTGCATTATCGCCGGACAAGTTAACGCCGTCTGCCACTACACCGACGGCGGTGGTGGTGATAAACACCCCGTCGCCCTTGCCCTGCTCTACCACCTTGGTATCCCCCGTGACGATGGGCACGCCCGCTTCACGCGCAGCTTTGGCCATCGAATCGACGATGCGTTTCAAATCAGAGAGCAAAAAACCTTCTTCGAGGATGAAAGCGGCAGACAGGTAGAGCGGCACCGCGCCCATCATCGCCACATCGTTGATCGTGCCGTGCACCGACAAGCAACCGATGTCGCCGCCCGCGAAGAACAACGGTGAGACTACGTGGCTGTCGGTCGACATCACCAGACGACCGGCCGGTTGCGGCAATACCGCGCCGTCGTTGCCCTGTGCCAGATAGGGATTATCGAAGGCGCTGGCGAACAAACCGCTGATCAAGTGCGCCATGGCGCGTCCGCCTGAACCGTGCGACATCTCGATGCGACCGTGCTTTAAATCCAATGCTCTGCTGTAGCTCATGCTTTTGTCTCCCTGAACCGCCCAAAGGAATAATGCGCCGCACAGGCCCCCTCGCTCGACACCATGCAGGAACCTACCGGATTCTCTGGCGTGCAGACTGTGCCGAAGATCTTGCACTGCTGCGGCATCTTTTCCCCCCTCAAGATGGCCGCACATTCGCAGGCTTTGTGATCCGGCACGGCCACATACTCGCAGTTAAACTTCAGTTCGGCGTCGAAGGCTGCAAACTCAGACCGCAGTTTCAACGCGCTCAAGGGCAGCGTTCCTAAGCCGCGCCACTCAAAAAACTCTCTTAATTCAAACACTTCAGAGACAAGCGCCTGCGCTTTGAGATTACCGGAACGCGACACGGCGCGGGTAAACTCGTTTTCAACAGCAGCCCTACCATCGTCTCTTTGGCGATTGATCTGGCGTATCAGCATCAATATGGCCTGCAACACATCCAGCGGTTCAAAGCCTGCGATCACCACCGGTTTGGCATAATCGCGGGCAAACACCTCATAGGGTTCGCTGCCGATGACGGTCGAGACATGAGCCGGACCGATAAAGCCGTCCAGCGCCACGCCACCTGCCACGGCTAAAATCGCGTGCATCGCAGCCGGCGTCAGCACGTGGTTGCACAGGATGCTAAAGTTATCGATCCCATCAGCTTGCGCCTGTTTCACGGCGACCGCTGTCGGCGGTGTGGTGGTCTCAAAACCGATCGCCAGAAACACCACTTCGCGCGCCGGATTGTCCCTTGCGATCTTCAACGCGTCCTGAGTCGAGTAGATCATCCGCACGTCCGCCCCCGCCGCCTTGGCGCGCATCAGCGTGAGCTTATCGGATGCAGGAACCCGCATGGTGTCGGCGTAGGTGCACAGAATCACGCGTAGCTCTGTCGCTAATCGAATCGCCTGATCCACGCGCCCCACCGGCAACACGCAAACAGGGCAACCGGGGCCGTGTATCAGGCGCACGTTAGCGGGCAATAAATCAGCCAGACCGTAGCGCGAAATCGCATGAGTGTGGCCGCCGCAAAACTCCATCAAGCGATAGATTTTTTGCGGTTCGGCTTCACGTGCAATATTGGCGGCGATATTTTTCGCCAATTCACCGTCGCGAAATTCATCGACGTATTTCATGCCAGCGACCCGTCCGCCAGTTGGGCATCAGTGTGCGCATTCAACTCGGCAAACAAGGCCAGCGTCTGTTCGGCCTCATCGACATCCAGCTTTTGCAGCGCGTAGCCGACATGCAGAATCACATAGTCGCCCACAGCAACGTCTTCCACTAGACTCAGCGAGATTTCTTTGCGCACACCGCCCAGATTGACGATGGCATTATCGCCCGGTGTGAGCTGTTCGACGCGTACGGGTATGGCAAGACACATGACTATGCTTTTCCTTTTTTCAATTTATTACGGACTGTAAATACAAGTGCCGTCACTTCCTAGACATTACTGCTTGTGACGGCCACATTTGAGGTGTCAAAATACACCCAGCCTCAAGGGGTTACGCAGCATAAATATTCTGTCCTTCACCCTGATAGCTTTGATACACATGCTCAAATACAGCAGAGCACTTTGCCTCGTAAATTTCTTTAGAATATGCGCGAGGAAGACCTTCATCCAGCGCGTTTTCGATTTCGATCTTCACTCGGGCACGGGTAGAAATTTTTTGCCGCCAGCCCAGCACCAGCAACTTATGCACTTTTTCCAGCAAGTGGTGCGCGACCTTCTTCACCTCTTCACGCTCTTCCGTGGTCAATTCAGGAGCGGGCCGGGTCAGAATATCCATGATAGTCAACTCTTCTTCGCTTAAGTTTTCGCGCACATGACGAGTCTGTTCTTCTGTCAGCACTGTGGACAACGCCAGCAGCTCCTTGAAAATCTCATCAATGTTGCGACTGCCCGAGTTATAGCCCTCTATTAGCTCCTGAAACTTCGCAAGATAATCGGCACGCGTCGGGTTAAGCCGCACCATCCGTTCCAGTTGTGCGCGTACAGCCGCTTTTAACCGTTCCACGTCAGTATTGCTCGGCTTCTTATCCTCAAAACGCTTACGCAACGCCTCGAAATTGATCTTAGATAGATCAATGTTTCCATAACCTGCCGTCCGTTGCCGTATCTTAAAAGGCTCTGCCCCGATAGACTCATCCAGCAAGTCCTGGATACCCTTCATAATGTGTGAAATATCGGGCGGCTCGGTCACGGTGCGTATGCACTGGGCGATTGCCGCCAGGCAACCGCAGCGCTGCACAAACTCTATCGCCACCGGGTCAGGCTTGACGGCGCGATACAAACTACTGACCAATGCCTCCAAAGCAAGAAAATCGCGCTTGATGGCTTCTGGTGCCATCAAACTGTCAGCCGCCTTTTGGATCGCACCTGCCTGAGCGAAATGCGCTGTCGGCTGATTCTCGATTTCTGCCAAAACCACACCATGCTCCATGCAAAATACATTCGCGTCATTCACCGCATAACGCAACTCATCCGCCAACGCCTTCTTATCGCGCACCGGCATTTCACCACTGCCACCCTTACCATAAATCGCCAGTGCCTTTTCCAGCGAGGCAAACACATTGGCATAATCCACGATCAGACCACTCTGCTTACCGGGATACACGCGATTAGCGCGGGCAATGGCCTGCATCAAGGTGTGGTTACGCATCGGTTTATCAAGATAGACCGTCGAGCAACTCGGCGCATCGAAGCCAGTCAACCACATCGCACAAACGAATACCAACCGCAGCGGATCATTGGTGTCCTTAAACTTTTCGTCCAACCGCTCGTCATTCATGCGCTTGCGATGCGGCACGATATCCATGCCCAACTTCGCCATCTGTTCGATTTCGTTCTGTGCTGGCGACACCACCACCGCCATATCGGTGTCGTCATCCTTTGGCCAATACTTTCGCACCTTGTCGTACATACGTAGCGCGGTCGCCTTGTCTATGGACACCACCATCGCCTTGCCCTGAAAACCGCGTCCGAGGAAGTGCTTCACGATGTCTTGCGCCACCGTATCCAGCCGGTCGTCGCGGGTGATGAGGTGATACTGCCGCCCCAACTCGCGCTCCAGTTTTTTCTCCGCCTCATCGGACAGTTCGGCACTCTCAATCAAATCGTAGATATCATCGTTCAGATCAGGATTATCGAGGTGTAATTCCGGTGTGCGGTTCTCATAGAACAGTGGCACGGTCGCGCCGTCTTCGACAGACTGCTGAAAATCGTAAATGGAAACGTAATCACCAAACACTTCGCGTGTGCGCTCCTCACCGGCAATCAACGGCGTACCTGTGAACGCAACGAACATCGCATTGGGTAATGCCGCACGCATATTCAGCGCCAGCGTATCGTACTGGCTCCGGTGCGCCTCATCGGTAAGTACAATCACATCACGGCGGTCGCACAACATTTCTGCGGTTTGAAATTTGTGTATCAGCGTGAACACATAACGGTTATTGCCAGAAAGCAGTTCACGTAACTGAGCGCCACTTTGAGCATGACTGACTTGCGCGTCGCTAACTACGCCACAGGCGGCGAATGTTTTAGCAATCTGTTCGTCCAGTTCTACCCGGTCGGTGATAATCACAAAAGTCCAGTTCCCTGGAACTTTGCGCATCACTTTCTGCGCAAAAAATACCATTGAAAAACTCTTGCCAGAACCCTGCGTCTGCCAAAACACACCGCCACGCCCATGTCCCTCCTCACGCGCCTTAAGCATGGCACGAATGGCATTATTCACGCCGATGAACTGGTGATTCTGCCCGATAATTTTGGTCAGCCCGCTCTTATGCTCGGAGAACAGTGTGTAGTTCTCCACCAGATCGAGCAGACGAGACGGCTCGCACAGCCCGCGCAGCATCACCTCAAGTGATACGCGACGCGGTTCATCTTCTCGCTCGATACGCTTCCACTCAAAGAACCGTTCCCAATCTGCGGTCAGCGATCCGACACGACTATCCGTCCCATTGGAAGCAATGAGCAAAGCATTCGACCAAAACAGCGCGGGTATGCCATTTTGTGCATGCTTGTAACTGGTGAGGTTTCCATCAAAGGCTTGCTTAGCGGGTACGCCCGGCTTTTTCAGTTCGATCACCACCCACGGCAATCCATTCACGAAACCTATCAGATCCGGACGGCAGGTGTAGAGCTGGCCGACAATGGTCATCTGACTTACCAACAGGAAATCGTTGGCGGCAGGGTAGTCCCAGTCGATTACCTTCACCCGCTCAACCTTCAGCCCACCTCTCGCCAAATCCGGCACGGACACTTTCACCCCGTCGCGCATCAACGCCCAAAGTTCACGATTTGCAGCAGTTGGCAGCATCGCTGAACGGTCGCGAGAAAGTTCATCCACGGCAGCATTGATCGCCTCGACAGGTAGATCCGGATTTAGCTGTGCCAAAACCTTACGTAGACGCGCCGCCAGTACCACCTCAGATTTAGTCTCTCGCCCTAGCGTTCCTTCAGCACCAAGCACCTCATCCGAGGCAACCAGTGTCACCCAGCCCAATTCCGCAAAAAGCTGGATGGCTGGCTGTTCGACGAGACTATCTTCGCTGTAATTAGGCGAACTCATATTTGCACGCACATATAGTTTTTCAATTTAAGTGGAAATTTTACATAAAATCAATATATTGAAGGAAAGCCTCACACAGAAATGAATTAAACACGTTTCTTCCATGATCACCAAAAATGACTATTGAAGTTTGAAGACTTTGCACATATACTATCGCCAAAATGGATTGGGACTACCCGGTCGGCGTTAGGCATCGAGGACAACTTCGGTGCCTTTCGACTTTCTAGGGAAACACTTTTAGCCCGAAACCATTCTTGTTTCCCGCAGCATCGCGGTAAAACTTGCTCTCCAATGTTGCCATTGCCCGGTTCAGCTGCTCAGGCCGCAATACTGAAAGACCAATAGGACGCGCTGTCAAATCTGCCAGCTGCATTCCTTCAGAATTAGTCTTTTTATCCGCAATCACCAGTTCAAACGGCAGCCGCTTATTAAGAAAATTCGCACCATCACGAATTCGGCGAAACTCCAACTCCAGTTCAGCATCTTCCTTCGAACCACGCGCTTCACATACGATGTGCGTTAACCGATCATCCTGCCCCTGACTCCGCAACAAGCGATAGAGCCGCTCTAATCCGAACGCCATTGCCAAGTGGTAAGGATGCGCAGGATTTACATATTTGCTTGCCAAACGGCGCTTGTCTATCACAACCGCAACCAGCGTAAAGTCTGCTGTCGCAATGATATTGGTCAACGACTCCATAAACTGTTCGCGGGCATCCTTGCCCAAGCGAGAAAATGCACCCGTTTTCTTGCGAATCTCATGCTCGTGTAACACGACCATATCGTGACCGAACGCCGCAAATTTATGCTTGCGCACCGCTGGCGTTACCCGCTCCGCATAATCATCCTTGCGAAACACGCAGAACGACAACACAAACACCGGGTAACCTGCATCAATAGATTTCAAACTGTGATCGCCACTCTCATCTACATACACGATGTAATCGCTGAACTCGGCACTCGTTTCCATCAGCCTCGCTCCCCGCAAACCCGCTTGATCGTCTCATATACCCAGCCTGTCGCCGTCACCGTATCCTTCAGCACCCGTTTGCACGTTGTTTCATCCAGTTGCTTGCGCAACGTAGCGATTACCGATTCATCCACCATCTCTTGCCCCAGCGATTTCAACGCTTGCACAATCAGCCCACTCTCGCGGTATTTGAAGCCGACATCCTTCAGCGCAGATTTCTTGAACTCCAGCGTGTAATTGCCAATGTCGTACTGACGGTTCGGCCCATCGGAGAGATACACCAGCCGACCGGGAACCTGGGTGGAAAGCCCCAGCAGATTCAGCGCAGCGTCGCCCGCAGGCTGGATGCGCCAGTTGAACTTGCGTGCGAACGCCTGAGCCACCTGGTCGAAATCCGGGCTTAGCTCCTGTTGCAACAACTCGCTGAATTTCGGGTAATCGTAAATTCCCCGGCAGACACGGCGGATCTTCCCCTCGCGGCACAATCCCGCCAGTGCATTTTCGATCTGATCGCGGCTAAAATCCACGACGAAATCATTCAGCGAGAACGCCCACCCCCTCCCGCGCCCGTATATTCGAGAAATTGCTTTTTTATTAAGTTGTTGCATAAACATTGTGCAAACAGTTTTGATGGGAAAATATACTACTTTTCCCAGCACAAAAATGAAAGCGAAAAACTGGATAATTGTTCAAGCAGGTGCCTTGGGAAATCCTAGGCACGAAGGATGAGTCGTTTAGTCGGCATCCAGATTCAAACCGCGCTGCCCGTCTTCGCGCAACGCACACGAATCAAAGCCATCCACAAGCTTGATTGCCTTAACACGCAACAAACCGGCCTCGCTCAAACGATCACAGTATTTATAAAGAGTTGAGGCATCCTCCGTCAGGATGAAGGGGATGGACTCATGCGCGGCTTGTGCCATTAACTTTACATCATCCCGCACCACAGCACGATTATCACCCTCATCGCGTCTGCCAAGAGCATTCCATAAACGCGCCGACTCATTTGAGTGAGTGATATTGAAAGGGATACAGCGAAAATTTTTCAGGGGCAGATCGGTGATAGGTTGCTTGATAGCAAACTCGGCCGCAACTATTGCGGAGAAAAACATTGGTGACTGTTGTTCAAGCATCATACGGTAATACTGCACCGCAGTGGAATGATTAGGCCGATTTCCGTCAACCAGCGAAATCAAGAAACTGGTATCCAACAATACTGCTGCCGTCATGCCTTACCTCCACGCAACGACTCTAGCCAAGCCGCCGAATCAGGAACTTTGGACCAAGCCAGTGTGCCGCGCTCAACCATGCGCTTAAACTCATCTTCATCATAGCTTGGCTGATGTTCCTCAAAAGCCAAGAGGCGCAAATTGCGCAATTCACCAGTAAATAAGTTTTCTTCTGCCGTGACATGCAATAACGCCGAACGATAAAGGCGGTTGTACTCATCCTTAGCAAGCAAATCATGGCTTGCAGCGATTTTCACAGATGCGCCACCATCAAGCTCAAGATGAACATTTGCCTTGGTCTTACCGCCCAGATCAACTACTTTGCCGTGGAGGTATTTTTCAACATGCACCCAAACCTCTTCAACACTGCGATAGTTGGACATCGAATCCACAGAAAACCCCATCTTAGAAGCACGATCCGCAACCAAATAGCTCCGCGTGGGGCTCATACGGGCGGCGGCCTGCCAACGCTCAACAACAGCAGCACGCCTAGCATCTATCAAATTGAGCGAGTCGGGTGATTTCAAATGCTCAATATCGCCCCATAAAGTAGTAGCGGCGAACAGACCAGAAACCACGAAAGCTAACGAGCCTTCTTCTAGCGAGACCAATACTTGTGCAGGGTCAACATCACGCCCCGAACCCTTAAGAAAATCACTCACATCCTTTTGAAATTCGCTCAACAGCGCCAACGGGACATGCTTAAGCCCGACCTCCACATCATTGATGCGGTCGCTCACGGCAAAGCGTAATTCGTTGATCGGTTCCATGATGACTATGATACGTTAAGTGGCTGCGTGCATTTTATGCCGTATTGGGCGATGTGTCAGTAGCAAGGTATCTATGTAAGGTTTATCTGCACTGACGGAAGCGGCGGCAGGTCGCGGGAGCGGCCAAAGTTTTGGATTCACTTCGCAAGGTTGATGGGATGGGAATGGGTAAATCTGACGCGCAATAACATCATCACCAATACCGCCTTCCACCCGCGTAGTTATCATCAATTCAGCCGGTAATCAACTGCCAGCTTTCGGGAGTAGCCCTTCGCCGGATTCACAAAGTCTTGCCTATGAACGCGGACACGCCGCCCTCCCGCATCTACATCAATGTCGTCCTGATAAAACATCTGCTCTTGCAGCACTGGAGAAACATCCACGTCAGCGGCCTTCAAGAGTGCAGCGCAGATAGTCTGAAACTCAGAATCGGAGGCGGCACCGTTTAGTCTGTCATTGACGTTGAGTTTTACCTTCAGGCACTTCACAGCTTTCTCATCACCTTCAATGTAGTAAGCGATGTTATCGGGCATGATTGCAGCGCCACTCAATTCGCGCATCGGTGAGTTGGCCCACCACTGTCCGTCATCTATTCTGTGATAGTCACATGTCTCCAGCTCATATGCCTTCAAAAATTGTGTGGCGTCTGTCGGGCACCAGCCCAACTCACGAGAAACAGAAGGTGGGGCAATCTCCCGTATTTGATTGGCTTTGATTTCATCGATTGATCTGCGAATGTCCTCTCGACTGATCGGGTGGAATAGACATACATGTCGTTTCCAGCGACGCAATCCATCCAGATCGAGACAAAACCTTGTTATTGCCTGAACTTTGGCATAGCGGCGAAGTGCATCGTCTTTCACCGCCCATTGAAGTGCCACGAAATTCTTCTCGTATGACACCACCACGCTGACGACATACAAGTAGGAAAGAAATAAAAGGGAAAGCACTATTGGGATGAAAAACTCCCGCACAGTATTCCAGGTTGCAAATGTCTGAAAGTCTGACGCAACACAGTACAACCCATTGATTACATATGCCACACCAGCCATGATGAGAATGGCGGTCGCCAACCTTCCTACTTGTGCATGCGTGGGGTGATTCTCACTTATTACTTTGACTCCGCTCATCATAGTAAGAAGCGGGATCAGGATGAGCTCAGAGGCAAGTGAAAAGCTGTACGCCTCCGCAATGAATGTGAGAACTACTGCCACGCTGACCGTATCGCGCACGGTTTTACGAAAGTAGGCGTGATCTTCACTGATGCGACCAACATCAAGCACGGTGACAAAGGCAAAGGCCACCCCCCAAAGCAATGTTGTCTTTAAGTTGGCAAACTCCCATGCGCCAGCGTAGTGCAATGCCCATACACAAAGTGCGATCCAAAAAGTCGCCCAAGCCACCACCATGATAATCTTGGGAGAGAGGAAAGCCCGCAGGAGCTGGATCAGCGCATTGGTAGCCCGCCCATCTTGGTCTTTGAAGAAGACATATCCGATAAATATCGCCATCCAGATCAGCGTGGCGAATTCACGGTTATTGAGCTCCATTTCTCGCTACAACTTATTCAGGAGACACTAACCTGCCCGGACAGCAGGCGCGGCAGCAGCAGGTCGCGGGCGCGGTGGAGGTTGTCCGATTGTTGCTGCAAGACTCGAACCTGCCTTTTTATCGGATCAACCCGCTCTGAAAAAGCAGTTGCAAGCTCAGCAATGGGCACAACCACCAACTCTTCTTTCAGAAACTTGAAATGCCTGGCATAGGCAAAGTCAGACAACTCGATAGCAGAAAGCGTGTAGTAGAAAAGGCTCACAGGCATTCGCTCATCATTGGAACGTAGTAACTGCGTTCCATCAGCTCCACATGCAAACGGGAAATCTATGAACTTGAGAATCCTCGTATGATCTCCAAACACAATCACAGGCAACTCGCCTGAATACTCAACATCGGCATCATTCGTGTAGCCCCCGACAAGCTCTCGCCCTTGATCTATAACAGGCAACTCTCCTGCCTGTAGATAGTCTTGTGTTTTGATCTTCCCCTGACGAGAAACCTTCGCCAATAACTCTGCAACTTTCTTCACCTCCCACCCCTGCGGAATCTGCTCAAACGCCGAATCGACGAGCGGGACGGATTCGTGGCCGGGGTAGCGGTAGTGGACGAACCATTCGCGGTAGAGGCTGCGCGCCATGTCTTCCAGTATGCGGATGCGCCGCTGGTTGTTTTCGATCAGTTCGTCGTAGGCGGCGAGGATGCCTGCAATGCGGCGTTGCACTTCAATCGGCGGATTCGGAATTTCGATTCGTTCTAGTATCTCTTGGTTTAATGATGACATCGTCGCACCATGAGAACACTGGTTCATCATCCAGCTCTGGTGCTCGGTTGTTTGGAAAAAATAAGATGCGAAAAGAGGCTCAACTTTCGGCGAACTTAATCGGAGCCGCAAACAATCTGAACCTTGAAACCAGCCATGTTGTTCTTGTCGAATAAACACATGGCGCTCAACTGCACCCTTTCGTCCGAAAACAATATCACCGGAACGAAGCACATGAGATGAAAGCCGATCACGGGTGCTGTCAGAAATATATTCGAGCTTATCTGGTTTGATGCTGCCCATGCCGATGTTCCGCACATTGATTACTGGAGTTCCTTCTTCGGTATATTCGCTCGCCTTTAGCTGAGTACCGAAGGGGCCTGTTTTTAACTCCGCCTGCCCAGCAATAATTAGCGAACTTACAGAAATTCGAGGAAACGCTTGCATCGTCACGCCTCCAAAATCTCCGCCACATTCGCGGCGATGGTTTGCTCCAACTCGCGCGCCTGGACATTCAGCACTTCTAGTTCCTCGTTCAACGCTTCCAGCTTTTCCTTGAAATCTTCGTCGCTGACTTCCTCACCGGCGGCTACGCCAACATAACGCCCTGCGTTGAGGCTCCAGCCTTGTGCTTCGATTTCAGCGAGGGTGGCGGCTTTGCACAGACCCGCAATGTCGCAGTAGGAAATCCCCCCGCCTGCGGCTGCCCCCTTTTGCAAAGGTGGCAAAGTAAAGATTTCCGCCAGCTTAGCCCTGGCATCCTCGCCGCCCAAGGTATAGTCGGGCGCTTCGCCGCGATACAGGCGGACAATGTTGGCGATGAAGCCAATCTGCGCATCAGCCCAGTCGCGATGTGCGCGGTCTATCTGGCGGTAGATGTGGCGGGCATCGATGAACAAGATGGTGTCGCGACGGCAAATCCCCCCCAGCCCCCCTTTTTCAAAGGGGGGAGTGCGTAACGAGGGGAGCGAAGATTTGCCTTTATCCAGAAACCACAGAGTGCAAGGCAGTGTGACGGTATAGAACATGTTGGGGCCGACGGCGACCATTACATCCACACCGCGAGCTTCGATCAACTGTTTACGGATTTCTTGTTCACTACTGCGCGCGTCGCTGGCAGAGTTTGCCATGACGAAACCCGCGCGACCTTTGTCATTCAAGCTGGAATAGAACAGTTGTATCCACAGCATATTGGCGTTATCGGTGCGCGGCACGCCGAAGGGAAAACGGCGGCCTGCGCCCACGTCCGACGCAAGCCTGTCCTTGTCCACGGCGTTGACGTTGAACGGCGGATTGGCAAGTACGAAGTCAAACTTGCCGACGGCTTCGTGCGGATCGTCGTAGTAGCTGTTGATGTGTCCGCCATGACGAATATCGCCTTCGAGTCCGTGAATGGCGAGATTCATGCGCGCTAGGCGTCCGGTGTCGTCGGTTTTTTCCACACCGTGGATGAACAGTTCATCGGCAGCATTTTTCTGATGTTCGGACACAAAGCGCGCGCTCTGCACAAACATGCCACCAGAGCCGCAGGCTGGATCAAGGATACGCCCGTGAAACGGTTCGATTACTTCAACCAGCAGGCGCACGATGGAACTGGGCGTGTAAAATTCGCCGCCCTTTTGCCCTTCGGTACGTGCGAATTGACCTAGGAAGTATTCGTAGATGCGTCCAAATGCATCGTAGTCGAGACTAACCGGAATCTCGGAAACCTTTTTCAGCAACTCTTTGAGCAAAGTGCTGGTGAAAATTTGAAAAGTTCGTGGCAACACACCCGCCAGTTGCGGATTGTGTTTTTCAATTTCCGCCATCGCGTCGTTGATCGCCTGCCCGACATTCGCACCCTCCGGCAAATCCAGCAAATGCGCAAAGCGTGCGGCATCCGGCAGGAAGATCACGCTTTCGGCGTGGTAGGCAGCGGGATCATCGGCACGGGAAGTAGTACGACGGGAAGAAGCACCGGCGGATTCGAGTTGTGCGCGGCGCTGTGCAAAACGGGTCTCGGCAAACAGCAGGAAGATCAGACCCAGTACCGGCGCGGAATACTGCGCCGCAGTCAGCCCGGAATTGGCGCGAAACTGGTCGGCGGCATTCCACAAGCGTTTTTCAAGTGCATCACTTGCGAGGTCTTTTTCAGACGGGGCGATCCAAAGCATTCGTGTTTCCTGTCAGCATATTTTAATTATCGCCGGATGCTACCACGAAGAGTATAGGGCACACACGGCATTCAGCCTATTGCCATTCAATCTGGAAAATTGGCACGCGTAATGACTTTGATGCAGCTAGCAGCACAAGGTAAAAAGGATCAGCTTCAAATTTATTGAGTAACCAAGCGTCGTCACAACGAAACAAAACATCCGGCCAGCCACGTATTAATTGACTCGATATTTGATGGATTGTATGCCGACCCAGGCCTGCCCCAGCGAAATGGCGCTGTCATTGGGCTGCATCAACTGAGCCGTTAAGACTTGAAGTCCTGATTTTTCCAGATATTCCGACAAGGTGGATAACAGTATTCCATTGTGAAAACAGCCGCCTCCCAAAGCGATACGGCTGATGTTTTGCGCAGCAGCTGCACGCACAATCCAGTCGGCTAAGCCTGCCGCCACGGTGGCGTGAAACAGCGCAGCCCCGTAAGCCGCCTCGCGACAATCGACAAGCAGAGCTAGCAGCGGCGAAAAATCCAGCACGCCGTTTTCAAAGATATGCCAGCCTTCTTGCATAGGCGCAACCCGACCGTGCTGCTCTGCTAATGCCTGCAAGGCGATCGCCGCCTGCGCCTCAAAATCCTGAATTTCACTCACGCCCAGCAAACCGGCTGCGGCATCGAACAAGCGCCCCATGCTGGAGGTCGCAGGACAATTTAAACCGCGCTGCAACATGGCTGCGACAGTCGCAGCGCCCGCTTGCTTACAAAATCGTGTCGCGATTTCATCGCCGCGCCCAAGTATAAACAAGGCCGCCGCAGCCATCCGCCAGGGCTCCTGAGCGGCACGGTCACCGCCCGGCATAGGCAAATACGCCAGATGCCCCAGCCGCTGAAAATCAGCCCCAGACACGAGGAGCAACTCGCCACCCCACGGTGTATTGTCTGTCCCAAGTCCGACGCCATCGAGCGCCAGTCCCAGCACAGGTTCCGTGAGGTGATGTTCGGCGCAGATAGCGGCAATGTGGGCGTGATGGTGTTGCACGGCAAGTGTCGAAATACCGCGCTGCGTGGCAAAGTCGAGGGCGAACTGCGTGCTGTAAAAATCCGGATGCAGATCGTGCACAACCAGCGCAACGGGAAGACTCTTGCACAGTTGCGCCACCGACTCTTCCAGTTTCAGACGAGCTTCAACCGAATCCAGGTCACCGATCAACGGCGAGATACGCGCCTGATTGCCTTCGGTGACGCAGACCGTATTCTTCAGCCAGGCACCCAGGGCTAAAACACACGGCCCGCTGCTTTTTAATAAAATATTCAATTAGTTACAAAACATCATTGCGCGCAGCCGCATTTTTACAACCCGCAGCAATCCACGCCAGCCATTCATCCATGCCCACGCCACTGGTGGCCGAGATACGGATCACCTGCAACGCAGGGTTCACGCGATGCGCATATTCGATAGCCAGATCCGCATCGAATTCGAGATAAGGCAGCAGATCGCATTTATTGAGCAGCATCAGATCGGCGGCGCGGAACATGTCGGGATACTTGAGCGGCTTGTCTTCGCCTTCGGTCACCGACAGGATCACCACCTTGTGCGCCTCGCCCAGATCGAAACTGGCCGGGCACACCAGATTGCCGACATTCTCGATCAGCAGCAGGCTGTCGTCCGGCAAACTCAAACGCTGCATCGCCTGCCCCACCATCTGTGCATCCAGATGACAGCCTTTGCCGGTATTGATCTGAATCGCGGGCGCACCGGCTTCGCGTATGCGCGCGGCATCATTTTCGGTTTGCTGATCACCTTCAATCACCGCGAGCGGTATTGCCCCATCCAGCGCCTTTATGGTTTTCACCAGCAAGGTAGTTTTACCTGAACCCGGACTCGATACCAGATTGAGCGCAAATATCCCTTGCTCCGCCAACTGGCGTCGGTTGTCCTCTGCATGATCGTTGTTGCGCGCAAGGATGTCGCGCTCGATCTTTACCATGCGTGTCGGGGAAATTTCCGGGCGCTCCTCAGGCACGGATATTTCAGCGGAATGCGCCCCGCTCGCCTCATGCGCTTTAAATCGCAGCGCCCCGCCCGCTTTGCGCGAGACCTTGAGTGCATGCCCGCCGATCAGAGTTTGACCGCCGCCACAACCACAGGTAGTACACATAAAAACTCCCTTTCAATAATTACAGCCAGCCTGAACGTTTGAAACGGTAATACAAAATTCCGCAAGCCACACCGATGACGGCGAGTGCCAGCGGGTAACCATAGGGTAGCGCCAATTCCGGCATATTCTGGAAATTCATCCCCCAGATGCCGGCAAACGCGGTGGCGACCGCAAAGATACCAGCCCAGGCCGCCAGACGCTTGTTGACTTCATTCTGTTCGATCGACACCGTAGACTGACTGACCAAAATAGCGGTAGTGATCGTATCGCGCATGGTTTCAATCGTCGAGTTGATGCGGATCAAATGATCATACACATCGCGAAAATATTCCTGAGTCGTAGCGCAAACAGGAGGAACGCGCCCGCCATATAGTCTGGCCGTTGCATCCATCAGGGGCGTTACCGCATGTTTTAACACCACCACGCGACGCTTGAGCTCATAGAGCTTTTCGACATTGATGAGCGCCGTATTCTTATCGAACAGATGCTCTTCGATCAATTCCAGTTGCGACTCCAGCTTGTCGATCACCGGAAAATAGCGATCCACCACCGCATCCATCAGCGCATAGAGCACAAAACCGGAACCCAAACGCAGCAATTGCGGTTCGCGCTGGCAGCGTTCCTGCACACTGGCAAAACCGAGTTGACTCAGATTACGCACCGAAAGGATGAAATTCTTACCAACGAAAATACACACCTCACCGACCGACAACTCGCCATTTTCAATATCGACGATGTGCATTACCACAAACAGCGTATCGCCATATTCCTCGACCTTGGGACGTTGATGGCCGTGACGCGCGTCTTCTATCGCCAGATCGTGCAGATCAAACTTCTCCTGCATCTGCAGGAGTTCGACATCGCTGGTGTCTTTGAGCGCAACCCACACCAAACAGTCGGGGCGTTCGAGGTAGTCGCTGATTTCCGCAACAGACAAATCAGCCTGCTTGACGCCATCCTGATAAGCAACACAATTGATTAGCATAGTAATTTAATGAGCAGGCGGGGTAGCTATTTGGCCACTGCACTACTGTCGGGAGGTGCGACATCCAGCTCAGGTGAATGATGATCCACAGTCATGCCGTCGACCACGCGATGAAGATAGGCGTAGGCGACCCGCCATTGCTGTTGACCGCACATCAGCGTAACCGTTTTGTCATTGAGCCGAATAATCTGCCCGCTGCGTTGTTGCTGATTAGTATCGAGGAAACCGACCGTATCACCTACCGCCACCTCATTGCGTCCCAAGCCTTGATGCACCTGCTCAGAAATTTGCACATCGACGCCCTCCAGATTGAGCGCAACGTAGGAAATCAGCCAGCGTTTCCTATCGACTTCATCCAGAATGACGGCCTGTTTACTGCGCAGCTCCAGCACTTTGCCACGTCGCTGCGCATTTGCACGAAGGTCAAAATATTCGATGTCTTGACCTATACGCAATTTGGCATGAATCGCCATCAAGCGGCGCGGCTCATCAAGCACCTTATCGATCGCGGCTCGCATGCGGTAGAGTTCAAAAGAAGACGCCTGATTCAGCGTTTTAAGTACGTCAGAAAAATTCATAATTACTTGATTTATAATTATTTAAGAAAAAAACGGCTTCAGAATGGCGGTGCTTCCTGCGCCAGAAACTGATCGATCAGCCGGCTCAACACCGTCGCATCGTCGCCATCGGGCAGACCGAGCAGTGTGGCGACTTGCCTGACTTTAGCCGGGCTGATCCCGTAAAACCCTGCGCTCTGCCCTGCCCATGTCGCCCCGGCAACGCTATCAGTTGCAGTGGGAATATCGCTTTTAATTTTACGGCGTGTGCTTACACCTGAGAGCACCTTATCCACCGTCTTACGGGTTAATTTTCCGCCTTCCGGCAATTGCTCCAACTCGCTGATCAAAGCCACCGCTTTGGCCTCATTTTTCTTCGATAGCTTCTCCAGCTGGATCGCGGTACCCGTGCTGGATATTTTTCCCGAATCGAGCAGCGCGGTAATTTTAGGTGAAAGATTGGCCGCTGCAGTCGCCTGATTCAGCCAGCTGCGGCTCTCGCCGAAATGCTCAGCTGCAGCATCTGGGGTTTCGAAGCGTTCAGAAATCGCCTGAATGGCATTCGCCATCGCTCTGGGCGCCAGCGCGGTGCGCATACCGGAGCCCATATTTTCAGACACTTGCACATCCAACACTTCATTGGCGCCACACCCCCGGATCAATACAGGCACGGATATCTCCCCCGCCATCACGGCAGCGCGCCAGCGGCGCTCGCCCACAATCAGAGTATAGCGACCGGCTGCATTTTGAGGTTGAACGACTAGGGGATGTATCACACCCACTTTTTTGATGGAGTTGCACAGCCCCTTCAGACTCTCTTCGTCGATTTGATGGCGTGGACTTGCAGCATCCGGCTCAATCGATGCTATGTCCAGCACCGCAAATTGGCCGGGAGTTTCTTTGAAGTTCATAAATATTCCGATTGATACCAGGTAATGGGGCTGACGGTGACAAGATGATCCAAAAGCCGATGATTAGTAAACAGTCCGGTTAAGCGCGATTGAATGTCCGACTAACTTTCATAATGAAATCGACAGGCCACAATTACCAACTCAGCATCGTTGGCGCGATAAACCAAACGGTTGGTATCGTCTATACGACGTGACCAGTAGCCGGATAAATCGCCACGAAGCGGTTCCGGTTTGCCTATGCCGGTGTATGGATCGCGCGCAGTAGCGGTTATCAGTGTATTAACTCGCTTTAGCGTTTTCTTGTCCTGCCCATGCCAGTACAGGTAAGCCTCCCATGCGTCCGGCACAAACTGGATGGCACGCATAACTATTCAATCGCGCGCAATTGACGTTTCTGAGCCTGCCCTGCTTTGTCTTGCGCAATTGCACGGGCCAGGGCCGCAGAATTTGCCGGATTGCTGGTCAGGTGCAAGGTTTCCATGATGCTGTTGTAGCTGTCCAGCGACATGACGACAGCATCTCCCTCAGCATCACGCCGGCTAATTATCGTCACATCCGCATCCTGAACAACATCATCCAAAACGGATTTGAGCGAATTTCGCGCATGCGAATAAGTAACAACTTTCATGACGGCCTCACTTGCACAATAAGTTGAACAACTATAAATTAGAATCTTACTTATCACAAGGCAAATTGCTGCGTACCGGATTCATAGCGAGGTTAATCTATCGCGGCACGCATTCCCATCATCACTCGACCTCTAATTCATGGACGCGCATGGCGTCGCCTCCGGTCACACGAACTCGATAGCCGCCGCAATGGGGGCAAGCCTCGTACAGCGCATCGAGTTTCACCTCTTTGTGACATTCTTCGCAAATACCCTGCCCCGGCGACTCGATAATTTCTAGTTTTGCGCCCTCTGCCAGGGTGCCGGCTACCACGGACTCGAAGCAAAATCGCATCGCGTCGGACTCTACACAGGCCAGACGGCCGATCTCCAGCCAGACGGTCTTGACCCGCGTAAATCCCTGCTCACGACCTGCCTGAACGATAATTTGCAGGGCGCTTTCCGCCAACGACATTTCATGCATCAGATATCAGCCAGCAAAACAGAGTGCGCCACCAAGTGCGGCGATAGCGACCCCAGCCATTTTGATATATGGCTTATGGCCTGCTTTATCCAGCGAGAATGCCAGACCGATGCCGGTCAGATGCAACAGCACGGTGGAGAACATAAAGCCCAGCGCATAATTCAGGCTGGAAGCGTCGCGCGGCATTTCGATGCCGTGAGCATAGCCGTGAAACAGCGCAAATCCAGCGACCAGTGACATGCCAAGGTATAAAGGCAGACGGATCGCAGCGGCAATTAAAACCCCCAAGATTAACAGCGAGGCGACGATACCGCCTTCGAAGTAAGGCAAGGAAGCGCCCGACAAACCCAGAATTCCACCCAGGGCCATGATTGAGACGAAGGTAACCGGCAAAATCCAGCGTGACCGCCCCCCCGTTTGCGCAGCCCAGATGCCGACAGCTATCATGGCGCACAGATGATCAAGCCCTGTAAACGGATGAAGTACACCATGCAACCCGCCATCGGCGTGACCGGAATGGCCATAAGCAATCCCCGGAATTAAAGCAAGACAGAGTGCAAAAATCACAAAATGGGTTTGTTTAAAAATGGACATATCAGCTCCTAGCATGGCAGAGGTTGGACAGACGGTTAAGGGTAACTCATTCCGGCAGGCATTATATGTCTTTCAACCCACACAATAAAACCCGCCGCCGGGTGTAGAATCTCACAAAAGCAGTTTTACTGAAGGGTTTTTATGATCAGTCCAGCAAACAAACATGCCGAATATCTGGATACGATACTCGCGCAGCACCAGCACAACAACCTGCTGCAAATCCTCATCGCGACGCAGGAGGTGCACGGTTACATCCATTCCGATGCCATCGATTACTTAAGTGAGCGACTCGCACTGCCGCGCTCGAAAATCGAAGGGGTAGCGGGATTTTATTCCTTCCTCCATCTGCAACCGGCGGGCGAATACCGTGTGTTGTTTTCCGACAACATCACCGACCGCATGGCGGGAAACATCGACCTGATGAAGAGCCTGTGCAGCCAGCTCTGGGTAGAACCCGGTAAAGTTTCCGAAGACGGACTGGTATGTGTGGGCACGACTTCCTGCACCGGCATGTGCGATCAGGGGCCGGGCATGCTGGTGAACAACATCGCCATCAATCGCATTACGGCAGAACGCATCAACGCTATCGCCGAACTGATACGCGAACGCGTGCCGCTATCCGCCTGGCCTGCCAGTTTCTTTGCCATCGAAGACAATATCAGGCGGCGCGACATACTGCTTAACAGCAATTTTCAGGCAGGCGCTGCGCTACAGGCGGCTTTGATTCGAGGCGTAGCGGCAACTGAACAAGCCTCTCAAGGTTATATTGCCCACATGATTGATCCGACAGCACTTGATCGTTCTGCCGATGCCACGTTGCAGGAAATAAAAATATCAAAATTGCGCGGGCGCGGCGGTGCCGGTTTTTCCACCGGCATGAAGTGGGAATTTTGCCGCAATGCAAACGGGGATGCGCATTATGTCGTCTGCAATGCCGATGAAGGAGAGCCCGGCACCTTCAAGGATCGCGTGCTGCTGAACAGTTATGCCGACTTGGTGTTCGAAGGTATGACGCTATGCGCCTACGTCATCGGCGCGAAAAAGGGTTTCCTGTATTTGCGCGGCGAGTACCGCTACCTGCTGGAACATTTGCAGGCGGTGTTGCAAAGGCGTCGTGAACAAAATCTGTTGGGCAGCCGCATCTTAGGTCAAGCCGCATTCGACTTTGACATCGAGATTCATCTGGGCGCGGGCGCCTATATTTGCGGCGAAGAATCCGCACTGATCGAATCTCTGGAGGGAAAACGCGGCACGCCGCGCAACCGGCCTCCTTACCCTGTCACAGCAGGCTATCTGAACCAGCCGACGGTGGTGAGCAACGTTGAAACGTTTGCGTCGACCAGCCTGATCTCGCTGCACGGCGGCGCCTGGTACGCGGGCCTAGGCACGGAAAACTCCAGCGGCAGCAAAATATTCTCGGTGTCGGGTGACTGCGACTACCCGGGTATTTACGAATATCCCTTTGGCGTAACCGTCGCACAAGTGCTGGCAGATTGCGGGGCGAAAAACACCCAGGCGGTGCAGATTAGCGGGCCGTCCGGGATGTGCATCGCAGCCCATGAGTTTGACAGGCGCATCTCGTTTGACGACATTCCGACGGCAGGCGCTTTTATGGTATTCGATCAGCGCCGCGATATGTTTGAAGTGGCGCGCAATTTCGTGCACTTTTTCGCGCATGAGAGTTGCGGCTTCTGCACGCCCTGCCGCGTTGGCACGGCCTTGCTCTCCAACACGATGGACAAACTCAATGAGGGACAAGGCTCGCTCTATGACCTAGCCGAGATCGAGAAACTCGACTCGCTGTTGCAATCGATGAGTCATTGTGGCTTAGGTCGCACCGCATGCAATCCTGTTCTGCATACGCTTGCCAAATTCCGTCCGGCTTACGAGTGTCGGTTAAGCCATAAGGAATTTGTGCCCGCCTTCGATCTGGACCGCGCACTAACTCAGGCACGCCAAATGACAGGTCGCGACGATGCAGGCGCTCATCTGGAGAAAAATCATGACTCAAAGTAATACCTTTACCCTGGACGGCGCAACGATTCCCTACACGAATGAACAAACCATCATTCAGGCCGCGATGGCCGCCGGCGTGTATATCCCTCACCTGTGTTACAACCCGGAATTCAAGCCGCACGGCTCGTGCAAATTATGCACAGTCAAAATAAAGGGCCGGCAAGTTGCTTCCTGCACCGAAAAACCGCAAGCGGGTATGGTGGTTGAAAGCAATACCAAAGAATTGAACGATGAGCGGCGCAGCCTGCTGCAAATGCTGTTCGTCGAAGGCAATCACTTTTGCCCGTCCTGCGAGAAGAGCGGCGACTGTCAGTTGCAGGCCACCGCCTACGAGCTGGATATGATGTCGCCGCACTACGATCATTTCTACCCGGACCGGCCGGTAGACGCCTCACACCCTGACTATTTGCTCGACTTCAATCGCTGCATCCTGTGTTCGATATGCGTGAGCGCCAGTCGGGATGTCGACGGCAAGAATGTATTCGCCTTGTCGGGGCGCGGCATCAACAGCCATCTGATCGTCAATGCCAAATCGGGCCAGTTAGCCGATACCGACTTTTGCGATGCGGACAAGGCGGCTCATGTCTGCCCGGTCGGCGTCATCCTCAAAAAACGCGTCGGTTTTGCCACGCCGATCGGATCGCGCAGTTTCGACGAACAACCGATCAGCGCGACGCCACATCCTGTATCGAGGGACGCTTGAAATGAATACGCCTGTTAAACCCAAATTAAGAGTCGCCACCACTTCGCTGGCGGGCTGCTTCGGCTGCCATATGTCGATACTCGACATCGACGAACGCCTGCTCGATCTGTTGCAACTGGTTGAATTCGACCGTTCGCCGATCACCGACATCAAGCACTGCGGACCCTGCGACATAGGCATCATCGAAGGCGGTCTGTGCAACGCGGAAAATGTGCATGTGCTGCGCGAATTTCGCGCCAACTGCAAGATACTGATCGCCATCGGCGCGTGTGCCATCAACGGCGGATTGCCCGCCCAGCGCAACCATCTGTCGCTCTCGACCATACTCGAAGAGGTCTATCACGCCCAGCACGGACTGGTCGACGGCTTCATCCCGAACGATCCGGAATTGCCGCTGCCGCTGGATAAGGTGCATCCTATCCACGAGGTGGTGAAAGTCGATTATTTCATCCCGGGTTGCCCGCCTTCAGGGGACGCGATCTGGAAAGTACTGACCGATTTGATCTCAGGTCGCGAACCTGAACTCGGCCACGGTCTGATTCATTACGATTAAAGCAAATCCTGTGTCACGCGGAGGCGCGGAGTACGCGGAGTACGCGGAGTACGCGGAGTACGCGGAGAATATAAAATACAAATTATCATTTATAATCAATATGATATGTTTTAAATCTAATGTTATTTATTAAAAACTGATAAGCAGCAAATTTACGTTATTTTTGAACAAGTTACTGTTTTTCTCCGCGTTCTCCGCGTCTCCGCGTGAGTAATCGCCTTTTAAAGAATTAAGGAACATTCATGTCTGTCTCTTTAGAAACTGCTGCAAATCCGGAAAACCTTCGCCGTGTGGCGATCGATCCTGTATCCCGCGTCGAAGGTCACGGCAAAGTCACCATCCTGCTCGACGACAAAAACCGTATCCATCAGGTGAGACTGCACATCGTCGAGTTTCGCGGCTTCGAAAAATTCATCCAGGGACGCCCCTACTGGGAAGTGCCGGTGATGGTGCAAAGGCTGTGCGGCATCTGCCCGGTCAGCCATCATCTGGCGGCGAGCAAGGCGCTGGACGCCATCGTCGGTGCGAAACACCTAACGCCCACCGCCGATAAGATGCGCCGTTTGATGCACTACGGCCAAATACTGCAATCGCATGCCCTGCATTTTTTCCATCTTTGCTCGCCCGATCTGTTGTTCGGATTCGACAGCGACATCTCCAAACGCAATATCGTCGGCGTCGCGGAAAAATATCCTGAAACCGCCAAGCGCGGCATCCTGTTACGCAAGTTCGGTCAGGAAGTGATCCGCCACACGGCGGGAAAGCGCATACACGGCACAGGTTCGGTACCCGGCGGCGTGAACAAATCGCTGTCCATTGCAGAACGCGATGAACTGCTGCGCGACATTTACCAGATGGTGTCCTGGAGTCGCGAAGCAGTACACATGGTCAAAGAGCTGCACCACAAGAATCCGGAACTCTACAACAGCTTCGGCGCTTTTCGCGCCAACTATATGTCGATGGTAGGCTACGACGGTTCGCTCGACCTGTACCACGGCAGGCTGCGCGGCCGCGATGAAAACGGCAATATGATGTTCGACGGCGTGGACTACAACGATTACACCGATCTGATCGGCGAAGAGGTCAAAAACTGGAGCTATATGAAGTTCCCCTATTTGAAATCGCTGGGCAAGGAAAAGGGCTGGTATCGTGTCGGCCCGCTCTCCCGCGTGCAAAACTGCGATTTCATCTCGACGCCCTTAGCTGAAATCGAGCGGCGCGAATTCATGGCCTACAGCGGCGTGATGCCTATGCATGCCCCGCTGGGCTATCACTGGGCGCGCATGATAGAGATGCTGCATGCAGCCGAAATGATCAAGGATCTGCTGCACGACGATGACATCACCGGCAGCGAGCTGATGACGACAGGTGAGCGCGGCTTCGAGGGTGTGGGCGTGATCGAGGCGCCGCGCGGCACGCTGATCCATCACTACCGGGTCGACGAGAACGATCTGGTCACCATGTGCAATCTGATCGTCTCCACCACGCACAACAATCAGGCGATGAACGAGGCGGTGCGACGCGTGGCCCAGCAATACCTGCACGGCCACGAGATCACCGAAGGCTTGCTCAATCACATCGAAGTCGCAATACGCGCATTCGACCCCTGCTTATCCTGCGCGACCCATGCGCTGGGCAAGATGCCTTTGGAGGTCGAAGTTGTGGGCGTGGATGGAATACAACTGTCTACCCTGTCCCGTTCGGGCGACGGTACTTTTTGCGCGCAATGACCGCACCTGTCCTGATTTTCGCCATCGGCAATGAATCGCGCGGTGACGATGCATTAGGTCCTTTACTGTTACGCGATATAGATAACCATCTGAAAAATAAAGATAATTATCAAGACTTCGAACTGCTGGAAGATTTCCAGTTACAGATCGAACACGCGATGGACATGAAGGACAGGCAGCGCGTGCTGTTTATCGATGCGGGCATGGACACGCCCGCCCCTTTTTCCTTCTATCGCGCAAAAGCCACGGGAGAGCCGGTGCTGTACAGCCACGCACTGGCGCCGCAAGCGCTGCTCGATGTGTATGCGCAAGTTTACGGGGAATCACCGCCCGACGCCTACATCCTGTGCATCAAAGGGGAATCCTTCGAGCTGGGCGAATCCCCCACCCCGACAGCCCTAAACCATCAGGCTTTAGCACTCGATTTCGTCAAACAACTGATCGACGCCACATGCTGGGATGCATTGGCAACACCAAGCTAAACGAACTCAGTGTTCCCCGGTTAACGGCACAAAGCGCACCGGCAAAATCTCGCGCGCAGCAACCGATCCGTCAGTCTGCTTTTCCAGCAACTTCAGCGACTGAAACGCCACGCCCAGCGGAATCACCAGACGCCCGCCCGGCTTTAACTGCTCGATCAGCGCGGGCGGTACATGGCTTGCAGCGGCGGTCACGATGATGGCATCAAAGGGCGCGGCTTCAGGCCAACCGTAATAACCGTCTCCCGTCCGCAGATGCGTATCCCGGGTGTAACCCGTCGCCTTCAGGTGTGCTGCGGCCAGTCTAGCCAGCGCATCGATGATCTCCACGCTGTAAACTTGCATGCCCATTTCCGCCAGGATAGCGGTCTGATAGCCAGAACCTGTGCCGACTTCCAGCACCTTGTCGCCCGAATGCACGCCGAGCAGATCGGTCATCAGCGCCACGATAAAGGGTTGCGAGATGGTCTGCTCATAACCTATCGGCAAGGGACGGTTGAGGCAGGCCAACAGGGCCAAATCTTTGGAGACAAAACGATGTCGTTCAACCTTCGAAATCGCCGCAATCACCTCGGCAGACAAGACCTTCTGCCCGCTATAGTCGGCCGTCTCAGCGGTATCGGCCAGCACCTCCTCCACCATCTGACGCTGCGAAGCGGCGATGCTCATATCGAATACTTCCCGGCCAAACGCCGCAAGCGCTGGTACAGTTCGCGCTCCTCAGCTGTGATTTTTTCCGGTATATGCACACTAAGGTGTAAATACAAATCGCCGTTACGAGCGCCACCTAATGCCGGCAGGCCCAGCCCCTTAAGACGCAATACCGCAGCGGGCTGCGTGCCGGGCGGGATGCTGACATTGACGTTTTTCTCCAGCGTCGGTACGGACAATTCGACACCCAGCACGGCATCGGTCAGCGTTATCGTTTTTCTATGTATCAGATCAGCGCCAGAGCGCTCAAAACGCGCATCGGGCATGGTGCGCACGGTGACAAATAAATCGCCGGCGTAACCTTTATCATCGGGGGACGGCATACCCTTTCCGGCGATACGCAGCACCATCCCCTCCTTGACTCCCTGAGGAATAGAGATGGTGAGGTTTTCTTCCTGCTTCACGCTGCCGCTGCCGTGGCACTGTTGGCATGGATCGGTGATCAGGCTGCCACGCCCGTGACAGACGCTGCAAATATTGATCTGACGGATTAACACCTGATCCTTATGACGGCTGCTGGTCACGTGTCCACTCCCGTGACAAGCTTCGCAAGGTTTCGGTTCTGCACCACCGGCCACCCCGGTGCCGCGACAGGATGAACAACTCACCGGACGGCGCAAGGTCAACTGCTCATCGCCGCCCTGCACCACGCGCGAGAGCGTAATATAGTGCTCCATTTCGATATTCGCGCCCTGAGGCGGTCCTGCCGGTTTACGATGAAAGAATCCCTGAAACGGACTTTCGAAATTGAACCCGCCAAACAGGTCGTCGAAATTAATCCCGCCGAACAGATCGTCCTGAGTAAAATCTGACATCCCTGAAAAGCCGCGCGCATCGTATTCGGCGCGCTTTTTAGCATCGGATAAGACAGCATAAGCTTCGGCAATTTCCTTAAATCGCGCCTCAGCTCCGGCTTCCTTGTTTCGATCTGGGTGATACTTCATCGCAAGGTTGCGAAAGGCATCCTTGATCGCTTTTAGGTCCGCATCGCGGCCGACGCCTAGCACCTCATAGTAGTCGCATTTTTGCGCTTCAGTCATAGACTAGCCCTTAAGCGGCAGCCTTATACTCAGCATTCTCGTTCTTTGCATCAGCGTTTTTTGCATAGATTGCAGCGCCGGCTTCCTGCAGCACTTTTTTCAGCTCTTCGGCATGAGTCGTCGCCGACTCTACCGACTTTTGGAACATCGCCTGCTTGGTCTCATGCAAACAGCTTTCTATGCGATTCTTGATTTCCACTGTCAGCTTGTCAGGAAAGTGAGCCAGTAACTTCTCAGCTTCGTAACAGGTCGCATCGGCAGCGTTGAGCTTTTCCGCATCATCGTGGCGTTTCTTATCCTCACCCGCATAGCGCTCTGCATCCCCCACCATGCGCTGTTTGTCAGCTTCGGACAGCCGGGTGGAGCCTGTGATGCTGATAGACTGAGTCTTGCCGCTGGCGGTGTCCTTAGCCGATACGCTCAATATTCCGTTGGAATCGATGTCGAAGGTCACCTCGACCTTAGGAATGCCGCGCGGCGCGGGTGGCAGTCCATCCAGATTGAATTGCCCCAGACTGGTGTTATCCCCCGCCATCGGCCTCTCTCCCTGAATAACGTGGATGGTGACGCTGGTCTGCATGTCGGCGGCCGTGGTGAATATTTCGCTGCGTTTGACCGGAACCGGTGTATTGCGCGAGATCAGCGCAGTTGCCACGCCGCCAAGCGTCTCCACGCCCAGCGTCAGAGGCGTGACATCGACTAACACGATGCCACCCACCTCGCCTGCCAGCACACCCGCCTGTATCGCGGCACCACAAGCGACGCATTCCATCGGATCGACGCCCATTTCCGCCTTGTGACCGAACAGTTCCTCGAAATAGCTGCGCACCGCCGGCATACGGGTAGGCCCGCCGACAAACACCACTCGCTCTATCTCTTTGCTGCTGATGCCTGCATCCTTCAACGCCTGTTCGACCGGCCCGCGACAACGTTCGATCACGGAGCGCACCAACCTTTCGAGTTCAGTGCGATTGAGATCCAGTTCGAGGTGGCGAGGCTCACCGTTCACCACCGCAAGATAGGGCACACTGATACGGGTGCTGATGCTGGCAGACAACTCGATCTTAGCTGCCTCAGCCGCTTCCAGCAGTCTGGCCGATGCCCGTTTGTCGGTTCTGACATCGATGCCGACCGCCATCTGAAAGCGTTCGGCCAGATGCTCGAAAATTTTCTGATTCATGTCGGTGCCGCCCAGTTGCGTATCGCCGCTGGTGGACTTGACCTCAAACACACCCTTACCGAATTCCATGATGGTGACATCCAGCGTACCACCGCCCAGATCGATCACTGCGATGCGCAACTCCTGCCCCAGCCGGTCCAGACCATAGGCCAGCGATGCCGCAGTCGGCTCATTGACCAGCCGCACGACTTCTAGCCCGGCGATGCGACAAGCGTCTTTGGTGGCGGCGCGCTGATTGTCGTCGAAATAGGCCGGCACAGTCACCACCGCTTTTTCTACCGGTTCGCCTAAAAACGCCTCAGCATCGCGTTTAATCTTTTGCAGCAAAAACGCGGATAACTGCTCGGGCGTATAGTCATGAGTCAGCAGATGCAGCGTTTCACGTTTACCCATACGGCGTTTAAACGCGCTGGCCGTGCCCTCCGGGTTGGATGACGCCTGGCGGCGCGCCGGTTCTCCGACCAGTATCTGACCGTCTGCGGTGACGGCGACATAGCTGGGAAAAGCCTTGCCGCCTATGCTGATGCCCTCCGCACTGGGGATGATGACGGGGCGCCCGCCGCGCAGCACAGCCGCAGCGGAATTAGAAGTACCAAGATCGATGCCGATGATATTCATGTGACGCTCCTGTGTCGCACCGCAAAACCGATTTACGATGATGTTATTTATTAATAAACTTATGCAATATATTGATTTAATTTGTCTTTATATGAATTTTATCGTCGCTGCCCGTATAGCCTTTGTGAGCCGGCTCGGGATAACCGTAGTGCAGCGCATTCAGATAACGGGCGACTGCGAAGATCTCATCCTGACGCCAGAGCAGATTCATGCCCGCCTGCCAGCGCGCCACCTCTATCAGCAGGCTGTCCCAGTCCTTTGCCTGTCGCTTGTCCCGCCAGTGGATTTCTTTGCCGTGACACGCAACGCAATGCGTGTCATAGAGCAAGCGACCTGTCTCTTCACCGGCCTGCGCCGCTGCACGGGTCACCGGCACCATGGGCTGCTTGTCGCAGGCAGCGAGCAAAAACAGCAACCCTAACAGCATCAGGTAGCGCATCAATGCTCCCAGTTCACCCGCAACAGGTTTTGCTCGGGGTTGTAGTGGTACTCCAACTCGCCCTGATAGGCGTGTTGCAGCGCATCCCCCATGCTGCGCGCCAGATGAATATCAGTGGTGCTGACCTCAGTGTCACCCGCCTTATCTTCCACCGCGATGATGCGTTTGAGCGGATGCTCGGCACGCTCCCGCTTCTCCAGATTGTGCAGCAGATGCATGATTTCTTCGCGGTGAGAGCGGAAAAAATCGCCCTTCAGACTCAAAAAACCTGCCGGATAGCGATCGTGTATGCGCTGACAGGCGGGACAAGTCTCACTTTGCGCTTCAGCCGGTGCCGACAACCACTGCCAGCGTCCGTCGTGAAACACCGCGCCGCACGCTGAACAGACCGAAGGTTCCCGCAATTTACCCTTCAGCTTATAGGCATCGTGCACGTGTTCCTGAAACAGGTTGTCATGCCGAGAAATTTTGCTAAATCCTGTATAGCTCACCCTATTCTCCTTTAAAATCAATCGCCCGCGAACGCGTCGCGGGCTGAATTTTTACGAAATAGGAATTGAAAGCTTAGCTGTTCCCGCCTTCTTGGGCAGGGTCAGCTCAAGCACGCCGTTGTTATAGCTGGCTTTCACGTTGTCCTGATCGACATCCGCGCCCAAGCTAAAGCTGCGCGACGCCATGCCATAACTGCGCTCGCTGCTGATCACGCGTTCGCCTTCCTTGACTTCCTTTTCTTGTTTGACTTCGGCACTGATAGACACCAGATTGCCGTCTATGGTCACGTGGATGTCTTCCTTGTTGACCCCGGGAATTTCCGCCTTGACCTGATACTGTCCGTCCGCCTCCTTCACATCCATCTTGATCTGCGGTTCGGTGACGCCGCGCAGTATCGGACGCATCATGAAACGGTTGAACATGTCGTCGATGTTTAAAAACGGATCCAGTCTGGCGATTTCGCTAACAGGATCAAATCGGGTGATGTTGTTCATGTTATTTCTCCTTAAGTAGGTCGTTACAGGGATAAACGGGCCGATTCAAAGCAGTCTTCCCGCCAGCTGCATCCTGACTGATCGCACTCCCCCGCATACGCCGTGGCGTAACAATCAAAATTCCCCTCGCCAGCCTGTATCGTTTTAATCAGCTCGGACTTAGAGAGTGTTCCGGGGTCGATACTGCGGGACTCGGCGATGCTGCGCACTTCTTCGATTTCCATGGTATGTCTCCTTGGGTTTAACAAACGAGGCCAAACTATACCCCCCCCCAGAATTATTTACATATGTCTGAAGGCCTATACATTTTGGTCTAATTTACTGAATACAAAGGACTGTGTAGACTGACTCTCCCTACTTCGGATACCTGCCATGAGCCAGCTCGAACTCAGGAATATCACGCGCCGCTACGGCAATTTCGTCGCGGTGAACAATGTCAGCCTGCGCATCGAGGAGGGAGAGTTTTTCACCCTGCTGGGCCCCTCCGGTTGCGGCAAAACCACGCTGCTGCGACTGATCGCCGGGTTCGAACTGCCCGATGAAGGACAGATTCTGCTCGACGGTCACGATCTGGCCGGCATCCCGGCAGAAAAGCGCCCTGTACACACCGTGTTTCAAAGTTATGCCCTGTTCCCGCATATGACGGTCGAACAAAACATCGCTTTTCCGCTGAAGATGGCGCGCTGCGCAAAAGACGAGCTCGACCGGCGCTTAGCGGAGGCTTTGATACAGATGCGGCTGGCGGATAAGGCAGACAAATATCCTCATGAACTTTCAGGCGGACAGAAGCAGCGGGTCGCGCTGGCGCGCGCACTGATCAACCGACCGCGCGTGCTGCTGCTCGATGAGTCGCTCGCCGCCCTGGATGCCAAGCTGCGCGAGGAGGTTCAGGTCGAACTGATCAATCTGCAACGCGAGATGAAGATCACCTTTGTGTTCGTCACCCATGCTCAGGCCGAGGCGCTGGCTCTGTCGCACCGCATCGCGGTGATGAATCAGGGACGCTTCGAACAGGTGGACGAACCGGCCAGTCTGTACGGATTTCCGGACAATCGCTTTGTCGCCGACTTTGTCGGTCATATCAATCAGATGGCGGCGCAGGTCATCGAAGCCACGCACGGCCATACGCGCCTCGACCTCACAGGATTAGGAGAGATCATCGCCCCGCCCGACAAAAATGCCTCAGCGGGCATGCAGGGCGTGTTCGCCATCCGCCCCGAGCAGGTGCGCATGGCGACTGAACTTGTCGAATTGAAGAACCATTTTTCCGGCATCGTGCAAAGCCGCCTGTATCAGGGTGATGTCAGCGTGTATCGCGTCGGACTGGAGAGTGGCGCGGTGCTCGAAGTGCTGTTGCCCAACACCGGACACGAATACCATGCGGGTGAAGCGGTCCGGGTAGGCTGGCGTCACGATGCCGGACTTTTTTTAAATGAATAAGCACAAATGGCTGACGGGCGGCATACCTCTGGTGTATTTGCTGCTGATGGTAGCTATCCCTGCCCTTATCACGCTGACCGCCTCCTTCCGCTATCCGGGTGAATTCGGCGGACTAGCCCCCCTGAACGAACTGACAGTGGAGACCTATCAGTTTTTCTTCAGCGATTTAATCTACAGCGAGATCTTCCTAAAATCTGTGCTGATGGCGGCGGCAACCACGCTGATATGCCTGATTTCCGCCTATCCGCTCTCTTTACTTATCGCGCGAAGTAACCAATATAATATACTGATTATATTGCTTATACTTCCATTCTCCAGCAATTTCCTGATCCGTATCTACGCCTGGATGATACTATTAGGTCCGCAAGCCGCGCTATCCCGCTGGGTCAACGCCATACTGGATTTGCTGGGTGCCGCGCCCGTGCAACTGCTGTTCTCGCCGTTCGCCGTCCTGATCGCGCTGGTCTATGTGCACCTGCCATTCATGGTGCTGCCGCTGTATGCCAATCTGCAAAAACACGACCCCGCCCTGCTGATCGCCGCACAAGATCTGGGAGCGGGCGCCTGGCAGCGTTTCTGGCGCATCACCTTCCCGCTCTCGATGCCGGGGATAGTCGCGGGCTCAGTGCTGGTGTTCATCCCCGTGCTGGGCATGTTCGCCATTCCGGAAATACTGGGTGGCACCGGAGACATGCTGATCGGCAACCTGATCAAGGAACAGTTTATCGGCACGCGCGACTGGCCGTTCGGCGCCACCTTATCGGTCATGCTGACCCTCACCGTTCTGGCGGTCTCACAACTGGCGGCAAGATGCGCCCGTCCCGGCGGACATTATGCATAAGGCCTGGGCCGCCCTCGTCTACGCTTTTTTGTATCTGCCACTGGTCGTGGTCGTCGCATTCTCGTTCAACGACTCCCGACTGAACGCCGGATGGAGCGGATTTACCTGGCACTGGTACCAGGTCTTGCTGCACGACAGACAGATGCTGACAGCCGCCGGAAACTCGCTGCTCATCGCGCTGTTCTCCAGCCTGATCGCCACCCTGCTGGGCACCATGGCGGGTATCGCCATCCACCGCTATGACTTCAAGCTGCTCAATTATCTGGCGCTCACCCCGGTCGCCATGCCCGAAGTGCTGCTGGGCGTGTCGCTGCTGCTGTTCTATCTGCAAGTGCTCAATCTCACCCTGGGAATTCTGTCCGTCGTGCTCGCCCACGTGACTTTTTCGATCGGTTTTGTCGCCGTCGTGGTGCGCGCGGCGCTGGCGGCCTTAGATGACAGCCTGGTTGAAGCGGCACACGATCTGGGCGCCGGCAACTGGCAGACATTTCGCCACATCACCTATCCGCTGATTCTGCCGGCTGTGATCGCAGGGGAGTTGATGGCATTCACCTTGTCACTGGACGACTTCGTGATCACCTTCTTCACCGCCGGGGTTGGCGTACCCACCCTGCCGCTGCACATCTATTCGATGATCAGAACGGCGGTCACCCCTGAGGTCAACGCGGTCTCGAGCCTGCTGATGCTGCTCACCCTGACGCTGATCCTGCTGGCGTCTAAGCTGGCACCCGATTCCTTAAAGGACAGATCGTGATCCGAGCCCTGCTGGTGCTGCTGTATCTGGGGACGGCTCAGGCCGAAGACCTGCTGCATCTTTATAACTGGAACAACTATATTTCTGATCAGACCATCGCCCGCTTCGAGGCCGTCTGCCGCTGCCACGTGGTGCAGGACTACTATGCGGACAACGAGGAGATGCTGGCTAAACTCGCCGCCGGTGCGACAGGCTATGACCTGATCGTGCCGACCGGCAATGCGCTCGAAGCGATGATAGGCCAGCATGTCCTGCGTCCGCTGGACAAGCGCCTGCTGCCCGGATTGAAAAACATCGCGCCAGCCTATCTCAACACCGCGTTCGATCCGGGCAACACCTATTCGGTCCCCTATGCCTACACCATCACCCTGATAGGCTACAACAAAGAGAAGCTGCGCGAACTGGGTCTGCCGGTGAACAGCTGGGCGATACTGTTCGAACCCGCACTGCTGGCAAGACTCAAAGGACGCGTCACGGTGCTGGACAGTCAGCGGGAGCTGATGGCCGCCGCGCTCAAATATCTGGGTTATCCGGCCAACGATGTCGATGCGGCTCACTGGCGTCAGGCAACCGATCTCATCATCCGCGCAAAGCCCTACTGGGCGGCATTTAATTCTTCCAGTTATATCAAGGCGTTAACGTTAGGCGACATCTGGCTGGTACACGGCTATTCCAGCGATATTTTTCAGGCGAATCAGGACGCGCTCAGCAACGGGCGCCCGTTCAGCATAGGCTCATCCATCCCCAGAGAAGGCGCGGTGCTGGCGCTGGATTCTCTGGTTTTGCACCGCAGCGGGGCGCGCAGCGACCTGGCTCATCGTTTCATCGAATTCATGCTGGCGGGGGAAAATTCGGCCGAGCTGACCAATTTAATCGGTTCGGGCAATCCGAATCTGGCCGCCCGCCCCTATATCCGGCCTGAGGTGGCGAGCGATCAGGCGATTTTTCCTGCCTCGACGGATAAGCTGGAAATGCTGCACGATCTGAACCGTCACCAGCGCCGCTTGCTGTCGAGGCTGTGGATCGAGATCAAGCTCAGATAACCTTAACCTGCATCAGTTCACGCCCGTCGGGGTCGGTCAGATGCACGGCGCAGGCGATACAGGGATCGAAACTGTGGATGGTGCGCAAGATTTCGATGGGTTGCTGAACGTCGTGCAACAAATGACCCTTCAACGCGGCCTCATACGGTCCATGATTGCCCGCCGCATCGCGCGGCCCCGCATTCCAGGTGCTGGGCACGATCGCCTGATAGTTGGAGATTTTCTGATTGTCGATGACGATCCAGTGCGACAACGCCCCGCGCGGCGCTTCCATCACGCCCACGCCCTGCGCATGTGCAGGCCAACTGGACGGCTCCCAACGGGTATCGTTGAAAGTCTTGACATCGCCAGCCACGATATTAGCGACCAGTTGGTCGTACCATCCCTGCATCTGATCGACGATGATCTTGGTCTCGAGTGTGCGCGCCGCCGTGCGCCCCATGGTCGAATACAGCGCCTGTACGGGCAGATCGAGTTTTTTCAACGCCATCCCGACCAGCTCGCGGGTCTGCTCGTGTCCGGAAGCATGCAGCATCAGCACGCGCGCCAGCGGCCCCACTTCGACGGCCCGCCCCTTCCAGCGCGGCGACTTCATCCAGGAATAATCGTGGTCTAAATCCAACTCCTTATACGGCGGTTTCGGCCCGGTGTAATCGAGTTTAGTCTCGCCCTTGTAAGGATGCAGTCCCGCTGCTTTCCCGACCGAATAGTCGTACCAGGCGTGGCTGACAAATTCCTGAATTTCATTTTCTTCATTTAAATCAATAGGATGAATTTTACTCAAGTCGCGATCCAAAATCACCCCGGCGGGGATCAGTCCGGATGCGTGACCTGCCAGCGGAAACTCGCCGAACGTTAAGAAATTGCCGACACCCTCGCCCTGTTTAAACCAGTCTTTGTAAAATCCGGCTATCGCCAGCGTGTCCGGCAGATAGACCTGATCGACGAATTCGCGCATCTGATTGATAACATTTTGCACCGTTTGCAAGCCGATTTGATTGAGCGCGGTGCCGGAATTCCCTCCATGAAAATGCGGGCCGTTGCCGTGTCCGGGATGGTTAGTATCTATGCTGATCGCGCAGGGCACGCCGCCCACCAGCATCATCGGGTGCGGATTCTTACCGCCAAATACCGCATGCAGTTTCACCACATCGCGCTGCCAGGCCAGCGCATCCATATAGTGCGCCACCGCCATCAGATTGGCCTCGGGCGGCAGCTTGTAAGCCGGATGCCCCCAGTAACCGTTAGCGAAGATGCCCAGTTGTCCGGCCTCGACAAAGCCTTTGAGCTTTTTCTGTACATCGGCAAAATATCCCGGCGACGATTTGGCATAGCCCGAGATACTTTGCGCCAGCGCTGAGGTGGCCTTTGGGTCGGCTTTTAACGCCGACACCACATCCACCCAGTCGAGCGCATGCAGATGGTAAAAGTGCATCACATGATCGTGGATGTATTGCGCACCTATCATCAGATTGCGGATCAGTTGCGCGTTGGCGGGAACTTCTATCTTCAGCGCGTTTTCGACCGAACGCACCGAGGCGATCCCGTGCACCAGCGTGCAGACGCCGCAGATGCGTTGCGCCAGCGCCCAGGCTTCGCGCGGATCGCGCCCCTTCAATATCAGTTCGATGCCGCGAACCATGGTGCCGGCGGATGAGGCGCGGGTAATCCGCCCGGTTTCATCGGTCTCAGCCTCGATGCGCAGATGCCCTTCGATGCGCGTGACCGGATCGACGATGACGCGGCGGGTAACGGGTTCGTTCATGGTGTCTTGTCCTCATCCAGATATTGGGCCAGCAGTTCGGTTAAGCCGACCACTTCGACCTTCATGTGATAGTGCTCCAGCGACTCTTCCATCACGATGCGGCAATTGGCGCAGGCGGTAACCAGCGTCGAGACGCCGGTGGCTTCGATCTGTCCCTTCTTGTGCCGGAATGCCTGCAACATCAGTGGCTCGGCGCGCGAATTAGCCGACACGCCGCCGCCTCCGCCGCAACACCAGTTCATGGTGCCTGCATCCGGCATCTCACGAAAATCTTCTGCGACCGCATTTAGCAAGCGTCGCGGTTGTTCCACCACCCCGCCGCGCCGCGCGATCTGACAGGGATCGTGATAGGTCAGCGGACGCTGATCGTGTCCTTTTGTCTTGAGTCTGCCAGCTGCGCTCAGTTCATCCAGCACTTCGAGTATGTGTTTAACCTCAAAGCCGAACGGCCTGCCCATCAGGTTCGGCCCTTCCCAGCGCAAGGCGGTAAATGCATGACCGCATTCCGGGCTGATCACGCATTTGACTCTGAGCCTGTCGGCGGCCACCACGATGCGGCTGACGATCTCGCGCGCCAGGTCCGAGGCGCCGATCTGTATGCCGCTGTTGGTCGCTTCGAAGGCATCCTGTGCCAGCGTCCAGCTCACCCCGGCCTGTTTGAAGATACGGCTCAAGGCCGCCAGATATTCCGGAAAGTTGATGATTTCCATCGAGGACATCAGCACCAGATAGTCAACATCGGCCTGTTCGACCGGGACGGTGATGCCGGTATCTTTTTCTACATGTCGGATCTGTGCCAGCACCGCCAGCCACTTGATGCCCATCGGGCTGCCAAGGTTCACCGCCCGCGTGGTCGCGGCGATCAGATCAGGCGGCGCATGCCCTGAGGCCGCCATCCCCTCACGCAGTTTGCGTATCATATAGGTGATGTCGTTGCCCACCGGACAGACCATGGAACAGCGCCCGCACATAGTGCAACTGTCGTAAACCAGCGGCTCCCACTCGGCCAGCTCCTCATCGGTGACCGATTTAGATAAACCAAAGAGTTTGGCCAACTTACCCGTCAGGGTGTATTCCTGCTGCCAGATGCGGCGCAATGGTTCCAGTTTATGGATGGGCGTATATTTTGCCTCTCCCGTTTCGGTATAGAACAAACACGCTTCGGCACAAAGCCCGCAGTGCACGCAACTGGAAAAGAAGCTGGCAACGGGCGCATCGATCACCTCTTTGAATGCATTGATGCCGCGAGATAAATTAGCGCTCATGACACCACCCCTTTGCGGGCTGCCATCTCGCCGTTATACCAGCGCGACAAAAACACGGTGAAGCTGTGGAACAGTTTGGTGAACGGCAGCAATACCAAGAGCAATTCGACCGAGAACAAATGCAGCGAGAGCATCAGCGTGTATTCAAACAATTGATGATGGAAGGCCAGATACCCCGTCAACAAAGGCAGCAGCGTCAGCCCCCAGGCCAGATAGTCGCCAAAACCGGACAAAAGTCGCTTGACCGGATTAGTCAGGCGATGCGCCAGCAGCACGAGCAGCGCGATGATGGAAACCAAGGCCATTGCATCCACCAGCGTCGACGGTAAACCGCGCCAGTTCAATCCTGTCATGCTGCGGATGAAATCGATGTGCGGCGCATAGCAAAACACGACGATCAGCAAGCCTATATGAAACACGTAACCCGCGAGGTAAGTCACCGGATCACGCTTGATCATGCCCGCTGCAGGCCATGAACGCATGAAAACGGTGCGCCAGCCGCTACCGGTCGTGACCGTGCGCGCTCTGGATAAATCGTGTTTGCGCCCGAGTCCGACAATCTCGAACAGTCGCAGCACGATGCCGGCCAGAAAGATCATCAGCGCCCAATTCATTGCGCTGCCGCGTGCGAAGGTCAACAGATCGAGCGGATTCATTTATCCTCCCTGATCAATTCCTGCACCGTAACGGTTTCATGCGCCGCTTTTGCCGCAGACTTGGTCTTGCGGTTATGCCAGGTGATCGCCACTCCGGCTGCTGCACCGATCGCCGCCGCGCCTTCAAGCATGGCGGAAGTCGCCGATACCGGCATGGACAAGGCGCTATACAAGGGACCTGCATCCCAGAAATTCGGCTCGGAACAACCTATGCAGCCGTGGCCCGACTGTATCGGGAAACTGATGCCGTCGTTCCACTTAGTGGTGGCACAGGCGTTGTAGGTCACCGGCCCCTTGCAGCCTAACTTAAACAGGCACCAGCCGTGGCGCGCCGCCTCATCGTCGAAGCTCTGGGCGAACTTGCCCTGATCGTAGAAGGGGCGACGGTAGCAGCGGTCGTGTATGGTTTCGCCGTAAAAAGAGCGTGGACGTCCCTGTGCATCCAGTTCAGGTATGCTGCCAAAGGTGAGAAAATGCGCCAGCACGCCGGTCATCACCACCGGTATCGGCGGACAACCTGGCACATTGATGACGGGCTTGTCGCGGATGAGTTCGCCCACCGAAACAGCGCTGGTCGGATTCGGGGAGGCGCCGGGCAGACCGCCATATGCCGCACAAGTACCCACCGCCACGATGGCCGCCGCGCCTTTGGCCGTCTCCATCAGCATGTCGTAGTTGCTGATCCCGGCGATGGTGGAAAAACCCGGATTGCCCATCGGAATAGAACCGTCAACGATCAAAAGGTAACGCCCATCGTTGTCCTTCATCGACTGTATCCGCGCATGCTCTGCGGCCTCGCCCGATGCGGCTTGCAAGGTGTGGTGATAGTCCAGCGAGATCAGGTCGAAGATCAGATTTTCCAGTGTAGGCGCATGCGAGCGCGTCAGGGATTCGGTGCAGCCGGTGCATTCCTGAAATGACAGCCAGATCACCGATTGTCTGCGTGCGCGGGATATGGCCTCGGCCATCACACCGGCCATCGCAGGCGGCAAGGCCAGCATCGCCGTCAAAGATGTGCAAAACGCCAGAAACTCACGGCGAGATACGCCGCGCGCTGACAACCCCTCCCCCACCGTTCCCGGCAAAACATCTGATTTTATTGGAGATTTCATGTTAACTCCTTGTGATCGGAATAAACTTGCAATGTGCGGTATTTTGCGCGGACGCCGTGCCCGGGTCAATCCTTTACTGCGAGGAAAAGCGCATAGTTACCATGAAATTCTGATTGCCCGTACATTCGATTGTGCATACAATCCCGCCCATGAGAATTGAATTCGATCCTGATAAAGCAGCCTCCAACCCGCTGAATCACCAAGGTGTCACGTTCGATGAAGCTGAAGCGGTATTGCTTGATCCTTATGCGCTAACCCGCGAAGATTGCGATGCGCAAGGCGAAGTTCGCTTTGTCACACTGGGCATGGGAGCAAATGGGAGAATTTTGATCGCAGTATGGACATTACGCGGTGACAATCCCCGACTGATTTCCGCCTGGAAGGCCAACCAACCACAAAGAAAACGCTATGAACAACAATTCTGACCCCATTTACAACCAATACGCCGATATGGATTTTGCGGATGCAAAACCGGTAGCAGCAGTACCTGCTCTGGCTGCGCTGCAAACCGCGCGGGGCGGCAAGTCGCGTATAACCATGAGAGTGGACAACGCCACGCTGGCTATATTTAAAGCGCGCGCCGAAATGACGGGCGGAAATTATCAGACGTTGATGAATGAGGCTTTGCAACAGTTTGCTCAGGGAAAAACGCTCTCTGACGTAATCCGGGAAACGATACGGCAGGAACTGCACCACGCGTGAAGTATTCAAACTCCCGCCGTTGTAAACTCAAGGTGAGATACACCAACGGGCAATAATACCTGCCGCTGCGGCGCACACTTCGGGCAAAGCCGCTGCGACGGCAGGTGTAGGATGCTCCCCCCAACCGACAAATTCAGGCTGGATGCCGATCAGGGCGCGTCGTTCCGGCCAGACTCCGGTCAGCAGCGAAATCGCCCGCAAATCGAGCAACCCCACTTCGTGCACGCTGCTTTTACAGTTTTCGCCCAGAAACCTGTCCATCTGTTCGCCTTCGAAGCACCTCACCGTTCCAGGCTGCCCCCCCAGCTCTGCCGCGTCTATCACCAGCAGCGCCGTGCACTCGCTGATCGGCACAGCCAGCGTAAAGGACAGCGTCCCGCCATCGAGAAATTCCAAATCCTCACGATCGCCGTATCGGGCTTGTAGTTCCTGCATCGCAAGAATGCCCACCCCTTCATCGGCAAGCAAGCTATTGCCTATGCCCAGCACTAATAATTTCATAAAACCTCATCCCATTTCAGTTCCCAGGGCACGCAGGGATCAAGTTCAGCGACAAAACGTGCAATTCGCCTTTCCAATTCACCGCGAGCGCCAGTTGGCTGCCCCATCAGATACTTGGCCAGTGCACCCTTGGGATGAAAATTCCATTCGGTGGGGGCGACAATTCGGTAGTCGGCGACTCGCTCACCGTCCAGTTCGACCTCGTGCATCAGCATCCCGCGCGCCGTTTCAACCAGCGCTCGACCGACGCCGGGGGCGACGTTTACCGAACTGACAGTACCACCGCTCGGCCCCTCGCCAGCGGCCCAAGATCGTAAAATATCGAAGCGTGCGCGATTGCCATTTATTGTATTTATTCTAGATATAGCAGCGGTTTCGGCGGGAACTCCTCGCCATGTCGGATGACGGCAAAATTCTTCTGTCAGTCTCGGCCATTCAGCCAGCGAACTTTTAGCGTCCAGTCTCGGCAGCGGGTTAACTACAAACGCTTCGTCCTGCGGCACCCGGGTTAAGTCGGCGCTCTTCAGCCATTCATGCAGTTCTGCACACCTCCCCTCGGCTATCCATTTGGCCGCCCTGACAAATTCTTCATTCTGCTGAGTTTTTCCGGATAAAGCTGGCATAACAATCAGGCAATGCCACAAGTGCTCGCGCATGGCTTCACGCTGAACCTCGGCATCGATAAGCGGCATGCATTCCTCCCCTGTCGATGCGGCCAGAGCAAGTTGGGCGGCACGCAATTGAGCTTTGCCGCACAGTGCATACAGCAGTGAAATTCGTTGCAGCACACCCGCCTTGGTTTGTCCGCGTAAACAGGGTGTCACATCGGGACGTTCGCAGCTGATCTGTGCAGAACTGATCCGTCCGTCCGATGAAGCGATTTTTACTCGCACCAGTCCGTTCTTCATTTTTGCGGGGTAAAACCGGGAAAATAGGCGTCCAGATCGGTTGCGCCTTGCAAGGCGGCTTCGACGCCGTCCAGTGCCAGATTTATTTCTGACACCTGCTGCAACGTGAGTTTTTCGCGCGCCTGTCCCGTGACGGCATAAACCCAATCGCCAGGCACTACAGGTTCCAGCCAGAGGGTATTCAGGCGTTCACGACGCCCGCGCCCCTCGCACCAGGCAAACGCGCCGTCCACTTCAGAAACTTGCATGGGAATACCCAAACACACGATCTAGCCTCTCATCGCACAGTAGCCTATGCTAACACTTCTTAGCGCCGCACCGTTTCAGCTAAGCGCCAGAAAATGCGAACAGGTGAGCTAAATTTCACAAAAGCATATTGACAACAGAACGACCGTTCTTTATAGTTCGCAGCACAATCGTTCTGTATGGAAATATCATGACCGAATTTAATCCGAAAGACACTGAATACCTGAACAAATTGCAAGATTACTACGCAGACTGGAAAAATATTCCATCGTATGCAAGGCTATGTGAAGTATTCGGCATCGCCTCCAAATCCTGGGTCAAAGCAGTGCTGGTGCGTCTGGCAGAAGCCGGACTTATTGAACGAACACCCGACGGCGCATGGATCCCGACACGGCAGTTTTTCGCCAGACCACACGCAGAATCCACCGTACAGGCCGGCATGCCGGTTTCAATCAGCGCCACACAGGGAGATTACTTCATCATCGACGAGATGTTGATCGAAACTCCGTCCAAAACCACCCTGATCACGGTCAAAGGAGATTCGATGATCGATGCAGGTATCCACGAGGGCGATGTAGCGGTGATAGAAAAACGCATGACTGCCAATATCGGCGATATCGTCGTTGCCATTGTCGACGATGAATTCACCCTAAAAACACTGGATCGCGAAAACGGCGCATTTATCCTGCGTCCCGCTAATCCAGCCTATCCCGTCATCCGTCCGCAAGGCACGCTGGAAATATTCGGCGTACTCACCGGGCTGGTTCGCAAATACCGTAAGTGATCGCGATGATACAAACCTCACTGAATCTTTGGCGCAGATCGGGACAACTGCTCTCCATCACTCACCCGAACAAAGCACTGCTCTACAGTCAGCGCGCCTTATTGCGCCGTCCGATGCCAGCCGGCACGCCGTCTCTGGCCGATGAATATGTCGAACAGCGCCACAGTCTGGACGAACATCTGAACGAAAGGCGCGTATCCACCTTTTTTATGCGGGTCGCGGGTGACTCGATGCGCGACTCAGGCATTTTTAACGGTGATTTGCTGGTCGTCGATCGCGCCCTGGAGCCGACTCATGGTTGTGTCATGATTGCCGTGGTGGACGGCGAATTCACCGTCAGACAATTGCTATTCACGCCAGACGGCTACACACTACGTGCATCACATCCGCACTATCCCGACATGCACATCAAACCGGAGCAGGATTTCTCCATCTGGGGCGTGGTGAGCTGGAACGTCCATAAGCATTAGGACTGCGAGTTAACGATTGAAACAGACAACGCGTTTAATGACTCGCAGCGCTATTTACGCTGACTGAGTCGACGCTGCTCGCCGCCAAGCCGTAATCCGAGAAAAACACCTCATCGCTTTTGATCATACCCAGTTCGCTGCGTGCACGTTCTTCGATCGCATCGGTTCCCTGCTTCAGATCGCGCACCTCGGCATCCAGCAAGGCATTGCGCTCTTGCGTCTTGCTGTTGATCTGCTGCTGCATCGCTACCTGCTTGTTCAAATCCCAGACTCGCAGCCAGCCGCCTTTCCCCAGCCACAGCGGGTATTGCAGCAGAAGCAGCAAAACAACCAGTATCAAGGTGATCAATCTCATGGCAAAAGGGCAAACCTCAAACTGCGCAGGCATTGCGCGAACTAACCTATTAAAAAAAACGCCCCCGGCGCGAGCCTTGGGGCGAATTTTTACAGCGCGGGCTAAATGCTAGCTTAGCTGATAATACGCATCGTGACCGGGATAGGAAGCGGTATCGCCCAAATCTTCTTCGATACGCAGCAACTGATTGTATTTCGCCATACGATCCGAACGTGAAGTCGAACCGGTCTTGATTTGCAGCGCATTGGTCGCAACCGCGATATCAGCGATAGTGCTGTCTTCAGTTTCACCGGAACGATGTGAAATCACCGCAGTATATCCCGCGCGCTTAGCCATTTCGATGGCGGCAAAAGTTTCAGTCAGCGTACCGATTTGGTTGACCTTGATCAGGATGGAGTTCGCCAAGCCCTGACGAATACCTTCACGGAAAATTTTGGTATTGGTGACAAACACATCGTCGCCGACGATCTGCACAGTTTTGCCCAGACGTTGCGTCAGCAGCTTCCAGCCATCCCAGTCATTCTCAGACATGCCGTCTTCGATGCTGATCACAGGGTACTTATCGACCCAGTTCGCCAGATAATCGACCAACTGAGCAGAAGTCAGGTGCAGGCCTTCAGACTCGAGATGGTACAGACCATCCTTATAGAATTCGGAACTGGCGCAATCCACACCGATCGCCACATCCGCACCAGGCACATAACCTGCCGCTTCAATCCCTTCAACGATCAGCTGCAATGCCGCTTCGTTGCTAGGTAAATTAGGCGCAAAACCACCTTCATCACCTACGGTAGTTGGCATACCCTTTTCGTCGATCAATTTTTTGAGAGCGTGGAACACTTCGGTACCGTAGCGCAACGCTTCACGGAAAGTCGGTGCACCGACAGGAATAATCATGAATTCCTGCATGTCGATGTTGTTGTTGGCATGCGCGCCGCCGTTGATGATATTCATCATCGGTACAGGCAATTGCATCTTGGCAGAACCACCCAGATAACGGTACAACGGCAGACCGGAGTCTTCAGCCGCTGCACGTGCAACCGCCATAGAAACTGCCAAAATCGCATTAGCGCCCAGACGTGACTTGTTTTCCGTGCCATCGAGTTCGATCATAGTTTGATCGATAAACGCCTGTTCGGCAGCATCAAGACCGATGATCGCTTCAGCGATTTCGGTGTTGACATACTCCACCGCCTTCAACACACCCTTGCCCAGATAGCGAGCCTTGTCGCCATCGCGCAACTCAATCGCTTCACGCTCACCCGTGGAAGCACCGGACGGCACAGCCGCGCGTCCCATCACACCGGATTCGAGCAACACATCGGCTTCTACAGTTGGATTTCCACGAGAATCCAGAATTTCACGGGCGATCACATCAACAATTGCACTCATCTCATATCCTCAATAATAAAACAATACTTAATAATCAATAATTTAAAAACTACAAATTCCTCAAATCAACCGCTTCTTCGATCAAACCCTGCTGTTTAACGGCGCTGTCCAGCACCATCAGCGTTTTGAGCAAAGCTTGCAGATGCCCCAACGGAAAGGCGTTAGGCCCGTCCGACATTGCCTGCGACGGATTCGGATGCGTTTCCATAAACAGTCCGGAAATCCCGGCCGCCACGGCAGCACGCGCCAGCACAGGTACAAATTCACGCTGACCGCCGGATACCGTTCCCTGCCCGCCCGGCAACTGCACCGAATGGGTGGCATCGAACACCACCGGACAACCGGTATTGCGCATCACCGCCAGCGAACGCATGTCCGAGACCAGATTGTTGTAACCAAACGAGGCACCGCGCTCGCAGACCATGATATTGTCGGCACCGCTGACATCGCGGGCCTTTTCTACCACGTTCTGCATATCCCAGGGCGACAAGAACTGCCCCTTCTTGATATTCACCGGTTTCCCGCAGCGCGCCACGGCATGGATGAAATCGGTCTGACGACACAAAAATGCCGGCGTCTGCAGCACATCCACCACGGATGCGACAGGCGCAATCTCCTCTACGCTGTGCACATCGGTGAGCACCGGCACGCCCAGTTGCGATTTGACTTCATCCAAAATTTTCAAACCCGCATCCAGGCCGAAACCACGGAAGGATTTACCCGAACTGCGGTTCGCCTTGTCATAGGATGACTTATAGATGAAGGGCAAATTCAATTCTCGGCACATTTCCTGCAAAGCGCCTGCGGTATCGATCGCCATTTGTTGCGATTCGATCACGCAAGGACCCGCGATCAGGAACAAGGGCTGATTTAGCCCCGCTTCAAAATGACAGAGCTTCATACGTTCGCCTTTTGCACAGACTGACGCTGCAAGGCTGCTTCAACAAACGCCTTAAACAGCGGATGGCCGTCACGCGGGGTAGAGGTGAATTCGGGATGGAACTGCACACCGATGAACCAGGGGTGCATAGATTTTGGCAACTCCATGATTTCAGGCAGATTTTCTGTCGGCGTGCGCGCAGAAATAATCAGACCGGATTTTTCCAGCTCAGGCACATAGTGATTATTCACTTCATAGCGGTGACGATGACGCTCGTTCACATCCGATCCGTAAATGCGCTGCGCCAGCGTGCCGTGCACGACCGGACAACGTTGCGAACCTAAGCGCATGGTGCCGCCCAGATCGGAATCATCGCTGCGCGTCTCGACACGACCTTCACGATCGCGCCACTCGGTGATCAACGCTACAACCGGATGTTCGGTTTCAGGATCGAGCTCGGTACTGTTCGCGTCCTTCATGCCTGCGACATGACGCGCATATTCGATGACCGCCAACTGCATGCCGAGGCAGATACCCAGATAAGGCACCTTGCTTTCACGGGCGAAACGAATCGCAGAAATCTTGCCTTCCGTACCGCGCGCACCAAAACCGCCCGGCACCAGAATCGCATCGAAGTGTTCCAACCCTTCCGTACCGGCAGTTTCCAGCGCCTCGGAGTCGATATATTCGATATTTACGCGGGTCGCCGTATGGATACCCGCATGACGCAAGGCTTCGATCAGCGATTTATACGATTCAGTCAGATCGACATATTTGCCGACCATACCGATGGTGATCTCGTGCTGTGGATTTTCCAGCGCAGTGACCAGATTTGCCCAGACAGACAAATCGGCAGGCGGCAAATCCAGCTTCAATTCTTCGCAAACGATGCGATCCAAACCCTGCTCGTTGAGCATTTGCGGAATCATGTAGATGCTCTTCGCATCCCACATCGAAATCACCGCCTCTTCGCGCACATTGGCGAATAGGGAAATTTTGGCGCGTTCATCGTCAGGAATCGGCCTGTCGGCACGACACAGCAAGGCGGTCGGGAAAATACCGATTTCACGCAATTTCTGTACGCTGTGCTGAGTAGGCTTAGTCTTCAACTCTCCGGCTGTGGCGATATAAGGCACCAAAGTCAGGTGCACATAGGCCACCTGATTGCGCCCCATGCGCAAGCCCATCTGACGCGCGGCTTCCAGGAATGGCAAGGACTCAATGTCGCCCACCGTGCCGCCGATTTCAACGATCGCTACATCCACGTCGCCGCCGGGATAGGCCGCTGCACCGCGTTCAACGAAAGCCTGAATCTCATTGGTAATATGCGGAATCACCTGCACCGTCTTACCCAGATATTCGCCGCGCCTCTCCTTGCGGATCACGCTCTCGTAAATCTGACCGGTAGTGAAATTGTTAGCCTTGCGCATCTTGGCGGAAATAAACCGCTCGTAATGGCCAAGATCGAGATCGGTCTCTGCACCGTCTTCAGTGACGAACACCTCGCCGTGCTGAAACGGACTCATCGTCCCAGGATCAACGTTGATATAAGGATCGAGTTTGAGCATCGTGACTTTAAGACCACGAGATTCAAGAATCGCCGCAAGGGATGCAGCGGCTATCCCCTTCCCTAAGGAAGAAACGACGCCGCCGGTTATAAATATGTACTTAGTCATGCGGATGCCCGGACAAATGCTTTTCGTAGGGCGCAATGATACCGCAAAACCCTCCACTCTCAAAACGCAACGCGATCTCCCTCCTCGCCATATGACCACTCACATTATTAACCCGCTTAAATATGATTATTAATAATTCCAACAATCAGGCGCACATTTGCATTCAACAGCACTTAATTTCGCGGAAAATGAATTTATTTATACTGTTTTTCGCGTATGGATTGACAAGTACAAGTAAAAAAAACTACAGTCACAAAAATTATAAAAACAACTTTTTTGTCCCAACACCCTTATCAGGAGAACGCATGTCCAACATCCAGTCTGTAATGCATGAAACCCGTGTTTTTAACCCTTCAGATGAATTTGTCAAACAGGCCAACGTATCTGGCATGGCAGCCTATCAAGCGCTGTGTAAAGAAGCAGAACAGGACTACACCGGTTTTTGGGGCAGACTGGCACGCGAGACGCTACAGTGGAAGAAGCCCTTCAGCACCGTATTGGATGAAAGCAATGCACCCTTTTATAAGTGGTTCGAAGATGGAGAATTAAACGTCTCTTACAACTGTCTGGACAAACACTTAGCCACTCAAGGCGACAAGACAGCGATCATCTTCGAGGCGGACGGCGGCCAGGTCACTAAAGTTAACTATCGCGAACTGCACGCGCGCGTATGCCAGTTTGCTAACGGCCTTAAATCCCGTGGTATCCAAAAAGGTGACCGCGTGGTCATCTACATGCCGATGAGCATCGAGGCAGTTGTCGCCATGCAAGCTTGCGCCCGTATCGGCGCGATTCATTCTGTCGTGTTCGGCGGATTCTCCTCCAAGAGCCTGCACGAACGCATCACCGATGCAAAAGCCAGCGCCGTGATCACTTCTGACGCTCAAATGCGCGGCGGCCGTGTGATGGCACTCAAGCCTGCCGTCGATGAAGCACTGACACTGGGAGGTTGCGAATCCGTACACACCGTGATCGTCTACAAGCGCGCCGCCTGCGACACCGCTTGGAATGAGGCCAACAATATCTGGTGGGACGATCTGATTGCAGGACAGAGTTCAGAATGCGAACCTGAATGGGTAGGTGCTGAACACCCGTTATTCATCCTTTACACCTCCGGCTCTACCGGAACACCTAAGGGCGTACAACACTCCAGCGGCGGTTATCTGCTGGGCGCGATGATGTCGATGCAATGGGTATTCGACTACAAGGACAGCGATGTTTTCTGGTGTACCGCTGACGTGGGTTGGATCACCGGCCACAGCTATGTCGCTTACGGCCCGCTGGCGATGGGTGCCACTCAGGTTATCTTCGAGGGCGTTCCCACTTACCCCGATGCGGGTCGCTTCTGGAAGATGATCCAGGATCACAAGGTCACCACTTTCTACACCGCGCCCACCGCGATTCGCTCGCTGATTAAGCTGGGTGGCGATCTGCCCGCACAATATGACCTCACCAGCTTACGCCTCTTGGGTTCTGTTGGCGAACCGATCAATCCCGAAGCCTGGATGTGGTACTACAACACGGTGGGTGGCGCACGCTGCCCTATCGTCGACACCTGGTGGCAAACGGAAACAGGCTCTCACATGATCGCCCCTTTGCCGGGTGCCATGCCGATCAAACCCGGCACCTGCACCCTGCCACTCCCCGGTATTATGGCGACCATCGTCAATGAAGCCGGCGACGAGGTGTTCGACCAGCACGGCGGCTTTCTGGTCATCAAACGTCCCTTCCCTTCACAAATACGCACTATCTGGGGTGACCCTGAGCGTTACAAGAAGAGTTATTTCCCGGACGAAATGCTGGGCAACTATCTTGCCGGCGACTCGGCTCACCGCGATGAAGACGGCTATTTCTGGATCATGGGGCGTATCGACGATGTATTGAATGTTTCCGGTCACCGCCTGGGCACCATGGAAATCGAATCTGCGCTGGCTGCCAACCCGTTGGTCGCCGAAGCCGCAGTTGTCGGGAAACCCCATGAAATCAAGGGGGAGGCAGTTGTCGCCTTCGTCGTTCTCAAGGGAGCTCGTCCGGATGATCCTGCTAAGGCCAAAGAGATTGCTGAAATGCTGCGAAACTGGGTCGCCAAGGAAATCGGCCCGATTGCCAAACCGGATGAAATACGTTTTGGCGAAAACCTGCCGAAGACACGCTCAGGCAAGATTATGCGTCGCCTGTTGCGCGCCATCGCCAAGGGTGAAGAAATCACTCAAGACGTATCCACGCTGGAAAACCCGGCCATTCTTGAACAGCTCAAGAATGCAGTCAGGTAAATAAAAAATGTACTGAGTCAAAATCATACGACTCATGTAAAACACAAAACGGCCGCGAGCTTAAAAATCGCGGCCGTTTTGCGTAATCCTAAAACAGCTAAAAATTACCCAACGGTAATCGACGTCACGTAAGACTTAGCCTTCAATGGCAGCATCCGCCCCATACGGGCGCGTTTGCCGAAATGGTTTTGCAGATCGCTCTCTGACACCCGAATCTGCTGTTCACGCCCCGCGTCTGTACGGGTAGTGACCAGCAGCTTAGCTTTGCACTCCACCAGAATAGCGGCCAGCACATCACCCTCCTCCAAGCCCATCACAATCAAGCCCTTACCGCCTCCGGCTAAGCGCTTCATCTCCGCCAGCGGGAAAGCCAAGAGACGCCCGAGTCGCGTGACCGAAACCACCCATGAATCATCAGCGGGCGTGAACAGCAACGGCGGCAGGATTTGCTCCTCACCGTCTATGGTTAAAAATTGTTTGCCCGCCTTGTTGCGCCCGGTCATATCGCTCAACTTGCAGATAAATCCGTAACTGGCGGTCGTTGCCAGCAATACGTTCTGCTCCAATGCGCCGCAGATCACCTGTACGATCTTCGCTCCCGCCGCCAACTCGATCAGCGAAGTCAGCGGCACACCGTCGCCGCGACCACCGGGCAAGGATGACACCGGCACGCTGCATACCCGCCCTCGGCTTGTGATAACGATGCACTGATCGGTGCTGCGGCATTCGAATGAAGCGAGCAGACTGTCCCCCTCCTTGAAGGCGACAGCGGACAGATCAAGCCCATGACCTAGCCGCGTGCGCGCCCAGAATTTGGCGGAAATCAGCACGGTCACCGGTTCATCCACCACCGACACGGTCAGCACGACGCGCTCGGCCTGTTCGATCAGCGTCCGTCTGTCATCGCCAAACGACTTGATGTCCTCGTCAATTTCCTTCGCGACACGGCGGCGCAGCACAGCTTCTGAGCCCAGCACACGGTTCAAATCCGCGCCCTCTTCCTGCAAGCCTTTGAGCTCGCGCTCTATCTTGATGCCTTCCATCTTCGCCAGCTGACGCAGACGGATTTCCAGAATATCTTCGGCCTGACGATCCGACAGCTCGAAGCGCGCGATCAACGCAGCCTTGGGATCGTCCGACTCGCGTATCAGTGCGATCACTTCATCCAGATTCAAGAACACGATCATCCGGCCTTCCAGCACGTGGATGCGGTCGTTGATCTGCGCTAACCGGTGGGCACAACGGCGACGCACCGTCGCCAGTCTGAACTGACCCCATTCACGGATGATGTCGGTGATCGCCTTCTGCTTGGGGCGACCGTCTATGCCTATCATCACCATATTGATCGACAGCCCGCACTCCAGACTGGTGTGCGCCAGCAGGATATTCATCAGCTCATCGATCGACTGCCGACCGGATTTCGGTTCAAACACCAGACGCACCGCCTGATCCTTGTCCGACTCATCCGCCACCTTGTCCAGCACCGACAGGATCAACTGCTTGTTGTGCAGCTGCTCCGCTGTGAGCGTCTTCTTGTTCAGCCTGAATTTCGGATTGGTCAGTTCCTCGATTTCCTCCATGATTTTTTTGGAGGACACGCCGTGCGGCAGCTCATACACCACCACGCGCCACTGACCGCGCGCCAACTCCTCGACATGCCAGCGCGCGCGCATCTTCAACGAGCCGCGCCCGGTGCGATAGCATTCGCGTATATCCAGCGGGGAAGAGATGATCTGTCCGCCACTGGGCAAATCGGGACCGGTGATACAGCTTAAAATTTCCTCATCAGGACATTCCGGATTTCGCACGCAAAGGGCTGCAGCCGCCCCTACTTCGCGCAGGTTGTGTGACGGAATCTCGGTGGCCATGCCGACCGCGATCCCTGAAGCGCCGTTGAGCAACACCATAGGCAGACGCGCCGGCAACATGGCGGGCTCCTGAAAATGTCCGTCGTAGTTCGGGATCATGTCCACCGTGCCCATATCCAGTTCGGACAAAAGCACGGCGGCGATCGGCGTCAAACGCGCTTCCGTGTAGCGCATCGCGGCGGAGTTATCGCCGTCACGCGAGCCGAAATTACCCTGCCCGTCCACCAGCGGGTAGCGCAGGGAGAAATTTTGCGCCAGGCGCACCATCGCATCATAGGCCGAGGAGTCACCGTGAGGATGGAATTTACCCAGCACTTCACCGACCACGCGGGCGGATTTCACGAACGTGCTGTTGTGCGTGAGCCCCATCTCGCGCATCGCATACAAAATACGGCGCTGCACCGGTTTCTGGCCGTCGCATACATCCGGCAGGGCGCGCCCCTTGACCACCGACACCGCGTATTCCAGATAAGCGCGTTCTGCATATTGCGCCAGCGGCACGGAATCGCCTTCCGGCAGAGCCGGCAGGGGAAAAAACTGCCGCACCGCTTTTCCGCTGACGACCACCGGTAATTCCTCAACTTCCGGGATGACTTCAACGACCTCAAACAGTTCCTTTTGAATCTCAGACATCGCCTGTTACCTCGTTTCCGTGAAACTCCAGCCATTCGCGGCGGGATCCGGATTCTTTTTTCGCCATCAGCATATTCATGGTTTGTTCCGCCGCCACAAAAGATGCCGCCGTCAGCTCGACGCACAAGGCGCGTCGCGTGTCCGGACACATGGTGGTTTCCCACAGTTGCAGCGGATTCATCTCACCCAGCCCTTTAAAGCGAGAGATACTCCAGCTACCTTCGCGCACTTTTTCCTTGCGCATCCGGTCCTCGATGGACGAGAGTTCGTCGATATTCAGCGCGTACAACTTGCGCAGCGGCTTCTTGCCCTGAGCCGGCACGTCGATGCGGAACAGCGGCGGTTGCGCCAGATAGATATGACCGTTCGCGATCAATCTGGGGAAATGGCGGAAAAACAGGGTTAACAGCAAGGTGGCGATGTGCGAGCCGTCCACGTCCGCATCGGCCATGATGTAGATGCTGTGATAGCGCAGCCCGGACAGATCGACCGTGTCGTCCATGCCGTGCGGGTCGACGCCGATCGCCACCGCGATGTCGTGCACCTCGGCATTAGAAAACAGCCGATCGCGATCCACTTCGAAGGTGTTGAGCACCTTGCCTCGCAAGGGCAAAATCGCCTGAAATTCCTTGTTGCGCCCCTGCTTGGCAGAACCTCCCGCCGAATCGCCCTCGACCAGAAACAACTCGTTGCGCGCCGGATTGTATTCCGCCGCATCGGTCAGTTTTCCGGGCAACACGGCGACCGAAGAACCTTTTTTCTTTTCGATCTTCTGCGTCGATTTCATCCGGCTCTGCGCCTGACGGATGGAAATCTCGGCGATCTTCTTGCCGTATTCGATGTGTTCGTTCAACCACAATAACAAGGGATCGCTGACCATGCCGGATACCAGCTTCATCGCATTGCGCGACACCAGTTTTTCCTTGGTCTGTCCCTGAAAAGACGGATCGAGCAATTTGGCAGACAACACGAAACTCACCCGTGAAAACACATCGTCGGAGACCAGCTTCACCCCTTTGGGCAACATATTGTGCAGATCGATAAAGCTTTTCACCGCGTTGTAGATGCCTTCGCGCAAACCAGAATCGTGCGTGCCGCCCGACCAGGTTGGAATCAGATTGACATAAGATTCGCGGGTGATCGCGCCTTCTTCCGCCCAGACAAAAGCCCAAGCCGCCCCTTCGCCCTCGACAAAGGAATCATCGCCGCCTTTGGGGATGTAGCGCTCGCCGGTAAAGATGGGCGCGGCCAGCTCCTGATCTGCAAGTGCCTCGGCCAGATAGCCGCGCAAACCGTCAGGATAAGTCCAGGATTTCACCTCAGCAGTTTTTTCGATGTTCAGCGTCACCGTCACACCGGGCAGCAGCACGGCTTTGGCGCGCAGTGCACGTTCCAGTTGCGCTAAATTCACCGCAGGACTGTCGAAATATTTCACATCCGGCCAGGCGCGCACCGAGGTCCCGCTCTTGCGCTTGGCGCAATTACCCACTCTCGCCAATGGACTAACCGCTACGCCGTTTTCGAAACGAAGATAATGTTCGCCGCCATCGCGATACACCGTAATCTCGACCGCTGTCGACAGCGCATTGGTGACCGCCACGCCGACGCCGTGCAGACCACCGGCAAATTTATAGGCACCACCGGATTCCTTGTCGAATTTACCGCCGGAGTGCAGCACCGTGAAGGCGACTTCGACCACCGACACACCCTCTTCCGGGTGGATGCCGACCGGGATGCCGCGACCTTCATCCTGCACGGAAACGGAACCGTCCGTATGCGCCGTGACGATGATGTTTTTGGAAAATCCGGCCAGCGCCTCATCGCAGGCATTATCCACCACCTCGGTAATGATGTGATTCGGATTGTCCAGCGTCGTATACATGCCGGGGCGCTGGCGCACAGGTTCCAGACCGCGCAGCACCTTGAATGACGACTCGTCATAGGTCGTACTCACACGCTACCCCTTTTATCGCCATTAAATACCGTCATAAACATAACCATTTGAATTTATTTTTCTTTAAAGATGGGGTCAGGTCTTGCATTAACACATTTTAAAAAAATGTGTTAATGCAAGACCTGACCCCGGAATTGCTCCCCCGACATCCCAGCACCTGACTATTTTACCAGTTTGCCCATCGAATAACCTGTTGTTAACACGTCTCTAAGGGAAGTCGCGCGCTAACCTGAACCCGCTTTGCTGATCAACGGGGCCATTGAGCCAGAAGTTTAGCAAATCACACCAGAAAAAGTAAAAACAAATATTATTCAATCAGTTGCATTAAAAATCTGCATCAAATTGGGGTCAGGTCTTGCAATAACACAATGTGTTATTGCAAGACCTGACCCCCACAATTTTTTTTGCCCCCCGCAATTTTTTGTCAGCTTAAGGGCAATGCCTTGAGCTCGCGCCGCAAGGCGAGATAGTCAGGACAGGCGGATGCCACTACCCGCCAGAACGCCGCCGAATGGTTCATCTCCCGCCGGTGCGCCAACTCATGCACCACCACATAATCGGTCAGTCGCTGCGGCAATTTGACCAACTGCACATTCAGCCTGACCGTGCCGCGTGCAGTGCAGCTCCCCCAGCGGGTTTTCGCAACAGAAATTTTAATCTCAGCCACGGTGACATTGAGCAAGGGCGCAAAATGCGCGATGCGTTCGGAAAACAGCACCATCGCCTGTCGCCGATACCAGTCGGTCACGCGCTTTGCAATTTTTTCCGAGGTGATCTCACCGCGCACGGCCACTCGCAATTCGCCTTCATGCTCAACCGGCAATGCACTGACCGCTGACTGAGATACGCGCAGCGTCAATAACTCGCCCAGATAGGAAATACCTTCCCCGTCCGCCCAGCACTGCGGCGCTTGTTTGCGCGTCTGCCAACCGCCTAACTTTTCCACCACCCAGCTCGCCCTGTCCTGCAACACACTGTGCAACCAGGATTCAGAGGCGCGCAGCGGCATGCTGACCGTTAGCCCTCTGTCGTCGATACGCAAACCGATGCTGCGCCTTTTACTGCTGCGCTTTAAGGTGTATTTGATTTCCTGGCCGGCCAGAACGGCGGCGCGCTGCTCGGCGGGTACAGGTGTGTTGCGACGAGCTTTGACGCGGGGCTTCGCAGTGGGTGACAGCAGATTTCGCAGCGTTTTGAGCATCAGTGCGCCAGTTGCAGAATCTCGTTTTCTATCCACGTCTCGGTGCGGCTATTGATCTCATCGGCCTTGATGCCATGTGTGGCGATGGGCTGACCGATGCTCATGGTGACCAGCCCCGGCCGCTTGATAAACGAATTGCGTCCCCACAAGCGTCCGGCGTTATGCGCCACCGGCACGACAGGCGCCCCGCTGGATGCGGCCAGCAAGGCACCACCTATCTTATATTTACCGCGCTGACCAAAAGGAATGCGCGTGCCTTCCGGAAACACCACCACGCAAAATCCCTGAGCCAGACGCTGTTTGCCTTGTTTCAACAACTGTTTGACCGCGCCCTTACCGTCGCTGCGGTTGATCGCAATGGGACTTGTCATCGCCAAGCCCCAGCCGAAGAACGGAATCCACAACAATTCTCGCTTCAACACCCAGGCTTGCGGCGGAAAAATAAATTGCAGCGCCAAGGTCTCCCATGCCGACTGGTGTTTGCACAGCACGATGCAAGGTTCTGCCGGAATATTTTCGATACCGCGCACCTCATACCGTATGCCGCAGACCACTTTGAGCAGCCAGATCATGGTGCGCGCATAACTGGAAATCAGCCGGTAGCGCGTCAGCGGTGTAAAGGGGAAGGTGAGCAAAGCCAGCAGGGAAAATAGTGTCGTGAGCACCACCTGCAACACCATAAATATCAACGAGCGTAGGACGACCATATTAATATAACTATTTGTTTATTTTAATAATTTTTCAACAACCGCAGCCAGATCAGGCATGATAATCGTGCCCTCAGGCAAACCGCCGTGAGCCTGAGTTTTTATCCCCTTGCCGGTCAGCACCAGATAAGGCTGCCCGCCCATCGCGGCCGCCGGTATCAAATCGCGCAGCGAATCCCCGACCACCGGCACGCCGGAGAAATTCAGGCTGTAACGCGAGGTGATTTCCTCCAACATCCCGGTGTTGGGCTTGCGGCAATCGCAGTGACTATCCGCCGTATGCGGACAAAAAAATACCGCATCGATACGCGCGCCGAACAGCGCACAGGCTTTGTGCATCTTGTCGTGGATAGCATTGAGTGTGGGCATGTCAAACAAGCCGCGCCCGATACCGGACTGATTGGTGGCCACCACCACGCGGTAATTAGCCTGATTCAGCCTGGCTATCGCCTCCAGGCTACCGGGTATCGGCCGCCATTCGGCGGGGCATTTTATAAACTGATCAGAATCGAAATTAATGACTCCATCGCGATCCAGAACGATCAGCTTCATGATGCCAGTCTCGACAGATCAGCTACTTTATTCATTGATTTATGTAATGCATCTAGCAGGCGCAGGCGGTTCGTGCGCAAAGCTACATTATCAACATTCACCATGATTTGGTCGAAAAAGCGATCCACAGGCTCCTTTAGTACAGCTAAGGATTGTAAGTGCTCGGTGTAATCCCCTGCATCGAAAGCGGTGTTAGCCTTTTTCGCAGTTTCCTGAAGAGCACTAAGAAACTCCTTCTCTGCAGTTTCATAGAGCAAATCAGTGAGAATTTCACCGCCAGGAACATCTTCACTTTTCTTAAGGATATTGGCGACGCGCTTGTTGGCAGCAGCGAGGGAAGCTGATTCAGGCAATGCAGCAAAAGCTCGCACAGCCGCAAGACGTTTTGGAATTTCACCCAGACGTTTTGGACGCAAAGCCAACACTGCATCAACTTCCTGAGCGGTATAACCTTGCTCACGCAAGCTACCTGAAAGACGTTCATACATAAAATTTTCAGCTAATGTCGCCGCATCCGAACTAAATAATGATCCTGCCCTTACTTCAAAGTGAGAACCCTGTTGTACCTCACTTGACTCTAAACCATTACTGTAAACGTGTGAACCAAAATTCCCCGCAACGATTTTAAGTAACTCATCCAAATCGAGAGACAAATTATTTTCAATCAGCATGCGGATCACACCCAGCGCATGGCGACGCAAGGCGAAGGGATCGCGATCGCCGGTCGGAATCTGGCCGATGCCGAACATGCCCACCAGCGTCTCCAGCTTATCCGCCAGTGCGACACAAACGCCTACCGGATTGCGCGGCAATTCGTCACCTGCGAAGCGCGGCTTGTAGTGATCTTCGATGGCGAACGCCACCTCATCCGACAAACCGTCGTGCTGTGCGTAATAGCGCCCCATGATGCCTTGCAACTCGGGGAACTCGCCGACCATATCGGTCAACAGATCCGCCTTTGCCAGCAGGGCTGCCTGATCGGCCTGTAGCGCTAACGCCTCACCACCCAGTTGCATGCCGATGGCACGGGCAATCGCTTGCACGCGTTCGACGCGCTCGCCTTGCGTGCCCAGTTTGTTATGATAAACCACACGGGACAGGCCAAGCACGCGCGCATCCAGCGGCTTTTTCCTGTCCTGATCGAAGAAGAATTTGGCATCGGCCAGACGCGGGCGCACCACGCGCTCATTGCCGCCGATCACCAGGCTGGCATCTTTCGGTGAGATGTTGGAGACGATCAAAAACTTATTCGAGAGTTTCCCTTGAGCATCCAACAGGGGGAAATACTTCTGATTCGCCTTCATGGTCAAAATCAGACATTCCTGCGGCACTTCCAGATATATCTCCTCGAAGCAACCGGTGAGCACGTTCGGGCGTTCAACCAGCGAGGTCACTTCATCGAGCAAATCATCATCTTGAATATATTGAAGATTTTCTTTGGCAGCGGCAGCGGATAACTGACGTACGATTTCGCTGCGGCGCTGCGTGAAACTGGCGATCACCGCACCTTCTGTTTCCAGCTGGTGCGCATAGTTATCGGCATCTTCCAGCACGATGCGATCAACTTTAGCCTCGAAGCGATGGCCCATCGTGGTGTTACCCGCCGTCAAACCGAGCACGCTGACCGGAATAATCTTGCGACCATAAAGAGCGACCAGACTGTGCGCCGGACGGACAAAATTGACCACAGGCCAGCCATCGCCGGTCGGATCAGGATAAGTCATCACCTTGGCGATCGGCAGCTTTGCAAGCGCCTCAACCAGCGCTCTTTGCAAGCCATCCACCAGCTTTACGCCGGCAACCACGCTGTCAAAAAACAAAGCCTCCGCCTTGCCGTCCATTTCGCGTTTCAGATTCGGCACAACGGACGCATCCGCGCCCAGACTGGCGAGTTTCTTGAGCAACGCAGGCGTGGCATTGCCATCGGCATCCAGCCCGACCTTCACCGGCATCAGTTTTTGCGATACCGGTTTATCAGCCGCCTGTACGATCACGCGCTCGACATGTACCGCCAGACGGCGCGGCGAGGCATATGCCGTCACTTCACCGCCGGGCAATACCAGGCCTTGCGACACCAGACTGCCGGACAACACAGAGGCAAAACTCTCGCCCAGCTTTTTCAATGACTTAGGCGGCAATTCTTCGACGAACAACTCTACCAACAGATTTTTTATACTCATGCTGTCACTCCTTCGATACTGCTTGCTTGTCCTGAGCTTGCCGAAGGATTCAGGGCAGGAATTCTTTGCGAAATCACCTCATCGGCCCACGCCTTCGGTGCCATCGGGAAGCCTAGACGCGCACGGCTATCCAGATAGGATGCCGCGACGCTGCGCGCCAGATTACGAATCCGCCCTATGTAAGCGGCACGCTCGGTGACGGAAATCGCCCCTCTGGCATCGAGCAGGTTAAAACTGTGCGCCGCCTTTAACACCTGTTCATAGGCCGGCAGCGCCAGCTTGTTTTCCATCAGATTCTTGGCCTGTTTCTCGTGGCTGCCGAAGGCGCCCAGCAAGAACGCCACATCGCTGTGTTCGAAGTTGTAAGTCGATTGTTCGACCTCGTTCTGATGATAGACGTCGCCATAGGTGACGCCCTCGGTCCAAACCAGATCGTAAACGCTCTCGACGCCTTGCAGATACATCGCCAGACGTTCCAGACCATAGGTGATTTCGCCGGTGATAGGACGGCAATCGATGCCGCCTACCTGTTGAAAATAGGTGAACTGGGTCACTTCCATGCCGTTCAGCCAGACTTCCCAGCCCAGCCCCCAAGCGCCCAGCGTCGGATTCTCCCAGTCGTCTTCGACAAAGCGGATGTCGTTCTGCTTCAAATCGAAACCCAGCGCTTCCAGCGATCCTAAATACAGCTCAAGAATATTGGCCGGTGCCGGCTTCAAGACGATCTGAAACTGGTAGTAATGCTGCAAGCGGTTAGGATTTTCCCCGTAGCGGCCGTCTTTAGGGCGGCGGGAAGGCTGCACATAGGCTGCGCGCCAGGGCTCAGGCCCTAAGGCGCGAAGAAAAGTGGCTGTGTGCGAAGTGCCCGCGCCAACTTCCATATCGTAAGGCTGCAGCAGTGCGCAACCCTGTTTGTCCCAATAATTCTGTAAGGTAAGGATGATTTGCTGAAAAGTAAGCATGAAATAACCGGCAGGATTTACTAAAGATCGCATTTTACGGGTTTTAGGCCTTCTGCGTCAGCCCCGCTGATTATTTACAACTGAAAACAGCAGAAATTCATGAAAAGTCAACCAGCCGCGTTGCTTCGCGTAGCGCTTTATGGCGTCATTCCAGATATTTCCCATCCGTCCAGCGCATCGCTTTCGTTAAAAACAGATGCGCCTTTAACCACAACAAGGCAAGCGACCGATAGTAATGAATATAATCCCGCACAGGCGTTGTATTTAACACTTCGATTTCATTTATGTTTTTAAGAATATCCTGTTTATCGTAACCCTGTAGCGCCAGCGTGCTTTCCGGCATGCGCAGAATATAGTTTTTGACCAGACGCTGACGAAAACGGTTATTAAACACCGACTGCCATTTATCCAGGCTGGCGGTCGCCACCGTGCTGTACTCCTGCGCCCCGGTTGGATCGCCAAAGCGCCCGCCCGGACGCTGACCGGCAAAGCGGCTGAGCATTCCCTCTTCCTCGTCCAGTCCGAGATAACCGAGCACACGGCGCAATTCCTGTTCCGGTTGCAGAACAAAATCCTCGTAGTTGAGCGCGCAGGCGCGATCTTTAAGCTGCGCATAACCTTGCGCCAGAAGATCTGGCCCCTCTTCGAGGTCCATCGTATTGTAGAACAAACGCCTGAGCGTACCATGCCCCCAGGTTGTCACGATCGAGGCATACACATGAAGCGGATTTCTGAACAAAAAGATAAATTTTGCCTCGGGAAACAGCGCGGCGATCTCCGGAATGATCTGATAATAGCGCGGTGTCTTATCCAGAAAATAGACGCTTCCCTCACGACTGGCCGAGTCATACAGAGAACAGACAAATTCCCGCAGCAAATGATCGTATTGCGCCCGGCCTCCGCGCAGATGTCCGGTCAGATCCGTCAGCGCAGCCTGACTAGTCCTGTGCGAATAGATGCTCAACGTGCCCTGCTCTTTTAACATACCGACCAGCGGCAGCAACAGCCAGGGTTCGGCGGTGCTGGAGATCCGGCTGTGCGACATCAACACCCTTTGCAGCAAAGTAGAACCGGAACGCGGCAGGGAAAAAATAAATACTGGTTTAATCATAGCGCGCACCAAACCGGCTGTTCGCCAGAAGTTCAAAAAAACCGTCACGATCGTAGTGATGATTGGCCGGATCCGCATTGAGCAGGGAGGCGCGCAGCAAGCCGGTCTGAGCATCCAAAGCATGCGCATCCAGATCGATGAACTCGACCCCGTGCGCCTCACACCAGAGGGCGACCCGGCGATTGAACTGCAGCGTCAAACAGGTGCGCTCGCTGCGACTGGCCGTGACCTCTCGCCGCAAATTAGCCACCTCCCCCGGCACCACGCCGTCGGCCAGCGTCGGCAAGGGCGCACTCAACACCACCACCTGACCGTTCGAGCGGTATTGCCCGATAAAACCGGTGTAGTTATCCACCGCACGGCCTAGCAACTGATCCACGCTCTCCTGTCGTTTTTGCGCAAGCAGCCAGATCAAAAAGCCACAATCCACTTCGCCCAGACAGAACAGTTGCTCGCCACCTTGCACAGATTGCCTTAACAGACTGGCAAAAATTTTCAACGCATTGGTTTTCGAATTGGGATTAGTCACCCCCAACGCGGTCGCCCCGCGCACCGAATTGACCACAAACCGGACATTTTTGTAACGCGTATTGAGCCGCCATAACTCTGCGATATGCGAATCCCCGTAGCAGTCTACCCGCCGCATTCCCTGCCAGCGCCAATAGCTGGTCTCCAGCGATCTGATCGCAGACAGCAAGGGCAGCAAAACCCCGCGCCGGGAATTGAGGGCGCTGTCATCCAAGCGGGATCTCAGGGCGAAATAGTAATGGGAAAAGCGCCGCATGCGATTGTCCCTCACGACCGGGTTAACCGTAACTTCAGCATCCTCTGCAGCTTGCCCGCAATCCGCCCCGGCAGGCTGCCGCCGTTTCTGAACTGGCGATGCAGCCTGACCAGCTTTTCATCGACTAACAGCCGTTCCGGCAAGCGAAACTGCATCTTCTGACTCAATTCCACGTCGAAACGCCGGGTCACCGGAGAATGCACCCCGCTGCCGTCCAGACCGATATTTTTTACCAGCGACTCGACCGGATAAACGCTGTACTGATCTCGCTTGAACTGGGTGTACATGCACTGTACGTCATACGCCTCCAAACGGCCGTCAGCCACCTGTTTGAGCATAGCGAGCATATCCCGCCCGCCGCCCGCCGCAAAATCGCGTACACTTTTCCGGTCAGCTGCCAGTTTGTCGTAATCCTGCGGGGTGACCTCGCGCACCGTGACATGCCTATCCTGCCAGATTCCGCATCCCCAGGCATTAAACCGGCGCAGAAAAAAAGCGTCGTGCCCGTAACTGCCCGGCATGCGTAACGGCGGACAGTAGCCCGATACACTGAAGATACGCGCATCGGACTGATAGAGATTCATCGCCTGATTCATATAGGTCAAGAATCCCGGCGCCGTTACAATATCGTCTTCCATAAAAATTGCGCGCCCATAGCTGGCCAACACTTCCTCCAGACCGCCGATGCAATTGCCGACCATCCCCAGATTGCGCTCCCTTGCCACCACGGTCAGCCTGCCAAACCCGCTGACACCGGACAAATACGCACGCAACTGCCCCACCGCCTCCTCATCGCCTGCTGACGCCGCATCCGAAAACACGAACACCCGGGTGATACCGGCCAGCGCATTGTTCAACAGGGCGTCTATGGTCTGCCGCAAATGGGCTAAGCGTGTATAGGTGCAGATAACCACCGGAACAGGCGGATTCAAAGTCGAATTCATGAAGGATTTCCGGCAACCGCATAGAGCACGACCTCATAGCCCACGGTCGTATAGCAATCGAGATAAAATCGATAATCAGGTCTTATACTTTTGATTAATCTGGGTATTTTGTAAAGGTCATCCGGCTTGTGGTAGACCGAGATAGCCAGTTTGGGGCCGTACCGGGCGATGGTACCAGCCGCCCCTGCCAGCGCCTCGGCCTCTGCGCCTTCGATATCCATTTTGATAAAGTGCACCGCCGTACCGATCTGCTGCGCAACCAGATCGTCAATCGACAGGGTAGAGGTTCTGCCCGGATATTTCTCGGGTTCTGCCACACGACTGGACGGCCCGCTATCGCAATAACCCAATTCCACCCCTGAGGTCGACCAGACCGCCTGATCGACGAGCCGTATCGCCCCGGCACACGCCGGATTTAACTTGAGATTGGCCTCGAATACCGCCAGATTGGACGGAATAAACTCATATACATATACCCTAGCGGCCTGCCGGCTGGCAAAATAAAGCGCGGAATCTCCCCAGCAACCACCGCAGTCGATCACCACATCGCCTGGTGCCACCTCCACCCTGTTTGCAAGACGATACTGTTCCAGCACAAACTGCGTCTTTACGCTGACGCCAGCGCAGTACAACGTCAGTGCATGCCCCAGCGGACGCAAGTCGTATTGGTGTATATAGCCATGACGAAAGTTGACCGGCATCTTGTCCGGCAGGCGAACGGACTCGATCAGAGCTTGCGTACACGACTTGAGCGGCAAGCGTACCCGGTGATAACCTAAGATACGATAAACCAGCACACCGATCAGTGTATCCCGTCCGGTATCGTCTTCAATTAAATCATATAAATATTTAAATTCATTGATATTTTTTAGATAAAAATCCGGGCGCAACAAGGTAAGAGGCGGCCTGCCGGTCAGGGCAAGCACACTATCCGCAAACCGGTTAAGCAGCTTAATGAGCCGGCTGCCCAAGCTGCGCGGATAATCGGTATCGACGTTGTCGTAGTAGCAATTGCTCAGGCTCTCGCTGAATTTGCTGCAAAAATGCGGGTAAAAATTCATCCTAGGCCTTGCTTAAAAACAGACAACGAGGGTCTATGCTGCGGAAAAAATCCCGGTTGGACTGGCGCATCGGCTCGAACAGAAACGGCAGCAACCAGGTACTCACCCCGATCGAAATCAGACTGGCCAGTGCAGCACCGGGCACGCCGTAGACGGGTATCAACCCGTAATTGAGCGCGATATTGAGTGGCACGGCCAGCAGGTTGAGGAGCAGCCGGTAGATTTGAATATTTTCCCCTATCATCCAGATAGAGGCGGCTACCGCCTGAGACTTAAATATTCCGGTCCAGACAATCAACAGCAGCGGCAAATACGCCGCGCGAAAATCCTCACCGAACAACAATACGGTAAAAAACTCGCCGAACAACCACGTCATCACCCCCACCAGCACCCCCAGCCAGAACATGATGCTGTAGAGCTGTATCAGGCGCGCATGATACAACGCGGGCGAATGTTCTCTCAACCGGATCAGATAAGGATTGAGGGTCTGTACGATCAACATCGGCACAAACAACCAGACATCCGACAGCCGGACAGCCGCACTGTAAATTCCTACTTCCGTATTGCCCAGCATCTCGCCCAGCATCACCTGATCGATGCGCGTATGCATGATAATCAGCACCGACGTGGCGATCAGCGGCCAGCCGTCCTTGAGTAAACGCTGTAATATCTGCCCGTCAAACCGCCAGACCAGCTTGACCGGATGTACCCGCCGGTAGGTCCACAGCATGATCGCACCGCCCAGCGCGATATCCAGGGTACTGGCCGCCGCAAAATAAATCACCGGGTATCCGCCCATGATCAGCGCAATACGCAACAGAGAAAAACAAATAAAGGAGACACCTCTGGCCACCACCAAATGTCTGGACAACAGATGCGCCTGATAGTACACATCGAAGGCATCGAGTGCGTTGACCAGCATGCCAGCCGCGATCACCGCCACTAGAAAAACAAATTCTACATCCCCCTCACGGGTGACCCAGGCGGACGCGATCACCGCCACCAGTGCCAGCACGCTCACCGCGAGTTTGAGCACAAAGATCGTACCCAGGATTTCGCCCTCGCGTTCCGGCAGGCGGATCAGTTCACGCACCATCACCCTGTCCATGCCCAACTTGGCGACATTGGCAAACAGCGCGACAAATGCCAGCGCATAACTTAGCAGACCAAACTGTGCAGGCCCGAGATAACGCGCCACCCAAACACCGACCAGCAGGCCACCGGCCAAGCGCAGCAGACTGTCAAAGGCCAGCCAGTTAAAATTTGCCAGCAGGCGTGCTTTCATTTTCGCTGACCGATAACCGCCAAAACGCTTAACATGAACGGCTCAGACGCATATTTTGTTCAATTAACTGCTTTTCTAAACGCAGCAAATCCATTTTACGCTCGGCGATAAGTCTGACCGGCACACCGGCATAAATGCCAAAGGCACGGCAACTGAACTTAACCAGACTCAGTGCGCCTATGGCCACCCCCTCCTCCAGCGTCACACCGGGCAAAATCACGGAACCCGAGCCGACGATCACATGCCTGCCCACACTCACCGATTCATGCTGCACCAGGGTAAACTCCGACGGCACGGTAGGATTAGTCATAAAGCTGCCGCTATAATCGTCATTGCTGCTGTAGATCGACACCCGCGAGGAGATATTGCTAAAATCGGCAAGCTCGATATGCCCGGCACCGATTAGCGAAGAGTAAACCGCGATGTGTACATAAGAACCCACCGTTATCCCGGCAGCGCCCGCCGAAAGCACACAAAAATCATCAATCCTGACATTGTCGCCTAAACGAATATTTGCACAATTGTGAAAAACGGCCCGGTCTGACAGCTGCGGATTATTTCCCAGCCGGGCAAAGCCCATTGCGCGCAATTGCTTATTGCTCAACCAGGCCATAACAGCGCTCCCTTTCAGCAGAACCGTGCATAAAAGGCACTATGCTCCCCCGGTGATCAGCAGACGAATCGCCGCCGTGATCAGCGCGATCTGTTCGACATCGACCGTGGTTCCAGTCGGCAACACCAGCACCCGGGCCGCCACGCTTTCGGTATTGGGCAGCAGCAGTCCGGCATGCGGGTACAGATCGCGGTAGGGTTTCATATTGTGACAGCCAGGCCAGAAATATTTACGCGCCAGGACATTTTCGGCGTGCAGCATCTCGATGAGCTGATCGCGGCTCACCGGACATCCTACACCGACCTCCAGCACCACATACTGGTAATTATTGCGCTCCTGCGCATCGTATTCGAGCAACCTCAGCCCAGGCAGACCGGACAGCCCCTCCCGATAGGCCTGATAGTTGCGCAGATTCGCGGCAATCACCACCTCCACCTCATCCAGATTCACCAGTCCCATGGCGGCAACAATCTCGATCATCTTGCCGTTGGTCCCCATGTGAACCACGTTATCGTAACCGGCAAAGCCGAAATTACGCATCAGGCGCATTTTCTCAGCCAGTTCGTCGTCATTGGTAAGAACCGCCCCGCCCTCGAAGGTATTGAAAAATTTGGTGGCGTGAAAACTCAGCACCTCGCACTCGCCGAAGCCGCCTATCATCCGTCCCCGGTGTGAACAACCGAAGGCGTGCGCCGAATCGAACATCAGCCGCAGGCCGTGCTCATCAGCAATTTCCTGCAAAGCGTCGACCGGCGCGGCGCGCCCCCAAAGATGCAGCGCGATGATGCCGCTGGTTCTCGGGGTGATCATGCGCCGCACCGCTTCCGGGTCGAGGTTGTGCGTGACAGGGTCGATATCGGCAAACACCGGCGTGATCGCCTGCCAGCTCAGGGCATGGGCGGTGGCGACAAAGGTATAAGAGGGCACGATCACCTCGCCTTGCAGTCCAAGCGCGCGGATGGCGATCTCCAGCGCAACCGTACCGTTACACATGGCAACGCAATGCCTGACGCCGTGACAGGCCGCGATGCGCTGCTCGAATTCCTGTACCAGCGGACCGTCGTTGCTCAGCCAGCGCCGTTCAAAAATATCGCCGACATAATCCATAAAGGCTTGTTTGCTGCCGATATTGGGACGCCCGACATGCAAAGGCGCAGCAAAGGCGCGCGGCGCACCATACAGGGCAAGGTCATGCTCAGACTGTAGTGTTTTCAAAATCGCTGCGACTGAAGAGTAAACCGATATAAAATCGTAACATATTGATTATTGTTTAAACACCAATTAGAGCGGCATGTAATCTGAGAACTTCAGCGTCCACGGATCGGTATTTTCATTCATGCCCCGCCCTACCCCGAAATGCAGAAAATGCCCCTCACCCTCGTAATCGATCGTACCGAACAGGGTGCGAGTGGTAAACCAGCTTACTCCGTCTACCGTCATCGCCTTGGAATGGGCCGAATAATACTCGACACCCGCCCAAACTTTGTCCGCTACACGGTTAAGCAGCTTGCCGTCCAGCGCATGATCGGGCCCCATGCGTTTTAAGTTATTGGAGACGCCGTTGGCGATAAAGGCATTGGTCGCAAAGTGCCAGTCGGGGGTACGGTATCCGCCTATCAGTCCGATATCCCAGACCGTACGCCCGTAGTCAAACCGCTCTCCGGTCAAAATCACGGAAGTGGATGCCCCCCAGTAAGGGTAACTGAGCGCGCCCTCATCACCGCGGGAGATCCAGGTCAAACGTCCGCGCGCACCGGCAATCCGCGTGTTGGAAGCCCCCATGTTACCCTCCCTGACGACGGGTACGCTAACGGTGAGTTCCAGATCGTCACGCAAGCCATAGGCTAGCGTCGGGGTCAGCCGCAAGCCGTGATTATTGAGCACCTCATTATCGTAGGACTGCTCCAGACTCACCCCGCGCGGCGTGGAATTGGCGTGAATATCCAGCGCATAGCTACCCTCCTCGGTAAGTTCGTTGGTGAGGATGCCGATCACATCGGGCAACTCGGCATGCGCGTGACTGACCGGCAGCAGCAATAAGATGGGGAAAAACAGTCTGATAGAGCTAATCATGGATATACCGTAAAATTAAAAGTGCTGCGCGCCAGTTGCAAGGTCTCGCCCGCCAAACCACAAAGATGCAGCCGATCATTCTGCTCCAGAGCAACCGAGAGCACCATGTCCTCCTGAACCCTGCACTGATAGATCACCGCCTCAGGCAGACTGGAAGCGGCCTGCTCCAGCGGAATCGAATATAACTTGCTGACCGCCTCCAGCGCACTCCAACAGCTTGCAAAGAATTGTGGTTGGTCTGAAACCGACAAACGGTTAAAGTAACGCCGCACTCCTTCCGGAAAGTAACACTCAGCCACGGCAGCCAGATCAGCGCTACAGATAATCCGTTCAATATCCACACCGACAGCGCCGAAATCGGACACCGCCACCGCATAATAAGCGCCCCGCCGGGACAGACTGTGACACGCCCCCGTGCTTGCCCGTTTAAGCATCAATTCAAGCTGCCTATAACTTGCCAGCAGTCCCGCTCGCTCAGGCGCAGATCCGATACGCTCAGCCCGGCGTCGCAGTTGAACGGGCAAGTTGCTGCCATCTTCCTGCACAGAGGCACAACCAAACAGCACGTTCACCGACAAAATTTAACGTAAAACTCGCGTAAGCGCACATTCTCCCCTGCCCACGCTTGCGGGTGAAGGTTGAGAAGGAGGAACGTGCAGAACGATCTTTTTATAGTGGGTAGATGTTTCCATGCCCGTTAATCCTGAGCCAGACGCTGCGCCGGAATCCCTTCCCAGTTGGAATTGGCCGGAATGACTTCCGCCTTGAGAATCAGCGACAAAGAACCTACCCGTGCCCGCGCCTTGACGTGAGCCTCATACAGCACGATAGATCTGACCCCCACATCCACCCCTGAGTCTATCCTGAGCGTCGCCATTTTCATGATACGATCCTCAAACAGATGCGTCTGCAAGGCCACCAGTCGGCCGATGGTTACATCATCCGCGATTTCAACCAGATCAAACTCGGTCACATAAATCGATTCGCAATAAACGCGCTCACCCATCTTCACCCCGAACAGGCGCATAAAGGGCGCCAGGAATGGCGTACCGGCCACCCACATCAGCAGCACCACCGAGGGAACATTCTCGAAGATGCCGGTGATCATTTCGCTGCGCCAGACAAAATTAGACCAGATAGGCTTGATATCCGGGACATACTTGCCGACCGCAATCCATTTCAGCCCAGCCACCACCACGGTCAGCACGACCGCCATCAAACCTGACATCATAGGCGTGAGCAGATAAGTCCACACCAGCGGCTGCTCCAGGATGAAGTCATAAAAAATAAAGATATTGATCGCCAGTCCGCCCATGGTGATAGCAGAAGGAAAAATCACGCGGAAAAACTCGACAAATAGCCGCAAGGCATACATGGACTTGGGCGGATTAAAGGTCGTTTCCTCACCAAAACCTTCGACCACCTGACGCCGTGGCAGGAACATGGCCGGTGAACCCAGCCAGGAGGTGCCCGCCTCCATGAAATCGCCATTCGGCTTCGACATCACGCCCAGCAAGGTGCCGTCCTCCATCGTACCGCCGGCAGGCACCAGCGAACCATTGCCGACAAAGGCGCGCTTACCGATATTGGTCTGACGTATCAGAAACCAGCCGTTATGAAAAGTAGCCGCGCCCAGCGACACCTGATCGGCGACAAAGCTGTCATCACCGATCTTCAACAGACTAGGATCAAAGCAGACCAGCGTCGACACTTCCGCACCTCGCCCGACCTTCACCCCCAGCATGCGCAGCCAGAACTTGGCGTACAGCGTGGCATACAGCGAATTGTTGTACATGATGCTGATGGCGGTGAGTCTGTCTATCACCCATTTCCTGAAACCGATGAAAGAATGGATCTCGTATTTTCCCTCGGCCAGATTCGGTTCAGCCAGCCATTTGACGAGGGCGATCGCGGTGCAGTTTAAGATGACATACATGAAACCGGCAGGGATCAGTGCGGCAAAAAAACCGGCTACCCCATAGTCTTCACCGCCGACGATGATCAGGATCATAGAGGGCAAGGAGGTGATGATGGGCAACAGATACAGCAAGGGAATGGCCATCATCGCGGCCAGATTCCACAGCAGCACCTTCGAGCGCACTTCAGGCCCGCGCACCAAACTGGTCTGCGACAGCCCGTGCGGGCGATGAGGCACGGCGCGCGCCGGCGAGCCTTCCCAATAGCTGCGCTCAGGAATGGTGGTACGGAACGGCACCATGGACTGCTCGCCCAACTGACTGCCCGCCATCATGCGCACCCCGTGATCGATCACCGATCCGTTGCCGACATAGGTATCGTCGGCCAGATTGATCGGCGTCAGGATCAGCCAGCCGCCACTGATCTCATGCGGATCGACCTCAACGTTATAACCGATGCTGACATTATTCCCCAGCGTCACCAGATCGGGAAAAAACTGCGTGCCGATATAACAACCGTGGCCTATCTTATTTCCCATCAGCCGCAGATAAACATTGATCAATCGCGTGGAGGTGAGCAGATACCAGGGTACCAGATGCATGGCCTTTTGCACTAACCAGAAACGCACGAAATACGCACCCCAGAGCGGGTAACGACCGGGCTTGAACCGGCCTATCACCGTCCATTTGACAAGCAGCGGCAACAGCAAAGACATGATGAAGATCAGCCCGACACTCACGCTGGTCAGCTTCATCCAACCCGCAAAGGTTTCCGGCAGCGGCGCCATTTGCACATAAGTGACAAAGGGCGCGGTCAGCATGATAGAGATCAGGAACAGCCCTATCATCTGATAGACACCCGCCGTCCAAACCTCTGTATTGGTCGAGCGACGCATGGTCTTCAGACGCGTCTCCTGAATACCGTGTTGCGGCGCGCTGGCCTTCTCGGCGATATAGCAGGCCAACTGGCGTATGGTCGGATTGGCATACAGATCGCGAATTGACATATCGCCGTAGCCCGCCACCTCACGCAACTGCGATACCACGCGCGCGGCGAATAGCGAATGACCGCCCAGATCGTTGAAGAAATGCGCGGTAACCGACACCTCTTCGGCACCGAACACCTCGCCCCACACCTTAGCGATAATCGCCTCTCCCTCATCGGCCGCGTATTCGATCACGCCGCGTGAAGTCACCAGCCGTTTGGACAACGGCCCGGGCAGTCGGGCGCGATCGGCCTTACCGCTGGCCAGCGTAGGGAATTCCGTTACCCACTCCAGATAAGCGGGCACCATGTATTTAGGCAGTTTCTGGCACAGCAGGCGGTATATCGTATCGTTCTTGTCGTGATCGATCACCGCGCCTTCTCGTGCGATCAGATAGGCGACCAGCTCGATCACGTCCTCGGCACGCTTACCTTGCCAGGGATTGACCAGCACGTTGACCACATCGCCATCTTCGAGCAGCACGCTCTCGATTTCCGCCAGCTCGATCCGGTAGCCGCGTATCTTCACCTGCGTGTCGATACGCCCCATAAATTCGATTTCGCCGTTATCCCCGATACGACCCAGATCGCCGGTACGGTACATTCTGATACTGCCATCTTCCGGATCTGTGACGAAGCGCAGAATATTTTGATCTTCACGGTTGATGTAACCCATCGCCACACAAGGACCGGCGATACAGATTTCGCCCGACTCGCCCTGCGCCAGCAATTTCATCTTTTCATCGCGCACATCGATGCGGTAAGTCGGCAAGGGGATACCAATGGTCACCGGCTTATCCATGCTCAGCTCAGTCCAACTGGCCGTGATCGTGGTTTCAGTCGGCCCGTAAGTATTGAGAATGCGACGACCCGGCTTGATCCAGCGTTGCGCCAGATCGCGCGGACAGGTTTCTCCGCCCAGGAAAATCAACCTGAGCAGCGCCACATCTTTACCCATGGTGGCCAGCAGCGTCGGTACGCTGTGGAACACGGTGATTTTATGCAGTTCAAGGAAGCTCGCCAGACCCGAACCCACACGATCTGAAGGATCAACCGAACCGGTCACCAGGGTCGCGCCCGCCAAGAAGGTTGGAAAAATCTCATCGAACGAGAAGTCGAAGGCGATAGTTAAACCCTGATAGACACGATCTTCCTGGTTGATGCCGTAGATAGGAGGAACCACCGTCAGGTAATTGCAGTAATTACCGTGGTTGATGCCGACCCCTTTGGGCTTGCCCGTAGTGCCGGAGGTATAGATGATGTAGCAAAGTCGACCCGAATCGCTGATACCCGCAGGGCGCGCCGCGCTTTCCGCTTGTAAAAAATCATAATGCCCGTCGACTTCGAGAATTTTCATCCCGTCCAGATGGCGGGTTAAATGTCGCAAGCCGGATTCGGTCAACAGCACCTTTACTTCAGCGTCATCGCAGATAAACTGCACGCGATCTGACGGAAAGGACTTATCCATCGGCACAAAGGTCGCATTCGCTTTGAGCACCGCCAGAATGCTTACATAACTGTCGTAAGACGGTGACAACAGTATGCCCACTCTGTCACCGACTTTAATGTTATTTTTACTAATCAGATAGTGAGCGAGTCGATTGGCGTCACGCTCTAAATCATCGTACGTGTAGCTGACTCCGTTGCTGACCACCGCTAAACGCTCAGCATAACAGTCTGCGCTGGCTTCAAAGAACTGCTGGACAAGGGTATTCATAAAAATTTTCCGTAGCAATAGTGAGTACAAAACAAGCTGTACATTTCTGCACAGATCGTTGGTATGCTACTTGAGTGTATCCAGCAACGGACCGTCTCGCAAAACACGCGCCTCTTAGCCGTCGGGCACTGACCCGTCCTCGCAGGACTCCAGTGCAAGTGATCGAGGGCTCAGACGGCTGTATTTGCGGACTATGGTATCAGAATGGCATCATGCCAGACAAGCCGCAAGCTATCGGCCGGACACCATGGCGTGAACGGCACTGATTTTCCCGGCGATTTGATTGAGCGGGATCTCCTCACACACCGCCCCCAGCTTCATCGCCTCTTTGGGCATGCCATAAACGACACAGGAATCCTCATTCTGCCCCAGCGTGTAGGCTCCGGCCTCGCGCAATTCCTTCAACCCCCGCGCGCCGTCGTCACCCATCCCGGTCATGATGATACCCAGCGCATTTTTACCGGCGAATTTGGCCACCGAGCGAAACAACACATCCACCGATGGGCGATGGCGATTCACCAGAGGTCCGTCTACCACCTCGACATGGTATTGTGCTCCGCTGCGCTTGAGCAGCATGTGCTTACCGCCGGGTGCGATCAGCGCTCGCCCCGGTATCACGCGGTCATTGTTTTTCGCTTCGAGCACTTCTATCTGGCAAAGACTGTTTAATCGTTTGGCAAATGCTTCGGTAAACATCTCCGGCATATGCTGCACGATCACGATCCCGGCGCAGACGCGCGGCAGTGCCGTCAACACCGCTTCGAGCGCCTGCGTTCCACCTGTCGAGGTACCGATCGCGACGATTTGTTCGGAAGTTTGCGCCAGACGGGCATGACCCGGCGGCGGCAAAATCGCATCGGCATTTAACTTCACGCCGGGCTTGGGCACGGCCGGGCGCTGCGCCGTATTGGATAAGCGGCGCATATTGGCGCGCGCCGCCGCCTTGACCGCTTCCACCAGATCATTGGAGGCATCTTCCTGCAGATAGCGTTTCACCCCCATCTTAGGCTTGGTGATGATACTGGTCGCACCCGCCGCGAGCGCCTGCATGGTCGCCTGCGCACCCTTTTCAGTCAGCGTCGAGCAGATCACCACCGGCGTTGGCCGCTCACTCATGATTTTATTCAGAAAAGTCAGTCCGTCCATACGCGGCATTTCGATGTCGAGCACGATCACATCCGGCCATTGCACCTTCATCTTCTCCATGGCGAAAATCGGATCCATCGCAGTGGCGATCACTTGTATCCCAGGATCGGATTCGAGCACCTGCTTCACCACTTCGCGCACCACGGCGGAATCATCGACAACCAGCACCTTAATTTTACTCATTATGATTTACTTTTCCTGTTATCAACATGAACCAGACTGACCGCACCGCTCCACACCTCAAAGGCCACCTTGCGATGACCAAAATTCCCCAGATGCTCACCGCTCAGGGTAAAGCCATATTCATCGAGCAAACAATACGCCTTTTCGATATTTTGCCGCCCTATATCCATTTTGCTGGTCGCGCCAGCCTCAAACATATTCCCGCCGCCATAAAGTTGCACCTGATACTCTGACGGCACGGTATGACGCTTCTTCAATTCGAGCATAAATAATTGCATGGCCTCGTCGGCATATTTACCATCGAGCGGAAGCTGGGCGCACACACGGGAGGGCAACATGTAATGACACATGCCGCCGTGCGCCAGCATAGGATGCCACAGCACGATCGCAACACAGGAGCCCAGCAAGGTCGTGATACGCAAATACCCCTCGCCAAAACAAAAATCACCCGGCTTAAGATAAACTTCACGCAGCGGCTCTCCGGCGCGGTACATCACAAACGCCGGTATATAGTCGGTTTAACAGAAGACAACGCATCGGTAATGCCGTTGAGTGATTCGGAGTGACCGACAATCATATAACCGCCTGTCTTGAGCGAACGGATGAGATTGGCAACCACCCGTTGTTTGGTAGGAATATCAAAATAAATCAATACATTACGCAAAAAAATTACATCGAATTCGCCCATTTTTTTCATCCCCTCAACATTGAGGTTGAGCGGTTCAAAACTGACATGCCGGCGTAAATTCCTGTCGATCAAAAAGGTGCCTGCCTGGTCTCCTGTTCCTTTCAGACAGTACTTTTTCAGATAGTGGGTCGGAATCTTGTCAGCCTCCGCCAGTCGATAGTGGCCGCTGCTCGCCTTTTCCAGCACAGAATCGCTGATATCGGTGCCCAGAATCTCCCAGCGTGCTTCCACCCCCAATTGATCAGCCAGCACCATCGCAATGGTGTATGCCTCCGCGCCGATGGAAGCCGCCGCACTCCATACGCGATACACCTGCCCGGGATTCAAGGACGCAGGTACAATCTGCTTAAGAAAATCGAAATGCGCGGATTCGCGGAAAAAATAGGTTTCATTGGTGGTCAGCAAATCCACCATGAAACGCAATTCGTCCGCATGGGCCGGTTGGGTGACATATTTGTGATATTGCGTGTAGTTATCCAGACCCAGCGCGACCAGACGTTTGGATAAGCGCCCGGTGAGCAGCACCTTTTTGGCATCGGAGAGCGATATTCCGGAAATATCGTAGAGCAAAGCGCTTAATTTCTTGAACTCGACATCGTTAATTTCATAACTCATGGTGCTTATTATCCGCTTAACATTGCAAAGCACGGGTCAACGATGCAACCTCTTCAGCCGCCTCGGTAAGAATGCGGCTGAGCATTTCTTCCCCGATCAGTATTTCAAGGGCTGCCGCCCTCCCCTCATCCACACCGGCGATGTGATGCAGGGGTGACGCGACAGGACTCAGATCCTCGGCCAGCAACAGGGTGTCAGCTAGAGTGACCGGCGGCATGGCAAGATAGCCTTCCCAGAACTCCTCCAGCACAGCGCTGACCGCGTCGGGCACTGCGAGCCGTGCTAACACCGCACGACCGACCAATACTTCGCCTGATTCTATCCACTCGCTAAAGTCACCCATGAGCAACTGGGGAAATTCTGCCGCACGCGACAGCATATAAAAACCGCCGATGTCGTGAACGATGGCGGCGAACAGCGCGCTTTCCGGATTCTGATGCGTGACGTGGCGCGCAATGGCGTGCGCCAGCGCCGCCACATGCGCCGTGTGCTCCCACAGTTTAGCCAGCAACTCTCTGTGCTGTGGATCGCTCGACTGACCGGCCATCTGACGCGTGACCAGCGCCATCGCCAGCGAGCGCACCGTACTGAACCCCAGCATGGACAAGGCCGCTTTCACCTCGGTTACGGCCTGCCCTGAACGGTTATACACCACCGAATTAGCAATCGCGATGACCCGTGAGGCCAGCAAGGGCTCTGCCTGTATCAGCCGTGCCGCACCCGTCAACTGACAGTCCTCATCATCGAGCGCATCGCGGACTTTAAGCGCCACCTGCACCCCGGTCGGAAAGGCCAGTTCCGCCTGAGCAACCTGACTGGCGATCAATCTGAAAATTTCGCATTTATCCATAGGACGCATCATACCTGCAAAGCGTTGCCGAAAAGCAATCAGCCCTGCATTTTTACTGCTCCGGCTACCCTACCCTACCCGGCTATTCCCTGTAGAATAGACCCCCTGACCAACCCGGATTCGCCGCCTAGCAAAGCATCCATGAATACTCACCAGACCGGCAAAGATTACGAGCGCATCGCCAGGAACATCAATCCCGGCGGCTGGGCGATTGAATCGGAACGGCCCATCTCGACCCTGCTCGGCTCCTGTGTGGCAGTTTGCCTGTTTGACCCCTCCCTAAAACTGGGCGGCATGAACCATTTCCTGCTCCCTACGCGCACCAGCAGCGCCAACTCGGACATCGATGTCATCATGAATGGCGATTATTCGATGGAAGTGCTGGTCAACGGATTGCTCAACAAGGGCGCAAAAAAATCCAGACTGGTCGCCAAGGCTTTCGGGGGCGGCACCATCGTCAGTTCCATCCGCATGGCCATCGGCGAGCGCAATGCCGCCTTCGCCCACGAATGGCTGGATCGCGAGGGGATACCGCTGATCGCCTCCGATTTTAACGGCCCCTGGTCACGCAAGATTGTTTTTGTACCGCAAAATGGCGACGCCTTCTGCCGTCGCATTCCGACCACCCAAAACAGTGCCGCCGAAGTCGCCCGAGCGGAACAGGCCTACGAAAGCTCGCTCACGGTACAAAAGAAATCCACCGTCAAAAAAATTGAACTGTTTTAAGTCTCAATGCAAGATCCTCACGCATTAAAGATAAAAAGAATCAAGCCGATAAGACCACTGCTATGAATTTTCAGTTTCAGGGATAAACGACGTGAATATATCTGCCGATGCGGCATTGTTTAAAAACTTCAAACTGCAAACCAAAATCCAGCTCGTGATTCACACCGCCACGCTGGTGTTGTTCAGCATCGCCACCTTCGCGCTTTACACCGGTATTAAAGCGATGATGCTCGAATCGGTGATACACCGCACCGAAGTGATCGCCAACGAGGTGATCGACGGCGCAAACATGCTGATGATTACCGGCGAGATCAATCGCCATGAGAATCTGAAGCTGCTGCTGAAAAAAGTCTCCAGCTCGGAACAAGTGATCTCGATCCGTTTGATGCGCACCGAGCAGGTCATCCGGCAGTTCGGCCAGGGTTCTGCCGAAGAACAAGTGATGGATGAAATAGAACGCCAGGCCATCGCGACAAAAAAACCTTACTACGGTTACAGCGAACGAGGTGGTGTGCCGATATTTCGCGCCGTCACCCCTTATGTCGCCAGCCGTGATTTTCACGGAACCGACTGCCTGAGCTGCCATCAGGTAGAAGCCGGCAGTGTCAATGGCGCCTCCAGCATCGAAATCGATTTAACCGAAAATTTCACTCTACTGCATCAGATCATCCTGTTTTTGATCGCAGGTCAGATCGCGCTACAAATCATTTTATATTTCCTGATCCGCCTCGTGGTACAGCGTTTCGTCATCCGGCCGCTGAACGCAGCGGTAGATGTCGCCAACCGCATTTCACAGGGCGATCTGTCCGTGAAGATTGCCCTGACGGCCAGCGATGAAACCGGCCAGATGCTGACCGCGATGCAAAACATGATCAACAAACTCAAGCAACTGATTCCTCAGCTTAGCCGCGCGCTGGAGCAGGCGACCCACCAGCGCCGTGACTTCGAACCGGTCGATGAACAGGAACTGTCCGGTGAGTTTCTGCATTCGGCCCGGCTGACCAATGAAGCCTTGCAGCTGATACGCTCGCAACGCCAACAATTGGAGGGCGATTTATTTCTCGGCAAACTAGATGGCATCAACAGCAGCGGCCTGCTGGCCAATCTGGGGCACAGCCATGAGGATCTGATGGAAGTCGCCCAGGTCGTCGACAGCTTATCCGCCTTTGCCGCTCAGTCGGCGGAGGCCGCTTTGGAAGGTGAAAATGAGTCCAGACAGGCGACCGAACAAATCGAGAACTTGTCCCGTCAGTCTGTCGAACTGGAACAGGCGGTCAACCAGCTCCACAAGGAAGGCGCAGAGGCACTCAATGCCACCAAGCAGATCGACGACATCGTTAAAAAGGTCAACCTGCTCGCGCTCAATGCAGCGATTGAAGCGGCCCGGGCGGGAGAAGCCGGCCGAGGCTTTGCAGTCGTGGCCGACGAAGTGCGTAAACTCTCGGAAATGACTGCCGTGTTTTCCAACAACATCCGTAATTCACTGACCGCTGTCTCCAGCGAAGCCGCCCAGATGCAGCGCTCGGCACAGGCGATGACAGAAGCGACCCGCGCCTCGCTGGACTGCACCTACCGCGTCAAGGAAAAACTCGATCAGGTCAGCTCCACCGCCTCCATTTCCAGTTCCTCGTCTCATCTGGCCAAATCGCTTACCGTCGCCTCGCTGGCCAAGATCGACAGCTTTGCCATGAAACAGATCGCCTACCGCGAAGCACGCGAAGGAGGCGCTTTCCATGCTAAAGAACTCACTTTCGCCAGCATCGATGCCCTTGCGGAACAATTACCTCAGACGCACCAGGCTAAATTGCGCAAACTGGCCCAAGCGCTGACTCAGGCAATAGAGCATGCGGTGAAATCCCTGCACCTTGACCCGCCCGACACGGCGGCCTTTGAACGCATGGAGTCGGCCAACAACGAACTGACTTCAGCCATCGATGAAGCCTTGAGCCAAAGCCGCGACAGTACCAGTCACTGCGGCGGCGCGAAAATTGATCTTTTTTAAATCATATAATCAGGTAGTTATATATAAGGACGCGCTGTGAAGCCACATATTCAACCCAATATGACCGAAAAGCGCATGCGAGACGAAGACTTTATCGTTTCAAAAACCGATCTTAAGGGGCGCATCACTTATTGCAACCGCACCTTTCAGGAGTTTGCAGGTCACGAAGAAAAGACACTGCTGGGCGCGCCGCACAACATCATACGCCACCCTGACATGCCGCGCGGGCTCTTCAAATTGATCTGGACCGAACTGGGCTCGTGTCACGAAGTACAAGCCTATGTCAAAAATCTGTCCGCCGACGGCAGCTATTACTGGGTATTTGCCACCATGACCCCCTCATATGATGCAAACGGACATGTGATCGGCTATTACTCGGTCAGGCGCGCCCCCGATCGCGACGCCGTTAAAATAATGGAAGCACTCTACCGGCAGATGAAGGATGAAGAAGCCCGTGCGCCAGGCGCTGCACAAGCCGACGCCTCCTTGACTTTACTCAACCGGATACTCAGCGAAAAGGGAACCTCGTATGCGAATTTCATACGCTCAATTTAACGCGCTGGCCGCCGCCGTCATACTGATCGCTATCCCGACACTGTTCTTTCTGCCCTGGCTGGCCGCCGGATTGCTGCTGGCAAGTATCGCCCTTTTGCTGCTGGCCGCATGGCGGCAAACCGCACACCAGGCACTCACCAAACGCCTGACGCGGGTATTACGCGAAGCGGCCGATGGCAGGATGGAATCCCGTGTCACCGGCATCGGCGACAACGGTGAACTGGGCGAAACCTGCTGGGCTGCCAATGATGTGCTTGACCAGCTCGAAGCGATTTTCCGCTCACAGGCCACCGCCCTGGAACAACTGGCTCAAGGCAGCGGCTTACGTTTGATTCAGGAAAAAGGGCTGCACGGTGAATTTAAAAGGGCCGCTGCGCGGACCAACAGCTCGATCGCACTGATCGCCTCACAGCGAGATCGTCTCGAAAGCGATCTGTTTTACGGCCTGCTCGATGGAATCAACAGTACCGGTTTGCTCAACAATCTGGGACGCAGCCACGAAGACCTGATGGAAGTGGCGCAAGTGGTGGACAGTTTGTCCGCCTTTGCCGCTCAGTCAGCCGATGCAGCGCTCGAAGGAGAAGAAAAATCCAGACAGGCCACCGCGCAAATCGAGCAACTGGCGCGGCAATCCGTTGAACTGGAGCAGGCGGTCAACCATCTGCACAGCGAAGGCGCCAAAGCGTTGGGGGCGACCAAACAGATAGACGACATCGCCAAAAAAGTCAATTTGCTGGCCTTGAATGCCGCCATAGAAGCGGCGCGAGCCGGAGAGGCCGGACGTGGCTTTGCGGTGGTGGCCGATGAAGTGCGTAAACTGTCGGAAATGACCGCAATGTTCTCCAGCAACATCCGCAACGCACTCACCGCCGTGGCGACTGAGGCAGCCCACATGCAGGTATCGGCTCAGGAGATGAACGAAGCTATGCAAATCTCGCTGGCCAGCACCTATCAGGTTAAGGAACTGCTCGATCAGGTCAGCCTTGCAGCCTCGACCTCCAGCACCTCCTCTTCGTTAGCCAAGTCGCTCACCGTCGCTTCGCTGGCCAAGATTGACGGATTCACCATGAAACAGGTCGCCTACCGCGAAGCACGTGAAATGACCAGTCACAATTCGAACGCGCTTTCCTTAGCCAGCATCGATGCACTAGCCGAACAGTTACCTCAGACTCACCGCGCCAGACTGCATCAGCTGGCGGAGTTGCTGATGGCCTCCATCAGCACCGCACTCGACTCGGTACGCGCAGGCAGTCGCGACACCAGCGCCTTCGAGCAGATGGAAATTGCCAATCAAAACTTGACCTGTGCCATCGACGAAGCGCTGAGCGAAGCACGCGGAAATATGGAGGTGAAACAAAACATGGGCGCCAGAATCGACTTATTCTGACAGGCTTAACTATTAAAACAAGGTCACCCTGTCCTTAAAGACAGCCTGCGCAGACGGGTGATGCACCCGCCTCGCTTCACCGGGCAGACTGAAATAATCCATCGTCATGAGCAATGATTCGGCGTGACCGCTCATTTCTTCAGCCGTCGCCGCCAGCTCCTCCGAGGTCGAAGCGTTCTGCTGAGTGGTCTGATTGAGCTGTCCCATCGCGCTGTTGATTTGCCCGACACCGGACGACTGTTCGGAAGAGGCCGAAACAATTTCCTGCACCAGATCCGACGTGCGACGGATACCCGGCACCATGGTATCGAGCAATTTACCGGCGCGCTCGGCCATCGCCACACTGCTCTGTGCCAGCTCACCGATTTCCCCGGATGCTATCTGAGAGCGCTCGGCCAGCTTTCTGACTTCGGCCGCAACCACGGCAAACCCCTTGCCATACTCTCCCGCTCTGGCCGCTTCAATCGCTGCGTTTAAGGCAAGCAGATTGGTCTGATAAGCGATATCGTCGATGATGCCGATCTTGCCTGCGATTTTTTTCATCGCCGCCACCGTCTCCTCTACCGCCGCCCTGCCCTCACCCGCTTCACGCGCCGCCTCCCCCGCCATGCTATCGGTGACCCGTGCGTTATCGGTATTCTGCTCGATCGATGCGCTCATCTGCTCGACGGAAGCGGTGACCTCCTCGACGCTGGCTGCCTGCTCGGAGGATGCCTGCGACAGCGATTGTGCGGTGGCATTGATCTGCTCCGATGAATCCGACAAGGCATCCGCTGATTCCTTGACCTGACTGACGATACCGCGCAGGCTGCCCACCATCGCATTGAAGCTACCCGCCACTTCTGCGAGTTCATCGCGCCCGTCGACTGTCACCTGCACATCTAGACGACCATCCGCCAGGCCGCTGGCGGCGACATTCAAACTGTGCACCACCTGCGTCACGGAGACATAAAACGCCGCATACAGGTAGAAGGCCAGTGCCAGCATGACCGCCACAAAAGACAGGTATTGCACGCGCCGTATCTTGAGGCGCTCGATGCGCGCCTCCAGCGCGGCATTCAACTCAGGCAATAAAAAATCATAAAATTTAAACACCTGCCCTATCACGCCGCTAGCCTGAGCGAAGTAATCTTTGGAACTGATGGTGACTGATTCGGGATTGATCAACTCCTGTCCCATCACCCCTGCAAAGGTATTAACCGAGGACTGGATGCGCCCTACATCTCCGCTGATTTTATTCTGAAGCACAGCATTACCGCTCCCGGCCATCTTGATGCCATGTTCCACTGCGGCCAGCGATTCCCGCAGGCCATTTTGCAATACGGCCAGTCGCACGCGTTCATCGACTCCGGCAGCACCGCGCGCCGCCGCCGCAGAGCCCAGTGCCCGCGCCTGCCCTAACGTCTCGCTCATGGCCGGCAAGCGGTTAACCAGCGCATCGCCTAGATAGTAACTATCAAGATCCGGGTCCAGCGTCAGATTAGACGCATCGGCAACCTGTGTCATCAAGGTGAGCATTTTTCCTATCAGTTCGGTATGCGCGACAAAACTCTCCTTCGGCGCCAGTCCCAGCGAACGTCCGCGCAAATCCAGCCACTCGGCTTTGATGATTTTCCAGGCTGCCGAGGTAGCCAGCACCTCCCCGTAGCGACTATCCGTACTGTCGAGCAGCACACTGGCGGCTTCGATTTGCTGACGCTTTTCCTCTATCTTGGCAGCAAAAGAGGCATCTCCGCCCAGCAGGGCTGCGACCATACCCCGGTGTTGCTGGGTATTTTCAATCAACCCTTTGAGCGGCAGCAAATAAGCCGCACCCATTTGCTCCTTCTCGGCAAAAGCGATCCCGGCGCGTGTCTCATTGACAAACAAGGTGATGAGTACCGCGATGGGCAAAAGAAAAATAAGACTGATGAGACCGAATTTGTAAGCGTATTGCAAACGGTTCATCAACATAATGCCCGCAGCCATCAAATATCGCATAGTATTTCCCCGGGGCCTCAATTCGGCCCGTCAATGTAACAAAACAATACTTACCACGCGCAGAAAGACAGGTGGATTAGCGGATCAAGAGATTAAACGGCCTGATGACCGGAACTGCAAACCGGACGAAGTTAAAATCAATGCCCAAGACTGTCACGATGCCAGTTAGCAGCGTGTCTTCATGCGGCTGAGCAGGGAAATCACTTTGCGGGACACTTCTGAATACTCGCCTGCCAGCAACTTTTCCGCCTCCCCCTGACGACCCTGTTGAACATTGCGGATAATGTGCGCCGCGCAGCGGTGAAAAACGGTGTGCTCCTGGCGCAGTTTACGAAAATCCTCGTCACTGGCAAAGCGTTGCCCTTCGCCGTATATCCATTTCCCCAACCCGCAGGCATTGTCCTTTTCGGCTACGGCAGGGTCCGGGCATTTGCTGTGATCATTGCAGCACATCCGCAATCTTGAACGCCACTGCGTATGCGCCTCGATCGCCGCTGTAAATATTTTCGGATCGGCATTGAGCGCCACCACCGTTGGTTTTCGCGCCAGTACCGGACTCACGCGCGAGGGTGAGGGTGAGGGTGCAGCCATGCTGTCGGCCTTATCGCCCAGCGCAAAGAAGGTCATCACGTTTTGCAATTGTTCGGCCTGGCTGCTCATCTCCTGGGCTGTCGCCGCCAGCTCTTCTGAGGCGGAGGCATTCTGCTGCGTGGTCTGATTGAGTTGTCCCATCGCACTGTTGATTTGCCCGACCCCGCTGGCCTGCTCCGAAGACGCCGAGGCAATTTCCTGAACCAGATCTGAAGTTTTATTGATAGAAGGGACAATCGCGCCCAACAACTTCCCGGCACGCTCCGCCATATCCACGCTATTGGCAGCCAAGTCACTTATTTCCTGCGCCGCGATCTGGGAACGCTCAGCCAGCTTGCGCACTTCAGCTGCGACCACAGCAAACCCTTTACCGTGCTCACCGGCACGCGCCGCCTCTATCGCCGCGTTAAGCGCCAGCAGATTGGTCTGATAGGCAATATCATCGACAATGCTTATCTTGCCGGCAATTTGCTTCATCGCCGCTACGGTATTTTCAACAGCCTGGCCGCCATCTGTCGCTTCACGAGCCGCCTTGCCTGCCATCCCATCGGTCACCCTGGCGTTTTCGGTATTCTGATCGATAGACGCGGTCATCTGCTCCATAGAGGCGGTGGTTTCCTCGACACTGGCTGCCTGCTCGGAGGAGGATTGCGACAGTGATTGCGAGGTGGCACTGATTTCCTCCGCCGCACTGGCTAAGGCATCCGCGTTTGAACGCACTGCGGTGATGATTTCCGCGAGTTTCTCAACCATCCCCTTGATGGCAAACAGCGTGCTGCTATTGTCCCGTGCAAGGGTCTTTACCACCACACTCAGATCGCCCTGCGCAACGCGCTGCACTACCCAGGTTACATAAAGCGGATCACCACCCAACTGTGCCATGATGCTGCGCACGATCAGCAAACCGGCGATAAGGAAAGCCAGCGTCAGCGCAATCGCCCCACCCAGCATCATGGCGGTAGCAGCCTCTTTGGTTGCCAGAGCAGATTTAACCGCCTCGTCACCATATTTGATATTCAGCTCGACTAGCTTACCCAGCGTAGTTTCCGCCGTGGCGAACAAGGGTTTGGCGACCTCACTGCGCTGATAATACTCGACAAATAGCGCCTTTTGCCTTGCTTCGTCGCTATTCGTCGCCAGACTCCGGATGGTTTGGGCTATCTGCTTATCGGCAGTCCGCCACAATTCCCACTCCTTAACGAATTCCGCCCAGAGCTGTGCTTCTTCGCTGGTTTGCGTCAACGGCTCGTATATTTTCCAGCCGCTCTCTATCCGCTTCCAGATTTCCTCTCTGGTCTTTACAACATCCGCAAAAGCCGCCTGCGAGTGGTAGTCATTCTCATAGAAGGCCGCCAAACGGTTGACTGAACGCACTGCAGTCTGCCCCTCGTTGACGATTTCCAATCCCAGTATGGAGGGCATACGATTCTGACCGATTTCCAACGTCAAGGTGGAAATGCTGTCCATCCCGCGCCAGCCTATTATCCCCACCACGCACAAAGCCAAAATGCCCAGCGCCATCAAGGCCAACAGCTTCGCTTTCAGTGTCAGTTTTTCCATTTTCCTCACCCCACGAAACAAGACTCAACTCAACGTTAAATGCGCTCGCTCAATCAGGCTGACAACTCCGGCACACCGGCCACCTGTCCCAGCATAGATAATTCGTCGACCGACAACACCTTATCGGCATTGAGGATGATGACAAACTTGCCCGCCACCTTGCCCATGCCCTTAATAAAATCGACACGTATCTTCGCGCCAAAGGCGGGCGCCGGCTCAATTTCAGCAGTCGGTATTTCCAGCACTTCCGACACGCTGTCCACCATCACACCGATGTCCTGACGCGTTTCATCCTCCCCCGCCACCTCGATGATCACGATGCAGGTGCGACGCGACACTTCCGTCTTGCCGCGACCGAAGCGCACCGATAAATCCACCACCGGCACCACGCTGCCGCGCAGATTGATCACACCGCGAATAAACCCGGGCATCATCGGCACTTCGGTCAGACTGCCGAACTCGATAATTTCCTTGATATTCAGGATGGGGATGGCGAACATCTCACAGCTGAGCAAAAAAGTGAGGTATTGATGATCTTCCGCGACCTGCGCTGCGACCGCCGGCAGTTTTTTTGTCTCATTCATAGCCACATCCTAGAAACGTTCAAAATCCTGCTCATTGGGCGCGGCGCTGGCATAGCTGGCTTTCTTCACCGATGCCCGTACAGGCTTTGCCGCCGGCGCGCGTTTGGCCTGACGCGCCGTACCCCGTGAAGCGCCATCGTCGAGTTTGAAGAAGGTCATCACGTTTTGCAGTTGTTCGGCCTGACTGCTCATCTCTTCAGCCGTTGCTGCCAGCTCCTCCGAGGCGGACGCATTTTGCTGAGTGGTCTGATTGAGCTGTCCCATCGCGCTGTTGATTTGGCCCACGCCGCTTGCCTGCTCACTCGAGGCGGAAGCGATTTCCTGCACCAGATCAGACGTCTTGTTGATCGATGGCACCATTGCCTCCAGCAGCTTGCCGGCTTTTTCCGCCATGCTCACGCTGCTGCCGGCCAGTTCGCCGATTTCCTGCGCCGCCACCTGGGAGCGTTCGGCCAGTTTGCGCACTTCTGCTGCCACCACCGCAAAGCCCTTGCCGTGTTCACCGGCACGCGCAGCTTCAATCGCCGCATTCAATGCCAACAGATTAGTCTGGTAGGCGATATCGTCCACGATGCCGATCTTGCCGGCGATCTTCTTCATCGCCTCCACCGTGCTGTTGACCGCCTCACCGCCTTCGGTCGCCTCACGCGCGGCCTTACCCGCCATGCCGTCGGTCACTTTGGCGTTTTCGGTGTTCTGGTCGATGGAAGCGGTCATCTGTTCGATCGACGCGGTGGTCTCTTCCACGCTGGCCGCCTGTTCAGACGATGACTGCGACAAAGATTGCGCGGTTGCGCTGATTTCCTCCGATGCACTGGCCAGAGAATCCGCATTGCCTCGCACAGCAGTGATGATCTCCGATAACTTATCGACCATATTCTGCATCGCTGTCAGCAATTGGCCGGTCTCATCGGTTGAATTCACTTCTATCTTAACGTTCAGATTACCTTCTGACAGATTGTTAGCGACATCCACAGCTTCACTTAAGGGGCGCGTAATGCTGCGCGTGATCCAGAATGCCATCAAAGCGGTCAATATCACGGCAATCGTAGAAAACAGTAAAACTAACATTTTCGCGCTCGCCGCCGTTCCTATGGCATCCTTACCTGACTTGATGGCCAACTCTTTCTGATAATTGCCAAATGCTTTTACCTGATCGACATAATTATTTGCAGCGGTGCCGTACTCACCGAACAAATACTCGGTGGCTTTCTGTGCATTAAAAGTCGGCGATGAACTGTTAGCCAGCGGAAGAATGGTGTCGATCGCAGCACCGTATTTCCCACGTGCCTCAATGACCTTTTCAAACATCGCACGCCCCTTTTCGGAAGTGATCATCGGTTTGAGCTTGTCCAAAATCTCTGCGTTGCGCTTGCGCGCACTGACTATGCTTTCTAACTGCGCTTTTTCGAAGTTTTTATCGGTAGACAACACCACATTGCGAATCGCTCGAGCGACAAACAAGGTGTTTTCTACAATTTCATTGGACAATTCAACCTTAGGCATCCGGTCATCGACGATCTTCGAGGTTCCCTCTGCCATATCGGCGATACGCAGCAACGATATGGTTGAAACGGCAAGCAGCAATAAAAGCACAAATGCAAATCCAGCACCGAGTTTCATGCCAATTTTCAAGTTTTTAAACATTTTCCTATCCTTTATAAACATAGAACAACTGCGTCGACACCAAACTGCTTGCACACCGGGCTCACGTCAAAACAATCAAATAAAATCAATATGTAATATTTAAATTTCCGCCTGAACGAGTTCAGCACCCTGTCCCGGCATAGATAATTCGTCCACCGACAACACCTTATCGGCATTGAGAATGATGACAAACTTCCCGGCAATTTTTCCCATGCCCTTAATAAAATCGACGCGTATCTTCGCGCCAAAGGCGGGCGCCGGCTCAATTTCAGCAGTCGGTATTTCCAGCACTTCCGACACGCTGTCTACCATCACACCGATGTCCTGACGCGTTTCTTCGCTACCCTCGACTTCGATGATCACGATACAGGTGCGACGCGACACTTCCGTCTTGCCGCGACCGAAACGCACCGCCAGATCCACCACCGGCACCACGCTGCCGCGCAGATTGATCACGCCGCGAATAAACCCGGGCATCATAGGCACTTCGGTCAGACTGCCGTACTCGATGATTTCCTTGATGTTCAGGATGGGAATCGCAAACATTTCACTGCTGAGCAAAAAAGTGAGGTATTGGTGATCTTCCTCGATCGCCGTTGCGACGGCCGGCAGATTTTTTGCCTGACTCATATTTATCTCCTATAACCTGCCAGTTGGCTATCGTTTTTGGATAGCCTAGTGGAATGGCTAGTTGTTTTATCAGAAACGTTCAAAATCCTGCTCATTGGGCGCGGCGCTGGCATAGCTGGCTTTCTTCACCGCTGCCCGTACAGGCTTTGCCGCCGGCGCGCGTTTGGCCTGACGCGCCGTACCCCGTGAAGCGCCATCGTCGAGTTTGAAGAAGGTCATCACATTTTGCAGTTGTTCGGCCTGACTGCTCATCTCTTCAGCCGTTGCGGCCAGCTCCTCCGAAGCAGAAGCATTTTGCTGAGTGGTCTGATTGAGCTGTCCCATCGCGCTGTTGATCTGTCCTACCCCGCTGGCCTGTTCCGATGAGGCGGAGGCAATTTCCTGCACCAGATCAGAGGTCTTATTGATGGACGGCACCATCGCTTCGAGCAATTTACCGGCGCGCTCCGCCATGCTTACACTGCTGCCGGCCAGTTCGCCGATTTCCTGCGCCGCCACCTGAGAGCGTTCAGCCAGTTTGCGCACTTCTGCTGCCACCACCGCAAAGCCTTTGCCGTGTTCACCGGCACGCGCAGCTTCAATCGCCGCATTCAAAGCCAGCAAATTGGTCTGGTAGGCGATGTCGTCCACGATGCCGATCTTGCCCGCGATTTTCTTCATCGCCTCCACCGTGCTGTTGACCGCCTCACCGCCTTCGGTCGCCTCACGCGCGGCCTTACCCGCCATGCCGTCGGTCACCTTGGCGTTTTCGGTGTTCTGGTCAATGGAAGCGGTCATCTGTTCGATCGACGCGGTGGTCTCTTCCACGCTGGCCGCCTGTTCAGACGATGACTGCGACAAAGATTGCGCGGTCGCGCTGATCTCCTCCGAGGAGCTGGCCAGGGAATTCGCATTGCCGCGCACGGCAGTGATGATCTCCGATAACTTATCGACCATATGCTGCATCGCTGCCAGCAACTGACCTGTTTCATCGGTACTGGTCACGTTTATTCTGGCGGTCAGATCACCTGCTGCCAAAGCATTGGCAACACCGACGGCTACGTTCAGCGGACGAACAATGGAACGTGTAACCCAGAAGGCAAAAAAGGATGCGAGTATCAAACCGACAAGGCCACCCATAACCAGTGTGTTCTGCGTGATGGAATACATCGAGGCCATTTCATCGGCGCGAGTTTCCAGCAATCCGCGCTCGTTACCATCGATATCCGCGAGAATGACGCGCATCGCATCCATCCCGACTTTTCCGCTGCCGACCACAGCGATAACATCGCCGTATTGCGCCATGTTGTTGCCCACCGCGCGGCGTGTGCTGATGCTCGTTTCGACCGAATTTTTCAGCCACGCGTCATAAACATCTTTCAGCTTTGCTAAGCGCTCCTGCTGCTTCGCGTTATCCAAGGTCAACTCTTTCGCTTTGTCGAAATGCTTGGAGAAGGCTTGTTTTCCGGCATTCAACGGTTCGAGAAACTCATCCTTACCCGCCACCAGGAAGCCGCGCTGGCCAGTTTCGATATTGACCAGTGAGCCCAAAATTCCGGTCGTTTCTTCCAGTACATGATAGGTGTGGGTATTCCATCCGCTGGTATCAGAATAGCGACTCAGATTGAGATAACCGATGCCGATCACGGAGACCAGCACCAATACAACAAGGGCAAAAGCGCCGCCAAGACGTGCGCCAATTTTCATGTTTTTAAACATGTATTTCTCCATGGTTTAATACGTAAATTTTACGACTTTTTGATCTGTCAGCCGGGATGCTTCCTGTACTCTTATTTCGAAATTCACCGCCGTCTATATCAGCGATGGCACATTCAGGATCAGGGCATCCTCGTCACTGTCCGGGATGGCAAAGCCATTTCCTGAATATAATCAGCCAAAAAGCTCGGCTTAATCCGCTGGCAGCGCAGACTGTCCCAGCATCGACAGTTCTTCCACCGACAACACCTTATCGGCATTGAGGATGATGACAAACTTGCCCGCCACCTTGCCCATGCCCTTAATAAAATCGACGCGTATCTTCGCGCCAAAGGCGGGCGCCGGCTCAATTTCAGCAGTCGGAATTTCCAGCACTTCCGACACGCTGTCCACCATCACCCCGATGTCCTGACGCGTTTCTTCGCTACCCTCGACTTCGATGATCACGATACAGGTGCGACGCGACACTTCCGTCTTGCCGCGACCGAAACGCACCGCCAGATCCACCACCGGCACCACGCTGCCGCGCAGATTGATCACGCCGCGAATAAATCCGGGCATCATCGGCACTTCGGTCAGACTGCCGTACTCGATGATTTCCTTGATGTTCAGGATGGGGATGGCGAACATCTCACAGCCGAGCAAAAAAGTAAGGTATTGATGATCCTCAGCCGCTGCGACCGCCGGCAGTTTTTTTGTCTCATTCATAGCCACATCCTAGAAACGTTCAAAATCCTGCTCATTAGGCGCGGCGCTGGCATGGCCGGCTTTCTTCACCGACGCCCGTACAGGTTTTGCCTCCGGCGCGCGTTTGGCCTGACGCGCCGTACCCCGTGAAGCGCCATCGTCGAGTTTGAAGAAGGTCATCACGTTTTGCAGTTGTTCGGCCTGACTGCTCATCTCTTCAGCCGTTGCTGCCAGCTCCTCCGAGGCGGACGCATTTTGCTGAGTGGTCTGATTGAGCTGTCCCATCGCGCTGTTGATTTGGCCCACGCCGCTTGCCTGCTCACTCGAGGCGGAAGCGATTTCCTGCACCAGATCAGACGTCTTGTTGATCGATGGCACCATTGCCTCCAGCAGCTTGCCGGCTTTTTCCGCCATGCTCACGCTGCTGCCGGCCAGTTCGCCGATTTCCTGCGCCGCCACCTGGGAGCGTTCGGCCAGTTTGCGCACTTCTGCTGCCACCACCGCAAAGCCCTTGCCGTGTTCACCGGCACGCGCAGCTTCAATCGCCGCATTCAATGCCAACAGATTAGTCTGGTAGGCGATATCGTCCACGATGCCGATCTTGCCGGCGATCTTCTTCATCGCCTCCACCGTGCTGTTGACCGCCTCACCGCCTTCGGTCGCCTCACGCGCGGCCTTACCCGCCATGCCGTCGGTCACTTTGGCGTTTTCGGTGTTCTGGTCGATGGAAGCGGTCATCTGTTCGATCGACGCGGTGGTCTCTTCCACGCTGGCCGCCTGTTCAGACGATGACTGCGACAAAGATTGCGCGGTTGCGCTGATTTCCTCCGATGCACTGGCCAGAGAATCCGCATTGCCTCGCACAGCAGTGATGATCTCCGATAACTTATCGACCATATTCTGCATCGCTGTCAGCAATTGGCCGGTCTCATCGGTTGAATTCACTTCTATCTTAACGTTCAGATTACCTTCTGACAGATTGTTAGCGACATCCACGGCTTCACTTAAGGGGCGCGTGATGCTGCGTGTGATCCAGAAAGCGAAACCTAAGGCGATCATGATCGACAGCAGCGACATAATAATAATCATCTGCTGCGCACTGGCCACGGCAGCATTGGCTTCATTTCCGGTTTTCTTCATCAATTCTGACTGATAATCGATCAGCACTGAAACTGACTTAATGTAATCCCCTTGCGTCTTGCGCATCCTGGTGATCATCAGTTCTATGGCTTCTTCGCGTTTACCCGCTTTTTGCAGATCAAGGAATTTATTCTGATCTTCCACATAGACTTTACGAGCATCCAGCGCATCAGCCAGTTTCTTCTTTCCGTCCTCAGAAAGTATGCTTTTTTCCAGCTTATCGAAACCCTCCAGAATTCTCTTGCGCGCGTCTTGAACCCGGTCGATTTCCTTTTGTACATCATCGCCTTTGACCAGCAGCGAGTTGCGCAGCGCACGTGCGATGACATTGATTTGATCGACAATTTCGTTCGCTACCACCGTCTTGGGAAACTTGTCGTTGATCACATCGCTGACATCGTTATTGATCTGCATCAGACGCTGATAGGAAACAATCGAGATCGTTGCCAGCAACACCACCATCAAACCAAAACCCACGCCTAAGCGAACACCGATACGCAAATTCTTAAACATCACTCACTCCTTAGGACAAGACAATTAAATGGATTGCTATGCGGCCTGAATCCGGTTTTGCTGCACGGTGGCCAAAGCAACCAAGGATTGCACATCGAGTATCAGCGCGACATCCCCTGACCCCAAGATAGTAGAACCTCCTATCCCTTTGATATGTCTGAAAATAGTACCCAGCGGTTTAATCACGGTCTGAAATTCACCCATCAATTCATCCACCACCAGACCGATCTTCTGGCCGGCATACTGCACCACCACGATATTCTCTCGTTTACCACCTGCATCGCTGATTTCAAATTGTTCACGCAACCGCACAAAGGGCAACACTTCACCACGGAGATTGATGTACTGACGATTTTGCGTATCGTTCCTGTCCTGTTCGGACAGTTCGATACACTCCACCACCGTGCCCAGCGGAATCACATAGGAGGCTCGCCCCACACCGACTAAGAAGCCGTCGATAATCGCCAGTGTCAGCGGCAGCCGGATACGGAAGGTAGAACCCACCCCCTCGCGGCTCTCCACCTCAATCGTACCTCTGAGTGCGGTGATATTGCGTTTGACCACGTCCAGCCCTACCCCGCGACCGGAGATATTGGTGATCTTATCGGCAGTGGAAAAACCGGGTTCAAAAATAAGACCGAAAATTTCACTGTCGGTCAGCACCTGATTTGCGGCGATCAACTCGCGTTCGCGCGCCTTCTGAAGAATCTTCTCGCGGTTCATCCCGCCACCATCGTCGATGATCTCGATCGCGATGCCGCCAGACTCATGATATGCGTTAAGTTTGAGCGTGCCGCGCGCCGGCTTGCCGCGAGAGAGACGAACATCGGGGGCTTCGACACCGTGATCGAGTGCATTGCGCACCAGATGCATCAGGGGGTCGCCCAGTTTTTCCACCACCGACTTATCCAGTTCCGCCTCGCTGCCACTGATTTGCAACTCGATGTCTTTGCCCAACTCACGACTGGTATCGCGAACCACACGCTGAAAACGCGTAAAGGTCTCGCCGATTTGTACCATACGCAACTGCAGGGCGCTGTCGCGGATCTGCTCCACCAGCATGGAAATCACCGAGGTCGACTCCACCAGCGCGGTCTCGCCGCTCTTCCTCGCCTGCATATTGGCACCGGCGCTGGCGATGACCATTTCACCGACCAAATCGATCAGTTGATCCAGCTTGGAGGCCTGCACACGGATCAATTGGGATTCCAGTGTTTTCTTCTCAGCCACTTTCCCCTGTTTGATCGCCGCCGCTTCGACCACATCTGCCGTCACCACCCCCTGATCGACCAGCACATCGCCGATCTTAGGTTGCGACTCGGCGTTGCATTCATGATCAGATTGGGTATTGAGCGCCAGATCCAGCTCATTTTGTGTCAATGCTCCACACTTGATCAGGATTTCTCCCAGACGCATGGTGTCTTCAGGCAGATTCTCGATAGAGCTCAAAAAATCAGCCAGTTTGCTGTGTGGCGGCCAGATTTGCACCAGACAGTCATCCCTGACAAAATCGAATACGCTTTCAATTTTCGCTTTATCGGCATCAGACTGATAGGAGATCTCAAAACCCAGATAACAGGATTCCGCATCCATTTCGCCGGCTTCGGGCATCGCATCGGGCAAGGTGGTCAGATGAACGATTTGACCGAATTCCATCAGATAGCGCAAAAATGAAGCAGGCTCCATGCCCTTGCGCAGCACATCAATCCCGAAACGCAAGGAAATATGCCAGTTGTCCGTCTCCATTTCACCGCCGCCGCTCACCTCAACATGCTCTTCGCTGACAACGATTTCACCGCCCGCCGCATCATCGAGCAGATAGTGTTGCAAACGCGCTCTCAACACCTCGCTTAAACGGTTAATCTCTTCGTCAGGTTCGCGCTCGTTTTCGACGCATCCCATCAGCACGCCCAGTTGATCGGAGCAAGCGAGCAGCACCTCGATCAAATCCTGAGAGGGCTTGATATTTCCGGCTCGCATTTCATCCAGTACATTTTCCAGCACATGAGTAAATTCGACGATGAATTTACATTCGATCACGCCGGCGCCTCCCTTGATGGTATGCGCTGCACGAAAGATGGCATTGATAATTTCAGGGTCGCCGCCGCTGCCTTCCAGCAACAGCAGATTATCTTCCATCATCTGCAACAGTTCGCGGCTTTCGACTACAAAGGCTTCTTGAATGACATCCATGTTTCCCCCTGCTTTAACATCACGACCCAAAGCCGCTCAGACAAAAAACTATTTAAATTCAATATATTACAATGAAGACTTAGCTTTACTTCCCTGAGCATGCTCACCGGCGGTAATCACCATCGGATCGCCAAAATAGCTGGCCATGTTGTACAGATCGAGTAGTTCAGTGACTACTTTGCTGTGAGCGGTCAGTCGCACCGTTTTGCCGGCCTTGAGTGCCTCACGCTTGGTCAGCAGCAAAACCTGAAAACCTGCTGTATCCATTTCAGCCACTTGCGACAAATCCAGATCCAATTCATTACAAGCGTTCAAAGCATCGAGCAACTGCTGCTTTTGCGCCGCCGCGTTATAGATGGTCATATCCTCGTTCACTGCGATGCTGTTATGTGTCGCCATCTTCCTGCCCCCTGATTAGAACAACTCGATTTTTTGCAGCGCCTCGCCGCGTTCCGGCGGCGCGTTACCCATCGCACTCGCGTGCACATCCCGCTGATGATCCATCACATAGCCCTGGTAGATTTGCTCGATGTGTTCCTTGATCGAGGCCGCATTGGAAAAATCCTTGCTGCGCATCATCTCCACCATCTGCACCACATGAAGATCCAAGCGAGTCAGCGCATTCTGCACCTGCTCAATCTGCTGCCGGGTGACGTCCTGAAACTGAATACTCGCCAGCACATCCATAAACATGGAGGACAAGGTGTGGCTGGTCGCGGCCAGATAAGCGAGCATTTCCTGATCGCGCTTCATCAATGCGTTATAGTTATTACCCATACTGTCCAGATGTTTGGAAAAATTCTCCAGGACGACTTTTTGCTGATCGATATTGGAGTTCTCCAGCTTATTTTTAAACTGCTCCTCTATGGTCGTAGCGACATTTCCTATCCCCTGCTGTATCTTGGAGACGGCGATATCGGTCTCGCCGGACAACTTGCGCACCTCATCCGCCACCACCGCGAAACCGCGTCCGACCTCACCTGCACGCGCAGCCTCAATCGCCGCATTCAAGGCCAGCAGATTGGTCTGCGAAGAAATACCCTTGATCATATCGATCAGACTGCTCATCGACTTGGCCTGATGCACCACGACAGAGATACTCTCGCGGTCGGCATCAAATTCGACAAAGCGCTGTTGTATATACTCGTTAAGATTATCGATCAGTTGTCCGTTGGAGCTAACATTCTCCTCACCGGTCTGTATCATCGCTTCGGCATCGCGCGCACTGGTGGACACCGTAGTCATCAATTCGTTGATGACCGCATCTATCGCCTGCAGACGCTCCATGATGTTATAGGCCGAACGTTCGGTATCGACAGTGACCGCATGCAGCTGATCATTTAGCAAACGGGTCAGGGCGGGCAGTTCGGCAAGGTCGCTGGCCGCCGTGTCGATGATGGCATCGCTGCTGTTCATCTGCTGCTGCAAACGCTCCTGCGACTCGCGCTGCCCCAGCGTAATATCGTTATAAATCGCGCGCGACACCAGATTATTCACCAGAGAACTGATAGCCACGATGATGATGGTGCCCGTCGCATCTGCGATTCTGTCCGATATACCGACTGCCTGATGCAACCAGTCGTGAAAAGGCGTGTGCAGTAAAAACACCCCGGCCGCACAGGTAGCCGCAGTGACTACACCGACGAGAACCTGGCGTTTTTTGATCTGACTGGCATCTAATGGCATGTTTTCTCCCTCCTTTTGCAGGGAGCTTATCTGACCACCAGTTTTATCGTCCCGATGAGTTGTTCTGCATTGACCGGTTTGACCAGCCAACCTGAAGCACCCGCCGCCTTGGCTTCATCACGCTTGGACTGCTGTGATTCGGTGGTGAGAAACAGAATGGGAACAAAACGCAGATTGGGGAGTTTGCGCACTTCCTTGATGAAATCGATGCCATTCATGCCCGGCATATTCAGATCGGTGATCAGCAAGTCGGGCTTCAACCCCGCCTTGAGCTTTTTCATCCCTTCTTCAGCACTGGTGGCTTTTTCGGTCGCGTAACCCGCTTTGGTCAAAATGGCGCTCATACTGAGCAAAATGGTGGATGAGTCATCGACGAGAAAGATGGTTTTCATGGATAGGCGGTTCCTATTAATTAAAGTCGAGATTGTGCGTATATCATTCTGGCATAAGAGAAATCAGAAGTCTCGCCGGAGTATATAAGAAAGAACCGCGCCGCGCTGAACCATGTGTAATAGCACACAGCGCACACAGGCATTATAATTAATTGATTATATTGATAATAATCACAAGCAATGATTATAAAGAGCAATCAACTACGGATTACCCCGCTTATTTGAGCTTTCAACGCCTGTCCGCCCAATCATTGCCGGCGCAACGCGCCTTGATTCTCCGTAATGTTGACGATGCTTCTGACCGGTTATCGGGCACGACTATGGTATGGTAACGGCTTCACTCTACTGACAAGGATGACCTGTTTTGTTTAGCGCACTCACCACCCGTTTGGCCACCCGTTTTGGCACTGTTATTTTTTTATCTTTATATTCAATATCTTGTTTAGCGAACGACGACTTTAATGCCTGCCGGCAGGTATTTGCCAACCAAACGCCCCCCGTTTTATCTCAGTCTTCGGCAATGCAACCGCGCGCACTGTGTTTTAGTGCCTTCGCCGTGATGCATTCAGGAAAAAGCCACACACCACTCTACGTCGCCGAGCGACTCAACAGCGGCATACTGATGGATGCCAGAAACCATCAACGCACCGACAAATTTTTCGCTGATGCGCGATTGCCCCGTGCGGAGCGCGCTGAACTGGAAGATTACCGTGGCTCTGGCTTTGATCGCGGTCATATGGCCCCGGCAGCAGACATGGCCAGTGAGGCATCGATGGCACAGAGTTTTTCGCTGGCCAATATGGTTCCGCAGTATCCGCTCAACAACCGGCGGGCATGGGCGAGCATCGAGAAAGCGACCCGTAAATATATTCTGCGTGCGAGCGGTGATGTGTATGTGATTAGCGGCCCAGTCTTTGACCGCGCACCACCCACCATAGGCGCAAACCGCGTGTGGGTGCCGCAACATCTGTTCAAACTGGTGTACGACCCGTCAGCCAATCGCGTCTGGGCGCATTGGCTGGACAATACCGACGGGGCCAGAGTCGGTAAACCGATCAGTTACCAAGAGCTGGTCAAACGCACCGGCATCGAATTTCTGCCCAGAAAATCCTAAAACGCCGACTCAAGGCTTTTTCTGTAGCATAGCCTGCAAATCAGCGAACGGACTATGCGTAGCCACCGCCTGCGCGCCCGCCGCCCGAGTCCGCGTTACCTCCTCCAGCACGCGCGCATGTTCATTGTCGTGGCAATACAGACAGAGCAGCTCCCAGTTGCTGCCGTCCGCCGGATTATTGTCGTGGTTATGATCTTTATGATGCACGGTCAACTCGGACAGGCGCGCACCGGAAAATTCACGACCGCACCGGCCGCACAACCAGGGATAAAGTTTTAACGCGCGATCCCGATAGCCGGATTCACGCGCTTCGCGTTGTTGGCGCGCTTCAAGAACGATCCGGTCGAGTCTGGCGTGATCTGGTTTTTTTATCATTTAAGTATCTGATTATAAATTAAAATTACTGCTCGCTCTGCATACCTCTGACAAAAAAACAGCACCCGTTACGGCCCGCACGTTTGGCGTGATACATGGCAATATCGGCATTGATCAACAGCAGTTTTTCGTTATCGCCATGGTCCGGATATGCAGCAATGCCGATGCTGACAGAAATCGTCAATTGATGACCGGCCACCTCAAAGGGATGCCTGAGTGCTTGCAGTATTTTTTCGGCGACGACGACCGCATCCTGCGGCTGCAGAATAACCGGCAACAGCACAACAAACTCATCTCCGCCGATGCGCGCGACCGTATCAGAGGCGCGCACGCTATCGAGCAACCGTCCCGCCACCTGTTTGAGCAACAGGTCACCAACCTCATGTCCCAGATGATCGTTAACGGGTTTGAACTTGTCCAGATCGAGGAACATCAGCGCCAGTTGCGACTTATCCCGTCTGGCTTTGGCCACAGCCTGCTGCAAACGGTCATGGATCAGCGCACGATTGGGCAGATCGGTAAGCGGGTCAAAATGCGCCAGATGATGCATGCGCGTCTCCATTTCGCGACGCCGGGTAATATCAGCGTGCGTACCTATCATGCGTCTGGCCTGACCGTTTGCGCTGCGACTGACGATCATGCCGCGCGCTAACACCCATTTGACAGTGCCATCACGACAAATCACGCGATGCTCATTGTAATAACGAGTGCTGCGCCCGTCCAGATACGCCCTGATATCCTCCTCCACCTGCCCCCTGTCCTCCGGATGGATGCGCTCGCGCCAGGCCTGCTCATCGGCGGCGATATCGGCATCGCTGTAACCTGCCATTTCCTTATAGCGCGAAGAAAAGACCACCGTATCGGACAACACATCCCAATCCCACACGCCATCACCCGCCCCTTCCAGGGCGAATTTCCAGCGCTCTTCGCTCGCGCGCAAACGGCGGGTGACTTGCATCAGACGTAAACTGATCGCGATAAATACCAACAGCAGCAGCCAGAGCAGCACGGGAGTCATACGATGGCAGCCAACCATAGAATTTTTTTCATGGCGCTATTTTATGCCTAATCGGCGCGACTTGTCAGAGCGGTTTGAAACTGTGCGAATTTTAGCTAAACACGGCATAATGACGGGCAAAAATCCCCCCCTACTGAACTATGTCCAATCTAACAGCCACCCCGGCGGGCATCAGCCCGAAACACTGGTTTGCACAAGCTAGCCAGTTGCCGGAATTCGTGCACGATGACGCACAGGCTGCTGCCATTGATGTGCTGGATGGACTCTGGCATCAACTGGTGGCGTTCAAATCCAGGCGCGAACAGTTTTTAGGTCGCAGCCTGCGCAGCCCAGAACTGCCTAAAGGCCTATATCTTTGGGGAGGTGTCGGGCGCGGCAAGACTTTTTTAATGGATGCCTTCTACAACGGCCTGCCCTACCGCCGCAAACGGCGCATCCATTTTCACAACTTCATGGCCGAAGTCCATCAGGGAATGAAGCAACTGGCACATAAAAGTGACCCCTTGATCGCACTGGCCGATCAGATCGCCCTATCCACCCGCTTGCTGTGTCTGGACGAGTTTCATGTCGACGATATTGCCGATGCAATGATACTGGGGAGACTGATCGCCGCCATCCTGGAACGCGGCGTATTGCTGATGACTACCTCCAACTACCCGCCTGACGGCCTGTACCCCAATGGCTTACAGCGACAGAGTTTCCTGCCGGCCATTGAACTGCTCAAGTCCCGCCTGACAATCTTGAATGTCGATGGCGGCAATGATCACCGCCGGCAGACTGTTGCCGACGAACCATTGTTCATCGTCTCCTCCGAAGCGGAAGCCGCTGCCAGCATGGCGCGTTTGTTCGTTCGCATGACCGGCAACGCGGCATCGACCTGTCTATCGATCGAAATCTCAGGACGACAAATCCCGGTCAAGAAAGTCGCAGAAAAAGCGGTATGGTTTGATTTCAGTGTCTTGTGCGGCGGTGCACATGCGCAGGAGGATTATCTGGCCATCGCTCACCGTTATCCGACTGTTTTTTTATCGCATATCCCGCCACTCACCGCCGACAGACGCGCCGAATCCAAGCGCTTTACCTGGCTGATCGATGTGCTCTACGACAATCATGTCAAACTGGTCACCTCAGCCGACACCCTGCCGGAACAGCTATCCACGATCGCATCGGCTGAATTTACCCGAACCACCAGCCGGCTCACCGAGATGCAGTCAGGCCGTTACCTGGCACTCACCCACCACACAGAAAATATCAAGCTTTAAACCGGCAAGATTATTGATGCGCACACAAGTCAAAGTCCGTAAAATAGCTCTTTTGCTTTTATATAAGTGTGATTTATGTCTATACGTACCCGTTTCGCCCCCAGTCCTACCGGTTATCTGCATATTGGCGGTGCGCGCACTGCGCTGTTTTCGTGGGCCTATGCCAGAGGGCTTGGCGGCACATTTATTCTGCGCATCGAAGATACCGATGTCGAGCGCTCAACTCCTGAGGCGGTGCAGGCTATTCTGGACGGCATGAACTGGCTGAATCTGGGCTACGACGAAGGCCCTTACTACCAGATGCAGCGCATGGAGCGCTACAAGGAAGTGCTGGCGCAACTGATCGCAGACGGTCATGCTTATTACTGCTACACCACGCCGGAAGAATTGGATGTGATGCGTGAAGCGCAGCGCGCCCGAGGCGAGAAGCCGCGTTACGACGGCGCGTGGCGTCCGGAAGAGGGTAAGACATTGCCTGCGTCTCCTGAAGGCGTCAAGCCGGTGGTGCGTTTCAAGAATCCGTTGCACGGTGCTGTAGCGTGGGACGATCTGGTTAAAGGTCGCGTCGTGTTCGAATCGAGCGAATTGGATGATCTGGTGATCGCGCGTTCGGATGGCACGCCGACCTACAATTTCTGCGTGGTGGTGGATGACTGGGATATGAAGATCACCCACGTGATCCGCGGTGACGATCATGTCAACAATACGCCGCGTCAAATTAACATCCTGAAGGCGCTGGGCGCAACAGTGCCGCAGTACGCGCATCTGTCGATGATACTGGGCGACGATGGCACCAAGCTCTCCAAGCGCCACGGCGCGGTGAGTGTGATGCAGTATGCTGACGATGGCTATTTGCCGGAAGCGGTGATCAATTATCTGGCGCGTTTAGGCTGGTCGCACGGCGATGAGGAAGTTTTCCCGGTTGAACAATTTGTTGAATGGTTCGATCTGGATCACATCACCTCATCTGCGGCTCAGTTCAACACAGAAAAGCTGCGCTGGTTGAATCAGCACTACATCAAGCTGGCGGACAATACGCGTCTGGCAGAGTTGGTCGGTGGCCATCTGGCTGCGCGCGGTGTGACGGTGAGCGATACGCCGCCGCTGGAGTCGGTGATTGCGCTGTATAAGGACCGTGCGGCGACGCTGCTGGAGTTGGCGGATGAGGCTGAGGTGTTTTACGTTGATGTGCACCCCTCTCAGGAGGCGCTGGACGCGCAGTTGCTGCCTGAAGTGATGCCGGCCTTGCGCGAGCTGGCGGCGCGCTTGGCTGAGGTTGAGTGGGTGGCGCCGGCATTGGGTGCGTTGATCAAGGAAGTGCTGGCGCAGCATAAGCTGAAGATGCCTAAGCTTGCGATGCCGCTGCGCGTGATGCTGGTCGGTCAAACGCATACGCCTTCAGTGGATGCGGTGCTGGCCTTATTCCCGCGCGAGACCGTTTTGGCGCGTATCGCCAAATATTTGTAGAAAACGGAGAAAAGACTTTACAATAATCGCCTGACTCCATATAATGCGCGCTCTTCGAAACGGGGGTATAGCTCAGCTGGGAGAGCGCTTGCATGGCATGCAAGAGGTCAGCAGTTCGATCCTGCTTATCTCCACCAAGAAGAAGATTTACATTACGTCCCTATCGTCTAGAGGCCTAGGACATCGCCCTTTCACGGCGGTAACACGAGTTCGAATCTCGTTGGGGACGCCAGATTTGCAGTAAAAGTTTCAACGTCCCTATCGTCTAGAGGCCTAGGACATCGCCCTTTCACGGCGGTAACACGAGTTCGAATCTCGTTGGGGACGCCAAATTCATAAAAGGCAACTTGTTAATTCAAGTTGCCTTTTTTATTTCAGCACACATCAAACCAGCGGATCAATCCGCGTGCAGATAACCGCTATTAAGGGTTAGCTGCAGCTCTCACCATCCGGCGCCGCAACCAGCTCACCCCGTCATCCACATAGGTGTACAACACCGGAATCACCAGCAGACTCAGCAAGGTGGAGGTGATCAGCCCGCCGATCACGACGATCGCCATCGGAGAACGGAAACTGCCATCGCTCGCCCCCCATTCCAGCGCCACCGGCAGCATCCCCGCCCCCATCGCCAGCGTTGTCATCACAATCGGACGCACGCGCTTGCGACAGGCATCGATCAACGCCTCATGCCGCGCCATGCCGCGCTCACGTCGCGAAACGATGGCATACTCCACCAGCAAAATCGAGTTTTTGGTGGCGATCCCCATCAACATGACGATCCCTATCATCGATGGCATGGACATCGCGGTGCGGGTTAAAAACAGCGCCAGAAACGCCCCCGGTACGGATAACACCAGCGCGCCTAAAATGGTGACAGGCTGTGTAAAATCCTTGAATAACAGCACCAGCACGATGTAGATACACAGCACACCGGTAAACATCGCCATACCAAAACTGGCAAACAACTCCTTCATCGACTCGGCATCACCGATCGGCGCCATTTCCACCCCCGGCGGCAGGTGCTGCATAGCAGGCAACGCCTTGACGGCCGAGTCCACTTTCCCCAGCGGCTGACCGGCCAGTTCAACCTCAAAGGTGACGTTGCGCTGCCTGTCGTAACGGTCGATCTGCATCGGGCCGCTTTGCAAACTGACGCTGGCAATATTACCCAGCATCACCGGACCGTGCGTGCCGGGCACCATCAAGCGAGAGAGCTGATCCATATCCTGCCGCGCCTCATCGCGCAACTTCACCACGATGGGCAACTGGCGTTCAGGCAGATTGAGTCTGGACAATTGCTGCTCATAATCGCCATTGGAGGCCACCCGCAAAGTTTCGGCGATGCTGGCCGAGGTCACCCCCAGATCGGCGGCGCGGGCAAAATCGGGGCGCACCACAATCTCGGGACGCAATATGCTGGAATTGGACACCACATTACCTATCCCGGGGATGGTGCGTAATTCCTGCCCGACCTTCAAGGCACTTGCGGCCAGCAACTCGCTGTTCTCGCTGGTCAGCACCAGCTGATATTTATCCGCAGAAGATCCCATCCCCACCTTGACGCGCACACCCGGCAAGGCCGTCATCGCCTCGCGCAACTGAGCTTCAATAACCTGCTTGACCGGCCGCTCACCGCGCGGTTTGAGCTGCACCGAGAGCGTCGCCTTACGCGCTTCAGGCACTCCCGTCGGTTCAAAGGCATTGCCGCCAGTCGCCCCACCACCGATAGCAGCATAAACCAGCGTGACATTGCTATTTTGCATGATGAGGCTGCGCGCCTGTTCGGTCAGTGCCAGCGTCTGTTTAAATTGACTACCCGGCGGCAAGGTCAGGGTGATTTGCGTCTGAGACTGATTATCCTTAGGTTGAAAGGCTTTTTCCAGCGTCGCGGTCAGCCCGAATGAGCCAAAGAAAAAGATTGCCGTCACCAGCAAGGTAGTCTTGCGATGAGATAAACACCATGCAGCCCAGCCAAGATAAATCGAAATCCAGCCGGGTTGAGGGAGAGCCGTACGCGGACGCAACAGATAGGCGGACATCATCGGCGTGAGCATTCGCGCAACCAGCAGCGAAAACAACACCGCCACCGCCGCCGTCCAGCCGAACTGCACAAAGAACTTCCCCGCGATACCGCTCATAAATGCGGTGGGCAGAAACACCGCCACCAGCGTAAAGGTGGTGGCGATCACCGCCATACCGATCTCATCGGCCGCCTCCATAGCAGCCTGATAGGGTGACTTGCCCATTTCCAGATGGCGCATGATATTTTCGATCTCGACGATGGCATCATCCACCAGCACCCCAACCACCAGCGATAACGCCAGCAGCGTGATCACATTCAGACTGAAACCGAACAGATGCATCAGCGCAAAAGTCGGGATCACCGCCAGCGGCAAAGCGGTGGCCGCGACCAATGTGGCGCGCGCATTGCGCAGGAAAAAAATCACCACGATCACCGCCAGCAGCGAGCCTTCAACGATCAACGCCATCGAGCCCTTAAACGTCTCATCAACGGCATCCACCGTATTGAACACGCGCGTCACGCTGACCTGCTTATTGCCTTCCTTAATTTTATCAAGCGCCTGCGCGACGCCTTTAGCCACCTCGACATCGCTCGCGCCCAACGATCGGATCACTTCAAAGCCGACCACCGGCAGGCCGTTGTGCAGCGCGGCAGTACGCCGCTCGGCAATCCCGTCGCTGACCGTCGCCACGTCGGACAGACGCACGCGCCGCCCGTCCTTCAAAGCGATCTCCATCTGCGCTAATTGCTCAGCACTCTTCACCGTCGCCACCGTGCGTATCGCCTGCTCCATCCCGCCTAACTCTGCCCGCCCGCCCGGAGCCTCCTGCTGTATCTGGCGCACTTGCGCGGAAATCTCCGCCGCCGACAGATTCAACGCCAGCAATTTGACCGGTTCGATCTCCACACGAATCTGACGCGTCACGCCACCCACCCGGTTGACCGCCCCCACCCCTTTGACACCCAGCAATTGCCGGCTGATATGGTAATCCACGTACCAGGACAACGCCTCCTCGCTCATCTCAGGCACCGAGATGGTGTAAGTTAAGATAGGCTTGCTGGCCATTTCCACCTTATTCACTACAGGATCTAACATTTCACGCGGCAGATCACCGCGTATGCGCGACATGGCCGAGCGCACATCTTCCAGCGCGGCACGGGAATCGCGTTCCAGACGGAATTCGGCGGAGACGACGGCGCTGCCCTCTTTAACCTGAGTGTACAAATGCTTCAAGCCTTGCGCACTGGCCAAGGCATTCTCGATCTTACGCGCCACTTCGATTTCCATCTGATCCGGGGACGCACCCGGCATAGCGGCGTTGACCGTAATCATGGGCAGATCGATATCGGGAAACATCTGAATTTTCATGTCTTTAAATGACATGAAACCCAGAAAAGTCAGCATCGCAAATGCCAACACCGCAGGAATCGGATTGCGTATCGCCCAGGCGGAGACGTTCATCGAACCGAACCCTCGCGCAGCGAAACGGTTGCCCCCTCGCCCGCTTGCGGGAGAGGGTTGGGGCGAGGGCTAGCGCGATTAGGATTTATTACGCGCACCGTATCCCCCTCGACCAGGAACGCACCGCCCGTTTCAACCACCTGCACACCGGAAGCTAAGCCATCGATGATTTCGATCTGCTCAGCGTCGCGACGACCCAGCGTGACACGACACTCTTTGACGCGCAGGTCGGATCCAACCACAAACACGAAGGCATTACCATCGCGCAGCATTACCGCCGATTGCGGCAACACCGACACCGGTCTGGTCTGGTCTGACAAATGAAAACGGCCGCGCATAAACATACCGGCGATCAAGCCTGAATTGGCGGGCAACTCGACCAGCACACGGCCATAGCGCGTCTGAGGATTGATCGAAGGCGCGACAGCGCTGACCACACCGTGCACCGGGCGACCTTGTGCCGTCTTCAGCTCCACCTTCAACCCCTTGTGTATCAGCCCCAATTCATCGGCAGTCAAATCAGCATGCCATTCCAGCCTGCCTTGACGGATCAGGCGAAACAGTTCGGATCCCGGTTGCGTGAGCGCACCCACCGTGGCACTGCGCGACGAAATCACCCCGTCATCCGGAGCGGTGATATTTTGCTGAGACAGTCGCAGTGCGCTGCTTTGGTGCCGGGCAGATTGTGCCTCCAGTCGCGCTTTTGCGGTTTTCTCGCTGGTCAATGCCTGCTCCAGCTGCTGTGTGCTGACAAATCCGGAATCTGCCAACCGGCGCGTGCGAGTCGCATGGGCACTTGCCTCCGCCAACACCGCCTCCAGTTCATGCAGCGTCGCCTGCGTCTCCGCCTCGCCGGTCTGCATCGTCTCCACCGCCAGCCTTGCCAATACCTGACCGCGACTCACCCGGTCACCGACATTGACCCGCACATCAGCAATGCGCACGCCGGAAATTTCCGAGCCGATAACAGCCTCCTGCCACGCCACCACGCTGCCGTTCGCCGTCAGATTTTGCATCCACTGCGCAGGCTTTAGGGTAGAGGTAATCACCGTCAATGCGGCTTTTCCTGCAACCGGGGCAGCCTGAGGTTTGGCGACCGGCGCGCGCTGCCAGAATGCCACACCTAGCAAAGCCACCACCAGCACACCCGCCACCCAGCTAATTTTATTCAATCTCATATAACTATAAACCGATAATAATCAATTAGTTATTTAACTTAACGCCCATCCAGATGACGTGGCGATTGCCGCGTTTTGCCTGGTGCGAGCCCGCACGGTGCTGCGTCACCGTAAATCCCGTCCGTCTCATGCGTTCAGTAAAAGCAGCATCTTCGCAGGCAGACCAGACCGTCAGCACACCGCCCGATTTTAACGCATCGTAAGCGCGCAGCAAGCCGGGAGCACTATAAAGCGCATCGTTATCGTCGCGGGTAAATGATCCGGGGCCGTTATCGACATCCAGCATGATCGCATCATAACGTTTATTGTGCGCCTGCATCACCAGCGCCACATCCTTCTCCTGCACTTCGACCCTGCCATCGTTCAGCGGAAATCCGGCCAGCGCCCCCATATAGTCGCGGTTCCAGCGCACCACTGCGGGGATCAGTTCGGAGACGACGACATGTGCGTCAGGACGCGTATGCGCCAGCACCGCGGCCAGCGTAAAGCCCATCCCCAATCCGCCCACCAGTAAATATGGATTTTCCCGTCCGTCAATCTGTGCACAGGCCAGCTGCGCGAGCACCTCTTCCGAATGATGCGCACGACTGTTCATCAACTCGCCCGCCTTATCCACGCGGATAGAAAACTCCTCGCCGCGTTGATACAGGCGCAGCGTCGTCGCAGCCCAGTTTGCGGTATCGAGCAGCGTAAACGGAATCATGGTTGAGTTCTTTCGAATAATTAACAGGCCGTGCGGCTGAAAATGAGCTTTCAAAACAGCCCGGGGAGAAAAGTAAAAAAGCCAGTTAATTCAATGAATTAACTGGCTTAATTTGGTCAGCGTGAGAAGATTCGAACTTCCGACCCCTACCACCCCAAGGTAGTGCGCTACCAGGCTGCGCTACACGCTGAAGCTGCGGATTATAACAGATCAACCCGCAGAATAACTAATTATTAAACTTCCAGCAAAGCGATGATGTCCTTCAACTCACGCCTCAACGCGCCCACATCCAGACCAACGGCAGCTTCAAGCTTAACCGGAACGGCCTCTACCGGGGCGGCAATCACCTCCGGCCTGACGTATTCCGCATCGACCGTGCCGGTGCGGGTATTTTCAAGACGGTTGCGCGCACCACTGATGGTAAATCCCTGCTCGTACAGCAATTCGCGTATGCGACGTATCAACACGACTTCATGATGTTGATAATAGCGACGGTTACCGCTACGCTTGACCGGATTTAACTGGGTAAACTCCTGCTCCCAATAACGCAACACGTGCGCCTTCACCCCGCACAACTCGCTCACTTCACCGATGGTGAAATAGCGCTTGGCGGGGATAGGAGGGAGTTCTGAGTTAGGCTTGTGGAGTTCCATGATACGACTTTTCCACCATGGTCTTCAGTTTCTGACTGGGGTGGAATGTCACCACGCGGCGTGCTGAAATAGGGATTTCCTTGCCTGTCTTAGGATTACGACCGGGACGCTGTGGCTTGTCGCGCAGTTGAAAATTGCCAAAACCGGACAACTTGACCGTCTCGCCCTGCTCCAGCTGTATACGAATTTCCTCAAAAAACGCTTCGACCATATCTTTGGCTTCGCGCTTGTTGAGACCTACTTTCGAAAATAGCAAATCTGCCAATTCGGCTTTTGTTAACGTTGAAATCATAGTCCCCCTCTTACATGCGCAATTGCGCACCCTGCTTATTCAACACTTCCACCAACATGGCGATACCCGGCTCAATTTCAGCGTCGGTGAGTGTCTTTTTAGTATCTTGTAACAATACGCGGAACGCAAGGCTTTTCTTGCCCTGTTCCACCCCCTTGCCGCGATATACATCAAATAAAACAACTTCCTGCACATACGGCGCGCAAGAGCGAAGCATAACATCCAGCAAGCTTTGTGCGCTAGTGGAGTCATCAACTAAAACGGCTAAATCGCGTCTAACCGGCAAAAATTTAGAGATTTCTGCAAGACGAGGAACCGCCGTTTGCATCACCGCTGCCAACTCCACTTCGAACCACACCGGCGCCTGGGGCATCTCCTTCAACCACTGCGGATGCAATTCACCTATCCAGCCGATCGCCCGCTCAGCAAAATACACTTGCGCGGAACGTCCCGGATGCAGCGCAGGATGACTCGCCGCCACAAAACGCAAGGCGTTCGGCGCAAACAAGGATTCCAGATCGGCCTTCATATCGTAGAAATCGACGTTGCGAGCCGCAGCCCCCCATTGTTCAGTGACAATAGAACCATAGGCAATCGCCGATAAACGCTGGCTTTGCAGATACTCGCCAGCGACATTAGCAAAACAAGCCCCCGCCTCGAACAGACGCACGCGCGACTGACGGCGATTGAGATTGAAGCGCAACGCCTCCACCAGACCGCCGATCAGACTGCTGCGCATCACCGCCAGATTGCTGGCAATCGGATTTTGCAGGGCAACCGGATTTGTATTGCCGGACAACTCGCGCTCGGACTGCTCATCGACGAAGGCGTAGCTGACGATTTCCTGATAATCGCGGGCAACCAGCGTCTGCATGATGCGAGGCAACGGACGCTGCGATTCATCCAGCGGCAACATGGTCAGCGCGGCATGAGGCGCGGTGGCCGGAATATTGTCGTAACCGTGCAAACGGGCGATTTCTTCGATCAGATCTGACTCGATAGACAGATCGAAGCGAAAACTGGGCGGCGTGACGCTAAAGGTGTCGCCATCGAGCTGATAGTCAAAATGCAAGCATTTGAAAATGTTAGAGATTTTTTCTACATCCAGCGCAATACCCAGCACGCGTGCGACACGCGATGTGCGCAGGGTAATCGGCTCGCGCGCAGGCTGCTCGCCGCGCACTTCTGTGACTGAACCTACCGAACCGCCGCAAATTTGCAAAATTAATTGGGTCGCGCGTTCCAGCGCCTTGACGGTCGAAGCGAAATCAACCCCGCGCTCGAAACGAAAGGAGGAATCCGTCGCCAGACCGAAGCGACGCGCGCGTCCGGCAATTGCATCAGGATGGAAAAATGCAGCTTCCAGGAATACATCCTGAGTTGTCAGTTCAACACCGCTACCAGCCCCGCCCATGATACCGGCCAGCGCCAAGACACGCGCCTCATCGGCGATCACCAGCACTTCTTCATCCAGCACCACAGCCTGATCGTTCAACAACGTCAGCGTTTCCTGAGGACGAGCACGGCGCACCGAGATACCGCCTGAGAGCTTAGCCGCATCAAACGCGTGCATAGGCTGGCCCAGTTCCATCATCACGTAGTTGGTGATGTCCACCACCGCATTGATAGTGCGCAATCCGCTGCGCTCCAGACGACGCTGCATCCAGACCGGTGTCGCGGCAGCGGCATTCACGCCACGGATCAAACGTCCACTATACAAGGGGCAGGCGATTTTATCTTCGACAGCAACGGGGAGCTGCTCAACCAGCACAACAGTCTGAGCTTCAACCACCACGCGCTTCAAAGCGCTGCCTGTTAACGCGGCGACTTCGCGCGCAATACCGGAAATTCCCGAACAGTCGCTGCGATTCGGGGTCAGTTTCAGCGTGATCAGCTTGTCGTCCAGATCCAGATACTCGCGCACAGACTGACCGACAATCGCATCAACGGGGAAAATCCACAGACCGTCGCTCTCAGTCGCTAAGCCAAGTTCAACAGCGGAACACAGCATACCGAAGGAAGCAATCCCGCGCACCTTGGCTTGTTTGATCTTGAAGTCGCCGGGCAGCACCGCACCGATGCGCGCGCAAGGCACTTTGATACCCACCGCCACATTGGCCGCACCGCAAACGATGGTCAGCGGAGCCTCTTCACCCACATTGACCTGACAGACATTCAGCCGGTCGGCATCGGGATGCTTTTCAACCGACAACACTTGGGCTACCACCACGTTATTAAACTCAGGCGCCACGCCTTCCAGCGCTTCGACTTCCAACCCCGCCATCGTCAACACGTGCCCCAGCGCATCGCTGGACAAATCGGGATTAACCCAGCTTCTTAACCAATTTTCAGAAAATTTCATCGCGATATACTTAGTTGAACTGTTTGAGGAAGCGTAAATCGCTCTCATAAAACTGGCGCAGATCGTTCACGCCGTAGCGCAGCATCGCCAGACGCTCCACACCCAAACCGAAGGCGAAGCCCAAATATTTTTCACTGTCGATATTGACGTGTTTGAGCACATTCGGATGCACCATGCCGCATCCGCCGATCTCCAGCCAGCCGCCCTTCCAGCTCATATCCATCTCAGCCGAAGGTTCGGTGAACGGGAAGAAGGAAGGACGAAAACGCACCTGCAGATCGTCCTGCTCGAAGAAACGCTGCAGGAAGTCCTGCACCACGCCTTTGAGGTTGGCGAAACTGATCTGTTCATCCACCCACAGGCCCTCGACCTGATGAAACATCGGCGAATGCGTGGCATCGGAATCGACGCGATAGACGCGCCCCGGCGAGATGATTTTCAACGGCGGCTGATTGTTCTCCATGTAGCGCACCTGCACAGGCGAGGTATGCGTACGGAGCACATGCTCAGGATCAATGTAAAACGTGTCGTGCATCGCGCGAGCCGGATGATTCTCCGGAATATTCAGCGCGGTAAAATTGTAGAAATCGTGCTCGATTTCAGGGCCGCTGGATACCGCGAACCCTAAGCTGTGGAACAGCTGTTCGATGCGCTCCAGGGTGCGAGTGACCGGATGCAATCCGCCGGTGCCAGTGCCGCGCCCGGGCAGTGTCACGTCCAGCGATTCGGCCGCCAGTTTGAGTGCCAGCTTGTCACGCGCGATGGTATCGCGGCGCTGTTGCAGCGCAGCTTCGATTCCCTGCTTGACCTGATTGATACGGGCACCGGCCGCAGGACGCTCCTCATTGGAGAGCTTACCCAGACCTTTGAGCAAAGCGGTCAGACAACCCTCTTTACCCAGATATTTTGCTTTGACCTGCTCTAGCTCAGCTTCGTCGCTGATCACAGCGAACTGCGTTAGCGCCTGTTCGAGAATTTGTTGAAGTTCTTCCATAACCACACCATGACACAATGAAAAAAGGGGGCGAATCGCCCCCCCTTTTATTTACGCAATTAAATTGCGAGGCAAAACTTATGCAGCGAGACTAGCCTTTGCTTGCTCAACGAAATGAGCAAATGCCGGCTTGTCGAAAATCGCGATATCAGACAAGACCTTACGATCTACCTGAATGTCCGCTTTTTTCAGGCCATTCATGAATACGCTGTATGGCATTCCGAATTCACGAGCGGCTGCATTGATACGCGCAATCCACAGTGTACGGAATTGACGCTTTTTCTGACGACGGTCACGGTATGCATATTGACCGGCCTTCATTACCGCTTGCTTGGCAACACGGTATACGTTCTTGCGGCGACCGCGATAACCCTTAGCCTTGGCTAACAGTTTCTTGTGCGTTGCACGGGCTACGACTCCACGTTTTACTCTTGGCATGCTCTACTCCTTACGCGTATGGCAGCATGCGACGAACCGCTGCTGTATTGGTTGAGTGAACTTCCGCAGTGCCACGTAACTGACGCTTAGTCTTGGTCGTCTTAGAAGTCAAAATGTGACGCTTGAACGCACATGCGCGCTTGATACTGCCGCCAGCACGTACGACGAAGCGCTTTTTAGCTCCGCTTTTGCTTTTCATCTTAGGCATAACTACTCCTTGATTTATGGTGGGAGGTGTTTTCCACTGTGGAAAAGCTTGTTAACCCATACACCACTTATTGTTCGGGGATCTTGGTACAACTTCTTTCTGATCGGCCCCTGCTATCAGAAAAACTTAAACGCGTAGGTCAGGATTTATCCTGACATGTCGGGTTAAAACCCGACCTACCTTATTTCTTCAACGCCGCCTTAGGAGAAAGCACCATCACCATCTGACGACCTTCCATCTTGGGGAATTGCTCAACAATCGCGAACTCTTCCAGATCTCCTCTGACGCGCTCAATCAAGCGCATACCGATTTCCTGATGAGCCATTTCACGACCGCGAAAACGCAGCGTGATCTTGGTCTTATCGCCATCAGCCAGGAATTTGATCAAATTGCGCAACTTGATGTTGTAGTCGCCTTCATCCGTACCCGGACGAAATTTGATTTCTTTAACCTGAACTTGTTTCTGTTTAAGCTTCGCTTCGTGCTGCTTCTTGCTTTCGGCGTATTTAAACTTGCCGAAATCCATGATGCGACACACGGGAGGGTCTGCCAAAGGCGAGATTTCAACCAGATCTAACTCTGCTTCACCAGCCAGACGCAGAGCTTCAAGGCTGGATACAATCCCAAGGGGTTCTTTCTCTACGCCAATGAGTCGCACACGGGGTGCATTGATCATCTCATTGATGCGCTGTAATTTATTCTGTGCTATTGGAATGTCTCCGTATGAAAAATTAAACCGTGCTGCCCGATTTGATTTCAGTCTTAAAACGCTCGATTAACGCATCGATCGTCATCTGTCCGAGATCTTCACCACTACGGGTACGCACGGCAATCAATCTTCCAGCCACTTCCTTATCGCCGATAATCAGCTGGTAAGGTAATTTCTGCAAGCTATGTTCGCGGATTTTATAGGTAATCTTCTCATTGCGCAAATCCATTTGCACACGAATGCCAGCTTCGACCAATAAACGGCCTATTTCACGGGTATATTCTTCCTGCGCTTGCGAGATATTGATCAGCACAGCCTGCACCGGCGAGAGCCAAAGCGGGAACGCGCCGGCGTGATGCTCGATCAAAATTCCGATGAAGCGCTCCATCGAACCCAAGATGGCGCGATGCAACATCACCGGCGCTTTACGCGTATTGTCTTCATCGACAAATTCGGCATCCAAACGCACCGGCAGGTTGAAGTCCAGTTGGATGGTGCCGCACTGCCACATTCTGTCCAGACTGTCCTTGAGGGTAAATTCCACCTTAGGGCCGTAGAACGCGCCTTCACCGGGTTGAATCTCATACGCTAAGCCATTCTGCTGCAAAGCCGCCGCCAGACCCGCCTCTGCCTTATCCCAGGTCTCATCAGCACCCACACGCTTCACAGGTCGGGTCGACAGCTTGACGATCACCTCATTGAAGCCGAAATCGCGATAAACTTCATTCAGCATCACGATAAAGCCTGACACCTCATCCTGCACCTGCGCTTCGGTACAGAAGATATGCGCATCGTCCTGGGTGAAACCGCGCACGCGCATCAGACCGTGCAGCGAACCGGAGGACTCATTGCGGTGACAGGAACCGAATTCCGCCAGTCGCAGCGGCAGATCGCGGTAGCTGTGCAGACCATTGTTGTAGATCTGCACGTGCGCCGGGCAGTTCATCGGCTTCACCGCATAGTCGCGATTCTCTGAAGAGGTCGTGAACATATTGTCGCGGTAGTTTTCCCAGTGACCGGACTTCTCCCATAAGGATTTATCCATAATGGTCGGCGTACGCACTTCCTGATAGTTGTGCTCGCGGAACTTGGCGCGCATGTACTGCTCGACTTCCTGCCACAGCGTCCAGCCCTTGGGGTGCCAGAACACCATACCCGGCATGGTGTCCTGCATGTGAAACAGATCCAGTTGCTTCGCCAGTTTGCGATGATCGCGCTTCTCAGCCTCTTCCAACCTGTGCAGATAAGCCTCCAGCTCATCCTTCTTCGCCCAGGCCGTGCCGTAGATACGCTGCAGCATCTCATTCTTGGAGTCGCCGCGCCAGTAAGCCCCCGCCAGCTTCATCAACTTAAACACCTTGAGCTTGCCGGTGGAGGGCACGTGAGGGCCGCGACACAGATCGGTAAAGTTGCCTTGGGTGTAGAGCGAGACATCCTGATCGGCCGGAATCGATTCAATGATCTCGGCCTTGTAGTTTTCGCCCAAGCCTTTGAAATAGGCTACCGCCTCATCGCGCGGCATCACGCTGCGCACTACCGGCAAGTCGCGCTTAACGATCTCGGCCATGCGCTTCTCGATGGCTTGCAGATCTTCAGGGGTGAAGGCACGCTGATAGGAGAAATCATAGAAGAAGCCGTTTTCAATCACAGGCCCTATGGTCACCTGCGCTTCGGGGAACAATTCCTTGACTGCATGCGCCATCAAGTGAGCCATGGAATGGCGAATCACCTCGACGCCCGTCGCATCCTTGTCGGTAACGATAGCCAGACTTGCGTCCTTCTCGATCAGGAATGAGGCATCCACCAGCACGTCATCCACCTTGCCCGCCAGCGTGGCGCGCGCCAGACCCGCACCGATACTCGCAGCGACATCGAGCACCGTGACCGACTGTTCAAAAACACGTTGAGAGCCATCCGGCAAAGTGATAATAGGCATTCTTTTTCTTTCAATAAACAATGAGCGCGAACGATTCGCGCTCATAACGTTAAAATCTTACAACACGTAACAATTTGATTTATTTGAATATTTTAAATATCACACAGGGCAAGCACCCAAGTCAAATCGATTAACCGCGAATTGTCCCACAGTCGCTCACCTGTCGACAAGTTCAAACGCCCGCCGACCACGACTGAACCAGCAGCAACTTCGCCTCGCGCGGCAGCTTTTTGACCGCCATCTCCCGTTTGGAAGCCACCGATCTGTCGGCACAAGCTTCCGTATACGCTAAGCGAACCGGACCGCGTGAGCGGGTATATTTAGCCGCAGTCCCCGCATTGTGCGCCGCGATGCGCTTATCCAGATCGTTGGTGATGCCGCAATACAGCGTCTCGTCCGCACAATAAAGCAGATAACAAACCCAGCTCATCGCCTGCGGTGAAAAAACACCGGGAATGCCGGGAACAGCTTGCGCGACCAACCCCAGGCACCGGCCAGCAGCAGCACGATCAGCAGCCACACCGCCCAATTGCCCAAACGCACATAAGGGGTCGAACCCTCGTACCCCTGCACCTTGCCTTGCAACACGCCCTGCTGATGTTGCGGCAGTTGTTGCAGGATCTTGCCATTCACGCCGATGATGGAAGTCAAGCCGGTATTGGTCGCGCGCAACATCATGCGCCCCGTCTCCAGCGCACGAAAACGAGAAATCTGATTGTGCTGATCGGCCGCATGCGAGTTGCCATACCAGCCATCGTTGGTGACATTCACCAGCAGCGTCGCCTCCGGCAGCGCACGGATGATTTCCTCACCGAACACATCCTCATAACAGATGTTCACCGCAACTCGCTGCCCTGCCACCTTCATCGGCGCCTGAACAGCATCGCCGCGCGCCAGATCGCCCATCGGGATATGCAGCACCTCGTTGATGATCCAGCCCAACACGGGGCGCAAGGGAATAAACTCGCCGAAGATCACCAGATGGTGCTTGCGGTAATGCTGAGGCGCATCTGCGAAGCCGTCTTCGGACGCACCCAGCGCGATCACACTGTTGTAATAGCCGGCCCTGTCGCGTTCAAACACGCCGACCAGCACATCGCCTTCATTCAGTCTGGCCTGATCGCGCAATTGCTCGACCAGATCCTGCGGCACTTCTTCGCGGAACATCGGCAAGGCGGTTTCAGGCAGGATTGTCAGGCGCGCCGGATTTTGCATCACCAGACGGCGATAGCTCTCCAGCGTTTCCACCATCGCCTCATCCCTAAACTTAATGTCCTGAGAGATATTGCCCTGCACCAGCGTCACTGAAATCGGCGCACCGACCGGCTGCGTCCAGCTCATCCCGCGCAATTTAACCCCGCCCGCCCACAAGGCGAGCAGCACCGCCAGCGCTACACGTACCGGAATACTGAGCAACACCGCCTTACGCTGCGCCAGCACATTGATAAAGATAAAGGCCAGCAATCCGGAGCTTATAGCTGCGACCAGAGAAACGCCGTAGACGCCCAGCAGCGGCGCGTAACCTGCAAGCGGACTGTCGCTGTGCGCATAACCTAAAGTCAACCAAGGGAAACCGGTAAAAATCATGCCGCGCAGCCACTCTACCGCCACCCAGATAGCAGGCATCACCAATATGGTTCGCGGCGCATGGTCCACGGGAACTCTGGCTTGGAGATACCCAGACAACGCGGTGAACAAGGATAAGAAGGCGGCAAACAGCAAGGTGGCCGGTACGGCCAGCCAGGCGGACATCGCGCCGAAATCGTGCAGCGCGACATAAATCCAGCCTATGCCTGCAGAAAACAGACCAAGACCGAAGAAAAAACCTAAGCGCGCCGCTACACCCGGCGTCCTCGCCCGGCTCCACAGCACGAATAACACAGCCAGTGCGAGCACCGGAACGGGGAAAAAACCAAACGGCGCAAAGCCAAATACGCAGGACAATCCTGCCAGCAATGCCAGCCCTTTACTCAATATACGCATATCACTGCCTGTCAAATTGCGAAACCCGCGCAGCATACCCGATTCAGCACCTATTCTGCCAATTGAACGCACAGCGCAGCGCCTTCCCTACTCCACAAATCGTCACTTTCCTGCACCGCAATGCAATTTTACGGGGCACAACAGGCCGCTTTGTGCTTAAATCGCGCCTTGACTCATTGCCACACTTAAAAAATCATCATGGAAAAAATTCGTCTCTCCAAGCGCATGTCTGAACTTGGCCTTTGCTCACGCCGCGAGGCCGATGGCTATATCGAAAAAGGCTGGGTGGATGTCGATGGTGAAACCGTCAGTCTGCTGGGCACCAAGGTTTACCCTAACCAGCAGATCACCCTTCGCACAGCGGCTGTCAACACCCAGCAGCAGCGCGTGACTATTTTGCTCAACAAGCCCATCGCTTACGTATCGGGACAGGCTGAACACGGCTACAAACCGGCTTCCGCCCTGCTCGATGAATCCACCCACTGGGCGGAAGATCCCTCCCCGATCAAATTTCATCGCAGTCAGATGATAGGCCTGGCGCCAGCCGGACGCCTGGACATCGACTCGCAGGGCTTGCTGGTATTGACGCAAGACGGTCGCGTTGCAAAACAGTTGATCGGCGAAGACTCCAAGGTGGACAAGGAATATCTGGTTCGCGTGCAAGGTAAGCTGGAAAGCAGCGGACTGGCACTGCTCTGCCAGGGGCTCAAACTGGACGGCGAGTATTTGAAACCCGCCAAGGTCACCTGGCAAAACGAAGATCAGTTGCGCTTCGTGTTGCGCGAAGGCAAGAAACGCCAGATTCGCCGCATGTGCGAACTGGTGGGTTTGACCGTCACCGGCTTAAAACGCATCCGCATCGGCAAGGTTAAACTAGGCCAGCTACCAGTCGGACAGTGGCGCTATCTGGGCGAATTCGAACAGTTTTAACCCGCCTTTCCATCACATCCGGTTAGCCAACATTTAGCATGACGCTTGCATTAATAAGAATATCCTAATATACTTATCCTGAGATTATGAGGCCGACTCCCTGCGGCTTCTTCAGTATTCTCCGTGTTTGGGCATCCGTTTGGATGCCCATTTTTTTCGGAAAAATTTTAAAAAACTTGCATTCCTGTCGGATGCCGCGTCCTCAAGATCGCAACTTAAATACCCCATGCAGGGTGGCTTTTTACGCAAATAATTACTTATTAATCAATAAGTTACAAAAAACAACATGAGTTCCAGAAAGTGCGCTTGCCTCAGGATAAGCGCTGCGGCACCTATCCATCACCTCTGCGCAACGCGGTGCAAAATGACAGCCCGGCGGCGGATTGGCAGGAGATGGAAGATCGCCCGCCAGCCGTATGTATTCGCGCTTCGCCCCATCTATGCGAGGAACAGCAGACAACAGTGCTTGAGTATAAGGGTGGCGCGGCGTGCGCAACACCTCTTCGGTGGAGCCGCGCTCTACGATGCGCCCCAGATACATCACGCACACCTCGTCCGCCAGATATTCCACTACCGACAAATTGTGAGTGATAAACAGATAGGAGAGATTCAATGACTGCTGCAGGGATTTGAGCAGATTCAATATCTGCGCCTGCACCGAGACATCCAGCGCGCTGGTCGGCTCATCGCAGATCAGCAACTGCGGCGACACCGCCAGCGCACGCGCAATCGCAATGCGTTGCCGCTGACCACCGGAAAACTCATGCGGATAGCGCCACTTAGCCTCGCGCGCCAGCCCCACCCGATCCAGCAGCGTGTCTATGTGCGCCTGCCGGGATGCGCTTGCCCCGCCAAGATTTTGCGCGCTCATCCCCTCTTCGAGTATTTCAGCCACCCGCATCTTGGGGTTCAGCGAGGCGAACGGATCCTGAAACACCATCTGCATTGAGGCGCGCTGTGCCGTGCCGACCAGTTCCCGGCCATCGAATTGCACACTCCCGGCCGTCGGCGGAACAAGCCGCAGCAAAGCCTTGCCCAGCGTCGTTTTTCCGCAACCGGACTCGCCCACCAGCGCCAGCGTGCGCCCCTTCGCGATCGTAAGCGACACGCCGTCTACCGCCTTTACATGCCCCGCGACACGCTGCAATATCCCCTTACGGATGGGAAAATGGACTTGCAAGTTTTTAACACTCAGGAGTGAGGAGTCAGGAGTGAGGAGTGAGTCAGGTATGGCGCTGCTCTGATGATATGTCGATTCCCCCTCGCGCCTCGATTCCACCCCCTCAATCCTCGTTCCTCTATCCTCGAGCCTGCCATACAGGTGGCATTTGACACCCTGCGGGTGCCCGGCCAATAGCTTCCCACCCCCCTCCGCCAGCGTTGTCCATTCCGGCGTCTTTTCGCTGCACAGTGCCCAAGCCCGGTCGCAACGCGGCGCGAAGCGGCAACCCTGAACGATACTACCCAGCGGCGGCACGGAACCCGGAATTGCCGCCAGCGGCTGATTGCGACTGCCCTGATGCGGCAAGGCGGCAAACAATTTCTGCGTGTATGGATGCAAGGGCTGCGCGAACAATTTCTCGCGGCTGCCCTGCTCGACGATCTGTCCGGCATACATGACGCCGACCTGGTGCGCGACTTCTGCCACCACCCCCAGATCGTGCGTGATCAACAACATGCCCATCCCGGATTTTTCCTGCGTTTCGCGCAACAGTTGCAACACCTGCGCCTGTATCGTTACGTCCAACGCCGTAGTCGGTTCATCAGCCACCAGCAGCTTAGGCCCGCCCGCCAGCGCCATCGCGATCATCACGCGCTGCTTCATCCCGCCGGATAACTGGAACGGATATTCATGCACACGGCGCGCCGCATCGGGGATTCCAACCTGATCGAGCAACTCGATACAGCGCCCTTGCCGGGATAAATCCCGACCTACATCTTGAACACCGTGCAATTCCAGCACCTCAGCGATCTGCTCACCCACCGTCATCACAGGATTAAGACTCAGACCCGGCTCTTGAAAAATCATCGCCATCTTGCCGCCGCGCACACCGCGCATCAGGTGCTCGGGCAAGCCAAACAACGACACCCCGTCAAGCTCTACCGTACCGGATTTATTGGCCACCCCATCCGGCAGCAGCCGCATCAAGGAAAGCGCCGTCATCGACTTACCGCAACCGGATTCGCCCAGCAGCGCGAATGTCTCGCCAGCAGCAATCTCGAACGAAATACCGTCCACGATCGCCGCGCCACCTTGCAGCCCCGTGACCAGATTGCTTACCTTGAGCAAACTCATGCACCCACCATACAAAATTTATCCATATTAATCAGTATCATATACGACACTTTCTTCTATCCAGCGGGCTAATCACGCCGCGCCCACCCTGATTCAGGACGTGAGTGTATATCATCGTGGTGGAAACATCAGAATGACCGAGCAACTCCTGCACCGCGCGGATGTCGTAACCGTTCTCCAGCAGATGCGTGGCGAAAGAATGACTATGCGTGATGTCCGGTTTGGCAATACCCGCCTTCCGCACGCCAAGGCGCCTGATTCTGCGTTGACGCTAAAACCGAACGCTCGACTGCAAGATGAGGTAGAAATGCGTCGACTTCCGGCGCGCCCATCACTTTCGAATGTCGCTTGCCATGGAACCGGATAAAGCGTTTAATCCAGTCCACGTAATTTTTTTCAGTGCACAAGCTGTATGCTTTACACGCAAAGGGTCTGCAATCTGTTCAAGCAGCTGTGAGGTGCGGAATGTCACAATCAGCGTGCATCGAAGGTGTGTTTCACGATTTTATTATTTATAAAACAGGTGCGCTAAAATTACGCTGATGATTGATAAAAAACAAGTTTTATTTATTCAAAACCATTTAGCCACCTGCCCAGCTAATAATTTTAGTTGTTTTTTGGTGGCGACTTTACGTTATACCTCAAGGGAACGCTATGTCTGATTTCATCACGGCCTCAACACACGAGGAACGATTGAGACATGCCGTGTCAGCCGCATGGGAAATATTCGCCCGTAAAGTTGGCGGGAAAACCATTCCGGTTAACAAAGAAGCATCCATGCAACTTCAGTACGCTTACATTCTTAGGCAGTTAATCCCGCTCACTTCACATTCAGGTCACGAGGTTGCAGACATTGAATTAGAAACGGGAGTGAAAACGGGATCGGGAACAAACGAGATTGATATTTTGCTGAAAGGTGAATCGACCCAAGGGAAGTCGCTAATTGCAATTGAACTCAAGTGCTACAGAGCTATTGCATCATCAGGCGGCCCAAGAGGTGCCCACGACATATTCATGAAGGATGTTTACGAAGACCTTGGCATCCTTGAAGAATATATTTCTCTAGGCATTGCAAGCCGTGGTGTTGCGTTAGTAATGAATGACCTGGAACGGTTCGTAAATCCAAAAACAAAGGGCGGCAAGTGTTGGGCATACGACATTTCCGATGGGCATTCAATATCAGGAGCCAACCTGTCAGTGCCTATTGGCGGAAAAAACGTCTCCATCGAATTGCAGAAGTCATATCAATTCAATTGGTCGAAATTTGGTAGCTTCTGGTTCATGGAGTTGGAAGGTGTTTAGGCATAACCCGGCAGTCAACCGGACGCTGCGCGATAAAGCCGCGCAGCACCGGTTACTTCTACGTTAGGTGCTCATATACCGATTAGTTATTCCAATCAAACTAAGGAAGATTTTTATGCACGATGAAATTTTAAAGGGTCACTTGCGCGACTTCTCGGAACAGAACGCTCTCGAAGACATGTCCGAGCCAGAACAATTTGAGCGTTTTGTCAACTATTGCGTTATATCCAAGCAATACCCGAGAGAATTTAATTTTGAGGATATATCGGTCGGAGGAGGCGCGGACACCGCGATTGATGGGGTTGCCATTATTGTTAACGGAAATATAGTTAAGGAACCTGAAGAAATTGAATTTTTCGTAAGTCGCAATGGTTCATTAAACGTATCTTTCTCGTTCATCCAATCAAAGACCTCTGCCAAATTCAATGGTAGCCAAATCCTCAACTTCCTTGCAGGTATAAGAAACTTCTTCTTAGACAAATCTGCGATCCCAGAGAACGAAGATATACAGAAACTTCGAACGATCAAGCAATGCATCTACAAGAACAGCATAAGCTTAGACGGCGCACCATCACTTGACCTCTTTTTCGTTACTACAGGCAACTGGGAGAGTCCAGAACACATCAATGGCCTTGTCGACAATGAGCTAAAGGTGCTCAAGGATCGAGGCCTGTTTAGCGGTATTAATTTTAAATGCGTAGATGCAGAGCAACTGAAGCAAATATACCGAGAAATACGCGGTAGGTCGGTAAAAGAGATCGACTTCCCTGCGCTTGTGGCGTTGCCGGAAATTCAGGGTGTTCGACAAGCATTTATAGGTAGCCTTTCGGCAAAAGAGTATCTCAAACTTATTACGGATTCCGATGATGGGCTGCAACGTAATTTATTCTACGACAACGTCCGAGACTATCAGGGACAGAACAGTGTCAACCGAGAAATAGAAATCACTCTGAAGTCTGGCTCAGGACAAGCCGCTCTCTCGATTTACAACAACGGGATCACGATCATTGCCAAAAAGGTCGAAAGAATCAGCGGTAAGGTCAAACTGACTGATTATCAGATTGTGAACGGGTGTCAGACAAGTCATGTTCTATTTGCAAATAGAAGTTTAATCGAACCAGCCTCACATATCGTTCTAAGGATCATCGAGACGATAGACCCAGAAATCGCTATTAACATTATCAAGGCTACTAACCGCCAAACCGAAGTAAAAGTTGAAGCTTTCGAGTCATTGTCGCCGTTCCACAAAGACTTAGAGGACTACTATAAGGCGCGTTCTGCGGGAAGGCTCCACTCGATTTATTACGAGCGACGCTCGAAGCAATATGACAACGTGCCGGGCATTCGCAGTAGCCAAGTCATTACTCTTTCAGCACAGATAAAGTCGTTTGTTTCAGCATGTCTCGCACAACCCCAGAGCACGCACCGTTACTTTGGTGAAATTCTAGACAGCAACCGGTCACGTATGTTTGTCTCAGGAGATGCACTCGAAAGATATTACGTTGCTGCGGCGATATTGAGCAGGCTTGAGAATCTGTTCAAGAGAAATTCATTCAGGCTACGGCATAAGGGTTTTAAGTACCATTTCGTCTTCATGCTGTACAACTACTTTATCAAAGTTAATACCACAAAAGGGAAGCCGGACTTTGATGCAATTATGCGTTCACTGGACGATGATAATGAGCTAATTCCACTTGTCAAGGCAGGTTCTGAAAGCATCGAAATGGCTCTAAAAAAGCTTAAGCTTTCCTCTGACGATGGCGCTCGAAGTAAGGCCCTAACAGACATGCTAGGTAAAGAGCTTACCGAAGCTACAAGAACCCCCTAACCCGGCAGTCGAGAGGGACTCCGCAAAAACGCGGAGCCCCTCACTTTTACGTTGAGGCTGTAGAAAAACCCATTTTATGAAAAATTGCCCCCATATAAATCAATCACTTACAAGCGCAAAAATCCCCGAAAATGGGGTTTTTCTACAGCGTCGTTAGAGGTCTGTTGTGACCGACACAATTGCCATCGGAATCACGATTGCTGTCTTTGCGATACCGTGTGGGCTCTTGGCTATGGCCTTTTTGTTGTGGTGTCGCTTGCTTTGCTCGTCGTCGCTTCAGGGGGCCTCGCGTGGCACCTCTAACAATGAAAGCACAGGCATACGAGTTCGCATTGCAGGTTGATCGTCAGATAGAAGCTCTATCAGGCGATGATTACCATCTCAGAGTCGGACGCAGCAAGGTATTGCAAGAGGAACTGTACCCACTCAGTCGCCTTGCTCTTCATTTCAAGCAGCCGGGAATTGAGGTCGAGGTCGAGGGGTTCGAGGACAGCGGTCGCGCGGATGGTCATATTTTTGTCACCGGTTTCCGCGAACGAGCCTTTGAGGTTCAACTTACTTACGCTGACTATGGTCGCAATGAGAAATTACGTGCAGAACTTCTTGTAACTCAAGGGTTCGCTCCAGGAGCCGGGCCAATCCAAAGGAAGCGGAGGAATGACCCCATTGTCGCAACAATGCAGGCGGTTGACGTGGGAGAGCATATTGACCGAATTGCGTCCGCCGCGATAGAGCGATTCCGCGACAAGGCCAGTAAGCCTTACACTCAGGGCACGGTACTGCTCATCGCGTTTGACGATGTGAAGCTCTATGGACGCTGGAACTGGGAGCAACTCCTCATAAAACTTGAGGGAGAAATCATCACGTCCGGCACTCCATTTGCCGAAATCTATTTGTTCAATGGTGCGACAAATGAGTTGCGAAGAGCTGCCTAACCTTACGCTCGAGTTCGCCCCCTTCGGGGGCTGTGACGCGCCTACGGCGCGCCCCTCAGCTACACGTTGAGGCTGTAGAAAAACCCATTGTATGAAAAATTGCCCCCATATAAATCAATCACTTACAAGCGAAAAAATCCCCGAAAATGGGGTTTTTCTACAGCGTCGTTATCCATCATGAAACTTTGTACCTTATTTCTATTTTTGACGCTCCTGACCTCCGCATCTTGTGCCACTGATTTAGAACTTCGAGTTCCAGGAGGCAGATACGAAGATTGCGAATTCGTTGGGCTTGGCCCGAAAGGTTCTATTAAAGGAAGTATCACTGTCACTGAAACCGCGACCGATCCCAAGTGGGGTTCATCTGTGGCTTTCATTCTTATCGAAGATACTAAACCAAGCCACACATTTCGTTTGGCGCTTATGAGCGTTTCCTCTTCGAAAAAGCTTGAGGCCAGGTATGAGCTTTTTAGCGATGAGCACCGTTTGGCTGCCGAAGTGCTGTCAGAAGTTGCCATAGCTGAGCCATTACCCTACCAACTTGCGTGGGCAGAAAACGGCCATATACAGCTTGTCGTTGGAAATAATTCCCCACGCAATCTCTTGCTTGATGTGAAGCCATCGAGAGCATTTGCGCTCATCTCAGGATCGCACGGGAAAATCCATACCGAAGGCCAAGAAAAACTAGATTGCTCACGTAGCATTGCTCCTTCGGAGGCAGAATGATGGATAACGATTAAAGTTAGGTCGTGATCGCGAAACGAGCCGCGACCTGAGCCGTTTGTTGGACGAGCCAGGCTCAGGTTCACAAACACTATGCAAACATCTCCTCAATCCAACCTCGTATCAAGGGGTTGAAACGCCCCGGGTATTTTAAAGCCACTATCAGCATATCAATGGCCTCAAAGCTATTTCACTGGTGAACTATGTTGCGCATTTTCTTCCGTCCAACAATCACTAACCCGGCGCTCAACCTCGCTCCCTTCGGTCGCTAGACCTGCGCGAAAAGCCGCGCAGGCGCCTCAATCCCACGTTAGACCTTATGCGCTTGCTCACCACTTTTTTGCTCTTTTGCTACAAGCCTCTTTGGCTGTTTCCGCCTCGGAGACAATCCCAGCTTCAGTCGACATTTCCGTGAGCAATGTGTTTCTCCATAACCTTGTATCTCAGAAACAAGTGCTCGGGGCAGACATAGCCTTTGATCGCGATGCTGATATACCGATGGCTGTTTTCTCTTCAGCCGATAACCTCCAGTTCCTTACCGTTTTCACTCATCCTGGCGGAAGTGGTGAAGTCTCAGAATTCCAAGTTTCTAATTCCTCTGACACAAAACATCTAGCTAACCCTCTCGCGAAAATTAAGCGTTTTGTTACAGGTAGAGGTATACAACTTGGTTTCACCAAATCGCGAGTTACTTCAATTCTTGGCGCTCCATTGCACCAGCGTTCGAAAGGGAGATTTATCACGTTTGAATATCGCCTTGAGGAAAAAGAACAGACCGCATCCGAATTCTTAGCTCACTACAATATGCCAATTTACTATGGTGTCTACACGTTCAAAAATGATCATTTGCTGGAGTTCAAGTTTGGCTTCGAGTACCCACAAAAGGTCAAACACTACGGTCAAGTTCGCCCGTCTGGCTGGTACACGCCTTGCTGGTGCGGGCAATAGGGAGGACAGGCGAAGCACCCGAAAACTGTGGTCTGTGCTCAATACTGCGTGCAAACTATAAAGTAAAGGCCTGACCCTCGCCCACTCGTTGTTTGATTTCAAGACAGACTGACCAAAAGCATAAATCCATATTATCGTTTATAACAATTCACAGCATGCCAAACGTATTACGCTTGCACTCATTGATGCGTGCAAAAGTATTTTAAAGTATATCGGTTGCAGGAAAGTCCTTAACCACACGATAAATTTTACGAACAAAAATTCACATAAAACCTGAGTTACTTGATAGAATCATGTCCCCCCCTTTAAAATATTTTTGGAGTAATACAGATGGCAGCACGCAAATCAAAAGAAGAGCGCATTGCAGCGCTTGAGGCACAAATTCAGAAACTCAAAAATGCATCCACAGCACCCAAGGAAATCAAACTAAGCAAAGAAAGTTCGGGCATCTCTGCCGCTATCTCTGCCATTGAAAGTGCAGCTGAATCGAATGAAGTCTCTGTCGCTGAAATCATAAAGGCTGTCGCTCGTATTAAACGCACAGGCTTGAAAATTGAAAATTCTGCGCGTAAATCCAAGGAATAAAACCCACATAGTTTTATCGTTGCCTACAGGATGGTTGAAGCGGTTACACAACAATCCTGTAGCATCGAAACTCAAGCAACGCCGCACATCACAGGCCGGCATTTCTGCTTAAGACAATTTCTGCATTTCAACAATCTCCAACAAGCCAGCGCAACAGCGGTCATTGTCCTCGCATAAACATCTTATCCAGCTCGTTCATGGAAAGCGCGAACCAGGTCGGACGACCGTGATTGCACTGCCCTGAACGCTCGGTTTGCTCCATCTCGCGCAACAACGCATTCATCTCAGGGATGCTCAAGATACGATTGGCGCGCACCGCACCGTGACAGGCCAAAGATGCCAGCAATTCATTGCGCCGCTCGGTCATCATGCGACTTGCACCGAATTCCCGCAATTCATGCAACACCTCGCGCGCGGCGGCTTCCGCGTGAGCCTGTTTAAGCAATACCGGCATGGCGCGGATCGCCAGTATAGTCGGCGATATCGGGGCAATGTCGAAGCCTAATTTTACCAACGCCGCCTGCTCGGCTTCCACCGTTGCCACGTCGATCTTGTCCGTATGAAAAGTAACGGGAATCAGCAGCGGCTGCGTGGCGATGCGCTCGCCATCCATGGCCGTCTTGAGCTTTTCATAGACGATGCGCTCATGGGCTGCATGCATATCCACCACAATCAAGCCTTGCTCGTTCTGCGCGAGAATATAAATTCCCGCCAACTGCGCGAGGGCGAAACCAAGAGGATGCTCATGCGAGGCTTGAGGAGCGAGGATATTGGATTGAGGATTGAGGATTGAGGATTGAGCTAAACCCTGAGATTCAGGATAGCTTATTGTATTCTCCTGATTCATGATCGCCTCGCTCCGCCCTACTCGACCCTCGATCCTCAATCCTGAATCCTGAGTCTGCGCCTCCCACACTTTATAACTTGCGTTCAGCTGCGCCGCACCCAGCGGAATGCGCTGCTGAGTCGGCATGACGAACGGGGTGCGTGCAACCGCTTCAGGCGCGGGCACCTCGCCGGGTTTGGGTATCTCGTCTGGTTTGGCCAGCGCATCGTGCAGGGTATGAAAGATAAACTGATGCACTCCCTGACTCTCGCGAAAGCGCACTTCGCTCTTGGCCGGATGCACGTTCACGTCTACCTGTTCGGGTGGCAACTCCAAAAACAGCACGAAAGCCGGATGACGCTGGTGATGCAAGATATCCTGATAAGCCTGACGCAGCGCATGACTGGCGACCTTATCGCGTACAAAGCGTCCATTGACGAAAAAATACTGCGCATCGCGTGTACTGCGCGAATAGGCGGGCAGCGCAGCCAACCCGTGCAGGGTTAAATTGGCCGCCGTTCGGGAAACCGCCACCGTCGCCTGACCGAATTCATCCCCCAACAGGGCGGCGACGCGCTTCAAGGCGGCATCTCTGAGCCAGCCGCCGTCATCCGCTCCAGATTCCAGCCTTTTGCCTTCTGAATCCTGAATCCTGAGTCCTGTATTGAGTTGCCAGACGGTGCGCCCGTTATGTTGCAGCGAAAAACTCACATCCGGACGGGATAAAGCGATACGTTTAAAGGCTTCCTCGCAATGGGCGAATTCGGTCGCATCCGACTTGAGAAATTTGCGCCGCGCGGGCGTATTGAAATACAGCTCACGTATCTCCACCGTCGTGCCCTGCCCTCCACTGGCAGGTACAGGTTCGGAAAGCCGTCCGTCCAGCGCCTCGACCTGCCATGCGTGCGACTGTTCCTCAGTGCGACTGGACAAAGTCAGTTGCGCCACCGCCGCCATACTGGCTAACGCCTCGCCGCGAAACCCCATGCTGGAGACATTCTGCAGATCGTCCAGAGAGCCTATCTTGCTGGTCGCATGACGCATCAGAGCCAGCGACAACTCCTCTTTGGCGATGCCGCGACCGTTATCCCGCACGCGCAGCAGCTTAACTCCGCCACCCTCCAGCTGCACGCTGATGTCAGTCGCACCCGCATCCAGACTGTTTTCCAGCAATTCTTTGAGCGCAGCGGAGGGTCGTTCGATCACCTCTCCGGCGGCAATCTGGTTGATCAAAAGTTCGGGTAAAACCCGGATAAATGAGGACATGAGCTATTGCTGCGCAAAATAATATTGGAGCGTGATTATAGTGGGGTTTTATGTTTCACGAGAACAGGTATAATCCCACATTCGATTTAAGTACAACGGCGCTATGCCGAAAGTATACCTGGCTTACACAAGAGGAGAAATAGATGCGGATAGGCATTCCTGCGGAAACGCTTGCAGGCGAGAAGCGCGTAGCGACGGTACCTGAGGTCGTCGAGAAGCTCATTAAGCTGGGTTTTGCGGTCGCGATCGAATCGGGTGCGGGAGACGCGGCAAATTGCAGTGACGACGCTTACCGCGCTGCGGGAGCTGAAATTGTCGTTGGCGCTGCCAAAATTTGGACGGAATCGGACATCGTATTCAAGGTCACTGTCCCTTCCGGCGCTGAAGTGGAGATGATGCGTGTAGGGATCACCTTGATCGGCTTCATCTGGCCTGCGCAAAACCCTGAATTGATGCAACAGCTGGCAGCCAAAAAGGCGACCGTGCTGGCTATCGACTGCCTGCCGCGCCAGTTGTCCCGCGCTCAGAAGATGGATGCTTTGACTTCTCAGGCCGGTGTCGCAGGTTATCGCGCCGTCATTGAAGCGGCCAACGCATTTGGTCGCTTTTTCAACGGCCAGATTACGGCTGCAGGCAAAGTGCCACCCGCCAAAGTATTTATCGCCGGCGCCGGTGTAGCAGGTTTAGCTGCCATCGGTACGGCGGCGGGATTGGGTGCGATCGTACGCGCCAACGATACCCGTGCGGAAGTCGCCGATCAGGTTAAATCGCTGGGCGGTGAATTCGTCAAAGTGGAATATGAAGAAGAAGGCGGCGGTGGCGGCGGTTACGCCAAGGTCATGTCCGAAGGCTTCCAACAGGCGCAACGCGAGATGTACGCCAAGCAAGCCCGTGAAGTGGACATCATCATCACCACGGCGCTGATTCCAGGCCGCCCGGCTCCCATGCTGATCACCGCCGAGATGGTGAAATCCATGAAGCCCGGCAGTGTCATCGTCGACATGGCGGGCGAGCGCGGCGGAAATTGCGAACTGACTGAAGCGGGCAAGGCCGTAGTCAAATACGGCGTGACCATCGTCGGCTATACCGATTTGAACAGCCGTTTAGCCAAGCAGTCCTCCACCCTGTATGGCACCAATCTGTTCCGTCTGACCGAAGAGTTGTGCAAAACGAAAGACGGCATTATCAACGTCAATATGGAAGACGATGCCATACGCGGTCTGACAGTCATCAAGGACGGCGAGATCACCTGGCCGGCGCCTCCACTGAAGATGCCCCCGCCTAAACCGGCGGTGGTTGCAAAACCGGCACCGGCGGCACACGGTCACGGCGCTGGCGGCGCACCCGCCTCGGCTGGAAAGACGGCTGCCATCTTTGCTGCCGCAGCCCTGCTGTTTCTGCTGATCGGCGCTTTTGCCCCGGCCGCGTTCTTAGGGCACTTCACCGTGTTCGTGCTCGCCTGTTTCGTCGGTTACATGGTGGTGTGGAACGTCACGCCTGCCCTGCATACCCCGTTGATGAGCGTCACCAACGCGATTTCCAGCATCATCGCCATCGGTGCGCTGGTACAGATCGCGCCGCCACTGGAGATCGGGTTCGATCGTCCGGATGGCTGGATACGCGCTTTGGCGGTGGCGGGTATTGCGCTCACTGCGGTCAATATGTTCGGTGGCTTCGCGGTGACACGCCGCATGCTGTCGATGTTCCGCAAATAAGCTAGGGACTGAATGTGAATGATGCACACAAACCGTCATTGCGAGCGAAGCGTGGCAATCCAGTATGTTGATTTAAAAGAATGCTGGTTTGCCACGTCGCTACGCTCCTCGCAACGACGATTTAATCAGCGTTTTTCCAGGATACATAGCTTGTCGCTGCTAGCCAACCTTGGCGTATTCCAGCTACCGGCAAACAGCTAGAAATAACAGATTTAATGTTAGGATAAAAAATGATGTCTTCAAGCTTGGCAACCGTATCCTATATTGGTGCGATTATTCTTTTCATACTCAGTCTGGGCGGCCTGTCCAACCCTGAGTCCTCACGGCGCGGCAACCTGTACGGCATGATCGGCATGAGCATCGCCGTGCTGGCCACGGTGTTCGGCCCGCACGTCACGATGGCGGGGCTACCCTGGATCATCGCTGCAATGGTGGCGGGCGGTGGTATCGGACTTTACGCCGCGCGCAAAGTGCAGATGACGCAGATGCCGGAACTGGTCGCCCTGATGCACAGTCTGGTGGGCCTTGCCGCAATGCTGGTGGGTTTTGCCAATTACATCGATCCGATCTCGACGTTGAATCTTTCCAGCGCTGAAAAGGCGATCCACGAAATGGAAGTCTATCTGGGTATCTTGATCGGCGCAGTGACTTTAGCCGGCTCCCTGATTGCCTTCGGTAAACTGTCCGGCAAAATTGGCGGCAAGCCGCTGCTGCTGCCGGGTCGTCACTTCATGAATCTGGCGGGATTGCTGGTGGTCATCGCCTTCGGCTGGCAGTTCATGCATGCCGAAACGATTAGCGCCGGCATGACGGCACTGACCGTGATGACCGTGATCTCGCTGCTGTTCGGTATCCACATGGTGATGGCGATCGGCGGCGCGGATATGCCGGTGGTGGTGTCCATGCTCAACAGCTACTCCGGCTGGGCGGCAGCGGCTACCGGCTTCATGTTGAACAACGACCTGTTGATCGTGGTGGGCGCACTGGTTGGCTCCTCCGGTGCGATTCTGTCCTACATCATGTGTCGCGCGATGAACCGCAACTTCATCAGCGTGATCGCGGGTGGCTTCGGTGGCGGCGCGAAACCCACCAAGAAGGCGGACGGCGATGCGGCACCTGCTGGCGAAGTGGTATCTATCAGTGCGGTCGAGACAGCAGAACTGCTGCTGGACGCCAAAAATGTGATCATCGTTCCGGGCTACGGCATGGCGGTGGCACAGGCGCAGCACACGGTGAATGAAATCACCAAGTTGCTGCGCGAAAAAGGCGTCAATGTGCGTTTTGGTATTCATCCGGTGGCAGGGCGCATGCCAGGCCATATGAACGTATTGCTGGCCGAAGCACGCGTCCCTTACGACATCGTGATGGAGATGGATGAGATCAACGCTGACTTCCCGGATACCGATGTCGCCATGGTGATCGGTGCCAACGATATCGTCAATCCTGCCGCACAGGATGATCCGACCAGCCCGATCGCCGGGATGCCGGTGCTGGAAGTCTGGCGTGCTAAGACCTCTATCGTGATGAAGCGCAGCATGGCTTCAGGTTACGCCGGGGTGGACAATCCACTGTTCTACAAAGAGAACAACCGCATGCTGTTCGGCGATGCCAAGAAAATGCTGGATGAAGTGCTCACCGCTTTGAAAGCATAGGCTGCATCGTTCGGCACGACCGAAAATCCAGTTGATTTAGTGAAAAACACCGACATAGAAAAAATTTCAACCAATCAAGCTTAAAAAGTTATTGTCCGTAGATTGCATGGGTTTTCACAGATTAATCTGTGTGAATCTGCCTAATCTGCGGACAATCTTTTTTAAGGATCAGCGACTCTGCTGGCTGGTCAATAAAGCCTCCAACTCATCACCCGGCATAGGCCTTGCAAAAAAGTAACCTTGCGCAAAATCGCAACCTATTTGGGTGAGAAGATCGCGCTGCGCGCGAGTTTCAACGCCTTCCGCGATCACCTTCAAACCTAACTTGTGTGCCATCACGACGATGGCCTCACAGAGCGCTAAATCTGCCGGGTCACTGACCATGTTACGAACAAAGGATTGATCGATTTTCAGATAGTCAATGTCAAATCTCTTCAAATATGACAAGGAAGAATAGCCGGTACCAAAATCATCGATGGACACCTGAATCCCGGCATCCCTGAAGCTAAAAAGTTTACGCGAGGTGGTGTCATCCCGATTTAGCAATAAACCTTCCGTAATTTCTATACAGATATTTCGGCCGCTTAATCCGGATTCACGCATAAATTCCAGCCAGATGACATCTGCATTATCACCGCTGCAAAATTGGGTCGGTGACTTATTAACGCTGATCTGGAATCCCTCCGCTGTAATATCCTTCCAGCGTTTTGCCCAGTTGACCGACTCGCGAAACACCCAGTCGCCGATCGGAATAATCAGCCCGGTTTCCTCGGCCAAGGGGATAAAACTCATCGGACTGATCATCCCCCGTTGCGGATGCACCCAGCGGAGCAAGGCTTCAGCCTTGAAAATTCGGTTGCTGGCCAATTCGACGATGGGTTGAAAGTACACTCTAAACTGACCGGATGCCAGCGCAACGGACAACTCGCCTGTCAAACGCATCCTGTTCTGCGCTTCTTCCTGCAACAAGGGGGTAAAGAAACTAAACCTGCCACCGCCCTGCCCCTTCGCCGCATACATCGCCTGATCGGCGTATTGCAACAGCTGCGCCGACAGGCTGGCATCATCAGGATAAACCGCGATGCCGACACTGGCAGAGGAAGACACCCACTCATCGCCCAACTGATAGGGCTCGGACAATTTTTCGATAATGGTATTTGCCAAACGCTGCACATCGACGATGCTGTGCAACTGACCGACGAGCACGGTAAACTCGTCGCCTCCCAACCTGCCTACGGTATCAGACTCGCGCACGCAACGCTCCAGACGCCGGCTTGCTTCGATCAGGAGTTCATCTCCCACATGATGCCCCAGAGTATCGTTGATTTCCTTAAACCGATCCAGATCGATAAACAACAGCGCCAGAGAAGCACTGCTGCGCTGCGCCTTCTTGATTTCCTGATCCAAACGGTCACGCAACATCCGCCGGTTAGGCAGCCCGGTCAACGCATCGAAGTTAGCCTGACGCCAGATAAGTTCTTCGGTCTTCTTTTTTTCTGTGACATCGAGAAACAGTGCGATGCGCCGGTATACCGAACCATCCGGATGAAAAATCGTATTAATCGACAATTGCTCGGCATAAACCTCGCCATTTTTCCGCCGATTCCACATTTCCCCCTGCCAGCGCCCCGTAGCATTCAACTCATGCCACATCTCGCGGTAAAAATCGCCCTGCTGATGTCCTGAACTCAGTATGCTGGGGTTTTTACCCAATACATCGGATTCGCTGTAACCCGTCGTTTGTATAAAAGCCGGATTAATCGCAATGATACGGTTATCCGCATCCACCACTAAGATCGCCTGATTGCTGTTGGCATAAACCATTCCGGCGATTTTGAGGGAGTCCTCCGCCTGACGGCGCTGAGTGACATCGCGAAAACTCCATACCCGCCCGACTATCTGCTCGCCGATACGCTGCGGGCGCGAATACCGCTCAAATATCCTGCCGTCTTTAAACATCAGCTCATCAAAACTCTCGGCCGCCGGATCACGACGAAGCCACTGCACCTTTTGCTCAAAGTCGTCCGGGTCAGCCAACTGTTCCAGCAAAAGAGCGATCGCATGACCATCTTCCCCGGTTTGCATCACCGCTTCCGAAATGCGCCATAGCGCCAGAAAACGCTGGTTATAACTGAAAATTTGCCCAGCGCCATCAACCACCAGAATGCCATCCGCCGTGGATTCCAATGTTGCCGCCAGCAAAGAGGTTTTTTCCGCCATCAGCTGTTCGGTGCGCTTACGCTCGGTCAAATCGGTGTGCGTCCCTATCATGCGCAACGGCCGTCCCAACTCATCGCGACTGGCCAACGCGCCTCGCGCCAGCAACCATTTCCAGGAATCATCTTTGCAACGCATGCGAAACTCGACTTCATAATACGGCGCACTGCCTACAAAGAACTGCTGCACAGTGGATATGACGCGTTCCCGGTCTTCCGGGTGCAAATGCGCCACCCAGGCAGCCCCTGTATCAGGAAACTCATCATCTGCATACCCTATCATCGCCTTCCAGCGTGTCGAGAATATCGCCCGGTCTGTTTGCGGATTCCAGTCCCAGGCGCCATCACCCGCGCCTTCCAGGGCAAACTTCCAGCGCTCCTCACTCTCGCGCAAAGCCTGCTCTTGCTGCTTTTGGCCGGTGATATCGCGAAAGAATACCGCCATCTGTCCCGGCAATGTCTGAAACGCATTGACGGCAAAAGCGCCGTTGATCAGCCCTTCACAATAGGTAATTTGTTCGGTTGACCATTGCCCACCCTGTTTGGCGACTTTTCGATATTGTGTCGGCACCTCGGTTTCCACCAGAGCCGGGAAGGCGTCCTCTATGGTATTGCCGATAAATTGGCTGTTATCAACTCCCAGAATACGGTCGGCTGACTGATTAGCGCCAGCAAAAATCAAACGTCCATCGGCTTCCAGCCTATACATGTGCACCCCGAACGGTGCACTGTCTAATAGGGCTCGCAAAAATTTATTTTGTTGATCGTGTTGCAAGCGCGACTGTTCGATGAACTTCTGAGAGGCACACGCCTCGGTCATATCACGAATGACTCCGAGCACATGCGGGATACCGGCCAAGTCGATGACGCGCGAATGTATTTCCACCGGCATCACCCGTCCATCCTTACAGATGTGTGCCGAGACAAATCGCGCCTGCCCATCACGCAGCAGAGCCTTCATCCTTTCAGGCACCTGCACCGCATATTCGGGCGGATCGAATTCGCTGATCCTTCTCCCTACCATTTCCTGCCGGGTATAACCGCGCTGCGCTGCGCCAGACTGATTGACCTGAACGATGATTCCTTTCATGTCGAGGATCAACATACAGTCGGCTGCCATATCGAACAGCACTTCGTAATCATTTTCGGTCATCAAGTGACTCATAACTGCCCCTCAACAATGCTTGCCATGTAAATATCCCGGGGGAAACTTAAACTGTGAAACCGGGCCATTATTGCACATACTACGGCAATAGGGCATGGGCAACGGCAAGAGGCAATAGTGGCAGGTAAAGCGCGAGAATGGTGGGCAGGGGAACAGGTAAGGAGCAACAGGGGTACCTAGCTGAACAGTGCAATTGGGGACACGGGCAATTGGCACGGCAATTGGGGTCGGCTAGATGATTTTCAGACCACGGTTTTCGCTGCTCAGCGCTTCTTATGTTGATACGCGTGCGCTGGTTAATCGCTTACCCCGCATCCGAAAACCGTGGTCTCAATACTGCGTTCAAACTATAAAGTAAAGGCCTGACCCCCACCCCATTTACCTGCCGCTACGTAAGGGGTCGAGCAGGGAAGACAGGCCGTTGTGGTCCAATTCCTGCATCAGAGCGAGCAGTTGACCGATCTCACCGTGCGGGAAGCCCACCTTGGCGTACCAGTTGAGATAGTGCCCGGGCAGGTCAGCGATGACCCGCCCTTTATATTTTCCGTAAGGCATGACCCGCGTGAGCAACAGTTCAAGATGCGCGGTTTTCATCAAAACATCTTGCGTGCCAGCGCGCATCAAAACTTACTCCATGTACATCCCGCCGTTCACATGCAAGGTGACGCCGGTGATGTAAGCGGCTCCAGGACCGGCCAAAAAAGCAACAGCGGCGGCGATGTCAGCGGGTTGCCCCAGACGCTTCAAGGGCACATGCGCCACCAGTTTCGCGCGTTGTTCATCACCCAAACCTTGCGTCATATCGGTATCGATAAAACCGGGCGCAACGCAATTGACAGTGATGTTGCGGCTGCCAATTTCCTGCGCCAGCGACTTAGTAAAGCCGATCATGCCAGCTTTAGAAGCCGCATAGTTCGCCTGCCCCGGATTGCCCATGCTGCCGACCACAGATGAGATGCTGATGATGCGACCGGCGCGAGCCTTCATCATTGCGCGCAACACGGCGCGGGACAGACGGAACACGGATTTGAGATTAGTCGCGATGACATCATCCCATTCTTCATCGGTCATACGTGCCAGCAAATTGTCGCGGGTGATACCGGCATTGTTGACCAGTATAGAAATTTCGCCGTATTGCGCGCGCAATTCCCCCAACACTAATTCAGTCTGTGCCACATCGTTGACGTTCAGCGCATAGCCCTGCCCCTTGATATTGGCTGCTGCCAGATATTCGCTGATCGCGACCGCGCCACGGTCCGAAGTCGCAGTACCGATCACGGTCGCACCCAGACGCCCCAACTCCAGCGCAATCGCCTGACCTATGCCGCGAGATGCACCGGTAACCAGTGCGATTTGTCCTTGTAGTGTCATTTTCTGTTCCTTATGCAAATGTGGCCAAAGCCAGTGTCAGCGCGTCACCGTCGTTGATCGTTGAGGCTTGTTGATTAGTGTCGATGCGTTTATTCAGACCGGCCAGAACCTTGCCCGGCGCGCATTCGGCATTGTGCGTGCATCCCTGTTTACCGAATTCCAGCACCGTTTCCACCCAGCGTACCGGAGAGTAGAGCTGACGCACCAGCGCGTCGCGGATTAACCCCGCATCGCTGTAAGCGGCCACATCGGCGTTATGCAACACAGGAATCAGCGGGGATTGAATCGCCACGCCATCCAGATAACTGCGCAATTGTTCAGCAGCCCCTGTGAGCAAACTGCAATGCGATGGCACGCTCATAGGCAGCATCAGGGCGCGCTTGGCACCACGCGCCTTGGCCAGTGCCATGCCGCGTTCAACCGCGCTGCGATTTCCCGCAATCACCACCTGCCCCGGCGAATTAAAATTGACCGGCTCCAGCACTTCGCCCTCAGCACCTTCTGCACAGACCGCGCGTATCCCCTCATCGTCAAGTCCCAGAATCGCCGCGATACCGCCCACGCCTTCCGGCACGGCCTGCTGCATACACTCTGCACGGTAACGCACCAGCGGCAGCGCATCGGCAAAACTCAAGGCTCCTGCTGCCACAAGAGCCGTGTACTCGCCCAGACTATGCCCTGCCATCATGAAAGGCGTCGCACCGTTTTTTGATTGCCATGCGCGATAAACCGCCACACCGGCAGTCAACATCAAGGGCTGCGTGTTAACGGTCGAGTTAAGGTCAGCGTCCGTGCCGTCGATGGCCAATTGCCAAAGATCCTGCTTCAACACATCGGAGGCTTCAGTGAAAGTCTCCTGTACAGCCTGAAAATCAGCGTAACCGCTCATCATGCCGCGCGATTGAGAACCTTGTCCGGGGAATACAAAAGCAAATTTAGTCATAATAAATAACCGGTAGGTCGGGCTTTAGCCCGAATAAAAATTATAGGTCTGGGTGTCAGTCGGGCTAAAGCCCGACCTACGTCTACCATTTAAGCAGCACCGCACCCCAGGTAAAGCCGCCGCCGATCGCTTCGAGCAGGACGTTTTGTCCGGGTTTGATGCGACCATCCCGGACTGCGGCATCCAGCGCCAGCGGAATCGAAGCGGACGAGGTATTGCCGTGGTTGGCAACGGTGACCACCACGTTATCCATGCTCATCCCCAGCTTCTTCGCTGTCGCTTCGATGATGCGGATATTGGCCTGATGCGGCACCAGCCAGTCGATATCGGTATCCTTCAGTCCGCTCATCGTCAGCACTTCATCAACCACGCGATGCAGCACCGTGACGGCGAACTTAAACACCGCCTGACCTTCCATGCGGATAAACGGATCGCCCTGCACCACGCCGTCGCGCACGCTGCCGTCCACCCGCAACAAGGCGTGATGCTGACCATCGGAATGCAATTTACCGGCCAGTATGCCGGGCTCTTCGCTAGCTCTGAGCACCACCGCTCCCGCGCCGTCGCCAAACAGAACGCAAGTGGTGCGATCCTTCCAGTCCAGCATACGGGTCATGATTTCCGCACCGACCACCAGCGCCGTTTTGGCCTGCCCGCCGCGTATGTAGAGATCGGCCGTGTTCAGTGCATAGACGAAACCGCCGCACACCGCCTGCATATCGAAAGCCGCCCCGCCAGTTTTGATGCCCAGCTTATCCTGCAAGATACAGGCGGTACTGGGAAACATCTTGTCAGGACAGGTGGTGGCAACGATGATCAGATCGATTTCGTCAGGACTGATCCCGGCGGCCTCGATCGCACGCCGACTCGCATGCAAGGCCAGATCGCTGGTGACTTCATCGTCGGCTGCGATGTGACGCTGATGAATACCGCTGCGCGAGACGATCCAGTCATTGCTGGTATCGACAAATTTTTCCAGATCGAAATTGGTCAGCGCTTTGGCGGGCAAATAACTGCCGGTACCGATAATTTTTGAATACATCAGGAAACCCCTTGCTCCGTATTTTGACGCTCAAGATGCCATTTTTCGATATGAGAACTGATATGTTGCAACATATCGGCACGCACTTCCTCTGCCGCCTTCTCGATGGCGCAACCAAAGGCAAAAACATCCGCCGAACCGTGACTCTTCACCACGATACCTTTCAAACCGAGAAAACTCGCGCCATTGTAGCGGCGATGATCCAGTCTGTGCTTGAAAGCTTTCAACACCGGCAGGGAAATCAGCGCAGCCAGTTTGGTATATAAATTCCGACCGAATCCTTCTTTCAAGAATCCGCCCATCATCTTGGCCACGCCCTCGGCCGTTTTTAACGCCACATTGCCGACGAAACCGTCGCACACCACCAGATCGGTGACACCGTTAAAAATATCGTTGCCTTCGACGTTGCCGTAAAAATTAAGGTCGCTCGCGCGCAGCAATACCGCCGCCTGTTTGACGACTTCATTACCCTTGATATCTTCGGAACCGATATTGAGCAAACCAACCGTGGGACTATCCTTATGTTCCAGCGCGCTGACCAGAGTGGCACCCATCATGGCAAATTGCAGCAGATGTTCAGCGGTGCAATCGGTGTTAGCGCCGAGATCCAGCATGCAGACCTGACCCTTTTTGGTCGGCAGATAGGAAGCGATCGCGGGCCTGTCGATACCGGGTATCGTCTTGAGCACATAACGCGCCGTCGCCATTAAAGCGCCGGTGTTGCCCGCACTGATACAGGCCGACGCGTCACCGCTCTTGACCAGATTGATCGACACGCGCATGGAAGAATCTTTTTTACCGCGCAGCGCGGATTGCGGCTGCTCGTCCATACCAACCACTTCGGAGGCGGGATGCAGACGCAGTCGTGCACCGAACTGACTGTCGGTAACGCCCAGTGATTTGAGCTCAAGTTTAATCGTATCGGTATTGCCCACCAGAATGATGGAATCGCGGGGGTACTGCTTAAGATACTCAACGGCGGCAGGCAGGGTGACCGAAGTACCGTGGTCGCCTCCCATCGCATCGATAGCTAATGTGACATCCACTCAGTAATCCTTGGCAAGTAAAACTCAAAATTCAGACGTGCAAAGAACGGTTCATGTGCAAAACAACGAACACGCTACACACGTAACGAACTAAATACTGGTATGGCAGAAACGAAAACGCAGCCGACGAATCGGCTGCGTTCAGTTATGACTTAGTCAGCCTTGGTCTTCACTACCTTCTTGCCACGGTAGAAACCAGTTGGGCTGATGTGATGACGCAGGTGATTTTCGCCAGTAGTTGGCTCAATCGCCAATGCTGGTGCTGTCAGAAAATCGTGAGCACGGTGCATACCACGCTTGGATGGGGACTTTTTATTCTGCTGAACTGCCATGCTATTACTCCTTGGATAAATCTAATTAATTACGTTTCAAATTCTCTAAAATCGCAAAAGGGTTACGCTTTTCCTTCTGCTTATCTTCACTCTCTGATGCCAGACAATCACCCTCTTCATGCTTGGGAGCGATCGGCAGACTTAACAGAATTTCATCTTCCAGCAGTGCCAGCACATCCAGATTTGCATCCGCCAAAATACCATCAAAATCTTCTTCGTCATCCAACTCCATCTGATTATCCAACTCATCAAGACTCGTCTGATCACACAGCAACAGACGCGCATCGAGTTCGATCGGATATTCAAAACCGCCCAGACAACGCTGACAACGCAACTGACAGCTACCCTCTATATGGATGTCCAGTACAGGACGACCCTGATTATCTGTCCCGCCTTGCAAGGTGTAATGTAAATCACCCGATGGATCCTCCAGCTGATCCAGCAAACGCGGCAACTCGGCAAAGGACACTTGCGCGTCTAATTGCAGGCCGTTTCCGGCAAATTCCAGGCTATCAATAAAAGGGCGTGCGTACATGAGCCGCGCATGATATATTTTTCAGCGCTGTCTGTCAAAAAACATACTGAAAATACTCAATAAAACAATTAATAATTGAAAAAATCAGGCACAAGACACAAGACACAAACGGATTATGCACCTTGCACTTTGCGTCATGCACCTTATATCTTGTTATTTTTTAAGGATTTATATTGAACACCCGGTTACTTGTTTTAGCCTCTACCTCACCTTATCGCAGCGAATTGCTAAAGCGCTTGCAATTACCCTTCGTCACCGCAGCGCCTGACATCGACGAAACCCCGCGCCCACTGGAAACAGCGCGTGACACGTCGATGCGACTGGCGCAAGAAAAAGCGCGCGCAGTATCAGCCGATTACCCCAACGCACTGATCATCGGCTCAGATCAGGTCGCCCTGCTGGACGGAAATCAACTCGGCAAACCCGGCAGTCACGACAATGCAGTCAGGCAGTTACGCACCATGCGCGGCAAGACCACCTGCTTTTATACCGCACTGACGCTGTTCAACAGTCGCACCGGACATATGCAAACCGATGTAGCGGAAAATTTCGTCACGCTGCGCGATTTGAGCGATGAGGAAATCGAAGGCTATTTACGCCGCGAACAACCTTATAACTGTGCGGGCAGCGCCAAATCCGAAGGCTTAGGTATCGCGCTGATGAGCAAAATGACTGGCGACGACCCCAACGCGTTGATAGGACTGCCCATCATGCTGCTCACCGAGATGTTGCGCCGCGAAAACGTTAAATTATTCTAAGGCACACATGAGCATTAAACCCGGCAATCTGTATCTCATTCCCTGCACACTGGGCGACACCCCGGCCGAACAAGTGCTCCCTGGGCACGTGATCGACCTTGCGCGCTCCTTGCAACATTACGTAGTCGAGCAAGCCAAGACGGCACGCCAGTTTCTGTCTGCGCTCAAACACCAGCACCCCATACAGTCACTGCACTTTGCCACACTCAACGAGCACACCGATGCCAACGAACTCACCACCCTGCTAGCCCCTTTGCTGGAAGGTCACGACGTCGGCATCATCTCGGAAGCAGGCTGCCCGGGCATCGCAGATCCGGGCGCTGAACTGGTCAATCTGGCACACAAAAAGGGCATCCGCGTCATCCCGCTGGTTGGCCCCTCATCCATCCTGATGGCGCTGATGGCATCCGGCATGAACGGGCAGTGTTTCGCCTTTCACGGCTACCTGCCGATTGCCGATGCAGATAGAAATAAAACCATCACAGCACTGGAAGCCGAATCAGCCAGCCGACACCAGACTCAGATGTTTATTGAAACCCCCTACCGCAATGAAAAATTGTTCACCGCCCTGCTCGCTCAATGCAAACCGCAGACTCAGTTGTGCGTCGCAACCGACATCAGCTTAAGCACCGAACAGATACACACTCACAGCATCGCTCAGTGGAAATCGCGCGCAAAACCCGAACTTAACAAGCGCCCCAGCCTCTTTTTACTGCTCGCCAAACGATAATTAACAATTTATGCAAATTTAAGTTGCTCCGGAAGAGACTTTCTGATATTAAAGCGGACTTATTTTTTTCGGAGAAATGCAATGTCGGTACTCTCACTAAAACCCGTCGCCCCTTATCAAGCAAAAGAAGGCGAAGAGTATATGAACCCTCAGCAGCTCAGTCATTTCCGCCGCGTTTTGAATGATATCAAGGCAGGCCTGGGCGAAGATATTGATCGCGCGGTGCATACCATGCAGGACGAAGCCACCGTTTTTGCCGACCCTAACGATCGCGCCACACAAGAATCCGACATCAGCCTGGAACTGCGCAATCGCGATCGCGAGCGCAAACTCATCAAGAAAATCGATGAGATGGTCGGTAAAATCGATTCCGGCGACTACGGCTATTGCGACAACTGCGGCATCGAAATCGGTCTGGGCCGTCTGGAAGCGCGTCCTACTGCAACACAATGCATCGATTGCAAATCACTGGATGAAATCCGTGAAAAGCAAATGGCCAAGTAATTTGACATTTCTTTCGGCGTAGCCAAAAACAAATGGCTAAGTAATCACATTTGTTTTCGGCGCAGTCAAAAACAAATAGCCAAGTGAGACACAAACCAAGCCAAAGAAAAATAACAGGATTGCAAATTTCCCCAACTGGGATGAAATATGCTTGAAATTCAAGTATTGAATTTACTCATATTTATTATAGGCAATTTTATTATTAATCTATGCGATACTACCCGCTGATTTGATGCTGAAAGCGATTCAAAACTTTATCTCTGTTTTTAGCTTTCACATTTTTTCACCTCTCTTTGGGCGCCCCTAACCGGACGCCCTTTTTTTTGCTGCGATGAGGAAGATCAACAATCCGGCTCGCGCAAAGCGCTGTTTTTATTTGATGCGCGACGCCGGCTTGCTCGCCATTTGACAATGACAACAACTCGCCAAAAAATCCGCACCAGCACATACCCTGAGAATGCAAAAATCAGCGCCAGTAATGGCAAACCAATTAGCAGAGGCTGCCCCAGACGTATCAACCAGTCCCATAACTCACCACTAAACTCAAGCCAGTGCATCGACTGCACATCAAATTGTGCGATGGCAGGTTGAGTCTGCGCGCCGCTTACCCAAGCACCGAGTTTGAAGGCCAACAAATACAAGGGCACGATGGTGAGCGGATTTGTGTAAAGCGTGACTATCAAAGCAACGGGCAGGTTGACTCGCCAGAACACAGCCACCAGCGCAGCTGAAATCATTTGCAGCGGCCCCGGAATGAGTCCGCAAAACAAACCTGCTGCCACCCCCCCGGCCACGCTATGGCGGTGCAGGTGCCACAAATCCGGCTGATGCAGCCAAAAACCCAGCGGCTTGAGCCAGCGGTTATTTTTCACCGATTCATGATCGGGCAAATGATGATGTAAAAATTTTCGCATGACGGCATTCTAGCCTTACGTTAGCCTTGTCACATGCTTCTGTTCACTGCATTTTTTACCATGGGCGTCTGGTTGCTGCAACAGCAAGCGACCCTGCCCGATTTTGACTATGCCTGGCTGCTGATAGCGGTCCTGCTCCTCTATCCGCTGCATCAGCAATCGGATAGCATCCGACCTTTTATTTTTCGCGCAGCTAACGCCCTGCTGGTCGCAGCCTTCGCCTTGACGCTAGGCTTTTATCATGCAGCCTGGACGGGCGAAAAGAGACTTGCAATCAGCCTGCCGGACGCATGGCAGGGACGCGACATCGAGGTCTCAGGGGTGGTCGCCGAATTACCACACAGCGGAGAGCGCGGCCTGCGCTTTGCATTCGATGTCGAAAAAACGATGACATCTAATATCTCTGTACCGCAGCACATTTATCTATCCACCTATTTCGATACAAAAAATCCGCCACCGCAGGTTCATGCGGGCGAGCGCTGGCGGCTGACGGTGCGTCTTAAACAACCGCACGGCAGCAGCAATCCTCACGCCCCGGATTTCGAACTATGGGCACTGGAAAACAATGTCCGCGCCACAGGTTACGTAAATAACAGGGGAAACAATATTCGTCTGGATGCCCGCGCCGACGGACTAAGGTATCTGATTGAGTCCTGGCGCGAAGTGGTGCGAGACAAGTTTAACGCCACGCTGGGCCACGCACCTTATCGCGGCGTATTGACCGCACTGGCAGTCGGCGATCAGGGCAGCATACCGCAAGCACAATGGCAGATATTCACCCGCACCGGCATTAATCATCTGATCAGCATTTCAGGCCTGCATATCACCATGCTGTCAGGCTTGGGCTACGCGCTGGTGTACTATTTATGGCGGTGCAGCACAGGCCTGACCTTATCTCTACCGGCTCGCAAAGCTGCCGCAGTGGCAGCTCTGCTGGTCGCGACCTTATATTCATTGCTGGCGGGTTTCGGCGTTCCTGCACAACGCACCATGTATATGGTCGGTACTGTCGCCTGCGCCCTCTGGCTGAACCGGAATTTTTCACTGGGCCAGATAATGAGTTTCGCGCTGCTTAGCGTCTTGCTACCCGACCCTTGGGCGGTACTCGCCCCAGGTTTCTGGCTCTCTTTCGGCGCGGTCGCCCTAATCCTTTATGTCACCGCACACCGCCAAGCCCGCGCTCACTGGCTCAAAGAGTATCTCACCGTACAGTGGGCGATGAGCATAGGGCTGATTCCGATGCTGCTTGCGCTATTCGGACAAATCTCGCTGATCTCGCCCATCGCCAACGCCTTCGCCATCCCCATTGTGAGCCTGATGATCGTGCCGCTCAGCCTGCTGGGGGCAGCATTGCCGTTCGAAGCGACATTGTGGCTGGCGCATATTGCAATGGACGGAACCATGTTGATTCTGGAATGGCTCAACGCACTGCCTGTCGCCGTTTGGACGCAACACGCACCTCCCTCATGGAGCATCGTCGCAGGCATGCTGGGAGTTTTGTGGATGCTGGCACCCGCCGGATTCCCCGGACGCGCGCTGGCAGCACTGCTCATGCTGCCGATGTTTTTAAACCGGCCGGAGATAGCTGAGCCGAATACGCTCAAGGCGATCGTCTTCGATGTCGGGCAAGGTTTATCGGTCGCAGCTCAGACACGGCAACACGCCCTGCTCTACGATACCGGCCCCGACTTTGCCAACGATGCTGACAGCGGCAACCGTATCCTGATTCCCGTGCTGCGCAGCTTAGGGATACGAGAACTGGATGGCATCATATTGAGCCATGACGACATCGATCACACCGGCGGCACAGCCTCCGTCATTCAGGGCATGCCGGTCGGGTGGCTCGCCTCCGCCTCCCCCGGCAACAAACTCAGCATCATAGCCGGGCGTCAGGATAACTTCACCATAGCAAGACGGCCTTGTCGGGATGGGATACGCTGGAACTGGGATGGCGTGGAATTTGAAATTCTTCATCCTGCCAACCATCCCGACAAGACTCGCAAACACGACAATGAATCGAGTTGCGTGCTGCGCATCAGTATCGGGGAGCATCACATTCTGCTGGCGGGGGATATAGAAAAACGCAGCGAACAACGATTGCTGACCCTACATCCGGATCAATTGCCCGCCGACCTGCTTGTCGTCCCGCATCACGGCAGCGCCAGCTCATCGGACGTGGCATTGATCGCCGCGATCCTGCCTGATTACGCCGTATTCACCTCGGGCTATCGAAACCGTTTCGGCCACCCAAAACCTGAGATTGTGCAGCGCTATCTCGACAGTGGCGCAACGCTATTGCGCTCTGATCAGGACGGCGCCATCCTCATCCGGATGAACAAAGATGGCCTTAGTGTGGAACGCTATCGCAGTTCACATCAACACTACTGGACGCACAAGTTTTAACACGATGGGGTCACACACACGTGGGGGTCACACACACACGTGGGGGTCAGGCCTTTACTTTATAGTTTTAACTTTTGATGCCTATTGAGAAAGTGAAAAATTACCTGTGATAATCAAGGTCTTTGTGCAGTGCTATTTGAAATCTATATCGAGTCTCAATTGCTAACTCTAAGTCATTTTCAATATATGAGCATTAATGCATAGCTCAATTTTGTCGCAAAAAACTATAAAGTAAAGGCCTGACCCCGGCCTTGACCACAGCTTTTTGGAGTTAATACAATTACTCAGCGCTTCTGAAACCGCCACCGGCCAGATCATCAAAGCGGGTAAATTCGCCACGGAAGGCCAGCGCGACGGTGCCGATCGGACCGTTACGCTGCTTGCCGATGATGATCTCCGCCGTCCCCTTGTCCGCCGTATCCTTGTTGTAGACTTCATCACGGTAGATAAACAGAATCAAGTCGGCATCCTGCTCGATCGCGCCGGATTCGCGCAAGTCGGACATAACGGGACGCTTATTAGGGCGCTGCTCCAGACTACGATTGAGCTGCGATAGCGCAATCACCGGGCATTGCAATTCCTTCGCCAAACCCTTTAAGCCGCGTGAAATTTCCGAAATTTCCGTAGCGCGGTTCTCGCTTGCCTTGCCCGCATTCGAACTCATCAGTTGCAAATAGTCGACCACGATCAGGCCCAGTTGGCCGTGCGTGCGATGCAGACGGCGCGCACGTGCCCGTAAATCCAGCGACGACAAGGCCGCCGTCTCATCGATAAACAAGGGCGCATCGTTAAGCTTGCCCAGCGCGTGGGTCAAACGCCCCCAGTCATCGTCCTGCAACTTGCCTGAACGCAGATCGTGCTGATTGAGCTTACCGACCGAACCCAACATACGCATGGCGAGCTGCGCCGCACCCATTTCCATACTGAAAATCGCCACCGGCAGCTTGCTGTCCAGCGCAATATTTTCCGCGATATTGATCGAAAAAGCCGTCTTACCCATACTCGGACGCCCCGCCACGATCACCAGATCGCCCGCCTGTAAGCCAGAGGTCATTTTATCCAGATCGGTAAAGCCGGTCGGCGTGCCGGTCACATCGCTGGTGTTGTCGCGACCGTACAGCGTCTCGATGCGTTCGACCACTTGAGTGAGCAACGGCGGCATGGAGATAAAGCCCTGTTTGCCCTTGGAGCCCGCCTCGGCGATCTCAAAAACCTTTCCTTCGGCTTCATCGAGCAATTGGGCCGCGTCGCGCCCCGTCGGGTTGTAGGCGCTGGCAGCGATCTCCGTGCCCACCTCGACCAAACGACGCATGATGGAGCGTTCACGGACGATTTCACCGTAACGGCGGATATTGGCGGCGGACGGCACGTTCTGCACCAGACTACCCAGATAGGCCAAGCCACCCGCCTTGTCCAGTTCATCGCTGTTTTCCAGCGATTCGGCCACGGTGATCACATCGACAGGTTTGGCCTGTTCGCTCATGCGCACGATATGGCGGTAGATCAAGCGGTGCTCGCGACGATAGAAATCGTCTTCGCTAGTCAAGTCGGCAATTTTATCCAGTGCGGAAGAGTCCAGCATCAGCCCGCCCAGCACCGATTGTTCGGCCTCGACAGAATGAGGGGGCATTTTAATCTGATCGATTTGTGCGTCTGAGTTTGAGAACGTTTGCATAGCGGGAACCGGAGACTTGCGTAGAGGTGTATTTTACCTTGCTGCGGGGGAACTAGGGAAACACTGATTAAATCGTCGAGGAGCGGCCTTTAGCCGCGACCGCGAGACACCGTTATGACGGGCGGCGGGACGTGGAAATCCAGAATTCGTTTTAAAACAATAAACTGGGTTGCTTCCCGCCACACTTCATTCGCGGTCGCAACGACAGAATTGGCGAATAAATAAGCAGTTCATTAGAAATGAAAAAAGGACTGCAAGCAGTCCTTTTTCGTGTTGCCGTGTGACAGTATTGCTTAGTGTTCGCCGAGTACGGAGACAGTAATGTCTACGACTACGTCGTGGTGCAGAGCAACGCTCACAGTGTGATCGCCTACAGCCTTCAGGTGATCAGTGCGAACTTGTGACTTGTCGATTTCGAAACCAGCAGCAGCCAGTGCAACGGCAACGTCAGCGTTGGTCACAGAACCGAACAGGCGACCGTCAACACCCGCTTTTTGCGAGATCTGAACAGTCAAACCAGCCAGCTTCTCACCGCGTGCTTGCGCATCAGCCAGTTTAGCTTGGTCAGCAGCCATGATTTCAGCGCGACGCACTTCGAATTCAGCCATGTTAGCTGTCGTAGCGCGCTTTGCTTTTCCTTGTGGAATCAAGAAGTTACGTGCGTAACCATTCTTAACATTAACCACATCACCCAATTGACCCAGATTGGCCACTTTTTCCATCAAAATTATTTGCATGTCCGATACTCCTAGTGCAAATCAGTATAGGGCAGCAAAGCCAGGAAACGCGCACGCTTCACGGCGGTGCTCAATTGACGCTGGTAGCGTGTCTTGGTACCGGTGATACGAGCTGGAATCAGCTTGCCATTTTCAGATACGAATTCCTTGAGGATATTCACATCCTTGTAATCTACTTCTGCAATCTTCTCGACTGTGAAGCGGCAGAACTTGCGACGCTTGAACAGATTGTTGCGAGAAAAACGCTTCTTTTTGTCATCGGTACTTTTGCCTGATGGACGAGCCATGATGTTCCTTTCACCAAATGTTGATAAGCCAAAACCTTGTGCTGCGCATAACGCGCTGCGACCCGGATTTAGGCTTCTACGCTTTCTTCCTTAGCCTGAATAACGTCTTCGCTCAGAACTGAACGGGATTTCTCTTCCTTCATCATTGCTGATGGGATAGTTACCGCAGTCTTAGTTTTAACGGTCAGATGACGCAGAACTGCATCATTGAAACGGAACGCGTGTTCCAGTTCATCCAAAGTTTCCTGGTTACATTCGATATTCATCAACACGTAATGTGCTTTGTGAATTTTTTGGATAGCGTAAGCCAGTTGGCGGCGGCCCCAATCTTCCAGACGGTGAATTTGACCGCCCTTAGAAGTGACCAGTGTGCGATAGCGCTCGATCATTGCAGGCACTTGCTCGCTTTGATCTGGATGCACGATAAACACGATTTCGTAATGTCGCATTACATCTCCTTGTGGTTGTAAAAGCCCCCCGCCATGCGAGACGGTGGAGCAAGGCTACTGAACCGACCATCGGTCCAATAGGGGCGCGGATTATATCGCAATATCCCGAATTGTCAACAGATATTCTCGAATATTCAACAGGATGATAGCAAAAAATGTAGTCGAAGCACCTGCAAGCACAACTTTCAGATAACACCGCTTACTTCTACGCTTGCCACACATTTTTTATGTATTTGACTAGCGCTAAATCCGCAACACTCGTATATTTCAAACCTCAACAAAAGTACAACCTCGGGTTGCTGCCGACAACACTCCAGGAGAATATTCATGAAATTACGAGCCGTTGCGATGTTTGTTTTAGCCATAGGGATCACCTCTACCGCACAGGCTGCCGGAGAGATCATCGTCAAATTCAGCCATGTTGTCGCCCCCGACACGCCCAAGGGGCAAGCCGCCGAACGCTTCAAGCAACTTGCGGAAAAATTAACCAAAGGAAAAGTCAAAGTAGAAATCTATCCGAATAGCCAACTTTACAAAGATAGAGAAGAAATCGAGGCACTGCAAAGCGGCGCGGTACAAATGCTGGCGCCCTCCTTATCTAAGTTCGGCCCCATGGGCGCACCAGAATTCCAACTTTTTGATTTACCCTATCTTTTTCCAAATCAGGAAGTCCTGCATCGCGTGATGGATGGAGAGGCCGGCAAAAAATTATTTGCCAAACTCGACAGCAAAGGCGTGACAGGATTGACCTTCTGGGACAACGGTTTTAAGCAGATGAGTTCGAACAAGCCTATGCATGCCACCGCAGACATTAAAGGACTGAAGATGCGCATCCAGTCCTCCAAGGTATTGAGCGCACAAATGAAAGCGCTGGGTGCAAATCCGCAAGTGATGGCCTTCAGCGAGGTCTATACCGCCCTGCAACAAGGCGTGGTGGATGGCACGGAAAATCCGGTCTCTAATTTCTACACGCAAAAAATGCACGAAGTGCAAAAACACATGACCCTCTCCAATCACGGTTACTTAGGTTATGCGGTGATCGTCAACAAAAACTTCTGGGAGGGATTGCCGGTTGACGTGCGCAGCTCACTCAATCAGGCGATGAAAGAAGCCACAAGCTATGAACGTGAGATCGCACAGAAGGATAACGACGATGCGCTGGCGAAAGTAATCGCGGCCAGAACCACCACCGTGTACACCTTATCTGCGGCGGAACGTGCCGAGTGGCAAAAAATACTGATGCCGATACACAAGGACTTTGAATCCGTGATCGGTGCCGACCTGATACAGATTGCCAACACCACCGCAGCACAAGTTGCTAAAGAACAGGCTGAGGCTGCAAGCAAAACAGCAGCCGACAAAGCTGTTAGCAAAACTCCGGCAAAGAAATAGCCACCCCTGTTAACGCTATCCGCCAGCCATGCCTGCCGGATAGCCATCCAATCTAAACTGTTAGGGGGCAGGCTATGATCAATCGTTTTTTAAATCACTTCGAGGAGTTTCTGATTGCCAGCTTTATGGCAGCGGCCACCCTCGTCACTTTTGCCGCTGTGGTAATGCGCTACACCACCGGCACAGGCATAGACTGGGCACAGGAACTAACCATCTACCTGTTCATCTGGATGGCTAAATTCGGCGCGGCCTACGGCGTGCGCACCGGCATCCACATCGGCGTTGATTTTCTGGTCAACTGGGTGCGCCCTGCAATACGTCACATGATGATCATCATAGCCCTCTCGCTTGGCGTCATTTTCACCGGCGCCATCGCCTTTTTCGGTGCACGCTGGGTACTCTTCATCCACGGCACAGGTCAAGTCTCCCCCGATTTGGAAATGCCGATGTGGATCGTATATCTAGCGATCCCCTTCGGCTCCGGCCTGATGTGCTACCGTTTTATGCAAGTGATCGCAACCTTCGTCAAGTCCGGCGATCTGCCCTCGCACAGCTTCGGCGGCCACGACAAGAGGGTTACAACATGACCGCCCTATTGATTATCGGCATCCTGCTGCTGCTTCTGCTCACCAGCACACCGATCTCCATCGCACTCGGCACTACCGTGCTGATTTATCTACTGGGCTTCTCCTCATTCTCGATCGATACCGTTAATATCATTTCACAACGACTGTTCACCGGTCTCGAGAGTTTTTCCATCATGGCTGTTCCTTTCTTCGTCCTCTCAGGCCAATTACTGATCGACGGCAAGATCGCCTCCCGCATCGTGCGCTTTGCCTACAACCTGGTTGGCTGGTTGCCCGGCGGCATGGGAATGGCCGCCGTGCTGGCATGCGCCTTCTTTGCCACCATTTCGGGCTCCAGTCCTGCCACCGTCATGGCGATCGGCTCGGTTATGCTGCCTGCCATGTTAAAAGCCGGTTATCCCAAGCGCTTCTCGATAGGGGTGATCACCTCCGCCGGTTCGCTGGGCATTCTGATTCCGCCTTCTATCGTGATGATCATTTATGCGGTAGCGACCTCCGAGAGTGCCGGAAAAATGTTCATAGCGGGTATCGTGCCTGGCATCCTGCTGGCCGTCATCATGATGACGCTAGTCTTCGTTCAGGCCAAACGACTGCACTTCCCCACGCTACCCAAACCCACTCCAGAAGAATTCTGGCATTCATTCAGGGACGCCTGGGGCGGAATATTTCTGGTGGTGATCGTCATAGGCGGAATCTACGGCGGCATTTTCACACCAACCGAAGCGGCTGCCGTTGCTGCCGTGTATGCCTTCATCGCCGCGAAGTTCTTTTACGGCGACCTGTCATGGCGACAATTACCTAAAACGCTGCTCAGCGCTGCGAACACCAGCGCAATGCTGCTCTACATCATCACCAACGCGATCCTGTTCTCATTCCTGATGACCTCGGAGCAAATCCCGCAGGCGATGTCGCAGTGGGTAGTGGCACAAAACCTGCAACCCTGGGTATTTCTGCTGCTGGTTAATCTGGCATTACTCGCTGCCGGACAGTTCATGGAACCCACATCCATCGTACTGATCTTAGCCCCGCTATTCCTGCCGATTGCCAAGGCGATGGGCATAGACCCGATACACTTAGGCATCATCATGGTAGTCAATATGGAAATAGGCATGATACATCCGCCGGTAGGACTAAATCTGTTCGTCGCCAGTCATCTGGCAAAAGAGGGACTGACCGAGGTGTCTATCGCCACCCTGCCCTGGGTCGGGATGATGCTGATCTATCTGGGGTTGATAACCTATGTACCCGCGGTATCTACCTGGCTGCCGCACCTGCTGTACAAGTAAACAAATCGACCGGAGTATTATTTTGCACGAACAAAATCGGGGATAACTTACCCCTTCACCCTGCCCGCTTAAGGTATTTTCTCGTTACATAGTCATCGACAATACCGGTGAATTCCGCTGCGATATTGTCGCCGCGCAAGGTCATCGCCTTCTCGCCATCGATGTAAACAGGGGCGGCAGGCGCCTCCCCGTTGCCGGGCAGGCTGATGCCGATGTTTGCCATCTTGCTCTCGCCGGGACCATTCACGATGCAACCCATCACCGCGACCGTCATATTCTCCACGCCATCATATTGCTCGCGCCAAACCGGCATCTGTGTACGCAAATGGCGCTGTATGCTCTGCGCCAATTCCTGAAAGAAACTGCTGGTGGTGCGACCACAACCGGGACATGCCGTCACCATAGGGGCAAATGCACGCATCCCCATGGTTTGCAAAATCTCCTGCGCAACCACCACTTCCGCCGTACGATCACCACCAGGCTCGGGCGTCAGCGAGATGCGGATGGTGTCACCTATGCCTTCCTGCAACAGCACAGACAAGGCCGCAGTCGACGCCACGATTCCCTTGGAACCCATCCCCGCCTCAGTCAAACCCAGATGCAGGGCGTAATCACATTGTTGCGTCAATGAACGGTAGACCGCGATCAGATCCTGAACTTCGCTGACCTTACAGGACAGCACGATGCGGTTGTGCGCCATACCTAGCTGCTCGGCGCGTTGTGCGCTTTCGATGGCTGAAGCGATCAGCGCAGCGCGCGTCACCGCTTTAACGTCCAGCGGATTAGCCAGACGGGCGTTTTCGTCCATCATACGAACTACTAACTTCTGATCCAGACTACCCCAGTTCACCCCGATGCGCACCGGCTTATCGTAACGAATCGCCGTCTGTATCATGATGGTAAAAGGATCGTCTTCCTCGCGATTGCGCCCGACATTGCCCGGATTGATACGGTATTTAGCCAGTGCCTCGGCACACTCGGGAAACTGTGTCAGTAAACGGTGACCGTTGTAATGAAAGTCCCCCACCAGCGGCACAAAACAACCCAATGCATTCAAACGGTTACGTATATGCGGCACAGCGGCAGCCGCTTCCGGTGTGTTGACCGTGATGCGCACCAGCTCGGAACCCGCCTTGGCCAGTTCGAACACCTGCTTGGTAGTCGAATCTATGTCGGCGGTATCGGTGTTGGTCATGGATTGCACCACGATAGGCGAGCCTCCTCCCAGCATGACTTTACCAATCAATACCCGCTGTGACGGACGACGAAGAATTGCGTTCATGATCAACAAACCTCGCGTAGCGAAACCGATTCACTCTCGCCCGCTTCCGGGAGAGAGCCAGGAGAGAGGAAAATTGGCATGGCCGATTCCCTTATCAAATAGTTACAATGGGCCATGCTATTTACTCCAGCGTCAGGCGTGCCACATCGCTACCAGGCTTAATGTAGGGAGCCAGATCGACCGGCTTATCCTTGTAATAGAGACGCGCGCTGGCGGCATGCCCTATGATCAGCACAAACGGTGCCTGCCCTTCAACCCGCAACTCACTGCCGCCGGGATTGACTTGTTTGGAAAGGATTCTGCCGGATTGCTCCTTGATTTCAGTCCACGACGCCTTATCAAACTCGACGCGCAAAGCGGAGGCAACGAGCACCGGACTGTTTTCAACGACAGGCTCAGCAACCGCTGCGGACATAACCTGAGAAGCAGGCAAAGCGGCAGGCTCACCAGTGACAGGCACACCAGAGCCGTCCAGCAGCTCGATCTGGTCAGGCAGCGTCAACGGTGTGGTCACCTGTGCCGCATCGACAACCGTGACTGGCGCTTCAACTTCAGGTTGCGATGAACTCCCCTGCCAGAATACAAATCCGGCTATTACCCCGACAAGTATCAAGGCCGCGATCATCAAATTGATATTCTGCTGGCGCACCGAACGTTCAGGAAAAGGCGTTTCGACATGAAGCAAATCGACAACGGGCGCCGTGACAGCCGCACCCGGCAAGGCATCGAGCAAGGGCTGCGCGTCTATCTGCAACAATTTTGCATAACTGCGCACAAAGCCGCGCAAAAAAGCAGTTTCAGGCAACGACTTAAAGTCATCCGCCTCCATCGCTACCACCTGACGCGCCGCCAGTTTGATCTTGCTGACCACATCATCTACACTCAAGCCCTGACGCTCGCGACCTTCGCGCAGTATCCGACCTACCGACTTGAGCTCACTTGACGACGTCTCCGTCACGCCGGTCGAATCCATCGAGTTTTCTTGTTCCATCATTCCCCACGTATCAACAATTGGGCTTCGCGCGAATCAGGAAACCGCTGACGCAGCTGCATGGCATAACTTGCCTCCGCATTTGCGTTCCTGAGCCGGCGCTCCACACGAACCGCCAGCAGCAACTGCCCTGCGGTTAAATTTTCATTTTTTTGTGCTGCAATAAATTTCTTTGCAGAGAGATAATCACCTTCGGCAAATTTCAATTCAGCCAGTGCCTGCAAGGCCTGCAGCATATCCGGCTGCACCACCAGAGCGCGTCTTAGAAACTCTTCGGCATCTGCATTTTTGCCCGCCTTCTGAAAACATAGCCCGGCATTTAAGTAGGCTCGCTCCGGCGTAGTGTACAGTGGGTTTTTCAAGGCCGCCATAAACTGCGGAATGGATTCCAGCTCGCGACCGCGTTGGCACAAAAACCAGCCAAAATTGTTATGCGCTTCAGAATCTGACTTATCCAGACGCAAGCTCTGCAAAAAATCCTGCTCGGCCGCAACATCTTCACGCAGCGTCATGTGAATTAATCCGCGCACATGATAAGCCGGCGCGTAATTTTTATCCGCCTGCAAGGCCAGATCAACCTCTGACAAGGCTATCCCCATCTGCGCACGTTCGAAATACAAACCCGCCAGCTCCGTATGAACCTTAGCGCTGTTACTAGCCGCCTGCGTACTTTGCTGAGTGGGCGCATTATGCGCACAGCCTGTCAGCAACACCAATAAAATCAGAGCATATTTCATCACAACACCTTTTAATGATGGATCGCGATTGAGCGCTGCCCGGTACGGCGGGTTTTATCCAGCACCTGCCCTGCCAACTGTCCGCACGCCGCAGCGATATCGTCACCGCGCGTCTTGCGCGTGGTGGTGATGATATCCGCCTGCATAAGCACATCGCGGAATCGCTGGATGGCATCCGGCCTAGAACGCTTATAGGGTGACAGGGGAAACGGGTTAAACGGAATCAGGTTAAATTTACACGGCACATCGCGTACCAGTCGCACTAACTCATGCGCCTGTTGTACCGAATCGTTGATACCATCGAGCAGCACATACTCAAAGGTGATAAAGTCGCGCGGCGCTTTTTCCAGATAGCGTCGACAAGCAGCCAGCAGCTCTTTGAGCGGATACTTTTGATTGATCGGCACCAGCTGATCGCGCAAGCTGTCGTTAGGCGCATGCAAGGAGACGGCCAGCGCAACCGGACAGTCTTCACGCAATCTATCCATCGCCGGTACGATACCGGAAGTCGACACCGTCACGCGGCGGCGCGACAAACCGTACGCCTGATCGTCCAGCATCAGCCGCAAGGCGCTGAGCGTATTGTCATAATTGAGCAAAGGCTCGCCCATGCCCATCATCACTACATTGCTGATCGCCCAGTTGCCTTCAGCATTTTTGCCCAACTGGTGATTCGCCCACCACAACTGACCGATGATTTCAGCCACGGAAAGATTGCGGTTAAAACCCTGTTTGCCGGTCGAGCAGAACGAACAGTCCAGCGCACAACCAGCCTGAGAGGAGATACACAGCGTACCGCGAGTCGATTCGGGAATATACACCGCCTCCACCGCGTTACCGTTGCCGACACTGAGCAGCCATTTACGGGTGCCGTCGTCGGACAGCTCTTCCTTCACAATATCTGGCACGGTGATACTGGCGCACTGCGCAAGCTTGTTACGCAATGTGCCCGCGATGTCGGTCATCGCAGAAAAATCGGACTCCCCGACCTGGTATATCCAGCGCAGCAACTGCTTGGCACGAAACGGCTTTTCGCCCATTTCAATGAAATAGGCGGTCAGCGCGTGCGCATCCAGATCGAGAAGATTTTTTTGCATTAAAGCAGATACTTAGCGAGAGTAAACGTTCAAAGCGGGGAAGAAATAAGCAATTTCAACAGCAGCTGTTTCAGCAGCGTCAGAACCGTGTACTGCATTTGCATCGATACTGTCAGCGAAATCAGCACGGATCGTGCCCTTGTCAGCCTTCTTAGGATCGGTAGCGCCCATCAGGTCGCGATTCTTCAGAATTGCGCCTTCGCCTTCCAGAGCCTGAATCATCACAGGACCGGAAATCATGAAGCTCACCAGGTCTTTGAAGAAAGGACGCGCTGCGTGTACAGCGTAAAAGCCTTCAGCTTCTTTTTGTGACAATTGGGTCATGCGTGCAGCGATAACCTTAAGGCCGGCACCTTCAAAACGGGAATAAATTTGACCAATTACATTTTTTGCAACTGCATCAGGTTTGATAATCGACAGAGTACGTTCAACAGCCATGCTAAATTCTCCAAACAAGGATTGATAAAATTACGACCGTTGATTCTATCAGGAATTGCCTGACCTGTCGCCGTTCCGCCGTCATATCCGCCAATTCTAAATTCAAAACTCAGCCATCCCACAATCAGGAATGATCATGAGTTAGCATTAAAATTGGCGCGCACAGCCGTCTATCCATTTCCAAATTAAATGATCCAGGTCGTCGATGTTGGATAGCGCAGCGCACAAGGGATTGATATGATGTACGCGCGGTTAAACAACAGGAGAAGCCCGATGAAAATCACTATAAAGAAGCTGTTACAGGAACTGAACAAGGATCTGGAATGGGAATATGCGGCGGCGGTCCAGTATGTGCAACACGCCGCCACCATCAACGGCGCCCAATTTGACTCCATCCAAAAGGAGTTGCTTATTCACGCACAGGAGGAAATGCAACACGCGGTAATGCTGTCCGAACAAATTGACTATCTGGGCGGCATTCCCACGGTGGATGTGGAAAAGCGCGAAATCTCTCAGGACAGCCTGGAAATGCTCAAACAGGATCTTACCGGCGAGATAAATGCAATCGCACGCTATAAAGAGCGCATCGGTCAGGCTGAGGCACTCAAGGAGTATGGCTTGCGACGGGTACTGGAAGACATCCTGATTCAGGAAGAAGAGCATAAACGCGACATCGCCAACGCGCTGTCAAAATAACTCAATCTCGCCCACACTCTGACACGGCAAAAGACAGTTGCCGGAATAAATCTGCGTGCAGGGTGCGGGTAGAGTATGCATTTTTTATCAGTTGCGCATAACACCTCCCCCTTCAGTGCTGGGAGAATGTAAAAAATTGATCCATCCTTATATGCGCTGAGCGTTGCCGCATTGTTTTAAGAATACCCATCCACCACTGACACAAGCTCCGCCTTTCCGGCTCAGACGTAGAGATCAAGCCTGACGGCGTGTATTTCCCCTACCGGCCATATTTCCGTATACCCCTTCACCTCTATCTTTGCCCCCTCGTCATGCGGCCAGGCGGTATCAAACAGGCCATCCACCATGTGATAAGCCGCAATCGCGGCGGCAATAGCCGGATTGCTGATGTCGATCAGCGGATTGAGCACCGCTGCTGCAACCTGCATCTCAGGAGGCGCTACCGTCTCCTGACCGCTTGTCAACGGCAGCGTCGTCGTTACCATTCCGGACAGTGTCGTCGTTCCCGCCACCGTAGCGCCCGTCATTGTTCCGGCTGTTCCGGCTGTTCCGGCTGTTCCGGCTGTTCCGGCTGTTCCGGTTGTTCCGGTTGTTCCGGTTGTTCCGCTTGTTCCGGTTGTTCCGCCTGACTGAGCCACCCCGGGTGCTGCAATCGATGTCAGCCTATCTGTCGCCACCATCCTCTGAGCCACCTGCAAAGCAACAGCTGATTCGACGGTAGCTGCAACGATCTGTGAAATCGAAACTGGAACGGCCTCTGTAACTTCGCTCGCGACCGATGCAGCAACCACCGCCTCAGCACTCGTCGCAGAATTTGTTGTTGATGCCGCCATCACAGCACTAGCTGATACAGTCTTTGCGCTCGCAGTTGTTGATGCGGCAGCAGACGCTGCTGACGAAACCGATGCAGATGCGGCAGCAGACGCTGCTGACGAAACCGCTGCGGGTGAGGTTGTTGATACTGTATTAGCCGCAGTAGGGTTGACGGGGTTCGGCGTCGCCGTGCCAGCCACCTGCGAGATAGCTACTCCCGCCGATTCGATTCCCGCAGTCGTTACTGCAGGCTGAGTGGCTGCGGCAGCTTGCCCTCCCCCGACGACCTCTGCCGCAGAGTAATTCGTTGACGATGATTCACTCTCCGCCTCCAGCAATCCGTTTAATGTCGCGCTGTTAGCCGAATTTTGCGCATTGTTCGTTAAAACATCCGATTGCGCCATCAGACTGGTAAATTCGGAGGCGAGCTGCCCGACTGTCTGACTGGTTTCCGCCAGCAACGCGACCGTGCCTTGCTGATCTGCGTCGAATGCCGATTGCAACACATTCAAGTCAACGGTCATCTGCCCTGCGCTATTGACGCTCGTCGCCGGCTGATAGGTGATACCGATTTCAGCCAGACTGGCGATCACCGACTGTCCGTTCAGCGAACTGCTCTGACCATCGAGCACCTGCATAAACACCGCAGCGGGCGAAACCGCCGATGAACTTTGCATCGTATCGCTCTGCACGAAGTTATTGAATGCCCGAACAAACAATTGAGTCGCCGCCGTCAGCGTAGAAAAGCTAGCTTGATTCATCGCTGCCGCCTTGAGCAACCCGCTCTCAAAAATCGCCGATGCAGACAGCAACTGCCCTGGCCCGGAAATATCCACCGCACTGGTCAGCGCTGTGGTGGCGGTGGTATCGAGCAAAGAGGTGATCGACGGCGTGCTGTTCGTCGCATATAGCCCGGACTGTATCGTTGAAGCAGAAATAACCGATGAAATATCCATGATCGCTCTCCCTTTTGAACAATATACCAGCCTTGTCTGCAGTGCGCATCTATGATTGCAAGCACCACGCGCTCAGCAGGTCGTGAACATTTTCATCCGGTTACTCAGATCCACAGAGAACAAAAGAATTGACTGCGCACTATCTCTTATTGCCAAGTTTTTTAAAAATTGCATGCGACAAAAACAAGACACCGCTGATTGAAATAAAGCGTTTCAAAATACTGGCCAGCCGATAATGAACAGGCAAGCAGAGAATATCGCGCTGTATCCGGTAAGGTTCGGCAAAGATCTGCCAGGGGCGCTGATAGGACTGACCACCGACTTCAAATATAGCCAAAGAATCATGCAGATAGCCAACACTCGCGGCATTGCGCACCAGCGTGGCAGCGATGTAGTAATCACCGCATAACGAGTACTGCAAATCATAGGGCGCGCTCTCCAGACAACGCTTACGATAAAATGTCGCCTGATGAATGGCGGGCAATCCATGCCACAGGGATTTCTCGACGGTTCTGGGCGCACGATAAAGCATTCTACCGTTATCAGGAAAATGCATCATGGCACCGGCAAATAAAACATCAACGACAGGACTAACACCGGATAAGACCTGCTTCGCCTTAAAAAGCGCGCTGCTGCCGTCAAAGGTATCACCCGCATTCATGAAGACGACAAATGCTCCCTGGCTCATCGACACACCTTTATTCATGGCGTCATAGATACCCCGGTCTGCGGCGCTTATCCACTTAACACGCTCGCCTAAGGAGTCAAGGAAACCGGTAGTTTCCTCTCCGGAGCCGCCATCGCACACGATCCATTCAAAGGCCGCGCCGACCTGCTCAAAAACACTGCGATGCGTTTTTTTCAGCCCGCTCAAATCATTCAGCACCACGGTAACGACAGAAAATAGCATCACGGTTTCTTGTCCGGTTCTGCAGGATACGTCATGTAAAATCCCCAGAAAAACCAAAAAATCGACATCATCATTAACGCACCGCCGACCGTAGTGGCAATCACAGACAAATAAACAAAACTGTTGACCGCTGCACTCCGGCCACCGCTATCGCTCCTGGAAATATACCAGTACGGAATCAACACGATCAGCAAGCCTAGCAAACCGTACCAATGCAGCATGGTCGGAATGCTGGCCTGAATATGCGCCATACCATGAAAGGCTTTTAACGGGGAGATCAATTCCGGATGGCCGGTGCCTAACAGCGGGCTATCGAGCCATTCCAGCATGCCGTTAACGACAGACAAAATTCTACCCAGCGCGGAATATTCACCGTGTATTCCAACCGCGATCACCTGAAACAGGACAAACACCGCCCCCAGGATGAGCGACAGAGCAATCAGACCGGGCCGGGTTAGCCTTAAACGAAACAAGCCGGAAAAATGCCCGATGATAAAAAGCCCGCCCACCAACCAGGCAGAGCGTGAGAACGTCAGATAGATATACGCTATGGCTGACAATACAAAAATTACTTTGATTTTTCTGGCCGCGCTGAAATAAAGCAGCGGGAGTGCGCACGCCAGCACTATTGCGCTATAGGAAGGCTCATACCACACTGAATAGGCACGCATCGGACTGGCCCAGCCAAAAAATGACTGTACATAGATCTTCCCCTCGATCAATGCCGGACTGGGACGTAACAGGTAGAGGGGCTCCGGCCAGCTAAATTTTTGCGCGTAATAGGTATAGATTCCATATAAAAACAGCAAGGAAAACAAGCCCAGCAAGTGTTCAGCGAAGCGCCGCTGCCAGTGCATCGCGACGGCGACGACCGCCCCTGCAATCCCGCAGATAAAAAGATTGCTATAGACCGCCCATTGACGCAAATTGACCAGAAACTGCCGCTCTTCCACCCGTAGTCCCGACAACAAGGCCGCAAACAACAGCAAAGTGATCATCAACATGACCGCTTTGGCTGTCTGAGTCGGGGTTTTGTAGAGCAGAGGAACCACAGCGGCGATGCTGATCAGGTACAACGGTACGCGAAAGGGCGAAAAATATTCAGGCAAAATCAGTGCGCTGCTAAAAATGCAGGGCAATACCAGCAAGGCATATACATAAATTTGCAGTGGGAGATTAACTACCGGCATGACAGGGCATAGGCATAAGACTGCCGATAACGTTGAATAGCGGGTTCGGCAGCGTAGTGTTTGAGCACTGTGTTACGGAGCGATGCGGCCGAGCGCGCGCGATAACACGCAGGCAGCCGCTTGTCTCGCAGCAAATCAAGCAAAGTCTGCTGACTGCCTGCCGGTGTTAAACCGAGCACGGCCAGCACCTCGCTTGCCGCCTGACTCTCGGTGGCAAAGACGGGAACGCCGCAGGCCAGCGCTTCTATCATCACCAGACCAAACGTGTCCTTTTCCGAGGTAAAAACAGCCAGATCGGCGGCGACAATGATTTGAACCAGTCGCGCTCTGCTCTCGATACGCCCGTGGTTGACCACGTTCGCCCCGGTAAACGGTGAACCTAATCCGATAGTGTGCAACTCGACATGTTCCATGGCCAGCAACGGGTTAATCACTAGACGATTGACTTTGCTCGAATCTGCCAGATCGTTGGCCATGACCAGCACCTTGAGCACGGGTTTATTCAAACACAGCGCCGACTCTGGCAAGGAAATGCCTTGCAGCGCCGCTTCGAATTCGGAATCCAGCCAATTGGCAATGACGCTGACACGGGTATCCGGCAAACCGGCTTTAAACGCCTGCGCGACGAACTCAGACGGACAAATCACGTGCAGCAAGTTCCCGAGACTGGCCAACGCCTGACGCCGGCGCTTGAACTGCGCGGCTGACCAGTCCAGCCAGACCGGCGGATAGTTATTAACGCGCAGGCACGCACCACACCCGTCACGCCAACTTACGCACCCCTCGGTGAAAGCACACCTGCCGGTCAACATCCAGTAGTCGTGCGCGGTCCAGACAACCGGCTTTCCGGCGTCCAGCAAGGCCTGGACCAGCTGGCGAAAGGGCAGAAAATAACTGTGTATCACATGCAAGTGCACCACGTCCGCCCAGTGCAACGCAGCCTTCAGTTGCTGCTGCCCATCCCCTGACGGCGCAAGAAAATCCACACCAAACAATCGATGCAGCAGCATATTTCCGGCAACCTGAAGGCGGTTTCCGACTTGAAAACTGTGCGGGATAGAGTGCTGCGCAGAGGAAGCACCTCCCCGCTCACCCCAACCGTAACCCAAACGGCTCTCACAACCGCCAGCTTGCAATTGACGGTGCAGGTCCAGGGCAATGCGAGCCGCACCGCCTTCTTGCAAACGCACATTCAGATGCAATATTTTCATGGTGCGCTGGCGCAACGAGACGTTTTTTGTCTGATGATGCGAGCCGGATTGCCGGCAACCACGGCCCCTGCGGGCACGTCTTTAGTCACCACCGCACCTGCACCGATCACGGCATCATCACCGACGGCAATATCTCCGATGATAATCGCGCCCGCCCCCACTTCCACCCGGTTGCCCAGCCGTGGCGACCGTCCTTGCGAGCCGTCCTCATTGATTTTGCAGCCTATCGTCACGCCATGTCGCAAACGGCAGTCATCACCGATGATGGTGTGTTTATTGATAACCAGCGCATAACCGTGATCGATGATCAAGCCCTTGCCGATTTGTGTGGCAGCGGGCAATTCAATTTGAAACAGCCACTCGGTGAGCAACCTGTACGTAAACAAAACCGGCACGCTAAGCGGCCAGTTGAGTCTGGATCTTTTTCTGGCCAGCGATGCGCGATGCGCCAGTCGATACAGCCAAATAATCAGGCGTAATTTGTAATCACTTTGATTTTTTTGAGGGTTTATCAAGGCGGTATCTATCCAATTGGCAAAATGATGTACATCGTTTATTTAGCCAGCACCATCAACGAGCCGCCCAACAGCCTGACCCAGAGATCCTGATTACGCTTGTAGACAATTTTTTTTATCCCATCGCCCATCGCGGAGCGCCCTGACATTAAACGCGGAGCACGGTTGTCCGGACCGCTGGTATAAAACCAGTCGACAATCTCATAACCGCAGTCGGTCAGCGTTGCCATCGCAGTTTCCTTGCTGAAATAGTGCAAATGCCCGACCTTGCTGCGCGCCTTCAATATCGGTGTCACGCGCATCACCGACAGCGCGGACATATCCAAAGGAATGTGAAAAATCTTGTATTCGGCCTTGTCCTGTAAGTTTTTCAAAAAGCCCAGATAATCTTCCACGTGCTCAAACACATCGAGCGCCATCAACACATCAAAAGGATAAGCACTCGTCGCCCGCTCCATCTCCCCCAGAAAAAACTGCACACGCTCATTCCTTCGCCGCTCGCATAACAGGATAGCCTGAGGGGAAATTTCATAACCGGAAAAAAAACAGTGATCCGGCAGCGACAAATACAACTGATAGAGTATCTCGCCCGCCCCGCAGCCGACTTCGGCAATACGCTGCGGACAGAGTTGATTGCGCTGCAAAATCTTCAGAATATTGGCGGCCTTCCAGGGGGAATCCTCCACATCCCAGGTCGGATTTTTCTCAAGATAGGCGCTGTTAGTATACTGATTCATCTTCAGTTTAGCCGCGATAAAAATTGGCGCAACTGATAAAACAGATGCCATGCTTCAATTTTAAAACGCCAGTCTGCACCATTCTTGATTTGCGCCTCTCGACCTTCTAACAGCGTTTGACGAATTAATCTTGAACTCACCCCGCAACCGCCCATCACCGCGATCCTGCGATGAATAAAACGCGCTGACAACGATTTTTTTCTGAGCAATATTTCATAATCCAGGGCAATTTTAAACCGTTCGTCAAACGCGCCAGTCTCCGCCAAAAAAGATTTACGATGAAAAGAGGCGACATGAGGGATGGACATTCTTCGACGCAACGCAGATATCTCGCCCGCTGCGCCGACTAGCTGCCCGTGCAGCGGGCCGCCGTCAAAAACAAGCTGTCCGTAAACCACATCGCTTTGACTGTCGCAGCACAAAACCGCCGCCGCATCCGCCATGACGCGCTCATCTTGCAACCGGTCATCGCTCCCTATAAAAATAATCCAGTCACCGTGAGCCTGCGCCAGCGCTTTATTCCAGGCATGCGCAATCCCCCTGTCTTGTTTGGATTCCCAGTAACCGAGCCGCCCGGCGTTTTTTTCCAGAATCGCTACCGTGCCATCGGTTGAGCCGCCATCCATGATGATCAGTTCCACAGCGGAATAAGTCTGCCCGAGCACGCTGTCTATGCATTGCTGCAGAGTATGCACCCCGTTATACACAGCCACAATGACAGAAATGAGCGGCGGTTTAATCATCGTAGGCTTCAAACTCAAGTTTATCGTACAGGCGCTGGCTGCTTTATATTACAGGCGCCGGCGGCAAAGGCGAAGAATAACCGTGCAGCGATTAAAAGCCTAGCATTTTACATCCGCATTCACCCCCATGCATCAGCAGAATTTAAGCTGCCAGAGAATATTGAGAATATTGGGGACAGACCACGGTTTTCGGGTGAAACAGCAAAAACCGTATAGGGGACAGACCAAAGAGAACTATTTTATGGGAATATTGGGGACAGACCACGGTTTTCGGGTAAAACAGCAAAAACCGTGGTCTGTCCCCTATTTTGGTCCCCTATTTTGTGTCCCCTATTTTGCCGCAGTAAATTACAGAAACTATTTTGATTTTCGGTCAAGAATCGCTCGCATGACAGGATCGTTTGGCATAATCCATTTGCCTTTGTAGAGAACCAACTCCAAACAACTAGTTATCCCATCCCCAGCCGTGTTCGCCACCGGCTCCCGCAGGATAGTTTTAGCTGTTTCAGCAATATTGCGGCCTCGCATCTGTTCTTTAACCTGTTCCACGGTGTAATAGGACTTGAGCCCACGGGAATCCGGCCTGCTCATCATGTTTGCATGAACAAGCACAGGCGGAAATTCTTCCAGTGGTATGCGCTTCCATTCGTCATTGACGTATTTGAACAAAACATATGGCGGATTCGGCCTTCCCCACTTGTTGTAGGCAATACATCCGGTGGGGCTGGTGGCGATGTAAGGAACACCATCCACCACATCCAGCAGTAACGCGCCCAGACTGCTAGATTCGGACAGTTCGTTCCGATATTCAGTTCTCCATGAAATTTGCTTGTTCGACTCAGGCAAAACAAAGGTGATGGTTTCATCGAGCGGCGTGCGGTTATGGCTCTCAATTGCCGGATATCCCCCAAGATTGTAGAAACGTTCCGCAACGATGATCTTTCCATCGTGCAAAACCACTTCTTCCTTCCAACTCATCGTTGCAGAATATGCATGCATACTTACCCCCATCATCAAGATCAATCCAAGATTCTTGATTTGCTTCAGCCATAGTTGAAGTATTTTCATGCTGCACCCCTATCTAATTGATTTATTTCATTATTTTCCGAATTACATAACAAGAGGCGAATATTGGGGACCGAATATTGGGGACAGACCACGGTTTTCGGGTGAAACTGTAAAAACCGCAAAAACCGTGGTCTGTCCCGTATTTCCTTGCGTATTTCCTTGAAACAGCAAAAACCGTGGTCCCGTATTTCCGCCGTACCTCCAAAGTCCGGCGCAATGTTAAAAACGCTCATGCGGCAACAGATAGCGCCACTGTCCGGCGGGCAATTTCGCCATTGCCACCCGCCCTATACGTATCCTTTTCATCGAAATCAGCGTCAGGCCAACCGCCTGGCAACTGTGCGCGATAGAGCCCGGGATCACGCCTTTGAGCGCAAAACGTAGACGCGTCTCGTTCTGCCAGCTCACCTTAACCGGCGGCAACGCGCGTCCGTTGAATTTAAGCCCGTGATTGAGCAGTTTCAGACCTTCGTCGGACAGATCACCGGCCACCTCGACGATATATTCCTGCTCTATGGTTCCCGCTTCGTCGGTCAGTTTACGCGCCACGCGAAAGTCCTGAGTAAACACCTGCAAGCCTGAAGCATTTCGCTCCAGCGGCAGGCATTGCGCCAAACGGTATAGGTGTTGTTTAAGCTGATATATACCCGAAGCATCATCGGGTGCACGCGTCTCTGGGCTGATTTGCACCGCATCCGCCCCGTACGGTTGATGAATTAACATCGTGGCCGGCTCAACCGGCGTCAGATTCGCCTCCGGATGTAGCATCACCTGTTGCTCATCCGTCACCATGTACTGCGGCGCTTCAACCACCTGCCCGTCCACCATCACCCAACCACCGGCAATATAAAGTTCAGCCTCGCGGCGCGAACAGGCTAACAATTCAACAAGGCGTTTGGCAAGACGAAGTGTAGTGGTCATTGTGCGTACATTCTAAAAAGGTGGGGCATTGTAAACGCGCAAGAGAGAAAAACCACTGTAAAATGCGGCCATGAACACCACAACCAGAACGATACCCGACGGTATCACCCTTGAAATGATCGTCACACAATTGGCTGCACAGATAGGCTGGCAGGAAATGGGGGACGCAATACCAATACGCTGTTTCACTTTCGACCCCGACGTCAAATCCAGCCTGAAGTTTTTACGCCGCACCCCCTGGGCTCGCGCCAAAGTCGAACAACTCTATCTGGATCAGCTGCGTTAAAACGAGCCACTCCTGCCCGCACCAAAAAAAATCATCTCAATTCATGATTAGCCCGCAAGTTCAACGACGAAAAAATGCCGTCATTGCGACCTGTCGCGAGTGCGAGTGTGGTGAGGCGGAAAGCTGCTAGCGTGGCGGGAAGCCACCCAATCAATTAAAAGTGCCTTTTCTTAGGCTGGATCGCCACGACCGCTGGTCTCGCGATGACGGGTAACACTGGTTCGTCACGCCTCATGATCAGCCCGCAAGTTCAACGACGAAAAAATGCCGTCATTGCGACCGGTCGCGAGTGAGAGTGTGGTGAGGCGGAAAGCTGCTAGCGTGGCGGGAAGCCACCCAATCAATTAAGAGTGCCTTTTCTTAGGCTGGATCGCCACGACCTTTGGTCTCGCGATGACAGGTGACACTGGATCGCCACGACCTCTGGCTCGCGATGACGATTTTATCGAAAATTACAAACCAATGAGTTTTCGACGCACAAAGTTTTGCAGTTCAACACTCAGGCTTTGCGTGTCCAGCGCAGCCTGATAAGCCCCTCTGGCCTCAACCGGCCGGTTAAGCGCCTGCCATGAAATAGCGGAACCCATCAGCCATACCCCCGAATTGGGCGCAGACTTCAATGCCAGTTGATAATGCTCGAGCGCTTCCTGATGGCGTCCCTTGCGTTGTAACAAGGCCGCATAAAATGCCTGATAATCCGCCTGTTGCACGGCATGAGGCAAAGCCGACTCAAGGGTGGTGATAGCCAGATCCTGCGCACCGCGTTCAACCTGAATACGAGCCAGCAGCATGGCAAAGCCGCTATGGGACGGTTTAATATTCAAACCATTTTGCAAGAGCTGTTCAGCCTCTGCGTTTCGTTTACCTTCGAGCAGCAGCGCCACCAGTGAACGCCTTGCCCCTTCGTGCCCGGCATCCAGTTGCAGCGCAGCCTCGAAGCCGCTGACGGCCTCCGCACTAGCCCCCTGCTGCATCAGGCTGACGGCTTTGCGAAATTCCGCATCGGCTTGTTGCACCGTGCTGATTTGCTTGAGCGGCAGACTAGCCGCTTTCACCTCAGGCGCTTTGTCAACCTGAGCACTTGATGCCGTCGAGGATGCACGAGTCACTTCCGGAGATTTCTTCACAGGTAAAATTTTTTCCTCTTTGCGCGGCAGATTTACAGAGGCTTGCACTTTCTGCGTCACGGTCTCAACAGGGCGGGCAGGAATCTCAGCAATCACCTTCTCGACATCCGGCAACCAGTCAGGCACAGCGATCACCTCGGGAGCACTCGCCGGCACGGATGAAGTCGCGACAGGCACCGCCGGCGCAACGACAATCTGCTGTGCCACGGCAACGACCGGAACCGTTGGCTGCACTGGCCTCTTTAGCCAGGCCAGACCGGACAGCGCCACCAGCAAAAGTGCGCCCAGCAACCATTTCAACCGCGCGGTATCTCGCACCGCGTGTACCGGCCTGACCTGATCGGCGGCCACTTGCACACCGCGTTGCTCAAGGCCGTTTAACATCTGATTGATGACGCTCATTTCAACACCGACCAGGCCAGCGCGATGGCGCCCGTGACCGCGAGCGCACCCAGCGAGAGTATCAGCGTCCTGCGATCACGCCTCGCCTCCGGTGTATCTACCGCCGCCGCCCCGATGTGTCTGGCCGTCACATGCTGGCTGCCGGCGCCAAACGCCAGCATCAAGGCTTTATGGGCAACGATATTGACCAGTCTGGGCGTACCCCGGGTAACACGATGCAATTTGGCTACCGCCGCCTTGTCGAACAGCGTTTCTCCGGCATAGCCGGCCACCCGCAAACGATGGCGCAAATAACGCTCGAGCTCGTCCGGCAGCAAGCCTTTCAATTCATATTGAAAACTGATGCGCTGACGCAACTGGCGTATCGAATACTGGGCCAGATGCGTATTGAGTTCTGGCTGACCGAACAACACCACCTGCAACAGTTTGCGCTTCTCGGTTTCCAGATTGGTGAGCAGGCGCAACACTTCCAGCGTCTGCAAAGGGAGCGCCTGTGCTTCGTCCAGACAGACTAAGGCGCGTTGCCCCTGACGGGCGCAATCGAGCAGTGCCTTGGTCAACCCTTTCAACAACTGGTGCTGATCGCTGTCTTTTTCCAGCGGCACGCGAAATTCATCGGCCAGCGCCAGCAACAAGCTGCGCGGTTCCAGATAAGGGTTGGGAATATAGGCGGTGATAAAACGCTGCCCGCTGGCGGCATCGGCTGATAAATCCTGCGTTCCTATCGGCGTCGTCGATTGCGTGCCGTGATTCAAGGTGGCGAGAAATTTTCTGCACAACATGGTCTTGCCGTTGCCCACTTCACCGGTAATCTTGATAAAGCCTTCGCCGTTTCGGGCGGCGACCAGCAAGGTATTGAGCGCCTCCTGATAGCTGGTGCAGGCAAAGAAGAAACTGGTATCCGGGGTCAGGCCAAAGGGCGCCTCGCGGAGTGCAAAGTGTCTCAGATACATATTAAATAACAGGAAACAGGGGGCGGGAGACAGAAATCAGAAACCATAAAACCCTCATTTCATCTTGGCCTGCTTAGACAGCGCGTCGACACGATCGCGGCTGCGGGCAATATCGTCCGACCAGTCCTTATCGCTGTCTACCACGGTAGGCTTAATCAGTATCACCAGCTCGCGCTTGTTGGTGGTCTTGCTGGTCTGACCGAATATCGACTTGGATAAACCGGGCAAACCCGATTCTCCGTTCGTTGAATCCTGCCGCATCAGGCCGCCGATCGCCACGATCTGACCGTCGCGCGCACGCACGATGCTGTCTGTTTCCGACACGGAACTGGAAGCCAGCGGCAGTGTATAGGTTCCGGTGGTCGCCCCCAGATTCAACACTTTGTTCACGGTCGTTACGGCGCTGACCGACGGATGTACATGCAGAATAATTTCGTTGTTTTCGTCGATACGCGGCGTGACATCCAGCGCAATCCCGGAGAAAAACGGCTGCATTTTCACGGTCGGGGCGGTGCCTGCCACATTCACCGTCGCCTGAGAACCGCCGGAGATTTCAGTGACAAAAAACTCATCCGTACCCACTTTCAAAACCGCCTTTTGATTATTCAGGGTCGCGATACGGGGACTGGATAACACATGCACATCGCCTTGCGATTCCAGGAAATTGAGCAACACCGCAAAATTGCCGGTTTGAAATGCCAGACCAAACAAGGAACCCACTCCAGAAGCTGCCGGCAGCAAGGAGGCTCCCGGCGTGGCCGACAGCGCGGCATTCGAAATCAGGGTGGCGCCAGCCGCACCGCCCGTAGACGGATTCAGGATACTGGGCGTATTGCCGTTTGAACCGCCTACCCCTGCGCTCAGGTGACTGTTCTGGCCGTTTTTAAAGGCAGCCCAATTCACCCCGGACTGAAAACTGTCATTGAGTTGCACGTCGATAATCTTGGCTTCCAGAATAACCTGACGCTCGATCGAAATTTGTGCCGCCTTAAGATAAGCGGTTACATTCTTCAATTCGTCCGGCAGGGCGCGAATCACGATCACCCCTGACATCGGACTGATCACGATGTTGCGCCCCTTTTCATCACCAACGATGGTGTGCAGTGCGCGACTCAATTCATCCCAGAAATCGGTCGACGTCGTCGTGGTGATTTTGCTGCTGTTATCGGTGCCGCGTTCAAACCGGAGATTTTTACCCTCCCCCGTGGTGCCGGCACTGCCACCCACGATGGTGGTGCCCTGATTCGCGCCCAGCGCCCCGCCGGTGGAACCTGACGCACTGTCGGTCAGCGCGCTGGAGGTGACCCGAACCGACGTCGTTCCCGCACGGTTGCCTGTCAGGTAGTTGACCTGAAAGATGCGCGTCTGCAAAGTCAAAGGCTGGACGAAGATGCGCGTGCCATCGAGTTTGTAGTCATAACCATACATTTCACGCACCGCTTCGAGCGCATCCAACACCGTCACATCCTTCAAATTCAAAGAAATATTGCCAGCCACATCGGGATGCAACAACATGCTGTAACGGGTACCGGAGACGATCGCCATAAATACCTGCGCGACCGGCGTGTTGTTCACGACCAGATCAAATTTGGCTTCCGCAGGTTTGGCATCCCCCTTGAGCATGGCGACATTTAGCGGTGGCAACAAGGCCTCGCTAACCGCATCTGCCCCGGGCGCCTGCACCGCCTGACTCATTTCCTGCTGGATTAGATCCACCGTCTGATTGCGCCCCTTATTGGTTGAACAACCCGGCAACAACATCAAGCACGCACATAACCATATGATTTTTCTCATTTTTTCTCTCTGCGTGAGTACGGTTTTATTTTATGAACCTCAACCTTCTGTGCTGTCTGCAAGGCGGCAACCCCGTTTTTTTCGGGTGTGATACCGACATCAGGAAACAGCGTCAAAACCTGCTTACCCTGAGGCCCGCGCATAACAACGCTCGCTTCATTCACTTCGATCAACTTTGCGGCTCCGTGCATGCCGCCCAACTCCACGGTTTCACCGTCAATAATAGCGGCACGTCGCTGCTTGCCGATGAGGATCGATTGCAAACCCGCAGCTTTGATTTCTGCCGCGACCGGCTCAACAGCAGTCATGGCAATGCGAGCCGGGGGCTGCGTAGGGTCAGTCAACTCCTCGGCATATACCCCAAAAGAAAGCAGCATACCCATCACGGTGAATAACTTGCTGCTCGCTACTCGCTTTCCGCTGCACTTCATCATACGGTCAGCCATGACTTGTCCATACTCAGGGTGTACACGGTCAGCGTCATCACCGCGTCAGGATGTTTTTCCACACTCAGCGACACCTCACCCCAGAACATCTGTGCGGGGAGTTTTTCCAGCGCAGTCAGATAACGCAATAAATCCAGATAACCACCGCGCACCGTAATCTGAACACCGTGCTTATAAATTTGTTGCGCTGCCGGCGCCTTTCCCGCCACGGGCTCGATCAACAGGCTAAGCGGCAGCGTTTTTAAGGCCAGCAACTGTAACTTGTCATCGTTCTTCAACACCTGCTCCAGCAATTTGGCCATCTCGCCGGGCTCGACCAGCCGGTCACTGCGACTTTGCAAGTAAAGTTCATGCTGCTGTATTTGTTGTTTTAAGCGCGCGATATCGTCACGCAGCGGGGAATGTTGCTCATCCTGTTTCGACTGCACCAGCCCCTGCATGCTCGCTTGCAACGCCTTGATTTGTTCCTGCTGCTGGATCACTCCGGCAAGTTTGGCTTTCTGTCTGATCAGCAGCGGATCGAGAAAAATCACATGAAATGCAGCCAGCATCAGCAATACCATCGCGGCAAATACCATCAGGCGTTCACGCAGCGACAAGCCATTGACCCTTGTTTGCGCCAGAAGCCAGTATCGTTTCATTTCTTCTCCTCCTGCTCAGGCAAGGAGTACAGGGTAAATTCCAGATAGCCCGGCTTCGCATCGCTCTTCGCGGCTAACGCGGGTGTTTGTATCTGCAAATTGGCAAAAGATTTACCCTGCATCACGTCTTCGTTGCGCAGTCGCTGGATATAGACCGGCACCAGCGACGGATCGGTCACCCCGCCGCTTAGCCTGATACTGGCCGCATCACCGGTCACCTTAAAATCCGTCAGCCACAAACCCGGCACAACCTGACGTGAAAAGGCGCGCAGATAGCCGGAAAAACCGCTGGTATTGCCGACCGAACCTGATCGCAGATGTTCGACGAGACGTTCCGCTTCGGTGGATTTTTTCTGCCACTGCTTTAATTCATCCTGCAACTGCTGATTTTCCTGCAGCGGTGAATAGCCAGCCGTAAACTCTCCCAGGCTATTCTGGGTTTTCTGCAACTGTTGCGTACTTTGCAGCTGTTGCGCATCGAGACCGGCAACCTGATGTCGCGCATAGGCATACAACAGCAGCGCGCCCAGCAGAATCAAAGCCAGCCCCTGCAACATGGTCAGCAGGGAAAAAAGCTTGCGTTGCCGGAGAAAGGCGGGATTGAACAGATTGATCTGCTGACTCATAGCGTGCGCGCTTCCTGGCGCAATGCTGCGCCCAGCGCAGGCAGCAGCAGCGCGGCATATTCCGCGTCCGCCAGCGCCGGCGTCGCGCTGATATCCATGACCTGTGATAAATCCAGTTTTACCACGGCCACACCGACCGAGGAGGAGAGAAACTCCAGCAGCCTGGACTCATCAGGCGCACTGAGCAGAATACGGCTGATGGACAGATGATTGAACTGCCTGTCAAAATAATCGAGCGAACGCTGCAACTCCAACTCGACCCGGTCGCGATACTGCGCGCGCAGATCCGCATCGGCATCCGTCAGCTGTCCCGTATTGATTTCTATGCGGCGCGACAAATATAACTCGCCTGCCGAAGTGAATGTTAGCAGGCCGCCGCTTTCATCAAACGAGAGCAGCACCAGCGCTCTATCGGTCTGCTCAAACAAGGCGGCGATATTGCGCTGCGCCAGCTCGGGTATATCGATCACGCGCAGATCCAGTTTGGCGGCTTCAAACATAGCCATACGTTTTTGTATGATGTCGTTCGCCGCCACGATCGCATACAGCGACTGCACACGTTCCGATCTGTTTTTATTTGCCGGAATTTGCAGCACATCGATAGCCGCCTCGTCGATACGGCAATTAATACTGTCTTTGATTTTCCAGCGTATCGCCGTCTTCATCTCATTTTCAGGCACGTTGGGCGCCTCGACCATCAGCATCTGGTAGTCGCCCTGGGTGAGCAAGGTAGTGCAGACCTGTTTAGCCAGATTCCCTTCACGCTTCAATCGCTCCAGTTCATCGATTGAAATCTCACCCTGATGATAGTCGCAACGCAACACGCGGATCTGTTCACCCGAAAAAGCCACCTGCGCCAGACATACGCCGTGCGCGGTCAAACCGATAGCAGTCAGACCCGCATCCTGGCTCTTGGCTTTAAATAACGATGAAATTGACGGAATCTTCATAAGGACGTGAAGTTAGTTTAGCAAGTCATTGCTGTCAATTGATTATTAACAAATCGGCTTAATATTTGCTCAACGGCCACGCTGCCCCCGATAAATAAAAATCTTTTTCCCCTTGTACACCCCGAACGTGGCGCGCGCACTCCCTGTCAGCGGCAAATAAGCGAGTGAACTCGCCGTCACATCCACGCTGCCGCCATTGCCCATACCCGGTGCCGACAGCCCCGCCTGCGCGACACCGGCGACCAGCACCGGCGGCGTCAGGGTGGTGGCGCCCGCATTTAAATTAAGCTGATAATTGGCCAGCGTGACCGACAGCGGCGAAATACTGTCCTCCACATTGGTGACGAAGGCTGAGCCATTCCAATACTCCGCCATGACCGGCAACTGCAAGGGTCTGAGCTCGGATCCGTAAGCGCTGGCTACACGCAGCCTGCCGTAACGAAATTCGGTCGTCCCGATCAGCACATGATCATTGCCGGCAACAGCATCGGCATCAAGATCGTAACAGGCCTCCACCGTCGGATTATTGCAAGCACCCAGCAGCGCATCCACCGCCGCGCCATCGCTATCTAGCGGTGCAATGCCGATACTCACCAACGCATACGCACCATCTGCCGACGCGCCGCGCGTCAGCACAAAAGGCGCGGTGACCGTCGCCAGCGATGAAGAATCGAAACAAGGACTGCATGACACCACAGGGAGTTCGGGAGAATTGCTAATCCGCCCGCTCAGATAAACCGGACTGGCCGCATTATCCACCGCCGCCAGCTTGAGATCCGCAAACACGGTAGGATTGAGCTTGGCATAGACACCCAGATAATTTTGCGAGACCGCGTTATTCAGACTCGCCGGCAGCAAATCAAACGAGGCATCGATCTGTTCACCCATATAAGTGTACAAAGGGCAGGCGACGGCGCCATCCGTTATCAGGAAGCCGTCGCTACACAGGCTAGCCCTGTTCTCAAGCGTCTGATTATTTATCAAAAACTTAGCTAGCGTAAAGCGCCCGATATTGGCGGACACAGCCCCTGTCACATCGCCCGCCCCCAGATAATCTAAATCACCGATATGCGGGGTCAGCGTGATGATTCCCACCTCGTTCCAGGCGAAATTGACCCCGGTAGCCACTCCGGCGACAAAGGCGGAAAACAAGGGGCGATCCGGGGTCGAACCGGCATCGCAGGTCGATGCGTTGCTGCTGTCGCTACAGGTTATGGCAGGATTATTTCCGCCCGCAGGCGCAACCAGTGCCGGCATCAGCCTGACATATTCCGGCGTCACTTCATGACCGAAATTAGGGGTAGCCATCCCCTGAGCGTTCACCGCCGTCACTGTCGCGCTAAAAGCTTCCCCGCCCCTGACAAAAGCCTGCCCCGTCGCACTGGCTGCCGCAGGATTGACCAGATTATCGCGGCTGCGTTTAATGCCCGACAGTATCAGGCTGGCCGGTTTCACCACGAAGGGATTGCTCTCGCTGAGCATGCTGGAAGGAGCATAGCGAAAATACAGCGTGATATTGCCCACATCGGGATAATTCAGCTTGAACGGAGCCAGTGAACTGGCATTGAAGTTAAGCGACACCGCTTTGTAGCTGGTCACAGAGGCCGGATTTGAGCCATTCGGCAAACCGGTTGAGAGCGCGGTGGTCGCATTGGTGCTGGCGTTGACGATAGAGACCACAGGCGACTGACAACTCGCAGGATCGATGCATTCGAACGCCATATCGACGCTCTTGACCACATTGCTGAAAGCGTTCACACAACTCGCACTGGTCGCCTTGAGATAATAGGTAGGCGAAGTCGTGCCGGCCACCTGCGTCAAATTGCTCAGCGCCACGCCGGACGCATCCGTGACGGTAAAACCGCCTCCGGCAAACGCAATGGTGTTCATCAACTCGACGGCCGGGGTCGCACTGATCAACGAACCCCCTGTCGCATTATCCGCCACAGATACGGTGATCGTACCGGTGCTGGTGTGCATCAGACCCAAAGTCGCCACGGTCTCGCCCGCCGCATAGGTGTAAGTCGCCACACCGTCATTAGCCGTGCCGTTGGACAGGGTGCCCGCAGCGCTCACCAGCGACCAGTCGCCCTTGCCGCTGGAGGTGGAGAGACGTATGGTACCCGCCCCCCCGGTGGGTGCTGCATGCGCCGCCGTGTGCGGCGTCACCGTGACATTGGATAGCGTGCAGGTCGAACCCACATTGGCAGCGGACACGGAGACGTGATCGGTACTGGTCGCCGCATAATCGACCCTCACCTGTATGAAGTTGACCGACACCGTACGGTTGGTATTGGAGGTGGTACTGATATTTTTTGCCGAATACGCCACCCCGAAAGTCGACAGCTTCAGGTCGGCATCGCTCCAGGCGACACCCCACATATTGCTGGCACTGCCGTGCATCTCGGCCACATCCACCTTAGTGTAATTGGTAGCGGTGGCGCCGTTGTATGCCGTACTGATATTGCCTGCCTTAACCAGATAGACGAAGGCATCGCGTATCGTGCCGCCGTTGGTCTTGCGCGTCACATACACGGTGATGCCGCTGATCGTCGCACCCACCGGCACGGCCGCAAAATTAAAGCCCGTGCACTTGAGATAATTGGTGGTGATGTTCCCCTTCACCGAGCCCTGTGTCGCATAGGCGCTATCGCTGGCGGTCGCATTGCCGGGAGACGTCCAGGCCACCGTTCCCACCCCGCTCTGATTGACGCATGAAGTCGGACTGGAGGTGACCGATCCGGCACCGACCTTGGCGACGCAGGGATTTGAGCCGGTCACCGTAAAGCCGTGCGGGCACACCACCCCGCTCCCCGCCAAGTTGTAATAGGTGTTACCCACCGGGGTGATCGGACGTGCAGGCGAGGAATAAGTGACCGTATTGCCGCTAGCCGACGCGGTCAGCACGCCCACGGTCGAGGTCGCCGTCACACTCAGGCTGGAACCTGTGCCCTGTGTCCAGGCATTGGCCGAACCCTTCTGGGTAATGATATTGAAACTCACGCTGCCGTTGTTGCTCACTTTAGCCGTTTTCTCACCATAACTGGCGGAGGAAACGGCTGAGGCAATCACACCGGTCGCACCGATCACCGTGCTGTTGGCGTAAAAGCGCATAAAGGTGGTAGTCGCCGCCGAAATGCTCGAATTGACGGTACCATTGATGGTCAGCACCGAAGCTGCGATCGTGGAACCCGATGCATTGCGCCCGGCATACAAACGCGATGAGCCCGAAAAATTGAGCACGGCGCCCGCCGCAATCTGCGGTGCCGTCCCCGAGGTGTACATCCTGAAACTCACGTAACTACCGCTGCCCGAGATGACGGAAGCGGCACCGGTGATGTTCAGTTCCGCCGACCCTGTGGTAGTCAGCGTGCCGTTGTTGACCAGATTGCCGGTCACCGTCAGGGTACGGCCCGCCGTATCTGACAGGCTCGCCCCCGCATCCACCGTCAGCCCTGCCGTGGTGTAGGAGCCGTTAAGCGTGACGGTGTTAGGCGAGGCGATCACCACCGTATCGCTGCTGGCAGGCACCTTACCGCAACTCCAGGTACCCGAAGAACCCCAGCTACCGCTGACCCGACTGGTACAGACGGCGGCACCCGCCGTGCCGGAGCACAACAAACTAGCAAACAACACCATGCGCAGAATCGCGTTCATATAAAAATATATTTAATAATCAATAAATTATAAATCTATTTCACCAGCGTCGCCCGGGCCGCTTGCTCCACATAGCCCGCATCCCCCGGCACCCCCGGCGTTTTAGCCTGTGCAGAAACAGCGTAAATCCAGATGGTAGCGCTCTCTTCTACCGCCGAAGTCGCCGTGCAACTCACCAGGACCGGAGAAAAGAGCGCCAGATTGCCGGCGACCGTCACCGGCTGATCGGGCGCACATCCGCCCCAGGCGGCAGGTGAACTCGCCGCTTGCTGATTGACGTTGAAGGCCGCCCACTCCACGCCCGCCAGGGCCGCCTGATAACCGCGCGCACCCAACAGATCGAGTGCCTGACTCTGATTTTGCGCGGTCGACAACGTCACCGCAAAAGTACCCAGAGCAGCGATCACCACCAGCAAAAAAATCGCTGAAATCAGAGAAAAACCACGCTGCAACGGGTAGCGTTCTGCATCCTGCATCCTGCATCCTGCATCCTGCATCCTGCATCCTGCCTTCTTCATGGCACATTGCTCACATGTATCTCCTGATACAGACTGACGCTCTCGCCGCCGCTAGACAGTGTCAGACGCACGCCCAGCAGTCCGAAACGTTGATTTACCGGCGAATAATCCATCGCACAGGCGCTCAATTTATCGGCTAACAACGCTTTGCTCCCGCCCAACGCTGCCGGCGCCACTTGTGCCGTCTGAAAGCCGTAGCCCCAATGTTTCCACAGGCTACCCTGACCATTGCCGTCGATCACCCCCAGCGTGCCTTCGCATGAGTAAGTCACGGCCTGATGCGCACCGTCTACCACATCAAAACGCCGCGTTTCCAGTTCTGCATAGGAAGGAAATTGCAGCGCACTAAAAACCACATTGGTCAGCGGCGCACCGGTCGCCCCGGCATAAGCGCGCAACACGCCGGAGGCACCTACCTCATAAGCGGATGCCCCGTCCGATTGGGTGCTGCCAATCACGATATGATCACCCGCCGCAAAGGTCATGGGCGTGCCGATGATATCGAAACTGCGATCTCCCGCCTGCGTAAAATCCAGCACGTCGCCGACGGCGGAAGCCGGATTGCTCATATCCCATTGCGCACGGTATCTCCCCGCAGCCCTCGCCGGCAAAAATTCGACACAAGGTGAAGCTCCGCACCCGGCGATACGTATGCTGTTAGGCACTGCGGTACTGATATCCGCCGCCAATTGGTAAAACGCCGTATCTGCGATATCCGATAACTCCGCGCGCCGAGCGACATCCATGTATTGCTGTATAGGCGCCTTGAGAAACACCGCCACCATGCTACCGATGATACCGGTGATGACGATCACCATGATCAGTTCGATCAGGGTAAAACCACCACACAAGCTAGTAGCTAGTAGCTGCTTGCGAGTTGCAGAAAATTCTCGCTTTTGCATCCTGCATCCTGCATCCTGCATCCTGAACTTAACCATCAGTACGCCGTCCGGTAGCCGGTTGCAATCACGTCTCCCACCATCGGCGCGGTGACCGTGACACTGATCTGCACCGCACTGGCGATACCGTTCCAGGAACTGGTCTCCGGCACCACGTCGACACGGGCGCTGTAATTCTCCAGCCCCGGCACAAGCACTCCATTCAACGAACGTATCCCTGACATCGTAAAACCGTGGTAATCGTTGATGATATGGTAAGCCGTAGCACGGTTAGCCGCCGTCACCGCCGCTGTCGCACCGAAGTCAGAGTTAAAGTCCTGTAACTCGATCTCTTCGAGCAGTGAATACGCAACAAGCATCGCCTGTTTGCGGATGAGCGGATCAGCACTGTTTTTGGTCGTGACATTCATCACCAACAGGATACCCGCCAGCGCTACGCTGACGATCACGATAAACATGATTAGTTCGATCAGGCTGGCACCAAGCATCCTGCGTCCTGCATCCTGCATCCGGCATCCTGCTTCCTGCATCCTTTGCTCAGTGCACATAGCCTGTTTCCGCCTCCACGACAACCGGTGTCGCATAACCGCTCACCAACAGGCTTTGCGCCGCACTGGCGCGTCCCTCATGATTAAAACTGAAGCTACCCACACCGCTGATGGTAATGCCAGCCGGCGCGGCCAGCGTATAGGGGCTCAGCCCGGCAGGCGAAGTCAGTTGATTGCCCGGACAAGTCGCCGTCGCATGCCCCTCTGCCGGCACGTTGGCATCATAAGTGAGCGTGACGCTGCCAGCCTCGACACTGACGCAGACGAAACGATGCTGAGCGATCGCCAGTTTCTGCGCATGGCGCAAGGTCGCCTGCATCTGATCCTTGAAGCCGCGCGATTGAAATACATTGCTGTCAAAAAAACGTGGCATCGCGACTGCTGCCAGAATCCCGACCACCACCATCGTCATGATCAGCTCGACCATGGTAAACCCATGTATATGACGTACAACGCGCATCGGCTTAGCGTTAGATGGTGCTTGCAATTAATCACCCTTAAAAAGATTGGGGTCAAAAAAATTGGGGTCACAAAAAAATTGGGGTCAGGCCTTTACTTTACACAAAAAAATTGGGGTCAGGCCTTTACTTTATAGTTCATCCCATAAAAGCAAAAACTATAAAGTAAAGGCCTGACCCCGTAACCCGAAAACTATAAAGTAAAGGCCTGACCCCGTAACCTCTATAAAGTAAAGGCCTGACCCCGTAACCTAACCCCGTAACCCCGCGGTGTACCTTGCCGCTGTTCTTTAAGGAACGATAGACAGTGTGACGGTTACAGCAGAGGTCGCAGTCGGTGTGGTATCCACCGAGCAGGTAGGCGCAGTACCCGTCACTGCATAACCGGCGGGAACACCACCTTCGAGTTTAGCAGCGGCAAAAGCAGCACAGGTAGTCGTACCGGATACCACAGCAGAACCCGCAGCATTACCGGCAGAGCGTGCTGCATAATTAATTGAATTTGCCGAAGCCAGTGAACCTGCCACCCCTTTGATCGCGGCAATTTTCGCATCACCGCTCAAATCGACAAATTTGGGCAAGGCGACTGCGGCCAAAATACCCAGAATAACGATGACCATCACCAATTCGATCAGTGTAAAACCCGCTTGCTTCTTCATTGATACGCTCCTATTCGTTGAGGCCTTAGCCTATGATCAAATTAAAATTGCCCGACTACGCTCAGCCAGTACTATTCAGGGTCGGCCATGCGCACTATAAGGGAAATCCTATCGTCCCACAACAGCCATTTAAAAAAAGCTGCAGTCCGCAAATCATATGAATTTACGCCGATTAAACAAACAGATGCTTGTCCGGTTTGATTCACCGTTTCGGGCTAGTTACTTGTCAACTTGGTGCGAATCTGCCAGTCGGCAGACAGGCGGATAGAACTGTCGATTCTAACGGGACAATCCGGTGCGCCTCAGGTTACATCTGAAACCATGCTCATTTCCACCATCGCATCCGGCTGCGCGGCGTCAGAATCAGGACGCAGCACCGAAGGGAAAGAGACTATCCGCTGCCCCTCACGCAAACGCTGCGAGGATTTGAGCAATTGCTCGATCATATAGGCGTTTTCAATATCGGGCACCAGCGCCAGAGTTTGAGAATCTCGCTCGGAGACGAGACAAATACGATAAAACTGTTTTTGTATCCGGTGATATTGACGCATACGGCAAACCTCCTTTAAACATTGACACGGCAAGATCCGGGCTCGAGTGTATCAGATTGCCCGTTACCCTAGCCAGCTACAGCCCCTTTTCCAGCCCCGCGACGGGCACGGCATCAGAAAACCACTCATAAGGCTCCACCACCTTAAATTTCAAACCTGGTGATCCGGCAGCGGACAACAGGCGGTCACTAGACGCCACATGAAATCTCACCCTGGCCAGACCGGTTTGATCCACTTTAAAATGCGCCGCGTTGCGCACGACATAAACCAGCTCTCGCGACTTCAAATCAAAAAACCAGTTCCCCGCTTCAATGCGCCCGGCAGCCGGATCAAAAAATTCACCCGAATAGTTTTTTGGCTTTTCTGTCAGCCAATTCAATGGATTACCTTCCAGCAGCGCGCCTGTATGACCGCCATGCGTGAGCAACTGACCATATTGCAGTGAAAAAGCACTCGCGAGCGTTGCAGCCATTCCTTCCATGGCAGTTTTTTCAGCCTGCTCCTGATAGAGCTGCATACGATTCACAAAAATCCCCAACAGAATCAATGCAATAATTACACTCACCGCAAAATCAATCAACGTAAGACCGCACTGACGGATTTTCATCAATGCATGGCCGCCTTACCCAGATCCCACATGGGCAGGAATACACCGAGTGCAAGCACCAAAACCAATGCGCCCAGCGAGACGATCAGGATAGGCTCGATCTTGGCACTCAGCGTCGACACTTCATATTTAACTTCTTGCTCGTACATATCGGCGACTTCCGCCATCAAACCGTCCAAGTCACCGGTCTCCTCCCCCACCGCGATCATCTGTAGCACTACAGGGTTAAATATTCCCGCCGCCACCGCCGTGCGCAAGATGCTTTCACCGCGCTCTATGCCTTCGCTCATTTTTTCGATACGGCTGCGCATAAAGGCATTGTCGACTACTTGGCCTACCACGTTCATCCCCTGCAAAATAGGCATGCCGCTCTTGAAGGTGAGCGCCAGGCTGCGTGCAAAACGCGACAAGGTCGCTTTGAGAATAATGGGACCTACGATGGGCAACTTCAATTTTCTTTGATCCCACTGGTAACGCCCTGAGCGCGTATTGATATAAGCGCGAAAACCCGTTGCAACACCGGCCAGTATCGCCAGTATCAGCCACCAGTAACTGACCATAAATTCGGAAAAACCCAGCAGCAGTTTGGTAATCAAGGGTAACTCACTGTGAAAGCCGGCATAGACCCTTGCAAAGGCGGGAATAACGAACAGATTGATGATGATGATCGCTATCGCCATGGCGATCACCACAAACATGGGATAGCGCAACGCCGTGGTGATGCGTTCCTTCATGTCCCGCTCAAAATCGAGGTAAGCATAAAGGCGAATAAAGGTCTGATCCAGCATACCGGTCATCTCGCCGACCTGCACCATGCTGACATAAAAGGTGGAGAACACCTTGGGGTGCCGGCGCAATGCGGTGGAGAGCTCCCGTCCGCTGTCCAGACTCTCCCGCAAATCCTGCAACATGGCGGCGAAGGTCGGATTTTGCGTCGACTCCTGCAAACCTGCCAGCGCACGCAGTATCGGCACGCCCGCTTTGAGCAGGGTATACATCTGACGGCTGAACAGCATCAGATCCATAGGCGTAATGGGCTTCTCAGTCAGGGCGCGTTTGAGCCACTCCGACTTCTTCGTCGAGCTTCCGCCGTGAAACGGCTTGATATCGATAGGCGTGATGCCCATGCCCAGCAACTGATCGGCAATCGCCCCGCTGTCGTCGCCCTCCAGCGTTCCACCGGCCATCTCGCCTCTGGCATTGCGCCCGGTGTAGACGAACATCGCCACGACTAGTCTTCCACCTGATTGCTGATACGCATCACTTCAGCCACCGTGGTATGCCCCTCGCGCATCTGCACCAGCGCATGATCGATCAAGGTCTTGCCGCGCATGTAGCGATTGGCTACCTGCATAAAGTGGTTGACGTCTTCATGCGCTGCCGCCACGACCATTTCCCGGCTCATCTCCAGCATCTCATACACGCCGCGCCGTCCGTGATAACCTGTGCCGTTGCAATGCGAACAGCCGCGTCCCTGCATCAACCCTGACAACTGTGCTCCCGTCACCCCCTCCACCTCCAGCCACTCCATCTCCTGCGCGGTGGGGGTATAAGACTCATTGCAGCTCTCGCAAATACGACGCAACAATCGCTGAGCGATCACCGCCTGCACCGAGGACGCGACCATGAAACGCGGCGTACCCATATCGACCAGACGGAACAATGTTCCCGCCGCATCCCGCGTATGCAAGGTAGAGAGCACCAGATGGCCGGTCATCGCCGCGCGCAAACCGATCTGCGCCGTTTCGGCATCGCGCATTTCACCGACCAGAATCACATCCGGATCCTGGCGCAATGCCGAACGCAGCACTGAGGAAAAGGTTAACCCGATCTTCTCGTTGACCTGCACCTGATTAATCCCGGGCAAACGGTACTCGACCGGGTCTTCCACGGTAATCAGTTTTTGATCGACAGTGTTAATCTCAGAGAGTGCAGAGTACAAGGTCGTGGTCTTGCCGCTGCCGGTAGGACCTGTGACCAATATCATGCCGTTGCTGCGATGCAAAATCTGGCGAAAGCGCACCAGCATCTCCGGCGGCATGCCCAGTTTATCTAAGCCTACCATCCCGCCGTCCTGACGCAACAGACGCATCACGACCGCTTCGCCATACTGGGTAGGACAAGTCGCGATACGCACATCCACCCCCTGCTCACGCACCCGCACGTGGAAACGCCCGTCCTGCGGCAAACGCTTCTCGGAGATATCCAGCCCTGACATCAGCTTCAGACGCAGCACCAGCGCGGGGGCAATCTTGTTATCCGCCTCGGTTTGCAGATGCAACGCGCCGTCGATGCGAAAACGGATCACCAGCTTGCCTTCCTGCGGTTCGATGTGGATATCTGAGGCGCGGATCTGCGTGGCATCATCGAACATGGTTTGCAGCAACTTGACCACCGGCGCCTCTTCGCTGCCGGCATTGCTCGTCATCGAACCGAAATCGATGTAACTGTCGCCCAATTCTTCGCTTAATTCTTTGGCCAGCCCAGTAATTTCCTCGGTGCGCCGGTAGCCGCGATCGATCGATTCGAGCAACTGCCCTTCTGTGACCACCGCCACATGAATATCGCGCTTGACGATACGCGCAATCTCATCGAACGCGAACAAGTCGGTCGGGTCGGCCATACCAATCAGCAGACTGCCGTTACGATCCTCCAGCACGATGGCGCGAAAACGCCGCGCCTGATTCTCAGGCAGCTTGCGCACCTGTTCGATGTTGATGTTGTAATACTTGAGATTGATATAAGGGACGTTCAACTGCTTGGCCAGCGCCTCGGAGATTTTCTCTTCGGTGACAAAACCGCTGTCGACCAGCACCCTCCCGAGTTTACGCCCGGAGCGCTTCTGCTCTTCGAGTGCAATTCTGAGCTGATCCATCGTGATCAACTGCTGACCTACCAGCAAATCACCCAAGCGAATTTTTTCCGGACGCGCCATATTTACTCCCTGATTTCTTATGATTTTTTTGCAGCGAGCAAGTTAGCCTTTTTTGACCACACTGACAAGGCTTAACCGCTATTTGTGGCAACAAAATTCACCGGGGCGAGCGTTCAATCAACACCCCCCTCCCTATCAGTGACATTCTGAATATTCGCCAGCACTACACGCGTGAACTTTTCCGTTCCCTGGCGAATGTATGCATCCGCCATCGCCCTGTATATAGCTTGAGTTTGAGCCTGCCCGACAGATGGATACCTTCGCAACAGCCTATGAGCGTAATGAACCCCATGCACCTGGTTCTACAAGCCGGGTTTGACACTGGAGAGCACGCCGTGAACGATAATCCTGAGTTCATCGTCAGTGATCTCCTGATAAGGCGGCATATCCATTTTTCCCCACGCACCGGAACCACCCGTTCTGATCTTGTTGCTCAGATAGGCTTCCGCATCCGCTTTATTCCGGTATTTTTTCGCCACCTCATGCCAGACCGGCAAGCTCATCTGATTGCCCGGCGCATGACAGCCCAGACAATTGTATTGAGCGACCAACTGTTCAAAAGATGCGACAGGCATCACAACGGGTTGATCATCGCGCTGGTTGCAAGCTGACAAGAAACCAATCAAGCAGATCATCCAGCAGGATTTCATGCTTTCCTCCTTCAAGCTGAACCGTCTTAATCAGCCTGACTCGGATCGGTCACAAAACCGATGCGCGTTACGCCCGCCTTCGCGGCACCCGACATCACCTTTGCAACCAGTTCGTAATGGGTAAATTTGTCTGCATGAATATGCAGCTCAGGCTGGGGTCGTTTTTTTGCCTCCAAGGCAAAGCGCTCCGGCAGCGTTGCAGCATCGATTTGCTCGCCGTTCCAGAAATACCGGCCATCCTCGCGGATGGCGAATTCGATATGTTCGGCACGAGAGACATTGGCACTGCTGACAGCCTTGGGCAGATCGATCTTGACCGCGTTGGTTAATAACGGAGCGGTGATGATGAAGACCACCAGCAACACCAGCATCACATCCACCAACGGCACCACATTAATTTCCGCCATCGGCCCCTGATGACGGCGTGTATCAAAACTCCCGAAAGCCATAATTATCCTTCAATCAACAAGTTAGATTTTTTTATCGCCCAGTGTAATGAGTGCGTACAGATCGTGTGCAAAGTTATCCAGTCTGGACAGCCAGAGCCGGTTGCGGCGTGTGAACGAATTGTAGGCCAGCACAGCAGGAATCGCCACCGCCAGCCCTACCGCCGTCATGATCAGCGCCTCACCCACCGGGCCTGCCACCTTGTCCAGCGTCCCCTGACCGCTCATGCCGATCTGCACCAGCGCATGGTATATACCCCATACCGTGCCAAACAAGCCGACAAATGGCGCCGCCGAACCTGCCGAAGCCAGCACGGTCAAACCGCTTTCAACGCTGGCCGCCTCCTGCTCGATGCCGTTGCGCAGCACACGAGTCAAATATTCCGAGATACCGCCGGCCGCCAACAGTTTCTCCGCGCCGCGCTGATGACCGCTGTTTACCTGTAGCGCCTGCCTGGCCAACTCCGCAAAGGCATTTGATTCCCCGCCCTCACCCATCGTTAGCTGCATCTCTTGCAAGGAGGACGCTTCCCAGAATTGTTTCAAAAACGTATCGGCACGTTTTTTCGCAGCGAGATTGGCGATCGTCTTGGTTATGATCAAATACCAACTCGCGACGGACAACAGCAACAGCACGATTAATACCGCTCTGCCCACCGCATCGCTCTGCGCGATAAAGTGTGCAAAGCCCAGACTATTTTCCATATCAATGACCTTCCAGAATAAAATCAAATGGTTGCAATGCGACTGCCGGCACGGCGAGCCCCTCTCTGATCGCAGGCCGGCAACGCCAGGTCTTGACCGCCGCCACCGCCGCCTCATCCAGCCGCACAGAACCTGAACGGCGTTTGAAGGACACGTCAGAAATCCTCCCCTCCGCATCCAGCTCTACGCGCAACACCACACGTCCCTGTTCATTCAGACGGATGGAAAAGGACGGATAGGCAGGCGGAGTACGTTCGGGACAATTGACCGACAATTCAGCCGACAGGGTGACCGCTTGCGGCGGCAAGACCGGCATCACCGGCACGAAGACAGGCGCGGGCAAGGGCGGTGGCGGCGCAATAGGCTCATCGGGCAACACTGTCACGGCTTGCGCCACCAGTTGCTGCAGCGGCGCAATAGGCTGCGGCCTGACCGGCCGGGGTGGCTGAGGTGGCTGAGGTGGCTCGGGTCGCGATTGCGCGGGAGGATTGATCAGTTCGACCATCAAGGTGATCGCCTCCTCCGGGGGCGGGAGCATGCGATAGCTAATCAAGCCGTACAGAAGCATGCCGTGCAACGCGAGTACCAACAGCACGCCTGCCAGCTGCTCTGTTTTCAGTGTCAGAAAAAATTTACCCAACTATCACTACCCCATGCATTGTACGGTGTTCATGCGCCATATGTGTTAAACGCCGCTTCTGCACTCAGCGTATCACACACAGACAATGCAGCGCGAGAACTACACATGCAGGAATAACCAGTCGATGGCCAACACGGCAACCTTGGGAGGAGAATTCGTCAACTTGCCATCGACTGGATGAATGATAATTTACCCTAATTTTTATGCTTAGGGAATGTGACATATTGTCGCATGTGCGAGGCAATATATTGCAGCGGGGCGATCGCAATATTTTTTTACAATTGAACTCTTGCCCTCGACTCGTCAGCCGTTACAATGCAGCCATAAAATCCGACTGAAGATCATGTCTGCGCGTAAAAAAAATCTCTGTTTGCGAAGATGCTGTGCCGCACTGACCTGTACGCTGACGCTGAGCACAGGGTACGCGCATGAAACGTCCGATCCTTTTGGCACCCGCTTGCCGGGAGAGTCCGGTTATTCCTGCGAAGAAATCAACATAAACCGCACACTCGATCTGGCCGATGTAGTAAATGGCGTGCTGTGCAACAATCCCCAGACCCGCGAAGTCTGGGCCAATTCACGCGCACAAGCGGCGCAAACCGGGGTGAGTCAGGCAGGCTATTTACCGACTGTCAGCGCGACGGGCACCGGCACACAGAACACACCGGGCATCACTCAGCGCACTCTTGGTGTCACCCTGTCCTATTTGCTATACGATTTCGGTGCGCGCGCGGCCAATCTGGAAAATGCGCAGCAGTTGCTCGCCTCGCTCAATGCCAGCCGGGACAGCACGGTGCAGACGCTGTTTCTGACCGCTGTGCAGGCATATTATCAGGCACAGGCAACACGTGCCGCGCTGGATGCCGCCGCGGCCGCAGAACGCGCAGCACAGGAGAGTTTTGCGCTCGCCAATGCACGCCATCTGGCCGGCAGCGCAACGCCGGCCGACAAGCTCACCGCGCAAACGGCCTATTCACAAAGCACGCTCAACCGGATTAGCGCAACCGGCGCGATGAAGATAGCCCGTGGCAATCTGGCCAGCCTGCTGGGACTGGATGCCCACATCAACATTCTGCTCAGCGAAGCCCGCCCCCCCCTCCCCAATCAGGAAACGAGCGATGCAGAACTGGAGCAGAGCATCACCGCACTGATAGAACAGGCAAGGCATAACCGGCCGGATTTAAAGGCGGCAGAAGCGACGCTGCGCGCGGCGGAAGCTGCGGCGGAGGCGGCGCGGGCCGCCGGAAAACCGACCGTCTCGCTCAATGCCAACAGCAATCAATCGAACAGTGCCGGAATCAACACACATGGCTCGTCACTGGGCGTGAGCATGAACGTACCGCTGTTTTCAGGCTACGCACCTACCTATAGGATAAGCGCCGCCCTGGCGCAAATTGACGGCAAAAAGGCGCAACTAGAACGCCTGCGACTGCAAGTGGCGCTGGATGTCTGGACAGCCTGCCAGAACCTGCTCACCGCCACCCGAAACCTGCGCGCCACGGCGGATCTGGTCAACAGTGCGGAACAATCGGAACGAATGGCGCTGGGCCGCTACCGCGCAGGTGCGGGCATCATGCTCGATGTGCTCAATGCGCAAAACACCCTGTACAGCGCGAATCAGCAACGCATACAGGCCATTTTCAACTGGAATATCGGCCGCGCCACGCTTGCTCAGGCCACAGGCAATCTGAACGAAGGCTCGCTGCAGCCGGGTGACCAATCTAAATAAAATCAATCATGAAAAACATACTGCGCTCAAAAATCATTCTGTTGCTGATCACGGCGCTGATCATTCTGACTGGCTATTTCGCCTACCGGCACTACAATCAGGTGCCGATTGAACAGCAATACCGTCTGCAAACCGTCGAAAAAGGCGATTTGAATCAGACCGTTTCGGCTAACGGCACCATCAATCCGGTCACGCTGGTCAATGTCGGCACCCAAGTTTCCGGCACAGTCAAAAAGCTCTATGTAGATTACAACCATGTCGTCGAAAAGGGACAGGTCCTGCTGGAACTGGACAACGCGCTGCTTTCCGCCCAGCTCAAACAGGATCTGGCCAGCGTGCAAAATATCACGGCCTCACTGGAACTGATGACAGCCAACGAGGCTCGCACCCGCAGTTTGTACAACCAGGAATACGCCTCGCGACTGGAACTGGATACGGCGGTGCAGGCTAAAAAATCCGCCCAGGCGCAGCTGGATCTCACACATGCCACGGTAGAAAAGGATCGCGCCAATCTGGCTTATACCGTGATCCGCTCACCGGTATCTGGCGTGGTAGTTGATCGCTCGGTCGATGTGGGCCAAACCGTCGCCGCCAGTTTGCAGACCCCAACCCTGTTCAAGATCGCTCAGGATTTATCCAAGATGCAGATCGATGCCAATTTCGCCGAGGCCGATATCGGCAGCATACGCGCAGGTCAACCGGTGAAATTCACTGTAGATGCCTACCCGAACCGCAATTTTCAGGGGGTGGTGCGTCTGGTGCGTCTTAACCCCACCAATCAACAGAACGTCATCACCTATGACGTGATCATCAACGTCAGCAACCCAGAACAAATCCTGATGCCGGGCATGACAGCCTATGTCAGTCTCAATGTCGCCGAACGCAAAGATGTGTTGATCGTCCCCAATGCCGCGCTGCGCTTCAAGCCCGCCGATGCAAAAAAGCAACAAAACAATCGTGATGTCACTAAAAAACGCAGCGAGAGTGAAAAACCAGGACGCTTTACCGGACGCGTGTATGTATTGAAGAGCGGTCAGTTACAGCCTGTCACCGTCAAACTCGGCATCACCGACAACCGCAATACCGAAATCGTTTCCGGTGATCTGCAAGCGGGAGATCAACTGGTGACGGGCGATACGCAGCCAACCAACACCCCTGCAAGCAGCGCCCCACGAGGCCGGATGTTCTGATGAACCACCCGGTAATCCACATTACGGGGTTAAGCAAGGCCTACCAGACCTCGGCAGGGCTGTTTCCCGCCTTGAAAGATGTCAACCTCACCATACAAACGGGGGAGTTTGTCGCCATCATGGGGCATTCCGGCTCGGGCAAATCGACCTTCATGAATATCTTGGGTTGTCTGGATGCCGCCAGCGTCGGCAACTACGAACTGGACGGGCGCTCTGTCGCGGAACTCAATCGCGATGAACTCGCCCTGCTGCGCAACCGCACCATCGGCTTTGTGTTTCAGGGCTTTAATCTGCTGCAACGCATGACGCTGCTGGACAATGTCGCCCTGCCGCTGATCTATGCGGGCGTCAAACATGAAGCGCGCTCACAACGCGCCCGTGAATTGCTGGCTAAGGTAGGGCTGGAAGATAAGGCGAATTCGCTGCCCAACCAGATTTCCGGCGGACAGCAGCAGCGCGTGGCGATCGCCCGCGCACTGGTCAATCGCCCCAGTTTACTGCTGGCGGACGAACCCACCGGCAATCTGGACAGCCATACCAGCGAAGAGATCATGGCGCTGTTCGAATCGTTAAACAACGAGGGCATCACCATCGTACTGGTCACCCACGAGAACGACATCGCACAACACGCCAAACGCCAGGTGCGCTTTCACGACGGCAGCATCGTCAGCGATCAGGCAACCGTACAGGAGTCCTCATCATGACGCTCGCCATGTTGGGTGAAGCCTGGCGTGCGATGGGGGCTAACCGCATGCGCACCATCCTGACCATGCTGGGCATGGTGATCGGTGTCGCGGCCGTGGTGCTGATGATGTCCATCGGTCAGGGCGCGCAATATTCCATCAAACAAACCATCAGTGCGATGGGCAGCAATCTGTTTATCCTGCTCTCGGGGAGCTCGCAGGCCGGTGGCGTGCGTACCGGCAGCGGCGGCGCGTTGACTCTGACGGTGGCGGATGCGGAGGCAATTAGCGAACTGCCGGGCGTGCAGTCGGTCGCGCCCATCCATCCGGGCAGCGCGCAGATCGTCTACGGCCCGTCCAACTGGAACAGCGCCATCATCGGCAGCACCCCGGCCTATCTGGATGCGCGCTCCTGGCCTGTGATCAGCGGTGCCGCTTTCACCTCATCCGATGTGCGCTCCGCCACACGCGTTGCGCTGATAGGGCAAACCGCCGCACAAAACCTGTTCGGCGACGAAGATCCGGTGGGCAAAACTATCCGCATCCGCCAAAGCCCGTTTATCGTACTGGGCGTGTTAGGCACCAAGGGTCAAGGCATGGATGGCCGGGATCAGGACGACACCATCATCATTCCGCTCACCACCGCCCAGCGCGTGGTGTTCGGCGCCGCATTTCCCGGCACGGTGCGCATGATCATGGTACAGACCACCACCCAGGAGAACATGCCGGTGGTGGAAAAAGCCATGACCGAACTGCTGCGCCAGCGCCATCGCATCAGAGAAGGCATGGATGCCGACTTTTCACTGCGCAACCTGACGGCGGTGGCCGATTCAGCCGCTGAGAGCACACGGGTGATGTCTATGCTGCTGGGCGCCATCGCGTCAGTCTCGTTGCTGGTGGGCGGCATCGGCATCATGAATATCATGCTGGTATCGGTCACCGAACGCACCCGCGAGATCGGCATCCGCATGGCGATCGGCGCGAGAGAGCGCGACATCCTGCTGCAATTTTTGCTCGAAGCCATCATCATCTCGGTGGTCGGCAGTTGCACCGGCTTACTGATCGGCATCGGCGGCGCGCTTCTGACAGAATCGATGACCGGCACCGTGGTGATCATCTCGGCCAGTTCCGCCGTGGTGGCCTTTGGCGTAGCCGCCACGGTCGGCATCTTCTTCGGATTTTATCCAGCCAAAAAGGCTGCCCGCATGGATCCTATCGACGCGCTGCGATATCAATAACTTATACTTATAAATCAACATCTTATAATTCTCACCTAACGACCTAGCCAGCCTTGCTGCGTCGCAATAAATATTTCTGCTATTTTTGCTCATCCTTGCGTCCAGCTTGCCGATAAAGGCTCAAAGACTCAAGGAGTTGGCAATCATGAAAATCGACCAGTCCCTCATCGGCTTGAGCAGCGAGCACCTCTACTCAAGACTTCGCACCTCGGAAGAAACACTGCGCATCGCGAACCGGCCAGCCGCCGGGATCAACCAGATGCAGACAGACTGGGTGTCCATTTCATCTGGCGCGCAGCAGGTGGCCGCCACCGACAACGTCTCGACGAGCACTGAAAATCAAACTGATCCGAAACTACAGCTTTTGATCAGTCTGATTGAATCCATGACAGGGCAAAAAGTCATGATTTTTAATGGCAGCGAACTCAAAATTTCAAGCAACAGCGGCGCGCCAGCTTCACTAAAAAGGCCCGCAGCCCCCCCTAATCCGCCTGCCGCCCTCACTTATAGCAAACACACCACCCTGCACGAAGCCGAACAGACTCACTTCAGCGCACAGGGTGTGGTCAAAACAGCCGATGGCAAAGAAATCCGCTTCCAGCTCGCCCTGTCCATGCAGCGTGAATTTGTTCAGGACAGCACGGTCACCATGAGTCAGGGCAAGGAGCTCAAGCAAGATCCGCTGGTGATCAATTTCAACGGACAGGCAGCGGAACTCACCGACAGCAAATTCAGTTTCGATCTGAACAGTGACGGACACAACGAACAACTCTCTTTTCTTGGCAGCGGCAGCGGTTTTCTCGCGCTCGACAAAAACGGCAACGGGCGCATCGACAACGGTTCAGAATTATTCGGCACGCAAAGTGGCAACGGTTTTGCCGACTTGGCCGCCTATGACAGCGATGGCAATCAATGGATAGATGAAAACGACACGGTTTTCGCCAAACTAAAGGTGTACAACAAAGATGCATCGGGGACTGATACGCTGAGCACGCTAGCCCAACACGGTGTCGGCGCGCTTTATCTGGGCAGCCAGTCCACTTCGTTCGAATTGAAAAATTCCGCCAATCAACTGCTGGGCCAGATACGAAGTACAGGTGTCTATTTGAATGAAAACGGCAGCAGCGGCAGCTTGCAACAGGTGGATCTGGTGGTCTGAATCAATTAAAAAAATAATTCAATCGGTTAACTTAACAAGGGCACATGCAATCCCTTGGCCGCCAGCAGATCGAACTCGTGCGCTGGAATCGGTCTTGAGAAATAATAGCCCTGCCCGTAATGACAATGCATCTCTCTTAACACCGAAAATTGGCATTCGTTCTCTATCCCTTCGGCGACCACCTGCAAACCCAGCGCCTGTGACATGGCGATGATGGCCTGAACCAGCACGCGATCATTGTTTTCCTCGTTCATGTCGCGAATAAAGGACTTATCCACCTTGACCACATCGATCGGGAAGCGTTTCAAATAAGACAGCGAAGAATACCCCGTACCAAAATCGTCCATATACACGCGGAAACCGGCATCGCGCAATTCCTTGAGCCACGTCACGCCCTTGTCCACATCCGACAGCAACACCCCTTCGGTGATTTCCAGCGCCAGCGCACTCACGGGCAGTCCATAGCGTTTGAGCATCGCCAGGATCAATTCAGGTGGCAACTCATCAGGAATTTGCCGGGCGGACACATTGATCGACAAATAGTGCGCGTGGCCGGCAGCCTGCCAAATGGCCAGTTGCTGACAGGCGGTTTCCAGCACCCACAGTCCTATCTCACAAATAAAGTGTGACTCTTCGGCGACCGGGATAAATACATCCGGTGCGACCAGTCCCAAAGTGGGATGCTGCCAGCGGATTAACGCTTCCGCACCGACGATGCAACCGGCTTGCAAATCCACGATAGGCTGATAAAACAGACGCAATTCATTGCGCCGTATGGATTGATGCAACTCGGATTCCAACTTACGGTGCTGTTCGGCGGTCGCGGCCATCTCCAGCGTATAAAACTGATAATCCAGCCCTTCTTCCCCTTTGGCATATGACAGGGCAAACTCGGCACTGCGTAACAGCGAAGCTAAGTCCTCGCCATCGGCAGGATAAAAGGCGATGCCGATATCGCAACCTGGCGTAATCAACGTGTCGTTGATCTCTATGGTTTTACGGAACACACTAGCCATGCGGGAAGCGACACTCTCCGCAGCCCCTCTCGCGGAGATGCCGTGTAATACAACGGCGAACTCGTCCCCGCCTAACCGTCCCAGCCAGTCGGTATTCTTCAGACAACCTTTCAATCTGGAGGCTGCCACCCTGAGCATCAAATCACCCGCCGCCATACCCATGTCGCCGTTGATTTTCTTGAAACCCTTAACATCAACCAACATCAAGGCGAAAGGTTCGGCATGCGCACGCTGTATCGTTTCCGGCAGATAACACTCCAGTCCGGCGCGATTCGGCAAACCGGTCAAGTCATCCATAATGACTCTTTGCAAAGCAGTCGCTTCCGATTGCTTGACCTGACTGACATCGCTGATCACCCCTTGCACCAGCTTACCTTCAATCGCCGTCAAATTCACGTTCAACCAGCGATGCTCATCTGTTTCCAACTCAAGATCGATGGACTGATTAACGCCGCTGCTAAGACAAACATTTATCGCCTGCATCAGTTTGTCAAAGTCACTCCAAGGCACATAAGCTAGCATGGGCGGCTGCGCGTGCGCGTCGAACTGACACGCAGTCAATGTCACAAAAGAGCGATTATAAGAAGAAATATGCCCTTCAATATCGGCGATAAAAATACCGGAGCCCGCATTATCAAAAATACTGTGGTACTTCAGCGCGTCAATTTCCTGCTGCAAGCGCAACACTTGCTCATTGACCAGCGCAGCCACCAGAGTTTCAGATAACCTGTTGATATAAAATACTAATCTTGCAATTTCATTTTCCTCATGTCCGGCAGGCGCCAGCAATTTTTCACCGGCTGCCGCATCAATATTGTGCAGATCGTTGGATAACGACCTGATCGGCCTGACCACCACATAAAACACAATCAGCACTACCGAGACCACCACAAAAAACAACTGCAAAAGCAACAAACCGACCATAAAAACTACTTTTTCGCGCACCAGACGGTTTATTTCGCGGATATCCGGTTCTATCCTGATCTCGCCGATCACCTCCCCCTTGTTGAAAGGGGAAAGAATTTTTCTGTAGACTCCCTGGCTCTTGTTTTCCTGCACAGCCGCGCTACCAGTGCGTTCACTGCGCGCCAATTCCTTATCCCCGGCTCTGACCAGCACGCGATAGACCTCATGGCTTTTCAACAAGCCCGCTGCCAACTCTGCGGCCAGCTGTTTATCGCCGACAAAGCAGGCAATACCAGCCGTACTCTCAACGGTATCGAGCAACTCTTCCATATGCAGGGAAAAATCTTTGCGCGCCGCCGATGCCGTCTCCAGTCCGACCAGCAAAATAAAGAAGGCACTGACCAACACCGCCGCACCGGCAATGCTGACCACGGTGCCAAACAAGATGCCTTTGCGGAAGGGGTTAATCATTTCAAATTCAACTCAAAAACGATCGTGACGGACGGCGATACTTTGCTGCGACTGACGTAGCCTACGGCGCTGCGATTATCCATCACCATTTGCACCGCTTCCTCATGGCTGCGCACCTGCGCGGGCGGCGAGGCCCTGCCTGAAAATATCAGGCGCGCCCAGTAGGCGTTGATCTCATTCATAGTCTTGCCGGTCAGGTGCTGGTAGAACTGCGCCCTTTCAGCCGATGTTCCGGGCAAATCCAGAGGCAGTGCAGTCACACCGGACGCCAATTGCCGGCTGCGCCCCAAAAAAATATTGATGACCTCATCGCGGGTCATTTTATTAACGCCGATTTTCTGGTTCACAATCACCACGACATCCTCAGCGGCTAGGGCGACCGGGGAGAGGGTAACGAAGCAGCAAACGAAGAAGAGTAGGCGCAACATGATCAGAACACCATGTCGTAACTTAAAGTCATCAGCGTCGCATCGCCGTAACGCGGCACCCAGTTGACGCCGCTGTGATCCCTCTGGCGATCAAGCTGCACCTTGATATCGCTGTTTTGCGTCAAGTTATAGCGCAGCGTCAGCGACTGATTCACATGCCCTTCCTGCCCCTGCGGATCACCACCATTCACGGCCCTCCCCTGATAGCGCGACACAGTCGCCATCAGTTGCCAGTCGCCAAAACGACGCCCCACTCCTGCGAGTTGCGCATAATCGCTGAATGTCGCGCCGGGGCGGTGTATGTAGAGCAATTCACTGCGCAAGAGCCAGTTACCCGGGTCCAAATTGATGGCAACGGCATAAATATTCTGTCGCGTTCCTTGCCCGCTCATCAGCGGATCTGCCGCCGCCACATAATTTTGTGCCGCCTGACTCCAGACGGTATCACTGCGACGCTCAACATCGGATTGTATATAAGCAAAACGCGTCTCAAACCAGTCATAGCCTAGGGTCAAATCGCCGCCTACGATATTTTTCCATTTGACGCGGGTACGACTCTGCGGTCCGTTGTAGATCTTCCAGTAGCCGCTGTCGCTGATGTTTTCGCTGCCGGCCAGCAGATTCAGCGTCGTATCCCACTCACCCAGACGCAGATGATGACGCAGATTGACACCGTTGTAATTGACCGCTTCCCAGCCATAAAACTGCGGTGGCAAATGCGTCCACGGCAGTGCAAAGCCTACATCCTGAATATCTGAGTAGTAAAAAAGCGGCAGGCGCTTGCGTCCTGCCTGAATTGAAGTGCTGTCCGAAAACTGATAAGTTCCATACAGCCATTCGAGATTGACATTGCCATCTTGCACACCGCGAACCACAGCTTGCGCCGTCACGGAAAAACGGCTGTCCGGCAAAACCACCGTTCCCTGCAGCCCCAACTTGGAATCCTGCTTCCACTGCAAGCCGCCGCGCCCGTCGTAGACAGCAGCCTGAGCATAATCGGTCGTCAAACAAGGACAATTGCGCCCGACTACACCCGCTTTCGTGCCGCCCAATACAGCCCCCGCACCCAGCGTCAAAAAACCGGAACCGGAAAAATCAAGAGAACCGAACGGTTCCCCATAAACCGCAGGCACGCTTGCCATGACTGCACATAGTATTAACCGGCTCATCTTTATCGCGGAGAACATTAAAAACTCCAATCAATGAAAAAAGATACACGAACTAGAAGCAGCAAGCGCACAACAGTCAAAACCTCGTGGGAATTCTATAACCGTAACCGTGCAAAACGCATCTATGCACGACTCAGAAGACTCGCCACAACCTAGGCTCAAAGTGTAAATCTTCTGGAACAATTTAAAATCACCCGGATGGGTGACATACATCCTGATGCTCAAACGACGCTACGTCGACCGGAACGAAAATAGCCGGTATTATCGTAATAACTTGCGCATCGATTGTCAGCCGCCCAACCGGGTACACCCAGCAAAGGGACGGGCGAAAGTTCTCGGGTGGAGCAACAATGAAGCGGATCAGCCAGATATTCAGCCAGATGCTCGTCCAGATAAGCTAGTTGCTGAATATACGACCAGCAAAAAAATGCCGGGTCTACCATCAGCAGCAACCCTTGTCCGGTCATTCCGGTGTAAGGCTGCAAGGCTTTCTCATACAGGCCGTGACCAAACAAGTAAAACCCCATTCCTGTCTGAACTTCTGCGCGGCGCTGCCAGAACAGCGTTTTCCACCGAAAGCCGCGCAACAATCCGGCAAGCTCCGGACAGGCGCATGCGATAATCACGCCGGATTCATCAAACAGCGTATTGGTATCGCGCACAGCGCCTCGCCCGCTGCCGTTTTGAAATCCGCTATCCGACGTCAATGCCTGATAATGACGCGTGTTGATAACCGCTTTGGTTTTTGGAAAGGTCAACCACACCAGCGCATTGAGTAAATCATGCCAATTGTTTTGCCGGGTTTGCACCTCGCCGGTCAGATAGCAGCGCGGTTCATATTGCGCCTCAAATGCAAGTTTGCCGTGCCCCTGCGCTACAAATCGCACCGCACAGCCATTCTGTACGGTGATCGGCGGATCAGATGCGTCAAGCTCGGCATTGAGCAAGTCCAGCGACGGAAATCCCCCGCCTTTTAGCCTGTCAATCACCGGATGCAACGGTGAAAATAAAGGCGATTGCAGCAAGGTATCCGCCTCAAATTCGGGTAACGGCTTCATAATTTGCTCAGTCATGCGGTAAATTCCGACAGGGCACGAATCAGTTTTTTAGATTTTGCCTGAAAATTCAGCGGGTGAGATGCAGCCAGCCTGAGCGCATGCTGACGTATCGTAGAAATATCCGGGGGAAAATCACTGTCCTTCACGGCAAGAATAATTTTATTCACGCTCTCCTCCGTACCGACCATCGCCACACGATCGGAAAAACTACGGTGTATGCGTGCCAGAGCGCCGTCGAAATGCGGGTAACCGCCCCATAAATTGACCACCAGAATACCGTCATCCGCCAGCGCAGCATAGCAATCATCGTAAAACTGCTGGCTCGAAAGAGGAGCTGGCAGCCCGTCCGAGTCGAAGCCATCGACCACCAGCACATCAGGCAAAATTTCAGTCTCCTTCACCCACTGCGCGCCATCACCCAGCAACACCCTAAATCTTCTGTCATCGGCAGGAATAGCAAATTCCGCGCGCAAGGCAATCACATGCGGATTGATTTCAAGCACGGTGATTTCCGTATCCGGCAAATATCGATAGCAATATTTGGCGATTGAACCGCCCCCCAAACCGATCATTGCCACATGTCGAGGAGCCGGCAGCAACAGTAAAAAACTCATCATCGCCCGCGTATAACCGATCACCAGCTCATCCGGATTATCCAGATTCATTTCACTCTGCACGGATAATCCGTCAAAATTCAAGGCCAAAATTCCGTCACGCTCAGATAAGTAAGGTTTACCGTCCGTCATGCCGGGCTTCTTCTCATCCACCCACGCGAGCATCTGTTCGACCTTGTTTTGCATCGCTTTGGCGACATTTTTGACGTGCTTATTTTTAAATTGCATAGTTTCCATCAACGCTTATCATCTATGTCGAGTTTAACCCCGGCGATACACTGGCGGCTAATTTTTCTAATCCCGCCACAACAGGGGGACAACGAAGTTTTTTACACAACGTCAAAGCATGACGCAAGCTCAAAATTAAAAACTTCACAACCTATTGATTTTAAATAATTATTTAAATAATCAAAAAACAGGCAACATGAAAATATGCCTTATCCGTCAAGCTGTTAAGGCATCATTCCCCGCTTTACCCACAGCGTTATCCACAGATATTGTGGGTAAACAATCGAGTGATTATCCGCAGGAGCGCTGCCCGACTTCCAATCTCAAACCGATAATGCTTGCACTTGCCTTGAATATTGACAAGAATGGCAAGTCCGTTTGAACAGAACGGAAACCGACCACAAGTCCGTGGTCTGCCCACCATTGACGTCCTACGTGAAATGATGACTCAGCTTTCTACAGAACTCACCAAAAAATTAGCCGGCGCCGTGGAAAAAATGCCCGCGTTCCCAAAGAGTGTGCAACGCATTCTGGAGTTAACGCGCGACATCAATTGCCCGCCTAAAGAACTGGTCATGGTGATTGAGACCGACCCCGTGCTAACCATGAAATTGTTGCGCATTCTCAATTCTGCTTATTACAGTTTTTCCAAACAAATCACTTCCGTCAATCAGTCCGTCGTTTGTCTCGGACTCAATACGGTCAAGAATCTGGCTTTATCCTTTGCGGCCATGGGTTCACTGCCGCAACAGAACGCGGCCGGGTTTGATATGCAACGCTATCTGCTGCATTCGCTGGCGACTGCCAGTCTGGCCCGCTTGCTCTGCCATAAGTACGGCAAGGACGACACGGACCCGGCGGACTGCTATATCGCCGGCCTGCTGCACGATTTCGGCAAAGTGGTGTTTGCCCAATTTCTGCCAGCGGAGTTTAAGCAGGCTCTGGCATGCAGCCAGGAACAGGCGATTCCGCTGCATCAGGCGGAACGACAGATAATAGGGACCGACCACACCGTAGTTGGCAGCATGTTGACCGAAAGATGGCAATTTCCCGGACAGCTCAGCGATACGATACGTCGTCACCACAGTGACATCGCGTCAGGCGACACCGTGCTGTGCTGCCTCTACGTAGCGAATCAGATCAGCAAGCAATTGGCGCTGGGCAACAGCGGCAATCCGGTGGTAGAGCATTTGCCGGGCGTATTAGTGGACTATTTCGGCGGCGATCTACAACAAATCATCGATAATCTGGGCGACATTTCCAGCCTGATGAATGAGGTACAAGTCTTTGCCAAAATCAGCAAAGGAGACGCGCCATGAAATTGAAATTTTGGGGGGTGCGCGGCTCGATTGCCTCGCCCGGCGAAAAAACCGCGCGCTATGGCGGCAATACCACCTGTATCGAGATCCGCAGCGACAATAACGACCTTATCATTCTGGACGGCGGAACAGGCATTTTTCCTCTGGCACAAACGCTGCTCAAAGAACTGCCTTTGACGGCACATATTTTCAATACGCACAGCCATTGGGATCACATCCAGGGACTTCCCTTTTTTATCCCCCTGTTCATTCCCGGCAACACCCTCCGGCTCTACGGTGCTTACGATCCGATTGCAGGCGCAGGTCCCGAACACATCATGAATGTGCAACTGCAATACAGCTACTTTCCGGTGCGCGAAGTCGAGATGAAATCACACTTCGACTACATCGCCCTGACACCGCACCAACCGCTGGAAATAGGTGCAGCAATCATCACTCCTATCATGCTCAATCACCCGGTGGTCGATATGGGCTATCGCATAGATTGCAACGGAAAATCAATTTTTTTTACCGGCGATCACGAACCGTATTTCAACATCTACGACAGCAATGAGGAAGGCTACGAGGAATACCAGACGTTAATAGAAGAACACCGCCGCTCTATCATCGATGCGATACGCGGCGTAGATATCATCATCGCAGACTCATCCTATACCCAGGAGGAATATCTGAGCAAGAAAGGCTGGGGGCACGGCACTTTTGACAGCTGCATCCAACTGGCGGTGGATGCCGGCGCTAAAATCCTCTTTTGCACCCACCATGAACCCACACGCAGTGATGACGAACTGGAACGCGTGTTTGCCGAAGCGCTGGCACGCAATGGCGAAGCGGCTGCCATTCTGGACATCCGCCTCGCCCGCGAGGGCTGCGAAATCATCATTTAAAACCGGCGCTTTTTTAAACCGTGTAAGCATACTGTAAGATTCGAGCGGTATACTGCGCAGCGGGAACAAGAGCGCACCATATCCCTGTGAATAATAGGTATGTTGCTTTTTTAAGCGCCCGGCATTACATTAACGCCGCCAGGATACGCAGTCACAGATGGTAAAATTATACGGCACGATCCGGCGACCATCTTTTACACCACTACAGATTACGCTGTGCCCGCACAGTTAATTTCCTTGATATACAGGAGTTTTGCACTTGCCCGTCAATAAAGCCTGCCTGAGTTCTCTGGCATTTCTAGGTCTGTACGTCAACTCGGCCATCGCAAGCGGTCACGCTGAAACCGTCTCCTTTGATGAAATTTACACCAGCCTTAAAGGTGGTACCTTACTGGAAGATCTGGACAAAAAACTCCCCGGCCATTTCGACTTCAGCCTGTTTCCGCCCGGCAGCAAAAATAGCATCGCGTTGAATCACACCCTGCAAGCGATTGCCATCAGCATTCAGGGCAAAGAACGTCGAAAAGTGGGCGTTGAAACCTCCGGATTGCATTTGATCCTAGGGCTTATTTTTGAAGCGATACAGCACTAACGCGTATCGCCCCGGCTAACTTGTTTCCAAGGCCACGACCGAGTTTGGTTTAACCCTTCTATAACAAGGCTTGCCTTTGTCGCGTTTTTTATCAAGAATGTCCGTATTTCTTGAAAGTTGACCATGACAGAAAATAATATTGCCGATTTCTCCCTGCCCGCCACCAGCGGCCAGACATTTACGCGCTCAGCCTATCAGGGCCGCAATCTGGTTTTATTTTTTTATCCCAAAGACAACACGCCCGGATGCACCACCGAGGCGCAGCAGTTCCGCGACCTGTATGAGCAATTTTTACAGGCCGATTGCGCGGTTTTCGGCATCTCGCGTGACAGCCTCAAGTCGCATGAAAATTTCAAAGCCAAATTCACTCTCCCCTTCGAACTGTTATCCGATGCAGAGGAAACCGCCTGTAACCTGTTCGAGGTCATCAAACAGAAAAACATGTACGGTAAACAGGTACGCGGCATAGAGCGCAGCACTTTTGTTTTTGATCGAACTGGCACGTTGCGCCAAGAATGGCGTAAACTCAAGGCCGATGGACACGCACAGGATGTTTTGGATTTCGTCACAACGCTAAACTAAAGGAATATCATGCCCAAGCGCGCCGTAGCTGATACCAAGTTGTTTGTTTTGGACACCAACGTGCTGCTGCACGACCCGACCAGTCTGTACCGCTTCGAGGAACACGACATCTTGCTGCCGATGTTGGTCCTGGAAGAACTGGACAACAAGAAAAAGGGCATGACCGAAGTGGCGCGCAATGCGCGTCAGGTGAGCCGCTTCCTCGACGAGATCGTCAACGATGCGCCGCGCAATATCGAAGAAGGCATCGCCCTGCACTCTGCGGCACACAAAAACTGTAGCGGACGCCTGTATTTGCAGACCAGCTTCATCAAGCAAGAGCTGCCGCACAATCTGGAGCTGGGCAAGGCGGACAACGCCATTCTGGGTGTAGTGATCGGCCTGCAGCATCAGTACCCGAAACGCGCGGTGATACTGGTCAGCAAAGACATCAACATGCGCATCAAGGCACGTGCGCTGGGACTGGAAGCACAGGACTACTTCAACGACAAGGTACTCGAAGACACCGATCTGCTCTACAGCGGCGTTCTGGAACTTCCGGTGGACTTCTGGGAGACGCACGACAAAAACCTGAAGTCTTGGCAAAAGGACGGTCACACCTATTATCAGGTGCACGGCCCGCTGTGCGGCGCGTTTTACATCAATCAGTTTGTCTATAAGGAAGATGACGACACCCCGTTTTATGCGCTGGTACTGGAGCAAAGCGAGGGCACCGCACTGCTGCGCACCCTGACCGACTACACCCACACGAAAAACAACATCTGGGGCATCGTCGCGCGCAACCGCGAGCAGAACTTCGTGCTCAATCTGCTGATGGATCCCGAAATCGATTTCGTCACCCTGTTAGGACAGGCGGGAACCGGAAAGACGTTGCTGACGCTGGCCGCAGGACTAATGCAAACACTTGAAAATAAAAGATATTCTGAAATAATTATCACGCGCGTAACAGTTCCCGTAGGCGAGGACATCGGCTTCCTGCCGGGCACAGAAGAAGAAAAGATGACCCCATGGATGGGCGCACTGGAAGACAATCTGGATGTGCTCAACAAGAACGACGAGGAAGCCGGAGACTGGGGGCGCGCCGCCACCCGCGATCTGATCCGCTCGCGCATCAAGATCAAATCGCTCAACTTTATGCGCGGGCGCACATTCCTGAACAAATACATCATCATCGATGAGGCGCAAAATTTAACGCCGAAACAGATGAAGACGCTGGTCACGCGTGCGGGCCCCGGTACCAAGGTGGTGTGCATGGGCAATATCGCGCAGATCGACACGCCCTACCTGACCGAAGGCAGTTCAGGTCTGACCTACGTGGTGGATCGGTTCAAGGGCTGGGAACACGGTGGTCACATCACCCTGCTCAGAGGTGAGCGTTCTCGTCTGGCCGATCACGCCGGGGAAGTTTTATAAATGGATCAGATCATTAAAAAAACCGATGCCGAATGGCGCGCAGAACTGACAGCCGAGCAATATCAGGTCTGCCGCCAGTGCGGTACCGAACCGCCCTTTACCGGCGCCTACTGGAATTGCCACGAAGACGGGATTTACCACTGTGTCTGCTGTGACCTGCCGCTGTTCGACGCCGCTCACAAATTTGATTCAGGCAGCGGCTGGCCCAGTTTCTGGCAGCCGCACCAGGCCGATAGCCTGACTATTCGCACGGATACCAGCCACGGCATGCGGCGAGATGAAGTAAACTGCGCGTCTTGCGGCGCACATCTGGGGCATGTCTTCCCCGACGGCCCACAACCCACCGGATTGCGTTATTGCATCAACTCGGCCTCTTTGACTCTTAACAAAAAATAAAACATGAAACTGCTGTTCGATCTGTTCCCCGTCATCCTGTTTTTTATCGCCTTTAAAATCAAGGGCATCTTCGTCGCCACGGCCATTGCCATCGCCGCCACGGTAGCCCAGATCATCTGGACTAAATACCGCCACGGCAAGGTGGATACCATGCTCTGGGTGAGTTTTGCCATCGTCGGCGTGTTCGGCGGTGCCACCCTGTTTCTGCACGACGAAACCTTTATCAAATTCAAACCCAGCGTGCTGTACTGGCTGTTTTCTTTGATCCTGCTGGTCTCCAACGCCTTCTTCAAGAAGAATCTGATGCGCGCCATGCTCGCCGAAAAAATGGCGCTGCCCGCCCGCGTTTGGAATCGCCTGAATCTGAGCTGGAGCCTGTTTTTTCTGGTGCTGGGCTTTATCAATCTGTATGTGGCGTTTAACTACTCCACCGATGTCTGGGTTAATTTCAAGCTGTTCGGCTTCACCGGCATGATGCTCGCGTTCATCATCGCGCAGAGCGCGTGGCTGGCCAAATACATCGATGAAAAGAAAGAGGAAAACTGATGTTTTACGTATTTATTGGTCAGGACACACCTGACAGTCTGGAAAAACGACTGTCGACCCGTCCCGCTCACGTGGCGCGTCTGCAAGCTCTGCAAGCCGAAGGCCGACTGCTGTTAGCCGGCCCCTTCCCGGCCGTGGATGCGGAAGATCCGGGTGCGGCGGGTTACACCGGCAGCCTGATCGTAGCTGAATTCCCCTCGTTGGCCGAGGCACAAAGCTGGGCCGATGCCGAGCCTTATCTGAGTTCAGGCGTGTATGAAAGAGTCACCGTCAAACCGTTCCGCAAGACCCTGCCCGCATGAGCCGCATCGAACGCATGTATGCACAGCTTGCGGTGCTCAATCCGGTTTCAATCAATATCGTCGATGAAAGCCACAAACACGCCGGACACGCGGGCGCTCGCGACGGAGCCGGCCATTACCTGTTACAAATTGTCACATCTGAGTTCGCCGGCAAGACTACGATTTCACGCCACCGTATGATATATTCCGCACTCGGGGAAATGATGCAACGTGAAATTCACGCCCTCAATATTCAGGCAACTACGCCGAACGAAGTTTGATTAACTTATTTTGAAATTTTTTATTTTTACTAAGGGATTTAACGTGTTGAAAACAAACAAATTTAAAGTACTGGCCATCTTGACCGCACTGGCGATTAATCCGGCGTTCGCCGAAGAGAAATCAGCCGCAACGGTAAATGGCAAGATCATTCCTCAGGAGCGCGTTGAAGCGAATGTGAAAAACGCTTTAGATCAGGGACAGACTGACACCCCTGAACTGCGCAAAGTGATCCGCGATGACCTGATCAACCGCGAAGTGATCGCGCAGGAAGCGCTCAAGGCTGGGCTGGACAAGGCCCCGGAAGTGCTGCAGCAAATCGAACAGGCAAAACAAAATGCAATGATCAACGCCTTCATTCAGGACAACCTGAAGAAGAACCCGATCTCAGATGCACAAATCAAGCAAGCCTACGAAACGCTCAAGACCAAACTGGGCGACAAGGAGTATAACGCACGTCATATTCTGGTAGAGTCCGAAGCCGAAGCGAAAGCGATCATCGCGCAACTGGGCAAGAAGGACAAAAAGGGCAATGCCGGCAATTTTGATAAGCTGGCCGAAAAGTCCAAAGACAGTGCTTCTGCCACACATGGCGGCTCACTGGGCTGGACAGTCCCGGGCAACATGGTTGAACCTTTCGCCAATGCGCTGCTGGGCCTTAAAAAGGGTGAATACACCAAGGATCCCGTCCATTCACAGTTTGGCTGGCACGTGATCCGTCTTGACGATATCCGTCCTTTGCAAGTGCCTGCATTCGACCAGTTAAAGCCACAATTGCAGCAACGTCTGCAACAACAAGCCATTCAAAAGACGGTTGCTGACCTGCGCGCTGCAGCCAAAGTCGAATAGTCGAATAGCCGTTCATCAAAAAAGGACACCCAAGGGTGTCCTTTTTTACATCTGCATCCTGCGAAAAATCTCAATTCACCGTTTTATGCGGCGACTAAAGCGCACCCTTGGCCAGCGTATCGAACCACTGTTGTTCAGCCTGTTTGACCGGCATTTCAATGACGCGCTCGGGTATCTCCCAGACAACCACTTTGGGAGGGTTATCACGGAAGGTGCTGCCTGCAAAGTAGGCGATGGCCGCGCCCGAGAAATCACCGCCGTCTTTTGCTAAATTAGCCACCGGCTCACCCAGCGAGCGCGCCAGAAACGGCACAAAGTTGCTGTTTCGAGAATACGACGTACCGATCAGCGCAATACCGGGCACCCCTGCATCGCCAAACAGATCATCACTTGCCACCTCGACGGCAGGCACCACGGTAACTTGTGCCTGTTCAACCTCAGGGCGTAAAAAAGCAGGTAAACCATCGAGTCCGGCCAAATGCACCAGATCGCCCGGACGTGCGACCTGCACCGAATTCAGGGCAACCTCACCCGCCGGCGAAAGCGCAGCCCAATGCAGCGAGGCCAGCGTGGCGGCCACAGATTTTGCAGCAGCCAAGGAACCTGTTTCATTCCAGTGCGTGTCGCTACGGTAATAACGTTCACCCGGCGTACTTTGCAGCGCCTGAGTCAAGTCCAGCGTGGCTATGCCCTGCCGCTTGAGCGCGTCCTGCCAGTTCAGCACCCGAGATTCAAACGAGACCGGCCGATTCAAGTCGCACAGGTGTACAGCTTCGATACGAGTCTTATCCGGCACCACCACCATCAGCAACTTAATCCCGCGCGCTTTCAAACTGGCATCGAGTCGCATGGCTAATTCCGCCCTGAACTGAGCTGACCGTGCACGCGCCTCATGCACCGTCAACTCGTCGGCCAGAAATAACCAGTCGGCACATCCTGCGCGCACAGAAGGACCGTAGTCTCCGGTTAAATTCCACTGAATGCCGCGCTCGATCTGATTAAAGGATGTTCCCAGCAAAAAATGCTGATTGAGCAACTTGGTGAAACGCCGGGTGGATTCGCCGCTCAGTATTTTCTGCGGATCTTTCAATTCACGCCACTCGGCTTCGCCGACTGCTTTGAGCGACAATACCGAAACGACCAGACCGGCAAGCAACAAGAGCACAAAGGCAATCACCGGCAACAGCATCAGGTTTTTAGATTTAATAGGCATAGTTCAAGTCACCGTTAAAACTGGAAATACAAAAACGGTGGCGACTGCTGGCCCGTCAGCACGATCAAGGCATAGGCAAAGGCCAGTGCCGGCCAGATCGCCCGCCAACTGCGGCTGCCGAATACCCACCAACCTGTCGCCGCATAGCGTGTCGCTGGATAAACGATGCAGGCAATACCCGCCGCGAAGGCAGCATATATAGTCGGCCTCATAGCCAGCGAAACCGCATCGCCCATGGCCATGCCATTCATGCCGAACTGCCCGCCCCACATGGCAAGCGCCGCTGAAAAGTCAGCAGCACGAAACACCGTCCAGGCCAACATCACCACCAGCAGGGTCAACACCCTTGAACCCGCATCGGGAACACGGTAACCCATCTGGTTGTAGGCACGGGCTACACACAGCGCCGAGCCGTGTATGATGCCCCAGATCAAGTAGTTCCAGCTCTCTCCGCCATGCCATAAACCACCGATCGCCATGGTCAACATCAAATTGACGTAAGTGCGCATCTGGCCGTCGCGATTTCCGCCCAACAGGGAAATATACAGATAATCGCGCAGCCAGGATGACAGGGTCAGATGCCAGCGACGCCAGAAGTCCTGAATCGACAAGGCCAGATAAGGGTTGTTGAAGTTAGGCTCAAACTTAAAACCCAACATCAACCCTAAACCAATGGCCATCAGACTGTAACCGGCAAAATCGAAATACAACTGGATGGTGTAGGCACCGCACCCTATCCACGCGTCGATCAGGCTGGGCGCGGTCTGTTTGAAAACCAGATCTACCAGAGGCGACAAAGGGTCAGCGATCAGCACTTTCATGGCAAAACCGATCATAAAGCGTCGCACCCCGGTGGCAAACTCCTCCGCCGAGAAGAAACGCTCCTTAAGTTCCTTTTCAATTACCCGGTATCGCACGATAGGGCCTGCGATCAGATGCGGGAACATGGCGATATAGGCGCTGAAAAAGGTAAAGCGGTATTGCGCCTGCACCACCCCGCGTCTCACATCGACCAGATAAGAGGTCGCGTGCAACACGGTAAAGGACAGGGCTATGGGCAAAAACACCGTCTCCCAGACGATCAGCGGATGTTCTGCGCTGCCGAACAAGTCATTGAGTGACCTGACCACCACATTGGCGTACTTATACCAGGCCAGACTGGCCAGATTGACGATGATCGCCGCTGCCATAATGCGAGTCTTATATTTTTCACATGCGGACCTGTCTATCAGGATCGCAGCCAGCCAGCTCACAGCCGTCAAAAAAATAATTAAAATCAGAAACTTAGGAGTCCACCAGGCGTAGAAAAGCCAACTGCCGAACAACAGGGTGTGATTGCGGTATCGCTGCGGGGTCAGAAAATAAAATGCGAAGAAAACCGGCAGAAACAGCGTCAGAAACTCCAGAGACGCAAAAACCATAATGACCCCTAAATGATACCGGGCTTCGCAAACTGCGACTATCCGCCCGGCTTTACACTAAGCTTATTTTTATACGGCGCTAATTGACATCGCGCGAGAAAAACACCTGCTGCGAATTTTTCAACTTCAGCAAAAAGACGCTGTAACGCTCACCGGCCTGCAATTGCGCCAAATCAATGCTGCTCGTATTAGCACCACAGGCTACCGTCGCCGTCAGCTTCACCGGATTCACCAGACGCCTTGCTACGCTAAATGGTTTAACACTATCCAGTATGGTGGCTGCCTTGGCACCGCCCTGCATCAACGCTTCAGCACACTTGGCATCGAGATTAAACAACGCAACGGACGAGCGCATCGCGTTAAAATCAGTCGGCGTTTCCCTGATAATTTTAGTCTCAAGCTGGGCGCCACTGCCGGGCAAAACCGCGATCGTGATGTACTCCCACGGCTTGCCAGTCACATCAACCGGATCTTTTTTATCCCCGCGCTGCAAAGTTGCAGACAATTTCGTACCGGCCTTGACCGGATAAAAACGCGACACGCGTCCCTCGCCCTTCGAGCTCAAGGCGATCTTCGCCCCCCCCGTCGAGGACAGCACACTGAGCTCTTTGTCGGTCGCATTGACAAAACGCACGTAGGAGGACTCTTCTGCCGGGCCGGTTTCATAAAGTTGCGGTTCAGCCCAGACAGATCCCGACAGGGCGGCAAACAAGATGGACGCATTGACGCTGTAATACATTTTCATGACCGGCCTTAATGTTTGATTTTTTGCAAGACATCGGAAGAGAGTATCTGCTTGGCGATTGCGCTACCCCACGACTGATATCCGGCATCGGTAAAGTGTTGACCGTCTTCCGACAACGTTCCCCATTCACCGGGTTTAGACATATTCAGAGAATTGATATAGGTGCAAGGCGCGACATTTTCAGCCAGAAAATCGGACATTTCCTTAACGCGCGGGAAATTTTTGCCGTTCTTGCCACCCTCATTACCCCAGGCAGGTCCAACCCACACGCAACTGACGCCGCTGGCTTTGATTCCATGCGTCAACAGAGACACTTCCTTAGATATCCAGGGTCTGGGCAACACGGCGCTCTTATAACCTGCCATGGTATCTCCGTTGATTACCACGATCAGGTCCGGGTGGTGTTCACGAACCAGATCCGGCAACGGCGTTGTGGATGCCGCCTCTCCCGCGCGTACACGGAGTGGTTTGTCGTTCAGACGAAAAGCCCCGCCGCAAGGCGGCTGTATCGTTCTCATCCAGTCGCCGGACAACGTACCGCACGCGCCATAGGAATAAACCTTTGCTCCCTGCTGCATCAATTCGTCATGCAAACTGCTGATCAGATAACCTTTGGTCGCCATGTGGCTGTCGCCGATCATCAAAACGGTCATTCCGGCAAGCAATAAACTCATTTTCTCATCCTTAGTGTAAAAGTAATATTCCAAGCGCCAAGGATAAGCAGGATTCCTGAGACTGTCCAGAAAAAACGTAATGCTAGCGCATTCCCTTAGTCTTAACCCCATTCTTCCAGAGCGCGGGAGATTCAGGCTGCATCCGCTGCTTCGTATTGAGCGCCAATTCCCGTGCCACCTGACGCAGCAAGACTTGCGCCTCAAGGTGATCCCCCTGCCTGACCAGAACATCGGCCCTATCGATCTGCACATGCGCCCAGGCGGTTTTTTGCAGCTTAGCCATCTCGCCATTACGCGATGCGGGCGACACTTTTTCCAGCACCCACAGCACCTCACGCCATAAGCTCTGTTCAGCATACAAACGGGCTCGGGCATAAAGCGCTTCGGCCAAATCAGGATTTCCCGCCAGCACACCGTCAATCAGCACAGACGCACGTTCCAGCTCCCCGGTCTGCCGGTAAATATCAGCCAAATCCAGACGCGCCTTGATACCCGACGGATTTTTCAGCAGCGCATCCTCGAGCGCGGATTTATTTTCCCGCTGATTAGATTTGTTCTGCGTAACCGTTTGCGCTGCGGGCAAAACCCGAACTGAATCACGCCTGGCCACCGCCATACGCAACTTCAACGCATCGGCCAGATCATCTCGCCCCCGCGCAGCCCAGTATTCAGCATCACCGTTCAATTCCTGACTGGCAGGCTGCGCAAAACTCGCGCCGCGTTCAACCCCGCGCACCAGGACCTTCTCGTCCCGCTGATTAGCGCGTAGTGTGCGACTGGCTTCGATCCCCTTGACCGGCACACCTGACTGCTCACCCCCGGATTTAGCCTGATCAGCCAGATCATCGCGTCCGCGCGCTGCCCAATATTTCGCCTGTTCATCCGGGTTTAACTTAGGCAGAGGCGTGTCACTGTCCGAAGACACGTCCCCTGTGAGCAGCCTACCGGGAGCGGCATTTTTGAGCTGCACGTCAGCACGCGAAGTACGAATCCCGCCTTTGAACGGCGTATCAGATTGCTCACTCTGAGTTTTAGCCTGCTCAGCCAGATCATCGCGTCCGCGCGCTGCCCAATATTTCGCCTGTTCATCCGGATTTAGTTTGGGCTCAACGCGACTCTCCAGCGTCTCCGGTTTATTATAACCATTTGACTTATCGATACTTTTTTTATCGACAACAGCAAGAGCATCCACTGCCGAGGCATCATTCATCGCCAGAGGTAAGCTAGCCTTAGCGACAGTTTCCGCACGCCCCACCCCTCCCGCACCGGACTGCCTGGATAACGGCTCAACCACAGCCAAATCACTGCGCCCTCGCGCAGCCCAGTAGCGCGCCTGCTCTTCCCGTGTGGGCGTCAAAGGCTGCACTTTAATCAATTCTGCTGCTGGCCTGGGCACATTATTCGCCTCCTTGATTGCCAGCGCTATCGGCACAGAGTTCACCTGAGCAACTGCATACGCCGTGGATTTGACCTCGCCGCGCGGCGGAAGATTGGAGAGAAGAGCTGCAACGGGTTCAATCGGATTAACTTGCGCAACCTTACCCGGTTCTGCCTTAATAGGCGCAGCATTGACGCTCACCGGCTTTGCGGGTTCAGCCCGAAGCTCCGTCTTAACTGGTTCTAACTTAACTGGTTCTAACTTAACTGATTCACTCTTAACCGCTTCGGACTTCACAGGTTCTGCCTTAATAGGCGCAGCATTGACGTTCACCGTCTTTGCGTGCTCAGCGCGAAGCTGTTCAGTATTAACTGGTTCACTCTTAACCGCTTCGGACTTCACAGGTTCTGTCTTAATAGCCGCAGCATTGACGTTCACCGGCTTTGCGGGCTCAGCGCGAAGCTGTTCAGTATTAACTGGTTCACTCTTAACCGCTTCGGACTTCACGGGTTCTGCCTTAATAGGCGCAGCATTGACGTTCACCGCCTTTGCGGGTTCAGCCCGAAGTTGTTCAGTCTTAACTGGTTCAGTCTTAACCACTTCGGACTTTACAGGTTCTGCCTTAATAGGCGCAGCATTGACGTTCACCGCCTTTGCGGGTTCAGCCCGAAGCTGTTCAGTCTTAACCGGTTCGGATTTCACAGGCCGCACATTAACGGACACCGGCTTTGCGGCTTCCGCCATAGGCTGTGCAGCCACATAAGGTTCTACCTTAGCGGGTTCAGTTGGCTTCGTTGGCTGCGTGATCCCAGCAGCTACGACGGTCGCTTGAGCCAGCCGACTCTCCCCAGCGTGCGCGTTATCGCGGTGACGCTTGCGCAGATGCTCGACAATATCTGGCCTTCCTCGTTTTGACCAATACTGCAATTGCGATTCAGCCGTATCGATAAGCGGCAAATCCGGTGATTTAACGACGCCCTCCGCCTTGATCTCACTCAGCTTCGCGTCCGCGACAAGCGATCTATTCAATGTCTGCGGTCGTTTTGCGACAAAAGGTTCATCCTGAGCCGGCACCCACTGCTCGACAGCTTGAGCCGGGTCAGTCGCCGCTTGTGAACTGAACAGCACAAACTGCGAGGCGTAAATTCCCAGACAGATTATTTTTTTGCTGAACATGACGGATTCCACTGCGCGAGAAGTTGGCCTTGTGAGGAAAAGCTAAAACGGTGTTCCATCCATCCCTGGCCGAACATGGTCAGCACTTGATCGTAATAACGCGCTTCCTGACCTACCAAACCCTCAGTCTCATGCGCAATCAAACGGTCATTTTGTAAACTCACTGCACGGATATTTTTCATCGTAGCCAAATAGGGCAGCAACGCCCCCGAGAAGCCGGGAGGACTGATGCCTGAATAACTACCGGTTTGACTATCCACGTTCAATGGCGGAGTAATCTCTTGATTTAAAAGCAGCTTATCCATTCCGCCGAGCATCTCTTTTAAGCCCGATGCTGCGGCATCCTGTTTTGCCAGCATTCCCCACCACAAATAGACACGGATGGCATCGTAACTTCCCGTTGCGCCCAATACAGGATCCTTGATAAAACCCGTGCCGGGAATATAGGCCAGCCAATCGGGCACAAACCCTTTAGGCGTTGCCGCTCTCATGAGTTTCAGACTATTCCCTATCAGTTCATTCCACGGACCGGCAGAATCTGCCTGAGCAAACATACGGAACAATTGCACAGGATAATAACTGGGATTAAAGCGCATTCCCCCTTCATTCAGCTCGAAACCCGCAGCACCCGGCAACAGCATCGCACCCAACCCCGGAAAATCACGTATCAAATGCAGACGAATATTAGCCAGCATCAGATTGCCATAGGCTGAATAACGCGGCTCACGCCACAGACGACCGGCCTCCAGCAAGGTATAAGCCAGCCAGGTGTCCGCATCCGAAGCAGAGTTGGTGTCGACCACCCCCCAACTGCCATCTTGTCGCTTACCCCACTGCCAGGCGGGCAGCGTTGCCGTCAAGTCTCCGGCAGACAGATTATCACGTGTCCATGCCAATACCCGCTCAAAACTCTTGCGATCATTCGCCACCAGCGCAAAGAACAAGGCATAGGCCTGCCCCTCCGACGTGCTGTAATGCTGTTCACTCTCATCGGCCAGCACCCGACCGTCTGTCATGATAAAGCGACTGCTGAAGGCCTGCCATCTTGCCCACTCGGCGCACTCCTTCGCCTGCGCCAGCCAAGGCGACAGCAGCAGTAGCCCCAGCAGACATCGACAGAATCGCAGAATCATCGATTACTTTGCCAATCGCTTCGCGGCCAGATTGCGCAGATAGCGGAAAGACATGACAGCCACCAGCAGAGCAGCCAGACCGATCAGCACGAGCAGTATCAGCGGTTGATTGGACAAATACCAGTGCAAGGCGGTCCACCAGGGCAGTTTACCGGTGAAATATGTGGGGCCGACCTGAAAACTCTCGATACGCTTGCCGCTTTGCATCACCAGATCGCCGTGAAAGACGGCCAATTTTTTCGGATCACCCATAGAGGTGGCCAGTGCAGCAATCTGCTGCGGATTGTCACCGGTAAATACCACCACGCTGCGACCGCTCTTAAGCGGCGATTGAAATCCAACCAGCGCACCCAAGCCACCGTCCCCCTTGGTGATCAGATCGCCGGCACGATGCATGGCATCTTCAAGATCGCGATTTTCCCAGCGCGAGCGCAAACGTTCAAAAGGCCCGGGCAGCTTGAGTGTATGCGAACCATCCGCGAGCAGAGGATGCATTTTATCCGCCCAGCGTTCCAGTAGCGGCTGATTGCCGGCTGCACCGATCAAGATCAGATCCTTATTGGCATTCGCCTCGACATTGGCAGCCGAAATCAACACATGACGCACAGCCGGATAACCGGTTACCCGCCCCATGCGCCCCATCACGGCAAGATAGGTTTCCATCTCCGGCGTGGAGACCTTGTCGGGCATAACCACAGCGGTTTCTGACAAATCCGCCATACGGGTGTAAGGATAACCATCGTTGGCGAAATAGCCCAGATTCGGCATGGCCGTATAATGGGGGAACGAGGAGAAATCGATCGTAGTATCTGTATCAATCGCCCCGCGTTCATTATTCAGGAATACATCCTTACATGCCCCCTGCTTGATATAGTCGAAGAAATAGTGGAACTGCATCTGGTTTTGTCCAAACACCTTATCGTGCGGCAATAACACCACTTCGTTGCCAATCGCCTTGCCATCTTCCATAAACGGCAGTTTGATTTTTTTGTCGAGTTTGCTTGGCATACTCTGCAACGGCAGCGACTTGACAAACTGACCGTTGATATTAACGTTCAGCGTAGATCTGTCCTGCACCGGACGTATCGTGTAACGATAGCGCAAATTCAGGGGGATTCCCGCACTGCGCCAGGGGAACAAATCGGGCGGCAAATTAAAGTTAACCCGAATAAGATCCGGCGTTACGCCCTCTACTTGCAGCTCGGGATGTTTGGCTAATTCTCCAATATGCACAGGGCGGTCGGTCGGCACCCAGTTGGGCGCATCGTAAGGCTTGCGCAAGGGAATATCAGCGACCTGAGTCACATTGACCAAACTGCCATTGAGCGTAGGTTTACCCAGCATCAAGGCGTGGGCTGCGAGCTCCAGCTCCTTGGCATCGCGCCCCATCACCACCAGCAATTTCGCCGTGGCATTGAGCGGATTGGTGACTACCGCCAGACTAGCGCCATTAATCGCCGGAAGATTGAGTCCGGCAGGTGCCGCGCTGCCAGCCACCATCAATACGCCGTTACCCTTAGGCAGCGTGTTGTGCAGCACGGGGAACTCAGCACCGCGATAGCTGGCCAGGCTACCGAACCAGGACGCAACGACACCTGCCACCTGCAGCACATCATTGCCGGGCTCTGCCGCAAAGACGATGGGCAATACCAGTTTCCGGTTATCCAGTTTATCGAAAAAAGGCGCGGGTAAAAATGAAAGATCGTTAGGCAGTTTGAGATGACGCACGGTCAAATCGAGCCGGCTTTGATTGCTGATATTGGACCACAACGTCGAGTGCATGGGGTCTTCGCACTCCCTCGTATAGTGAGCGATCATTTCCAGCGTGAGCTTGTTGAAATCAATAAACATGTTCGCATCAAGCTTCACATCGCTCACATGTCCATTGCTGTTTTCCTTGTTCAGTGGCAGCGAAGACATCAACTCGTCATTGAGCTTCACCTTAAGATGTGACAATTCCGGGATCAGAGAGGGCGACCATGCGTAAGCCAATTTAAGCTTGGCGGCCGTAATCACTTCGTCGTTGCGCACCGCAAAGGTCACGCTGCGCTGTCCATTGACGCTGCGCAATTCTAATGGTCTTAACTCACCCATTTCCTCCAGGGTATAAGAGTAGTGGCTGATTTCATCCGGATTTTCCGCCACCACGGCTTCAACAGGGGCGACCGGCGTTGATTCGGTCTGCGCTGCAGGCTGACGATGCTTCTTGGCGTAAACCGCTTCCGGCGTTGCGGCGCAAACCACCACCAGCATGCCAAACAATGCCTTGTGCAGGCGATTGATTTTAAATTTATGCTTAATATTCATCATCTTATGCAATTCAATCATCATTAACTCACAGTTATATTATTCAGCACAACACCCAGTCAGCAGATTAACGCTTTGCCGTGCGCGCCCGCAGCATAGCCCCAGGCTTGAGCAGCAGACCACGCCCTGCACTCGCCAACCCACCCAATTTACTCGTCAACGACGCTTTCAAATCATGAACCGACAGATGAACGACGGGCTGATTCTCATTCACCCCGGTCGCACGCTGCCGCAGCATCACGGCGCGACCGAAACGCATCAGGCGCCCGGACAGCCCCGAAGAGTTCGACGCTTGAGGCGCAAACAAACCCAGATCAACATTTTCAGGCTTACCGTGAAAGTGCCCGGCCACACGCTTTGTCAAGTAATGCCCCAAATGCTCGAAACCACGCATGCTGTGGTACAAGATTTCCTGCAAACCCTTTAGCGGATGATCCGCATCGCGATTGTCCGACCAGTCCAGCCAGGCGTCAGCACGCGCCAGGGTACACTGCACCAGGTCCATTTGTTGTTGCAGATCGAGCGGTTCGAACTCAACCCCCACGCTGGCATCTCTGGCAAAGGCGACCCGGGCGGGAAACACACATTCCCGTTGCCCCATAAAGAGTGAAACCCGCACCTCGGAATCTAGCGGAACCAGTCCGTTAGCCGGCATCACCAAGCCCAGTCCGCCTTCAGAATAGTCGTTGGCGCGGCATACGATACTGCGCCCGGCGCTGGTCTTTAACATTGCCTTCTGGTTGCATTCCACGCGGTGATTGTTGCGCACCTGGCGCGATTCCGTGGCAACCGCAATAGAGGCGCCGAGTATCACAAGGTTATAGACCGTCCACAACAAATTGAGTATCACCGTATCGGATTCGAAGGTATTCCACCAGAACAGGCGCACGATTCCGACCAGCAAACCGGCGATATTCAAGGCCAGCATCACCAGATAAGGCTCGCTGATTTCCCAGTCGAAATACTCTTCGGCGACCAGACCGCCCTTAGAGGTCACGTTGAATTTACCCAGCTTAGGGCTGATCAGCGCAACCAGCGTCGGCCTGAAGATATACCAGGCCAGCACAGATTCATACAGCTCCGCCCAGAATGAGTGACGAAACTCGCCCTGCATACGCGAATTGGTCACATTGGCATGCGCCAGATGCGGCAAGGCATACGCAGCGATCGCCAGCGCTTCGGCGTGGATGATGTGCGCCTGGAAAAACAGATAAGACAAGGGTGAGAGCAAAAACACCATGCGCGGGAAGCCATAGAAAAAATGCAGCATGGCATTCGAGTAGCACACACGCTGCATCAATGACAAACCCTTGCCGGAAAACGGATTGTCCACTCGGAATATCTGCGCCATACCGCGCGCCCAGCGGATACGCTGCCCCACATGGATAGAGAGACTCTCGGTCGCCAGTCCCGCCGCCTGAGGGATGGAAATATAAGCGGTGTTATAGCCCAAACGGTGCATTTTTAAGGCGGTATGCGCATCCTCAGTGACCGTTTCGATTGCCACCCCCCCCACTTCCAGCAAAATCGAGCGGCGCGTCACCGCACAGGAACCGCAGAAAAAAGTAGCGTTCCAAAGGTCGTTGCCGTCCTGAATCAGGCCGTAGAATAATTCCCCCTCATTGGGCACGCGCCGAAAAGTCCCCAGATTGCGTTCAAACGGATCAGGGGACAGAAAATGGTGCGGTGTCTGCACCATCCCCAGTTTGGGATCGCGCAAAAACCAACCCATCGTCATTTGCAAAAATGAGCGCGCAGCGATATGGTCGCAGTCAAAAATTGCGATGAATTCTCCGCTGGTCTGCTTTAGCGCCGCGTTAATGTTGCCGGCCTTGGCATGTTTGTGCTCGATGCGGGTCAAATGCCCCACACCGACACTTTCGGCAAATTCACGGAATTCTTCCCGGCTGCCATCGTCGAGAATATAGATATTGAGCTTATCGCGCGGCCAGTCGATCGCCATGGCAGCGAGCACCGTTGGCCTGACCACTTTCATCGATTCATTGTAAGTCGGAATATACACATCCACCGTAGGCCACAGCGTAGTGTCAGTCGGCATGGGCTCCGGCTTGCGCCGCAAGGGCCAGATGGTCTGCGCGTACCCTAACAGCAAAACAAACCAGGCATAGATTTCCGCGAGCAACAAGATGATGGCGAACATGCCGTCCACCCAGTTGTTGAGCACGATGGTTTCTGTGACGCGCCAATACAAATAGCGACTGGACGCATTGATCGAGAAGACGATCATGATCAGGGTGAACAGCGTACCGCTGTAACGACGGATGAACAGCGAGATGGCGAAAACCAGCGCACCGAAGATGGCTTGAGCGGTCAGACTGAGTGGCACCGACATCGTGACCAGATAACAGGATACCGCCAGCGCGATCGCTGCCGCACGCCAGTAATTATGCTCCCAGCCATGCCACTCGCGCAGCGCAATGACCAACTCATTGAGTTTGCCGAATTTATAACGAACCGGCGGGAGAAGTGACTTATCGTCCTCGCCTTCTCCCTCAAGCGGGGCTGAGTATGCAGGACCGCCTGAAGGTGACCGACTACTCATCTGGGAATCCGGTCAATTAAGTTTTTCAACCAGTTCGACAGTTCCTTCAGATCATCGAAAGCCTGACTGTGCGGTGCATATTCGCGGATAGGCTGTTGAAACGCAAGCGCTTCTCCCAAGGCTTCATCGCGATGTATCGCATAGGGCGCCAGACGTTCGCCCAGCGTATTTTGCATCACAGACTGAATATCACGGTTAAGCGGTAAACCTGCATCAAATTGATTCAGGACATAATATGAGCCGTAAAAATCTGTCCGGTTGGCGCAGTAATAATCGAGCAAACCCTCTATAGAGTTGAGTGTCGCATAAGAACCTGCATCCGGTATCATCACCACCAGCACCAGATTGGCGATAGCCAGCACCTGCTGCACATAAACCGAAGGACCGGGTGGCGTATCGATGAGTGTCAATACACCGGGTTCCCGTTCGAGAGCCCCCAGATTGTCGCGCAGCCAGTGCGGCGTTTGGGTCAAGTGCGCCTCGAAGGTAATCCGTTCAATTTCAGAGGCTTTTCCGTATGGAATAAAGCTCACCCCGTAAGCGCTGTCGTATTCAGCATAATACCAACTGCTCTGCTGCAAAGTCTGGTGTATCAGACCATCCTCTTCGCCGGGATCTGCGCCCAGATGCAGACGCATCGCATTTTGCGGATCGAGGTCAACCAGCCTGACCGCCTGACCGCTGTTGGCCAGCGCGCAAGCCAGATTGACAGATACAGTTGTTTTCCCCACGCCCCCTTTGGGCGATATCACGGCGATAATCGGCATTATTTTTTCAGAAAACCAAACAATCCGCGCAAACTGCCATCCGGCTCAGCGGGTGCACCTGAATTTTGCGAATTGAGCAAACGCGAAAAAACCGCATCGAGCGATTGATTTTGAACGACGAACGATGCTGGCGGCTCTGGAGGCGGCGGTTCAGCAACCGTTAATTTCAAGGCGCCGAATATTGAGTGCAACGGAGACGTAGCGGCTTTTACGACAGGCTCTGTGACAACGGGGGCAGCCGGCAAGACCTGTGGCCGGGAAAACAAGCCCAGACCCGTCGACTTCACTTCGACAGGGGCAGGAGGAACAACAGGTGCAACGGGCTGCGCTGGCGAAACGGGCGCAGACTGAAAAATAGATGCACTCACCGGCGCTGCGGCAAACAGACCAGACCTGACTGGCGCTGCAGCCACTGGCAGACGTGCCGAAACTGCTTTACGGATGGGTGCCGCCGGACGACTGCGCTCCATCGCCTCGACAATAGGCCAGCTCTGCGCCGCCTTATCCGCCACATAAGTCTGCTGAATTTCCTGATAATTTGCAGTTTCACCGCCAAACTTCTTGAAAAGATTGCGGATATCGGCATTGGCTTGTTGGCTCATAGCATCCTCACGAATAAACCAGCACCGATCACGCAGCTCGCCCGAAACGGAAAGTAATCAGAAATTCATCAGATTTGGCCATCTCTGCCTGAACCAACTGCAAGGAAGGGTTTGCGCTGATTACCGAGAACCAGTGCGCATAAATCCCCTCAAGAATCGCCGGGGACCAGGTTAAAGCTGGCTCACCGAAGGCCGTTTGCAAGGGCGCGGCATGATGTTCGATAAACAGACCGTCAGCCTTTTCGGTCAATTTCACCCAACCCCAATTCATCTCCTGCCAGATATCATTGATGGCAGCTTCCAGCTCTTCGACAGTACTGCCTGCAGGCAGGCGCATATTTTGCGCCATCGAGGTTCCAAGACGCGCCATCAACACGCGCAACTCAGCCACTGGAATCTGCTGCCCGAACTCAACAGCGAATGCGGTCAGAAATGTGCGCCATTGGCCTGAACACTGCTGCCTGGCGAAATAACCTAAATTTCTTTCCATATCATTCATTTCGTTCTCCTGAAACACACAACAATTAAATTCTTAAAATTTTGCGTCATTTTAACACTTCCTTACATTTGCTTACATCACTTTTATCGAGCAATATCCTGAAAAAGCCTTGTTTATGCAGGGCGAAATGAATATTTTTAGCACCCACACCCGATTTAGATCGCAACTAAATGCACGCAGGCACTTGAAAACAGAAAATTCAACCCAACTTACCTGAAAGTTAAATTCAGGAGAACAATATGGAACAAACCAACCCGCAAGCAGACCTGCAAGACGAAGTCACTCAAACTGAACCGGCGGCCCAAGCCGGCGAGGTCATGCCCAGCGCAGAAGAATTGCTGCAGGCCGCTGAACGCAAATCCCAGGAACACTATGACGCCTGGATGTACGCCAAGGCTGAAACCGAAAATATTCGCCGTCGCTCTGCTGAAGATGTCAGCAAGGCACAAAAATTCGCCGTAGAACGCTTTTCCAATGAAATGCTGGCTGTTAAAGACAGTCTGGAAGCCGGGCTCGCGGTCGAAACCGCTTCCGTCGAAAGCTTCAAGAGCGGCATGGAACTGACACTCAAACAACTCTCCAGCGTCTTTGATAAATTCCACATCACCGAAATCAATCCGGTGGGTGAAAAGCTCGATCCGCACAAACATCAGGCAATCAGCATGGTGCCGAACGAATTACCCGCTAACACCGTGGTAAGCGTGATGCAAAAAGGCTACGCCCTGAATGACCGCGTGCTGCGCCCTGCGCTGGTGCTGGTATCACAAGGAAATTCGTAGGTCAGGTTTTAACCTGACATGTCGGGCTGAAGCCCGACCTACACAAGATTCTGCATCAGCAACACTTGAAAAATGAATTAGCCGCCCCATCTAGGGCGTCATCGTAAACAACAAACTTCGAAAGGATTGCAACATGGGTAAAATTATTGGTATCGACTTGGGCACAACCAACTCTTGCGTAGCTGTAATGGAAAACGGCAAGACCAAGGTAATTGAAAACGCGGAAGGTACGCGCACTACCCCTTCGATCATCGCCTACATGGAAGACGGCGAAGTACTGGTCGGCGCAGCCGCCAAGCGCCAGGCTGTTACCAACCCTAAGAACACCCTGTACGGCGTAAAGCGCCTGATCGGTCGCCGCTTCGATGAAAAGATGGTACAAAAAGACATCGACATGGTTCCATTCACCATCGTTAAAGCCAAGAACGGCGACGCATGGATCAAGGTACGCGATAAAGAATTCTCAGCACCTGAAATCTCCGCACAAATCCTGATGAAGATGAAGAAGACTGCCGAAGATTACTTGGGCGAGTCTGTCACTGAAGCGGTTATCACCGTTCCTGCCTATTTTAACGATGCACAGCGTCAAGCTACCAAGGATGCCGGACGTATCGCGGGTCTGGATGTAAAGCGCATCATCAATGAACCTACCGCTGCCGCTTTGGCTTTCGGTATGGACAAGCAGGAAGGCGACCGCAAGATCGCAGTTTATGACTTGGGTGGCGGTACATTCGATATCTCTATCATCGATATCGCAGAAATCGACGGCGAACACCAGTTTGAAGTGATGTCTACCAACGGCGACACCTTCCTGGGCGGCGAAGACTTCGACATGCGCGTTATCGAATTTTTGGTTGAAGAATTCAAGAAGGATTCCGGCATCGACCTGAAGAAAGACATGCTGGCACTGCAACGTCTGAAAGACGCGGCTGAAAAGGCTAAGATCGAACTGTCCTCTGCTCAACAAACCGAAGTCAATCTGCCTTACATTACGGCAGACGCCACCGGTCCTAAGCATCTGGCTGTGAAGATCACCCGCGCTAAGCTGGAGAGCATCGTTGAAGATCTGGTTGCCCGCACCATCGAGCCATGCAAGATCGCCATGAAGGATGCCGGCATCTCTATCTCTGACATCGCTGACGTGATTCTGGTCGGTGGTCAGACACGCATGCCTATGGTTCAGAAGAAAGTCGAAGAATTCTTCGGCCGTGAACCACGTAAAGACGTGAACCCGGATGAAGCCGTTGCTGTCGGCGCTTGTATCCAGGGCGGCGTGTTGCAAGGTGAAGTGAAAGACGTATTGCTGCTGGACGTAACTCCTCTGTCTCTGGGTATTGAAACCATGGGCGGCGTGATGACCAAGCTGATCAAGAAGAACACCACGATTCCTACCAAGGCATCGCAAGTATTCTCGACAGCCGACGACAACCAGTCTGCCGTGACCATCCATGTGTTGCAAGGTGAACGCGAAATCTCTTCCGGCAACAAGAGTCTGGGCCAGTTCAATCTGTCCGACATCCCGCCAGCACCACGCGGCATGCCTCAGATCGAAGTGACTTTCAACATCGACGCCAACGGTATTCTGCACGTTGCTGCGAAAGATAAGGCAACTAACAAGGAAGCCAACATCACCATCAAGGCGAGCTCCGGTCTGTCTGAAGCTGAAATCGAAAGCATGGTTCGCGATGCAGAAGCGCATGCTGAAGATGACAAGAAAGCACTGGAACTGGTTACCGCACGCAACCAACTGGACGCGCTGATCCACTCGACCAATAAGTCGATGAAGGAATACGGCGACCAGCTGACTGCTGATGAAAAATCAGCCATCGAAGGCGCAGTAAAAGAAGCCGAAGAAGTCGTGAAGAGCGATGACAAGGATGCCATCGAAGCTAAGACTGAAGCGCTGTCTACCGCCGCACAAAAGCTGGGCGAAAAGATGTACGCGGCAGAACAAGCCAAGTCTGCTGAAGCGGGCGCAGGTGCAGGCGCATCTCACGAAGCCAAGAAAGACGAAGGCGATGTCGTGGATGCCGAATTCACCGAAGTGAAGGACAAGAAGTAAGACGGGAAGAGTCAAGGGGGAAGGGAGAAGGGCGTGAAGCGCGCTCACCGCAACTTAAAAGCTTGGCAGCAAGCAATGGAGTTGGTGACTGCGGTTTACACTGAAACCTCCTCCTTTCCCGCACAAGAAAGATTTGGATTATCCAGCCAGCTGCAACGTGCAGCTGTTTCTGTTCCAGCCAACATTGCGGAAGGTTTTGCTCGCAATGGAACACGTGAACTATTGCATTTTTTGAGCATTTCAGCTGGTTCTCTTTCCGAACTGGATACTTTGATTGAACTTGCCGCAAGATTGGGCTACCTGAATAACGCAGAGGAGCTGAACGGAAAAGTGGATGAAGTTTCAGGATTGTTAATGGGGTTATCGGCATCCATCAAACGCCGCACCACCCCCTAACCCGTCCCCCTTCCCCCTTCTCCCTTCCCATTATTGAAAATGAGCAAAAAAGACTATTACGAAGTTCTGGGCATCAACCGAGATGCTTCAGACGACGAAATTAAAAAGGCTTATCGCAAACTCGCGATGAAGCATCATCCTGACCGTAATCCGGACAATCCGAAGGCGGAGGAACACTTCAAGGAAGCCAAGGAAGCCTACGAAACCTTGTCTGATACTCAAAAGCGCGCGGCCTACGACCAGTATGGTCACGCAGCCTTTGAAGCGGGCGGCATGGGTGGCGGCAGTCCGTTCGGTGCTGGCGGAGCAGGCGGGCAAGGCTTTGATTTTTCTGATATTTTCGGCGACATCTTCGGTGGTGGACGTGGAGGCGGTGGCGGGCGCAGCAATGTGCAACGCGGTGCCGACCTGCGCTACAACCTGGAGATCACGCTGGAACAGGCCGCACGCGGCACGGAAACGCAAATCCGCGTACCGACCATGGAAGATTGCGACACCTGCCACGGTTCGGGCGCAAAACCCGGCACCAGCCCTGTCACCTGCACCACCTGCGGCGGACACGGTCAGGTACGCATGCAGCAAGGTTTCTTCTCCATCCAGCAGACCTGCCCTCGCTGTCACGGCAACGGCAAGATGATTTCATCGCCCTGCAAACCCTGTAACGGCAGCGGTAAGGTCAAGCAGCACAAGACCTTGTCGGTGAAGATCCCGCCGGGTGTGGATAACGATGATCGCATTCGTTTGTCCGGCGAAGGTGAGCATGGTGTCAATGGCGGACCGTCGGGTGATTTGTACGTGGTCATCCACGTCAAGGCGCATGCGGTATTCCAGCGCGACCATAACGACCTGCATTGCGAAATGCCGATCAGCTTCAGCACCGCCGCGCTGGGTGGTTCGATCGAAATCCCGACACTGGATGGCATGGCGACCATCAAGATCCCCGCCGAGAGCCAAAGCGGCAAGATCTTCCGTTTGCGCGGCAAGGGCATCAAGGGCGTGCGCAGTTCGACACACGGCGATTTACATTGCCACGTGATCGTCGAAACGCCGGTCAATCTGACCGAACGTCAAAAGGATTTGTTGCGTGAATTCGAAAGCATCAATGCTAAAGATAACGCGCATCACAATCCTCGTGCAAAGTCATGGATGGACAAGGTGAAAGACTTTTTCGCCGCGTAATATCAGGTATATCGTTTCAAGCAAAACGCCCCGCAAGGGGCGTTTTGCTTGAAAATTACCGCTAAACGACACCCGCCTGAACATCAATGCTCAGGTAATAAATTTGCAGCTCTTGCGCACGCACGTGCGCCATTAATCGCTCCGTCGCATCCTCATCCAGAATGAATTCGACCTTTACCGCCAACTCTCCGGCCAACTCAAAGAAGGTATCCTCGTGCAGCTTACCGTGACGCCCGAAACCTGCTATGGCGCGAAAAGCCGAGCCGCCATGAATACCGAACGACTTTGCTTCCTCAAGCAACCATTCATACAAAGGTTTACCTGCGTGATGTTGCTTTTCACTGACATAGAAATTAAGCTGTTTCATCATTGCACTCCGTTTAACCACCTGAAAGTCTGTATCCCTAGCACCGTCATCAGGAGAGAGCCGCTCAGATGGGCGATGACAATCCCGCCGCCCCATAGATACTGACCTCGCATCAGCAAAGTCACGGTTTCTGCAGAAAAGGTGGAGAAGGTGGTCAATCCACCCAGAAAACCGGTAATGACCAGCAAACGCCATTCGGGCGACAGACCCGGGTGCTGCATAAAGAATGCGATCGACAAGCCGATCAGATATGCGCCGATCAGATTGGCTGCCAGCGTGCCGAGCGGCATTTCAGGCAGAGCCGGATTAAGCCAGAGCCCTAACCCCCAACGCAACCAGGCACCGCAGGCGGCTCCGACACCGATCGCGAAAAATGAATAGCTCATCGCTAGTCTACCACCCTGACCTGTGCAAACCCTCCGCCCGGCGTGCGGAAATTGGTGGTCTGCCCCTGATATAGCCTTGCCGCCATCAGTTGAATTCCCCCCTCATAGACATAGGCGCGCACGTCGAATTTCAGCGACAGCACATCGTCTATGCGACATTCCCCCGGCACAGCCAGTTTTTGCGCCACATAGCCAGATTGCAAAATTTCAGCAAAAACACGCTTGGTCAGTTTTTCGCCGCGATAGGCGCCACGGCTACCGTAGCCGCAATTAGGTTTAAAAAATAAAGACTTACGATTTACCCACAAATTCTCTTGCACACTGGCATCAACCACAAAGGTATGAGGAATTCCCGCCTGCAAGGTGGCGACATCTTCCTCCCCCACACCCTGCATGCGCAATTCATCTACATCGGTTAAACGCGCCAGATTGCGTTTATCGGCGTAACGCGCATAGTGTTCAGGGTTCGGCGTTAACACGACCTCACCTTGACTCCATGCGTTCAACAAGACGGGGTATTTTTGCAAGGAAAAATCCGTCAGCCGATTATAGACCAGATCTATCTGCTGCTCGCCAACGTATAACCCGCCCTCACCCGCCGTCAAATCAGCGGGATCTGCAATACAAGTCTTGATACCGTGGCGCTCGAACAGACGTTGTGCCAGCAGGAACTCCGGGTATAAATACTGCGCTGACGGCGCTTCATCAACGATGGCGATACAACTTAACGGTCTGGCGCCTGAACCGTATTCATGGCGAAACATCTCCACAAACACATTTTCGAGATCGCCCTGAGCAACCGGTTCTCCCGGCAGATCCAGTCCGCGTTGACTGGCTATCAGCAGTGCATTGAGAAAGGCGCCGCCCGCATTGGTATTGATTTCAATCAGATGCGCGCCATCGCTGTTGAGATGAAAGTCATAGCCGTAAAACACCCCTTTGGCGCTCCTGCGCTCTTGCCGCTGAGCACTTTCCCACTTTTCGCTATTAACCACTCGTTCAACCGCCAAAATCACCGCCTGCATCTGCTGCAACTGATTGCGATTAATGTATAAGGGCACAGCGGAAAATAAATCCGGACAGCGTCCGGCAATCAACTGATACCAGGAGTCACCCTGTTGACGCAGCTGATCTTGCAAGGCATCGAACACCTTCGCACTCATCTGGTTAGCAACGTTCACCTAGGGGCCACCCAACAATTGCCGCTTGAGTTTTTCCTGCACAGGATGTTCGCCCAGCCATATTTTCAGCAATACGTTATAAAACGCATCGCCGCTAATCATGCCGCGCAAGCCGCCGTTGACCATTACCCGGGCGCCTGTGCCGGGCAGGTAATCCATATCGATGACATCCCCCTTGTTTAACGCGCCCATCTTGTAAAAAACATCTTCAAACTCGCCCAGCGGCTTTTTCAAGGCAGCTAACTCTTCCTCGCTGTTGTTGTTCTCGATCGCCTTTTTAAACAGATACAGCAACTCGCCGGGATTCAGGTCGCTCACCATGTGCATGGCAATTCGCTTTTCACCCTTGTCGGCCAACACCGCTGCCGCGCTGCTTTGTTTTGTAACCAGATAGAGCGCCGCCACATAGATATCGAAGATATATTTACGCCGCACTCCGCTGCCATTGAGCACCAGATTGCGCATCCCCAACTGCGCATGGTCTTCAACGATGACTCCTTCCACATTCACCACCTGAGCGGTCAAGCCCAAACTCAAGCCCAGGCTAACCCCTGTTAACAGTGTAACCAATATTAATTTCCGCATACCCCTAGCCTCCCCGGCTATCCGGTGCGCACAGAAGCCGCTCGCCCGGATTTTATTGTTACGCTTGCAAGCAAAAAGGCAAGCACCCCTGCCTGCCTTTCCTGACTACTTTATCCACAGCGTTGAATTGTAGCGCATCACATCCGATTGGAATACTGCTCTCAGATTTACTGCATTTAAAAACCCATTGCATATTGCATGCTGAAGATATCTACACTGCTGGCATAGGAGCCGAGTAAATTGCCTACTGTCGTCGTCGAAGGCAGCCCCGCAGCCCCTGTATTGTTATTGATCGGTGACGCCTTGACAAACAGGTGGGCATAACCGAAGTCCAGCGCACTGTTTTTATCAGGCTTGTATTGCCCGCCCAATGCCAGCCAGGTGCGATCAGCATCGGGTGCGCGCGCGGTACGATAGGCATCGGTCACCGGCGACTGATCATAGGCCAAACCCATGCGTGCTGTCCATTGCTCACTGTAGTGATAATTGCTGCCCAGCGAAACACGCCAGGTATCGCGCCAGTTTTCCGGCGTTCGTGAAAGTGTCACACCGGTCGCACCGCTGGCGATGACCAGCTCGGGAAAACTGCTCCAGCCGGTGCGGGTCAGATCGGCCATCACATCCCAGCGCTTACCCATCTCACGGAAGTAGCTGAACGACAAGGTGCTCGGCATCTTGATGTAAGTCACAGCGGAACCGCTTAAAACGGGCACCCCGGCGGGGTTGGTCACGAGGATGGTGCCGTTGAGTTTATAACCGATCGAGGAACGATAGGCGATACCCAACCGCCCGCTCTGACCCAGATTCAGCAGCGCACCGGCATTAGCGCCATAGTCGGTGCCGCTGCCCGACATGGTAGACATGCCCTCGCCCGCCCCCCCAAAACTCTTCGCATTTGACAAAGTTGCACGCAATTGCTGATAACTGACTCCCGCACCCAGCGCCAGCGCATCGGACACCTGATAGGAGAAGGACGGATTGAGATTGATCGACTCTATGCTGGATTTGAGCGCCTGAAACCTGCCTGTCCAGCCTGCAGAATAATCCGTCTTCATCCCGAACGGCACGTTCACACCCAACCCGATATGCATCCTGTCGCTCAGCGCTATCGCCACATAACCATTGGGCACCCCCGCAAAACCGCCGGCATTCCCTGATGTATTGCCCAACGGACGCCCCGCTGCGGGACTAGAACCCGCATCGGAGTACACGCTAGATACATTGATCAGACTGCCGCCTGCCACGAGCTGTCCACCCTTCAGGCGCGACATACCCGCCGGATTGTAATAAATCGTCGAGGCATCCTCGGCACTTGCCGCACCACCGGCATAGGCATTCCCCATTCCGCTTCCGCTTTGTTCGATCAACGCAAAACCGGACGCGACCGCCTGCCCGGCGGTGAACAGCAATGCCCCGCAAATCAACCTGAATTTCATCACTCTCCCCTTGATTATTATTGCCCCGACGACGGCTATTCTTCCGGCGGTACCTCGCGCGGTTTGCGGTTTTCTTCTACAGCCACATAGGTGAGCGTAGCCTCAGTCACCTTGACACAAATAGGCTGGGCCGGATCACGCTGCACATACACCTCAACATTCACGGTGATTGAGGTGCGCCCCACCTTTTCTATATGCGCATAGAAACTGACAATATCTCCCATAAAGATGGGCTGTTTAAACAGGAAGGAATTGACCGCCACGGTCGCCACCCTCCCTCTTGCGCGGTGCACAGCAGGGATACTGCCTGCAATGTCCACCTGAGCCATAATCCAGCCGCCAAAGACATCGCCGGTATAACTGCAATCGGACGGCATGGTCACCACCCTCAAAGTGGGCTGACGGGCAGGCAGGGTAGTCACAATTTCATCCACGATTAGTGGCCCTCATATAACTGCTTGATTTGTTGTGAATAACGTCGGGTAACCTGATCGCGCTTAAGTTTCTGCGTAGGCGTCAGCAGATCATTCTCGATACTCCAAGGCTCGCGCAACATTAACACGCGATTGACTTTAGCATAACCCGGAAAACCGCGCAGATTGATCGCAATGCGCCGCAAAACACGCGACTCAACACGGCTATCGGTCAAGGCTTCCGGCATATCCGCGCGTATGCCCACTTCTTTGGCAAAAGCAGCCCACACAGCCGGATTGAGCACCACGATGGCAACCAGATAGGGGCGCGCCTCGCCGAAGATCATCACTTGTTCGAACAAGGGATCATGCTGAATGGCCAATTCCATATCGTTGGGGGGAATCTTTTCGCCGTTCGACATGACGATAATTTCCTTAATTCTCCCGGTGATGTAGAGATGGCCGCTATCGGCGATTTGCGCCACATCGCCGGTATTGAGCCAACCATCCGCACCTATGATGGCGCGGGTAGCTTCTTCATTCTTCCAGTAACCCAGCATCACATTGGGTCCGTACACCTGCAACTCATTTTGTGCGCCCAAACGCAATTGCACCCCTCGTACCGGCTGGCCTACGCTCTCTGGAAAGTTATTATCCAGTCTGTTTCCGCTGATCACCGGGCTGGTTTCGGTCAGACCGTAGCCCTGCACCATCGGCAAGCCCAAACCCACAAACACGCGTGAAACTTCCGAGGACAGCGCCGCGCCACCGCTGATCGCCACGCGCAGCCTGCCGCCCAGTCTATTGATCAGCTTTTTCGCCACCAGTTGTTGCAACAAAGGCCAGAGCAGAAATGTCACTTTCCAGGGACCGCGTCCTTGCTGGTATTCGAAGCGCGCCCAGCCCGTTTCCACTGCCAGATTAAATAACTGACGTTTGAACTGCGCCCCGTGCTCTAACCGGGTCATCATCGCGCCATACACACGCTCATAAATTCGCGGCACCGCTATCAGCAAGGTAGGGCGTATTATCAGTAAATCGTCGGATAACAGAGGAATAGAACGGGCGTAAGCCACCGTCGCACCGGCCATCATCGGCAGGTAATAACCCAGCGTGCGTTCGAAGGTGTGTGACAGCGGCAAAAAGGACAGAAATAAATCTTCTCCGCTGACCGGAAACGTATCCAGACTGGCGTAAGCGTTGCTGAGCATGTTGCGGTGACTTAGCATCACCCCCTTAGGCTTGCCCGTCGTACCCGAGGTGTAAATTATGCTCGCCAATTCGTCCGGTTCGATTTCCGGCGCAGTTTTCAATTGCGCGCTGCCCGGCCATAACTCGGCCAGCGATTTCAAGCGGCTTTCGCCGGTATTGCGCAGATTGTCGATACTGATAAAACGCACCACGCCGCCTAACTGTTCGCGCACCGTACGCAAAGCCTGCCACTGCTCGGCCGTTTCAAACAGCAACACCTTAACTCCGGCATTGTTGACGATATAGGCGGTGTTGTCCGGTCTGTCGACGGTGTATAAAGGCACGGTAACCAGTCCCAGCGACATCGCCGCCTGATCGAACATCACCCACTCTGGGCAGTTGCGCAACATAATCCCTACCCGGTCGCCGCGCTGCAAACCGGTCGCTGCCAGCACCGCCTGCCAGCAGGCCACCCCGCCATGCACTGACCGCCAGTTCAAATCGCGCCATGCATTTTGACTAAAATGCCGGTAAGCCATCTTATCCGGCGTCAGACGTACCCGTTCCAAAAATAAACCATGCAGCGTGCGCGCCTGCTCAGGTGATATCACTGCAACCATTGCTCCTCCCCCGCGATCTTACCGCCCCAAGACGGAAAATATTTATTATTAATCAATATATTACATATCAAGCAAAAAGCCAGACCGCACGCTCCGCAGGCCCACAACACCGCTCTGTCTACAATTCATCCGTCGCAAAATCGTCCACCCGCAACACCTGACGACGCAAGTATTCATCGCGCATCAGCAACTCAGCGTCTGATGCGGTGATGATGCCCGCCGCCCTCGCCTCCTTTATGCGCAAATCCAGCCGGTAAGCCGTCAGACGACCTGACTGACAGGCCGCCAGCAGCTTTTGCTGCAGCGCCTCACAAGCGATGGTACTGACTAGCGCTGCCTGCAAGGCGACTAGTGGTTCTTGCTCTGTGCGAGGCCGATAAATCCCCGCCGTCAATCTGTCACGGTGTTCACCATCCTGCATCAGGAGCTCGGCGACTTTGCGCGTCAATTTATCAGAAGGCGGTACAAAATTCCTGCCTATTGGAAAGATCAGCGCTTGCAACATGCCGCGCATCAGCCTGTTCGGAATATTCTGTATCAGTATCGTCAGGGTAGATTGAATCCGGTACAAGCCGTCCTGCATCGCCCAATGCAAGAGTGGCGCATCTTCACGCCGGCTCCCCTCGTCTGAAAAACGTTTTAGCGTTGCTGAACACAGATAAAGCCCACTCAACACCTCGCCCAACCGAACCGAAAACTTTTCGGGATGCTTGATCAGACCACAAGTGAGCAAAACATCCGCGCTCAAAGAAAAGGCCACAGAAAATCGCGTCAATTGCTGGTAGTAGCGACGACTCACCTCTCCTGCGGGCACCGGAATGCCGCGCGCACCAAACAAGCCGAAAACAAAACTTCGCGCCATATTGCTCAGCACATAACCAATATGACCAAATAAGGCGTCATCATACAACTGCAAAGCCCGCTGCCGGTCAGGCTCACAGGCAGCAGACATTTCCTGCAACACATAAGGATGCGAACTGATCGCACCCTGCATCAATCGCCCCAGCGTTCCGGCCTGAGTGTTCGTATGATCTGTAATGACGGGAAGTTGCTGATAAATCCCGGCCAAATAATTTCCCGCCCCCAGACAAGCAGCCTTATCGCCATGCACCGTCATCGCCTCATTAATCGCCAGCCGTTCATATCCGACCGCCGCATCGCGCGCAAAAACCACCGGTTCACCCCTGTCCTCAGCCTGAGCGGCCAGACGACGCACTGCGTCCAGCATATAAGTGGCGGCGGCAATGCGTGCCAGGGGCTCATCTACCCCTGAAGAACTCAACACCCTGCAATACGCACCACTGGCAAAAGCGGCCAGTTTCATACTGCCGACATTGCATGCTGACTGCACCAGCGAACTGTCCATGCCTGCCGCCAGCATAGCGTCTCCCTGACCTGCACCGCCTGCACCGCCTATGATGTACTCAAGCGGAATGAATACCTCTTGCCCCGTTGTCGGGCCATGCAAAAGAGCCGCATTGAGTGCAATGTGACGACGGCCAATTTGCACACCCGGGGTGTAGGTAGGAATCACCGCCAACGTCATGCCCGGATTGCGTTTTTTCCCCAGCAGTCCTTCCGGGTCATACAGGTTAAAAGCCAGACCCAGCAGCGTGGCTAGCGGTGCCAGTGGCACATCACGCTTATCCCAGCTCAGACGTATACCCAGCACTTTTTTTCTACCGGAAAATTCCCCCTTACACACTACCCCTGTGCCCTCCCCCGTCTCTGGCAAGCAGAAACACGGCACCTCCTGACCACAGGCTAAGCGATGCAAATATTTATTTTTCTGCGCCTCGGTACCGTAGCGTAACAACAGTCCGGACGCACCAGGTGCGTTGCACGCTTTTAGCACAGCGGCAACGGTTGGGCTGCGCGAGGCAATTTTACCGAGTACCGCAGAATAAGCCTGCGTTGAAAAGGCGAGTCCGCCATACCGTTTCGGGATAGTCAGACCAAAAAAACCTTTCTCTTTCATCAACTGCCAGACTTCCGGCGGCAAATCGGCGAGCTGCGAGGTGATCTCCCATTCATCGAGCATCGAGCACAGCGAGTCGACCTCTGTGTCCAGAAATAGTTGTTCGCTCTCATTCAACGCATACGCCGGGTATGCGAGCAGCTTATTCCAGTCCGGATGCCCCGTATATAAATCCCGCTCCCAACCGGTGTTCACTCTCTCACTAGGCGGACTTGCCAGCACTGACTGCCTGAAAACCAGCCGGCTGATTACGGCACGACGCAGGTAGGGAACGGCGAACAATATAGTGCCCGAGAACAGCAGAACGTAGACCAGTTGCAAAACCGTTTCGGACAGACGTGCCTGAATCGCCACGACGGGCACAATCACCATCATCGCCAACACCCAACTGATCGCTGTTGCGCGAAAAAACGCCAGTAAAACAAAAATGGCCAGTGCGGCCAGAATAATCAGCGACAACATCGCAACTCTCCCGTAGTTTTCACCCCCCATGCAAAAATTATACAAATAAATCAATTAATTATATAAACACAAGCGAGGGCAATAAAATTTTATTCGCTGTTCCAGAATGCGCACCACTGCAGGTGCTGACGATTTAACGCATCCGGTCCACAGCCTGTTCAACTCTGTCCACCGCGATGATCTCCATACCCGGAATCGGATGTTTGGGCGCATTCGCTCTGGGGATGATAGCCGATGTAAAACCCAGCTTGGCCGCTTCCTTCAGCCTTTCCTGACCGCGCTGCACAGGGCGTACCTCGCCCGCTAACCCCACCTCGCCGAATACCACCAGCTTTTCCGGCAGCGGCTGATTGCGCAGACTGGATACCATCGCCAGAATCACCGCCAGATCGGCACCGGGTTCGGTGATTTTAACCCCGCCCACCGCATTGATAAACACATCCTGATCGAAACACGCAATGCCCGCATGACGGTGCAACACCGCCAGCAGCATCGCCAGACGGTTTTGCTCCAGCCCCAGCGACAAGCGTTTCACATTCGGACTGTGCGCCTCATCGAGCAAGGCCTGTATCTCCACCAGCAGCGGGCGCGTGCCTTCTTGTGTCACCATCACACAGGAGCCGGCCACCTGCTGACCGTGTTGCGACAGAAACATGGCGGAAGGATTGGAGACTTCACGTAAACCTTTTTCGGTCATGGCAAACACGCCCAATTCATTCACCGCGCCGAAGCGATTCTTGAAGGCACGGATCAGCCGGAAACTTGAATGGGTATCGCCCTCAAAATACAGCACGGTATCGACGATATGCTCCAGCACGCGGGGGCCTGCCAGCGCGCCTTCTTTGGTGACGTGGCCGACCAGAATGATGGTGATATTTTGACTCTTGGCGATGCGGGTGAGTTGGGCTGCACACTCTCTGACCTGCGCCACGGAACCCGGCGCGGAAGTGAGTTGTTCGGAATACACCGTCTGGATCGAATCGATCACCACGATGTCCGGCTTGTCGTGGGCGATGGTCGCCTGTATCTTTTCAAGCTGGATTTCCGGCAGCAGCCGCAGGGTGCGCGCATCCAGCGACAGGCGTTTAGCCCGCAAGGCGATCTGCTGGGCGGATTCTTCACCGCTGACGTACAAGGTGTTTTGATGTGTGGACAGATGCGCCAGCACTTGCAGCAACAGGGTGGATTTACCGATACCCGGATCGCCGCCGATCAGCACTACCGCGCCCGACACCAGACCGCCGCCCAATACACGGTCGAACTCTTCGATACCGGTGGGGATGCGCGGCATTTCTTCGGCCGCCACGTCCGACAGCATCTGCACGCGCCCTGAAGCTGCCAGCGCAGAAAAGCGGTTCGCGCTCTTCACCGCAACTTCCGCCACCGACTCGACCAGCGTGTTCCACTCCATGCAGTGCGGGCATTGCCCCTGCCACTTCGCCGTCTGCCCGCCGCATTCGGTACAGGAATAGATCGTTTTTGGCTTAGCCATGGTTTACCTTGCTGATTTGACTATGCAATTTTGACACTTGCGCATGAAGCTCCGGCAAATCGGTATGTATCGTTTTCCAGACAACTTCCAAATCCACTTGAAAGTAACCATGTGCGACACGATTGCGCATTGTATAAACGACGTTCCATGGAATATATGAATGCTCTACCTGCGCGTGATACCGCTCAACGTTGTGCGCGGCTTCACCAATAATTTCAAAATTACGAATGACGGCATCCTGCGTCTTTTTATCTTCTAAAAACGCGACTTCATCTATGTCTTCAATGTAAAGATGAATGCGTTCTATCGCTTCGAGAATGTGCCCAAGATAATCTGGAACGCGAAGAATGTCGGTGCGACTCATACGGCGACAGCCTCAAAAACCACTTGCGCACGGAACTTTTCAGGCAAAGCTTTCGGTGTCAACACATCTACACTGACATTCAGCAATTTGGCGATTTCAAGCTGGATTTTGGCAATATCCATCATGGTTGTTTGCGATGTCGGCTCAACCAGCAAATCCAGATCACTGTCTTCGGTATCGTCTCCATGTAATACCGAACCAAACACGCGCACATTCACTACGCGGTGACTCAACGCAATATCGCGAATCGCGTTACGATGGATTTGCAAGGCGACGGAGGGACGCATGTTATTTTCCTGACGACAAAGTGACCGGCATTATAAACCGTGCAACCCGCCTTGAACTTCACGTATCGGCACAACGAACGACAAGCTATCCAATAATTTAACTAAGATATTGATTATTAATATTTTTTAACTTATCCACCAGTTCAGCTACCGGCAATGGAGTTTCGTAAAAGTAGCCCTGATAAGACTTGCAACCGCGATGCGCCAGAAATTCACGCTGCACATCGGTCTCCACCCCTTCCGCGATCACCGCCATCCCCAGACTCTGCGCCATGGAAATGATGGTCGTCACCATCGCCGCATCACGGCTACTGGTTGTCATATCGCTGACGAAAGACTCATCGATTTTGATCTGATCCATAGGCAATCGACTCAGATAAGACAGCGAGGAATAACCCGTACCGAAGTCATCCATGGAAAAAGTCACGCCCAGCTGCTTTAACTGATTCATCTTGGCGATACTGGCCTCGACATTGTCCAGCACCAGCGTTTCGGTCAGCTCCAGATTCAATCTGCGTGGGTTAACTCCCAGCCGGTTCAATACCTCACTCACTTGCTCTACAAAGCCGGCTACGCGAAACTGTCTGGCGCTGACATTGATCGAAATACGCAGTCCGGCCAGCAACGGATCGGTCTGCCAACGCGCCAATTCACCACAGGCGGTATCCAGCACCCACTGACCGATGGGCAGTATCAGGCCGGTTTCTTCCGCTACGGCTAAGAATTGTTCCGGCAGCAGCATGCCGTACCCCGGGCGATTCCAGCGCAACAGTGCTTCTGCCCCGGTCGCGTGCCCCAGTTGATCCACCTGCAACTGGTAATAGAGCGTGAATTCACCGCGATCTAGCGCGCCACGCAATGCACCCTCCAGTTGGCTACGCTTTTCCAACGCCGCCTGCATGTCGGCATCGAAGAAACCGATGCTGTTGCGTCCCCGTGCCTTGGCCTGATACATGGCCGCATCGACATGAGAGAGCGCATTCTCCTCAGACTCTTCATGGCCGCGCAAGACCACGATCCCAATGCTCGAACTGCTGTGATAGACGATATCATCGAGGTGATAAGGACGACACAATTCGCAGCGTATCTTCTCGGCGACCTGTTCAGCCATCAGCGCCGCCTCGCTCTGATCCGCACTCAGTTTTTTCAGCACCACCAGAAACTCATCCCCGCCCATGCGTGCCACGGTATCTTCCTCGCGCACACAGTCTTGCAAGCGGCGCGCCACCTCGACCAGCAACTTATCTCCCATGCCGTGACCTAGCGTATCGTTCAAGTGTTTGAAGTGATCCAGATCGAGCGAGAGCAAGCCGCAATAAATCCCGCTGCGCATACTGGCCGACATCGCCTGACTCAGCCGATCCGCCAGCAGGCGGCGATTAGGCAAGCTGGTCAGCGCGTCGAAGTTAGCCTGAGTCCAGATCAACTCGTCGCGACGCTTCTTCTCGGAGATATCGGTAAACTGCGCCACATATCGAAACAGACTGCCATCGGGATGGCGGATAGCGCTGATGCTGATCCATTTGGCATGCAGTACACCATCGCGGCGCTTATCCCATATCTCGCCCTGCCAGTGCCCGGTATCCTGTATCGACTGCCACATCTCCTGATAAAAAGCCGGCCCGTGCATGCCGGACTGAAACATGCGCGGATCCCGGCCTTTCACCTCGTTCAGTGTGTAACCGGTCAGTTCGGTAAACGCCGGATTGATATCGACGATCCGATTATTTTCATCCGTCACCAGTATGCCTTCATGGCTGGACTGATAAACAGAGGAAGCCAGCTGCAATGCCTCCTCGCTGGCAATACGCCGCGTGATATCCCGCACCGCACCGACTAAGCGCACCGCATGGCGCGCCTCATCGCTGCCGGCAAAACTGATATGAATTTGCACCGCCAGCCAGCGTATTTCGCCATCGCGCCGCAGCATGCGATACGACAGGGCAAAGCAACCCTCTCCGCTGGCACGCTGCACGCTATCCATCGCGGACAGCAGTTTTTCTTTGTCGGCTGGAAAAACACTATCCAGCAGGGTCTGCATGCTCACCGGTTCATCCGGGCCAACCCCGAATATCACCCGCATCTGAGGCGACCAATACATTTCTTCGCTGACTTTGTCGTGTTCGAAGAAGCCGACGCCGGCGATATCCACCGCCTGACTCAGTCTGGCCTCATTGAGTCTCATCGCCGATTCGAGTAGACGGCGCGAAGTGATATCGCGCAGGATCGCCGTGTAGATTACCTGCCCCTCGACATCCACCTTGGAGATCGACGCCTCGAAGAGGAACTCCTCGCCGTCGGCGCGCAACGCATAGGAGACACCGGGCATATTCATGCTGCGGGTGGTCACACCGGTCTTGCCGAAATCGTCTACATTTTTCCGGTGATGCGCCCGGTGACGAAGGGGAATCAGCATATCCAACTGATGCCCGATCACCTCATCGGCACGATAGCCGAACATCAGTTCAGCCGCACCATTGAAGATGATGATTTGCTGGTACTCATCAGTCGAGACGATCGCATCCATCGCCGAGTCGATCAGCGCAGTCAGCGGCACTTGTGTTTCCGGCATTGCTCGACCCCTAATATTGACTAGCGGCGATAATACTCCATTCCGGCAACGCTGACACAGCTCGTCAAAATTCCGCAGAAAACGCGGGAAAATATCGCGGTATCAGCACGTTTCGACCCCTGCAAAGGCGGTTTTACGCTACCATCACGACTGCTCATTGCCGCCCCTGCCTATCGTGTCTACTGAAGTCGCCCGTTTCTTTTCCGAACAAAGCCCGCTGGCCACCGAGGTCTCCTCGTTCCGTCCACGCGAACAACAACGCGAGATGGCGCTGGCGGTTGCCGATGCAATTAAGAACAATGCGATTCTGGTCGCGGAAGCGGGTACCGGCACCGGCAAGACCTTCGCCTATCTGGTCCCGGCGCTGCTGTGCGGCGGCAAGGTAATCATTTCCACCGGCACCAAGAATTTGCAGGATCAGTTGTTCCAGAAAGATTTGCCGATGGTGAGGGATGCGTTAAAAGCCCCGGTCTCCATCGCGCTGCTCAAAGGGCGCGCCAACTATGTGTGCCACTATCATCTGGAACGCGCTGCTCAAGACGGTCGCTTCGCCACCCGCGAAGACATCAAACATCTGGGCAAGATTAAGCGCTACGCCAAGACCAGCAACACCGGCGACAAGAGTGGCGTGGCGGATGTACCCGAAAATGCGCCGATCTGGCTGCAAGTGACTTCGACGCGCGACAACTGTCTGGGACAGGAATGTCCGAATCACAAGGAATGCTTCGTGCTGCATGCGCGCACCGAGGCGATGAAGGCCGACATCGTGGTGGTCAATCACCATCTGTTCTTCGCCGATGTGATGCTCAAAGACGATGGTGTGGCGGAACTGTTGCCCGCCTGCAACACGGTGATCTTCGATGAGGCCCATCAGTTACCGGAAACCGCCAGTCTGTTTTTCGGCGACAACTTATCCACTTCGCAACTGCTTGATCTAGCGCAAGATACCAGAATCGAAGCGCTCACCTCCGCCAAGGACTTTGCCCCGCTCCCGAAAGCCTGCGACGAACTGGACAAGGCCGCACGCGATTTGCGACTGGTGTTCAAGAAGGAAGGCCGCATGCCAGCGGTGGCGACCGAAGGTTTCAAGGATTTCGCACCCGCTCTGAAGAATCTGAACGAAAAACTGGCGCAGATCGGCAGCATGCTGGAGAGTCAGGCCGGACGCAGCGAAGGATTAGAAAATTGCTGGCAGCGCGCACAGACCTACACCCTGCAACTGAAAAACTGGATAGGAATCTCACCTCCACCTCAGCCCTCCCCCTCAAATGGGGAGGGAGATGGTTTTGTGCGCTGGCTGGAGGTATATCACCACTCGCTGCAACTCAATGCCACGCCCTTGTCGATCGCCGACATTTTCGAGAAACAGATCGGCAGCACGGCGCGAGCCTGGATCTTCACCTCGGCGACGCTGGCGGTGAAACAGGATTTTTCCCATTATCAGTCCGAGATGGGGCTACTCAAGGCGAAAACCGCCTGCTGGGACAGTCCGTTCGACTACGAGAAACAGGCCTTGCTGTATGTGCCGAGCGGTTTGCCTGAGCCCAACAGCGAAGGCTACACGGAAGCGGTGGTGCAAGCCGCGCTGCCGATGATAGAGGCCAGTCGCGGCCGCGCCTTCTTGCTGTTCACCAGCCTGCGCGCCATGCAGCGCGCCCATGAAATCCTGCTGGCCGAATTCGACCGGCGCGGTTTGAACTATCCGCTGCTGTTGCAGGGAGAAGGTTCACGCAACGAATTGTTGACGCGTTTTCGCGAACACGGCAACGCGGTGCTGCTGGGCAGCCAGTCGTTCTGGGAAGGTGTGGATGTCAGAGGCGATGCATTGTCTTTAGTCATCATCGACAAACTGCCGTTCGCGCCGCCCGACGACCCGGTGCTGGCCGCACGCATCGCTCAGATCGCTAAACAAGGCCGCAACGCCTTCATGGAATATCAGTTGCCGCGCACCATCATCACCCTCAAACAAGGTGCCGGACGCCTGATCCGCGACGTCACCGACCGTGGCGTGCTGATGATCTGCGACCCGCGCCTGATTACCAAACAATACGGCAAGCGCATCTGGCAGAGCCTGCCGCCGATGAAGCGCACCCGTGTAGAAACAGAAGCCGTGGCCTTTTTTAGCGAAACTGCACCGGAAGATTGACGCAAATCTCCTGTTACAAAAAAACACTGGAAAAAAATCTCATTAAGCAGATAATATGCACACTTGTCTTAATCCTGCTAATTCCGATTCGACAAAACAATGAAATATCGTTATTAGTCAATAAATTAAACACACGTGAGCAGCCCGACAGATAGCCGGCAAGTTCACAGGCCGGCAACACGAAAGGAGCAAATCATGAGCAGTATCAATAGCATAGGCAGCGCTGGCATTTCCATGACGCCCGCAATGCGACGTCCCGACCCGTCCAAAATGACAGATAATCTGTTTGCCAAACTGGACACTACCAACAAAGGTTATCTGGATAAAAGTGATCTGCAATCGGCCGCTAAGACATCCTCAACCGGCAGCATCGATGAAACCTTCACAAAACTTGATGTAAACAGCGATGGCCAACTGACCAAAAGCGAAGTCTCAGACGGCATTAAGAAGTTTGCCGATGCACTGAGCAGCCAGTTAAACCAAACGCGCATGAGTGAAGGACAAGCGAAGGGGCCTCATCAAGGCATGCCGCCGCCCCCCGCAACGGACACCAACACCACCACCAACACCAGTTCCGACCCGGCTGACAGCAATCGAGATGGAACAGTAAGCGCGCAAGAGGCGGTAGCCTACGCAAACACCAGCGCAAACACAGCAACTGTCGAGTCAGCAGCAGCTTACAACAGTACTGCATCGACCAACAACGACAGCCGCGCGCTGAAGCAAATGATGGATATCATGTCCATGTACGGTTATGGCGATGATAAGAGCAACCGGCTCTCGGTCAGCGCTTAACAGTTGGTAACAACAAAATAGCCCGCAGCCCCCCTGCATCACGTGCTTCCAGATGGAATTCACCGTGATGCAGCCGGGCGGTGCGCTCTACGATCGCCAAACCCAGTCCGGCTCCCGTCACGTCGCTGCGCGCCGCATCCAGCCGGATAAAAGGTCTTTTGACAGCATCGCGTTTCGCTTCCGGTATACCCGGCCCCCTGTCCATCACCGACAGCGCAACCTTATCCTGACGGTACTCCAGACACACGACGATCTGCCCCCCGCCGTATTTAATCGCGTTATCCAGTAAATTAGCCAGCGCACGTTTGAGCAACAACGGCCTGACCCTCACAGCGGGGAGCGGAGACAATACCCTCTCTATCTGCCATGCCGGATAACGTTGCACCACTTCGTTCACCAGCTCGGCCAGATCGGTGCTGACGGCCTCTTCGTTTTCATCGAGACGTGCATAATCCAAGAACTGCCGTATCACCTGATCCATCTGCTCGACATCGGCACACAATCCTGCACGCAAAGACTCATCGCCTATCATTTCAGCGGCGATACGCACCCTCGCTAACGGCGTACGCAAATCATGCGATATTCCCGCCAGCACCAGCGCACGCTCACGCTCATTGGCAACCAGACTGGCATACATCTGATTAAACGCAGCGGAGACATCGATCACCTCCTGCGCCCCTGACTCCGGCAACGCTTGAGGAACATCGCCCTGCCCCAGTCGTCTGGCTGCCTGCGCCAGTCGTCTTAGTGGCTGCGCGACCTGACGTGCGATAAAATATCCGCCTAACAAAGCCAGCATCAACACCATCCCGCCCCACAGCAAAAAAACCTGCGAGACGGGATGCTCGATACGCTCGCGGGGCATCGCCAGCCAGTACTCTTCATTACCAATCAAGAAACTTACCCATAAGGCTTCGGTACCGTTACGCCTGGCGGCAAACCGGGTCTCTTCACCCAGCACGGCGCGAACCTGTTCAGCCATGATCTGCAACCCGGGGGGATGCTCAGGAAGCGGCTCGATCACATCATCAAATTCACCCGCCTGCACCCTTAACCCCTCCGCCTCCGCCAGTTCGGCAAGCAGCGCACTCCGCCACTCAGGTGCCGCAGACATCACCGCAGCACGAGTCAAATTTACAACAGAAACAACGAGCTGTACCACCTGTCGGGTGCGCGGCTCCTGCTCCATATGACGAAAAATAGCCACAGAAGCCGCCAAAGACAACACAATCAGAACGACGATCAGCAAAAATGCACGAGCCAGCAGCGAACCGGGCATGCTCATTTTTTAACGCCATCTGGAACAAAGACATAACCATGCCCCCAGACGGTCTGGATAAAACGGGGATGAGCCGGATCTACCTCCACCAGTTTGCGCAAACGCGAGACCTGCACATCTATCGCACGATCGAACGGATCGTGATCACGCCCTCGCGCCAACTCCATTAACTTATCCCGTGATAACGGCTGGCGGGGGTGTGTCACCAGCACCCGAAACAGCGCGAACTCTCCTGTTGTCAGTGAAACCGTCACCCCCGAACGCGTCAATACCCTCGTCGCCAGATTCAGTTCGCAATCGCCAAAGATCACCGAGCGTTCCTCGCTGTCAGGCGCACCGATAGCCTGCATCCCCTTACGCCGCAAAACCGCATGAATACGGGCGACCAGTTCGCGCGGATTGAACGGTTTGGATAAGTAATCGTCCGCCCCCATTTCCAGACCGATGATGCGGTCGATTTCATCGCCTCTGGCCGTAAGTAAAATCACAGGAACGTGTTCACCGGCCGCCCGCAGACGACGCAAAATCGCCAACCCATCCTCATCGGGCAACATCAAGTCCAATACCAGCAGGGAATAACGATTAAATTGCAGCGCCTTGTCCATCGCGGCACCGTCATTGACGGCTTTCACGGTAAAGCCTTGTTCGCCCAGATAGCGCAACAGCAACTCACGCAAACGTGCATCGTCGTCTATGATCAAAATTCGGTGGGGAGTTTTCATGGCTGCATAATACAGAGAGAAAGGAACTGACAGAAGGGAGATGAAACAAACTGTTACAAAGTTGCTGCAATGAAAAACACTCTGCTTACAATTAAAGAATAACATGCCTCACATGTCATCGCAGACATCGAAACCGCTCAATACCCAGAGAGAACAACATGAATATTAAAACACTGATGGCCATCGGCCTCTACGCTGCATTCAGCCTGAACGCCATAGCCGCCGATACCGCTACCAAGTCGCCTATGCAAGAACGCTTTGAGCGCATGAAAACCATGACGCCTGAAGCTCGCCTTCAGGAGAACGAAGCGATGCACAAGGAAATGCAAAGCCTGACACCGGAAGAACGCGCAGAGCGTCGCCGCGAAATGCGTGAACAATTTGAAAAAATGTCACCGGAAGCGCGCCGCGCCATGCATGAAACAATGTACCAGGACATGAAAAAGCTCTCTCCGGAAGCGCGCGCGAAACGTCACGAGGAAATGCGCAAGGAGTGTGACAGCATTCCGCCTGAACAACGCACCGAGCGCCGTCGTGAAATGCGCGAACACTGGGAGAAAATGACGCCGGAAGAGCGCGCAGAAATACGTAACAAGATGCAAGCGCACTGGGAACAGATGCCTGCAAAAGAGCGCGCCGCACATCGCCGTGAAATGCGTGAAAACTTTAAGAATATGTCGCCCGCAGAACGCCGGAAATTTAAAGGCGACATGCTGCCGCCGCCCGAGTTTTGCGATCCGGCCCCCGCCAAATAACAAAGCCTGTCCTGACCGCTGACACGTTCGGGACAGACTCTATAGCATGATTTAACAACCTTTACACGCTGTCACCGGTTTCATCCGCAGACAACGGCTCTTCTTGTTGACGCCACTTCGTATAACACTCAAAACCGCAAAAATGCGCAACGTAGTCAACAGCTTCTGGCGTTGTGGCTTCTGATATCGGCACTTCTTTGCAGCAAATTTCGCACGATATCATTTCAGACTGTTCATTGTTCATCATACCCTCCCGATGTTGGTTATCGTCTGCGCAGCTTAACGGGGATAGAGTGTCTTCGCAAGCAGACAAGTCAATATTCCTCTAATGACAAAAATCCACCCACGATGAGTCATTATTTCAGCGGCAGGCTCAATGCTATAATGCGCCACAAAATATTAACTACCGCCAATATGCTCATTACCCGCCGCCTGGAATTCGATGCCGGACATCGCATTCCCAATCACAACAGCCAGTGCAAACATCTGCATGGACACCGCTATGCCATCGAGATCACCTTGTCCGGCGAAATTATCGACAATGAAGGGCAGTCCGAGCAAGGCATGGTGATGGACTTTTCTGATGTCAAACGCATCGCCCAAGAAAAACTGGTCAATGTCTGGGATCACGCTTTTCTGGTCTATCGCGGCGACAAACAGGTCTGTGACTTTCTGGCAACGATGCCCGATCACAAGACCGTCATCTTCGATGTAGTGCCCACCGCAGAGAATCTTGCGCTGGCCGCCTTTAACATTCTCAATCCGGCCTATCAGGACAACTACGGCAATCACCTGCGTCTGGAACGGATACGACTGTTCGAAACGCCTAATAATTGGGCAGATTGCCTGCGCAGCTAATTTTTTTAGTTTTTTGCGAAAAAATTGTGGACAGGCAGCGCCGCATAGTGGAAAATGCGCGGCTTCGATAGACAAGCAAACGCCTGTCAACAGAACAAGGAAGTGTGGCCGAGTGGTTGAAGGCACTAGTCTTGAAAACTAGCGAGGATGAGAGTCCTTCGTGAGTTCGAATCTCACCGCTTCCGCCAGAACAACGCATCAAAGAGTCTCAAAAAGACTCAAAAGCCCATAAATATCAATGATTTATGGGCTTTTTTACGTCCAAACTGTAGCAAGCAGACTCATTGAATCTCACAACATGGCGAGTATTGAGTCTACAGGGGGTATTAAACACTGAACCTTAAAGACTCGGCATCTTTACACCACCGGCGCGAAGACTAGGTTAAAACGACCATCTTCAAAACACTTTTATATAATTAACCATCTGATTATTTTCATAAATTTAGCGTTAACGATGAAAAATAAAGTGCAGGTTATTTTTCATAGATCACGGTCAATGTCATAGTTTGATTGTGGAGCTGACACTTTTCAGGTTGATTGTTGAATGGAGCAATCTCGCCATAGGAATAAAAACCTACCAACTGAACATTTGAACCAAGAATCTCTTCAACCACCTCAAGCTCCTCTTCGACGACTTCCTTCATCACCAACCGACGCCCCACACAACTGACAACAAGACCAAGCGCCTGATGGTCGTTAGCCTGATTAATCTCTTTGGCCGAATCTTCTGCACCATAGATTAACCTGTGAAGATCAGGCATCGTCAGTCGCACAAGGTAGCCGCAGGGAATATCACCGGCAAAAGTAATACTCTTTGCCTCCTCATCAATCTGCAACAACGTGCGAATAACCCCTTCAGAATCGTCTGGAGCTCTGATATGCAGCGGAAATTTCATTCCACTCATAGGTAGATCTTTAGCAAACTCACCTAGATGTTTCTTATATAAATCAAGAGCCGGCTCATGATCTAATTCAAAAAGAATATTCCCTACCGCTCGTGTCACTTCGCGATCAGCGCCAAAAGAACGCCAACCCCCGTGTGACCCGTTGCTTACAACCAGATCTGCACCGTACAATCCAACAGCAACAATGCAGTTTTCCCTTGCAGGAGCATCGGACATTATCCATGTGTGCTGGAATCTATCACCATCCCCAGCCATCCCTCCAGTAACTGGAACACCAAAATTAACCTTGTTGAGCCCCTTGACCAACTCAGAACCATTTACCTTCAGACCATCAGAAAGGACAAAAACATGACGAAGTCCCGCCAGAGGAAGCTGCCTAAATAAATCGGCTGAGATTGCTTCAATATCACTCTCTGCTGAAACATCAACAGCACTAATCTCGACCCCACCCTTTTCAAAGTACACCGCCGTTGCGACAACTTGAGCGTTTGATATCGTTGAGCCCAGAATACTGCCAGAGCTCGATGCTCCGATGATTTTGGCCTTGGGATATATTGTTCGCAGCGCATGAAAAACATATTCTTCGCGAATAATATCTGACTCACCAAATACAAACACCACTTGGCAATTCAAGCTATTTATAATCTGCTGACTGCGAAAATTCCAATTATCACTGCTGAAATCAAGAGTATCAATCTTCATAAAACCTTCTAATTTTTTGTAAAAAGTATAACGATAATTTTATTCCACGCATTCAAGTCGCGCATTCAAGTTCAAAGTGCCACTGGTTTCTGGTTAAATTATGCATCCAATTTGTTGCTCGAGCACGTTCATTCAGCACAACAGGGTTAAAACGGCGCATTAAAAGTAGGGATGTTGGGTGATGCAAGAATACCCCTGTAGATTTATGCCTCCATATTTTCAATATGCATGAATAGTTTGCCCGACCTGTCATCAACCTAAATTCGGCGGCACAATCAGCAGATTACGCTAATTTGCACTAAGTTGCCTAGCATACATTACAAAATGGCGAGTCAAATTCAACATGCATCTATTTGATTAATCGGCGTAAATCCTTATAATCTGCGGACAATATTTTTAAGGATCAACAATGAAAAACAAGATTCTCATTGCGCCGAATACCCAAACTCACCCCCGTCGCATTCCACGTTAGTCTTTTACAAGTCTGCTACCCCGGCTTAAAGGACTGCGCTGTAAAGTTATTCAGCATGCGAAGGGGTATGGTTTTTCAACCGTGGCAACAAGAAAGGAAAAGTGTGATTCAGGTAGCCACAAAGCAGGGAACACTTTACGCGCCCTGTTCTGCCCCCTGGCCTGAAGGCTGAGGTTTCATGCGCAATCTGATGAACAATACGACCCGTCTCTTTGCATCCATTGTATTCATCGCAATCTCGATTTTTTTGGTGTTTTACACATGGCTTCCCGCACGCGATAGTTTGCAGCGTGAGGAGGCCAAAATCACCAATATCATTTCCTTGGCCAACACTTGGTACGAAGTTGAAATCACCACCTCAAACGGCAGCCGAATTGCTTGCCGGACCAGACACGGCTGGCCTCTGCTTGGCCCAAACCGCTGTCCCCTTGAAAAATTACAGGATTTGCAGGGGCAGAACATGACCGTGGCGCATGACGGCAAGCGTCCGTATGAAATCATGGTGGATAACAAGATGGTGATTGACTTTAACGCTCACCGAAAAGCACAAATAACTGCACTCGCTTTCGCCGGACTGATGTTGTCGATGGCGATTTTGGTTTGGAAACTTAAGTGAAAGTGATTCACAAATCCGTGTGCCTGACTTCCGGCATCCAGCCCAGAAAAAAATTTGCCCCGGGATTTCTTGACACTTCTTACGATACACGCGAACCCTTGATACAATGCCGCCGCTAACCACTCCGTAAAAAAACGCAGCATATTGAATAAACCAAGTATTTAAAATGGATAAAACAACACAAAATCTTACCGCTGCAGCGCTATTCATACTCGGCGTCTACACTTTAATCATAGGCGGCATCGTATCGGTTCCCTATCATACTCAGGTGGTGGTCGGATGCTTCTGGATTGAATTTACACTGGTCGTGGCGATGATGTTCAGATTAAAACAGTCACCAATGGCAATACTGCCCACCGCATTTGCTGTGTTATGCATCGTTGTCCCCTCCGCGCCGGTAGCACTCTCGGCCAGCGCCGGCCTGATCAGACACATGGTGCATTGAAAACACCAGAGAACTATAAAGTAAAGGCCTGACCCCTCGCTCCCAGTCAGGTCCGGTTCATACGGGGATCGAAGGCGTCGCGCACCGCGTCGGCAAACAGATTGGCCGCCAGCACCAGCACCAGCATAAAGCCAAAAGCCGCTGCCAGCGCCCACCAGACCATCGGTTCACGCGCCATCTCCAGTCGCGCGCCGTTGATCATGGTGCCGAAGCTGATCATCGACGGATCGACGCCGACGCCCACATAAGAGAGCACCGCTTCGGCCAGTACCAGCCCCGAAAAATCCATCACCAGCGCGATCAAAATGATGTGCATCACATTCGGCATGATGTGGCGCGACAGGATGCGCAGGGACGAGACGCCAAACGACTGCGCCGCCTGTATGTATTCGAGTTCGCGCAGTTTCAGCGTCTCGCCGCGCAGCAAGCGGCAAAGCCCGGTCCAACTGGTCATGCCGAGGATCAGACAGAGAAACACTAACCGCAGATCTGCGCGTGAGGCGGCCGTATCGAACCAGTTGGGGTGTGTGTCTATCGTCACCTGCATCATCAACACCGCCGCCGCGATCAACAGCACGCTGGGGATGGAGCTCAACACCGTATAGACATACTGAATCACATCGTCCACCCAGCCTCTGAAATAACCTGCGGCCACGCCTAGGAACAGCGCCAGCGGCAGCGTCACCAGCGTGGTCACCGTGCCGATAATCAGCCCGGTGCGTATGCTCTTCAATGACAGGTACAGCACATCCTGACCGACCTTATCGGTGCCCAGCACATGATAAACGGCAGCCAGATTGATCGTCATACCGATGACACCAGAGATCACCAGCGTAGCAATCATAAGCGCGCGGCGCGCCCTAAAGAACCATGAGAGCAAACCACCTGCCAGCAAACCCAAAACCGCCCCCGTCACCGCCCGCCCCATCACCTGCCCATCATCACCGGCATATTGCAACTTGGGATAGGCACGCACGACGTTGCCCTGCGCATCGGTCACGCTCTCCTTGGCGTACAGGGTCACAGCCAGCGGGGCGGAATAGGTTTTTTCGGTATGCAGACGCAGCGGCTCGACCAACTTATCGAACACGCTCAACACTTCAGGCGAATACACGGTCTGACCGGCACTCTTATCTTTTAACGCAACCCGATAGTGCAAGGTATCCAGCATGCCTACCAGCAAAAACAGCGACAACACCAGCAGCGACACCATCGCCACACTGCTCTGCGCCACACGGCGCCAGGGCAAGAGCAAATATTCCTGAGAGCGCACATACCAGGTCATTAGCGCGCCTGCTGCCAGCAGCAGAAATACCAGCGCATCGCTCCACAAGATCACCGGCGTAAAACTCATTGCAGCCTCACCCGGGGGTCGACCAGCGTGTAGGAGATATCGGTGAGAATCAGTCCGACGATGTACAGCAAGGAGCCCAAAAACACCATCGCGCGCACCACCGAAAAGTCCTGCGCATTGATCGCGTCTATCGTGTAGCTGCCTAAGCCCGGTATACCGAAGAACGACTCGGTGAGCAGACTGCCCATAAACAACAGCGGGATCACTACCACCACGCCGGTCAGGATCGGAATCATGGCGTTTTTCAGCACATGGGTGAACAGCACCGAGAGCTCGGACAAGCCTTTAGCGCGTGCGGTGCGCACATAGTCTTTGCCGATTTCTTCCAGAAAAATGGTGCGATACCAGCGACTGGAAGATCCAATTCCGCCGATCACGCCGATCACCACCGGCAGCACCACAAATTTAAAGCCATCCGTGCCTCCCGCATAACCCGAGATCGGCACCAGATGCCACAACTTACTGATCAGAAACTGCCCGCCAATGATATAGAACAGGCCGGACACCGACATCAGCACCACGCACAGCGCAACCCCTGCGATATCCAGTGCAGTGGCGCGAAACAGCGTCATCAACAGCGCGAAACTCACATAGAAAACCAGTCCGATCAAGAAAGTCGGCAAGGCGATCGCCAGACTAGGCCCCATACGGGTGTATATTTCACGAGAGATGCTGCGTCCGTCATCCGAAAATCCGAAATCCAGCACAAACATGCTGGCGGATTTTTGCCAGAAGATGGTATCGGTCAGCTTAGCCGATGAATCAGCCATCTCATTGATTAATAATGGTTTATCGTAACCGTGTTGATGCTTCCATTTTTCGATGGCTTCAGGGGTGACGCGTTTGATGCCCAGCTGCATGCGCGCCATATCGTCCGGCGTGTTGACCACGAAGAATAGTGCGAAGGTGAGCAGATTCACCCCGATGAGAATCGGAATAGCGTAGAGTAAGCGGCGTATGAGATAGGCGATCATGAGGCCGTATTGTAAAGGGTAAAGCGCCCGACTGACACGCTAAAACACCCCCAACCCGATCTGAAAGAGGAAAAATGCAAACCGCACTCGTCATTCATTTAGCAGAAGTGGCGCAAGACCCGGCCTTACAACCGGGCAAGCGGGGTGCCAGAAAGATACTGGTGACCGGAATCTATCCTGAACGTGAACAACCATCCGTCAAGTGCGTCTGGTCGCCACCCGCCCCTGCCGAAAAATGTCAGGTTCAGGTCACGCCGGATATTGAGCTTGCCCTATTTACCGAACAAAATGCGCAGGACAAGCATCACCACAAAGTCGCCAGCGAGTTTTATACGGTGCTAAAAGGGGAAATGGTGATCGAAGTTGATGATCAGTCCTATACGCTGTCAGCCGGAGATACCATCGTCATCAATCCCGGCACGGTGCATCAGATCAAACCCCAAGGCTGCGAATTCATCTGCCAGGTGATCACGGCGAACTGCAGCGGCATCGCGGACAAATACGTCGAATGAGCGTTGTGAACTGTCTACTGCCGGCTCTCTTCGCGCCTCTGTAGCACCCGCCGCATCGCCACCAGGCAAATCAGCAACAGCCCCCCGCCCAGCCACAGCGGCCAGCGCACCGGCTGATTCCAGCCCACCCGCAACTGATCGCGCAAGGGCGCATCCACCCGCCAGTATTTGAGCTTATTGTTGGCCATCACATTGGGTTTCACATTGTGCAGCCAGCCGTGTTGCAGCACGTAATTCTTGGGATGATGGCCCCACAACCACGGGCTGTCCTGACGCAATATCTCCAGCATCCGGTCTATGATGCGCTGACGTTCCGGGCTGTTTTCCATGTTTTTCATCTGTTCGAACAGACGGTCGTATTCCGGATTGCTGTAATTGGCGGCGTTCTCGCCCCCCTTGGCAACCTTGCCTTGCGCGCCGTGCAGCAAAAACAGGAAGTTTTCCGGATCGGGATAATCGGCATTCCAGCCGTAATAGAACATCTGCACATCACCCCGGCGGATCTTGTCCTGAAAACGGTTGTAGTCGGTGCTGCGCACCACCAGTTGCACGTTAATCTTGTCGAATTGCTTGCGCATCCAGTCCAGACGCGACTTATTGCCGACCCCCGTGGCGGTGGTGTCCAGATTGATCACCAGCGGCTGACGGGTCTTCTCATCCACCCCGCCCGGATAGCCCGCCTCCGCCAGCAGGCGCTTGGCCTCAAGTATAGATTTGCGTTTAGGCTGACCGTCCACCCAGTCGTAAACGACACGATTGACACCCGCCTCGCCGTCCTTAAAACCGAAGATGCCTGGTGGAATCGGCGACTGGGCGGCAATCCCACGTCCGTTGGCGAAAATGGACACGAATTCCTCGAAATCTACCGCGATCGCGATCGCCTGACGCAGTTTGCGCGACCGCTCAGACGCCCCCCCCACCACCGGGTCCAGCCAGTTGAAACCGGTATACATGGTGGAGGTGGCGACCGAGGTAGACAGGGTAATACCCTGCTCGCGCATCGCCTCCGACACACTGGTCTCGCCGCCGACATTCACCTGCACCGCCTGATCGAAGCTGTCCGAACTGATGCCGGACGCGTCATAATATCCCTGCAAAAACTTGTTCCAGTAGGGAATGGTTTCCTTTTCCAGGGTAAACACCACCTGATCGATCAAAGGCAAGGCCTTGCCCGCATCCGCCAGCAAATCCTGCGCGTCGCCGGCCTCTCCCTCGGCAGGATAGCGCTCGCTGTCGAAATACGGATTGCGCGAGAGCACCATGCGCCGGTTCGGGTCGTTTTCTGACAAGTAATACGGGCCGCTGCCCACCGGCCACCAGTCCAGCGTCAGATTGCGCGCCTTCATGCCGGGCTGCGCATAGAAGCGCACCACCTCTTGCGGCATAGCCGAGAAGAACGGCATCGCCAGCCAGTAGGCGAACTGCGGATATTTTCCGTGGATGGTGATACGGTAAGTCGTCTCGTTCACCGCCTCTACACCCGGCAGCGGATAGGCATCCAGATCGAGAAACTCGTCGGGGTGATTTTTCAACGCCTGTTGCAAGGTCGCGCTGTATTCCTTTAAGCCGACGATATATTCGCTCATCACGCCAAAAATCGGCAGATGCAGCTGCGGATTAGCTAACCTTTTGATTTGATTTATATAATCAAAAGAGGTCACCACGCGCGTACCGCTGTGCGGAAAATCACCCGGCGCATGGATAGCGGTCAAATCAGCAGGCGTCAGATGATGGTATTCCAGCTCACCCTTGCCATCCCGCGCGAAGGCCGGATGCGGCTGATAGCGCATGCCGGGTTTAATGTGGATTTCATAGACGCTGTAAGCGATTTTTTCGGCAGGTGCAGTATCCGGCAGCGCCTTGTGCTGCGCATCCTGATAAGTGACCGTCGGCATACTACTTGCCGCCTGCGGTACCAGTTGATAAGGCCGCTTCAGATAATGATATTGCAGCGGCGGCGCGTAGATATTAGAGATAAACTCATACTCGTTTTCGCTGTAAGCCTGCGCCGGATCGAGATGTTTCGGGCGTTCGGTGAACGCGGTATATAATATCGAGCGCCCTGCATCCGCTGCGGGATATGGATTATTCCACACCTCGCAGGCAGCAAGCAAAATCAACAGTAAAAAAGCGGCGAGACGTTTCATGGCGCGAGAGTGTAGCATGCCGCGGCCCCCGAACTCGCCGGATGTTGACACAAGTTATCGCATGGTCAACACTGCACCCCTTTATAAGTAAATCGCAAACGCGAAACAGGCCCATGATCTCGAGCTTCGATATACCCAGAGACAATCCAGAGGACGCAGTCGCTGAACTCGCGGCCGAACGCGAGGCGCATGCGGGAACGCGAGCCCGGCTAAAACTGCTCGAACGCACGCTGCTGCACTTTGTGCCGCGCGATCTGATCTCGTTTCTGGGCAAGGCCAGCCTGCTCGATGTCGAACTGGGCGATCAGGTCGAGAAAACCATGTCCGTGGTGTTCACCGATATCCGCAATTTCACCCGTTTGTCTGAGAGCATGACCCCGCAACAGACGTTCAACATGATCAACTCCTACCTGTCGGCGATGAATCCGGTGATCAGTGCGCACCATGGCATCATAGACAAATACATGGGCGATGCGATCATGGCGCTGTTCCCCACCTCGGCGGATGATGCGCTCAAGTCTGCACTATCCATGCTGGCCAGACTGGACGAATATAATGCAGGTCGTACACGCGCCGCCTACCCGCCGATCCGCATCGGCATCGGCGTGAACACCGGACGTTTAATGCTGGGCGTCATCGGGGGGGGCAATCGCATGGAAGGCACGGTCATCAGCCACGCGGTCAATCTGGCCTCACGCCTGCAAACCCTGACCAAGACTTTCGGCACGCCCCTGTTAATCAGCGAACACACGCTCTACAGCCTGGCCGAACCGCAATGTTTTTCTGTTCGTCATCTTGGGCGCGTCAATGTCCCAGGCACGATACACACCGAGTCGGTCTACGAGGTATTTGATCACGACGCCATCGATATCAAAGCGCGCAAAAACCGTTCATTGAAGAAATTTGAAGAAGCGGTCGCCTACTATCATCTGCGCGCCGCCGCCCGCGCCAAACCCATGCTGGAAGAAATCGTCCGTGACAATCCCGGCGACACCCCTGCAAGCGTGTATTTACAGCGTTGCGAAGACAGCTTGAAAACCGGGCTATACATCGATCCGGAAGAGGTCAGCGATGAACTGGCGTGGCATCAGGAGTATGAACTGGGGATTTCCGACATCGACCAGCAACACCGCGAGTTACTGTCTGTAATCAGCCAATTGCACCAGGCTGTGACACACGACCATGAAAGCAGCGTCCAGCTGATGCACAGGCTGGAAAAACTTGTCCGGGATCACTTCGAGTTTGAAGAACAGATGATGCACCAGCATCATTATCCGTTTGCGACCGATCATATCTCCCAGCACAACTCATACAAACACTATTTCCTGATACTCAAACATCAGATTGAGGCGAACACCGAAGACCCTCTGTATCTGGGATTCCGTATCAAACTGCTTCTGGCGGACTGGCTGATTAATCACGCCAAGCGCGATGACCGGCATCTGGGTCGTTTTTTGACCGATCACGGCCTTTTCAAACCTCAACTTCCCGTTCACCTTTAACCGGAAAAAATCATGCAATCAGACTGGCAAGCATTTCTTGGCGCACAAACCGCCTCTTTCACCGATGGTATCGTATCCGATTTTGGAGATGCCGCCGCCGAACGTTCCGCCGCAGCCCATGGCACTGTGCTGTGCGACCTCGGCCAGTTCGGCACACTGCGCGTATCGGGCGAAGACGCGCAAAGTTTTTTACAAAACCTGTTGAGCAACGACATACGCGAAGTGAACGCCACGCAATCGCAATACACCAGCTTCAACTCTGCCAAAGGCAGAATGCTGGCAACTTTCATGATTTACAGCCAGGGCAGCGACTATCTGCTGCAACTGCCCGCCGCGCTCACCGAGATGATGCGAAAAAAACTCAGCATGTATGTGCTAAGGGCGAAAGTCAAGATCACCGACATCAGCAATGAATTGATTATATTAGGTTTGTCAGGAATAGACGCACAGCGCGCACTCAGTCTGGCCGGACTGACCATCCCCGAACACACGATGAAAACAACGCAAAACCCGTCAGGCAGCGTGATACGGCTCGATCAGACGCGCTTTGAAATCAGCACCCACCCTGAACAAGCCGCATCGCTCTGGCAGACGATCGCCCAGGTCGCGACACCCGCCGGCAGCCCTTGCTGGGACTGGCTGAACATCCGCGCTGGCCTGCCCGTGATTCTGCCCCCGACCCAAGAACAGTTTGTCGCGCAGATGGCCAATCTCGACCTGACAGGCGGACTCAATTTCAAGAAGGGCTGCTATCCGGGCCAGGAAATCGTCGCGCGCATGCACTATCTGGGCAAACTCAAGCGCCGCATGTATCTGGCCCATCTGGACAGTCAGGCCGCTCCCGGCGACGAACTGCACAGCGATGACCCGGCCGCTCAGTCCTGCGGCATGATCGTCAATGCCGCCCCCGCTCCTGCAGGCGGTTACGACGTACTGGCGGTGATACAAACCGAAATCCGCGACACCCAGAACATACATCTGGGATCGGGCGCACAACTGACCTTCGAGGCGCTCCCTTATCCGCTGCCATGAACCTGCCGGCACAACTGTTCGGTCACAACGCACTGCTGCTGTGTTCGGCACTGTTTGCCTGGCTGCTGTCCTTCGCGGTGCGTCGCGCCCCCTGGAAAAAACTGCTGGACAACCCGATCATGTTCAATGCCCTGATCGGGCTGACTTTATCCACAGCGGTGTTCTGGCAGCTCAACGCAGGCATCAGACCGGGCTTTAATTTCCACCTGATCGGTGCGACACTGTTTTTGCTGATGTTCGGCTGGCAGATCGCACTGAGCGTGCTCACCCTGATCATGGTCGGCTCATGGCTGTATTCAGGTCAGGATTTACTCACGCTGGGCATCAATGGCCTGCTGATGCTGGCCGTCCCTATGCTGCTTAGCGAATCTCTACTGCGTGTCTGCCAGCGCCACCTGCCCAAAAACTTTTTCATCTTCGTGCTGCTCAACGGTTTTGCCAGCGCCGCCTTCGCCACCATCCTGATGATCATCGCCACCTCACTGATTTTGCTGTGGCAGACACCCTACACCTGGGCGGAAATCCAGTACCACTATCTGATACCGGCGCCCATCCTGATCTTCGCCGAAGCCTTCGCCACGGGCGCGGTGATCACCGGTTTTTCCGTCTCGCAACCGGAGGCGGTGATGAATTTCAGCGTGGACGACTATTTAACGGGGAAGTAATTTCAAACGCATCTTGAGGTGAGGCAGACCGGCATCCATAAACACTGCGCCCTCCTCGATAAAATCGAAACCGTGGTAGAAGGAAACGGCCTGAGTCTGCGCGTCGACGTCGACCTCAGCGTAACCGTGCGTGCGGGCATAGTCGAGCATAGCCTCGACGATGGCCGTCCCCACCTTCTGACCGCGCCATTTTGGCAGTACCGCGATCCGCCCGATATGCCCGTCGGAACACATCCTGCCGCAACCGATCGCAGCCCCCTGTAGACTTAACACCAGCACATGACGACAGCCCTCATCCAGCCCGTCCCACTCCAGCTCGGGCGCAATCCCCTGCTCACGGATAAACACCGCCTCGCGCACCGCTCTGAGCATCATCTCGCCATCGTGCCAGTTCACCGCACATACTGTAAACGGATTGGTCATGCCACCCCCGGTTATCCTTCGATGATTTCGACCGCCGTACCGGCTGCCACCCGATCGAACAAGTCGATCAGATCCGCATTCCTCATGCGTATGCAGCCGTGCGACAGCGCCTGCCCGACCGGTTCGGTGTCGGGCGTACCGTGTATATAGATGTAACGCCGCATGGTATCGCTTAACCCCAAGCGATTAAAGCCCCGCTCGCATCCGGACAGCCAGAGGATACGGGTCAGTATCCAGTCGCGTTCGGGAAAAGCCGCCGCCAGTTCCGCATTATAAATTTCGCCGGTAGGACGACGGCGCACGAAGACGGTATTCTCAGGGCAATTCGCGCCGATTTTGGCACGGATGATATGATGGCCGCGCGGCGTGCAATGGCTGCCCGTCTGTTCGCCCACCCCGTTGGCTGCCGTGGATACCGCATAACGAGCTTGACTTACCCCTGCCGCATCAAATAACTCGAGCGTTTGATTTTTAACACTAATATTAATTTTCATAGCAGCTTCTTCTGTGCCCTGCGCATCGCAAAAAAGGCGCTGAGCATCGCGCCGCACTCATCTGCCAGCACCCCGCCCGTCACCTTAGTGTGATGATTCAATCGCGTTTCGGCAAACACATCGAGCAGGCTGCCGCACACACCGGTTTTGTAATCCTGCGCACCATACACCAATCTGGCAAGGCGCGCATGCATGATGGCACCGGCACACATCAGACAAGGCTCCAGCGTCACATACAGATCGCAGCCGACCAGTCTATAGTTGCCCAGAGATTGTGCCGCCTGACGCAGCGCCTGCATCTCGGCGTGCGCGGAAGGGTCGTGTCCCGAAATCGGGGCGTTGTAACCGCGCCCGATAATCTCCCCGTCCTTGACCACCAGCGCACCCACCGGCACCTCGCCCGCTTCCTGCGCCTGTAGCGCCAGCATGAGCGCCTCTTGCATGTAAAAAATGTCGTTCGTCATCTATCTTTCGGGCTGATAACAGCTGCGGGCGACCTTCAGTCGCCGGATGGCCATGAGCTAAAGGGAAAAGGCATTTCATCCGTGACAAAGGTGAGAAAACAGACGATCTGTCGCAAATAACTCCCCAGACTGCGGCCAAATATAATCAGCTGTGCATTGGGTGTGCCGGTCAGCAACACAAACACAAATTGGGCTAAAGTGACAAAAAAGAGCAAGGTGCCGCTCAGCTGATACGCCAACGCCATCAGCAACATGAACAGGCCGCGCAGCCATATATTGCGCGGGATCATCGCTAAATTCTCCTTCATGACCGCCCCTATAACAGTACCGGCGTATCCGGCATTTCGTTGTGTTTACTGTTGCGCGCAGGGAAATGGCAAGCCAGATGTTCGCCTACAGCATGGATCCCGGTTTTCACCCCCGCCTCAAAATCTCCGGCACGAAATGCGGCTTCCATTTGCTGGCATATCGCTTCCCAGACCGCGGCTCCCAGGCGGAGGTGGATGCCGCGATCGGCGATGATCTCGACATCCCGATCCGCCAGCAACAGATAAATCAGAACGCCGTTGTTGTGTTCGGTATCCCAGACACGCAACTGAGAAAACACCTCAATTGCGCGCTGCCGAGCGGTTTGACCGGCTAACAGCGGTGTCAGCTCTAAAGCTGCCTCAACCGCAAAACGGATTTGTCCATCGCACTGCGCCTCCGTATCCCGAATGACGCGTTCAATCGCGTTCAACGTCTGGCGAGGAAAAATGCGCCGCACAGTCGCCCTGCCGGTAGATAGATGCTTCATAACCCGTTTGAAATTCATCTCACCATCTCCCCGACGCGCCGCCGCCACCAAAGCCGCCACCCCCGCCACCGAATCCTCCTCCGCCGCCGAAGCCGCCCCCCATTCCGCTACCGAAACTACGATTACCGCCCAGCAGCACGAAGACGAAAGCCCCCGCACCGGCCAGCAACGCGATCACCCCGGATGCGATCACCAGCCAGGCCAGGCCGCCCAGCACACCACCCACCAGCAGCGCGGCCGGAAAACGACCCAGCAAGGCGCGCAGCATACCGCCCAGCGCCACTGCAATGACAAACCCCATAAACAACAACGATTCAACATCCTGTTTACCGCTTATCTCCGCCCGCTTGGGTGAGGGCAAAGGTTCGCCTTCGACGACCTTGATCATCGACGACAAACCAGCCTCCATCCCAGGATAAAATTCACCCCGCTTGAAGTGCGGAACGATGACCTCATCGACAATGCGGTGCGCGGTGGCATCGTTCAGCGCACCTTCCAGACCATAGCCGACTTCAATGCGCAGCGCATGGTCATCCTTGGCAACCAACAGCAGCGCACCGTCATCCACCCCCTTGCGCCCCAGTTTCCAAGCCTCGACGACGCGTATGCCGTATTGCTCTATGGTTTCAGGTTGGGTAGTAGGAACGATCAGGACGGCTATCTGCGCGCCTTTCTGCGCCTCGAATGCCGCAAGACGGGATTCAAGTGTCTGAATCTGCTGGGTATTCAGCGTGGCAGTGAGATCGGTGACGCGCTGAGTGAGTGGTGGAACAGCAACCTCAGCGCGCACGGCACCTGTCAGCATCAGTCCGAACAGGAATGCCCACAGGATTTTCATTTTGCAGGTGGCGCGGTGTTGGGCACTGTGAAATCAACGGCTGGCGCATGAGAGATTTCCTTCTCATTCTCCACCGTGAAATACGGCTTGACGGTGTAGCCGAACAGCATGGCAGTCAGATTGCTGGGGAAGGAACGCACGGCGACATTGTATTCCTGCACCGACTTGATGTAACGGTTGCGCGCCACAGTGACGCGATTTTCCGTGCCTTCCAATTGCGCCTGAAGATCGCGGAAGTTCTGATCGGATTTCAGTTGCGGATAATTTTCCGTCACCACCAGCAACCGGCTCAGGGCAGAGGTCAGTTGACCTTGTGCCGCCTGAAATTTGGCGAAGGCCTCCGGGTCGTTAATCAACTCAGGTGTAGCCTGAATACTCCCCACTTTTGAACGCGCCTCGGTGACACCCAGCAATACCTCCTTTTCCTGCGCGGCATACCCTTTGACGGTATTGACCAGATTCGGAATCAGATCGGCGCGGCGCTGGTACTGGTTCAGTACTTCCGCCCAACTCGCCTTAATTTGCTCGTCGCCAGTCTGAAAAGTGTTATAGCCGCAGCCACTGAGCAACAAGGTGAGTAAAAATATCTGCAAAATACGCATCTTCATTCTCCGGGTGAATTTAATGTCGCTCACTATAACACCTAAAAAACACCGATGGATGATGAGCCAGACTGGAAGTCTAGTTGACGGGCGTAGCCAGTATGCCTTGCACGACGACGCGAACTTCGGCTTTCGTCAGATCGACAAACGGCGGCATTTCCATCGTTCCCCAGGAACCGGCTCCACCGTGAGGAATTTTGCCGGCCAGAAAATCTTCTGCACCCTGATTGCCTTTATATTTTTTAGCCACGTCGCCCCAGGTCGGCACCTGCATCTGATTGCCATCCTGATGGCAGGCCAAACAGGCGGATTTAACGATAATTTCCTCCGCCGTACCCGTTTTTTCCGCCTGCGGCGGCAAGGGCTTTTCCCCGCAACCCTGCAGCAAAATCACTACCAGCAGCAATTTTAATTTTTTCATATTTATCATTTAAAATCAAAAAGTTAAATAAACTATGGAACCGATGCGGAACGGTGAAACTGATGACAACTATCGCAACCGCTGGCAACTCGACCTTGCGCAGGATGATTGCCGGCATGGCATTCACGGCACTTGCCTATCGTCGGCATCGCGACATCGGCGCTGACCTTAGAGCCCGTTTTGTCATGGCAATCGGTACACTTCATGGTGTCGTGTTTGGCATGAACAAAGGTAGCGCCTGGCTGCCAGTCACGATTGATCCGCACCGGCGTCACCCGCCAGGGCACTTCCTGGTCAGACGTTGCCGTTATTTCATGGCATTCGCCGCACTCCAGATCTTTCCTGAACAACGTGGCAGCAGCATTCTTACGGGCAAGTTCGTTGGCGCAATCCTGCAAGGACAGACTCTTACACGAGGCACGGTTATCAGCCGATGCGCCCAGCCATTTACCATAAAATGCCCGCAGACTGTTCATCACCGCGCGCTCGGAACCGTGCGGCGCAAGACCGGTAACAGGGTCGGTGAAGTCCAGCGCATGGCATCCGGACTGCTGGCATGATGCCTCCATGGTCATCGGGACAAAGTGCTTACCCGACTCTTCGAGTTTATGACAATCCTGACACTGCATCACGGTATCACCCTGCGGGCTGGACACACCCTCTTTGTCCAGATGAATCTGATGAGAGTATTTCAGCCCCGACTTCTCGCCCCGCTTAGCCTGATCGTCCTGAAGATAACGAATACTCCCGGCGATGTCCGGGACCGTCAAATGAAACGGCGGATGCGCGGAGACAAAATCACGCACATTACCCAGCGCCGTACCGGGCTTTTTATCCTTGATATTGCCGTGGCAATCAACGCACTTGGAAGAATCATGCAACACCAGTTGCTCACGCCCCTTGTGATCGATATGACAGTGGGTACAGCGCATTCCGGCAAAGGCAGCCGCCGCCGAATCCGCCTTGTTCAGATGCCGGGACACCCTGGTATGGCAGCCGGTACAGACTTCATCGGTCACCGCCTTGAAAGCGCGCTGATGACAGGTGGAACACTTCGTGGCAAACAATGCGTGCCCGCCGGCTAAGGGTCCCGGACTCCAGGCTTCGGTCAAGGTCACCGGCAGGCCGGATTGCCACTTATCCAGCGCACTCGATGCTGAGGGCAACAGCGGCAGCAGCATAAACAAAAACAGGATGATCGCTGCCATGCCGAAACCAAACCGTCGCTTACTCCAGCCCAACTCGGACAAACTCACCGGCACACGGACAGCCAGTGCGGCGGGGAGCGGATGAACCAGTTCCAGTCTCAAAATCAGGTCATGCACACCGTCAGACGGCTCGACCAGCAAGGCATAAGGACCCACTTCGATCTGCGTACCCGGCAAAAGATCGGCACTGAGCGTGATAAAGCCATCTACTTTCAGGGTGACATTATTTTCCCCGTCTATATACAAGCCACCCTCTTCAGTGCGCAGTATGGTTGCATGCAGCAAACTGATACGGTGATCCTGCAGGTGAATTTTGCAGGCCGCGCCACGGCCTATCTGTATCGTTTCACCGCTAATGACGCTATCTTTGCAAATCGGCAAATTTTGCGAGTTGCGTGTCACCTGAATTAAAAGGCATGAAATCATTCCGGCTACCAGTAAAAATATATGGCGACAATATGGGCTGCCAGCGCGGCGAACAAGGCAATCCCGAGCGGCGCATGCAAATACAACCAGCACTCCAGACGCGCCTTGAGCATAATGTCGGTACGCGCTCGCAGCACCAGCTTTTCTTTACGCATCAAGAGCGAATACAAATCACGTAACATTTTCCGCTGCTCGTCCCTGACGTATTGCCCGCCCAACTCAAGAAGATGGCGCGTGGCAAAGGCGGTCGGGCAATTTCGCTGCCTACCGCTCAATTGCTGAAGGAAATTCCCCCCTACCCGCGTCTCCTGGCAGGATGCCCTCACCAGCACATTTACCTCATCTGACAAATCCAGCGCCCTCGCGGCGGCCAGCTCATCGAGCTCGGCTATTTTGAGCAACAGATCATCGAGGGTATCTTCCCCCATATTCAGGGTAATCAGGCGCGGATAATTTAAATACACACTTAATCCGTAAAATCCGCTCAAGACCACCAGCACCATCAACACATAAGCCAGCGTGTGAACATTCCAGCCCAAATGAAAACCCGTGTGCAAGGTAGCCAGCACCACCAGCGAGATCCCGAGATACACATGGCCGGACAGCCACTCCTGCAGCATGCCGCTACCACGCAAACCTTTATTCACCGGGGGTTTGCCGCGCAAATGACGCGCCTTCATTTCAGCCTGATCACGCCCCTCACCCTCGCGGTCGGTGATCATGCTCCAATCAGGCGTGCCGGTGATGCTGCGTTTGGCCACGCCATACCACATCATCCCGAACAGCATCAGAGTAGCGAGGACGCCCAGCGTATATCCCAACCAGGTACCGCCAAATGCGCGATCGCCGACAGGGTCATGCAGCACATACACCATCAGGGCGACCAGCACGATGGCCGCAGACACCTTAAGATAACGGTAGTTCTTGTAGTTGAGTAGAGTCGCACCCTGCATATTATTCATTCAACGCTCCAGGGCCTACTTGATATAACCCAGAAAAGACTCAGGACTGACGCGCAACGCGGCACCGGTAGGACACGCGCGCACGCAAACCGGGCCACCAAGAATATCCTTGCACATATCGCATTTAACCGCCTTTTTTACCTGTTCATCCGCGCCTGCCGGGCTTAGCCTGACCCGGTTGGTGCCCAGTATGATCTGCCAGATCGTGCGCTTAGGATAATCCTGTCTGACCGCCATCTGAATCACCCCGTAGGGACAATTCGTCTGGCAATGGCCGCAGCCTATGCAGTTATCGCTGATAAAAACCTCGCCATTCACCGTGCGATGTATCGCATCTGGCGGGCAATCTTTCATACAGTGCGGATGCTCGCAGTGCCGGCAGGAGGTGGGCACATGAATCTGCGCATAAGTAGCTCCCGCCTCGCGATCTAACCGTGAGGTGCCATCGTGTACATCGGCACAAGCCGCTTCACAGTTGTTGCAGCGTATGCAGCGCGCGTAATCGATCAACAGCACATCGGTCGCTTCCCCTACCCCCTGCCCCATCAAAAAGTGAATCAGCCCGCTCGATTCACTCGACAGCGAATATTCACCCGCACGCATATGCTCCAGATAACGGCTATCCACCTTACGGCGCATCGCGGTGTTTCTGCTCAGCACTTCGGCCACGCGCACCGCAGTCAGCATGACCGCCTCGGTAGGTGACGCTGCGCGTACCGTTGCGGAGCGCGGCTGATTGGAGAGCAAGGCCATCTCACCGACATAGTTGCCGGCCGAAATATAAGCTAGCACCACCTCCTTGCCCGCGACCTGCCGCGATACCGTCACCGAGCCGCGCCTTATCATGTAGAGGCCATCGGCTTTATCCCCTTCATGAAATAGCTCATCTCCCACCGCATAACGTCTGGACTGCGCCCCCTGCACCAGATAGTCCAGCTCACGCTCGGGCAACTGGGTATCCAGACAACCGCGAACGACACGTTTGAGTGAAACTTCGTCCAGTTTGCGCTGCACACCGCCGGCGGAATAGAGCAATTTGAGCATGGAGCGGCGCGAAGTCTCGACCAGAATGCAATCCTCACTGGCAACCGCCGTACCCGAACGGCGCCGACCGGACAGCAGGCTCATTTCTCCAAAAAAATTACCCTGCTCCAGCGCGAACACCGCATCTTCGCCGCCCGCGCCTTCCGTCTGAATAGCCACCCTTCCCTCAAGAATCGAAAAGAAGCTGTTGCTATAATCATTGCGATTAAAAATCACCTCGCCGCGCCGGGGCACCCGCACCACACTCTCCAGCATAAATTCACGCAATTGCAAGGTGGTGAGCGGTGCCAGCAGGGGCTGATTAGCCCTTAACAACGCCATCCCTTCACTGACCGAATGTATATCAGGGACGCTGGCGAATTTTTCCTTCAGCAGCGCCTCGTCAGCGGGCTCGACCGGATTGCCTTGTATGTACTCGATGACCTCATAGCCCTGATTCATCGCCTGCTTGATCAACGGATAACCGGCCAGCGCACCGACGATGTACAAACCCTGCACATTCGATTCGTACTGCTCCGACAACTGCGGCACCGCAGTCGATTCATTATTGGGGAAAACCACCCCGAACCCCTCTACCAGCTGGCGAGGCGGCTTGGCACCCAGACGTGCGATGATGCGATGACAATCAATTTGTTCGCGGCCTTCCGGCGTTTGCGCCATATAAGACAGCTTAAATGCCTCACCGCTATAGGGCTCTACCCGCTCGGTCAGCGTATTGACGCGAATTTCAATTTTGCCGCGCGCTACAGAGGCCATCAATTGTTCGTAATTCGCTTCCTTGCAATTGCTAAAATCATCCTGGCGATTGACCAGAAGCACACGATTCTGACGCGCCAGCGCCAGGGCGTTCTCGACCCCGGCATCTCCGCCGCCCACCACCACGATGGTCTCATCGTTAAACAGATCCGGGTCATCCAGTTGATACTGCACACCGGGCAAATCCTCACCGGGAACGGCCAATTTTCGAATATTGCCCTGAACCCCGATGGCCAGCACCACAAACTCCGCCACAAGACACTCGCCTGACAGCAGCGTAATTTGAAAATTACCCGCCTCACCGGCAATGGCTGCCACGGCAGCGTTAAGGCGCAGGTTTACCTGATGCGCCGCCAATTCGTCGCGCCAGGTCTCAAGAATCGCTTCACGCGAACCCGGGCCGAAACTGATAGAACTGCGCAGCGGCAGCACCGAAGGCTCGGCCATCACGGCCTTGCCCTTCTGAAAATGATGGATGGTGCTGGCAAGATGCGGCGCGGCTTCGAGCAATATATGAGATAAACCCAGTTCAGCTGCACGCGCGGCAGCCGACATCCCACCGGGACCTGAGCCAATAATCGCAATTTTAAACTGATCAGTCATCACTCAAATGCCAGCCACCCTGCACAATAAAAAATTTTAAAATCAATATATTAAAAGACTATTCGCTGATTTTAGGCGTCAGCGCATTGAGAATAATGGCGAACTGCTTTTCAAAATCATCACTTTGTTCAAACAATCGAAGTATTTTATCCGAACTCTGTTTCATCACTTCCGTGACCGAACTTTCCTGCTCTGCCGTCAAACCGAGATAGGAATAACTTTTTTCCACCTCATCGATCAGCTCATTTTGCAACATGCGCGTTTCTGTCTGCTGCTCGCGGTAATTTTTCTGCAAGGTTTTAATCGCCGCCGTCGCAGTTTGGTTAGCCTGGCGTATCAACTCAATATTGGCCGCCGAATCGCGTCGCAAGGTAATCCCTTTGACAAATTCATCGGCGATCTCGGCCAGAATCGCAATATTATCCCGAATGCGCCCTGCCACCTCAGCGTTATCCGACATATTCATGATAATGATGGTGATATGCTCAAAATTGGTCACCAGTCGCTTCTTGAATTGAAACAGCCGCCCCATATCGGATACCTTAGAGATCACCGACTCCTCCAGCGCATTAGCGCGGCCGGCAGGTGTCACGGACAACGGGCCACCCGAAAATCTCAATTGAATATGACATTCCAACCCTAAATGCCGGGTAGCCTGCATGGTGTTTTCCAGCAGGGTGACATAATCGGGGCAATTAAAATTGGCTCTGGTATAGTTTTGCAGCACGCCTGAATCGCCCATGCTATCCAGGAAGGCCATCGCCATCTGCTCGAACCCCTCCTTCTCGCCGGCGATGCGATCCCGCTCGGCACGCGCCTTGATGGCCATTTCGGTCTTACGCAGCACAATCTGACAATCGATCGGTTTAGTCAGAAAATCATCCCCGCCCGAGTCGAATGCCTCCAGACGTTCGGACAAACTGTCACGGGATGATTGAAAGATGACCGGGACGGTATTCCCTGACTCACGCAGCATCCGGCAGGTTTCATACCCATCAATGCCGTCCATTTCAATGTCCAGGATGACCAGTTTAGGCTGAAACTCATCGATCACCTGCAAACAGGCTTCACCGGAATTGACTGACTTGACTTCGAAGCGCTCACCTAACGCCTGCTCCAGTACCTCGCAGATGATCGCATCGTCATCGACCACCAGCACCCGATCCTTATTCAACTCAAAATCATTTTCATCCATATTCAGCCTTTCAAAATTTTCTGCGATTGAATCACTAAATTTGCCCGTTCATAGTTAGACTAACCTTGTTCTGACCAACGCTGCTTCACCTCCAGCACAGCGGGCAAGATGCTCATAAACAAGTTCACCAGATTTGGATCGAAGTGCTTGCCAGACTCCCGCTGTATCAATGCCAGCGCATCTTCCACTGTCCAGGCTTTTTTGTACGGCCGTTCCGTGGTGAGCGCATCGAACACATCCACCACCGCCACTATCCTGCCTATCAGAGGAATTTCCTCACCGCGCAGTTGTTTGGGGTAGCCGCTGCCATCCCATTTTTCATGATGGGTGAGTGAAATCGTCAAGGCGGACTTGAGCAATGGCGAATCATGCTCGCCGATAATTTCTGCACCGATCTCAGGATGACGGCGCATCACCTTCCATTCTGCTTCATCCAGCGGACCCGGTTTGAGCATGATGTGATCGGGAATACCGATTTTTCCGACATCGTGCATGGGGGCTGCCTGAAACAGCTTATCCGCCGCCTGCACGGTAAATCCTGCCGCCAGCGCCAGCAGTCGTGAATAATGGCTCATGCGTATTACATGCAAACCGGTTTCATTGTCCTTGTACTCGGCGGCGCGCCCCAGACGATGAATGATTTCCAGTTGGGTCTGTTGCAACTCATCAATACTCACCAGGGACAAATGCGCCGCAACCCTAGCTTTTACGATGGCCGTATTGACCGGTTTACTGATGTAATCGACAGCGCCGACTGCAAAGCCATGTGTTTCATCGCCCGTATCTGACAGGGCCGAGACAAAAATGACTGGGATTTTCGCCGTTTTCGGCTCCCTTTTAAGCGCCACGCACACGTCATAACCGGAGAGTTCAGGCATCATCACATCGAGCAGGATCAAATCAGGATGCTGTTCACGCGCAATCTCGAGCGCCTTTTGACCATCTCTGGCAAACAGCAAATGATAGCTATCCTGTAGGATTTCCTTCAACACATGCAGATTCGACGGTTCGTCATCCACCAGCAACAGCGTACGGGAAATCGGTGTTTCAAAGTTACCCATGCCCTATTCTCCATAAAAATTTACGTCGACGGTTCATTGCCGCCCGACGTTTGATTGGTGCAATCCTACAAGGATTTTTCTTTCCAGAACGCGACTATCCTTGCCAATGTTCCGCTGCCGGCATCGAAATCAAAGTTCTGAATATGCCGATCCAACTCGGCAAGCAGCTGCGCAGGAACACAGGCCGAAAGCGCCGAGAGCAGTCCGGCAATTTGCGCTTCCGGTAGCAATTCATTGTTATTCAAACAAGCGGCCAAGGTAGACAGATCAGATTCGACGCGTGCCTTATCGCAGCGTGGCGGCACAGGCAGCGCATTTGCTGCGGCAATATGCTGATTAATCAATTGCACCGCCTCAAACAACGTCTGCTCGAATAACGTCTGCGTCGCCAGAGTCGATCCCGATTTGATCTCATTTTCAAACCGTTGCGCCACCTCTGCCAGTCGAACTGCGCCGAGAGTAGAAGCACTCCCCCTGAATCGATGCAGCAAACCTACCGCTTTATCCCCTTGTTTTTCAATCAACAATTCATTCACCTTGGCAGCACAGCCGGCCTGTTCCTCCGCGAATTTCAACAATAACCTGGAGAGCATCGCCCAATTTCCACCGAGTCGCGACAGCGCCGTCGGCAAATCGAATCCGGGAATATCCGTACACACACTCTCTACGACAACCGGCCTATCCGCTGACGGACCGCTCTGCGGCTTAATCCATTTCAACAAGGTCTTGATCAACTGCACAGGATCAAAAGGCTTGGCGATATGATCGTTCATACCCGCCTGCTCACTGGCCTGCTTGTCGTGCATCATCACGGCGGCACTCAACGCGATAATCGGGATATCTTTCCCCTCCGGCATGGAGCGAATCAAATGAGCTGCGGTAAAGCCATCCATCACCGGCATTTGCAAATCCATCAGCACCGCATCAAAACGGGTATTTTTCACCTGTTCGACCGCTTCGGCACCGTCATTGGCCAGCGTTATCCGCAGACCAGCATTGCGTAAAAATTCAGATGCCACCTCTTGATTTATTTCATTATCCTCCGCAAGCAAAACATGCGCACCGCGTATCGATTCAGCCAAATGATACAAATCGAGCTGCTGATCCTGCAAAGGCGCTGACATGACCTTGTCAGGATTCTGGATATGCATCAGCGCATCGAACAAATCCGATGGAGTCACCGGTTTAACCAACAGCACTACGCCGGTCTCATGCAACAGCGGTTCCTGATGATGCGCGCCAACCATGAGGATCAACGGAATGCGATGGCCGCCTGCGGCCTCCATACGGTGCAATAACTCCATCCCGCCCATACCGGGCATTTTCCGGTCTGAAATTAACAGTTCAAAGGGATGGCCGCGCAACTGTGCCTCCTCCATACTATCCCATGCTGCTTCAGCCGACAGGACTAATGTCACGTCAAACCGCCAGGCCGTCAAATAGTTTTTCAAGATCGACGAAGCGGTAGCCTGATCATCCACGATCAGCACACGCATGCCGCGTAACTCCGGTTGCAGATGTACCGCATGCCCCGCACCAAATCTGGCCGTAAAGGCGAAAGTGCTGCCCTGTCCAGGGACGCTGGACAAGGAAAATTCGCCGCCCATCATCTCAACCAGTCGCTTTGATATCGCCAGTCCCAATCCGGTACCTCCATATTTTCTGGTAATCGAGGTATCTGCCTGACTAAAGGCGCCGAATAAATTGCCGATTTGCTCATCATCCATCCCGATACCTGTGTCGCGCACGGAAAAACGTAGCCACACCCCTTGTTCGTCCTGAGCCAGCTGTTCTACCTTAATATGAATTTCACCAGCACCTGTAAATTTAATGGCATTGCTGAGCAAATTATTGAGCACCTGACCCAGTCGTAGCGGATCTCCGAGCAGCTCATTGCGCAAACTGCAATCCAACTCCAAAAATAACTCTAAGTTTTTTCCAGCGAGGTTCGCCGAAAACAGGTCACCCGCCGTACGCACCACGTCTTCCACCCTGAAACCCACCCGTTCCAGCTCCATCCTGCCCGCTTCAATCTTCGAGTAGTCCAGAATATCATCGAGTATCGATAACAACGCACGCGACGCGGTTTGCACCTTACCCAGATGACTGCGTTGTTTGACGGTGAGCTCACCATCCAGTGTCAACTGGGTCAAGCCCATGATCGCATTCATCGGCGTACGGATTTCATGGCTCATATTGGCCAAAAAGTCGCTCTTGGCCCGGTTGGCCGCATCGGCAGCGATAAACGCGCGATCCAGCTCTTGCAGCATCTGCATACGCTGTGTGATTTCGAGTTCCAAATATTCGTTAGCCTGTTCCGCCTTGGCGCGCGCGGCGACCGCGTCTTGCGCCAGGTTCAGCGCCGCCAGCTGCGCTTCACGCAACTGAGTCTCATGCAGGCGGCGCACCGTCACATCGCGTAAAACACCCTGCAAACTGCCATCCGGCATTTGCCTGCCCGACACTTCACCCAGAAAAACAGAGCCGTCTTTACGAAGAAAATGCCACTCACTGACCACGACATCACCGCCGGCGAAACGGGCCACTTCCACACCGATGCGTTCAATTTCAGAAGGCAGAATGACATCGGCAATGGAGTGCTTGAGCAGCTCCTCACGGCTGTAACCCAACATCTGCGCACCGGAAATGTTGACATCGATGTAATTACCCTGAGCATCCGCTACAAAGATGCCGTCGACAGACTGATCCACCAGCAGGCGATAGCGCTCCTCGCTGCCGCGCAGGGCCACCTCCTGGCTGGCATGCGCACGACGAATACGCAACATATTGATGCCATAAGCCAAATCATCAGCCAACTCCTGAAGTACTTTGACCTCTTCCTCAACAAAAGGGCTAGGCTGCCGCGAATAGATCATCAGCGCACCAAAGGCACGTCCGTCTATCAGCAAGGGCAGCCCGATCGAGGCGGCATAACCCCGCTGCAACGCCTGTTCCCGCCAGGGCAAAAAAACCGGATCCGTCAGCATGTGGTTGCAAATCTTAGCCTTCCCGGTGCGGATTGCCGTCCCTGTCGGCCCTCGCCCCCGTTCACTGTCACTCCAGCTAAGCTGCAGCATGTCCAGATAACCCGCTTCAAATCCGGCATGAGCGACCGGACGAACCGACTTCGCCTCATCGTCTTCGGCCAGACCGACCCAGGCCATGATGTGGCCGCACTGATCAACAATAATCCGGCATACTTCAGTCATATAAGCGACTTCATCCTCGGCATGAATCAGCGCCCAATCGCTCGCGCTGTAGGCGCGCAACGCACGGTTAAGCCGAGTCTGCTCGTCTTCGGCCCGCTTGCGTTTACTGACATCAGTAATAGAGAGCACAACAGCATTAAGCTGCCCGCTGACCGGATCGTTCACCGGCTCACTGCTGGCCTGAGTCCAGACCACCGCACCGTCCGGTGCAACATAAGCTAGCGTCACGTCGCGACATGCGATACCGGTCGCAATAGTGCGGGTGACCGGCAATTCTTCGATCGGACAATCCGTGCCGTCCGCGCGCAGCAAGTGCACTTCTGACGGTCTCAATCTGGACTGCATTTCGCTCAAGCTCAGACCAAAAAACTGCTTTGCCGCCCGATTGCAGGCCATCACCTCCCCTTGCGGTGAAAACACTATGACAGATTCGAGCAACGCATTGAGCGTGGTGTGGTACAGCGATTCCTGGCGCTGCTGCGCATCGGCAAGTAACTCGACATCGCGCAATCGCGCCTGCTCAGTCAGCTCTACTATCTGACGTTCAGCCTCCAGCGCCTGCTGCGCGGCTTCCTCTGCTTGCGACACAGCCCGCGCAAGACGCGCCTGAAAGGTGCTGAACAGGTAACCCATCAGTAAAAACAAACCGACCGAATACAAATATGCCGTGTTATTTTTCACCCAGGCAAACTGGGGCGTCATAAAGAAATACCAGACCAGCAGCACGCTCAATATTGTGCTGAGCAAACCACCCCGCACACCGGACAAGCGTGCACTGATAAACACCGCCGGGAAAAATACAAACCAGACATAGGGGGTCAGGTAGGGCCAGAGCAGCCACTGCACAACCAGTGCGAGCAGCGGGATGAGCACGGCATAAATCAGTTGACGACGTGTCATAACAACCCGCCATGCTGTTCGACAAAGGATAAGTCGTAGGGCATCGCCTGCCCCAGCTGCACAGACAGCAGATTGATTTGTTGCTTCATCCTGATCATGTCCATTTCACGCCCCACCATGACAAGGTTAAATTTTTCCAGCGACTCGTACTGAACTCGCAGCTCTTCGGCCTGGCGTCGCAACGCTTTTTCCGCCGCCAGACGTTCACCGATATCGCTGAAGTTCACCACAGAACCTATAGTTTGACCATCGCGCGACATCGATTGACTTGCCACCGTCACATCGAGCCGTTTTCCGTTGGCGCGCCAGTAGGTATCGTGATCGACTCGCAGTGCGTGCCCCGTGCGTATTTCCCTGTCCATCATACAATCCGCCTCAGGGAAATCACTCCCGTCCGGATGACTGTGATGGATTGTGGCGTGCACCGCTCGCCCGACCAGTTCATCCTGTGTGTAGCCCAGCATCCGGCAGGCTGCGAGATTGACGAAGGAAAAACGCCCCTCTAAATCGACACCAAAAAGGCCATCCGCGCTTGAATCCAGAATCAACCGGATTTGCTGCTCGGCTTCCTGTAGTTCGAGCGTGCGTGCCGCCACCATGTCCTCAAGGTGACGCCGGTGTTCTTCCAGTTCAGCTTCACTACGTTTACGCTCGCTGATATCGCGACAAAAAACAATCAACCGGTCTTCCGACTCATCGGTATGCGTCGCACTGACCTCCACCGGCCACACCAATCCGGCCTTTGTTTTATGCCGGGTTTCAAACAGATCGCTGCCGCAACGCATCACATTCGCGATATGAATCGCCGTTTCATCGCTATTTTCTACGTCTTCGACGTCACTGATGCGCATACTGAGCATCTCTTCGCGACTGTATCCGGATAATTTGCAATAGGCGTCGTTCACCTCGAGAAAACGCCCGTTCATGTCGGTGATCCAGAAACCATCCGCCGAAGTTTCGATGACGCTGTGAAACAAGGCGCGGCGTTCACGTGCATCTGCTTCGGCGCGCAGCCGTTCGGACAGATCGCGAATAAACCCGATAAAGCGCCGACTGCCGTCCTCCAGCACCTGTTCCCCGACGCGCAAGTGAATGATAACCATACTACCGTCCTTGCGCTGCGCCTCCACATCGCGACCGATGCCGATAATACGCGGATCGCCACCGCCCAAATAACGCGCCAGATAACCATCATGAGCATCCCGATGCGGATTCGGCATCAGCATATTTACATTCTTCCCAATCAACTCCTTGACCGTATAGCCAAAAAAATGTTCAGCGGCCGGATTACAGTCCTGTATCAGACCGTGTTCGTCGATGACAATAATGGCATCAGGCGCGAATTCAACCAGGGTGCGATTGCGCTGTTCGCTGTCGCGCAACTCGGCGGTCATCTGAACCGCCAGGCTATTTGCCTTTTGCTGGCGGGTAAAGATAGACCTGGTATATAAAAACAACAGCAGCGAAACCAACAAGCCGCTGATTGCAATGATGTAAGGGATTCTCGACTCTGCTACCGGGACATAATCCGGCTGAGTATGCAAATACAGCATCCAAACACGGCCGGCAATATCTAGTTGTAAGGTGCGCTCAAACAGCGCTTCACGCGCGGCATAAGCGGGTTGATCAGATTGCAGATGCGCGTAAAACTGACTGCTTGCATTCGGCTCACTCCCATCAAACAGATGAAAATCAACCTGAGTATTACTATCCCCAAGTATGCCACGCATCAGATCTGTCACCCGAAACGGACTGTAAACATAGCCCTCCAGAGCAACTCGGCGCTGCGCTACCGTCTCAGTCGGCCATCCGTTGCGGTAAACCGGCTGATACATCAAAAAACCCTTCTGCACCTCTTTGTCGGTTTCCTGAACCAGCTTGACGATACCGGACATCGCTATATTACCGCTGTCGCGCGCCTGCTCCATCGCAGCTTTACGCACAGCCTCGGAAAACATGTCGTAACCGATCGCGCGCCGGTTGCGCCAGTCCTGTGGCTCAAGATAAACAATCGAAGTGTAAACCGGGCGCACTCCCTCCGGCCTGACGCGATAATCAGCCCCCACCTCGGCACGCAACTGCGCCTCGTGCCGGGACAGTTCATCCGCTGGAATCACCCTCGAGTAACCAAAACCCTGTACGCCCGGATAGACACGGTGAATATCCAGATTCTGCGTGTACTCATGCCACTCCTTGCGATCGACCGATGCAGATGCCTTGAATAAACCGCCCCCACCGCGCAGCAGCATCTGATAATTATCCATCCTATCGATCAAGGCGCTCTTGATTGCATCGGTCCGAAAAATAAACCGGTCGTACGCACGCTGATAAACCAAATGATATGCACCGCGCGCAGCTAACCCTGTCATCAGCAACGACAAGGCTAAAACAAACCAAGCAGTAGCCCGGTTCAGCGTGATGCGGTAGAACAGGTTCATGTCAACTCATCCCCTCATTGATACATCCTGACGGCGGCAAATATACAATATTAAGCTTACAAAAACCTTACGAAATTATGATCAACGGAAAAAATATTTCAAACGATATCGCTATTATTCAACGCGGGTACGCAGATAGGTTTTATCGGACTCGAAGGTAAACTGCAGAAAAACGATGGAAGAACGAAAATACTCTGCCCGACTGTCATAAACGGGGGACAAAACCCTCGCGGTCATCTCCAATATTCTGGGTAGAATGGAATCCTGCAGCGGCGGCACATGAATATGCAACTTGACGAACTGACTGTGTTGCAAATTGTGAGACAAAAACAACTCCGCGCCTTTGAGCGAAACATCTCTGACATAGCCCCGATACACATCGTGCCCATCGACCAGTACATCCGTGTGCCACTTGACGTGCGGATGAAGCTGTCCGGGAATATGGTCATGCCGCACAACACCCTCCTGCTGCGGATTTGGCGTTACGGGCGGGCTACCTGCTCCTTCGGCAGCCATATCGGAGACATCGGCAACCTGCCCAGCAGTGGAACTGCCGTCAGGCATAATCACCTCGCTTGCAGGCAACAAACTGGTTCATAATCAATTACAAATCATCCGCATAAGGCCTGCACGGATACTGAAAAGCCACCGGTCCATCCGGTTCAGCATGAATAAACTGATGTACAAAGGGATCTTTTGACGCCAGCATGTCTGATGACTCACCTTCCGCGACAACCACACCGTCGTGAATAAAATAGACATAATCGGCGATTTTAAGCGACTCCGACATATCGTAAGTGACCACTACCGATGTCACGCCCAGCGCATCGTTCAGCTTTCTTATTAAATTAGCTATAATATTCAAAGAAATAGGATCAAGCCCCGCAAATGGCTCGTCGTAGATAATCAAGGTCGGATCGATCGCAATCGCCCGGGCCAGCGCCACACGCCGCTCCATACCACCGGACAAATCCTTGGGCATCAGCGCATGAGCGCCGCGCAAACCGATCGCCTGCAACTTCATCAACACCAGATCGCGTATCATTTCTTCAGACAGATCCGTGTGTTCACGCATCGGGAAGGCCAGATTGTCATACACCGACAGATCGCTGAACAGCCCGCTGACCTGGAACATCATGCCCATTTGGCGACGCACGGCGTACAGCGCCTCGGTATTTAATTCGTGTATCACCTGCCCCTGAAAAGTCACGCTGCCGCGATCCGGTTTCAACTGCCCGCCGAAATGATGCAGCAATGTGCTCTTGCCACACCCGCTCACCCCGAGTATCGCCACTACTTTGCCATGAGGTATATTGAGATTAATGCCTTTGAGCACCTTCGTTTTGCCATAGGCAAAATGCAGATCGCTGACTTCGAGTAAATTTTCCGAGGTATGCTTCAATATCTTTCCTTGTTAAGCGCTGAATACCGCATTGGATGTTATCATTTTTTACGTTGAGCAATTCGCCAACACCGCATTTTAAAGTAATCATGACCTCACCCGCTCAACAAATCCTCCACAATGTTTTCGGCTACGCCAGTTTTCGCGGTGAACAACAGGCCATCGTCGAACAAATTGCCAGTGGCGGTGACGCGCTGGTACTAATGCCAACAGGAGGCGGAAAATCGCTTTGTTATCAGATACCTGCACTAATACGTGCAGGCGCGGGCATCGTCATTTCGCCGCTGATTGCGCTGATGCAGGATCAGGTCGACGCACTGCGCCAGCTGGGGGTGAATGCCGCCTACCTCAACTCCAGTTTAACGGCAGAAAACGCGCGCGAAGTACAAGGTCAATTGCTGCGCGGTGAACTCGATTTGCTCTACGTAGCACCTGAACGCCTGATGAACAGCAATTTTTTAGGATTGCTCGAACAAGTGCAATCTAAAACGGGTCTGGCGCTGTTCGCCATCGACGAGGCGCATTGCGTCTCTCAATGGGGACACGACTTCCGTCCGGAATATCGCGAACTGACTATCTTGCGCGAACGCTTTCCCACCGTCCCGCGCATCGCGCTCACCGCCACGGCAGATGCCCCGACCCGGCGCGAAATCGTCGAACGGCTGTCGCTGGAACAGGCGCGCCAGTTCGTCTCCAGCTTCGATCGCCCGAACATACGCTACCGCATCACCATAAAATCCAGTGCAATCAACCAGCTACAAGACTTTATCCGCAAGGAGCACCCGCAGGATGCAGGCATCGTCTATTGCCTGTCGCGTAAACGCGTCGATGAAACCGCCGAAAAGTTGCGGGCGCAAGGCTGGGATGCCCTGCCCTATCACGCGGGTCTGGATGCCGCCACCCGCGCCGCCAATCAAAGCCGCTTTTTGCGCGAGGAAGGCGTGATCATGGTCGCCACCGTCGCCTTCGGCATGGGCATCGACAAACCCAACGTGCGCTTCGTCGCGCATATCGATTTACCCAAAAGCATGGAAGGTTACTATCAGGAGACGGGGCGCGCCGGCCGTGACGGACTGCCCGCCGACGCCTGGATGGCCTATGGCTTAGGCGACGTGGTCTCGATGCGTCAGATGCTGATGCAGGGCGAAGCGCCCGAAGAGCGCAAACGGGTGGAATTACAAAAATTGGACGCCTTGCTGGGCTTTTGCGAATCGACCGAGTGCCGCCATCAGACCATCCTGCGCTACTTTGGCGAAGTGCATCCGGGCAACTGCAATGAATGCGACAACTGCCTGACCCCGGTGCAGAGCTGGGACGCCTCACGCGAGGCGCAGATGGCCTTGTCCTGCGTTTATCGCACCGGGCAACGCTTCGGTGTGGGTCATCTGGTCGATGTGCTGCTGGGCAAACAAACTGAGCGCACCGCCAAATTCGGCCACCAGCAACTCTCCACCTTTGGCATAGGACTGGAACACACCGCACAGCAATGGAGCAGCATCTTCCGGCAACTGGTCGCGGGTGGATTTTTAGAGGCGGATATGGAAGCCTATGGCGGCTTGCGACTGACCGAGTCGGCCAGACCTGTGCTCAAAGGGGAGCAAAAGGTATCCTTGCGCCGCGATGCGGAACCGGTTAAGCGCGCCCGCGAAACACGAGAAGGCAAATCGCGCGAGCCGTTTTCAGGTGCCAATGAGGACAGATTATGGCTGGCGCTCAAGGCAAAACGCATGGCGCTGGCCCGCGAACAGGGAGTGCCGCCCTATGTCATTTTCCACGACAGCACCCTGCTGGAAATGCACGAGCAGCGCCCCGGCAGTCTGACCGAAATGGGCCGCATCAGCGGGGTCGGTCAGGGCAAGTTGACACGCTATGGCGATGACTTTTTAAAAGTCTTCGAAGAGGTAGCAAATCATTGACGCTTTATTCCGCGTGCTGTGCATTAAACCGCTTGAGCAGGACCTAACAACCCGCAGGAAGTGTAGTGCGCTACATCATGTCTGCGCTATCATCGCAAGGGTTTACAACGAATGATGATTTTACTGGTAATGACGGCCATGCTGTCCATGGCAGGCACATGGCTGCTATCGGGTCAGCTGCACCCTGCAGCGCATGTCCATCTGGCTTTTGCGCTAGGCGTGATGCCCATGATCATGGGGGCAATGTTGCATTTCGTTCCGGTATTGACGCGTTCACGCGCGGCAGAACGCCAAGTTGCGAGATTACCCGCGCTGGCCTGGATGGGCGGCGCGCTGATCTCGGCCTTTTTCATCTTCAGCCTGCCGGAAATCTGGCGCAACATCGCCGCCCTGCTCGCACTCATCGCCTGCCTCGTTCTGGGCCTCTGGCAAATTCAACGTAGCCGTGCGGCATTAGGCGGAGCGCACCCGGGTGTACGCTGGTATCTTGCGGCGCTGTTCTGTTTAACCATCAGCTTGCTGGCTGTGCTGTCCATGTCGCTGTGGCCAGTGCAATATCTGGCCTTAAAACGTTTACACCTGCACCTGAATCTATTCGGTTTTATCGGTTTAACGGCGATCGGCACCCTGCAAGTCTTGCTACCTACCGCAGCCGGGCTTCCCGATCCGCAAATCGCAAACCGATTGCGTAAGCACTTGCCATACGCATTGACCGGCACGGTGCTGATCTCGCTGGGCGCGGCCTGGTGGCCGCCGCTGTGCTGGCCGGGACTCGTGTTATGGCTGATTCCATTGGCACAGCTACTGCGCACTTGGATAAGCCATTTTCGCAGCCATATTTTTTGCCTGCACGGAGCCGCCCCCTTGCTTGCCTCAGCACTGAGCGGGTTTGTGATTGCGCTGATCGCAGGGAGCGCGCACGGCGCAGGCTGGATCCATTCAACTGACGCAGCACATCTGTATGTTTTTGCATTCCTTTTTCCACTGGTCAGCGGTGCGGCGGGTCAGCTCCCCCCCTTATGGCTAAAACCCGGCCGCCAGACCGAATGGCATGCATGGGCGCGTCACCGTTTAACCTTTGCTGCCGGAATCCGCGCCCTGCTGTTTCTACTCGCAGGCATAGCAACAGGTTTTAATGGGGCCAGCTATCTGGCACTGGCCGCAATTTTGGCTTTTGTTCTGTCCGCAGTCAGTTTGTTATGGTCACGCAAGTGAATAAAACTTAACTTCCCCGCAATTGATAGCTGGCTTTATAATTCCCTACCAAAAATCGGGGGTTACCTTTGTCAAATCCAGTAAAAATACCGGCCATTCTGGCTAACATCCCGCTTTTTTGCGAAATGACGCCTGAAGAAATTGAACTGATCGCTCAGGGCACGCGTGCTGTGCAACTGGCGCGCAGCGATGTACTGTTCCAGCGTGGCGATCCTTCCACCGGTTTTTATGTGGTGGTGCACGGTCAAATCAAACTGGCGATGTCTTCGCCGCAAGGCATTGAAAAAGTACTTGAGCTGTTCGGTCCTGCTCAGAGTTTCGGCGAGGCGCTGATGTTTCTGAATAAACCATACCCTTTATACGCTCAAGCGCTAACCGATACGCTGGTGCTTCATATCAATAAGGGTGCGATATTTAGCGGAATTGACAGCGATCCGGTGTTCTGTCGAAAAATGCTGGCTGGCCTGTCCTTCCGCTTACACCGCCTGATTCATTATGTTGAATCCTTTTCGCTGCGCTCTTCGACACAGCGCGTCATCGGATATCTGCTACAGTCACTCGAAGACATCGAGTCAGGACAGAATCTTCAAATAGGCTTATCGGCCAACAAAAATGTGATCGCCTCCAACCTTAACATTACGCCGGAGACTTTCTCCCGCATCCTGCATCTGCTATCGGAGAAGGGATTGATCGAAGTAAACGGGAAGGACGTATGTATCTATGATATCGCCAGGCTGCGCGCCTACGAAGAGTAAGCCGCCGAATTAAAGATCTGCCGACAGCACTTCGCCGACGATAACCGGATCGCGTTCAGCGCGCAGTGTGCGATGCAGTGTTTCCGCCTCGGGATAAGCGACACGCATCATGCCCAGCCATTGTTTGAGCCGCCCCGGTGCATGTTTAGGCTCCATTCTGGCGCACAATTGCTCGTAAAAATCGATAACCCAGGGCAGCAGTTCCAGCCAGTTCATCGCCTCTTCCCCGGTCTTGATGCGGCGCATCAGATCAGGCCGGATGATCACGCCGCGCCCTATCATGACATCCGCGCAACCGCTGATACGGCGTATCTCCTCATAATCCTGCGGTGTCCACACCTCACCGTTGGCCACCACCGGCAGTTTCACCGCTTCGCGAATCTGGGCTAACCACTCCCAGCGCGCGGGGGGCCGATAAGCATCCGACTTGGTGCGCGCATGCACGGTGATTTCACTGGCACCGCCAGATTCTATGGCACGGGCACAGTCGAGCGCTAACGAAGTGTCAGAAACTCCTAAGCGCATCTTAGCGGTCACCGGGATATGCAGAGGCACCGCGCGACGGGTAGCCGATACGATGGCGTGGATTTGCTCAGGAAACGCTAGCAATACCGCACCGCCGCCGTGACGATTCACCGTGGGCGCAGGGCAACCGAAATTAAGGTCGATGCCGGGCGCGCCCAGATACGCGACAAATGCGGCATTCTCCGCCAGACATACCGGATCGCTCCCCAGCAATTGCACACGAACCGGCACACCGTTGCGAGTACAGCCGCCGTGCGCCAGTTCCGGAACTGTGCGCAGCAGCATTTTTTCGGTGAGCAGATGATTGGTGATGCGCACGAATTCCGCGACGCAAAAGTCGATGCCGCCCATACGCGTCAAGATGTCGCGCAGGCTGTGGTCAGCGACACCCTCCATCGGAGCGAGGATCAGTCGCATAGTCTCTCCTAAAAATGAAACAATTAAAATACAAATTGACTGGCGCGGAACAGACTGTGGGGTCACAAAACCGTGGGGTCCAAAACCGTGGGGTCCAAAACCGTGGGGTCCAAAACCGTGGGGTCCAAAACCGTGGGGTCCAAAACCGTGGGGTCCAAAACCGTGGGGTCCAAAACCGTGGGG